>NZ_LNCU01000114.1:81971-109252 GCF_001542415.1 Bradyrhizobium macuxiense
CATCCATCTCCACGTTCATGGCTCGAACTGGGTCGCGGTGCTGCACGGCGTGCACGAATATGAACCCGGGCAGGTGCTCGACGCCGCGCTCGATCCCGACAATGTCTTCGTGTTCGACGCGGCCGACCGCCTCGTCGCTTCGCCCACGACAGCGTTTTCAAGCGAAGTGCATAGCGGTTCGCGTGAAGAAAACGCGTCAACAAACAACAGCAAGTGAGGGAGATGCCCGATGGCCCGCATTGACCTCGTCGACCTCGCCCAATCCTACAACGGCAACGACGCGCCGCTGGAATCTTTCGCGCTGAAGCCGGTGACAATGACCTGGCGGCAGGGCGGCGCCTATGCGCTGCTCGGTCCGTCCGGCTGCGGCAAGACCACGCTGCTCAATCTGATCTCCGGCATCGTGACGCCGTCGCGCGGCCAGATCCTGTTCGACGGCAAGGACATCACGCCGCTGTCGACGCAGAAGCGCAACATCGCGCAGGTGTTCCAGTTCCCGGTGATCTACGACACCATGACGGTCGGCCAGAACCTGGCCTTCCCGCTGAAGAACCGCGGCGTCGCGAAGGCCGATGTCGATGCGCGGGTCAGGCAGATCGCTGATCTGCTCGACCTCACGCCCTACCTCAAGCGCAAGGCGACGCGGCTCACCGCCGACGCCAAGCAGAAGATCTCGCTCGGCCGCGGCCTGGTGCGCTCCGACGTCGCCGCCGTACTGTTCGACGAACCGCTGACGGTGATCGATCCCGAGCTGAAATGGCAGCTGCGCTCGAAGCTGAAGGCGCTGCATCGCGAGCTCGACCTCACGATGATCTACGTCACCCACGACCAGACCGAAGCGCTGACCTTCGCCGACACCGTCGTCGTCATGCATGACGGCCGCGTGGTGCAGAGCGGGACGCCGGCCGAGCTGTTCGACAAGCCGGCGCACACCTTCGTCGGCTATTTCATCGGCTCGCCCGGCATGAACATCGTGCCGGCGGAGGTGAGCGGCCACGAGGCGCGGATCGACGGCCACGTCATCGGGCTCCGCCGCAACTACGGCGTCCTGCCGGCGGGCAAGAAGATCGAAATCGGCGTGCGGCCCGAATTCGTCGATATCGCCGCGCCTGCATCCGGCCTGCTATCGGCTGCGATCGAGCGGATCGACGATCTCGGCCGCATCCAGTTTGCCCGCGTCCGCGTCGGCGATACCAAATTCGCCGCGCGCGTGCCGCCCGGGTTCTCGATCTCCGGCAACGCCGCCGGCCTGATCTTCAATCCCGAGCATATCCACGTTTATGCCGACAGCCATTTGGTCGAGGGGGTCGCCTGATGGACAAGACAGTCAACCAGAAAGCCTGGTTCCTGGTGCTGCCGGTGTTCCTGGTGGTCGCGTTCTCCGCGATCCTGCCGCTGATGACCGTCGTGAACTATTCGATGCAGGACACGTTCGGCAACAACCAGTTCTTCTGGAACGGCGTCGGCTGGTTCAAGGAGCTGCTCGATCCCTCGACCGACCTCGGTGGCCGTTTCCTGGCCTCGCTCGGGCGCAATCTGTTCTTCTCGGCGGTGATCCTCGCGATCGAGGTGCCGCTCGGCATCGTGGTCGCGCTGTCGATGCCGCGCGAGGGCTGGAGCGTCGCGGCCTGTCTCGTCATCCTGGCGCTGCCGCTTCTGATTCCGTGGAACGTGGTCGGCACCATCTGGCAGATCTTCGGCCGGCCGGACATCGGCCTGCTCGGCTATGTGCTGAACAGCGTCGGCATCAACTACAACTACGTCTCCAATGACGTCGACGCCTGGATCACCGTGATCGTGATGGACGTCTGGCACTGGACCAGCCTGGTTGCGCTGCTCTGCTACGCCGGCCTCAAGTCGATCCCTGACGCCTATTACCAGGCGGCGCAGATCGACGGCGCCTCGCGCTGGGCGGTATTCAAGGCGATCCAGTTGCCGAAGATGCACCGCGTGCTGCTGATCGCCGTGCTGCTGCGCTTCATGGATAGCTTCATGATCTATACCGAGCCGTTCGTCGTGACGGGTGGCGGGCCGGGCAACTCGACCACCTTCATCTCGATCGAGCTCGTCAAGATCGCGCTCGGCCAGTTCGACCTCGGCAAGGCCGCGGCGCTGTCGCTGGTCTACAATTTGATCATCCTGATCGTGTGCTGGGTATTTTACACCGTGATGACCAATGCCGGCGCCGATCGCCCGGCCAAGGAAGGAGCGGCGTGATGCACTCGATCCCCGGCCGTCGCCTGATCATGGCGCTGTTCCTGATCTTCCTGCTGTTGCCGATCTACTGGCTCGTCAACATGAGCTTCAAGACCAACACCGAGATCGTCTCGACGATGACGCTGTGGCCGCACACACCGACGCTGCAGCACTACAGGCGCATCTTCACCGACGAGAGCTGGTATTCCGGCTACATCAATTCGCTGGAATACGTCATCATCAACACCATCATCTCGATCTCGGTGGCGTTGCCGGCGGCCTATGCGTTCTCACGCTACCGCTTCCTCGGTGACAAGCATCTGTTCTTCTGGCTGCTGTCGAACCGCATGGCGCCGGCGGCGGTCTACGCGCTGCCGTTCTTCAATCTGTATTCGGCGATCGGCCTGTTCGATACGCCCTGGGCGGTGGCGCTGGCGCACTGCATCTTCAACGTGCCGCTGGCCGTGTGGATCCTCGAAGGCTTCGTCTCCGGCGTGCCGCGCGAGATCGACGAGACCGCGTTCCTCGACGGCTATTCCTTCCCGCGCTTCTTCATCAAGATCCTGGTGCCCTTGATCGCGAGCGGCATCGGCGTCGCGGCGTTCTTCTGCTTCATGTTCTCATGGGTCGAGCTGCTGCTCGCGCGCACGCTGACATCGGTCGATGCCAAGCCGATCGCCGCGGTGATGACGCGTACGGTGTCGGCCGCGGGTATGGACTGGGGCCTGCTTTCGGCCGCCGGCGTGCTCACCATCATTCCGGGCGCGCTCGTGATCTGGTTCGTCCGCAACTACATCGCGCGCGGTTTCGCGCTCGGCCGGGTCTGAGGATGAACATGAAACCATCGGAAGACATCACCGGGGTCGCTTTCACCTCTCCCAAGGGGAGAGGTCGGATTTGGCGCGAAGCTGCAAATCCGGGTAAGGGGTTTCGCTCGTTCGAGAGACCGTACCCCCTCACCCCAGCCCTCTCCCCATGGGAGAGGGAGCGCAACGCGTCGTGTGGAGGGAGATGAGGCATGGACAGCATCGCATGGATGGCCTGGACGTGGCCCACCGCGATCTTCTTCGTGCTGCTTGCCTGCACGCTCGGGGTGATGATCTGGCTTGGGATCGCCTATCCCGAGGCCGAGCGTGTCGGGGTGCTGCGCATTCCGACCACGCGCGGCGATCGTTTGTTTATTTCACTGGTGCTCGCCGCCGTCATCCACCTGGTGTGGATCGGCGTCGTCGGCACCGACCCGATCGCGACGCTGCCGATCGGGGAAGGCATTGATATTACGAGCCTGTGGCTCGCAACACTGATTTCGCTTCTCTCAGCCGTGGTGATCTTTCGCACCGTCTGAGGAAGTCGAAGAAGAGCAGATCCGGGGTCTACCCGGGCCTGGGGTACTTAGTTTGTCGCTGCAACCGGAGGAATCAACATGCGACACGTGAGAAGGACCAAGGATAGTCTTCTGACCATGACGAGCGCGCTCGCGCTGGTCATGGTATCGGTGGCTATCGCCGCGCCGGCGCGCGCGGACGAGGCCGCCGCGAAGAAGTGGATCGACAGCGGTGAATTCCAGCCGTCGACCCTCTCGAAGGAAGACCAGATGAAGGAGATGGAGTGGTTCATCAAGGCCGCTGCACCCTTCAAGGGCATGGAGATCAATGCTGTCTCCGAAACGCTGACGGTGCACGAGTACGAGTCCCGCACCCTCGCCAAGGCGTTCGAGGAGATCACCGGCATCAAGGTGAAGCACGATGTCATCCAGGAAGGTGACGTCGTCGAGAAGATCCAGACCCAGATGCAGTCGGGCAAGAACGTCTATGACGCCTGGATCAACGACTCCGACTTCATCGGCACCCACTTCCGTTACGGCCAGGCGGTCGACCTGACGGAGTGGATGAAGGGCGAAGGCAAGGACGTCACCGACCCGATGCTCGACGTCGATGACTTCATCGGCAAGTCGTTCACCACGGCGCCGAACGGCCACCTCTACCAGTTGCCGGACCAGCAGTTCGCGAACCTCTACTGGTTCCGCTACGACTGGTTCACCAACCCGGAATACAAGGCCAAGTTCAAGGCCAAGTATGGCTATGAGCTCGGCGTGCCCGTGAACTGGTCGGCCTATGAAGATATCGCCGACTTCTTCACCAACGACATCAAGGAAATCAACGGTGTCAAGGTCTACGGCCATATGGACTATGGCAAGAAGGACCCGTCGCTCGGTTGGCGTTTCACCGACGCCTGGCTGTCGATGGCCGGCAACGGCGACAAGGGCATCCCGAACGGCCTGCCGGTCGACGAGTGGGGCATCCGCATGGAGGGCTGCCGTCCGGTCGGCTCTGACATCGCGCGTGGTGGCGACGTCAACGGCCCGGCGGCGGTCTACTCGATCGTCAAGTATCTCGACTGGATGAAGAAGTATGCTCCGCCGCAGGCGCAGGGCATGACCTTCTCCGAGTCGGGCCCGGTGCCGTCGCAGGGCAACATCGCCCAGCAGATCTTCTGGTACACCGCCTTCACCGCCGACATGGTGAAGCCTGGTCTGCCCGTGATGAACGCGGACGGCACGCCGAAGTGGCGTATGGCTCCGTCGCCGCACGGCGCGTACTGGAAGGACGGCATGAAGCTAGGCTATCAGGACGTGGGCTCGCTCACGCTGCTGAAGTCGACTCCGGTCGATCGCCGCAAGGCGGCCTGGCTCTATCAGCAGTTCATCGTCTCCAAGACGGTGTCCCTGAAGAAGAGCCATGTCGGTCTCACCTTCATCCGTGAATCCGACATCTGGGACAAGTCGTTCACCGAGCGTGCGCCGAAGCTCGGCGGCCTGATCGAGTTCTACCGCTCGCCCGCGCGCGTGCAGTGGACCCCGACCGGCAACAACGTGCCTGACTATCCGAAGCTGGCCCAGCTCTGGTGGCAGAACATCGGCGATGCCGCGTCCGGTGCGAAGACACCGCAGCAGGCGATGGACTCGCTCGCATCCGCCCAGGACTCGGTGATGGAGCGTCTCGAGAAGTCGGGCGTTCAGGGTGCCTGCGGACCGAAGCTCAACCCGAAGAAGACGGCTGAGTACTGGTACGACAAGTCCGCGAAGGACGGCAACATCGCGCCGCAGCGCAAGCTCGCCAACGAGAAGCCGAAGGGCGAAACCATCGACTACGACACCCTGATCAAGTCGTGGCCGGCCTCGCCGCCGAAGCGCGCCTCGGCGAATTAACACCGTCACGTGGCTGGGCCCTCCCGGCCACTCACGGGACAAGGAGGCCGGGAGCGATCCCGGCCTTTTTGCGTTGCGCGCGGGATTGCCGTATCGACGGGGTGCGGGCTGCACGTCGCCTGAGGAGTTCGCCATGCGCATGACGTTCCGTTGCGATCCGGGGCTTGCCGATCATCTGGTGCGGCCGTATCCGGCGCGCAGCGCGTTGCCCGACTGGCTGCGCGCGATGCCGGCGAAGGCGCATTCCGATATCCACGGCCGCGAGATCCGCACCGTCAAGCAATGTCCGCCCTTCGTCGATGCGATGGCCTACGGCGTGATGATCCCGCTGCCCTGCGACGTGAGGGTCGAGCGCGGCGCGTTCGCCTGGGACTGGGACATCCCGGAGCCCGCGACCGAAGGCCATCCGCGCGCGCCGCTCAGCTTCCATCCCGTGGCGCAGTTCGCCGGCGCGCCGTTCGCCAACGGGCGGGCCGCGCTCAAGTTCAACAGCTTCTGGACCATCGAGGTCGAGCCGGGCTGGTCGCTGTTTGCGACCCATCCGGTCAATCGCGACGACCTGCCGTTCCGCCTGATCTCCGGGCTGGTCGATGCCGACCGGTTTCACGACGGCGGGATCAATTTCCCGGCGGTCTGGACGCAGCCGGATTTTGCCGGCGTGCTGCCGAGGGGGACACCGGTCGCGCAATGCTTTGCGGTGCCGCGCGAGGCACCCGAGCTGGTGTTCGAGCCGTTCGACGAGGCGCACCAGCAGAGCTATTCCAAGGTCGTTTCCGATGTGCTGGCCGCGCCCAACGTCTATCGCAAGCACTTCCGCGCCGAGCGCGGGCGGCTAACCACCTAAAGCGAATCCGCTTTACCTCTCCCCGCTGGGGAGAGGTCGATTTGCGTAGCGAATCGGGTGAGGGGCCGCGGCTCCAACGAGAGACCGTAATCCCTCACCCGGCGCTGCGCGCCGACCTCTCCCAAGGGAGAGGTAAACTCGGGCTATCGCCTCAGTTCAACCCAATTCCATCATGCTCTAGCGTCTTGCGTAGCGCAGTCTCGTCGAGCCACAGCCGGCCGTGCGAGCCCGAGGTGAGCGCCATTGCGATCGATCCGAACATTTGCGGGCGCAGGCCATAGGCGCGCCCGAATGCGGCCATTGCCGCATCGGGATCGCCGCCCTCCAGCAGTGCGACGCCGAGATTGAGCGCAGCCTCGGCGTAATCCGGCCTGAGCTCAAGCGCCTTGCGATAGGCGTGCGCGGCGGCATCATGATCGCGCAGGTCCTGCCGTGCGACGCCGAGATCGAACCACACCGAGGCCGGCGCCTCGCTCGCGGTGGCACGCTCCAGCAGGCTGACGGCGCCGGTGAGGTCGCCATCCTGCCAGGCCAGATGGCCGAGCCGCGCGGTGGCCTCCTGGTGCTGCGGCACGGCCTTGAGGATGGCCTGCCAGGCTTCGCGCGCCTGCGCTTTCCGGCCGGCCAGCTCGAGCGTGCGCGCCTGCTCGACGAAGACGTCGCGTTGCGGCTTGAGTGCCATCGCGCGGTCGAGATGTGTCAGCGCCGTCTCGAAATCCTGCTCCGCGCGCGCGAGCCGGGCGGCGAGCAGCCGGGCCGCGGCATTGTCCGGACGCCGCGCCAGACTGGCCTCGATGTGCCGGCGCGCCGGCGCCACCTCGCCCTTGGTGAACAGCACCGCGGCCAGCAGATGGCTCAGCATCGGCTCGCCACGCTCGCGCGCAAGGCCGCGTTCGCAAAGCCCGATCGCCTCGTCGTGCCGGCCGGCGTTGAACGCGGCGGTCGCGCGGCGAACGATATCCTCGGCGTTAGCCCTATTCATTCCGCGCGTGACCGTCTCCAGGCTTGCTCGATAAGGTCCATGCTACGCGGCGTCCGGCGTCGTGGCCAGCTCTCACCGCAGCCACGCCGTCGACGCAAAAAAAATCCGGAGCGCCAGCGCGCCCCGGATTGCGTGTGTTCGGACGTGAAGGGCTACTCCGCGGCTTCGGTCGCCTTCAGCGTCGGATAGTCCGTGTAGCCCTTGGCGCCGCCGCCGTAGAAGGTGGCCTTGTCCCAATCGTTGAGGGGCGCGCCCTTCTTCAGCCGCTCGACCAGGTCGGGGTTGGAGATGAACGGCTTGCCGAACGCGATCAGGTCGGCGGCGCCGGAGTCCAGCACCTTGGTCGCCAGCGCGAAGTCGTAGCCGTTGTTGGCCATGTAGGCCTGCTTGAAGCGCTTGCGGAGCGAGGCGTAGTCGAACGGCGCGACGTCGCGCGGGCCGCCAGTCGCGCCTTCGATGACGTGGAGGTAGGTCAGCTTCAGCGCATTGAGGTGGTCGACGATGTAGTCGAACAGCGGCTGCGGGTTGGAGTCCGAGACGTCGTTGGCCGGCGTCACCGGCGAGATGCGGATGCCGGTGCGGTCTCCGCCGGCTTCGGCCACCACCGCCTGGGAAACCTCGAGCATCAGCTTGGCGCGGTTCTCGATCGAACCGCCGTAAGCATCGGTGCGCTTGTTGGTGCCGTCCTTGGCGAACTGGTCGAGCAGGTAACCGTTGGCGCCGTGGATCTCGACGCCGTCGAAGCCGGCCGCCAGCGCATTCGCCGTGCCGCGCTTGAAATCGTCTATGATGCCGGGAATTTCACTCAGCTCGAGCGCGCGCGGCTCGGAGACGTCGGCGAAGGTGCCGTTGACGAAGGTCTTGGTCTTGGCCTTGATCGCGCTCGGCGCCACCGGCGCGCCGCCGTTCGGCTGCAGCGCGACATGCGAGATGCGGCCGACATGCCAGAGCTGGATGAAGATGCGGCCGCCGCGCTCATGCACGCGGTCGGTGACCTTCTTCCAGCCTTCGACCTGCTCCTTCGAATAGATGCCGGGCGTGTCCTGGTAACCCTGTCCCTGCTGCGAGACCTGGCTCGCTTCGGTGATGAGGAGGCCGGCGGAGGCGCGCTGGCCGTAATAGTCCACCGCAAGCGGGCTCGGCGCAAAGCTGGGCGGTACCGCGCGATTGCGCGTCAACGGCGCCATCGCCAGGCGGTTCGGCAGCGTCAGCTGGCCAAGCTTGAAGGGCTCGAAGAGTTTGGTCGATTGACTCATGGGAAAATGTTCCAGGCAGTGAAGGATAGGGGAGAGTTGTGCATTGCGGCGACAAGCGCAATGGCCGCGCCATTCGGATCCTGCAGGCTAGCCGCGCACGATCCCACCCATGTGGCCGGCGTCGAGGAACAGGGTGTGGGCGTTCACGTAGGAGGATTCGTTCGAAATCAGGAACAGCGCGGTATAGGCGACCTCCCAGCCGGTGCCCTGGCGGCCGAAAGGCACTGTCAGGGCCCGATCCGTCCGCCTGCGGCTGGCGTCGCGGCCCATCGGCGTGTCCATGAAGCCGGGCGCGATCACATTGCAGCGAATGCCCTTGTCCTCCCCGGCTCGCGCGATCGCCCGTCCCAGCGCGATCTGCGCGGCCTTGGAGGATTCATAGGCCGGGTTGCGGCCGCCGGCGCGCTGGCTCGCCATCGACGAGATCAGGATGATCGCGCCGCCCGGCGCCATCACTTCGAGCGCCTTCTGCGCGAACAGCATGTGGCTGCGAACGTTGACGGCGTAGTCGCGATCCCAAGCCTCCGCCGTCATCTTCGGCAGCGACAGGCCGCAGGAGATGCCGACGTTCAGCGCCAGCCCGTCGAGACCGCCGAGTTTCTTCGCGCAGCGCTCGACCGCGGGCGCGATCGCCGTCGTGTCCGAGACGTCGACCACGTCGGTGAAGGCCTTGCCGCCTTCCTTCGTGATCTGCGCGACGGTGTCGTCGGCGGCTTCCTTGTTGATGTCGAGACACGCGACCGAGGCGCCCTCGCGTGCGAACATCACGCTCATCGCACGGCCGTTGCCAACGGGCGGATCCTCGTCGACGGTATTACGCTGTCCCGCTCCGACCACGATGATGCGGCGGCCATTGAGCCGGCCGTGGTTCTTCGCCTGCCCCAAAGACTCCGCATGCAGCGAAGCGGAGGGATCGATGGACTTTGGCGCGTGGGTCGTGGTGGACATGGCGTGCTCCCTGACGTCTTGTTGTTGTCAGGGAGCAGTAGCACGGCTGCGCGCGCGAGGCTAAAATCCCGCGGCGGGGAATATGTTGAACCTCATCCTGAGGAGCCGCGAAGCGGCGTCTCGAAGGATGCGGCCCGGAGCAGGGCCTCATGGTTCGAGATGCGCGAAGACGCGCCCCTCACCATGAGGGGGGCGCGTCAGCTCACGCCGAGGAAGTCGCGCTTGCCGATCTCGACGCCGTTGTGGCGCAGGATGCCGTGCGCGGTCACGGCGTGGAAATAGAAGTTCGGGAACGAGAACGCGCTGAGGAATTGCTGGCCCTTCAGGGTCATGGTGCGGCCGGCGCCGACCGGGAAGGTGACGTCCTTGGCGTCGGCGCCCTCGAACTGCGCGGGCGTGAACGACTTTACATAGTCGACCGTCTTCGCCAGGCGCTGCTTCAATTCGGCAAAGGTCGTCTCGGTGTCGGGCGTCGACGGCACCTCGCTGTGCGTCAGCCGCGCGCAGCCCCGCGAAGCGTGATCGCAGACGAGCTGCACCTGCTTCGTCAGCGGCAGCATGTCCGGATAGAGGCGCGATCCCAGGAGCACCGCGGGCTCGATCTTCCTGGCCTCGCAATACGCCTCTGCCTTGGTGAGCAGGCCGGTGAGGCTGTTGAGCATTTGCAGATAAGCGGGGACGACGGCGTCATAAAACGACATGTGATGCTCTCTCGATGGAGAAATCGGATGTGCCGAACGGCGATGCTGCAGATGGGGCGGCGGGGGGAAGAATACAACTGCGGAAGGCTGTAACACTCGGTCAAATATTCCTTCTTCTTACCTCGCCCCGCTTGCGGGGAGAGGTCGGATCGCATCGCAAGATGCGATCCGGGTGAGGGGGTACAGGTCCATCCATTCGCTCCACCTGGCGGAGAGAGCCCCTCACCCCAACCCCGCAAGAGCGGGGCGAGGGAGTTCGAACACCTACCGCATCCCCGGCATCGCCGCTTCCGTCGGCGGCGTCCGCGTGCCGCGCATGCGTGCTAGCAGTTCGGCGGTCGGCCAGGAATCCGCCGGCAGGCCATACTTGATCTGCATCGCCTTGATCGCGCTGCGGCTCGCCTGGCCGAGCACGCCGTCGACCTTGCCGACATCGAAGCCGGCGCGCACCAGCAGCCCCTGCAGCTCCTTGATCTCGCCAAACGGCAGTTGAGCAACCGGCCCGTGCGGCCGCTGCATCGGCGGGCTGCCTGCGATGCGGCTGGCGAGATAGCCGGCGGTGGTCGAATAGATCAGCGAGTTGTTCCACTCGGTGTAGGCACCGAAATTCGCGTAGGCGAGAAACGCCGGTCCCATCCGGCCCATCGGCAGCAGCAGCGAGGCCGGCATGTCGTCGTTCGGCAACGGCTTGCCGTCGGCGGAGACGACGCCGAGCGAGGCCCATTTCGCGCGTGGCAGCTTGATGGTCAGGTCGGCCTGATCCCATGGAAAGTCCGCTGCCTGCGGCACGCGCACCTCCTGCAGCCACGGCTCGCCGCGTCGCCACTTCAATCCGTTGGCGATGTAGTTCGCGGTCGAGCCGATCACGTCGGGCCCGCTGCGCAACAGGTTGCGATGGCCGTCGCCGTCATAGTCGACCGCGTAGTTGAAATAATGCGTCGGCAGGAATTGCGTCTGGCCGAGCTCGCCCGCCCACGAGCCGATCATCTCCTCCGGCGTCAGGTCGCCGCGATCGATGACCTTCAGCGCGGCGATGGTCTCGCCCTGGAACATCTCGGAGCGGCGGCAATCATAGGCGAGCGACACCAGCGATTTCAGCGTCGGCAGATTGCCCATCTGGGCGCCGAAATCGCTCTCCAGTCCCCAGAACGCGGCGATCACCGCGGGCGGCACGCCGTACTCCTTCTCGGCACGCGCGAACGCGGCAGCGTAGGTCCTGATGTATTGCTGGCCCTGCTGCATCCGGTAGTTTGCCGCCATGCGGCCGGCGAACTGGGTGAAGAGCTGGCCGAACACGCGCTGTCCGCGGTCGCGGTTGACGATGCCCTGGTCGTAGACGAGGTAGGGCGAGGCCTCCGCGATGGTCTCCTGCGAGACCCCGGCCGCAACGGCCTTTTGCTTCAGCTCGGCGAGGAAGCGGTCGAAGCTCTGGCCGCTGTGGCACGACGCGGCCCGCGGCGAGGCGGCGGCCGGCCGCGGCTTCGCCGCCAGGGGTCTTGCGGGCGGCGGAAACGGCTGTTGCGCCGAGGCAACGGATGACAGGGCCAGCGCAGCCGCCATCGCAGCGATCGTCAAGGGGACGCGGAGGGAGGAGGCTGGCATCGATGTCACCGGCTGGGGGAAGGGAGATGAGGCCTGTCCTGCATACACCAGCCCGCCACCGGGCAACAACGGGGATCGCCCTTAGACCAATTGAGCTTCGGCAGCGCGAGTCACCGCCGCTATGATCGGCGAGTGATTCGTGGGCAGGGGCCGGCGGATCCATCACGCCGGGAGGGACCCATGTGGAGTTTTCTCGAGCGTCTCTTGGACTCGTCGACGCTCTCGCCGCATGGCATCTGCCTGCTGTGGGAGCCGGAGCTGATCTGGCTTCATGTCATTTCCGACGCGATCATTGCCGCTTCGTATTTCTCGATACCGTTTGCGCTCGCGATCGTCGTTTCCAAGCGCCGCGATTTCCAGTTCGGCTGGATGGCCTGGCCGTTCGCCACCTTCATCCTTGCGTGCGGACTGACGCATGTGTTCTCGATCTACACGCTGTGGTTCCCGATCTACGGCCTCGAGGGCCTGGTCAAGGCGCTGACCGCGATCGCCTCGATCTTCACCGCGGTGCTGCTCTGGCCGTTGATCCCGAGGGTGCTGGCGATCCCGACCGAAGCGCAGTTGCGCGAGGCGCATATCGCGCTCGAGGAAGAGGGACGGCAGCGCCAGCGCTCGGAGGTGCTGCTGCAACGCTTCCGCGAGGCCGAGGCCAATGAGGCCAAGATCCGCCAGGCGCAGAAGATGGAGGCGGTCGGCCAGCTCACCGGCGGCATCGCGCACGATTTCAACAACATCCTCACCGTCATCACCGGCACCATCGATATCCTCGCCGAAGCGGTGACGCACCACCGGCAGCTCGCCGAGATCACCGGCCTGATCCGCGACGCCGCCGAGCGCGGCGCGTCGCTGACGCGGCATCTGCTGGCGTTCGCGCGCCGCCAGCCTCTGCAGCCGACCGACGTCGACATCGACGCGCTGATGGTCGACACCATCGAGCTGTTGCGGCCGACCATCGGCGATCACGTCGGCATCGACTTCCGCCCCACGCCCGGCCTGCCGCGCGCGCTGGTCGATTCCAACCAGCTCGTCACCGCGATCATCAACCTCGCGCTGAATGCGCGTGACGCGATGCCGAAGGGCGGCACGCTCCTGATCGAGACCCGGGCCGCCGAGCTCAAGCCCGCCGATGTGCAGGGTCATGACGGGCTCGCCGCCGGCGACTATGTCGCGATCGTGCTGAGCGACACCGGCCACGGCATCGCGGAAGCGGATTTGGCGAAGGTGTTCGAGCCGTTCTTCACCACCAAGGATGTCGGCAAGGGCACCGGGCTCGGTCTGAGCATGGTCTATGGCTTCGTCAAGCAATCCAACGGTCACATCCTGCTCGACAGCGAGATCGGCCGCGGCACCAGGGTCGTGCTCTATCTGCCGCGCGCCGTCGTGACATCGCAGCCAGTCGTGACCGACAAGCGGCAGCCGGAACTACGCGGCGCGCAGGAGATCGTGCTCGTGGTCGAGGACGACAAGCTGGTGCGCAACTACGTGCTCGCCCAGATCGAGAGCCTCGGTTACACGACGCTGTCGGCCAACAACGGTGCCGAAGCGCTTGCCGTGCTGGACAGCGCCGCGCCGGTCGATCTGCTCTTCACCGACGTCATCATGCCCGGTGCGATGAACGGGCGCGATCTCGCCATCGAGGCGCAGAAGCGGCGCCCGACGTTGCGCGTGTTGTTCACGTCGGGCTACACCGAGAATGCGATCGACCAGGACGGCCGTCTCGACGAGGGCATCCTGTTCCTCGCGAAACCCTATAGCCGCGCCCAGCTCGCGCGCATGCTGCGCGTCGCGTTGCGTGAGGGCGAGCCGCAGGCCGTGCGCGAGGAGGCCGGCGGCGTGGTGGGCGGATAGCAATCCGGTCGTCCCAGGGCGAGACGGATGACCGATTGTTAAGCTTGCCCGCGTCGCCGCGACGCAGCGGTTCCCCTTGCGGCGCGGGCGGCCAAATCCCTACCTGAGCTGCGTCAGTTGTGGCAGCATACGGGCTGCCCTTAGGGGACCACGATGAACTATTTTCGCACCGCGCTCCTGCTCGCCGGCCTCACCGCCCTGTTCATGGGCGTCGGCTATCTGATCGGCGGCGGTACCGGCGCTGTCATCGCGCTGGTGGTGGCGGCTGCGACAAATCTGTTCGCCTACTGGAACTCCGATCGCATGGTGCTGTCGATGTACGGCGCCCATCAGGTCGACCGGCAGTCCGCGCCCGAACTCTACGATCTCGTCGCCGAACTCGCCCAGCGCGCCGGGCTGCCGATGCCGCGCGTGTTCCTGATGGACGAGGCGCAGCCCAACGCGTTCGCGACCGGCCGCAACCCCGACAATGCGGCGGTCGCCGTCACCACCGGCCTGATGCGCCAGCTCAGCCGCGAGGAACTCTCCGGCGTGATCGCGCACGAGCTCGCGCATATCAAGCATCACGACACGCTGACGATGACGATCACCGCGACCATCGCCGGCGCGATCTCGATGCTGGCGCAGTTCGGCATGTTCTTCGGCAACCGCAGCAGCAACAACGGCCCCGGCATCGTCGGCTCGATCGCGATGATGATCCTGGCGCCGCTCGGCGCCATGCTGGTGCAGATGGCGATCAGTCGCACCCGCGAATACGCCGCCGACAATTTTGGCGCGCGCATCGTCGGACAGCCGATGTGGCTGGCGTCCGCGCTCGCCAAGATCGAGAACGCCGCGCACCAGGTGCCGAACATGGAGGCCGAGCGCAATCCGGCGACCGCGCACATGTTCATCATCAACCCGCTGTCGGGCCACGGCGTCGACAATCTGTTCGCCACCCATCCCTCGACGGCGAACCGCATCGCCGCGCTGCAGCGGCTCGCCGCCGAGCTCGGCACCCAGACCGCGCCGCGTCCGGCCGCACCGAACACCCCGCCGCGCGGCCCGTGGGGCGGCACTCCGAGCCAGCGCGGCCCCTGGGGTTAGGCTTGGGACTAGCCCTTGGGGCCAGCGCGCGTCAGGCCCGCGCCGTCAGGAACACGTCGTCCATGAACAGCGCGTCGATGCCGGACTTGCGGAACGTGACAATCGCATCGGTCGGCGCACACACGATCGGCTCGCTGTCGTTGAAGGACGTGTTGACGACCAGCGGCACGCCGGTTTTCGCATGGAAGTGCGAGATCAGCTCGTGAAAGCGCGAATTTGATTTGCGGCTCACGATCTGAACCCGGGCGCTGCCGTCCTTGTGCAGGACCGCGGGGATCAGATCGCGCTTGTCGGGCCGCACCGGGCACGCAAACAGCATGAACTCGTGACTCACCGACGGAGCGCCGATGTCGAACCATTCGTCGGCGTGCTCCGCCAGCACGCTCGGCGCAAATGGCCGGAAGTCTTCGCGATGCTTGACCTTCTGATTGAGGATATCGCGCATGTCGGGCCGCCGCGGGTCGGCGAGCAGCGAACGGTTGCCCAGCGCGCGCGGCCCGAACTCCATGCGCCCCTGAAACCAGGCAACGATCTTGCCGCCGGCGATCATGTCCGCGGCGTCGCGCGCGGGCGACTCGCTTCGCCGCGCCTTGAGGCCGGCCGATTTGACCGCGGCCAGAATGTCGTTCCGCTTGAATGCAGGTCCGAGATAGGGTGTGGAGTGGCCGCGCTCGGGCGGGCGCTTGTGCTTGGCGCAATGCACGGCATAGGCCGCGCCGATCGCGGTGCCCGCGTCGTGCGGCGCGGACGGGATGAACACGTTGGCGAATTCGCCGGATCGCGCGATCACGTCATTGGTCACGCAGTTGAGCGCGACGCCGCCGGCGAGGCATAGATTGTCAAACGGCACCCTGCGTTTCACGCGCCGCACGGCCGCAGTGACCGCGGCGTCGGTGGCCGCCTGCAATGCGGCCGCCATATCGGCATGCCGCGGCAAGATCTCGCCGTCCTCGTAGCGCGCCGGACCGAATATCGCTTCCATTCTCGCGAACCGGTCCGGATGCATGCCGAGAAATTCCGACGCGATCCCGTAGTTCACCTCGTCGGCGCGCATGATCGAGAGAAACTGCTGACGGAACACCTCGGGGTCGCCATAGGCCGCGAGGCCCATGACCTTCGAGGCGTCGTAATGCGAGAAGCCGAGATACCCGCTGAACACCTCCCACAGGAAACCGATCGAATGCGGATACTCGAAATTCTCGACGGTCTGGATCCGCGTGCCGACCGCCTTCGCGAGCGAGGAGCCGGCCGTCTCGCCGATGCCGTCGATGGTGAGGATGGCCGCGCGATCGAAGCCCGACGGGAAGTATGCGGAAGCGGCGTGCGCCATGTGATGCGGCACGAAGTGCAGTCGCTGCCCCAGCGAACGCCCCAGCAGCTCCTCGAGGGCACCGGGCAGCTGACCGAGCCGCAGCTGGAAGGTTTCCTCCAGCCGCGGATCCCACCAGTCCGGACGGTAGCGCTTGCGGCGGAGCTTGGGATCGAACGAGAACGCGACATGGTCGATGTCGCGCGCGGTGAGCCCTGCGTGGTTCAGGCAATGGCGGATCGCGCGCTCGGGGAGTTGATGCGGGTTGTCGAACTCGGCCTGCTTGCCATGCTTGATGCGGTTGAACCGCTCCTCCTCGACGGCGACGACGAGCTTGCCGTCGACCAGCAGCGCCGCGGCGGACTCATGATACACCGAGTTGATCCCAAGTACGTTCACCTGAAACTCCGAATACACATGACCGCAGACTTGGCCGTCGCGGGAGATTGGCCAACCCGTCCTGAACAGTAAGGCGGTATCGAGGCTGCGTGCTGAACGACCGAGCAGGCCAAATGCCGCAGTTCGGTCCAGCGAGGGAAGGTTGGTGATGGGGACGCGGCGCGCGAGCACCGCTTCGTGCTATGCGCTCGCTTTGTCCAGGCGTTCGATCTGGCTCCTGGTCAGCTCGAGCCTGGTTGCGGCGACAAGCGTTGCGACATGCTCTGGCTTGGTCGCGCTGGCAATCGGCGCGGCGACGGCGGGCCTCGTCATCAGCCAGGCCAGCGCGATCGCGGCCGGTTCGGCGCGGGTCTCCGCAGCGACCTCGTCGAGGCCGGCCAGGATGCGCATGCCGCGCGGCGTCATATACCTCGGAATGCTGCGCGCCCCGCGCGGGCTCTTGCCGAAGTCGGCCTCCGAGCGATACTTGCCGGTCAGAAATCCCGCGGCCAGCGAGAAGAACGTGATCACGCCGATATCGTTGGCCTCGCAAACGCGTTGCAGTGCGCCTTCGTAGCTCGAACGCTCTGCCAGGCTGTATTCGGGTTGCATGCTTTCGTAGCGGGGAAGCCCGTTCGCCTTGGCAATGTCGAGCGCGCCTTGCAACCGCTCGGCGGAGAAATTCGAGGCGCCGATCGCCCGCACCTTGCCGGCCTTGATCAGCCTGTCGTAGGCCGCGAGCGTCTCCTCCTGCGGCGTCGTCTCGTCGTCCTTGTGGGACTGGTAGAGGTCGATGTAATCGGTCTGCAGCCGTCGCAGCGAGTCCTCGACGGAGCGCGCGATGTAGTCCGGCTTCAGCCCGACATTGCCGTTGCCCATGTCCATGCCGACCTTGGTGGCGAGGATGACGCGGTTGCGGTTGCCGCGCGCCTTCATCCATTTGCCGATGATCGCCTCGGACTCGCCGCCGCTATGGCCCGGCACCCAGCGCGAATAGACATCGGCCGTATCCAGAAACGTCAGCCCGTGTTCGAGCACGGTGTCGAGCAACCGAAAAGATGAAGTCTCGTCCACCGTCCAGCCTAGGACATTGCAGCCGAAGCAGAGGGGAGGAACGGTGAGGCCGGAGCGACCGAGCGGGCGATGCTTCATGAGTTTCCTTCGGTTGTTCTTGATGGCAGGCGCTGGACAGTGCGGCAGATCGCCCTTGTTTGCAAGGCGCGGCACCGGTCGCAATGACCCGAGCGGCGGGAGGACGCTTTACCACAGCATGGCTACCTCGGCTTGCCGTGCCGCCGCCTCACGCCCAAGCGGCGCCTCAGGCTGCTACGGCAAGCCGCTCACTTCGTTCCGTGCATGAACGCCTGCATCTCCTCCAGCGTAAGCTTGCCGTCCCTGTTGGTGTCCATTGCCCTGAAGATTCGTTCGTGGGCGGCCTGAAATTCCTGCAGTGAGATGGTCCCATCACCGTCGGCGTCCATCAGGGCAAACATCATGCGCATCATGAAAGGCGGCCCCATCATGCCGTGGCCCATCATGTGTTCCATCATGCCTCCGTGCCCCATCATGCCGCCGCCTTCCTGATCCATCGGATGGGATTGCATTTGGTGATGGTCGGGTTGGTGGGGCATCTGATCCTGTGCCAAGGCACCGAGAGTGCCGTAGGTCAGTAAGAGCATCGATGTGGCTAGTCCCAAGACGTGCTTGTGCATGGAAACCTCCTCAGACGCGTGACCGGTGTCGGACTGTTTCGCCCTCATCCCATTGTTTGTTACGAGGACAACAGATCACAAGGCTTGCGATGGATCAAACGGTGACGTTGATCCGCGTTGCAGCAATGTCTGAACGAGTCGATCGCACGGGTACGCGATGCGCGATATCGAGCAGCCGATCGTCAGCACACAGCCGATCCGCCGCGCTTTCTTGTGCGTCAGGTCAGGCAGGCTGTCCTTCAACGTCCCTCGATCACAGGGCGACGCCGCGGCAGCACGATCGCGATTTCATTTGCCAAGCGCTTGATGTAGATTATTCCACGAGCTGCCACCGGTTGCGCCGAATTCCGGAGAATGAGCGGCAGCGTAGCTGGCCATCGGCAGGCCCTTCTTCCTCAATTTCAATTCGAAATCTCTTGTCCGGGTCCCGCCCGGGTCAATGCATTTTCTGTCATCCAGCCGAATGGAGCAATTGCCATGCATTTCTGCTTCTCAGGTGAATACACGCCGCGTTCCCTCAACAACATCATGGAGAATCCGGCGACCAATCGATTCGAGGCCGCCAAAAAGCTGGTCGAGGCGGCCGGCGGGAAATTGATTTCGATGTACAGCACCGCGGCCGATGGCCCCGGCGTCATGGTGATCTTCGATGTGCCGGATCCGAGCGTCGCGCCTGCCATCAGCGGCGTAGTCGTGGCGGCCGGCGCCATGCAGAACGTGAAGCTGGTCCGCTTGTTCACGCCCGATGAGATCAAGGTGGTGCGTCAGCACGCGAGCAAGCTCAAGGCTGCGTACACGCCGCCCGGCGGTTAGCGGGACAGGCCCAAACCCGATTGCCGGATGTCACTCTCGCGCGGCGGCGCCTTACAGCCTGCCGCGCGACGGCGGGGGCCGTTGCGCGCTACCGAAGGGCGCGCGCAACGGATGGGCGATAGCTCAGGCGGACGTCTTGGAGACGCGCATGTCGGCCCTCAGCCCCTGCCGCTTGTGTCGCTCCTTGATGTCCGCCACCTCGTTCAGCATCTGCTTCAGCGCGACGATCGCCGGCTCGCGATCGAGCCCGTCGTCCTTGGGCATGCGCTCGATCAGCACCAGCAGCGCGTCCCCGATCTGCCCGAGCTGCCGTCCATAGGTGCCGACATCGGACAGCACGTCGGCTTCGACTGCCGGCGCCGACGATTTGCCGAGCGTGATGTTGATGAGGCCGAACTGGCTCCCGACCGGGCTCATGAATGCGGTGAAGGGGCTGATGTTCTGCACGACATCGCCCGAAAGCGGCAGCTTGAAAATTGGCATGACAATGACTCCGTGTATGACGGCAATACGCCATCATGGAGCAGCTTGTCTGTTGCCTCGGTCACAATCCTGACCCGGTCACAATCGTCTCAGCTGGAGCCAGGGGGCTCGTCTGTGTCGGAGTCGGTCTGCTCCGCCGCCTTCGGCGGCCAGGCGCGACGGCGGATCAGCGCCTCGTGCAGCAGCTTTTCGATCTGTCCCTGGCGCGAGCGGAATTCCGCCGCGGCCAGGCGGTCGAGCACCTCCAGCAAGGGGCTGCCCAGCCGCAGCAGGACCGGCTCCTTCTCCGGTCCCTTGGGACGCCCGCGCTTAGGCATACAGCGTCCCGGTGTTCACGACCGGGGTCGCGTCCTTGTCGGAGACCAGCACGACGAGCAGGTTCGACACCATGGCCGCCTTGCGCTCGGGATCGAGGTCGATGTCGGTCTCGTCCTTGAGCTTGCCGAGCGCTTCCTTGACGATATCGACCGCGCCCGACACCACGAGCTTGCGCGCGGCAATCACGGCGCTGGCCTGCTGGCGGCGCAGCATCACCGGGGCGATCTCCGGCGCGTAGGCGAGATGATTGATCCACGCTTCGTCGATGGTCACGCCGGCGACCGAGAGGCGGTCCTTGAGCTCGACAATCAGCTCATTGGTGACCTGGTCGCCGCTTTCGCGCAGCGACAGCGTGCGCGCCGCGATCCGGTCGGACGTTGCGCTCGCTTCGCTCACCGGGTTCGCGACGGCCTCGTCGAAATCGTAGGGGTGCCGGCCGGCGATATGGCGGAGCGCCGACTCGGTCTGTGCACCGACGAAATCGGCATAGTCGTTGATCTGAAAGATTGCCTTGGCGCAGTCGTCGACGCGCCACACCACGACGGCGCCGATCTCGATCGGATTGCCGATGAGGTCGTTGACCTTCAGCTTTTCGCATTCGTGGTAGCGGACGCGCTGCGAGACCTTCTGGGCGCGAAACAGCGGCACGGTGGCGCGCAGGCCCGGCGCCGAGTCGGTGCCGGCATAGGAGCCGAACAACGTCAGCACGGCGCTTTCGTTCGGTTGCAGCGAATAGATCGAGCCCGCGAACAGCAGCGCGACGATGAAAAGCAGCAGCGCGCCGAGCAGCATCAGCCACGACACCTCAACGACGCCAAAGCGATCCCTCCACAAGGCGCTGTAAGCGAACCAGCCGGCGAGGATGAGACAGACGAGCCCGAGCAGAAGTGCGACATAGCCGCTGCCGACCAGAACGGCCGGGCGGTCCTGGACCCGGACCTTGATCGTGGACGAACCGGAAGAGGTTTGAGCGGTCATGGGAGTGATCCCTGATACCCAGCATAATTGCTGATATTTTTTGATATCAGAAAATGGACCAGAATGTAAGGGGGATTCCTTTGGGGTGAGGCCGATCAGAATTCGGTGGTCAGGACAGTGGGTTGACGGGGCGCCTCATCGCGATCTCACGCCGCGCTATCGGCAGCTCGCCGCCGCCGCAGCCGCGCCGAAGCGGGTTCATCGCCTGACGTCATCGCGCGCCGTCGCGTCGTTCGTCGCGGCGGTGATACGCGAATATGCGGACCGGCGTTGAAAGACACTCCAGAGCGCGTGCTCATAGATGCGATGTCGGCTTCCAAGGGCCGAAGAGAGTCGTCTGATCGATTGGAGCATTACTGCTGGCTATCCAGAACCGATACTGGCATCGGCTAACATGTCCGCAACTGACATCGCCGCGACAGCGCGCGTGTCCGTTCTGGCTCTTCGGCGATGTCCGCCTTTATGCTGCTGTTGAGCGGCGAGTCGACATCAGGCGTCACGAGACTGAGCTCCTGATTAATCGGTATGCGCGCTAGTCGCCCGACGCCAGTGCAAGCTCCAGCAACGCGACTCGTTGCAGCGCGTCGACCTCGCGTTCGCCGTCATGCGCGGTGCGCAGGATCGATTCCGCGATCAGGGTGATGTGCGAGGTGCTGACGGGATCGGGCAGTGTCGCGACCGAGGACTTCAGCGCCTGCGTCATCAGCTCGATCACCTCAGGAGAAAATGCAGCATCGGGAAAATTCTTCATTTCTCATGCCGTCGCGTTGAATGTGCAACTGTCATTGCAGCGACCCTAACTCTGACGACGAAGCCTCGGTTCCGGCGCCGAAAGACCGCAAAATCGTGTGATCCGTCGGAACTGAGTTGCCTGACGGCAACTCAGTCAAAAACCTGTCAAGCCTTCGAATACTGGATCACCGCATGCGCGGGGGATGACACCGAACAGGCTGTTCGACAGTTGAAACCGAATCTATCCCACGTCGTCCCGGGCTTGGTCCCGGGCTTGACCCGGGACCCATAACCACAATGTTTGTTGTTGCGTGATGCTGCGGCCGCAGTCCCGCTTGCAACGAGGTTCTGTGGTTATGGGTCCCTGCTTCCGCAGGGACGACGCATAGGGTGAACACCGTGGCCAAACAACGACGCAAGAGTTCGCGGCGCGCCTTCATCAGCGCCACCGTGGCCGGAATTCCCGCGACGCTTCTCCTGCAAACCGCCGTGGCCTCAGACAAGATGACCAAGCCGCAGGCTGCCTATCAGGAGACGCCGAACGGCATCTACTCCTGCGGCCTGTGCACGCTGTTCGTGGCGCCCAATTCCTGCAAGGTGGTCGAGGGCGAGATCAGCAAGGATGGCTGGTGCAAGGCGTTCGCCGCGGTGGATTGAGCGGTCACCTGCGCTCCATCACAATTCCCGCGCGTTCGAGAACGCGAACGACGACACCCGCCGCGTGGTCTCGTCCAGGATCAGGCTGCGCGTGATCGGCGGCTCGGCGCGCTGGCTGCAGTTCTCGCGCTCACAGAGCCGGCAGTTGACGCCGATCGGGGTGCCCTCGACCTTCTCGAGATCCATGCCGGTGGCATAGATGAGCTTTGACGCGTGGCGGATCTCGCAGCCGAGGCTGATCGCAAAGCGCGGCTGCGGCTGCGGGTAGGGCGCCACCGGGCGGCGCACCATCTGCGCGATCGAGAAGTAGCGCGTGCCGTCGGGCAATTCGATCACCTGGCTCAGCAGGCGGTCGGGCATGTCGAAGGTCGAATGCACATTCCAGAGCGGGCAGGTGCCGCCGAATTTGGAGAACGGGAAGGTGCCCGAGGAGAAGCGCTTCGAGACGTTGCCGGCATTGTCGACCCGAAGCATGAAGAACGGCACGCCGCGCGCGTTCGGCCGCTGCAAGGTGGTGAGGCGGTGACAGACCTGCTCGAAGCCCGCGTTGAAGCGCTGTGCCAGCACGTGCACGTCGTAGCTCAGCGCTTCGGCCGCGGAGTGGAAGGCCTGATAGGGCATCATCGCCGCCGCCGCGAAGTAGTTGGCGAGCGTGATGCGGTAGAGCCTGCGCGCGGTGTCGTCGAGCGGGCCGGCGCGGCTGACGATGGCATCGATGGTCGCGCCGCATTCGGCAAAGCCGAGCTGCAGTGCGAGCTGGAAGCTGCGGCCGGCGCTGTCGACCAGCTCGGAGATCAGGAGCTGCCGGCGATGGCGATCGAAGCGGCGCAGCGTCTCGCGCATCACGTCGACGGGCATCACGCGGGTGACGATCGAATGCTTCTCGCGCAGGCGCACGGCGAGCGCGGTGAACAGGCCCTCGGCCGGCACGTTGATCTCGTCGCGCAGGTTTTCCGCCGCGGTCTCGAGCTCCGGAAAATAGTTGCGGTTGGCCTCGATCAGGTCGCGGATCCGCTCGATTGGATTGGCCTCGAACTGCGAGCCCTCGCGATCCGCCATCTGCGCGGCCACCAGCGTCTCGCCGCGCCGCGCCTCGGTGTAGGCGGCGTAAAGCCGCTGCAGCGCATGGGTCACGCCAGGGCAGAGTTCCGCGAGGTCGCGCAGTTCCTGCTTCGGCAGGTCGATCTGACGGAACAGGGGATCCGAGAAGATCTCGTTGAGCTCCGCGAAGAAGCGGTCCTCGTCGGCGGTGGCGAGGTCGCGCAGATCAAGGTCGTAGGTCTCGGCCAGCCGCAGCAGGATCTGCGCCGTCACCGGGCGCTGGTTCCGCTCGATCAGGTTGACGTAGGAGGGCGAAATGCCGAGCCCTTCGGCGATTTGGGTCTGCGACAGCCCCAATTGCTGGCGGATCCGCCGGAAGCGGGGGCCGACGAACAGTTTCTTTCCGGACCCAGAGGGCATGGCACCCTTCCTGACCTAATTTGTGACAAAAATTACAAATCGACATTTGTTACAAGTTCATATGTTACATGACATCACCATTCAAAAACAAGCCGTCTATACGAACTTGGGTTTCTCGCGTTTATCTCCTGCCACGCATTTCGCAATGCACTGTCAAGAATGTCGAGAAGGCTGGCGGCACCGAACGCTGCAGTTTTGTCGCCACCGAAAGGATCAGGACCATGAACTACCAGCCACGTGGAATCAGTGACCAGGCAATCCAGGGACCGGCTTCCTACCTGAAGGAGGTTGCGGCCGCGGAATCGCTGCTCAAGACCCAGCCGACGTGGAATGGCGTCACCGCCGAAGCCGTGGCGCGGATGCGCCTGCAGAACCGCTTCAAGACCGGTCTCGACGTGGCCCGCTACACCGCGGCGCTGATGCGCGCCGACATGGCCGCCTATGACGCCGACACCACCAAGTACACCCAGTCGCTCGGCTGCTGGCACGGCTTCATCGCCCAGCAGAAGCTGATCTCGGTCAAGAAGCATTTCGGCAATACCGATCGCCGCTATCTGTACCTCTCGGGCTGGATGATCGCGGCGCTGCGCTCCGAGTTCGGTCCGCTGCCCGACCAGTCGATGCACGAGAAGACCTCGGTGCCGGCTCTTATCGAAGAGCTCTACACCTTCCTGCGTCAGGCCGACTCCCGCGAGCTCAACGACATCTTCCGTGCGCTCGACGCGGCCCGCGAGGCCGGCGACAAGGCGAACGAAGCGGCGCTGATCGAGAAGATCGACAACTTCCAGACCCATGTCGTGCCCGTGATCGCCGACATCGACGCCGGCTTCGGCAATGCGGAAGCAACCTATCTGCTCGCCAAGAAGATGATCGAGGCGGGTGCCTGCGCGCTGCAGATCGAGAACCAGGTGTCCGACGAGAAGCAGTGCGGCCACCAGGACGGCAAGGTGACCGTGCCGCACGAGGTCTTCATCGCGAAGATCCGCGCCTGCCGCCATGCGTTCCTCGAGCTCGGCGTCGAAGACGGCATCATCGTGACCCGCACCGACTCACTCGGTGCCGGCCTGACGCAGCAGATCGCCGTCAGCCACAAGCCCGGCGACATCGGCGACCAGTACAACAGCTTCCTTGATTGCGAGGAAGTGACGGCCGCCAATGCGCGGAACGGCGACGTCATCATCAACCAGAACGGCAAGATGATGCGTCCGAAGCGTCTTGCCAGCAACCTCTACCAGTTCCGTCCCGGCACGGGTGCGGACCGCTGCGTGCTCGACTGCATCACGTCGCTGCAGAACGGCGCGGATCTGCTGTGGATCGAGACCGAGAAGCCGCATATCGAGCAGATCGCCAGCATGGTCGATCGCATTCGCAAGGTCATTCCGAATGCGAAGCTGGCCTACAACAACTCGCCGTCGTTCAACTGGACGCTCAACTTCCGTTGGCAGGTTTACGACGCGATGAACGAAGCCGGCAAGGACGTCAGCAAGTACAACCGTGCCGAGCTGATGAAGGCGGAGTACGACAACACGCCGCTGGCGATCGAGGCCGACGAGCGCATCCGCACCTTCCAGGCGGATTCGGCCAAGCGCGCCGGCATCTTCCACCACCTGATCACGCTGCCGACCTATCACACGGCTGCGCTGTCGACCGACAACCTCGCGCGGGAATATTTCGGCGAGCAGGGCATGCTGGGCTACGTGAAGAACGTGCAGCGTCAGGAGATCCGTCAGGGCATCGCCTGCGTCAAGCATCAGAACATGGCCGGCTCCGACATCGGCGACGATCACAAGGAGTACTTCGCCGGCGAGGCTGCGCTGAAGGCCGGCGGTGCCCACAACACGATGAACCAGTTCGGCTAACGATCATCGGCTGAGTGGGCTCAGCCGGGCAACAGGAGACTGACAATGACCAAAGGCAGCAATTTCTGGGTGATCGGCGGCGAGTTCGGCTCGATGAATTTCCACAAGCTCGTGGAGGGCTCCGCCCAGGTCCGAGGCCCCTTCAAGACCCGCAAGGAAGCAGAGGATTGCTGGCGCGAGGTCTCCGAAGAGCACCGCCACAAGGCCGGCGTCCGCTTCTCCATCGTGGAGGAGCCCTCGCGGGTCTCGGCCTGACGGCCGGTCGATCAATCAAGAAACGTCCAAGGACGGCGGCCCCATCCGGTTCATCCGGGTGGGGTCGTCCGCTAATGGGATGGTCCGGCCGTGCTCCAGCCCCGCCAGTGATAGAAGCTGGCTCGGGGCAGCGAAGACAAGGAGCACGCCATGTCTCAGCAATCCAACTGCGCAATCGCCGTGATCGGCATCGATATTGGCAAGAACTCGTTCCACGTGGTGGGACAGGATCAGCATGGTGCGATCGTGCTTCGGCAGAAATGGTCGCGTGGCCAGGTCGAGGTGCGACTTGCCAACCTGCCGCCGTGCCTTATCGGCATGGAGGCCTGCGTCGGCGCCCATCATCTCAGCCGCAAGCTACAGCTACTCGGCCACAATGCCCGGCTGATGCCGGCCAAATATGTGCGGCCGTATAGCAAGGGACAGAAGAACGACTTCCGCGATGCGGAGGCGATTGCCGAGG
Source organism: Bradyrhizobium macuxiense (assembly GCF_001542415.1). Classification (GTDB taxonomy): domain Bacteria; phylum Pseudomonadota; class Alphaproteobacteria; order Rhizobiales; family Xanthobacteraceae; genus Bradyrhizobium; species Bradyrhizobium macuxiense. The sequence continues at coordinate 108,061 of NZ_LNCU01000114.1, forward strand.
CGGTGCAACGCCCGACCATGAAGTTCGTTGCGACCAAGACCGCCGACCAACTCGACCTGCAGGCCCTGCACCGTGTCCGCGAGCGCTTGGTCAGCCAGCGTACCGGCATCATCAATCAGATCCGCGCCTTCCTGCTGGAGCGGGACATTGCAGTCCGGCAAGGACTGCGTTTCCTGCGGGCCGAGCTGCCGGGCATTCTGGCCATGCGCACCGATGTTCTGTCGCCCCGCATGTCGCGCCTCATCGAGGCATTGGCCGGAGACTGGCGCCACCTGGATGCGCGCATCGAGGGTCTCACCGGCGAGATTGAAGCGCTCGCCCGCCAAGACCTGCACTGCGAGCGGCTGATGACGGTCCCCGGCATCGGCCCCATCATCTCGAGCGCGATGGTGGCCGCGGTCGGCACCGGCGACGTGTTCTCTAAAGGCCGCGACTTCGGCGCCTGGCTCGGGCTGGTCCCGAAGCAAATCTCGACGGGAGACCGGACGATCCTTGGCAGCATATCAAGGCGCGGCAATCGCTATCTGCGCGCCCTGTTCGTTCAGGCGGCCTGGGTCGTGCTGGTTAAGCTGGGGCCAAAGCAGTGGGAGCGCTACGGGCTCAAATCTTGGATTGAAGCGGCGAAGAAGCGACTACACCACAACGTGCTCGCCATTGCGCTGGCCCACAAGCTCGCCCGTATCGCGTGGGCGGTTCTCAACAAGGGGCGCGCCTTCGCGTGCGATAAGAACAATACGATGGAGTCCCATCCAGCGTGATCCTCGCGCCGTGCTCCGGGCCGTACAAGGCGTGGCCTGGCAGCATGGAAGCGAGCGGCAAGACCCGCGCGACGGCCAGCCTTGACGGCCCCTGCGCGCGGCGCATCCGTAGCCCACAGGTCGGGACGAAGGAACGGCCGCCAGGCACGAACAAAGGAACAGAAATAAGGAGCTATTGATGATGTAGCTTAGTCCGCCTGCCGAGGTCTGCGAGAGGATGGGACAAAGATGGAGATCGGTCTTCCCGGCGCATGCGAACACTGGTGACCCGAACGGCTCGTTGAAGCCTGTCCGCTAAGAACGTCGCATGCGCGCTGATATCCATGATGGCCCGGAGCGCGACACGCTCCAACTAGAGGCCGGATACATTGATGCAAGACCGCATTTGCCAGATCGATGAAAAACCTCTTGCACCGCACGGCCGGACCATACAT
>NZ_LNCU01000115.1:0-69591 GCF_001542415.1 Bradyrhizobium macuxiense
GCTTGAGGCGTGTTGTCGCTCACCGATGACATTGCAGCGCGATTTGAAGCGGGCGCGGATAGTCCTGTTAGCGGCGGACGGGCGCAGCACCCGGTCGATCGCCAAGGAAGTTGGGGTCCAGCCGCGGATTGTCAGCGTTTGGCGGCATCGCTATGCCGACCAAGGCCTTGAAGGGCTGCAAGACAAGCCGCGGCCCGGCAAGCAGCCGATCTATACGAAGACGACCGACAAGCGGATTCTGAAGCTGCTGGATAAGCCGCCCCCGCAAGGGTTTGCGCGCTGGACCGGCCCTCTGCTGGCCGAGGCGCTAGGCGATGTTGACGTCCAATATGTCTGGCGGTTCCTGCGCAGCCACAAGATTGACCTCGCGGCTCGCAAGTCCTGGTGTGAGAGCAACGACCCGAACTTTACGGCCAAAGCCGCCGATGTCGTTGGCCTTTACGTCGCCCCGCCGGCGAAGGCTATTGTGCTCTGCGTGGACGAGAAGCCCTCGATCCAGGCTTTGGAGCGAGCGCAGGGCTATCTGAAGTTGCCCAATGGCCGCGCCTTGACCGGCCAGAGCCACGATTACAAGCGGCATGGCACCACGACATTGTTTGCAGCGCTCGAAGTCGCCACCGGAAAGATCATCGCTACGCATTCAAAACGCCGTCGCCGTGTCGAGTTTCTCGATTTCATGAACAGCCTCACCGCGGCCTTTCCGGGCCGAAAGCTTCACGTCATCCTCGACAACCTCAACACCCACAAGAAGAATGAGAGCTGGCTCAAGGCCCATCCCAATGTGCAATTCCATTTCACACCGACGAGTGCGTCCTGGCTCAACCAGATCGAGGTATGGTTCTCAATCCTGCAGGGGCAGTCGCTCAGCGGCACCTCCTTCACAAGCCTCAAGCAGCTTCAGGAACACATCGATGCCTACGTCAACGCCTACAACGACAAAGCCGAGCCCTTCGTCTGGACCAAGAAAAAGATCCGTCAACGCCGTTTCAAGGGCCGCCGTATCAATCAACTCTGATTCCGGGTACTAGCTCTCCATCGCCCGCCAGGCATTCGAGACGAATTGCCGGCGCCAGATCACGATCACCACGGCCGCGGTGGTGATGAACAGCAGCCAGGGGCTGACGAACCAGCCGAGATAGCCGAGCGCGAAGAAGAACGCGCGCTGGCCGCGGTTGAAGTGCTGGCCAGCATTCTCGAACATCCGCGTGGTGCGGATCACATGGGCTTCCGCCTCCGGCGTGTCGCGCTGGGTGGCCGGCGGCATTGCGCCGAACAGGATCGCCACATAGTTGAACAGGCGATAGGCCCAGGCGAATTTGAAGAAGGTGTAGATGAAGATCAGGATCAGCCCGACGCATTTGATCTCCCACAGCGCGGGCGAGGGGCTCAGATTGACCGGGAGCGTCCCCAGCACGGCGATCGCATCGCTGGTTGCGCGCAGCAGCGTCAGCGCGCCGCCGATCGCGATCAGGCTGGTCGAGGCAAAGAACGCGGTGCCGTTCTGCAAGCTCGCCATGATCTGCATGTCGACCATCCGCGCATCGCGGTTGAGCAGGTTTCTGACCCAGATCTCACGATAGACATGCATGCGCGACGACAGGCTGTCGCGGCCGTAGGTGGTGTGCTCCAGCGTGATGGCATAGACCAGCCATTCGATGACGAAGAAGCTGACCGCGACGACATCGACCCAATAGCCCGTCATGTTGCCTTTCCCCGAGACTGCGCGGCCGCATCACGTGTGATGTACAGGTTGGACGCGTGCAATGCACTATGGCAAAATGCGCGCTGCAACAGGATTCTCCCGACATGCTGAAGCTCGTCATCGGCAACAAGAACTATTCGTCATGGTCGCTGCGACCGTGGCTAGCGCTGCGCGCCAACAACATCCCGTTCGAGGAAATCTTCATTCCGCTTTACACCGACCAGGCCGACAAGGATCGCATCCTTGCCGTCAGCAAGGCCGGCAAGGTGCCGACGCTGATCGACGGCGACATCACGGTGTGGGACTCGCTTGCGATCATCGAGTATCTCGCGGAGCGATTTCCCGACACCAAGCTCTGGCCGGCGGACCGCGCGGCGCGCGCCCATGCCCGGGCGATCTCGGCGGAAATGCATTCCGGCTTCATGGCGCTGCGCAACGAATGCGGCATGAACCTGCACCGGCCGATCCGCGCCGTCGCCCTGTCGGACGATGCCCGCGCCAACGTTGCACGGGTTCAGGAGATCTGGGCCGATTGCCACGCGCGCTACGGCAAGCAGGGGCCGTTCCTGTTCGGTGCATTCTCCGGCGCGGATGCGATGTACGCCCCCGTGGTGCATCGTTTCCGCACCTACGCAATCCCGGTGAAGCCGGAGGCGCAGCACTATGTCGATGCGATGATGGCGCTACCGGCATTCCAGGAATGGACCCGCGACGGCCTCGCCGAGACGCTTCTGATCGATCGATTCGAGCACGTCTGATACGCGCATCGACTGCCGAATTGTGACAGCCGGGCCAAACATCGCGGCTTGACGCCGCGGTGCCAAAGGGTGTGAATCTGCAACCAGTCTTTGCAATCGCGAAAGGACTAAGACCATGGGCATTCTCGATTCTTTGGAAAATTCGCCGGAGCTGAAAGGGATGCTTGGCCAGCTTGGCGCGGCGGTCATTCCCGCTGTGCTCGGCGAAGTGCTGGGCAATGGCGGGCAGGGCGGACTGTCGGCGATCGTCGCCAAGCTTGAGCAGGCCGGCCTCGGCGACCAGGTCAAATCCTGGATCGGTAACGGACAGAACCTGCCGATCACAGCCGACCAACTCCAGCAGGTGCTCGGCAGCGATACGGTCAAGCAGCTGGCTGCGAGGTTCAACATTCCGGTCGACCAGCTCTCCAAGGTGCTTGCCCAGGCGCTTCCGGGTGCAGTCGATAGCGCGAGCCCCGACGGCAAGCTGCCGCACACTGCCTAACGCCCTGGAATCGGGTTCCGCGGAACATCGGCCGGGGAATTCCTCGTGGCACGCAAATTGCTCTCTATCGCCCTGAAAACTCTGCAAAAATTAGGCATTGGCCATGTCCCGATCCTGCTGGATTTCGGGCTCGTCCGTGTGCTAGCTTGCTGCAGGGTTCTCAATAGGTTGGCCAGTGCTAGCGGGACAGTAGGCACGGCCAGCAATCTCTAGAAAATGGAGAGGGCGTTGAAGCATAAGTTCACCGTTGGAGAGACTGTGTATTTTACTGCCAGCAACGTGGCGCGTCCTGCCGCGAGTGGCACCTACCAGGTGATCCGCCTGCTGCCGACGGACGGCGACGACTGCCAGTACCGCATCAAGAGCTCGACCGAAGCTTTCGAACGTGTGGCCAAGGAGAGTCAGCTCGCGCTGTCCTGACGGAACTGTGCGCAAGCCGGCGGGTTGAGCGTTTCCGCCCCCGCCGCCGCTAAAAGGCCCTGTTCGCAGACCCATTCTGCCGAAGGTTGGACGCCGGGGTGGCCGCGTCCCACCGTCGGTGATTGTGCTTATGCTGCGTTGAGGGACATCGCGGATGAATTGGGCTTGGACTTCTTCGCTGGATCAGATCTGGCGCTCGCCGACCTTTCCGATGTGGCTGACGCTGGCCGCGGCAGGTTTTTTTGGCATTGTCGTACTGGTCACGCTGCTCCGCGCGGAGAAGTCCGTCGCCAATGGCGCGTTGACGGTGATCACCTTGCTGTCGATTGCGGTTGCGGTCGCTGCGACGATCCGAGGCTTCACGCCGGGCGGGCAGGCCGCGCCGGCTGAGACACGTACCGCCGAGGCAACGAGTTCGACGCTGCCGGCGCTCGCCTGCGTCGATGATCTGGCCGGCGATGCTGTCCTGAATGCCTGCGAGAAGGTGCTGTTCGGTTCGGCGGAGTCAGCTGCGGCGGCCGTCAGCTATGCTTCCGCGCAGATATCACGCCTGACTTCGTTCGGCGATCTCGCGACGGCCGATCGCAATGCGACCACTGAGGTGCAGGCGCTGCGTCGTGCGGTCGAGCACGACCGTTACGGCTTGATGGCCTATGTGCTGATGGCGCGTGACCACTGTACGCCGACCGCGTGCCCTGCGTTCCGCTCGCTCGGCGACAATCATCAGGTCGTCGCCAACATGAATGACCGGACCTACGAGAACCTGATCACCCGCTATGCGGCCTCCTGGAACGCGCCGCTCGGCCTGCCGCCGACGGCCGCTGGGCTGGTGGCCGGATTGCCGCCGTCGATGCCGACGGGCAGGCCGACCAATGCCGAGTTTCCGAGCTCGGCGTCGACGCCGCCGGTCAGCATCATGACGACAGAGCCGGCCAAGCCGCCGGCCGCAGCTCCGCCGCCCGCACGCCCCGCCGTTGCGGCGAAGCGGTCACCGGCGCCGAAGCGCGCGCCAGTCCAGCTCGCGCCGCCGCCGGCTGCGCCCGCAGCGCCCGCGCCAGCCGCCGCGAACCAGGACTAGCAGCGAGGAGGTCTGGCTGAACCGCCGTCGCGTGCGAGCGACGGCCTGGACCTGATGCCAGCACAGATCCGTTCTGTTTGTCGCCGCTATCCACTGTTCCCGATCCTGCTCCCTTTTCAAAGCCTGCGCCGCTCGCTAAATCCGGCGCATGCCGCTTCATCTCATCAAGCTTGCCGTCGGTTGCGAGTCCGTCAAGGAACTCAAGGGCTGGGTCGCCGAACGGATGGCGACCGCGAAGAAAAAGGGCCTGCCGCTCCGTCACGTCCACATCACCCGTATGACGCCGAAGCGCGACGAGGAAATCCTCGCTGGCGGCTCGCTTTATTGGGTGATCAAGGGCGAGATCGCTGCGCGCGAGAAGATCATCGCGATCGAGCCGTTCCGCGACAAGGACGGCATCGGGCGTTGCCGGCTGGTCATGCAGCCCAAGGTGATCGCGGTGTCGCCGCGGCCGATGCGGCCGTTCCAGGGGTGGCGTTACTTGACCGCGGACTCCGCACCATCAGACCTCACCAAATCGAGCGCGGCCACCGTGGCGTCGATGCCCGAGCCGATGCGCCGCGAGCTGCGCGATCTCGGATTGCTGTAAGCAGTCGGATTGCTGTGAGCAATCGGATTGCCGTAGACGACCGCGCAACGGCCGGTGCGGATCACGGCGACGTGGTCACCAGATGCAGCCGGCTCCATTGCGAGGCCGGGATCTCGACATAGCGGCCGGCTTCCGTACTGCCGACGGTGACGTCGAACAGTTCATGGTCGATGCCCATCTCGCCGAGATACCTGCGGAACTGATCGGTGAAGATCATGGTGAGGCTTTCGCGGTGCTCGGTCGAGACGTTGGGCGCGAGCCGGTTGTGGATCGCCATGGTGCTGGTCAGGATCACGCGATTGCCGGGCGGGAGGCTGCGATGCACGCCGCCTGCCAGCATCAACACGCAGGCAAGATCGCAGGGGGCACCTGAGAGCGTCTCTTTGGCATCCAGCGGGCCGCCGGGCCGCTTCAGCACAAAGCAGTCCGCGTCGGATTTCCCGCTGCAGGTCTCGACCTCGGTTGCCGCGACCGCGGCGTCGATGCCACGATCGCGCAGGATGTGGCCGAGGCTGGCGGCGACGGTGAGGTCGGACGGCCCCTTGATGTTGATCACCACCGGGAGCTTGCGCCCGGCCTGCCTGTCCAGGATCGCCAGCAGGCGCTTGTAGGTGTCCCATTGCACGGCGCCTTCGGCGGCGATCCAGTCGGAGCAGCCGGGGCCGCAGGCATCGGGAGCGCCGTGCGCGACGTAGAAGATCATCGCGCCAGGCGCCGAATTGACGCCGCCGACCGCCGGCCGGGTCTGCGCCTGCGCCCCGCCAATGGCCAGCAGCGCGCCGCCGAGGATAATGGTCTGCCTGAAAAAACGAGTCATGCCGATCGCCCCTGAAAGGCGCGATCATCCACGCGCCGCGCGGGCGGCGCAAGCACGACGCAACCCTCGCAGTGGCTAAAGCGCGATGAGATTGGGTTGAATCGTCATCGCGCTTTAGCTCCTTGTTTGAGCATGATCTCCGCGCAAACGCTTCGCGTTTGTCGCGAGGGAAAACCGCTGCACTCTTTCCGGATCATGCTCTAGACCGCGATGTTGTCGATCAGGCGCGTGGTGCCGAGCTTTGCCGCAACCAGCATCCGCATCGGGCCGTCCTTGAGCGAGCCGATCGGCGCCAACGTGGCGGCGTGACGGACCTCGAGATAGTCGAGCACGAAGCCTGCCTTGGTGATCGCCGCGGCGCCCGCCGCCATTGCCTTGGCGGTGTTCTCGCCGGCGCGCAGGCGGGCCGCGGTGTCCTTCATTACCCGATTGAGCGCCGGGGCGGCGCGCCGCTCCTCGGCCGAGAGGTAGACGTTGCGCGAGGACATCGCGAGGCCGTCGCGCTCGCGCACCGTCTTCGACCCGATCACCTTGACGCCGAGGTCGAGGTCCGCGGCCATCTGGGTCACGACGCGCAGTTGCTGGAAGTCCTTCTCGCCGAAGATCGCGACGTCAGGCCGGACCTGCGTGAACAGCTTGCCGACCACGGTGGCGACGCCGCCGAAGAAATGCGGCCGGAAACGATCCTCCAGTCCGGCGGTGGCCGGCCCCTCCGGCACGATCCGGGTGGCGAAGCCGTCCGGGTACATCGCCTTCACCTCCGGGTGCCAGACCAGGTCGACGCCCTCGTCGGCGAGTTTGGCGATGTCAGCCTTCCAGGTACGCGGATACGAGCCGAAATCCTCGGTCGGCGCGAACTGCGTCGGGTTGACGAAGATCGAGACGACGACCCGCTTGGCGCGACGCTTGGCGAGCCGCACCAGCGACACATGCCCGTCATGGAGAGCTCCCATGGTTGGCACCAGCGCAATCGTTGCCTTCTTGGCGCGCAAGGCCTCGACGGTGCGGCGCAGGGCGGGAACTGTACGGACGACGGCAGGATTTCTCGGCATCGGGTCTCGGTCTCTTGGGGCGTGCCTTGGGTGAGGCGGCCTGGGTGACGTAGTTTGGTGAAGTGGCTTGCGAGGTAAGCGGCGCGGCGGGCCGGGTGAGTTTACCAAGACCGCAACGTAGCCTGCAAATCGGCGTGGCAGGACAGCATTACCCGACTCCCAATTTTTGCGGACCAGCGGCTTTGTGCTGCCGATCGACGCAGTCGTTTAATTCAATCGATTCATGATGAAGGACGGCACGAATCGATTTCGTGCCGGCGCGATGCAATTCACTTGACCGCAGCCACGCTCGATTTGAAGATCATACTAGGGGTTGAGTCATGTTAGTGCAGGCTAGTCAGGGTCAATCCGGCTCTGCGCATGTTGTTGTGCTGGGCAACGAGAAGGGCGGTTCGGGCAAGTCGACCACCGCCCTGCATATCGCTGTCGCGCTGTTGAAGGCCGGCCAGCGCGTCGCCAGCATCGATCTCGACTGCCGCCAGCAAAGTTTCACCCGCTATATCGACAACCGCCGAGCCTGGGCGCGGCGCTCCGGGCTCGACCTCGCGCTTCCCGTGCACACCTGCATCAAGTACGGCGAGACGATGCAGATCGCCGAGAACGAGAACGCCGAGTTTCAGCAGTTCATGGAGGCGGTGAGCGCGGTCGAGCGTGCCTATGATTTCATCGTGATCGATACGCCGGGCTCGGACAGCTACCTGATGCGGCTGGCGCATTCGATGGCCGACACGCTGGTGACCCCGATCAACGACAGTTTCCTCGACTTCGACGTGCTGGGCACCGTCGATCCCGCCACCTATGCGGTGATCGGCGAGAGCCACTATGCCGAGATGGTGCGCGACACCAGGCGCAAGCGCCGCCAGCTCGACGGCGCCACCACGGACTGGATCGTGGTCCGCAACCGTCTCTCGATGCTCGGCTCGCGCAACAAGCAGCTCGTCGCCGACGGCCTGAAGCAATTGTCGCTCCGGCTCGGGTTCCGCTCGGTTGACGGCTTCGCGGAGCGGGTGGTGTATCGCGAGTTCTTTCCCCGGGGGCTCACCGCGCTCGACGACATCGACGAGGCAACGCTCGGAACCCGTCCGAGCATGGGCCACGTGACCGCGCGCGAGGAGGTCACGAGCCTGCTGCGCCAGCTGAAGCTGCCGCTCGACGAGCGCGGCCGGCGGCGGGCAGCCAACCGGGCTGAATGGTTCAGCCAGGTCGACAAGCCGCTCGAAGTTCACGACATCATCGGGAGTTAGGCGGCCGGCCGGGGAACTTGGATGCCCTTGCGGGAGGTCATTTTGCAATCCGCCCTCAACAGGTGACTAATGTCACTGTTATTAGTTTGTGAATTGGCTCTATTCCTGCCTCGAATTCACCAATTTCGCCGCCAAAAAGGCGGAACAAAGCTGACCACCCCTGGTTTTCTCAGCCTCTGGCAGGCCCTCGAACCGATATGAGGTGACTGGTAGCTTCTGGTAATAAGGCACCTCCTCCTGTGCGATTTGGCTTAAAGTGCACAAGCGGTAGGTGCACCGCACAACGAACGTGCTGCAGAAACACAAGATTTGGACTTCCTGTCACGCCGCTGTGACATATATGCTCAAGAAGGAGGCCGAAGAGTCTCCGGCCAAAGATAGCCCTTGAATTGGCGGGCGCCTCGAGGACGTCATGAAACGTGGAATTATCGTTCTGCTTTCGCTCTCCGTGGTGGTCACGGCGGCCTATTTCTCAGCGAGCAAGTGGGCGATCCGTCACGAAACTATCATGTTCAACGATCCGACGCGTAACGAACGCCCGGTCGCGGTCGATGTCGCCGTCCGTCGTGACAAGGAGATGCAGGCCGACGCCGGCATGATCACGCTGCCGGTCGCGATCCTCAATCACGGCAATACCGTCAAGTTTACCGAATATTCCTTCCTCGCGAACGTGTTCGCCGCGCGCGGCTATCTGGCGATCAGCATTCAGAACGACATCCCGTCGGACGGGCCGATGGTGACGAAGGTCGGCGAACTCTATGTCGGCCGTCTGCCGCAGTATCAGCGCGGCATCACCAACATCAAGTTCGCCATCGACCAGATGAAGAAGATCCAGCCGAACGCGGATTACAGCAAATTGACGATGGTCGGCCATTCGAATGGCGGCGACATCGCGATGTACTTCGCCAAGCAGTATCCCGACGAGATCAAGAAGGTCGTGACGCTGGATAACCTGCGCGTGCCGTTCATCACCGACGGCAAGTTCAAGATCCTGTCGTTCCGCTCCCATGATCCGCAGTTCAAGACCGATCCGGGCGTCGTTCCGGACGAGCAGGAATGCGAGAAGGCCGGCATCACCGTCGTGAACACCAACTTCCAGCACAACGACATGCGTGACACCGGACCGGAGCAGGCTAAGGACTCGATCGAGGCCAAGCTTGATAAATTCCTCGCCGAGACCGACGCCGACGCCGAGATCGCCCCGGTCGACACCAGGAGCGCGCCGCCGAAGATCCTGGAGCCCGGTCCGGTCTCGCTTTACGTGCCGGTCGACAAGGCCCAGAGCTTCACCGACAAGGTGAAGGAGGCGCTACGCCTGAAGAAGACGACCGAAAGGGAGTCGTCGCGGGCCACCAACTGATCCCTGGTGGCTCCGGGTTCTAACGGGGCACGCTGCCTCGCTGCATTGACCAGTCCGAAATGGTGGCCCACATAGTGCTTGCTACAAGAGGCAAGCGCTGATGGCTGGCGATCCGACCAAACCGACATCCGGAAACGACGTGCGCCCGGCGAATTCGCCCGAGGCGCGCAAGTCTGGCACTTTGCCGGATGCGCGAAGGTCAACCTCCGACGACATCGCCGCATTCGTCGCGCAGGCGCGCGCGACGTCGCCGCATCGTGCCGGCGCGCGCGGCAGGCTGGTGTTCGCGCTCGACGCCACGATGAGCCGGCAGCCGACCTGGGACATGGCCTGCGCGCTGCAGGCCGACATGTTCCGCGAGGCCGGATCGCTCGGCAGCCTCGACATCCGTCTCGTCTACTATCGCGGCTTCAATGAGTGCCGCGCCACCGGGTGGATTTCCGACAGCGCGCAGCTCGCGAAGCTGATGGGCAAGATCGCCTGCCAGGGCGGCAATACGCAGATCGGGAAGGTGCTTTCGGACGCGCGCCGCGAGGCGGTCGCCGCCGGCGTGCGCGCGGTCGTGTTCGTGGGCGATGCGATGGAAGAGAATGTCGACGAGCTCTGCGCGAAGGCGGGTGAGCTCGGCCTGCTCAAGGTGCCCGTCTTCATGTTCCAGGAAGGCGGGGACGCGGTTGCCGAGCAGACGTTTCGCGAGATCGCGCGCCTGACCGGCGGTGCATGGTGCAGGTTTGATCCCGGCGCGGCCGCCCAGCTCCGCGAGCTCCTGCGCGCCGCTGCAGCCTACGTTGTCGGCGGCCGCGACGCGCTGCAGCAACTGGCGAAGAGCGCGAGCGGTGCGGCCAGGCTGATCGGTCAGATGAAATGAACGATGCGCTGCGTCACGCAGCCGGCGACGTCACCGCTTTGGCGACCGCGCCAAGCATGGTCGACATGTTGGCGGTCACGGTCTTCGTCCGATCCGTCACGCCGTGCCGCTGCGCAATCCATGCGGGGTCGTTGTAGGACAGCCAGGTGTCGCCCGCGGCGTCCTGCCAGATCAGCGCCTTCAGCGGCAGATCGATTCCGGCCGTCTGTGATGCCTGCATCAGCGGCGTGCCGCCCTTGGCGTTGCCGAACACTACAACCTCGGTCGGACGGAGCTCGAGGCCAACGCCGGCTGCGCCCGCGGCATGATCGATCTGCGCGAACACGGTGAGCCCGCTCGCCTGCAATTCGGCCTTGAGTCTTTCGGTCGTCTCCTTCGGTCCGAAACTGCTTCGCAGGTTCACCAGTCCTTCAACCGCCATCGTAGTTCCTCCGCTCCGACTTCGGTCAGCCTAGAGCATTTTCGCTTCTGATTGAATCAGAACCGAAGTTCCAGATTCTTGTCTTGAAGCGTGTTCTTCACGCGATGCTTTTTGTTCCGGGGATGCGTATAGTTCGCGCATGCCAACCCTGATCGCCGGCATCGTTGCCGTAATCGTGCTTTATTCCGCGCTGCAGATGTTTCGTGCGGCCAATCCGGCCGTGCTCGCGCGCGTCATCAAGATCATCGGCGGGGTCCTCGCGCTCGCCGTCGCAGCCTTCACCGGCGTGAGGGGCGAACTGGCGGTCGCTATTCCGCTCGGCATCTTCGGTGCGGGATTGCTCGGCTGGTCACCGTTCGGGAACACGGGCTTTCCCAATCTCGGCGGTATGTTCGGCGGCACGCAGCGTACGGCGGGGCAAAGCTCGCGGGTGCGGTCGCAGTATCTCGACATGAGCCTCGATCACAACAGCGGCGTCCTCAGGGGCCAGATCGTGGACGGACCGCATGCCGGCCACGCGCTCGACGAGTTCGATCTGCCGCAGCTGCTGGCGATGATGCCGGCGTTCGATGCCGAGAGCGTCGCGCTACTTGAAAGCTACCTGGACCGCCGGTTTCCCGCCTGGCGTCAGAACGCGCAGGACGACCGGGCAGGGGGGCAGCGCCGCGCGGCGGCGAGTGGCAAAATGACGAACGAGGAGGCCTATCAGATCCTTGGCCTGCAGCCGGGGGCGTCGCGCGACGAGATCAGCCGTGCCCACCGCACCCTGATGAAGAAACTGCATCCCGACCAGGGGGGCTCTACGTACCTCGCTGCCCGTGTAAACGAGGCCAAGGATACTCTGCTTCGCACGCATCTCTAACTCCGGCACGCTACCAACGCCACAAGCCGAGAGCTGCCTTCCGTCTCTGGTCGATGCCCCTGGAGCATGATCTCCGCGCAAACGCCTGGCGTCTGTCGCGAGGGAAACGCGGATTGCAGTTTCCCGGTCATGCTGACCACCCGCCGTTATCCGGCGTGGTGGCTCATCCTTTCGTGAAAACTTAACCGTAAAATCTTGACGAGAAGTTTTCGCACCGTGGATGCGCGCGGATTGGCTGATCAACTTTGATGACCGCGCGCCAAAAGCAACAGGGCCGGCGCTTGCGGCGCCGGCCCTGCGAGTTTCAGATGCTGAGGTCGATCAGTTGCGAACGGTGATGCAGGAGATGTCCGCGCGCTTCAGCGTTCGGCAGACGGCTTCGGCCTGATCGCGCTCGAGACCGGCGAAGCGGGCGCGGTAGAACTTGCGATCGCCCTTGGCAACCGACTCTGTGAACGGATCGGCCTTGCTGAGCATGCCGCGGGCCGAGTTGCGGGCGAGATCGATGCGTTCCTTGGCTTCGCCCTCGGACGCCAGCGCGCCGACCTGGACAATCCAGCCGGTGTGAGCGATCGCGGGCTTGGCCGTGCTGGTCTGATTGCGAGAGGGTTCGATCGAGGCCACGGCCTGGGGCGCGGCCGGAGCAGGCGCCTGTACAGCCGAGGCCGGCAGCACGCCGAGAATGCCCTTTCCGGTCCCGAAATTGGCCGGCTGCGGTGGCATATCGGGCTCGGCGGCCCGCGCCATCATCGCGTTGGAGGTCTCGGCGACCTCGTTGCGCGACGGGATCGTGTTGGTGATCGGGGGAGCGGACTGCGCAGGGCCTGCCGCAGCGAGCTTGATCTGCCCGGCCTTGACCTGAACGGTCTTCACCTTCACCGGCTTCATCGGTTCAGCCGAGCCGGGGATCGCGGCCATCGCCTGGGTCTGGATCACACCGCTGGTCAGCGGCGCCGGCTCGGGCTTGGCCTGCGGCGCGGGCTTGGCCGGCAGCGGCGGCAGGGCGGCGGCCGCTGCGGCCATCAGCGAGGGCTTGTTGGCTGGGCGGGACGGCTGCATCGCGGCGGAAGCCGGCTCGGAAGCGGCGGCGACGCTCTCCGTCGGGCGGGGCGCGTCATCGGCATCAGCCACCTCGACATTGGCGTTGGCCGGGTTGCGCTCGGTGATCGCAGCGACGGTGCGGGTCGTCGCAGCCTTGGCGAGGTTCTCGGCGAGCAGGTTGCGCATGATGGCGTCGCGGGAGCCGCCGCTGCGGCCGCCGAATACCACGCCGATCAGGAAGCGGTTGCCGCGATGCATCGAGGTGACGAGGTTGAAGCCGGAGGCGCGGATGTAGCCGGTCTTGATGCCGTCGACGCCCTCGACGCTGCCGAGCAGATGATTGTGACCGGTGATGGTGTGACCGCGGAAATTGAAAGCCGTCGTCGAGAAGTAGCGATAGTAGCGCGGAAAGCGATCCTGCAGCGCGCGGCCCAGGATCGACTGATCGCGCGCCGTGGTCACCTGTTCGTCGTTGGGCAGGCCGGAGGCGTTGCGATAAACGGTGCGGCTCATGCCGAGCGCGCGTGCCTTGCGCGTCATCATCCTGGCGAAATCGTCTTCGCTGCCGCCGACCGCCTCGGCGATCACGACCGCGGCGTCATTGGCCGAGCGCGTGACGACGCCCTTGATGGCGTCCTCGACCCTGATGGTCTGGCCCGGCCGCAGGCCGAGCTTGGTCGGGTCCTGCTCGGAGGCGTGCTCGGACACCGGCATCTCGGTGTCGAGCTTCATCTTGCCGGAGTCGAGACGCTCGAACAGCATGTAGAGCGTCATCATCTTGGTGAGGGAAGCGGGGTGGCGCAGGCTGTCGGGGCTGTTGGCGGCCAGCACCGCGCCGGAATTGCCGTCGACGACGATCGAGGCAAATCGCGGGCTGTCGCTCTCGCGCGTCTCCTGGCTCTGGTGATGGCGAACATGACGATGCCGGTAGCGGCGCGCTTCAGCGCTATCGCTGATCAGGATCGCGGTCGTCAGGGTAACGAGCCCGAGAACGCCAACTCGCAACGCACGCGAGGAAGCCATGGTTGTACGAAGCATTTACTTCCCCGTCCCAATTTCTATCTGAATCACCGGTTCGTGAGGCGAAATTGTGCCCTACGGCCGCCGATCCTTGCCTGCGCAACACGCCAATCCGGGCAGAACGCCTGACCCCACTGGCTGCTCAGGTTGCTCTTCTAGCTAAGGTGCTGTTCACAAACAGCTTTCAGGGCTGTCTGTCGGAAGGCGAACAAAGTCCGGGAATCAAGTTAGGCGGCCTGAGTTTCCAAAAGATTAAGCAACCGTTGCGTAGTCCCCCGGGGTTTATCGCAAATGCCCAGGACCCAGGCATTTCGTTTTGTGCGATGCACAAGATTCCTTGACTTCATTGTGCGGTGCACTATGTTGGCCGCGTCAGGGGGCCGGGAGCTTCCCGGCAATAATGAGACATTGCGTTTTTCAAGTCTGGGATAAGGAACTCCACCATGGTCAAGATCGAAGACATTCAGAGCTACGGCAAGCAGCACCTGGAATCGGTGACTGCGTCCGCGAGCAACCTGCAGAGCGGCGTTCAGGCGATCGCCACCGCCTACGGCGACTACGCCAAGAAGTCCTACGAAGATACCAAGTCGTTTGTTGAGAAGCTGTCGGGCGTGAAGTCGCTGGACAAGGCGATCGAGGCGCAGACCGAGTTCGCGCGTGCGTCCTACGAGACCTTCGTTGCTGAATCGCAGAAGATCGCCGGCCTCTACGGCGACTGCGCCAAGCAGACCTTCAAGCCGTTCGAAGGCCTGGTTTCGAAGTTCTCGCCTGCTCAGTAAGCGGCGCAGAAATTCCAAAAATCAAAAGCCCGGCCGAAATGGCCGGGCTTTTTTGTTGTCTCTGAAGCAGGGCGGCTATTTCGATACGCGCAGTTTCGAGAGTTGCGTTCCGATGGTGTTGAACACCGTCAGAACCTGGCTGGCCGTCGTGACGAGAAAGAACTGGCCGGGGTTGCTTGCGCAATATTGCAGCACCGGTGAGGTCGGATCGGCGGGCGTGCCGGTGTTCACTTGGATCGTATAAATCGTATACGCCGGTTTGCCGGTCTTGGGATCGATCGTGTTCTTGATGTTGTCGCAAAGGATCTTCTGCCGGGCGTCGATCTGCCCGCCAAACTGGGTGCTGCCGTCGCCATAGGAAGGCCAGCGGTCTTCGGTGTTGAGACCATCGGACAGGATAATGATAGCCCTGGTATAGTTGTAGTTCGGATCCTCAGCCGGCGCGTTCAGTGGTGCGATCGATTGCAACGATTGCCATGCCCAGGCGATACCGATCGGCTGGTTGGTGCCGCCGGTCGGCTGCATGGCGTTGATCATGGTCTTGATCGACGACCAGTCGTAGCTGAGCGGCATGATTTGCTGCAGAGGAGGATTGTTGCCCGGCTTGCAATACGACTGGCCGTTTTCATAATACTCCTCGGCCGGGAACAGGGTCGCGACATTGGTCGACGTCGGCGCAGTACTCTGTGTGTCATAGGGCTGGGTACGGTCGGTGACGCAGCCCGTCCATGTGTTGTGGTTGGCCGGCGTCCAGGTCTTGCCGGCGCTCACGCAGGACGCCTGATTGGTGTACCAGTTCCTGCTGCAGGTGCCGTTGGCAGCATTCCAGTCCGTCCAGTCAATCCAGTTTGCCGCGAAATTGCTGGCGCCGACGTTGACGTCCTTAGCGAACGGGACGACCGAAATATAGACGTCGCCTGGGTTTTTCGCGAGCGCGCTGAGCTGGTCGACCAAGTTGGAGGCGGCGGTGCGCAAGGCCCCGATCTTGCCGTTGGCGGCCATCGATCCGGTATTGTCGAGTGCCATCGCCACGCGCATCCTGTTGATGCCCCAAGTCGAGGTCGAACTGACACCGAACTTCATGTTCGGAAAGCCCATGAGCTTCATGAAGTCGGTATTGATCGAGCCGGACCCGTTGATCTGTATCGTGGAACTGTTGGAGCCGCTGGCTGCCGTGTAGCTCGCGGTGACCGTGACGGACTTGGCGTCGGGATTGGTGTAGAGCGCCGAGAAATAGGCCTGCGCCTGGGTGCCGATCTGGGACGTCGTGATGGTGCCTGATGTCAGATCCTTGGACACCATCAGCACCGTTGAATCGAGCGCCGACTGCATCGAGGAGCGGGCATTGTTGACGCGAGAATAGTCGACCGCCACACCGACGAAGCTGATGATCGGCACGGCTGCCAGGGTGAAGAGGACCGCGATATTGCCCTCCGTCGCCGAAAAAAAGCGGCCGACGGCCGCCCGGGTTCGACTGAAAATGGCTTTACCAAGCATGACGTTCTCATCGAATGGATTGCGCGCGCCATCTCCATGGCTGCAGCTAAACAGACGATGAATCCCGTTGTCGAAACGGGCCGGAGCCCGCCAGGGGATACCTGAAAGCGGCAAAATGGCCGCGTTATCCTCAACGCCCGCTAAACCGGGGTGCGGACTCCTTTGTCAAATCGGCCAGAAACGATTAACCTTGGCGCGATTGCCGCGACGGGAGTCGATCGGGCCAGGACAGCTACGGGCGTCTTTTCGGCGCTTGCGGCGGGACGCCCCCGGGCCCATATTCGGAGAGCCGATCCAGCCGCTGGGTCGGACCGGGAGCGGCAATCTGGAAAGCGTTGCTGGAGGTTCCGCGATGGGTTGCTGCGGCAAATCGCGTTACATCCCCGATGCGCTTACCGGTTTCCCCTGGGAATTCGAACGCCTGAGCCATGTCGCGATCCACGTCCACAGCCCTTTCGTCGCCAGCGGCGTCAGTGCCCAAAATGAGCAATGACGAGAACCGCAATGGAGGGCCGAGCGGCCCGTCGACCTCGGTCATCACCAAGGTCAAACCGAAGACCAAACGTCCGAACCTGTACCGCGTCCTGATCCTGAACGACGACTACACGCCGATGGAGTTCGTCGTTCACGTGCTGGAGAGGTTCTTCAACAAGGACGCCGAGGCGGCGACCAAGATCATGCTCCATGTCCATCATCACGGGATCGGCGAGTGCGGCGTGTTTACCTACGAGATCGCCGAAACCAAAGTGACGCAGGTCATGGATTTCGCACGCAAGCATCAGCATCCGTTGCAATGCGTGATGGAAAAGAAATAGGTCGCCGGTAACCGCCGATCCGCCGCCTGAGCGGAACGGCTCTTGCATCGATATTCCTGACGGACGCGAATGGCATCCCGTGTAACCACGGGTAGCCGTTTGTGACATCGTGGCGCCTGAAATTTAGAGGAAAACCATCACGCCGGAACCGGTCTTTCGCCACGATCCGTCGTAACTATATCAGAGGGGATCACGAAGGTTGTTATTGCCTGACCCTGCAATGGCGATCATGATGGCCTGGGGCCATAGAGGACGCGAATGCCAACTTTTTCCCAAAGCCTTGAACAATCCCTGCATCGTGCATTGGCGATCGCGAACGAGCGTCACCATCAATACGCGACTCTTGAACACCTTCTGCTGTCGCTGATTGATGACTCGGACGCGGCCGCGGTGATGCGCGCTTGCAGCGTCGATCTCGACAAGCTCAGAACCAGCCTCGTCAACTATCTCGAAACCGAATTCGAGAACCTGGTGACCGACGGTGCCGATGATGCCAAGCCGACGGCCGGTTTCCAGCGCGTGATCCAGCGCGCAGTGATCCATGTCCAGTCGTCCGGTCGCGAGGAAGTGACCGGTGCCAACGTGCTGATCGCGATCTTCGCGGAGCGCGAGAGCCATGCCGCGTATTTCCTGCAAGAGCAGGATATGACGCGCTACGATGCGGTCAACTACATCAGCCACGGCATTGCCAAGCGGCCTGGCGTCTCCGAGGCGCGGCCGGTGCGCGGCGTCGACGAGGAAACCGAGACCAAGGGCAACGAGGACGCCAAGAAGAAGGGCGAGGCGCTCGAGACCTATTGTGTCAACCTCAACAAGAAGGCGCGTGACGGCAAGATCGATCCCGTGATCGGCCGCAATGCCGAGATCAACCGCGCGATCCAAGTGCTGTGCCGCCGCCAGAAGAACAATCCGCTGTTCGTCGGTGAAGCCGGCGTCGGCAAGACCGCGATCGCCGAAGGCCTCGCCAAGCGCATCGTCGATAGCGACGTGCCGGAGGTGCTGGCGGCTGCGACCGTGTTCTCGCTCGACATGGGCACGCTGCTCGCGGGCACGCGTTACCGCGGTGACTTCGAGGAGCGGCTCAAGCAGGTCTTGAAGGAGCTGGAGGCGCATCCGAACGCCATTCTGTTCATCGACGAGATCCACACCGTGATCGGAGCAGGGGCCACCTCGGGCGGCGCGATGGATGCGTCCAATCTGCTGAAGCCGGCGCTGGCCTCGGGCACGATCCGCTGCATGGGCTCGACCACCTACAAGGAGTACCGTCAGCACTTCGAGAAGGACCGCGCGCTGGTGCGGCGCTTCCAGAAGATCGACGTCAACGAGCCGACGGTGGAAGACGCGATCGCGATCCTCAAGGGCCTGAAGCCCTATTTCGAGGATTACCATCGGCTGAAATACACCAATGAGGCGATCGAGGCCGCGGTGCAGCTCTCCTCGCGCTACATCCACGACCGCAAGCTGCCCGACAAGGCGATCGACGTGATCGACGAGTCCGGCGCGGCGCAGATGCTGGTCGCCGAGAACAAGCGCAAGAAGACGATCGGCATCAAGGAGATCGAGACCACGATCGCGACCATGGCGCGGATCCCGCCGAAGAGCGTGTCGAAGGACGATGCCGAGGTGCTGAAGCATCTCGAACAGACCCTCAAGCGCGTGGTGTTCGGCCAGGACAAGGCGATCGAGTCGCTGTCGGCGTCGATCAAGCTGGCGCGGGCCGGCCTGCGCGAGCCGGAGAAGCCGATCGGCTGCTACCTGTTCTCGGGTCCGACCGGCGTCGGCAAGACCGAGGTCGCGAAGCAGCTTGCGGCCTCGCTCGGCGTCGAGCTCTTGCGCTTCGACATGTCCGAGTACATGGAGCGGCACACCGTGTCGCGCCTGATCGGCGCGCCTCCGGGCTATGTCGGTTTCGACCAGGGCGGCCTGCTCACCGATGGCGTGGACCAGCATCCGCATTGCGTGGTGCTGCTCGACGAGATCGAGAAGGCGCATCCGGATCTGTACAATGTGCTGCTGCAGATCATGGATCATGGCCGGCTCACCGACCACAACGGCAAGCAGGTCAACTTCCGCAACGTGATCCTGATCATGACCACGAATGCGGGCGCGGCCGACCTCGCACGCCAGGCCTTCGGCTTCACCCGCAGCAAGCGGGAAGGCGACGACCACGAGGCGATCAGCCGCCAGTTCGCGCCTGAGTTCCGCAACCGGCTGGATGCGATCGTCTCGTTCGCGCACCTCAATGCCGACGTCATCGGCATGGTGGTCGAGAAGTTCGTGCTGCAGCTCGAGGCGCAGCTCGCCGACCGCGACGTCACGATCGAGCTGTCCGAGCCTGCCAAGGCCTGGCTGATCGAGCATGGCTACGACGAGCAGATGGGTGCGCGTCCGATGGCGCGCGTTATCCAGGAGCACATCAAGAAGCCGCTGGCGGATGAGGTGCTGTTCGGCCAGCTCAAGGGCGGCGGTCACGTCCGCGTTGTGCTGGTGAAGGACGAGCAGGAGAAGGACAAGATCGGCTTCGAGTTCGTCGAGGGTCCGGTCACGCCGAAGCCCGAGAACCTTCCGGCCCGCAAGCGCAAGCCGAAGTCGGGCGGCGGCGGGGGAGGCGGCACCAAGGCGCCGCCGTCGCGCGGACCGCTGGTCAAGGCGTGATGCCGTAGCAAACGATCAAATGAAAAGGCCGGCTGAACAGCCGGCCTTTTTGTTGATGATGCTTCCCTAAGATGCTTACCGAGGGCGTCACTCGCCCTTTAGACGCTGGCTCTCATGAACCCGCACCTGCTCGGCGCCCCGGCCGCCGGCCGACGACAGTCGCAGCGTGCTGAGCGCAGCGCCGACCACGGCAAAGCCGACGCCGACCATCAGCGAGATCCTTGTACCGTCCGCCGGATAGCGCGCCAGCAGCAGCGCCACGAGTGCGGCGCCGACGGTCTGTCCCAGCAGGCGTGCCGTCCCGAGCATTCCGCTGGCGCCGCCGGA
Source organism: Bradyrhizobium macuxiense (assembly GCF_001542415.1). GTDB lineage: Bacteria > Pseudomonadota > Alphaproteobacteria > Rhizobiales > Xanthobacteraceae > Bradyrhizobium > Bradyrhizobium macuxiense. The sequence goes on from NZ_LNCU01000115.1 coordinate 19,790, forward strand.
GCGCTCACGTGGCGCTGCGGCGATCATGGTGCGGTTGTTGGGGGTCTGGAACAAACCAAATCCCGCGCCGGCGAGCGCCATGCGCCATGCCACGTCGAAAGGCGTGGCGGCGGCCGGCATCATCGCCAATGCGCCCAATCCCAACGCGAACACCAATAGCCCGATGCCGCCCAACAGGCCGGCGGGATAACGCTCGACCAGCCAGCCCGCCAGCGGGGCTGCGAATGCCACCGCGATCGGCCAGGGCGTGATCAGCAGACCGATCTGCACCGCCGAATATCCGAAATGACTCTCGAGATAGAAAGGCATCGCGACGAAGGCCAGCATCTGGCCGCAGAAGGAGGCGATCGAGGTGCCGATCGACAGCGCGAAAATCGGAATTCGCAGCAGGTCGACCGGCAGCAACGGAGACGGAAGGTGGGTCTGGCGTCGGACGAGCAGAACGCATGCAACCGCTGCGATCGCAAACTCGGCCAGACAGAGATACAGCGCCTCGCCATGGCCGGCGCTATCGATCGCGGTGATGCCGACGCCGAAGGCAACGGCGCTCAACGCGGCGCTCTGCCAGTCAAAGGCGTGGACGGCCGGCTTGGTGTGCGGCAGGTAGTGCCAGCCCAGCGCCAGCGTTGCGATACCGAGCGGGATGTTGATGGCGAACAGATAGGGCCATGTGCCGACCGCCAGGATGAACGAGGCCACGGTCGGGCCGACCGCGGCCGAGACGGCGACGACCAGCGCATTGACGCCGATGCCGCGGCCGAGCAGCGCGCTCGGATAGGTAAAGCGGACCAGCGCGGAGTTGACGCTCAGGATTCCGGCCGCGCCAAAGCCCTGCAGGACGCGCGCGATCGTCAGCAACGGCAGCGTATGCGCCAGCGCGCAAAACAGCGATGCCAGCGTGAACAGCACCAGCCCCGCCAGATAGACGCGGCTATAGCCGATGATCTCGCCGAGCGAGGCTAGCGGCAACAGCGAGATCGTGATCGCGAGCTGATAGCCGTTGACGATCCAGATCGAAAATGCAGGGCTTGCGTCAAGATCGCGGGCGATGGTGGGCAGCGCGACATTGGCGATTGAGCCGTCGATGACGGACATCGTCAAACCGAGCGCAATCGTGAGAATGGCCCAATTGCGTTGTGGGTGCGGCAAGCCGTCGGCATGCTCGATCATTGCAGACGACATAAAGGAGAATTGCCTCCGGTTCCGACACGGGTGGGCCTACCGCATGCTGGATTAACCGGTGCTTTGCAACCCCGAAATGCCGGGCCAATTCCGGCGATTTGAGCCGCTTTGGAAGGCCGTGCGAGGGCATTTGGGCGGGCAGTTCCGCCAGTGCGCGCCGGCGCAGAGCATTGCGGCGAATCGCCGTGTCAGGCGGCTGCGAGCGCGCTCGCAGCTCAGCCTTCGCCGAGCAGTTCCCTGATGCGGCGCTGGAGCTGCCGCTTCTTGATCTCGCTGCGGCGCAGGCGCTCGTCGAGATCGCTGACCGGGGTGTCCGATGTCATGAGGCGGAAGGCGAGCCCGACCTTGTTGGCCTGGCGCCAGATCAGCCGTGCAAGGAACGAGCGCCCCTTGCGCGGGATGGACAGGCTGATCTCCTCGGGCAACGATGCGGCCTGCTCGAATTCCACGCAGGCGCCGCCCTCACTGATGTTGCGAACCACACAATCCACAGTCGACCCGTATTCATTGATTTCGGCGACACCGCCATAAAGCACCTTGTCGCGCGTCTCGTGGCGCCGGTCCTGCATCTGAAATCCTCCAAATGAATGGCCGGACTGTATCGGGATGCGGCGCCATGAGAAGGTCGGTAACGGAACCCGTTGCAGTTATCGTAAATTGTTCGCAACCGTGAAGGTCCGGATTCTGCGGTAGCTTTCGCGCTGCAGACTGCCCGATCAATTTGGCAATTGACCATGGCGCCAATCGCGCGGCGACAGGCCATAATGCTCGCGGAACACCCGGCCGAAATGCGAGAGATCGTTGAAGCCCCAGGCGAACGCGATCTCGCTGATGTGGCGATGGGCGTGGGCTGAGGAGGCGAGGTCGCGCTTGCAGCGCTCGAGCCGCTGCGCCAGCACGAAGCGCTGGAACGAGGTCCCTTCATCGGCGAGCAGGCTGTTGACGTAACGCGACGAGATGCCGAGTGCCGCGGCGGTCTCGGCGAGGCCGAGATCGGGGTTGGGCAGGTGCGCCAGCACATGCGCCTTCAGCCGATACAGCAGCGCCGAGCGATGCGTTGAGGACGTCAGCGCGGCTGCACCGAGCCGCTCGCTCATCGCCATGGCGAGCAGGTCGACGGCTTGATCGGAGAGTCGGATCGCGTTGTCCGCATCGAGCCGGTCGGCGACATCGGAGAGCCCGGCGAGGAATTGGGAGGCCAGTCGCTCGACCGGCCGATCCAGCGTGAAGGTCGTCGCGGTCAGTGGCTCGGTGCCGGCAAAGCGCCGATGCAGCATCGCGCGCGGGACCTGGAAAATGGTTTGCGTGAAGTCGTCGTTGAAGCGCAATTCGTAGGGACGGGTGGTGTCGTAGAACGCGAATTCGCCGGGCTGGATCACGGTCTCGCGGCCGTCCTGCAGCACGGCGCCGGCGCCGCGGCGGCCGAGCGCGAACAGGACGAAGTCCTCGCTCGCGCGCGCGATCCGCGACGGCGTGCGCAAGACGCGTTGCCGGCTTGACGATACGGTCGAGCATTTCGCCGGCCCCACCTGCGAGCTGGTGATGGCGCCGTGGAACGCGGTGCCGAGGTCGGACTTGCAGTCGAGCTGCACGAAGACGTCGCAGACGATGTCCTGCCAGAGCGCGAGGCGCCGGTGCGTGGGCGCGTCTTCCGTGGTGAACAGGGCCGGCATGATTTCCTCCCTTCACGAGTCCAAACGCGGGCCACTCATTCCAAGCAAGGTCCGTGCCGGGAGCACCTGCGGGCGATCGCCCGGCAGTCGAATTTTCGTTCCACCCCAGTCGAACGGCATTTCCGATCCCAAGGCAGCATGATGTCAGAGGCCGATAGGGCCGATCAAGCACGAACCGGCCGGGATGCCGGCAGCGAGGAGGACATCATGGGCATTGAACATCCGAAATATCGCGTTGCGGTGGTGCAGGCGGCGCCGGCATGGCTCGACCTCGATGCCTCCATCGCCAAGACCATCGCGCTGATCGAGGAGGCCGCGGCTAAGGGCGCCAGGCTGATCGCGTTTCCGGAGGCCTTCATCCCCGGCTATCCCTGGTACATCTGGCTTGACTCGCCGGCCTGGGCGATCGGGCGCGGCTTCGTGCAGCGCTATTTCGACAACTCGCTCGCCTATGACAGCCCGCAAGCCGAACGTCTCAGGCTCGCCGTGAAAAAGGCCGGCATGACGGCGGTGCTCGGCCTGTCCGAGCGCGATGGCGGCAGCCTCTATCTCGCGCAATGGCTGATCGGCCCTGACGGCGAGACCATCGCCAAGCGGCGCAAGCTGCGCCCGACCCATGCCGAACGCACCGTCTATGGCGAGGGCGACGGCAGCGATCTTGCCGTGCATGACCGTCCCGGCATCGGACGCCTCGGTGCGCTGTGCTGCTGGGAGCATCTGCAGCCGCTGTCGAAATACGCGATGTATGCCCAGAACGAGCAGGTGCATGTCGCGGCGTGGCCGAGCTTCTCGCTGTACGACCCGTTCGCGCCCGCGCTCGGCTGGGAGGTCAATAACGCGGCGTCGCGTGTCTATGCCGTCGAAGGCTCGTGCTTCGTGCTCGCGCCCTGCGCGACCGTCTCGCAGGCGATGGTGGACGAGCTCTGCGATCGCGACGACAAGCACGCGCTGCTGCATGTCGGCGGCGGACATGCCGCAATCTATGGACCGGATGGCAGTTCGATCGCCGAGAAGCTTCCGCCCGATCAGGAGGGCCTGCTGCTCGCCGACATCGATCTCGGCGCAATCGGAATTGCCAAGAACGCCGCCGATCCCGCCGGACACTATTCGCGCCCCGACGTCACGCGTCTCTTGCTTAACAAGAAGCCGTCGAAGCGCGTCGAGCATTTTGCGCTGCCGCTCGACAATCTCGCGAGCGAGGACATGGACGCGGCCGCAACCTGACACGCGAAATCCAACCGGAGACGACCGCCATGGAGTCAGCCATTCCATCCCACCTGCAGACGGCACGGTCGCGTCACCGGCGCGTGCCCGATGATTACGCGCCGCCTTATCCATCCTTCGTCGCGCGCCACAAGTCCGCGGTCGTCAGCGTGGTCATGGCCTATTTCGGCGTGCAGTATCGCGGCGAGCCGACAGCCGCGGTGGCCGAGGCGCTGGCGCAGATCGGGCAGCGCTTCGCGATGGAGAGCGGCCCAGCGCATTGGGATCGCGCGCAATATGTCGATCAGGCCGGCTTCACCAATGTCGTTTCGGTTGCCTATTGGGACGACGCTGCGCGCTTCGATGCCTGGTTTGGTGGGGCACGCGAGGCCTGGACCGGCAGCAATGCCGCGGGAGGTGAGGTCGGCCGCTTCATCGAGGTGCTGCGCCCGCATGTCGAGCGTTACGAAACGCTGTTCTCGTCGCTCGGACGCCCGGAGGGTGTTGCGGTTCTCGCCGACAGCATGAGCGGCGAGGTGCGGGAGCACGCCTATTGGGGCGGCATGCGCGACCGCATTCCGCTGTCGCAGACCGACGCCATGACGCCGGTCGGAGAGCCGCGCGTTGTCCGCGACGGCGCACGCATCCGCGTCGTCGCGCATGACAATCTCTGCCTGATCCGCTCGGGGCAGGATTGGAGCGACACCGCAGCTGAGGAGCGCAAGATGTATCTCGACGATGTCGAGCCGGTGCTGCGCGAGGGCATGGATTTCCTGCGCGACGACGGCGGCCCGATCGGCTGCTACGCCAACCGCTACATGCGCGTCGTCGACGCCGATGGTCGGCCGACTGAGAAGTCCTACGGCCAGAGCTGGTGGAAGAGCCTCGCGGCGCTGGAGCGCTGGGCGGAATCGCATCCGACCCATGTCAGGATCTTCGGCGCGGCGATGAAGTATCTGTCGACGCTGGGGCCGAATGCGAAGCTGAGGCTGTACCACGAGGTCACCGTCGCGGCCGCGGACGAGCAGTTCTTCGAGTATCTCAACTGCCACGAACGGACCGGGATGCTCAACGCGGGCGAGGTCGCGACGAACGGGGCGGACTGAAGGCCGTCCGCTGCCGGGCTACGGGCGCAGCCGTCCACCATGTGTCGTGATCGCCTGGGCCAGTTCGGCGGCAGGGCCGCGCCGTGACCGACGCGCGGCCTGCACCACGAATTCGACGCTGCCGAGCAGCGGCAGCCCGGATGCCGGGACCTCCTCGAGGCCGTCAGGGATGAACGCCTGCGCCTGTGGGGTGATTCCGAGGCCTGCGAGCGCTGCGGCGCGCAGCCCGCTCAGGCTGCCGCTTGAGCAGACGATGTGCCAGGGCCGTCCGGAGCGCTCCATCGCCTCCAACACGACGCTGCGGCTGACGCTCGGCGGCGCGTAGAGAATGAGGGGCAGGGGCTGGCCCGGATCGAGCCGCGTCCCCGGCGCGCCGGTCCACACCAGGCGGTCCCTCCAGACCAGTTGGCCGTGCTCGTCGCCGGGCCGCCGTTTGCCGAGCACGAGATCCAGCTCGCCTCCGTCCAGCTTCTGGTAGAGCCCCGCGCTCAGGCCGATCGTGAGCTCGAGATCGACCTGCGGGTGCCGGCGGACGAAATCGCGCAGCAGGTCCGGCAGGCGCGAACTGGCAAAATCCTCGGCGGCGCCGAAGCGGATCTTGCCGCGCACCTGCGATCCCGCGAAGTAGTCGCGGGCGCGGGCATTCGCCTCCAGGATCGGGCGCGCAAATCCTACCATCGCCTCGCCATCGGCCGTCAGCGTGACAGAATGCGTATCGCGCACGAACAGCCGTCGACCGGCCGCGGCTTCGAGCTTGCGGATGTGCTGGCTCACCGTCGACTGCTTCAGGCCGAGGCGGCGACCTGCCTCGGTGAAATTCTCGGTCTGGGCCACGGTGAGGAAGGTTTCGAGCTGGATTGGGTCGAGCATGGCTGGATGCCGATAATTACAAATCACAATTACCATAACATCGGTAAGCGTACTTCACAATCGGCACCTCGATGGGCACCTTTCAGGAAGCGAAAGGAAGCCATCATGTCTGTCAGCCGGTTGCGATCGCTCGCGAACGTCGACCTCTACTCAGTGGCTATCGTCGGCATGGTCGGCCTTGCCACGCTGCTGCCGTTGCAGGGGCAGGGAACCGTGATCGGCGGCTACGGCACGAACGCGGCCATCGCGGTGCTGTTCTTCCTCCACGGCGCCAAGCTGTCGACGGAGGAAGCCCTGGTCGGGGCGCGGCACTGGCGGCTACATCTGGCGATCTTCTTCGCTACCTTCGGCCTGTTCCCGCTGCTCGGGCTGGCGGCCCACGCGCTGGCGCCGCAGCTGCTGACGCCGGCGCTGTGGGCGGGCGTGATCCTGATCTGCATCCTGCCGTCGACGGTGCAGTCGTCGGTCGCCTTCACCTCGATCGCCGGAGGAAATGTGTCGGCGGCGCTGTGCTCGGCGACAGCTTCCAATCTGCTCGGCATCGTCGCGACGCCGCTGCTCGCGGGTGTGCTGCTCAGCAGCCATGGCGGGTTCTCCGGCAATGCCGCATTCGACATCGTCCTGCAGTTGCTGGTGCCCTTCGTCGCGGGCCAGCTGTCCCGGCCGCTGATCGGCAATTGGATTGCGAAGCACAGCGCCATGGTCGGTCTGGTTGATCGCGGCTCGATCCTGCTGATCGTCTACACCGCGTTCAGCGAGGGGGTGAGCCACGGAATCTGGCATCAGGTCGACGCGGCCCAGATGATCACCGTGCTCGCTGTCGATGCGGTCCTGCTCGCCCTGGTGTTGTTCATCACCAATTTCGGCAGCGGGCTGCTCGGCTTCTCCCGTGAGGATCGCATCGCCATCATGTTCTGCGGTTCGAAGAAGAGCCTGGCGAGCGGGCTGCCGATGGCGAGCGTGCTGTTGGCCGGCCAATCGGTGGGGCTGATCGTGCTGCCGCTGATGCTGTTCCACCAGATCCAGCTGATGACCTGCGCGGCGCTCGCTCGCCGCTATGCCGGCGGCGAGCAGGCCGCTTCACGCGGTGGAGTCCCGGTGCTGGTGAAGGCGCGCTGAGCCAGATCCCTCCGTTGTCGTCCCCCGGCTTGCCGCCTTCGCTGAAGCTTCGGCGTGCCAAGAGTTGATGGCCTCGTCGAAGCCTTGGCGTTGACGGGACCGGGGGACCCAGTACGCCGCGGCTTTTCCGTCTTGGACCGACGTCTCTGGAATACTGGATCGCCCGGTCCTAGTGCGCAATTGCGCACAAGGCCGGGCGATGACACCGCAAGTTGCGCAAGTGACAGTGCTTTACGCTAAGCGACGCGCAGGCCTTTTGCGATTTCCTTCTGCGCATCGAATTCGCGGCGCAGGCGCGCCAGCTCCTCGGCGCTGAGCGCGTCGGCGTTGCTGTAGTCGCGCTTCCAGGAATGATCCTCGCTCCAGCGCAGCGGCGACTGCACCGTGGTTTGCGGACCCGGCGCGGACTCCAGCACGCGAAGCGCAAGCTCCAGCGTGAAGGCCTGTGAGGCGACATCGTGCGGCTTGCCCGCGGAATTGCCGAGCGGGAAATCGGAGAACAGGAAGCGCGGCACCGCGGCGTGCTCGACGATGTCCTTCGCGCAGCCCATCACGACGGTGGAGATGCCGTTCTGCTCGAGGTGGCGTGCGACCAGGCTGATAGTCTGGTGGCATACCGGACAGTTCGGCACCAGCACCGCGGCGTCGACATTGTCGGCGCGGCAACGCTTGAGGATTTCGGGCGCATCGGTCTCGATGGTGACGCGGTGGCTGCGGTTGGTCGGCGCGCCGAAGAAGCGCGGCGCGACTTCGCCGATCTTGCCGGCCTCCGCGAGACGCTTGAGTTGCGCCAGCGGGAACCAGGTGGCGCTGTCCTCGGCCGAGGTATGCGCGCGATCATAGGCGATATGGGAGATCCGCAGATCGTGCTGCTTCGATGTATCGCCGTCATAAACGGAATAGAACTTGGCGCCGCCGTTGTATTTTGCGCCGGGACCCTGATCGCCCCTGGCGGGATCGAACGGTGCCGCGGTCGTGATGATGGCGACGCGGGACTGGCTGAGCGGCTTCTTCAGCGGCTGGAATGGTGCGGAAGTATAGTGCGCCCAGCGATAGGGCGTGGTGTAGCCGATCGCCGCGTAATAGTCCCGGGTCCGCTTCATGTAGCCGATCGGCGCGTCGTCATCTGGCGCAAAACCGAGTCGATCGTCCGAAGGTGCGGCCATTTTGCGCTCCCTTTTGCGCGCCATCATTGTCAGCCATAGCTAGACTAGGAGCTCGCGGTGTCAAGCCGCGCGGCGCGGGAGCAGAATTGCGATGCGAACAGCCCTGTACGCAGGATTGGGCATGCTTGCGATGCTGGCGTCGCCGCTCGGCGCCCGTGCAGCGGACGCGCCGGCCGACGCGCCCCGCTATGTGCATCCGAGCGTCGAGGAACTCGCGATGCCGCCCGAGATGCCCGCCGACGCAGCGCGCGAGAGCGACACTCGCGAGGCGATGTGCCTGATGATCGAGTCGGCGGCGCGTGCGAACGGCTTGCCGCTCGAATTCTTCGCCCGCGTGATCTGGCAGGAGAGCCGTTTCCAGGCCGATGCGGTCGGACCGATGACCCGCAGCGGCGATCGCGCACAGGGGATTGCGCAGTTCATGCCGGGCACTGCGAGCGAGCGCGGGCTGCTCAATCCCTTCAATCCAGTGCAGGCGCTGCCGAAGTCGGCCGAATTCCTCAGCGAGTTGCGCAGCCAGTTCGGCAATCTCGGCCTTGCAGCGGCAGCCTACAATGCCGGCCCGCGCCGGGTGCAGGACTGGCTCGCCGGCACGGGCCCGATGCCGCAGGAGACGCGCGCCTACGTGTACGCGATCACGGGCTCCAGCGTCGACACCTGGGCCGCGGCCGGCCGCAACGGCAAGATGCCCGATCGCGCGCCGACCACGAACTGCCGCGAATTGATGGCACTGTTGAAACGTGCGCCGAATCCGTTCGTGGCCGAGCTCGAGCAGCACATTACGCTGTCTGCCGCCAAGGTCTGGGGCGTGCAGCTCGCCGCCGGCTTCAGCCGCGACAAGGCGCTGGCGATGTATGCCCGCGCCATGAAGCATCTTTCCACTGTGATCGGCGACCAGGATCCGAGCCTGCTGAGCTCGCATTTGCGCACCCGCGGCAGCGCCACCTTCTATCAGGTGCGCATCGGCGCCGATACGCGTCCCGAGGCCGACGGCCTCTGTAACCGCATCCGCAAGGCGGGTGGGGCGTGCTTCGTGCTGAGGAACAGGGCGTAAGGCCACCGCGCGAGTGTGATTGCAGCGACCGCAGCTTCCGCTACTCTCGCCTCCCAAGAACAACAAACTGGGGAAACGGCATGATGCGGCGGGCATCAGCATTCATTGTCGCACTCATCACACTGCTTGCAGCGGCGCCGCCGGCGCGCGCCGCAGACTATCCGACGCGTCCGATCAGGCTCATCGTGCCCTATGCCGCGGGCGGCCCGACCGATGTGCTTGGCCGGCTCGTCGGTGAATATCTCGGACGCGATCTCAAGCAGGTGGTCGTGGTCGAGAACAAGGCCGGTGCACAGGGCGCGATCGGCGCGGAAGCCGCGGCGCGCTCCGATCCCGATGGCTACACGCTGTTCGTGACGGCGGCCTCGATCTTCGTGCTCAATCCGCTGCTTTACAAGAAGCTGCCCTACGATCCGGCAAAGGATTTCCGCTTGCTCGCGGTGGTCACGGATTCGCCGATGATCATGGAGGTGCACCCATCCGTGCCGGCAAAGACGATCGCGGAGTTCGTCGCCTACGCCAGGCAGAATCCGGGGAAACTCAATTTCGGATCGGCCGGCACCGGCGGCACCGTTCACCTCGCCGGTGAGATGTTCAAGCAGATGGCGGGCGTCGATCTGGTCCACGTGCCCTACAAGGGGGCCGGACCGGCGCTGACCGACCTGCTGTCCGGAAATATCCAATTGATGTTCGACACGCTCGGCACCGCGCTGCCGCCGGTCAGGTCGGGCATGCTGCGCGCACTCGGCGTCAGCTCGACGGAGCGCATCGCGGATTTGCCCGACCTGCCGACCATCGCCGAGAGCGGCTATCCTGATTATTCCGTAAGCGTCTGGTATGGTATCGCTGCGCCGTCGAAACTGCCTGACGATGTCGCGGATAAGGTCAAGGCGAGCCTGGACCGGGCCTTGAACGACGAGGCGTTTCGCGCTTCGCTGGTCAAGATCGGTTTTCCGCCGCTGCGTCCGAAGAGCCAGGCCGAGATCGACACGTTCGTGAACGCCGATCGCGCCCGCTGGGCGCAGGTGGTCATGACGCTCAACATATCGCTGGACTGACACATGGTACGAGAAATGGAACTGCGCGAGGGCGAGGTCGCCATCGACATGCCTGCCGCTCGCGATGCGGGCGTTGTCTTCATCGGACGCATCCGCACGCCCTGGACCTCGCGGCTGGCGACGCCGCGGCAGGGGCGGCACGATGGTCCCGTCTGCCGGCTTGAGATCTTCGATCCCTGGGTCGCCGCGATCAAGGGCGTCGAATTCTACTCGAACCTAGAAGTGCTCTATTGGCTGCACCAGTCGCGCCGCGACATCGTGCTGCAGAGCCCGAAGAACAACGGCAACACCCGTGGCACCTTCTCGCTGCGCTCACCGGTGCGTCCCAATCCGATCGGGACGTCGACCGTGAAGCTGGTCGGCGTCGAGGGCAACGTCATCCTGGTCCGTGGGCTCGACTGCCTCGATGAGACACCGCTGATCGACGTCAAGCCCGACCGCTGCGAGTTCACGCCCCTCGCACCGCCGCAGTCGGGGGATTTCGAGACGGAGTGAGTTTTCTCCCTCGTCATTCCGGGGCGATGCGAAGCATGGAACTATGGTGCGCAGTGCGCACCTGAGAATCTCGAGATTCCGGATTCGTCGCTGCGCGTCGCCCCGGAATGACGCCGGTGCCTTACTTCAACGCCGTGATCAGCTTCGCCGCGTGGGCTTCCAGCACCTTCGTTTCTTCCTTGCGGCTGGCAGGCGGCAGCAACATGACGCCGTTCATGCGGGGCATCACATGCATGTGGAGATGAAAGACGACCTGGCCGCCGGCGGGCTCGTTGAATTGCTGCACGGTGATGCCGTCGGCCTCGAAGGCCTTCATCGCGGCGGCCGCGATCTTGTGGGTGCCGCGCGCGACATGCGCGTAGTCATCCGGCTTGATGTCGAGAATGTTGCGGGCAGGGGCCTTCGGGATCACGAGCGTGTGCCCGGGCGAGCGCGGCATGATGTCGAGGAAGGCGAAGACGTGCTCGTCCTCATAGACCTTGTGGCAGGGCAGCTCGCCGCGCAGGATCTTTGCAAAGATGTTGTTGTTGTCATAGGCGGCTTGCATGTCGGCGGCTCCTCGAATTCTGCAACGTTAATGTCTTGCTCGCGGCCGAAACGTCAAGCGTCATCGGCCGTCTTCCGGAACGGACCGGCCTCGGTGAGCTCGCGACCGACCTCGGCGACATAGTCGCGCTCGCGCTTCAGGTAATCGGCGATTGCACGGCGCAGGCCAGGATCGGCGATGAAATGCGCCGAATAGGTCGTCTGCGGCAAGTATCCACGCGCCAGCTTGTGCTCGCCCTGCGCCCCGGCTTCGACGATCTTGAGGCCGCGCTGGATCGCGAAATCGATCGCCTGGTAATAGCAGACCTCGAAATGCAGGAACGGGTGGTGCTCGATTGCGCCCCAGTTGCGGCCGAACAGCGTATCCGAGCCGATGAAGTTGATCGCGCCCGCGATCCAGCGCCCGTTGCGCTTGGCCATCACCAGCAACACGTCGCGGCTCATGCTCTCGCCGATCAGCGAGAAGAACTTTCGCGTGAGGTAGGGCCGGCCCCATTTGCGCGAGCCGGTCTCCATGTAGAACTCGAAGAACGCGTCCCATGCGTCTTCGGTGATATCTGAACCAGTCAGCCAGTGGATGGTGATCCCGGCCCCGATAGCCTCCCGGCGCTCGCGCTTGATAGCCTTGCGGTGGCGTGAATTCAGCGTGGCGAGGAAGTCGTCGAAGGTCTTGTAGCCTTCATTGTGCCAGTGGAACTGCTGGTCGGTCCGCTGCAGGAAGCCATGCTCGCCAAGGAACCGGGCCTCATCCTCGCGGGCAAACGTCACGTGCACGGACGAGGCTTCGGTGGCGTTGCAGAGCCCCCTCAAGCCCCGTGCCAGCGCCGAGCCGATCAGCGCGCGGTCGACGCCGTCGCGGATCATCAGGCGCGGCCCGGTCGCGGGCGTGAAGGGGACGGATACCTGCAGCTTCGGATAGTAGCTGCCGCCGGCGCGGTGATAGGCCTCGGCCCAGCCGCGGTCGAACACGTATTCGCCCTGCGAGTGGGACTTCAGATAGCAGGGCACCACGCCCACGATCTTGCCGTCGAGCTTCGCGAGCAGATGCCGCGGACCCCAGCCGGTCCGCGCGCAGGCCGAATTGGAGGCTTCCGCTGCGGTAAAAAAGGCGTGAGAAACGAAAGGGTTATAGCTCGGCTTTGAGATCGTTCGGCAATCGCCTGCTACAGCGGGCGAGGCCAGCGTATCGAGATGTTCCAGGCTGTCCGGATCGGGACTCGGATTGGCGCACGCATCCCACTCGGCGGCAGGAATGTCGCTGATGTCAGGAACAGCTTCGAGGGTGATTTCAGAAGACGCCATCGAGAATGAAGACCGGTGCCTCTTTTGAGCATGATCTTTCCGGAACAACTGGGTCCACTTCCGGATCATGCTCCGCATTCCGCCATCGCAGATGACGACCAACTCCTGCAAAGATCGTGCATCGCAGCGACGACTTCAAGGCTGCAGGGGCATGTCAGGTTCCCGGAACGAACCCCTCGAAAATCATCTGGTCGGCGTAGTGCGCCGCGCGCTCGCGCTGTTCCGCCGTGCGCACGGTCCAGGCCAGCAGCGGGCAGCCGAAGACGTTGCGGGCGACCCAGGGCGCCGGCGCGGGCAGCTGGTTGACCCAGAAGGCGACGAAATGCGGCTGGGTGCTGAAGCCGTGGCGCAGATGGAGCATGCCGTCGCGCTGCGCAGGCGTCAGCTTGGTCCAGTAGCCGTCGTCATAGGTGCGCTGGGCGGTGATGCCGCGCGGCAATGCGGGCATGATCTCGCGCAGCGCCAGGACCTGGTCGGGATCGAACGACATCCCGACCACCGGGCCGGAATAGGACGACAGCACCTCGGCCATCCGGGCTACCAGCTTGCGATCGCCGTCGAAATGGCTCTTGACCTCGATTACCAGCGGCACGCGGCCGGCGACCAGGGCGCAGAGATCGCCGAGCGTCATCATCTGCTCGGACGTGTCCTTGAACTTCACCGCCTTCAGCTCAGCGGCGGTTTTCGTCAGCAGTGCGCCCGAACCTTCGGTGAGGCGCCCGAGCACATCATCGTGATGCACCATCGCCTCGCCGTCGGCGGTGAGCTGGATGTCGCACTCGATGGCGAAATTGCCTGCGATCGATGCGCTGGCCGCGGCCGGCATGTTCTCGATGATGCCGCGTGCCGCATCGTGCAGGCCGCGATGCGCGACCGGCTGCTTCGTCAGCCAATCAGGAGCGCGCATCGATCAGGCGACTTCGAAGATGCCTTCGACTTCGACCGCGGCGTCGGCGGGCAGGGAGGCGACACCGACCGTGGTGCGGGCGTGACGGCCCTTGTCGCCGAACGCTTCCACCATCAGGTCGGAGGCGCCGTTCAGCACCTTCGGTCCATCGAGAAAATCGGGCGCGGAGTTGATGAAGCCGCCGAGCCGCACCACGCGCGCCACCTTGTCGAGATCGCCGAGCGCGGCCTTGACCTGCGCGAGCAGGTTGATCGCGCAACCGCGCGCTGCAGCCGCGCCCTGCTCAAGGGTGACGCCTGAACCCAGCTTGCCCTTGGCGATCAGCTTGCCCTCGGCGTTGAAGCAAACCTGGCCGGATACGAACAGCAGGTTTCCGCTGCGGACGAAGGGGACATAGTTCGCGACCGGGGAGGTCGGCTGAGGCAGGGTGACGCCCTGTGATGCCAGCTTCTGTTCGACTGTACCCGCCATGTTTTTGTCCCTGGTTGGATGATCTGTGCCCGAAACGCACTCGGGCCAGCCTTGGTTCTGGTCAAGCCTTGGTTCTGGTCAAGCCTTGTTTCAGACGAAGCCTTGTTTCGCCCATCGCGCCGCCGGTTGCAAGCGAGGGGAACCCGAACACTGTTTCCTGATCTGTGGGGTTCACGCGAAGAACCGCTGAGGAAGCCGGCATTTCCGTATCTGCTCGTTACCTTTTTGTGAAACATGCCCCAGTTGCGGCGCAATAGGGCCGTCACTATTGTGACGAATCGTCGCCTCCCCGAGGAGAAACCATGATTCTGCCGTTCCGGACTGTGTCGCGTGCCCTGGTCCTGACGATCACGGCCGCTGCAGGAATTGGTTGGGCCGATGCGCCGGCCGCCGCGGCCGCCGGCGGGCCATTCCTCGCACACCAGGCGCTTTATGATCTCAGCCTCCTGAAGTCGCGGGGCGGCAACGCGGTCAACGATGCGCGCGGGCGCATCCTCTACAATTTCTCGGGAAGTTCCTGCGAAGGCTATACGTCCGAATTCCGGCAAGTCTCCGAGCTCGACAGCGGCGAAGGCAAGGTCACGCTCTCCGATCTGCAATCGAAGTCCTGGGAGGATGCCGCGGGCAAGAGCTACCGCTTCAAGATCGACACCCGCATGAACGACAGCGACGCCGCGCCGGTCGACGGCGTGGCCGAGCGGGTCGGCGACCACATCACGGTGAAGCTGACGCAGCCGGTGAAGAAGTCCTTCGATCTCGACGGCAAGATTGTATTTCCGACCGAGCAGATCAGGCGCATCATCGCGGCAGCCCGCGACGGCAAGTCGGTGCTTGAACTGACGGTCTATGACGGCTCCGATAATGGCGAGAAGGTCTACAACACGCTGACGGTGATCGGCAAAGCGATCCCGGGCGACCGCACGCCGACATCACCCGATCCGTCGACGGCAAGCGACGTGATGAAATCGTTGACGCGCTGGCCGGTGACGGTGAGCTATTACGACCGCGACGCCAAGCCGACGGACGGCGAACAGACGCCGGTCTATGCGATGTCGTTCGAGCTCTACGAGAACGGCGTCTCGCGCGCGCTGGTGCTCGATTACAACGATTTTGTGATCTCGGGCGCGATGGACAAGTTCGACATCAGGAATTCCAAGCCCTGCAAGTGACGACTTCTCTGGTCGAGCGCGCCGGACCCGAGTAGGCTCTCCGTCCAACGCGTGTCAGGGAGGCACATCATGCCCAAGCTCGAACATCTGCGCCCCAGCGGCCTTCACCACAATCCCGCATACTCCCACGTTGTCGCCGCCACGGGCGCGCGCACGATCTATATTTCGGGGCAGGTGTCGGTCGACGAGGAGGGACGGGTGGTCGGTCCCGGCGACCTTGCTGCGCAAACGACGCAGGTGATGCAGAACCTGGGCCTCGCGCTGAAAGCTGCCGGTGCCAGCTATGCCAACATCGTGAAGATCACGACCTTCGTCGTTGGCTACAAGCCTGAGCTTCGTCCGATCATCGGCAAGGCGCGCAGTGCGTTCTTTGCAGGCATGGAGCCGCCGGCGAGCACGCTGGTCGGCGTCACGGCGCTGGCGGCGCCGGAATGGCTGATCGAGATCGAGGCGGTGGCCGTCGTCGATTGAGGGCCTGAGTTCTTCTCCGCGTCATTGCGAGCGTAGCGAAGCAATCCATCTGTCCACATGCGTTAAGGCATGGATTGCTTCGCTACGCCCGCAATGACGGATTAATCCTCAGCCGGCTTTCCCGGCCCGTCATAGGCAATGCCCCTGATCACGGCGGCGTTGCCGAATTTCTTTCTGAGATTGTCCATCGCGCGTTCGGCGTGCGCCGAGCGGCGGTCGAGCATGTCGGCATCATTGGCCTGCGAGCCGGGCCGCAGCGCGCTGACACCGGTTCCCATCAGGCGGAAGGCGGTGCCGTCGATCTCCTTCACCAGCATCTCGCGCGACACCGCGAAGATCTTGGCGGCGAGCTGGGTCGGCGTCTGGATCGATTGCGAACGGGTGCGCTGGCGGAAGTCGGCGGTCTTCAGCTTCAGCGTAATGGTGCAGCCGGAGAGGTCGCTGGTCTTCAACCGCGCCGAGACTTTCTCTGACAATTTCCAGAGCAGCTTCTCCAGCGTTGCGAAATCGCGGATGTCGGTCTCGAAGGTGGTCTCGCTCGAGATCGTCTTGGCGCCGCGATCGGGTACCACGCTGCGGTCGTCGATACCACGTGCCAGCCGCCACAGCCTGCGGCCTTCACCGGCGAACTGTTTCATCAGCTCGTTCTCGTCGGCCCGTTGCAGGTCGGCGATGAGGCGGAAACCGCGCTGCACGAGTTTTTCCTGCGTCGCCGGTCCGACGCCGTAGATGAAACCGACCGGCTTGTCGGCCAGCATCTCGCGGGCCTCTTCCTGGTCCAGCGCGGCAAAGCCGCGGGGCTTGTCGAGATCGGAGGCGATCTTGGCCAGGAATTTGTTGCAGGACAGCCCGACTGACACCGTGATCCCGATATCGCACTCGACGTCGCGCGCGAATTTGGCGAGCACCTTGGCCGGGATCATGCCATGGACGCGCTGCGTGCCGGACAGATCGAGGAAGGCCTCGTCAATCGACAGCGGCTCGACCAGCGGCGTCAGCGCCTGCATGGCCTGGCGCACCTCGCGCCCGACCCGGACATATTTCGCCATGTCCGGGCCGATCACGGTTGCATTCGGGCAAAGCTCGAGCGCCTTGAACATCGGCATCGCCGAACGGACGCCGTAGGTGCGGGCGATGTAGCAGGCCGCCGACACGACACCGCGCTTGCCGCCGCCGATGATGACCGGCCTGTCGGCAATATCCGGATTGTCGCGCTTTTCGACGGTGGCATAGAACGCGTCGCAGTCGATGTGCGCCAGCGCCAGCGTGGGAAGGGTGCGGTGACGCACCAACCGCGGCGAGCCGCAATGGCTGCACCGCTTCACCTTGATATCGAGATCGCCGAGGCAGTCTCTGCAGAAACTGAGGGGGCCGTCGAAAGCTGCCGACGCCGCGGTCACGGCACGTCGCGCTCCCACTGCGGGTCCCCCAGCACCTGACGGGCGGCGGCGATGTTGGTCGGGTGCAGTTCCGACGCGTCGGCGAAGGCCTTCACGGTGGCGTCATCGCGGAGCACGAAATCGAGCACGCTCGCAAGAAATTGAGGATCGGCTGCGGCATTGCGTAGCGTCTCCGGTCCGATCCCTGTCTCGGCCAGGAACAGGCCCAGCCGCTCGGGATCTCCGGCAACGAAGCTCAACGCCTGAATCGCAACGATTTCAGCGACTTCCCGAGGGTTGTGAACAGGCTTTTTCAACGCGCCAGTTTGCCTTTCCGTTAACTTATGGTCTCTATTGAGAGGCCCATCATGCCCGAGTCTTCTGTGTGTATTCAAGCAAGCGGAAACCACGCTACGGAAGTTGACTTGGGGGTTAACGGGTTAGAGCGATTCTGGCGCTAGTTTGAATTCACATTTTCGACGCGCCCCGAGCGCGGTGCGTGAGGCGCCGCAGCCGGGCCCGTTTCCTAGGGTTGGGAGGGACGGGATGGCCAAAACCGTCCTGATCGTGGAGGACAACGAGCTCAATATGAAGCTCTTTCGCGATCTGTTGGAAGCGCATGGCTATCAGACCTCGGGCACCAGCAATGGGTTCGAAGCGCTTGACCTCGTTCGCAAGCTGCATCCCGATCTTATCCTGATGGATATTCAATTGCCGCAGGTTTCCGGCCTCGAGGTCACGCGTTGGATCAAGGACGATCCCGACCTGCGCACGATCCCGGTGGTCGCGGTCACCGCCTTTGCGATGAAGGGCGACGAAGAACGCATCCGCGAGGGCGGCTGCGAAGCCTATTTGTCCAAGCCGATCTCGGTCGGCAAATTTATTGAGACTGTCCGACGCTTTATCGGATAGGGGAGTTGTGGTGCAATGTCCGCGCGTATCCTCGTCGTCGATGACGTTCCGGCGAACGTCAAGCTGCTGGAAGCCCGCCTGTCAGCCGAATATTTCGATGTGCTGACCGCTTCCAACGGCGCCGAGGCCCTGGAGATCTGCGCGCGCGCCGAATGCGACATCATCCTGCTCGACGTCATGATGCCCGACATGGACGGCTTCGAGGTCTGCCGTCGCCTGAAGTCCAATCCGGCAACCCATTTCATTCCGGTCGTCATCGTCACGGCGCTGGACAGTCCTTCCGACCGCGTCCGCGGCCTCGAAGCCGGGGCCGATGACTTTCTCACCAAACCGGTGTCGGACGTCGTGCTGATCGCGCGCGTGCGCTCGCTGACCCGGCTGAAGATGATGACCGATGAGCTGCGCATGCGCGCCATCACCTCGCTCGAGATTGGCATGCAGGCGCCCGAGCGCAGCGCGATCGCCGACAAGGGAATGGGCGGCCGTATCCTGCTGGTCGACGACCGTCCGTCGTCCTACGAGAAGCTGGCGCCGACCCTTTCCGCCGAGCACACCGTCGATGTCGAAATCAATCCGTCGGAAGCGCTGTTCCACGCGGCCGAAGGCAACTACGACCTCCTGATCGTGTCGCTCAGCCTCGACAATTACGATGGTCTGCGGCTGTGCAGCCAGGCGCGCTCGCTGGAGCGCACCCGCCAGGTCCCGATCCTCGCGGTCTCGGATGCCGACAACAACACGCGGCTGATGCGTGGCCTGGAGATCGGCGTCAACGACTACCTGCTGCGTCCGGTCGACAAGAACGAACTGCTGGCGCGAGCGCGCACCCAGATCCGTCGCCGCCGCTACACGGATCACCTGCGCGACAACGTGCAGAACTCGATCGAGATGGCGATCACCGACGCGCTCACCGGCCTGAACAATCGCCGCTACATGGAAAGCCACCTCGCGACGCTCGCCGAACAGGCCTCGCTGCGCGGCAAGCCGCTGGCGCTGATGATCCTCGACATCGACTACTTCAAGGCCATCAACGACACCTACGGCCACGATGCCGGCGACGACGTGCTGCGCGAATTTGCCGTCCGCATCCGCAAGTCGATCCGCGGCATCGATCTCGCCTGCCGCTATGGCGGCGAGGAATTTGTGATCGTGATGCCGGAGACCGACCTCCATGTCGCCGGCATGGTCGCCGAGCGGCTGCGTCGCTCGATCGCCGGCGAGCCCTTTACCGTCGACAAGGGCGGCAAACGGATCGAGGTCACGATCTCGATTGGTCTCACCACGCTGGAGCGCAAGGGCGAGCCGGTCACCGACGTGCTCAAGCGCGCCGACACTGCGCTCTATCGCGCCAAGCACGACGGCCGCAACCGCGTCGTCTCGGCAGCGGCTTAAGGTCGTTCCTCTTATCCGCGTTCGCTATCGTCATACCTCGCGTACGCTGCGGCCTCCCATTTCAAGCTGCACGGCCTCTGGAATACTGGGGCACTCGCCTTCGCGGGTGACGACAGCGTTGCTGCGTGACGTTGTCAGCGTCCGCGCCTCACGGCGTCATAAGCCATCCGCTTGAACTCGAACGAGAACGGATGGACGAACGCCATCTGCCGCTGCGCCATCATGACGCCGGCGACATTGGCCTTCGGGCAGACCCACCACTGCGTGCCCGCGACGCCGCCCCAATAGAATTCGCCGGCCGCGTCGGGATGATCGATCGCCGAGGGCGTCTGGATGATGCCGCCGGCAAGTCCGTGCACCTTGCCGGGCTGCTCGCCCATCATGGCGAAGCGGATCCACTGTCCCTCGGGCAACTGGTTGCTCATCATCAACGCAATTGTCTCCGGCTTGAGCAGCGTCGGCCCGCCGGGCAGCAGGCTACGGATCAGCGCGACCATGTCGGGCAGCGTTGACACCAGGCCACCGCCGCCATTGAGCCTTGCGACCGGGCGCAGATAGGCGCCAGGGAAGGGCGCGTTGTCGGTGCGGGTGAGGCCTGGCTTCATGGGCTCCATCAGGTCGGCGCCCGCATAGTACGCGACAAGACGGCCCTGATCCTTTTGCGGGACGACGAAGCCGGTGTCGACCATGCCGAGCGGATCGAGGATGCGCGCCTGGATGAACTTGTCGAAGGTCTGGCCGCTGATGACTTCCACCAGCCGCGCGACCACGTCGATCGCGAGCGAATATTCCCACGACGTGCCCGGCTGATAGATCAGCGGCAGGTCCGACAGCACGTCGACCATGTCAGCCAGGGTCGTGTTGGGATTGTGGACGCCGCGCTCATTGAGGGCTTTGAAGATGACGGTGCCGGGATCAAAGAAACCGTAGCTGAGACCGGCAGTGTGGCTCAGCAGTTGACGGATGGTGATCGAGCTCTTGGCGGGCTCCGTTTCGTTCAGCGACGTTGCGCCGAGCCGCAACACTTTCCGATGTCCAAGCTGCGGGATGAATTTCTCGATGGGATCGTCGAGCTTGAAGCGGCCTTCCTCGAGCAGCAACAGCGCGGCGCAGGAGGTGATCAGCTTGGTGTTGGAGAAGACGCGGAAGATGTGGTCGGTCCGCAATGGAATCTGCGCTTCCTTGTCGGCCCAGCCGACGCAGCTCACGTCGACAAGATCGCGGCCCACCATGACGGCGGACGAGATGCCGGACAGCAGGTTGTTGTCGATATAGCGCTGCATCGCCGCGCGCGCCGGTGCAAAATCGTAGCCGGTGGCGGTCACCTTCAGATATTCCATGGTCGCTCCCCTTGTGCGCCGCGGGCCGTTCGCGCGACCGCCGACAATCTCGTCTGACGGAATATCCAATTGCCGTCGCGTGTCGTCAACGCTAACAACCAAACGGGAGTTCGGGACGCAACCGGATTCACCCGGCGCGCTTCTTCGCCGCGACCTTGAGCCTGTCCGCGGGACCGGTCTCGCCGCACTTCACGCCTGCATTTGCCAACAATACCCGCGCGGCTTCCTTGGCCGCGCGCGCCATTGCGGGGTCGTCGCGCACCAGGTCCTGCGCAATCGAGCCATCGACCAGCAGCACCAGCTGGGTCGCAAGTCCCTCGGCATCGGCGACGCCAAGCTGCTGCAACAGATCGCGAAACCAGACGCGGCGGCTTTCCTTGAAGGCGACGGCGATGTTGCGAACTCCGCGCTCGTCCGGTCCTAGCTCGGCGACAGCATTCACAAACGGGCAGCCGCGGAAATCCTTGGCCGAAAAGCGCCGCTCCAGCGAATCGAAGGTTGCCAGAATCTGTTCGACGGGCGGCTTGTCGGACGGGCGGGGCTGCACGAAGCGGCGTTCGAGATAGGCTGAGATCAGCGCATCCTTCGAGGGGAAGTGATTGTAGAGCGTGCGCTTGGAGATACCGACCTCCGCCGCGATGGTGTCGACGCCGACGGCGCGAATTCCTTGCAGGTAGAACAACCTGTCGGCGGTCTCGAGGATCCGCTCTTTCATGGTCTGTTTGGGGGGCGGGGATGCCATGCGCCGGCAGTGATCCTCTTTGCTTGACAGCAGCACCCTTGTATAGCCTAAGTACACAGGTCTGTGTAACCAAAAGATATGGGAATCGCAGGCTGCGGCTATCGTGCTGCGGCCGGTCGGGAGAACAAGAACAATGTCCCTGTTGAAGGTCCTGCGTCCCTCGCTTCCGATCCTGATCGGCACCTCCATCATGCTCACGCTGAGCATGGGGCTGCGCCAGAGTCTCGGCATCTTCATGCAGCCGCTGACGCATGACATCCATATCTCGGTGTCCGATTTCACGCTGGCGCTGGCCGTGCAGAACCTCGCCTGGGGCTTCCTGCAGCCGATGGCGGGCGCGATGACGGTGCGCTACGGCTTCCGCACGATCACGGTGACGGGCGCGGTGCTCTACATCGCCGGGCTTGCGTTGATGGCAACCGCACACGGACTGGTCGCCATCATGATCGGCGGCGGTGTGCTGATCGGCGCCTCGCTCGCCTGTACGGCAAATGCCATGGCGATGTCGGTCTCGGCGCGTGCGGTGCCGCCGACGGTGCGCTCGACCGTGCTCGGCATCGTCTCCGCCGCGGGCTCGCTCGGTGCACTGGTGTCGGCGCCGATCGGCCAGATGCTCAATGAAGGATTCGGCTGGCGCGTTGGGCTCGCCGGCTTCGTGATCCTGTCGATCGCGATGATCCCGGCCGCCTGGTATGCCGGACGGGTCGACAGCGTTCCGCTCCCCAAGCCCGTAGGCGACGATATCGGCAACGCCACCGCCATGACGGCGGCGAAGACGGCGTTCAGCAACGCGTCCTTCGTCGTGATGACCTGCGCCTACATGGTCTGCGGCATGCAGCTCGTGTTCCTCACCACGCATCTGCCGTCGTATCTCGCGATCTGTGGCCTCGACCCGATGCTCAGCGCGCAGACGCTCGGCATGATCGGCGGCTTCAACGTGCTGGGCTCGCTGTTCTTCGGCTGGGCCGGCCAACGCTGGAACAAGCTCGCGCTGCTCGGTGCGATCTACATCCTGCGCTCGCTGGCGCTCGCCTGGTACTTCATGCTGCCGGCAACGCCTGCATCCACGCTGTTGTTCGGCGCCATCATGGGCTTCCTCTGGATGGGCGTCGGTCCGTTGACCGCGGGCGCGGTCGCCGAGATGTTCGGACTGCGCTGGCAGGCGATGATCCAGGGTCTCGCCTTCATGAGCCACCAGATCGGCAGCTTCCTCGGCGCCTACGGAGGAGGGGTGATCTACGACACCTTCGGGTCCTACACCATGGCGTGGCGCATCGGCGTCGCGCTCGGCCTGACCGGCGGCATCATCCAGCTGACGTTCGCGCTGATCCGGCCGTCGCAACCGCCGTTGCTCAAGGCCGCCTAGTTTCCGGCTCTCGCACTTTGGACGGCTGCCAACTAAATTGGCGGCCGTTACGGGCTGCCCATTTGCCAGTCAGTTGCCTGCTGAAACAGCATGCAGGAGTGCGTCGCGCCGCTTTATTCGCGAACTGAAACGGCAATCCTTTCAACGTGCTACCTCGGCGATGCCGGTGGCACGAATCTTGATTGAATCCAGGCAAGAATGGAGGCGGAAACTGTGGTTTCGGTTTTCCGTCTGGGGACGCATTGGGAAAAGGCTGGCCGATGATGAGGCTAGTCGCCGTCAAGCTCCAGCCATCCGAACCCGACGGCCATCGCCGTGCCGCCGAGCAAAGAGTTGTTGCGCCTTGTGCCAGGCTTGATGCGGCCGCGACTTTTACGCTGCAAGACATCCCGAGAACCGGACAGGCTGGCAACGCGTCGGCGCTTGCTGCGCTGTCCGCGTACGGCCGGGAGAGCCCGGCAGGGCGGCTTCAACCACTGACATTTCTTGCGAGGGGAGGACGATGATGCAGTTAGCGACAGACACGCGCCAACGGCTCGTGAGACTTCTGGTTGCCCTCTTGGGAGTAGCGTGCCTCTACCTTCTGTTCAGCGACCTCGCACTGGCTGAGGACGCCGCGCCGCCGGCCTGCGGCGGCAAGATCCTCGAAAAGTGTACGCCGAACTCCGGCGACACCGCGTGGATGCTGACATCCGTCGCACTTGTCTTGATGATGACGGTCCCGGGTCTTGGGCTGTTCTATGGCGGCATGGTGCGCAAGAAGAATGTCGGCGACACCGTGATGACCAGTTTCGC
Organism: Bradyrhizobium macuxiense; assembly: GCF_001542415.1. Taxonomy (GTDB): domain Bacteria; phylum Pseudomonadota; class Alphaproteobacteria; order Rhizobiales; family Xanthobacteraceae; genus Bradyrhizobium; species Bradyrhizobium macuxiense. Next base: position 43,505 of record NZ_LNCU01000115.1, read on the forward strand.
CGTCACCTGCCTGGTCACCATCCTGTTCGCGGCCCTTACCTACAGCCTGGCGTTTCGTGCAGGCACTCCGTTTATCGGCGGTCTCGATCGCATGTTTCTCAAGGACATCCTGAGCGACATCGGGAAGGGCGGGATCGGCAATCCCAATCCGCTTGCCGCGACCATTCCGGAATCCGTCTACATCTGCTTTCAGATGACCTTTGCCATCATCACGCCGGCTCTGATTGCCGGCGCATTTGCCGAGCGGATGAAATTCTCGGCGATGCTCTGGTTCATCGGGCTGTGGGCGATTTTCGTCTATGCGCCGGTCGCGCACTGGGTGTGGGGGCCTGACGGAATCTTTTCCGCGGGTAACGATGCCGCGTGGGTGAAAGTGCTCGATTTCGCCGGCGGCACCGTCGTGCATATCAATGCCGGCGTTGCCGGCCTCATGTGTGCGATCATGCTCGGCAAGCGTGTCGAGACCGGGCCGGCGCACAACATGGTGCTGACCTTCATCGGCGCCTCGCTGCTGTGGGTCGGTTGGTTCGGCTTCAACGCCGGCTCGGCTGTCACGGCGGGGATGCAGGCCGGCATGGCGATGCTGGTGACGCAGATTGCAACCGCGGTAGCCGGCTTCACCTGGATGCTGGTGGAGTGGGCGCTCAAGGGCAAACCGACCGTCGTCGGCATCTGTTCGGGTGCCGTCGCCGGCCTCGTGGCGATTACGCCGGCTTCGGGCTTCGTCGGACCGGTCGGCGCGTTCGCCATCGGCATCGCAGCCGGTGTTGTCTGCTATTGGGGATGCACCGGACTGAAGCGCATGTTCAGCTACGATGACGCGCTGGATTGCTTCGGCGTCCATGCCCTCGGTGGTATCGTCGGGGCGCTGCTGACCGGGGTGTTCGCGGTCGAGCAATACGGCGGAACGGCGGGCGCTCTGGAAGGCAATGTCGGCCAGTTCTTCAACCAGTGCATCGGCGTTGCGACTGTATTCGTCTATGACGCCATCGTGAGCCTGATCATCCTGTTCGTGGTCAATCTCTTCGTCGGCCTGCGTGTGACGAAGGACATCGAGCGCGAGGGGCTGGATCTCGCGCTACATGGGGAAGTCGTGCAATAATCTGGGGCGGCATTCCGCAGGGCCGGCGATCGCCGCCGGCCCACACGGGTCAAAGCTGTTCGAGGTGATCCCATGAACTGGTTCTATTGGAACACAGCATGGTCGCTGTTCTTCAGCCTGATTTGGTTCATGACCATCACGCACAATCCCGATGCGCGCGTCGCGGATGCGCATCTGCGTGACGAGGCGTTCGGCGGCTAGCTGCGGTAGTAGCGCCACATCCTGAGGAACGTTCGATGGATTTCGTCGGGCGCGCGATCGAACGGGTCCAGGTTGACCCGCACCACGCCGCGATGATCCATCGACCAGGGCAGCCGCATCAACAGGCGATAGATCGGCCGCTTGCGCCAGTCGGCGACAAGCGCGCTGCTCAGCGGCACGTTGAGCGCGATCTGCAGCTCATGCACCGTCATCGCCCGCTCGGCGATCTCTGCAAGATCGATGCGCTCGATGGCGCGCCATCGGATCAGCCCGAAGGCCTGGATGAAGATGCCGTATTGGTTGGCGCCGATGGTCGGACGGCCAGCCTCCAGCAGGGGAATGTTGTAGTAGGTGAAGGCGGCCGCCGCGGCCGCAAGCGCCAGCCAGTAAAGCGCGCCGGTGATCCACGAGGCGGTGAGGAAGATCGCGGCCAGCGCTGCCGTGATGTACACGGGAAAGTAGGTGTCCTCGCGTCCGTAGGCGACCGAGTAGCCGCCGACATCTTGCTCTTGCAAGGCTGCGATCATGTGAACCCTATGCCCGGGCCGGTGCGGGAAGCATAGGCGAGGATGCGCGGCCGCAAAAACAAAAACGGGGCCGCGAAGGGCCCCGTTCGAACGCTGGAAGCACACGATCTTACTTGATCTTGGCTTCCTTGAACTCGACGTGCTTGCGCGCGACCGGGTCGTACTTCTTCTTGACTAGCTTGTCGGTCATGGTGCGCGAATTCTTCTTGGCGACGTAGTAGAAGCCGGTGTCGGCCGTCGACACGAGCTTGACCTTGATGGTGACCGCCTTGGCCATGTGCAAACCTCAAAAATGCAGGGGTAATCGAGAGCCGGCCAAATCGGCCCGCGTTTGGCCGGGAAACTAGCCAGAAACCGCCCAAAGTCAAGGATTTCCGGCTCCAGATCGGTCCGATTCCGGCCGATTAACCCTCGAAGAACTGGTTTTTCGGCCGCGGCAGGCCCAGATTCTCGCGCAACGTCCGCCCTTCGTACTCGGTACGGAAGATTCCGCGCTTCTGCAGTTCCGGCACCACCCTGTCGACGAACTCGAACAATCCCTGCGGCAGATACGGGAACATGATGTTGAAGCCGTCGCTGCCACGGCTCGTCAGCCATTCCTCCATCTGGTCGGCGATGGTCTGCGGCGTACCGACGAAGGCGAGCCCGCCATAGCCGCCGACGCGCTGGGCGAGCTGGCGCACCGTGAGCTTGTCGCGCGCGGCGACATCGACGAGGCGCTGCCGGCCGCTCTTGCTGGCGTTGGTTTCCGGAATCGGCGGCAGCGGCCCGTCCGGATCGAAGCCGGAGGCGTCGGTGCCGAGGATCACCGAGAGCGAGGCGATCGCACTGTCGTAATGCACGCGGCTGTCGAGCAGCGCGCGCTTCTCCTTGGCTTCCTCGACGCTGTCGCCGACCACGACGAACGCGCCGGGCAGGATCTTCAGATGCTCGGGATCGCGGCCGATCTTCTCCATGCGGCCCTTGATGTCGGCGTAGAGCTTCTGTCCGTCGGCGAGGCTGCCGCCGCCGGTGAAGACGGCTTCCGCCGTCTCTGCCGCAAGCTGCCTGCCGTCATCGGAGGCACCGGCCTGCACGATCACCGGCCAGCCCTGCACCGGGCGGGCGATGTTCAGCGGGCCGCGGACCGAGAGATATTTGCCCTTGTGATTGAGCACATGCATCTTGTCGGGATCGACAAACAGGCCGGACTCGACGTCGCGCACGAAAGCATCGTCGGCGAAGGAGTCCCACAGGCCGGTGACGACATCGTAGAACTCGCGGGCGCGCTTGTAGCGCTCGGCATGCTCCATGTGATCGTCGAGGCCGAAATTCAGCGCCGCATCCGGATTGGAGGTCGTGACGATATTCCAGCCGGCGCGGCCGCCGGAGATGTGGTCCAGCGAGGCGAAGCGGCGGGNATAGGGCTCGTCGAAGGTGGTCGAGCCGGTCGCGATCAGGCCGATGTGCTCGGTGACGGCCGCGAGCGCCGACAGCAGCGTGAACGGCTCGAACGAGGTCACGGTGTGGCTGCGCTTCAGCGCATTGATCGGCATGTTCAGGACGGCCAGATGGTCGGCCATGAAGAAGGCATCGAACTTGCCGGCCTCAAGTTTGCGGATCAGCTGCTTGATATGGACGAAATTGAAATTGGCGTCCGGCCACGCTCCGGGATAGCGCCAGGCGCCGGTGTGGATGCTGATCGGCCGCATGAACGCGCCGAGCTTGAGTTGACGCTTCGCCATCGCCGCGTTCCGTCGTTGAGGTCGTTAGGAGATTAGATAGGGAGGCGGGCTGCGGCGCGCTATCCCGGCGACGCCAGAAGATTCTTGCAATTTGAGGGACGGCCGGAGGATAAGTCTGCAGTCGTCTATACCATCGTCATTGCGAGGAGCTCGCGACAAAATTGCAAAGCAATTTTGCGCAGAAGCGACGAAGCAATCCATGGTTCAGCAAGCAGTGAAATGGATTGCTTCGCTTCGCTCGCAATGACGGGAGGGGGGAGCGAGCCTACGCTCCCAACACGTCCTTCTGCATCTTGCCGCCGTAGAAATGGAAGAACGGCACCGGCGCGTCGTGACGGAGCGGGCCGGCGGCGAGGCGGCGGTCGAGTTCAGCGAGCACGTTCTTGGTCATGGCATGCGCGTCGGCGAGCGGCTCCGAGCCGATCTCGACCCAAACGAGTTCGACCAGCTCGGCGTCGGCATGCACCACACCTTCGACACGATGCGCAATCGCCGAGGCATCTGCGGTGAAGAAGCGCGTGTCGAAACGACGGACGCGGCCGGGCGGAGTGATCGCGCGCGCGATCAGGAACAGGCCGGACGGATCGGGCAACAGGCCGGCGTCCGCGAATGGCCCCCAGGGCCCGTCCAGCTTCACCGTCTTCTCGACCTTGCGGCCGAGACAGAGCCCGGTCTCTTCGCAGGCCTCGCGGATGGCGGCATTGGCAAGCGCACGCGCACGGCCCGCCGTGATCTTCGGGCTGCCTTTGAGCAGATTGGCTTCGAGCTCCGCGGTGATCGGCGCGGCAACGGGAACGCGGTTGTCGGCCTTGTCGACACGGCCGCCGGGGAAGACGTATTTGCCCGGCATGAACACCACCTTGTCGTGACGCTTGCCGACCAGCACCTTCGGCTTGGTGCCGGAGCGATCGATCAGGATCAGCGTTGCCGCATCCTTCGGCCTGAAATAGGCGTGGTGATCAGCTTCTTTTTCGCCTTGGTGGACGGCAGTGGCAGTTTCAGTCATTTCATCCCTTTCGGTTCTTCTTGTCGTCCCGTTTAGCTAGACCGGGGGGATGTCGCTAGGGGCATTTTCGTCAAAGCCATGCATGCGCAACGCCCATTGAAATCCGACAACTGCGCCCTTCACGGGCTGAATCAACGCCAGGGCTGAGACCAGGGTGAGGGGAAGGTAGATCGCCAGTTGCAGCCACACCGGTGGCGAATAGTTGGTCTCGATCCACAGCACCGTCGGTACTACGATATGGCCGACAATGACGATGACGAGATAGGCGGGCAAATCGTCGGCACGATGCGGCGTGAAATCGAGGCCGCAGACCGAGCAATGGTCATCGACCTTGAGGAACGCGCGGAACAGCTTGCCTTCGCCGCAACGCGGGCAGCGGCAGCGGAATCCGCGTTTCATCGCAGTCCAGACGTCGCGCTTCTCGGGCTGAGCGGTGTCGCGGGTCCAGACAACCGTGGGCGGGGTTATCGTTTCCATGATTTGCCTCGCTTCGATTTGCCGGACTTTTGCTTTGCCGGCTTGCGGTCTTTCTTCTTGCCGCGTGCCTTCCGCTCCTGATGTGCATTGGCGCGGCGCTCGGCTCTGGCGCCGTCGCGTTTTCTGTCACGCGGAATAGCCTGACCGTCGGATAATAGCTCAAAGCGCAGCGCACCGGCCACTGGTGCGGCCTCGACCAGGCGCACATCGACGACGTCGCCGAGCCGGTACATGGTTCCGCTGCGCGAGCCGATCAGCGCGTGGCGCGTTTCGTCATAGTTGAAATATTCGCTGCCGATCGTGCGGATCGGAATGAGCCCGTCGGCGCCGGTGTCGTCGAGCTTCACGAACAGGCCGGCACGCGTCACGCCGGAGATGCGGCCCTGGAAGCTGGCGCCGACGCGATCGGCAAGGAAATGCGCGATCAGGCGGTCGGCGGTCTCGCGCTCCGCCTTCATGGCACGGCGCTCGGTGACGGAGATCTGCGCTGCGATCTCCGCGAGCGTCTCCACCGTTTCGTCCGTCGGCAGCGCGCCTTCGCCGAGGCCGAGTGCGCGGATCAGCGCGCGATGCACGATCAGGTCGGCGTAGCGGCGGATCGGCGAGGTGAAGTGCGCATAGCGGCGCAGGTTCAAGCCGAAATGGCCGTAATTCTCCGCGGAGTATTCAGCCTGCGCCTGCGAGCGCAGCACCACCTCGTTGACCAGCGGCTCGTAGTCTTCGCCCGAGACCTGCGCGAGCACGCGGTTGAACTGCGAGGGCCGCAGTGCGCCTGACTTGGTGAAGGGCAGGTCGAGCGTCTTGAGGAATTCCTGGAGATTGTGGACCTTCTCCTGGCTCGGCTCGTCGTGCACGCGATAGATCAGCGGCAGGCCCTTCTTCTCCAGCGTCTCGGCGGCTGCGACGTTGGCTGATATCATGAACTCCTCGATCAGCCGGTGCGCATCGAGCCGCTGCGGTACGATTACGCGATCGACGGTGCCGTCCGGTTTGAGGAGAATCTTGCGTTCGGGCAGATCGAGATCGAGCGGATCGCGCTCGTTGCGCGCGAGCCTGACCAACTCGTAGGCGGACCACAGCGGTTTGAGGATCGGATCGAGCAGGGGGCCGGTGGTGTCGTCGGGCCTGCCGTCGATCGCCGCCTGCGCCTGCGCGTAAGCGAGTTTTGCTGCCGAGCGCATCAGCACGCGATGGAAGGTGTGCGAGCGCTTGCGACCGTCGGGGCCGATCACCATACGCACCGCAAGCGCACCGCGCGGCTCGCCCGGCACCAGCGAGCAGAGATTGTTCGAGATGCGCTCGGGCAGCATCGGCACGACGCGATCGGGAAAATACACCGAGTTGCCGCGCTGGAGCGCGTCGCGGTCGAGCGCCGAGTCCGGCCGCACATAAAAGCCGACATCGGCGATCGCGACATGGACGATGTAGCCGCCCTTGTTGTTCGGATCGGAGTCCACTTCGGCGTGCACCGCGTCGTCGTGATCCTTGGCATCGGGCGGATCGATGGTGACGAGCGGCACGTCGCGCCAGTCCTCGCGGCCCTGCAAGGTTGCGGGCTTGGCCGCCTCGGCTTCGCTGAGAGCGGCGGGCGAGAAGACCTGCGGAATGTCGTGGCTGTGGATCGCAATCAGGCTGATCGCTTTCTCGCTCGCGATTGAGCCGAGACGTTCCTTGACGCGGCCGGAGCCGAGCCCATAGCCGCGGCTGCGGATCAGGTCGACGGCGATGAGATCGCCGTCCTCGGCGCCGGCAGTGTCGGCTTTGGCGATGTTGAGCTCGCGGCCAGCCTGTTTTTTGTCGACCGGGATCAGCCGCCCGCCGCCGTCGGGGTTGCGGCGGAAGATACCGAGGATGCGGCTCCTGGCGTGATCGATGACCTTGATGACGCGGCCACGATAGGGCGTGCCGTCGCGTTCATTGGTGACTTCGACGCGGAGCAGGGCGCGGTCGCCGACCCCGGCAGCGGTGCCGGGCTTCGGCCGGCGCGGGATCTCGACGCGGATCTTCGGCGCGGTGCCATTTTCCTCCGAATCCCACTCGGCAGGCGTGGCGATCAATTCGCCGTCGTTGTCGCGGCCGGTAATGTCGGCGAGCACGGTCGGCGGCAGCGCGGCCGGCTCGTGGATCTTGCGGCCGCGCTTGGCGACCGTGCCGTCCTCGGCGAGCTCGCGGAGGATCCGCTTCAGTTCGACGCGGTCGGCGTTCTTCAGGCCGAACTCGCGGGCGATCTCGCGAGTGCCGACCTTGCCTGGATTGGCGCGGATGAAGGCGACGATGGCGTCCCGGGCCGGAAAGCCATGGTCGTGTTTTGGTTTCACTTATCCTCTTGCCTTGCCGGCGCTCTTCTTTGCGGGCGCTTTGGTTGATCCCGAGGGCTTCGCGGCCGACGTCTTGGCGCCTGATGAGACCGGCGCGCGCGCCTTGCTGGCGGCGTCCGATTTCGGTTTCGCTACGGCCTTCTTGGCCGCGGTTTTCTTCGCAGGCTTGGCCTCGGCCTCGCCGTCGGCCTTTTCGGACTTTGCAGCGGCCTTGGCTGTCGATTTGGCAGGCTTCGCCGCCTTCGCCTTCTTGCCCTTTGCCTTGCCGCCGCCCTTGGCCGCGCGCTCGTCGATCAGCGCGATCGCCTCGGCGAGCGTGACCTCGTCGGGTGCGCGGTCGCTCGGGATTGTCGCGTTGACGCCGTCCGCGGTGACGTAGGCGCCGTAGCGCCCGTTCTTGAGCGCAATCGCGCCGAGCGTGGGATGATCGCCGAGCGGCTTGCCGGGATCGGCGCCGAAGCGGCGGCCGCTCGGACCTTTGGCAATCTTCTCCGCGATCAACGTGACCGCGCGGTTCAGCCCGATGTCGAACACCTCGTCGCCGGCCTCGAGGCTGGCATAGGTCTTCTCGTGCTTCACGAACGGCCCGAACCGGCCGAGGCCGGCGGTGATCGGCTCTCCGGTTTCCGGATGTTTGCCGATCTCGCGCGGCAGCGACAGCAGCTTCAGCGCGAGCTCGAGATCGACATCGCCGGGCGAGGTGCCCTTCGGAATGCCCGCGCGCTTCGGCTTGGCGCCTTCCTCATAATCCTTCTGCTCGCCGAGCTGGATATAGGGCCCGAAGCGGCCGGCCTTCACCGCGACATCGAACCCGGTGTCGGGATCCTTGCCGAGGATGCGGTCGGCGCTCTCGGCGCTGTCGGCTGCGAGCGGCCGTGTGTAGCGGCACTCCGGATAGTTCGAACAGCCGACGAAGGCGCCGAACTTGCCGGCCTTCAGATTGAGCCGGCCGGTGCCGCAGGTCGGACACTGCCTGATATCGCCGCCATCCGCGCGCGGCGGATAGATGTGCGGGCCCAGCATCTCGTCGAGCGCATCGAGCACTTCGGCGACCCTGAGGTCCTTGATGTCGTTCACCGCGCCGATGAAGCCGCGCCAGAAATCCTGCAGCACCTGCTGCCAGGCGATCTCGTTGTTGGAGATACGGTCGAGCTGCTCCTCGAGGTCGGCGGTGAAGTCGTATTCGACATAGCGCGAGAAGAAGTTCTCCAGGAACGCGACCACGACGCGGCCCTTGTCTTCGCCGTGCAGCCGCTTCTTCTCCAGCTTGACGTAGCCTCGATCCTTCAGCACCTGCAGGATCGAGGCGTAGGTCGATGGACGGCCGATGCCGAGCTCTTCCATCCGCTTCACCAGCGAGGCTTCCGAGAAGCGCGGCGGCGGCTCGGTGAAATGCTGGGTGACGGCAAGGCTCTGGCGCTTCACCGCTTCGCCCTGGCTCATCGCGGGCAGGCGGCGTGAATCCTCGTCTTCCTCGTCGTCGCGGCTTTCCTGGTAGAGCGCGAGGAAGCCGTCGAACTTGATGACCTGGCCCGAGGCACGCAGCTCGAGTGTGCGTGCGCCGGCCTTGGCCTCGATGTCGACGGTGGTCCGCTCGAGCTCCGCCGATTCCATCTGGCTGGCGATGGTGCGCTTCCAGATCAGCTCATAGAGCCGGGCCTGATCGGCATCGAGCCGGCGGCCGATCGTGGCGGGACGGCGCGACAGGTCGGTTGGGCGGATCGCTTCGTGCGCTTCCTGCGCGTTCTTGGCCTTGGCCTGGTATTGGCGGGGGGCGTCGGGCACATAGGCGTTGCCGTAGTCCTCGCCGATCACCTTGCGCGCCTGGGTGACCGCCTCGCCGGCGATCTGCACACCGTCGGTACGCATATAGGTGATGAGACCGGTGGTTTCGCCGCCGATGTCGATGCCTTCATAGAGCCGCTGCGCGATGCGCATTGTGTGCGCCGGCGCGAAGCCGAGCTTGCGGCTTGCTTCCTGCTGCAGCGTCGAGGTGGTGAAGGGGGCCTGCGGGTTGCGCCGTGCCGGCTTGGCCTCGACGGTCGCGACCTTGAAGGTCGCAGCCTCGATCGCCTTCCTGAAATCTTCGGCCTCCGCGCCGGAGCCGATGTCGAGCCGCTGGATCTTCTTGCCGTCGGCGCCGATCAGGCGCGCTTCGAAGGCTTCGCCGCGCGGGGTGAGCAGCGTCGCGATCAGCGACCAGTATTCCTTGGGGACGAATTTCTCGATCTCGAGCTCGCGGTCGCAGACCAGCCGCAGCGCGACCGACTGCACGCGGCCGGCCGAGCGCGCGCCGGGCAGCTTGCGCCATAGCACCGGGGAGAGGGTGAAGCCGACCAGATAGTCGAGTGCGCGGCGCGCCATGTAGGCGTCGACCAGCGCACCGTCGATCTGGCGCGGTGCTTTCATTGCCTCGGAGACGGCCTGCTTGGTGATGGCATTGAACACCACGCGCTCGACCTTCTGGTCCTTCAGCGCGCGCTTCTCCTTCATCACCTCCAGCACGTGCCAGGAGATGGCCTCGCCCTCGCGATCAGGGTCGGTTGCGAGAATCAGCCGGTCGGCACCCTTGAGCGCCTTGGCGATGTCGTTCAACCGGCCGGCGGCCTTGGCGTCCACCTCCCAGATCATCTGGAAATTTGCGTCCGGATCGACGGAACCATTCTTCGCCGGGAGGTCGCGGACATGGCCGAACGACGCCAGGACCTCGTAGGAGGATCCCAGATATTTGTTGATCGTCTTGGCCTTGGCCGGCGACTCCACAATGACGATATTCATGTCATTCCAATAGCTTACGGGAAAACTTGAAGACGGATTCCGCTAGACTCGCGGTCCGCCGTTTCGGGGCGAACATGGGTGCTGAGGCGGCCCCTGTCAAATCGACAGATATTGAAAGGGCAGGTTTGGGTAGCAAAATCCTACCTCAAGGGTTGAAAAATGCGTCTTATAGTTGTGGCCGGAATGGGCCCATCTCTTCTTCTATTGGGTGGGATGAAGCAGCTTTTTGAGCAGGACACGAGGCAGCCGGAAACGGAAGGGGGCCGATCGGCAGACGACGGGACAGGTGGGGAGGACAGCCCGGATGATGCCCTGGTCCTGATCGGCGCGGCTGCGACCGAATTCGCGAAACTCGCCCAACGCCACAAATTCGAAGTCCTCGAGCGTCTGCTCGCGATGACCCGGCTGGAAGCCGACGAGCAGTTGCGGGCGCGGAGCCGGCGGAAGCCGTCGTGAGGGGAGAGGAAGATGTCGTGCGCTTCCGTCGTCCCTGCGAAAGCAGGGAGCCATATTCCGCGGCGGTTGTCGTGATGGGGATTCGTCGTTCCAGCTTCGCACAACAATAGACATTCGTGGTTGCGTCCCTGCTTTCGCAGGGACGACAGCGAATGTGTTGAACCGCTAATGAGTCGTACGTTCGCATTCTCGCGACATCATTTGTCCGAGCTTTGCATTTCGTTCCGCCCTCTTCGTTAGCAGAGGGCGCAGGGAAAGCCGGGTGCCGATCGCACCCATGGGCCCCGAGCAATGGTAGAAAGCTCGGGGGTAGGACCACAGGTGTAACCGGAGCAATCCGGCCTTCCCTGCGCGATGGTTTACGGCTTATACGGGCTCTCCCCGGCGAGACTGGGCTCTTTTGTCACCGCCCGTTCAAGACGCAAGCGATGCGCAATTGCGCATCTGAGAATCCATTCCACCACCAACGTTGCGGCTTGATGGATTCCGGGTTCGTGCTTCGCACGCCCCGGAATGACGGAGGGGACGGGCGCGCGCCGCAGTGACCGGACCCTTAGCTACGGCACTACGCGCCGCGCACGCTTCGTCGCCGGCCGCGGCTTCAGCGCGGTGTCGGCGGCGTGAAGCACGCGGCCGTCCCGCGAATACAGCGCGAGTTTCTTCACCGGCTTGCCGTTCTCGCGGTCGACCAGGATGGTTGCGATCTCGTCGGGGTGCTCGTCGAACTCCTCGCTCCATTGCCGGAGCGCGACCAGGATCGGGAAGATGCCGCGGCCCTTCGGCGTCAGCACATACTCCTGATAGGCACTGCCGTCGGAGGCGGGGACCGTCTTCAGGATGCCGCGCTCGACCAACGCGCGCAGCCGCGTGGCGAGGATGTTCTTGGCGAGGCCGAGGCTCGCCTGGAATTCGCTAAAACGGCGCCGGCCGAGGCTGGCATCGCGGATGATCAGGAGCGACCACCAGTCGCCGAACACGTCGAGGGCGCGTGCGATCGGGCAGGCATCGCCTGCAAGGCTGGTTCGTTTCACCACGTCTGTCTCCGGACAAGGGCGTGCGATCACGTCCTTGTGTGGTTGCATTATTAAACCAGATACCTTACGTGGGCAACCGAGTTTAATAATGCAACCACGTTGGAGGCGGACATGAGACTGGCGAACAAGACGGCGTTGATCACCGGCGGCAACAGCGGCATCGGCCTTGCGACCGCAAAACTCTTCGTGGCCGAGGGCGCGAAGGTCGTCATCACCGGACGCAACAAAGAGACGCTGGCGGCGGCAGCGAGGGAACTCGGGCCGAACGCGCTTGCGGTGGTGGCCGACGCCACCGACGTCGCAGCGCTGGAAGCCGCCGTGGGGCAGGGCGCGGACAAATTCGGCAAATACGACATCGTGTTCGCCAATGCCGGTATCCCCGGCCAGACGCCGGTCGGCGGCACCACGCTTTCGGCATTCGAGAACGTGATCCGAACCAATCTCACCGGCGTGTTCTTCACCGTGCAGGCGGCCGCGCCTTATCTCAACGACGGCGCGTCCATCATCCTCAACGGCTCGGTAATCTCGGTGCTGGGCAATCCCGGCTATTCGGCCTATGCGGCGAGCAAGGCCGGCGTGCGTGCAATGGCGCGGGTGATCGCGTCGGAACTGTCGCCGCGCGGGATCCGCGTCAACGTGGTGGCGCCCGGCGCGGTGCGTACGCCGATCTGGGGCGCGGCAATCGCGACGCCGGAAGCGGAGAAAATGCTCGAGGCGCGGATCGCCAAGAGCACGCCGCTCGGGCGCCTAGGTGAACCAGATCACATTTCGAAAACGGTGCTGTTCCTTGCGTCGGACGATTCCGCGCATCTGCAAGGGCAGGAACTGTTCGTCGACGGCGGCGCGACGGCTTCACCCGCGGGCGCGCCGATCTATCGCGGCTGACGCGCGCTGCGATCGGGTTGAACTGTCATGGCAGCTTCGTATTGTTGCGGAACAAGCTGATCATTTCAGATCGTTCAAACAGTCGACGTGGCGCGAGTCACGTCGGCCGTTTCATGTGCGGGTTTTTCTCGCGCGACCCAAATTGCATTGAACCTTCGTCGAGGCTGAAGGGACTCTCTCAAGGACGGGGATTTTCATCACTAAGGAATTTTTTGGAGTGAATGATGCCTAAAGCAGCCCGTATCTCGACGTCGATCCCGGTTCCGGTTTCGTCCGTATCCGGGGAGAAGGATTTCGATACGTCCCAGCTTGTGTCGGTCGCAATATTTTCCGGCATCGGCTTGCTGATTTCGCTCGTCGCCGTCATTTGCGGAGTGCAGGGCGTCTGGTTGTAACTTTACTGAAGTGAACGAAAGGCCTGCCGTCATCGCGGCGACGGCAGGCCCGCAGCTTTTAGGCTGCGTTCAGGGTGCTCGCGGCCTGCAGCGCACCGGCAACGGCCTTCTCGCGATGCTCAGGACCGACCTGGATGCCGTCGGCGGAGATGAACTCGAGATTCGTGACGCCGATGAAGCCGAACACTCCGCGCAGATAGGTTTCGAGATGTTCGAGCGCGGCCATCGGCGTGCCGGCGCCGTAATAGCCGCCGCGCGAGATCGCGATGATGACGCGCTTGCCGCCGGCCAGTCCCTCGACGCCGCCGGCGCCGTATTTGAACGTCTTGCCAGCCACAAGGACGCGATCGATCCAGGCCTTGAGTTGCGAGGGGATCGTGAAGTTGTACATGGGCGCACCGATCACGACGATGTCGGCGTCCAGAAACTCCTCCAGCACCGCCTGACCGGCCGCGATATCGTCGCGCAGCGACGGTTCCGGCGTCGCGCCCTGGCCGGCGGCAAGGTGGGAACCGGAGAGGTGGGCGAGCGGGGTCTGGGTCAGGTCGCGATAGGTCACGACGAGGCCGGGATTGGCCTGGCGCAGCCGCTCGACGGCGGCGGCGGAAACCTGGCGGCTGACGGAGTGAGGGCCGAGGACGGAGGAATCGATGTGCAGAAGTTTCATGGCAGGGGTCACCTTTGGTATAGGTTTGTAACTGGCGCTATATGAGTGACCGCCCTAAATCTCCGCAAGAACGCACATTTTTGAAACCCGAGCACAGCAATGAGACCCGAGAACATCCGTGTGCCCGCCCTGCCACCTATGCCCGGGCCCGACCATGGCGACTGCAAGGCCGTCGCCTCGGTGCTGGCACGTGTCGGCGACAAATGGAGCGTGTTCGTGATCATGATGCTGATCGACGGACCACGGCGCTTCAACGAGTTGAAGCGCATGATCAACGGCATCTCGCAGCGGATGCTGACGCTCACGCTGCGCGGGCTGGAGCGCGACGGCCTGGTGACGCGCACGATCTTCCCGACCATCCCGCCGCGGGTGGACTACGAGCTGACCGATCTCGGCCGCGGCCTAGCCGAGCCGGTGAAGGCGCTCGGCGAATGGGCCATCGCGCATCTGCCGGAGATCGAGGGCGCGCGGAGCAAGTTCGACACGCGGAATGAGTGAGGGATGTAACCGTCCCCGTCACCCTGAGGAGGCCGCGTAGCGGCCGTCTCGAAGGGGCGACGGCCCGGCTCTCTCTGCGCTGAAGTTGCGGGGCCGTGCATCCTTCGACACGCCTGCTGCGCAGGCTCTCAGACTCTCAGGATGGCGGAATTGGATTTGCGCTAAATCATCGACACCAGGCCGCCGCCGTGGCGTTCGAGCTTGCCGGCGAGCTCGAGTTCGAGCAGCACCGCGCGGACGACCGCGGGCGGCACACCGGCCATCCGGATCAAATCGTCGAGGCTGATCGGGCTCGGGCCGAGCAGGCTGACGATGCGGGCGCGATCACTCGGATCGGTGGCGAAATCCAGCGGCTCGTCGTCTTCGCGCACGCCGAGCATGATCGGCCGCTCCATGATCGGTGCGACCGCGTTGATGATGTCGGCGGCCTCGGTGACCGGCGTCGCGCCTTGCTTGATCAGATCGTTGGTGCCGGCGGCGCGCGGATTGATCGGCGAGCCCGGCACCGCAAAGACTTCGCGGCCCTGTTCGGCCGCCATCCGCACCGTGATCAGCGAGCCGGAGCGATGCGCGGCCTCGACGATGACGACGCCGAGCGACGCGCCCGAGATCAGCCGGTTGCGGCGAGGAAAGTCGCGCGCCCGCGGCACGCGGCCGAGCGGCATTTCGGAGAGCGCGGCCCCCTGATCGAGCAGTGCGGCCAGCAAGTCCTCATGCTCGGGTGGATAGATCCTGTCGTGGCCGCCGGCCAGCACGGCGACCGTGCCGCTCGTGACACTGGCGCGATGCGCCGCCTGGTCGATGCCGCGGGCAAGGCCGGAGATCACGACAAAGCCCGCGTCGCCGAGATCGCGCGCAAGTTGTCCGGCGAACTTCAGGCCCGCGCCGGAGGCATTGCGCGAACCGACGATCGCGATCATCGGCCGCATCAGCGCATCGCACGCCCCGCGCACGCCGAGCAGCGGCGGGGCGTCGTCGATGGTGGCAAGCCGCGACGGATAATGGGCTTCGCCGGGCGCGACCAGGTCGATGCCGAATTTTCCGCAGGCGGCGAGTTCTGCGGCGGCGTCGGCCTCGCTGCAGATGCGGCCCGATCCCGACGCGCCGCCGCGGCGCGCGAGGTCGGGCAGGCGTTCGAGCGCGGTCGCCGCATCGCCGAAATGGCGGAGCAGCGATGCAAAAGTGCGCGGGCCGACATTGTCGGAGCGGATCAACCTGAGACGATTGAGCCGTTCGGCGTCGGAAAGTCCGTGCGGACGGTCGTGCATGCCGGATCCAGCTTCGCCGAAGAGAGGATTGTGATCAACGGTCTCATTGGCACACCCCGCACGACGCGCTACGACAAACCGTCGACAGCAGCAGAGGGGCGCGCCATGATTTCACTCGCCGATCTCCAACGGCGGATCGCACAGGGCGCGCTGTCGCCCGAGGCGGCCATCGGCCAATCGCTGGAGGCGGTCGGCGCGGACCGGGCGACCATCGGCGCCTTCGTTCGCTATGACGAGAAGGCGCGCGCGCAAGGCGCCGGGCCGCTGCGCGGGATCGCGGTCGGCATCAAGGACATCATCGATACCGCCGATGTCCCGACCGAGATGGGCGCCGCGATCTATCGCGGGCATCAGCCGCGTGCCGATGCGCCCGTGGTGATGGCCCTGAAGCAGGCCGGCGCCACCATCATCGGCAAGACCACGACGACGGCGTTCGCGGCGAACGATCCGACCGCCACGCTCAATCCGCATAATCATGCGCATACGCCCGGCGGATCGTCGTCGGGCTCGGCGGCAGCCGTCGCCGCGGCAATGATCCCGCTGGCGCTGGGGACGCAGACCGGCGGCTCGGTGATCCGGCCGGCCTCGTTCTGCGGTGTCGCCGCGATCAAGCCGAGCTACCGGTTGCTGCCGACCGTCGGCGTGAAATGCTTCTCCTGGACGCTCGATACCGTCGGGCTGTTTGCGTCGGGCGTTCGCGACGTCGCGCTGGGGCTTTCAGCGATGACCAACCGGCCGGAGCTCGTGGTGCCGCCGGAGGTCGCGACGCCGCGGATCGGCGTTGTGACGCAGGCCTTTGCCGGCGCGCCGGAGGCATCAGGCGCGGCGGCGCTGCAGACGGCGTCGCGCGCCGCGGAGCGGGCCGGGGCATCGGTGCGCGAGCTCGCCATGCCCGACATCGTCGCGGAGGCCTGGCGCATCCATCCCATCGTGCAGGATTTCGAGGCGCATCAGTCGTTCGCCTGGGAGTACCGGCAGAACTATGATGCGATGCCGCCGCTGCTGCGCGGCCGGCTCGACGAGAGCAAGGGCATCACGGCGCGCGATTACGATGCGGCGATGAACGTCGCGTTGAGTGCCCGGCAGGCGCTATCAGCCGTTTTTGACGAGGTCGACGTGCTGCTGACGCTGTCGGCGCCGGGCGCTGCGCCCAAGGGGTTATCGTATACTGGCGATCCCCGTTACAATCGGCTGTGGACGCTGATGGGCGTGCCCTGCGTCAACGTGCCGGCGCTTATTGCCGAGGGTGGCTTGCCCGTCGGCGTGACCGTCATCGCGCCGTTCGGCGCCGACGCGCGGGCGCTGGCGGCGGCGAGTTTTGTTGAAGGGGCCTTGCGAAATTAGAGACAGTCATTCCAGGGCGGGACGCAGTCGCGAGCCCGGAATATCGAGATTCCCAGGCGCGCAATTGCGCGCCATGGTTCGATGCTGCGCATCGCCCCGGAATGATGCGTCACCTCTTCTCGCCGATCTTGCCTTCGGTGCCGGCCTGCAGGCGCTTGATGTTTTCGCGGTGCATGTAGAACAGCAGAAGCGTCAGCACCGCGAACAGCGAGGCGAGGGCGTTGTGGCCGAACCACCACAGGAAGATCGGCGTCACGAAGGCCGCGACCAGTGCCGACAGCGACGAGTAGCGGGTGGTGAAGGCGGTGGCGAGCCAGATCGCGGCAAAGATCAGCGCGGCGGGCCAGAACAGGCCAAGCAGCACGCCGATATAGGTGGCGACACCCTTGCCGCCCCGGAACTTGAGCCAGATCGGAAAGAGATGGCCGAGGAACGCGCCGAGCGCGGCGATCATCGCCGCATTGGGGCCGCCGATATAGCCCGCGATGATGACGGCGACCGTGCCCTTCAGCATGTCGCCGATCAGCGTCGCCGCCGCGAGGCCCTTGCGCCCAGTGCGCAGCACGTTGGTGGCGCCGATATTGCCCGAACCGATCGAGCGCAGATCCTGCGTGCCGGCAAGCTTGGTCAGGATCATGCCGAACGGGATCGACCCGCAGAGATAGCCGATCAGGAACGCGACAATGAGGAACCCGTCACCCATGGCTGCGCCTCCGGTCGTGCCCGCCACTGTGGCACGGGTCAGACATGCTCGTACACCGTGCGGCCGCCGACGATCGTCCGCATCACGCGACCCGAGAACCGGGCATCGTCGAACGGGGTGTTCTTGCACAGCGATTTGAGGTCGTCGCGATCGAGCACCCAGGGCGTGTCGGCATCGATCACGATGACGTCGGCCGGCGCGCCCGCGCGCAGCGTGCCGCCGGGCAGGCCAAGAATTTCCGCCGGCCGGGTCGACATCGCCCGGATCAGCGTCTTGAAGTCCATCTCGCCATTGTGGATCAGCCGCAAGGCGGCCGGCAATATGGTTTGCAGGCCGACCGCGCCGCTGGCGGCTTCGGCGAACGGCAGCCGCTTGACCTCGACGTCCTGCGGATTGTGGTCGCTCATCACGACGTCGATCAGTCCGGAGGCGAGGGCTGCCACCAGCGCCTTGCGGTCGTCCTCGGTGCGCAGCGGCGGCGACAGCTTCAGGAAAGTGCGATAGGGGCCGATATCGTTCTCGTTCAGCGTCACATGGTTGATCGAGACCGAGGCCGAGACATCGAGGCCGCTGTCGCGGGCGCGTTTGAGGATATCGAGCGACTCTATCGAAGTGAGCGAGGCCGCGTGGTAGCGGCCGCCGGTCAGCGCCGCGAGCCGCATGTCGCGCTCGAGCATGATCGACTCGGCGGCGGTGGGTATGCCCATCAACCCGAGCCGTGTGCCGAACTCGCCCTCATTCATCACGCCTTCGCCGACGAGGTCGGGATCCTCGGTGTGATGCACGATCAGCGCGTCGAAATCGCGGGCATAGGTCAGCGCGCGGCGCATCACCTGCGCATTGGTGACGCTCTTGTCGCCGTCGGTGAAGGCGACCGCGCCGGCGGCCTTCAGCAGGCCGATCTCGGTCATCTCCTGGCCCTGCAGGCCTTTGGTGAGTGCCGCCATCGGATGGATGTTGACGATCGCGGTGTCGCGGGCGCGGCGCAGTACGAAGTCGACGGTCGCCGAATTGTCGATCACCGGCGACGTATCCGGCTGGCAGATGATGGTGGTGATGCCGCCGGCGGCTGCGGCCTGGCTTGCGGAGGCAAAGGTCTCGCGGTGGCTCGCGCCGGGCTCGCCGACAAAGGCGCGCATGTCGATCAGACCCGGGGCCACGATCTTGCCGGCGCAATTGACGACGTCAGTGCCCTCGGGGACGCCGGCGGCGCCGATGCCGCGCTTGGCGTCGCGGATCACGCCGTCGGCGATCAGGACATCACCCGGGCCGTCGAAATCGCGCGAGGGATCGATGACGCGGGCGTTGGCGAGCAGGATGGGGCGTCGGTCAGTCAGCATGGCGTCACGCATTCGGCAGGTTGCGGGCGAGCGCTTCCAGCACCGCCATGCGCACTGCCACACCCATTTCAACTTGTTCACGGATCAGCGACTGCGCGCCGTCTGCGACGAAGGTGTCGATCTCGACGCCGCGATTCATCGGGCCGGGATGCATCACCAGCGCATCGGGCTTGGCGTAGCCGAGCTTCTTCTTGTCGAGGCCGAAATAGTTGAAATACTCGGCCGAGGACGGGACGAAGGAGCCGTTCATGCGCTCGCGCTGCAAGCGCAGCATCATCACGATATCGGCGCCGTTCAGCCCCTCGCGCATGTCGCGCGCGACCTCGACGCCCATCCGCTCGATGCCGGGCGGCAACAGCGTGGAGGGGCCGACCACGCGGACGCGCGCGCCCATCGTGTTGAGCAGCAGGATGTTGGAGCGCGCCACGCGTGAATGCAGCACGTCGCCGCAGATCGCGATCACCAGCCCCTCGATCTGGCCCTTGTTACGGCGGATGGTCAGCGCGTCGAGCAGCGCCTGGGTCGGATGCTCGTGGCTGCCGTCGCCGGCATTGATCACGGAACCGTCAACCTTGCGGGCCAGCAGCTCGACCGCGCCGGAGGCGTGGTGGCGCACCACCAGGATATCCGGGTGCATCGCGTTCAGCGTCACCGCGGTGTCCATCAGCGTCTCGCCCTTGCGGGTGGACATCGATGACACCGACATGTTCATGACGTCGGCGCCCAGCCGTTTTCCGGCGATCTCGAACGAGGACTGGGTCCGGGTCGAGGCCTCGAAAAACAGGTTCACCTGGGTGCGGCCGCGCAGCGAAGCGCGTTTCTTGTCGACCTGGCGGTTGAGCTCGACATATTCCTCGGAGAGGTCGAGCAGGCCCGTGATGTCGTCAGCGGAAAGGCCCTCGATGCCCAGCAGATGCCGGTGACCAAGGACGAAAGTCGATTTCAATGATGGGGTCATTAAAGCGAGAGCTATAGGCGCGGATGGCCCGAGGGGCAAGCGCGAAGAGGGGCGATGGAAGTTATCCCCGAGTAACAGCGCCGGGGCTTTGACGGTCAGGCCTGGCCTTGTCTCAGGCATGCTTGAAGTTGCCCCAAAAGCGGACGTGGATGACCGGACCCGTCCATGCCGAGATGTCAGGGGGGAGGCCAAGGGGCGGGAGAAGGGGCAGGAGAATGAAGGTGCGCCTTGTGAAAATTGTCATGATCGCAGCTGGCCTCGCAGCCTGGATGTCGCCGGCCGTCGCGCGGGACCTGCCTGACGGGTTCGTGTTCCTCCGGGATATCGATCCGACCATCATCCAGGACATCCGCTACGCCACCTCCAACAACTTCATGGGCCGGCCGATCGCGGGCTACGGCGCCGGCGAATGCGTGGTGAAGCGGGAGGTGGGGCTTCGCCTCAAGGCCGTGCAGCAGGAACTCGCGCGGCGAAAGCTCTCGCTCAAGATGTTCGATTGCTACCGGCCGGGCCGCGCCGTCGCCGATATGGTGGCGTGGTCGAAGAACGGCAGGGAAACCGCGGCCGAGCGGCGCTACAATCCGGACTTCTCGAAGGCGGATCTGTTTCGGCTCGGTTACATAGCCACCCATTCCGGTCATTCGACAGGAGCTGCCCTCGATCTCACCCTGGTCGATCTCACGGCCGACAATTCGGGCAAGTTCGATCCCGCGCGCAATTACGCCGACTGCACCGCGCCGGTGGCGGCACGCGCGCCGGAGGGCAGTGTCGACATGGGCACCGGCTATGACTGCTCCGATGCGAAGGGGCACACCGCCGCCAGCTCTATCACGCCGGCACAGCGGCGTTGGCGGAACACGCTGTTGGCCGCCATGGCCAGGCAGGGATTTGTGAACTATTCGAAGGAATGGTGGCACTTTTCGCTGCCGGGAGCGGGCGGACAAGCCTATGATTTCGCGATACCTTCGCGTCGCAATTGATTCCTGACGGGTCCGAGACACAACCATGACGCAGGCTTCTTTTGCCACCCACGAAGTGCTGAACCAGTCGCCGCCGTTCGAGAACGTCGACCTGTTCACGGCGGATGCGCCGCTGGTCGCAGCGGTCGCGGCCAATGGCGGGGCAGGGGCCACCGCCGAGCTCGCGGATTTCGGCAAGCACTGGGGTTCCGCCGCGATGGCGGAGCGCGGTCGCGTCGCCAACGAGAACACGCCGAAGCTCCGGCTGTTCGACTCCAAGGGCAATCGCCGCGATGAGGTCGAGTTTCATCCGGCCTATCACGAGCTGATGGCGCACTCAGCGCATGCCGGCGTGCACAATTCGACCTGGACCGCCGACGGCAAGCCGGCCGGCGGAGCGGCCGAGGTGGTGCGGGCGGCAAGGTTCTACATCGCCTCCCAGGTCGAGACCGGCCATCTCTGTCCGATCACGATGACGCGTGCGTCGGTCGCGGCGCTCGCCTCGCAGCCGGAGATCCTGGCGAAGACCATGCCTGTGATCGGCACGCGCTCCTACGACCCGAGCTTTGCGCCGTGGTGGACCAAGCGCGGCATGACGCTCGGCATGGGCATGACCGAGAAGCAGGGCGGCACCGATGTGCGCGCCAACATGACGCGCGCGGAGCGCGACGGCGATGCCTACCGCATCACCGGTCACAAATGGTTCATGTCGGCGCCGATGTGCGATGCGTTCCTGGTGCTGGCGCAGGCCAAGGAGGGCTTGAGCTGCTTCTTCATGCCGCGCTTCGCGCCCGACGGCGCGGTCAATGCGATCCACTTCCAGCGCCTGAAGGACAAGCTCGGCAACCGTTCCAACGCGTCGTCAGAGGTGGAATTCCACGGCGCTTATGCCGAGCTGATCGGCGAGGAGGGCAAGGGCATCCGCACCATCATCCAGATGGTGCAGCTGACGCGGCAGGATTGTGCGATTGCGTCTGCCGGGCTGATGCGCTCTGGGCTTGCACATGCGCTGCATCACGCCCGGCATCGCAGCGTGTTCCAGAAGCATCTCGCCGACCAGCCGCTGATGCAGGCCGTGCTGTCGGATATGGCGCTGCATGTCGAGGCGTCGATCGCGCTGGTGATGCGGCTCTGCCGCGCCTTCGATCGCGCGCCGCTCGTTACAGGCGAAGCCGCCTACATGCGGCTGCTGACGCCTGCGATCAAATACTGGGTCTGCAAGAGCGCGCCGCCGTTCCTCTATGAGGCGATGGAGTGTCTCGGCGGCAACGGCTATGTCGAGGAGGGCATTCTTGCCCGGCATTACCGGGAGTCGCCGGTCAACGCGATCTGGGAAGGCTCCGGCAATGTGATGTGCCTCGACGTGCTGCGCGCGCTCGGCCGCGAAGCCGATGCTGCGTTGGCCGTGCTGCGCGCGCTTGCCGACGAAACCAAGGGCCTGCCGGGCGCGGCCGAAACGGTTGGGTTGATCGGCAAGTCCTTCCGCCGGGCCGACAGCGAGCGCGTGGCGCGCCTTGCGGTGGAGAGGCTGGCGCTGCTCGCCGCGGCTGCAGCGCTGAACCAGGTCGCGCCTGCGAATGCCGAACTGTTCGCGGCGACGCGGCTCGCCGGAAACCACCCCGGTATGTACGGCGCGATCGACCTGTCTGACGATGACCAGCGCGCGCTGCTTGTGCGCGCCCTGCCATGAAGGCCTGCTGATGGACGCACTCAATCCCGAACTGCCGCCTGCGAACATCGAACCGCCGCCGCGTCCGCCGCGGGTCTGGAAGTTCTGGGGCACGGCGCTGTGGGGCCTGCTGATCTTCGCCGCGATGTTCCTCGGCCAGCTCGCAGTGATCATCTACTACGTGCTGCGCGAGGGCGCGCCGCTATCCACTGAAGGCATCACCCATGTGGTCGCCAGCGGTTTGACGATTTCGCTCTCGGTGATGGCGGGCCTGCCGATGGTGCTGCTGGCGCTGTGGATTGCGATCCGCCCGACGCGGATATCGTTCGCCGATTACCTCGGACTGCACTGGACGTCGTGGCGCAATTTCCTGATCGGCGCCGTGGCGATGGCCGTGCTGATCGGCGGTTGGGACATGGTGTCGCGTGCGGCCGGCCGCGAGGTGGTCCCCGGCTTCATGGGGGATGTGCTGAAATCGGCGCAGGAAGACGGCGCGATGTGGCTATTGGTGATCGCCTTCGCGGTCGCTGCGCCGATCTGGGAGGAGCTGTTCGCGCGCGGCTGGCTGTATCGCGGCTGGTCGGAATCCCGGCTTGGCCCGTATGGCGCGATCGTGCTGTCGGCGATCGTCTGGACGATGATGCATCTCCAGTACGACTGGTTCTTCCTATGCGAGGTGCTGTCGATCGGCCTGCTGTTCGGCTACCTGCGCTTCCGCACCGGCTCGGTCTGGCTGACCATCGTGCTGCATGGGCTGAACAACCTGGCGGCCACGATCCAGACCTGGTGGTTGACGGGATGACCGACAGGTATGCCAGGGACGGTTCCGCAGGCTCAGCGCCTATGGTACGCCATCGACGACCGGTCGTCTGAACCCCATCGCCATCCACGCACCGAGTAACTTCAGCATGAATTTTCCGGAGTGGCCCGGATAATTGGCCATATCGTCAGGCAAAATCACACCCTCGGGCCGTTCGGCGGTCATCATCCGCATCGTTGCCGGTGGGATATCGTTGGGAAGGCGGCCCCGATAGACCGTGAGCCAGTGACCCCTGGTGAAGTCGAGGAACATGGCCGTGTTACAGCAGCGCGCGTACATTCGCCTCGTCGGCGACGCTGGCTTCAGCCGTCGTTCCTCCAAAAAGTCGCAACCCCGGACGCAGCGTACTCGATCCTTGCGATACACAACGTAATCTGTGCCGCCATCTTCGGCCAAGACTGAGTCCACACCGGACGCTGCTTGATACCGGCGACCTGCCTCTTGGCAACTCGCGCAATAGCAAATGCCTCGCAAGATTGGAGTCCCGACGATCTGGAGCTTGACCTTGCCGCAGCCGCAAGGTGCTGAAGTG
Organism: Bradyrhizobium macuxiense; assembly: GCF_001542415.1. Lineage (GTDB taxonomy): Bacteria > Pseudomonadota > Alphaproteobacteria > Rhizobiales > Xanthobacteraceae > Bradyrhizobium > Bradyrhizobium macuxiense. The sequence goes on from NZ_LNCU01000115.1 coordinate 67,166, forward strand.
GGCTCATTCGTCATTTCGATCACCTTCAACCTACACCCGAACCCGGGGTACCACCGCTCTTGCACAAAGGCGCGACAACGCCTGTAGAAGGGCCATTTTGCACCATCGGTCTCGGCTGCGGTGTTGAACAATTTGCGAGACCGCACAAAAGTTCGCTTCTGGATCGACCCAGACACGTCAAAGCCCCGCCCACGCAGTCGCGATCAGCACCGCGATCGCGGCCGGGATCGTCTGCAACGTCAGCATTGGTGACGTTGGCCACGGCGGTCGGGGCTAGATTCCAGCCTCCAGGCGACATCAGCGGGGAAGGGAAGCGCGACGAGAGGCTTGTTCGAAAGTCTCATGGAACCTCTCGTTGGATCGTCTCGTTGAAGGTTCACACGCGTATCGACGAGGCAGATATTTCATCGACTGGGGCGCGCCTCATCCAACCGCTGCCGAGCAAATCGGCAAACAACCGGGAGGAGCCCAACATGAGTACAGTCAGACCTTCGTCCATCACCCGGCGCCGGTTCTTGCGGGACACCAGCCTCGCTCTCGCCGCCGCCAGTGCGTCTCCGGTACTGTCCGCACCCTTTGCATCGCGCGCCATGGCCGACACCAAGACGCTGACGATCGTGCAATGGAGCCACTTCGTTCCTGCCTACGACAAATGGTTCGACAAATTCGCCAAGGATTGGGGCGAGAAGAACCACATCGATGTCTCGGTCGACCACATTCCGGTGCAGGACGTGGCCGCCCGCGCAGCGGCCGAAGCATCGGCCGGATCCGGCCACGATCTGTTCGGATGGAATGGCGCCGGCGGGGCGCATCTCTACCGCAAGTTCCTGGTCGACGTGACCAGCCTGGTCGAGTCGGTCGAGAAGAAATACGGCAAGGTCAGCGTGATCGGGCGGCAGATCGGCTACAACCAGGACGACCACACCTGGTCCGCCTTTCCCGACTATTACATCAATTTCCCGGCCATGTACCGCAAGAGCGAGTGGGACGGGATCGGCATGAAGCCCGAGACGTGGGACGATGTGCGGATCGGCGGCGCAAAGCTGAAGAAGAAGGGCCACCCGGTCGGGATTTCGCTCGGTCACTCGAACGATCCGAACACGACGTGGCGTGGCGTCCTGTGGAGCTATGGGGGCGCCGTTCAGGACGAAGCCGGCCAGCATGTCGTTCTCAACAGCAAGGGATCGGTCGAGGCGGTCAAGTTCGCAGCTGCCCTCTACAAGGAGGCGATGACGTCGGAGGTCCTGTCGTGGAGTGATGCCAGCAACAACCAGTACATCGACTCGGGCGTCAGTTCGCTGATCATCAACCCGATCTCGGCCTATCGGACGGCCCAGCAACTCAACAAGAAAGTGGCGGACGACATCTTCATCATGGAGCCGCCCAAGGGTCCCGTGCGTCGGTTGATGGGCGGCGCTTCGGAATTCTACGGAATCTGGAAGTTCGGCAAGAACCAGGATGCGGCGATCGAGTTTCTCAAATACTACGCCGACAACTGGATCGAAGCCTTCAAGGCGAGTTCCGGGTACAACAACCCGATCTTCGCCAATATCGTACCGAAACCGATGCCGTTGCTGTCGGATGATCCAACGTCGACACCGCGCGACAAGTTGGCTGCGCTGCAGACCTCGGACCAATGGTCCGCCGTCCCAGGCTATCCCGGGCCGGCAACGCCCGCGACGGACGAGGTCTACAACGACTTCATCATTTGCGACATGATGGCGAAGGCGGCAACCGGCGCGATGACGGCCGAAGAGTCGGTCAAATGGGCTGCGCAACAGTGCGAAGGCATCTTCACCAAGTGGCAACACAAGGCGTGAGGTGATTGCCGGCGCCTCGGGGCCCGGTTCGCACGCAGGCCCCGGCGCAGACTGGAAGCAAAAGGGCAGACAGGAGCGACGCGCCGCCGAGCAATCGGTGCGGCGGGAGACCACTATTGCTAGGATGACCAATGGCTACGGTATCTGCGAGCAATATCGTCAAGAAGTTTGATGAAGTTCTCGCGGTCAACGGCATTTCGCTGGCGGTACCGGACGGCGAGTTCGTGGTCCTGCTTGGGCCCTCGGGTTGCGGAAAGACAACCTTTCTCCGCATCATTTGCGGGCTCGAGAGGCAGACGAGCGGCGACCTCGTTATCGACGGCAATATCGTCAATGACGTTCCACCGCGAGCTCGCGGCGTGGCAATGATGTTTCAGAGCTACGGGCTCTATCCGCACTACACGGTGCGCAACAATATTGCCTTTCCGCTGCGGACCCAGCGTGTCCCCCGCACCGAGATCGAGAAGAAGGTCAATTGGGCATCGCGCCTGCTCGGGATCGAGCATCTGATCGACCGGAGGCCGCGTCAGTTGTCCGGCGGCGAGCGACAGCGTGTGGCGCTCGCGCGAGCGCTGGTCCGTGAGCCGACCGCGCTGTTGCTCGACG
>NZ_LNCU01000115.1:69647-82260 GCF_001542415.1 Bradyrhizobium macuxiense
GCGGCGGGTCGGCGTCACCACGATCTACGTCACCCATGATCAGGTCGAGGCGATGGCCATGGGCGATCGTATCGCGGTTGTCGACCATGGGAAGGTCCGGCAGGTGGGAACGCCGGCGGAGATCTATGACGAACCCGAGGATCGATTTGTCGCGACCTTCGTCGGCGCGCCGCCCATGAATCTGCTCACCCACAACGGAGCGCATCTTGGCTTCCGTCCGGAGAATTTTCTCCCGAGGGAAATGATGAGGGACGGCACTGTCACCGAATACTGGTTCCGCGTCGATCGTTACGAGTATCTCGGCTCCGAGCGGATCGTTTACGGCACGATTGAAGGCTTCGATTCCGCTCAGCTCATTACGGCGAAATTGCCGGCCCACATCGCCGAGGAAAGCGTCCGGCCCGGCGAGCGGCATCTGTTTGCAGTGCGCAACCGCGACCTGCGCTATTTCGACCAGGCCGGCAAGCGGACTGGGCGACATTAAACCAGGTCTTATGATGGCTAGCATTGCTGAACCCGTCACCAAGCCGGTCTCGCGTTTTCGCTACATCCTGGATCGGCGCGAAACGCTTGGCGCCGTCATGGTCGCGCCGGCAATCTTGTATGTCCTGCTGCTGGTCGGAGGGCCATTTCTGCTGGCGGTGTATTACTCGGTCAGCGCCTATACGATCTACGATCCGTCATGGCGCTTCGTAGGCCTGGCGAATTTCGCCCAGATCATCAAGAACCCGGTTTTTCTCCAGACGCTCGGCAACACCTTTCTGTTCACCTTTGGATCGCAGTTCCTGGGACTGATTCTCGGCAAATTCGGTGCGTTCCTGCTGATGCGGCCGTTCGCCGGACGCAAGATCGTCAGGGCGTTGATCATGTTGCCATGGGCGGTACCGATCGCGTTGGCCGCTGTCGCCTGGGAGTGGATGTTTGACTCCCTCTACAGTGTCATCAACTGGTCGATGATCGCGCTTGGAATCATCGATCGCTCGGATGCGCCGAACTGGCTCGGCAATCCGCATCTCGCTATGCTCTGCGTGATCATCGTCAATGCCTGGCGTTTCTTTCCCTTTGCGATCGTGATCTTCCTTGCGGGCATCACGTCCGTTCCGCAGGACATTATCGACGCGGCGATCGTCGACGGCGCCGGCTTCTGGCGGCGCAACTATCAGATCGTTTTGCCGCTGATCCTCCCGATCGTTGCCGTCGGATTGATCTTCGGCATCGTGTTTACCTTCACCGACCTCTCTATCGTTTACCTGCTGACCAATGGCGGCCCGGTCAACGCAACCTCGGTTCTGGGCTTTCAGGGCTTCCAGGTCGGCATCGTCTCCGGCGACGTGTCGCATGGCGCTGCGATCTCGCTGTTCATGCTGCCGGTCCTGCTCGCCGTCGTGATCGTCGTGTTGCGATTCATCCGGAGGAGGGAGGTCTGAGATGCAACGCATCGTCACCAAAGTGGCCGGTGAGGTCGGGTTCTACTTCGCGATTGCCTTCTTCGTGGTCGTGACCACATTCCCGTTCTACTGGATGCTGATCACCTCGTTCAAAAGCAATCCGGACCTGTACGACGTGACCAACATTCCGTTCTGGTTCAACGAGGCGCCCACGCTCGAGCATTTCCGCTATCTGTTCGAGCAGACGCTGTTCGTGCGTTGGCTGTTAAACTCGCTGGTGATTGGACTCTGCGTCGTCACGATCACGTTGATTGCTGCATTGCCTGCCGGTTACAGCCTGGCGCGGATGACCGGGCGCAACGGCGAGGCGCTGGGGATCGGCATCTTCCTGACTTACCTGGTGCCGCCGACGCTGCTGTTCCTGCCGCTCTCGCGGATCGTCGCCAACCTCGGACTGCAGAATTCGATGTGGTCGCTCGTGCTGGTCTACCCGACCTTCACGATTCCGTTTTGCACGTGGCTGTTGATGGGGTTCTTCAAGGCTCTGCCGCCCGAGATCGAGGAGGCGGCGATCGTCGACGGTTGCAGCCTGTTCGGCGCCTTTGTCAGGATGGTGATTCCATTGTCGTTGCCGGCGATTCTGACGACCGTGATCTTCACGTTCACCTTGACGCTGCAGGAGTTCGTGTACGCGCTGACCTTCATTTCGTCGTCCGCCCAGAAGCCGATCACGCTTGGCGTGGCGACGGACCTCGTTCGAGGCGATATCTTCTTCTGGGGTGAGATCATGGCCGGCGCCTTGATCGCCAGCGTCCCGGTGGCGATTGCCTACAATCTGCTGCTCGACCGCTTCATCACCGGCATCACCGGTGGTGCCGTCAAGTAGCCGCCGGGTCTGACCAAGGAATGTGTCTTGCGGGTCAGGTCAAGGGAGGTCCATATTCGACACCGGGACGTGACTAAGCTCAGGCCTGATCGTCCTTGATCCTGTTCTTCATCCGGATCGCGATTGTCTCGAGGATGATCGCGAAGGCCAGAATGAGATAGGTGATCAGCCCCACCTCCCGCAGATCGAAATAGTATCCGCTCGCCATGTAGAGATCGAAGCCGACTCCCGATGCTCCGGCTGCGGCGCCCATCACGACGGCGTTGGCGAAATTCATCTCGAAGCGCAGGAACGTCCACGACAACAAATAAGTGGAGGACGACGGGATAACGGCCTGGAAGACGATCTGCCACCAATTGGCGCCGCTCGCCTTGAGGGCCTCGATGACGCTTCGATCCAGATCCTCGAATGACTCGCTATAGGCCTTGGTCAGGTAGCTTACGGAGTGGAACGTCATGCCGATTACCGCAGCCGTGGCGCCGAGCCCCGCCGTCACCGCGAAGATCAGCACCCAGAGGATAGTCGGTACCGCCCGAACGAACGCAACGAAAGCCTTGATGACGTTGGTCACCGGCTTCGGGGCGAGATTCTGGGCTCCCAGAAGGCCGAGAAACAGGGCGATGAAGGCTCCGAACAGGGTGGCGAGAAACGCCAGCCCCAGCGTGATCACCACCTCGTAGAGGGCCTTGAGGAACGACAGATGCGGGCCGCCCGGATGCAGGAAGATGATCTTCAGGTTGGCCAGCGTATCGGATGCGGCCTGGAGCAGGTTGACACCGCCGTCGTCAAGGTGCGCCAGCGCGTAGACGGTCGTCACCGCCAGCACGGAGAGCAGGAGACGGATGACGACCTTCTCCTTGGTCAACGGCCGCGCCGGCAGGCGCGAGACTGACGCGACCATGCTGCCGACGGGCCGGTCCGTGCCGCTCATCGTGTCCAGCGCGTTCGTCAAAGGATGATCCTTCGAATGTAGTTCGACATCATCTCGATGCAGATGATGGTGATCACGATCATGAGCACCACCAGGCTGGCCTCATGGAAATGAAAGCTCTTGTAGTAGACGTCGAAGGAAAACCCGACGCCCGTTCCGGTCAGCAGGCCGACCAGCGTGGCGTCGCGGATATTGGTGTCGATCATGAAGAGCAGCCAGCTGATCATCTGCGGCAGGCTCGACGGCAGGACGGCCTGGAGGATGATCGACGTATGGCTGGCGCCCGTGGCCTGCAGCGCTTCCACCGCATGAATGCTGACTTCGTCGATCGTCTCGATGAAAGCCCGGGTCAGGAAACCGAGCGAGCCGAAGAACAGCGCCAGAAAGCCGGTGAGCTGGCTCTGGCTGAATGCCAGCATCAGGATCATGGCCCAGGCGACCAGCGGGATGTTGCGCAGCACGGAGGCGATGGCCCTGGCGATCGCACCGAAGACCGCGTTGATGCGCGTGGTGCGAGAGCCGACCATGGCCAGCATCAGGGCGAAGATCGCCGCGACCGTGGTCGCCGCGACTGACATCAGAATGGTGTCGCGGAGCTTGAGCGCGATGTCCGGCAGCTTGGTCAGAGCCCGGGCATTCGGGTAGAAATTGCTCGCGCCCCAGACGAAGGCCTTGCCGATGCTGGTGAAGCCTGCGACCGGATCATAGTTTGTGATGAAGATCGAGCCTGCAGTCAGCGCGGCCAGGGCACCGAAGAACAGCAGCCTGTCGTTCCGGCGCTTGGCGAAGATGTCAGCTGGCATATCTCACCCTCGGCGCGGACAACTCCGTGCCATAGATTTCGGCGATGCGCTCGGGCGAAAGCTCGCTTGGCCGGCCGTCGAAGACGATCCTGCCCTTGTTCACGCCGAGGATGCGATCGGAATATCTGAGAGCGACATCCACCTGGTGCAGGTTGACGATGAGCGAGATATGCATCTCGTTCGAGAACCGCTTCAACTGCTCCATGATGACTTTGGACGCGTTGGGATCCAGCGAGGCGATCGGTTCATCGCAGAGGATCACCTTGGGGTCCTGGACCAGAGCCCGGGCAATGCCGACCCGCTGCTTCTGTCCGCCGCTCAACCGGTCGCAACGCTGATACACATGCTCGGCAAGTCCCAGCATGGAAATCAACTCCATGGCCTGCCGTTTCTCGTCGCGGCTGTACCGGCCCAGTGCGCCGGACAGGGTGGATTTGGAGCCGAGCCGGCCATGCAGGACGTTCTCGATCACGGTCAGCCGCTCGACCAGATTGTAGTGCTGAAAGATCATGCCGATCTTGCTGCGCACCTTCTTGAGGTCCCGCCGGTTGAGCTGGCTGACCGAAACGCCCTCGAAGCGCACTTCGCCGTCGCTGACGTCGATCATCCGGTTGATGCAGCGCAGGAGCGTCGACTTGCCGGCGCCGGAGGGGCCGATCACAGCGACGAACTCACCTTTCCCTATGGAGAAGCTGATGTCGTCGAGCGCCGGCCTCGTTCCATCGTAGTTTTTCATGACATGGCTGACTTCGAGCAGCGGCGCGCCGGGAAGTTGCGATATCTGTGTCATTCTTCATCCCTCACAGGGAGGCACCGGACCGGACATGCAATTCCGGGGCCCGGCAGCCAGGCCCCGGAAAAGTGCGGCGAACTACTTGATTCCCAGAACCTTGCGCATGGGGTCGTACCAGTCGTCCGCGACCTTCGCGAACCGCGCAGGCGCCTGGAAGTCCGAGCCCTTGGTGCCGGCGGGCGCAAAGATCTTGGTGTCCTTGGCCACTTCGTCCGAGCTCAGCACGTCGGTGATCGCCTTCATGGTCTTGTCGCTGAGATAGGCGCTGTTGACCTCGACCGGCGGATTGAGCACTGGGATCGACTTGATGATGACGAACTGCTTGCCGCCGAGAGAGCTGAATGGAGCCGCAGCATCCTGCTTGATCTCGTAGACGGCGCCGGCGGTGTTGTCCTTGCCGGAAACCAGCTTGACGTAGTTCGTCACCAGGAAGTCGCATACCGCAGCGACATCAGCACGACCGGTCAATGCGTTGACCAGCGACAATTGGTGCGAACCACCGAACACCACCTGTGAGAAGAGGTGGCCGTCACCGCCTTGCGCGAGATCGTCGAAGGTCAGGTTCTTCCACTTCGGATCGCTCTTGAACTGGCCGACGATCGCCGCGGCCGGCATGTTGAAGCCCGAGGTCGAGTTGGTGGAAACGAAGGACATCCGCTTGCCGGCGATGTTCGCGATGCTGAACTGCCCGTCGGCTTCGTACTTCTGTTCGTCGCCCTTCTTGACGACCAGGCGGCTGTAATAGAGCGCGTCGTTCAGCGTTCCGGACGGGCCGGTGTTGACCACCAGCGGAACGACCTTGGAATCCCGGGCATGCGACGTGAGATATTCATTGGCGCCAAACCATCCGATCTGGGCCTGGCCGTTCTCCAGCGCCGCGATGGCGATCGCATAGTCGGTGGTGAGCTTGTTCTCGACCTTCTTGCCGGTGGCCTTGGAAATCACGGCAGCGATTTCGTCGCGCATCCCCGCCAGGCCGTCCGACGAATCGTTCGGCAACCAGGCGATCGTGAGGGTGTCCGGTTCCTTGGCCGCCTGGGCATTGGCCGCCGACGTGCCAAAGAGGCCGCCGATCAGAGTGACGGCGAGCGCCACGGCGCTTGTCGAAGGAACATATTTGAGATGCATTATCATTGCTCCCGCAAGGTTGGTCGATAGGACGATCAAGGATTGATACGCAGCTGAATTTGGTCTGTAGGAACCGAGGTCCGAGAGCATTGGAGCGGGGTTCTCCCGTTCGGATATTGCCCTTGACCCATGGCGCCGACCGTCGCCGGACGCCTTTGCTTCTTGGTGCTTGCCTCGTTATTTCCAGAACGTACGGAAGAAGCGATGCGGCGGTGCACTGCGCTCAAGCCGATGACCGCAGGGCGAAATATTCTGTTCGCTGCAGTGGGTCACCGCGTTGCGGTCTAGCGAGCGCACATGACAGTTGCGTGAATGTCGGCGTTTATTCGCATACGCAAAAGGGTGTAGCCGCCGGAACTGTTTCTGGTCAGAGATCGACTCGTCCACCGGTCATCGTTGCGTGAACTTCGCGGCCACAACGTTTGCGGCGCGATGACCTGGCGAGCAGGGGAGCGTCGCCGCCATTTGTCACGTCAGCAAATAGGGACGGGGTGGTTGCACTGCGCCACACAGGCGGTGCGCAGCGGGCAATGCTGAAGGCGGCGCTGCCTGTTCTAGGCAGTCGCCGCCGAATTCGGATTTTGATCAGTTGAATGTGTGATAGCGTACACGTTGGGATGGCGTTCCCGTCCCAGCATTTTGGGAGGACATAGCTATGAAGGCCTCGTCACTCTTCGCCACGCCTTTCGCTATCGCTGCCTTATCGATTGTATTGCTGTCCGGCTCAGGCGGCGCAGCATGGTCACAAACCGAAACGCTTCCTGGCATCCGGGTCGACGCGCCGGCTCAAGGCGCCGGCCATCAAGGGTTGAAGCGATACGCGGTGGCGAGCCACGTTGCGTCGCCTCGAACATGGCCGGCCGCATCGAGCATGAGGTCAGGCGACCAGCCCTGGACCGGATGTTCTGTGTCCGCCGGGGCGTCTGCGTATACTGGCTGCAGAAACATCGGGCCCGGCGGCGTGCCCTTCAAGACCTACAATGAGTGCATGGAGAATGCACTGAAGCATGGTTGGAGAAACGTCGAGGGTTCCTTTTACTGCTCCAGCATAGCGCTGAAGGAATAGGATCAGGTCTGCCCAAAGCAGACGTTACGGCCCGGCCGCGGCGATCACGATCGGCATCGTGTCGCCGCAAAGTTCTCGGCGGGCAGGCAGCACCGGGCGCGAACGAAGCCTTGAGCCGCGCTGCTCCATCCTCGCGTAGCCGCGGCTATCTCTTCGACGATCCTGCAAATGCCTCCCTAAGCATGCAGCAGGAAACCATGAAGGTCGGTGGTGTCGACATGAGATACGACATCGATATGGGGCGCTCCCTGCTCAAGCACGTGATCGAAGCTGGATTGGATATGACTTGCCGCTAGCAAAGCCGGATCCTGTGCATGGTCGATCGAGGTCTGGGCCTGAGCCGGGGCAGCGGCGGCTGTCCTGGCGAAGGTGAAGGCATCGCCGGCAGCCGTTACAGGATGAGTTGGTGTCTCCGAAGGTAGCGTTGAGGCCTTCGCGGCGGAAAAACTGAACTGTTCGATCGGCGGGTCGATGACCATCGTGCCGCCGTTTCCGTCGCTCGAGAGATTGAACGTCGAGTGGGTGTAATCACCGACCAGCGAAATGTGCGCCGTGTGGTTCTGGGCATCGAGTACGGTCAGCACCCCGCCGGTTGTACTTCCTGAATAGGACTCTGACGTTCCGGACCCGAAGGCAATATCCTTCAGGTCGATCTGATCCGAGTTGGCCGCGGTCCCGTCGCCGCTCAGACCGATCAGCTTGCCGGTAAACTGGGACGCGTGATCCAGCGCCAGCGTTCCGGTTGCGGCATTGAAGGTGATCGCTCCGGACACGGCGCCGGTCAATTCGAGCTTGGCCCCGGCTTCGATCGTGGCCGCCTGGATCATGTTGGCCAGGGGCAGCACGACTTTTCCGGAGATATCGAGGACCGTGGACGCCGTGTCGATCACACCGTCGCCGTTGAGGTCCTGGTGGAAGACGCTCTCGATCGCCTTGAGCGACGCGTCGGTTCCGGACACGCTGCCGATGATCTTGGAGGCGAAGTTGCCGTTGCTGTCGGTGGTCCACACCGAGTAGTTGCCGCTGACGGAATCCTTCCAGGCGACGTCATAGCCGCTCGAGGTCGCCTCCGCGCCGACCGGCGACCAGGTGCCGAATTGACCGGCGACGACGGCGGCACCGGCGTATTTCAACGTGGGTCCTTCGCTGCTGCCGCCGATCGTGTCGAGCAGGTAGTTGCTGCCGAGTTTATCCAGGCTGGTCGTGCCGGATGCTTCGATTGACGTCGTCGCTGGTATCTGCGCCACGGTAACCGTCGGAATGCCGATCACGCCATCGCCGTTCAGGTCCTGGTGGAAGACCTGTTCGATTGATTCGAGCGCCGAACTCGTTCCGGTTACATTGGGCAGAATCTTGGACACGAAGTTGGCATTGCTGTCGCTAGTCCAGACCGCGAAATTGCCGCTGACGGAATCCTTCCAGGCGATGTCATAGCCGCTCGAGGTCTCTTCCGCGCCGACCGGCGACCATGTGCCAAACTGCCCCGCCGCGACCGGCGCCCCGGCATATTTGAGCACGACGTTGTTGCCGCCGGTGGAAAGATAATAGTCCTTACCAACGGCAGTCAGATCGGTCACTCCGGCCGCTTCGATCAGCGTGCCGACAACGGGATCAAACGTCGCCGAAGATCCGCTCACATTGCCGGCGACATCAGTTGACGTCGCCGTGAACACGTGGATGCCCTGCGCAAGCGATCCGGTCGTGATGTTCCAGGCACCGTTTGACGCGGTTACTGCTGTCCCGAGCAGCGTGGTCCCTTCGTACAAGCTGATTGTACTGCCGGCTTCGGCCGTTCCGGAGACCAGCACCATGTCCGACGCAGCAGCCGTGCCCGAGGTGATGCTCGGAGCATTGGGCGCAACGGTATCGATCGTGACGTCCAACGGTGCCGATATCACGCTCACATTGCCGGCGGCATCCATTGCCTTGCCTGTGAAGGCATGGGTTCCGTCGGCCAGTGCGCCGGTCGCAAACGACCAGCTGCCGCTGGTGCTGGCTGCGGCGGTGCCGATCTGCGTCGATCCGTCGAAGATCAAGACCTCGCTGCCTGCCTCCGCGGTGCCGGTCAGGGTCAATTGATTGGCGTTCGTAATGTCATCGCCGACGATGTTGCTGTCGGGCGAGAAGGACGCGAGGACCGGCGCCGCGGGCGCCACGGTGTCGACGGTGACGTTGAGCGCCGCGGAAGGTGCACTGACCCTGCCGGATGCATCGACGTCTTCCGCAGTGAAGGGGTGGCTGCCATCGGTCAACGGCGCGGTGGAGAAGAACCACGCGCCACTCGCATTGGCGGTGACGGTGCCAATCTGAGCTGTACCGTCGAACACCTCCACGGTAGTGCCGGCCGTCGCGGTTCCTGTCAGAGTGAGTTGATTGGCGTTGGTGGCGCCGTCACCGACGACATTGCTGTCGGGCGAGAACGACGTGATGGTGGGCGCAGCAACAGATGAGGCACCGAAATAGCTGGCCCACGCGGCGGCCTCGAGCGGTTTGCCATCGGAAGCATTTGAGAACTGGTAGCTGCCGCCGCCGTTGGAGTCCCAGATGTTCACGAAGCTGATGTTCGCCCCCGACTGCTGCAGGGTTTGCGAGAGCCATTGAACGAATGTCGGATTGTCGACGACGCCGGCGCCATCGGTCGTGTTGCCCGCGCCGGTCTCGGCAATGGCCAGCGGCTTGCCCGTCGATTTGGACAGATCGATCAGTTCCTGCAAGGTCGTCGCATGACCAGCGCTGCCGTCGAGCGACCATTGGTTGGAGGCCGGGTAGCTATAGTAGTGCTCGAGGTTGATGGGATCTGCCGCCCACTGTTGAAGGCTGCTGTCGTACACCGGATTGGGCGAGTTCAGCATCTGTCCGCTCAGGTCCCAATCGTACAAATGCGTGTGGTCGCCATAGGGATACAGGTCGCCGTAGACGTCCGCACCGATCATGTCGACATATTGGTTGCCGGGGTAGACGGTCTGAATGGCGTTGCCGGAATCGCTGTAGTTGACCACGCCCGGATTCCACATCACCTGGATGTTGACGCCGTCGGCCGCGCCGGCCGCGTGCAACACAGTGTAGATGTGCTGATAGGCCTTGACCCAATCGGCCTGTGTCGCGGCATCGTTGCCGGCGTAGGACGGCATGGTGCTGATATTCATCTCCCAGCCGACCCGCCAGATCTGTGTCGTCGAGCCGTTGTCTGCCCACGCCTTCACCATGCCCTGCAGAACGGAATCATATGTGCCCGCCGCAAAGGCCTGGTACTGCTGATCCGCGGTTCCCGAACCCGCAGCCGTGGAGCTCATCGGCAGTCCGATGACCGGAGTGACGCCCTTGAGGACGGCAGATTGCGCAACCGACGTCGCGTCCCATCCCGACTGCGAGATCCATTGCGAGATGGGTTTGGTCTGATCGCCAAACTGATCCAGGTATTGCGGCTTCGCGCCCATCAAGCTCGTGAAGTCGTTGAAGTTGGCTTCGAAGTACGCTTCCTCTGTCGGATCGGAGACGTTCGGATTCCCGACGTCGACACCGAGGGCGTACGGCGTGGTCGGAGGATCGATCACGGTGGTGCCGCCGCTGCCGTCGCTTGACAGATGGAACGTTGAGTTCGTGTAGTTTCCCACGAGAGAAAGATGTGCGACGTGATCCTGAGCATCGCTGACGGTAAGGACGCCTCCTGACGAGTTGCCCGCGTACGACACCGTCGTTCCGGATCCGTATGCGATGTCCTTCAAATCGAGTTGGTCCGAACTGAGCGGATTGCCGTCGCCCGTCAGATTGAAAATGTTCCCGGTGAAAGCGGACGAGTGGTCCAGAACCAGGGTGCCGGTCGCGCCGGCGAACGTGATTGATCCGGAATATGCTCCGGACAATTCGAGGCTCGCACCCGTTTCGACGGTCGCGCTGGAAGGACTATTGAGTGCCGCATCGGTCGTGCTGCTCTGAGCAGCGGCTTCGCTGACGTCGGTGCTGGTGCCGTTATGATCGACGTCATCGATTGCGCCGTCAGCGATATGCGTTGCAGAGTCATCGGTCACGCTGGCGTCGAGCACGCTACCTGCATGATCGAACACCGCAGCCCTATGTAGGGCGTCGGTTGCGGCAAGCGGATGGCCGACATTGTGTGCCGTCGGAGATGTGTGCGTCGCGCTCTGGAGCGCAGGCGTTTCGCTGCTCGGCAGCGTTACGCTGAAGCTGTCGGAACCATATGCACCGGAGATGGCGAACAAGTCGCTGCCGGCGGTTCCGTTCAAGAGGTCGTTCCCGATGTCGCCAACCGGTGCGTGCTTGCCGAAGATTATGCGCGTGTATGTCATGATGATCTCGTGCTCTGGTGTACGAGATGACCATCAGAGAGACGACTCAACGACTGCTTACGCGCATGCGGACAATTTGAGGTATGGATCGAATCTTCGTCTGACGAATGTACGAGCGCCTTGCACCGTGCATTCACCTTCGCGAAGGTTCCGTAGATTTGCGGGTTGTTCCTTCGATTGAACTCAGTCGCGTCCCATTCAAGGAACCAGCACGTTCGCGACCAACAGAGTTCTCATCACGTGTGAACTGCTCGACACGAGTCGGATCGCGGTGCGATGCGCATCCCTCCCGACATCAACGCCGCTCTCACAGCTTACGCCGACCTGACGACGTCATCAGCAGATGCTCTGCTAGAGCCCAACCGCAGCAATCGCGATCGGCATCGTGATCGCAGCCAGGATCGTCTGCAGCGTGATGATCTGGGCGAGCAGCGGTGCATCGCCGCCCATCTGACGGGCCATCACATAGGCGGACGGAGAGGTCGGCACCGCGGCACAGGCAGCGACGATTGCAAGGCTCGAGCCGGTGAGGCCGAACCATAGCGCAAGCGCGACGGCGAGCACCGGCATCAGGACCAGCTTCAGGACCAGCGCGACGCTCGCGGCGAGGCTGGGGCGGAGCATTCCTTCCAGATGCAACCCCGCACCGGTCACGAGCAGGCCGATCGCGAGCGACGAGCCGCCGAGCGCATTGGCGACCTCATGCCAGATCTGCGGCAGCGGGAGGTGCGCGATGTTGATGGCGAGACCGATGATGCAGGCCCAGATCAGCGGGTTCTTCACGACCGTCATCACGACCGCGCGCATCGATTGCTTCCGGGGCGAGGCGTAGTGCGCCAGCACCGCGACGCTGAAGACGTTGACAAGCGGGATGATCGCGACCATCGCGACGGATGCGAGCGCGAGCCCGACCTTGCCGTAGAGATTGCCGGCCACCGAAAGCGCAACATAGGTCTGCCAGCGGGTCGCGCCCTGGAAGATCGACGTGAAGGCCGGGCCGTCGACGCCGGAGCGGGCGAGCGGCGAGCGCAGCGCGAGGCACAGCAGTGACATCACGAGTGCGGCGATGAGCAGCGCGCCGCCGACGCCTGCGATCGGCACCTGGCTCAGATCTGCCTTCACCAGTGTCTGCACCAGCAGCACCGGGAACAGCACGTAGTAAGTCAGCCGTTCCAGCCCATGCCACTGCGTGTCCGCCGGCATCAGCGTGCGCTTCAGGATGACGCCGAGCACGATCAACAGGAATACGGGCAGCAGCGCCGCGATCACCACGGCCATGGTCAGCGGTCTCCGCGCAGCTTCGCGAGCCGG
>NZ_LNCU01000115.1:82311-104097 GCF_001542415.1 Bradyrhizobium macuxiense
GCGCGGCGGGCGCGGCTGACATCCATGCCGATCAGCTCGCGCTCGACTGCTGCGGTCGAGAGCCGCTCGTCCCACAACGCGATCGCAAGCGGAGTGAGGTTGGCGAGATTGCGGGCGAACGCCCGGGTCGATTGCGCACGCGGACCCTCGCTACCGTCCATGTTGATCGGTAGGCCCAGCACGAAGCCGACGGCGTTGCGCTCGGCGGCGATTGCCAACAGACGCGCCGCATCGACCTTGAATTGCTTGCGCTGGATGGTTTCGACGCCGGTCGCGAGCCGCCGATTCGGATCGGAGACGGCGACGCCGATGGTCTTGGTACCGAGGTCTAGGCCGACAAGCGCACCGCGCTCGGGCCAGTGCGGTGCTGCATCGATCAGCGGAAGGATAGGGGCGGGCATGGCCTGCGCATAGCATGCGCCTGCGCGTCGAGGCAAAGCCCGATCACGGGGTGTCCATGCGAAAACGCCACGCGGGATGCGATCAGGCGGCGATCACGCGATCGTCGCCGCTAAGGCACGCGGCGAGTCCCTGCAAGGCGCTGTATTGATGCGCGGTACGGCGCTGGATCAACAGCGTCTCGACGCGCGCGTGCTGCGGCTCGAGCTTGTGGATATTGACCTCGCGACGGACGTGGTCGCGCTCCACCACCGCGCGCGGCAGCATGGTCACGCCCATATCGGCGGCGACGCAGCCGATCATGCCGTCGAGCGTGCCGAATTCGAAGCGGACCGCCGAGGGCCAGCCGAACTCGGCAAAGACTTGCTCAAGGCGCTGCCGGTAGGTGCAGCCGGTGCGGAACACCAGTGCCGTCGGGCCCGACTCCGGCGTGCCGGCACGGAGGGCGGCCAGCGACTTCCAGCGCGGTGCGGTGACGAGAACCAGTTCCTCGTTGAATGCCGGTGTCGAGACCAGTTCGGCGTGCTCTATCGGACCGGCGACGAACGCGCCGTCGAGCGAGCCATCGAGCACGGCAGCGACGAGATCGGCGGTCGGGGCCGTCCGCAGTGTCAGCTGCACGGCGGCATAACGGCGATGAAAATCGGTAAGCAGCATCGGCAGCCGTACCGCGGCAGTCGTCTCCATCGAGCCGATCGACAGCGGCCCCTTCGGCTCGCCGTCGTCCCGCGCGGCAAGCACCGCCTCGCGCGTCAGCGCCGCCATGCGTTGCGCGTAAGGCAGGAGCCTGCGCCCGGCGCCGGTCAGCGTCATGCCGCGGCTGTGCCGTTCGAACAGTGCGGTGCCGATCTCGGCTTCCAGCGCCTTGATGCGCTGGGTGACGTTGGACTGCACCGTGTTGAGCTCGTCAGCGGCGCGGGTGATGCCGCCGAGACGGGCGACCGCGGAAAAGGTGAGCAGGTCGGTCAATTCCACCGGAGGCGCTCCGTTTCATTTGGGAGATGGTAGCGTTCTCTAGTATTCATTATTCCAGAATGTTACGCCGGCATAGGCTCGGTGTCCAGAACAGGGAGCAAGCGCATGCCAATCAGTACCGAATTGACGGCACTTCTGGGCATCCGACACCCGATCCTGCTGGCACCGATGGACACGATCAGCGGAAGCCGTCTGGTCAGGGCCGTCAGCGAAGCCGGCGGCTTCGGCATTCTGGGCGCCGGCTACGGCGAAAGGACCCGGCTGGAGACGGAGACCGCAAAGCTGGAGGGTTTTACAAAACCGTTCGGCATCGGCTTCATCACCTGGAGCCTGGCGAAACGTCCCGAATTGCTCGGCATCGCGCTCGCTGCGCGGCCACGCGCTGTCATGCTGTCGTTCGGCGATCCCGCGCCGTTCGCGCCCGACATCAAGGCTGCGGATGCGCTGTTGATCTGCCAGGTGCAGAGCGAGGAGATGGCCCGGCAGGCACTCGATTGCGGCGCCGACATCCTGATCGCGCAGGGCACGGAGGCCGGCGGTCATGGCGCGTCGCGCACCACGATCGATATCGTCCCCGCGATCATCGATTTCGCGGCCGGGCGCGTGCCCGTCGTCGCCGCGGGCGGCATCGCCGACGGACGTGGGCTGGCTGCGATGATGATGCTGGGCGCGTCCGGCGTGCTGATGGGTACGCGCTTCTATGCATGCGTCGAAGCTGATGGCGCGGAGGAAGCGAAACAGCGGATCCGTGCCGCGAAGAGCGGCGAGACGGTGCGTGGCGTCGTATTCGACTGGTCACGCAAGCTGATGTGGCCGTCGCCGTTCACCGTGCGCTCGCTGGTCAACGATCACTTCCGGCACTGGAGCGGGCGCGAGATCGAGCTGATGCAGCGCGCAGACCAGATTGCCGTCGAATATGCCGAAGCCAAGGCCGCCGGCAATTTTGAGGTCGCGGCCGTGTTTGCCGGCGAGTCCGTCGGACTGATTCATGATATTCCACCCGCGGCAGAGATCGTCGGCCGCATTGTCGCCGAGGCCGAGCAGTCGTTGCAGGGCCGGCGTAACTCGATCGCCTTCGTTGGCTAAAAACCCGAGAGACACACCATGTGGCCAGATCGTCGCATCATCGACCTCTTCAAGACTGAATTCCCGATCGTGCTGGCGCCGATGGCGGGCGTGATGGACGCCGAGCTGGTGATCGCGGTGGCGCAGGGTGGCGGGCTCGGCTCGTTGCCATCGGCGATGCTGTCGGCGGAGAAGGCGCGGGAGCAGGTCAACATCATCCGCCAGCGCGTCAGGGCGCCGATCAACATGAACTTCTTCTGCCACAAGCCGGTCGATGCCGATCCCGCCCGCGAGGCCAAGTGGCGAGAGCAGCTCGCGCCGTACTATCGCGAGCACGGGCTCGATCCGAGCGCGCCGGTCAACGCCGCGAACCGCGCGCCGTTCGACGCTGCGTTCTGCGAGGTAGTCGAGGAGCTGAAGCCCGAGGTCGTGAGCTTCCATTTCGGCCTGCCCGAGCCGAAGCTGTTGCAGCGCGTGAAGGCGACAGGTGCCGCCGTGATGTCGTCGGCCACGACCGTGAAGGAGGCCATCTGGCTGGAAGAGAACGGCGTCGATGTCATCATCGCACAAGGCGCCGACGCCGGCGGCCATCGTGGCATGTTCCTGACCGAGAACATTGCCGAGCAGCCCGGGACATTCTCGCTGCTGCCCCAGGTGGTGGATGCGGTGAAGGTCCCGGTGATCGCAGCCGGCGGCATCGCCGACGGGCGCGGGATCGCGGCGGCATTCGCGCTCGGCGCGTCCGGCGTGCAGATCGGTTCAGCCTATCTGCGCTGCCCGGAGTCGAAGGTCAGTCCGGCGGCGCGCGTCGCGCTGGCGCAGGCAAGCGACGAATCGACCGTTATCACCAATGTAATGACCGGCCGTCCGGCGCGCGGTGTGGCCAACCGCGTCATGCGCGAGGTCGGTCCGATTTCGCCGCACGCGCCCGCGTTCCCGCATGCGGCCACCGCCCTCGGGCCGCTGAAGGCCGCTGCCGAAAAACAGGGCAAGGTCGAGTTCACCAATCTGTGGGCCGGGCAGGCGGTCCGGATGGGCCGTGAGATGCCGGCGACCGACCTGACCCGGGCGCTGGCCGGCGCCGCGCTGGTGCGGATGGGCGCCCTGTCTCAATCCTGATGCGCGGGTTGGTCCCGGTTGATCTCAAGGTGCTCGGTGGCCAGCGCGCGATAATGCGCCGCCATTTCCCTGTAGTGCTGCCTGGAGATCGGATCGGTCGCGCTTTCCGCGCGGCGCTCGAACATCTCGGCTTTTTCCTGGAGGACCTTCGCCTGGGACATGGCCGTCACCTCGCTCAGGCCAGACAGGCGACGTAGAGGATCGCGATACCGAGCACGGTGCCGATCGACCACAGCGCCGGATCCCAGCCTCCCGGCCGGGGGTTGCTTTCGAGCATGGACATGACGCGCTCCGCACTTTGCTCTTTGCAACGAGTACGCGCCGCCAATGTTTCCGGACGACTTCGTCGGGGGTGCAAAGTGGTTTCGTCACGGGAGTTTGCGGCCCGAATGTGCTCGGTCCCGGTCTTACCGGACGTCGCGGCGGACCCTCTGGTGAGGGTTGGAGGTCCCGGGGGGNCCTGACGCGGTTGCGGCGCAAAACCGGGCTCTGCTATACGGCGGGCTGACCTTTCAGCCTGACTTCCAAGCCTCGGGGCCATATATAATGTCCGTAGACGCCACGACCGTCCGCCGTATCGCGCATCTGGCGCGGATCGCGGTCAGCGACGCCGAAGTTCCCCATCTGCAGGGCGAGCTGAACGCGATCCTGGCCTTTGTCGAGCAGCTGTCGGAAGTAAACGTCGACGGCGTCGAGCCGATGACCTCGGTGACGCCGATGGAGATGAAGAAGCGTGCCGACGTGGTCAATGACGGCGAGATCGCCGACACCATCGTCGGCAACGCGCCCGACACCGTGAACCACTTCTTCCTGGTGCCGAAGGTGGTCGAGTAATCATAGCGTTTTCAGGCGAAGTGGGTACCAGTTCGCGTAGACAAAACGCGTCAAACAAGAGTTATTCAGGACGCATCCGATGTGTTTGCTCTGCGACGATGAGAAGGCCTACAAGGCTTATATGGACTTCCTCGACGTGATGGAGCGGAAGGGGAAGGTTGCCGACCCGAATGAAGCGATCGATGCCGTGCTCGATCAGCTCGAGGCGCTCGATGCGGCGCGCGCCAAGGAAAATACCAAGAGCAATGCAAATCCCTGGCAAGACGATCCCGCCAACGACAAGACCCTGTCTCCGTTCTTCTGCAGCCCGATCAATAAATGACCGATTTGACATCGCTGACGATCGCCGAGGCCCGCCAGGGCCTCGCGAACAAGTCCTTCACCGCGCGCGAGCTCACCGATGCCCATCTGGCAGCGATGGAAGCAGCGCGCGTGCTCAACGCCTATGTGCTGGAAACGCCGGATCGCGCGCGCGAGATGGCGAAGCAGGCCGACGACAAGATCGCGAAGGGCGAGGGCGGTCCGCTCGCCGGCATTCCGCTCGGCATCAAGGATCTGTTCGCGACCCGCGATATTAGAACCACGGCGTGCTCGAAGATCCTCGGCAATTTCATTCCGCCCTACGAGTCGACGGTGACCTCGCAGCTCTGGCGCGACGGCGCGGTGCTGCTCGGCAAGCTCAACAATGACGAGTTCGCGATGGGCTCATCGAACGAGACCTCCTGCTTTGGTCCGGTCACCAATCCGTGGCGGCGCGAGGGCTCCAACACCACGCTGGTGCCGGGCGGCTCGTCCGGCGGCTCGGCGTCGGCGGTGGCGGCCCAACTCTGCATGGGCGCGACCGCGACCGACACCGGCGGCTCGATTCGTCAGCCCGCCGCGTTTACCGCGACCGTCGGCATCAAGCCGACCTATGGCCGCTGCTCGCGCTGGGGCACCGTGGCGTTCGCCTCCTCGCTCGACCAGGCCGGCCCGATCGCGCGCAGCGTCCGCGACGCCGCGATCCTGATGCGTTCGATGGCAGGGCACGATCCGAAGGACACGACCTCGGTCGACGTCGCCGTGCCGGATTACGAGACCGCGATCGGCAAGTCCGTGAAGGGCATGAAGATCGGCATCCCGAAGGAGTATCGCCTCGACGGCATGCCGGCGGAGATCGAGAAACTCTGGAGCGAGGGCGCGGCGTGGCTGAAAGCGGCCGGCGCCGAGCTCGTCGAGGTCTCGCTGCCGCACACCAAATACGCGCTGCCGGCCTATTACATCGTGGCGCCGGCAGAGGCGTCGTCGAACCTCGCGCGCTACGACGGCGTGCGCTATGGCTTGCGCGAGCCGGCCAAGAACATCATCGAGATGTACGAGAACACGCGCGCCGAAGGCTTCGGCGACGAGGTGCGCCGCCGCGTGATGATCGGCACTTACGTGCTCTCGGCCGGCTACTACGATGCCTATTATCTCCGCGCGCAAAAGGTGCGGACGCTGATCAAGAAGGATTTTGAGAACTGCTTCGCCAAGGGCGTGCACGCGATCCTGACGCCGGCGACACCGTCGGCCGCGTTCGGCATCGGCGAGAAGGGCGGCGACCCTGTCGAGATGTATCTCAACGACATCTTCACGGTGACCGTGAACATGGCGGGCCTGCCCGGCATCGCGGTTCCATCAGGCAAGGATGCGCAAGGCTTGCCGCTCGGTCTGCAATTGATCGGCCGTCCGTTCGACGAGGAGACGCTGTTCTCGCTCGGCGACGTGATCGAACAGGCGGCCGGCCGTTTCACTGCGCCAAGGTGGTGGTGAGCGATGGCGGAGTTCCGGGCCAGTCTCGCTGATGCTGCGCCGGACAAGACGCTGACGCCGCCGCTCGCCGCGCTGTGGTGGGCCGCCAAGGGCGATTGGGATCGGGCACACCGTATCGTGCAGGACGAGAGCGATGCGAATTCGGCCTGGGTGCACGCCTATCTGCATCGTGTCGAGGGCGATCTTGGCAATGCCGGCTACTGGTATCGCCGGGCTGGACAGCCTGTAGCCAAGGACACGCTTGAGGCCGAGTGGGAGCGGATCGTCTCCGCGTTGCTATAAGAGTGCCGGTGCTGTAGCACCACGAGCGTTAACCCTGTTTCGCCCGCCATGCCGCCGCCCAGATTGGCCGTGATAGGCTGAAGGAACCGGAGCGGGGGCCAGCTAGAGAGTAGTCGTGCGTGGGTCGGGCATAGGGGGATGGCTGTCGGCGATGCTGGTGGCCGTGGCGGCGGCGGGCCTTGCGGGGTGCGCGACCGTCTACAATCTGCCCGGCAATGCGCCACTCGGCGCAGCGCTCGCCGACAACAACATCGCCCGTGATCTTCCTGATTATCAGGACGACACCCTGCTTGCGCTGTCGTTCTCCGGCGGCGGCACGCGCGCCGCGGCGTTCTCCTTCGGCGTGTTGCAGGAGCTCGACCGTGCGCGTTCTGGCGCCGGCACCAAGTCGCTGCTCGATCGCGTCGACTTCGTCTCCGGCGTGTCGGGCGGATCGGTCACTGCCGCCTATTTCGGCTTGAAGCGCCGCGCGGCGCTCGACGATTTCCGCGAGCGCTTCCTGCTGCGCAATGCCGAAGAGGGGCTGAAGACGCAGATCTCGCTCGGCAATATCGGGCGTGCGCTCGGGGGCGGGGTCAATGACAGCCAATTCACCAACTGGCTCGACCGCAACCTGTTCGATGGCGCGCGGTTCGATGTGCTGTCCAGCGGTCGCGGGCCGCGTGTCTGGATCAACGCGTCCGACATCTACAACCGCACGCCCTTCGTGTTCGACAAGACCACGTTCGACGCGCTGTGCAGCGACATCCGTCCTTATCGCGTTGCCGAAGCGGTATCGGCATCGGCCGCGGTGCCGCTTGCGTTCGCGCCGATCGTGCTGGAGACCTATCCCGGCGGCTGTGCGGCGCCGCTGCCGCCCTGGGTCGACCGGGTGCGCGGCGATCCGAATGCGCAGCCGCTGCTGCACTCCTTTGCCGAAGCGCTGGGGCGCTATCGCGACGGCTCGATGCGCTACGTCAAGCTGCTCGACGGCGGCCTCGTCGACAATTACGGCCTGTCGGGCCTGAGCATCGGGCTTCTCGCGGCGCAGCGGCCGTACGAGCCGCTGAACGAGCGACAGGCGGCAAGGCTGCGCCGCATCCTGTTCCTGGTCGTGGACGCCGGCCGCGGCGTCTCCGGCGACTTCGTGCAGACGCTCGAAGGGCCGAACGGCGTGGAGCTGGTGTCGGCGGCCGCCGACACCGCCATCGATGCCAGCGTGCGGTCGAGCTACGCGGCGTTCACGTCGCTCGCCAGCGACTGGTCGGGAAAGCTCAAGCGCTGGCGCTGCGGCCTGTCGGCGACAGATCGCGGCCGCCTCGGCCTCGGTGCGAGCTGGAAATGCGGCGACGTCGGGATCTATGTCGAACGCCTGGGCTTCGACCGGCTGGGACCGCAGCGTGCCGGCATCCTGAATGCTATCCCGACGCGGTTCTCGCTGCCGCCGGAGCAGGTCGATGAGCTGATCGCGGGCGGGGCGGATGCGCTGCGGTCGAGCGCGGCCTATCAATCGTTCCGGCGCGGCCTCTAGACGCCGGCAAATCAGGCATCCGGGCGGCTTGACTGCCGCGGTCGGTTGCGCGAAGCCCAATGCATCCCAGATATGACTTTGTCCGGAAAACCAGATCCATGAATGCTCCTGCCGCACCCCACAAACTGATCAAAGGCGCGACCGGCGACTGGGAAGTCGTAATCGGCATGGAGATCCATGCCCAGGTCACCTCGAACTCAAAGCTGTTCTCGGGCGCATCGACCACGTTCGGCGGCGAGCCGAACAGCCACGTCTCGCTGGTCGATGCCGCGATGCCGGGCATGCTGCCCGTGATCAACGAGGAGTGCGTTCGCCAGGCGGTGCGCACCGGTCTCGGTCTGAACGCGAAGATCAATCTGCGCTCGGTGTTCGACCGCAAGAACTATTTCTATCCGGACCTGCCGCAGGGCTACCAGATCAGCCAGTACAAGTCGCCGATCGTGGGCGAGGGGGAGGTGGTGCTCGAGCTCGACGGCGGCCGCAGCGTCACGATCGGGATCGAGCGGCTGCATCTGGAACAGGACGCCGGCAAGTTGCTGCATGATCAGTCACCGACGATGTCCTATGTCGACCTCAACCGTTCCGGCGTCGCGCTGATGGAGATCGTGTCGAAGCCCGACATCCGCGACGCCGAACAGGCCAAGGCGTATGTCACGAAGCTACGCTCGATCCTGCGCTACCTCGGCACCTGCGACGGCGACATGGAGAAGGGCAGTCTGCGCGCCGACGTCAACGTATCCGTGCGCAAGCCCGGCGGTCCGCTCGGTACCCGCTGTGAAATCAAGAACATGAACTCGGTCAACTTCATCGGCCAGGCGATCGAGTACGAGGCGCGGCGCCAGATCGAGATCATCGAGGACGGCGGCAGCATCGACCAGGAAACGCGGCTGTTCGACCCGAATAAGGGCGAGACGCGCTCGATGCGCTCCAAGGAAGAGGCGCACGACTACCGCTACTTCCCGGATCCGGATCTGCTACCGCTCGAGTTCAGCCAGGAATTCGTCGACGAATTGAAGGCGCATCTGCCTGAGCTGCCGGATCAGAAGAAGTCCCGGTTTATTACGGGCTTCGGCCTGTCGCCCTACGATGCGAGCGTGCTGGTGGCGGAGCGCGAGAGCGCGGACTTCTACGAGACGGTGCTGTCCGGCCTCGCCGACAAGGCGCGCGACGGCAAGCTCGCCGCCAACTGGGTGATCAACGAACTGTTCGGCCGACTGAACAAGGAGAGCCGCGACATTGCATCGTCGCCGGTGTCGGCTGCGCAGCTTGGCGCGATCGTCGATCTGATCGGCGAGGGGACGATTTCCGGCAAGATCGCCAAGGACTTGTTCGAGATCGTGTGGCAGGAAGGCGGCGACCCGCGTGCGCTCGTCGAGACGCGCGGCATGAAGCAGGTCACCGATCTCGGTGCGATCGAGAAGGTGGTCGACGACATCATCGCGACCAATCCGGAGAAGGTCGCGCAAGCCAAGGCGAAGCCGCAACTGGTCGGCTGGTTCGTCGGCCAGGTGATGAAGTCGTCCGGCGGCAAGGCGAACCCGCAAGCGGTCAACGACCTGCTCAAGTCGAAGCTCGGCATCTGAACGAACGAGGCGACGACGTTATCCTTGGGAGCATGATCCTTCCGGAAAGCCCGCGCGTGCGTCCGGATCATGCCCTCGTGTCGTCGCTTCCGGTGTCGTCGCGCTTGCGTGATCGCACCGTGATCGCGCCTCACACCCTCCGCTCAACGTCGCCATGACGCCCGTCGGCACCGAATCGCGCAAGCCGCGATTCGTTCTCAACTCGGGCTTTGACGACCCGGACGAGGCAAAAAGCATCTTACCCACGAAATTTTTTTCATTGCCAAAGATTGCGACTCGGAGGCGGCGGACGCTCCGCATTTCGACATCGCCGACGACTCAATGCGACAACGATCGCGCTTCGATCAACTGAATACGAATTCAAGAAGTGCCTGCAAATCAGGCGTTTCCCGTAACGTTGACAAATGCCGATGTCGACGATTGCGGCACTTCTTGCATCGGCGCGCTTGCGCATAGACGATTTGTCCGATGCCGTGCGCTGCGCGCGCACCCATCGCTGCGTCAACACTTCCTTAAGCGGGACACTGTTTTTTTTGAACTGTTGGTGTATTCGGGAAGTAGTGCATTTCGATTCCCGAGTGCACGCAGCGAAGTAAGAGCCATCTCACATACTGGAGGGCAACATGGCTAAGAAGGCAAAGAAGGCTAAGAAGGCGAAGAAGGCGAAGAGCGCAGTGAAGAAGACTGCGAAGAAGACCCGCAAGGTCGCCAAGAAGAAGTAAGCCTCTCGCCTTGAGAGGATTGCCGGCGGCTTGATGCCGGCACGTCACGAGAGCCACCGGACGGACTGCTGAGAGGCAAATCCCACGTGAGGCTCTGGTCGACGAAAGAGGGTGTCGGCGAGACATCAGGTCAAACGGCTGGATCGTATTTCGGGAGGCTTCGCCTTCCAAACCGATCCGGCAGAAGAAACGAGAGATTTCTTCGTTCGGTGCGGAACCCTCTTGGTTCCGCAATTTCACCGGCGGGAATGCCCAGGTGAAATTTGACCCTGACGTGTTCGCCGACCCCCTCGTTCCGGCGCCCCGCGCTATTAGCGCTCCGGCAGCCCAATTCCCCACAGTCCAGTTCTGATCGCCATTCGGCCAAGCGGGCCGGCGTTCGGCATGCGCGCGCGGACTGCGCCATCGTGGCGAACCGCGGTCCGATGCTGGCGCCCCTTCGACATCGAAACCGATTCAGCGCGGCCGCGGCTGCCGCGTGCCGAGGCGCTCGGCCATTGTCGGCAATGGTTATCGTAGTCCAAAACGGCAGGGTAAACCGGCGTTCACGAATGCGCAGAAGTGCCTGTGCCACAGGCACTTCTGCAATTCCAGTAATCGCGCCGCGCGCCGCGAGTTTACATCCCGTTCATCGCGATACTTAAACCGCTCTTCAAACTTGATGGGCCATGATCATCCCAACAAGCCGGCCAACGGCAAGCACATGATCAAACGATCAGTGCGGCACCTGATCCCAAGGATCAGTGCGGGGAATAACGGGGCGATTTGACAGTGGACGGGGGCCGCGCTCGGGGGAGGGCGGTCAACAATAAAAAGGGGAGTTGCGGCAATGTTTCAGGGGTTCATCGATCACGAGACGGCTGTTCCGGTCGCGGTGACTGCGATCCAGGATGTGCTGTTCGAACGCGGATTGTATTGGGCGAGCGGCCGCTCCGGCGTGGTCAATCTCGTCGCAGCGCACAAATGGTTCAACCTGGCGGCGCTCAAGGGTCGAGCCGATGCGATTGCGTTGCGTCGCGAGGTCGCCGAGCAGATGTCCGACGTCGAGATCGCGA
The DNA here is from genome assembly GCF_001542415.1 of Bradyrhizobium macuxiense. GTDB lineage: Bacteria > Pseudomonadota > Alphaproteobacteria > Rhizobiales > Xanthobacteraceae > Bradyrhizobium > Bradyrhizobium macuxiense. The sequence continues at coordinate 93,647 of NZ_LNCU01000115.1, forward strand.
CCGCCCAGCGCGAAGCCCGCGACTGGATGACGACACGCTGACGGATCGCTCTTGATGCGGGGGTCTTCGGCCCCTCGCGATATCTAGAACCAGTATCGCGCGGCATAGATCACGGTCATCGCAGCGCCGGCCACGATCACGAATTGCCGGACGAGCTGGCCGGGAAGAATCCGGATCAGGTGGCCGCCGGCATATCCGCCGATGATTGCGCCGACCAGCATGGCTCCGGTTTCGGGCCATCGCACTGTCCCCTGCATGATGAAGATAAGAGTGGCGGCGCAGGAGACGCAGGTCGCCAACAGGTTCTTCAACGCCTTGATGGCCCTGATGTCGTTGGACTCGGTGATCGACAGGACGGCGGTCAGGATGACGCCGAGACCGGCGCCGAAGAAGCCTCCATAGACGCACGCCAATCCAAGGACAGCGCCGCTGTAGCCCGTCGACGGCAGCGCGGCCTTCCGATGCTTGACGGTCCAGCTCTGGATTTGCGGCGCGCAGGCAAACAGCAACGTCGCGAATGCGATCAGGGCGGGCACCGGCAGCGTGAACAGCCGTTCCGGAAGCCGCAGCAGGACGATGGCTCCAACCGTTCCACCTAGCAGGGCGACAAGGACGAAGACGATTGCCCGCGGGCTCGGCGGCGGCAGCTTCCCGCGATCGGCGAGCGCCGCGATCAGATGTCCCGGCGAGATCGCAACTGCGTTCGATGCGTTGGCGGTGACCGCCGGCAAACCCGCTGCGAGCATCGCCGGAAAGGTGATCAGCGTCGCGCCGCCGGCCAATGCGTTGATGAGGCCTCCCGCGACGCCGGCCGTCAGCAGCAGCGCACCTGTCTGAACATCCATCCTTCACCTCCGATCGGGAGAAGGATGGCTGCCGTCGCGTCAGCCTGTCTTGAACGTCTGTGACCGCGCTTCAATCGCGCCAATAGACGCCCGGCGTCGTTCCGAAGGTACGGCGGAAGAGCCGGGTGAGGTGGCTCTGGTCTGAAAATCCTGCCTCGGCCGCGGCGACCGCGATCGGCGAACCTTGCCTGAGCAGTCGCCGGGCGAGGTTCAACCGGGCCAGCACCCGGAACGCATGCGGTGCGACGCCAAGCTGGCGCTTCACCATGCGGGTGAAGCCTTCGCGGCTGCGACCAAGCCTTGCGGCCATCTTGCCGATCCGCTCGGCGCTTTCCGCCAGGCCGTCACTGAGCTTCGCCTTGTCCGATGTCGTGGACACATGAACATGTTCGCGCGACGCGATGTCGTCCGCGATCTCCAGGATCTGTTCCGGCGAGATGCTGCCGGTGGTCTGCCAACGCCGTGTGATGCGCGAGATTCGAAACGTCGACGGGGAATGGCTGGCCGGAACATAGGCGTTCAGGCAAACCGTGTCCGCATCCGACGTCGCCATCGGGGCATGCAGCATCCCTGCCGGAATGAACGCGGCGTGGCCTGCCGGCACCGTCACTGTCGCACCGTCGATGCGGAAGGTCCGAGATCCCGCCAGGACAAGGACGATCTGGGTCTCATCATGGAAATGTGGCTTGAGGCCGAGCGGGCCCGCACCGCGCCAGGATGCGAGTTCGACGATCCCGGCGATGCCTGTACGCCGGTACTTCCATGTCGTCGTCGGGGCCAAGCGCGTCATCGCGGAAGACTGAACCAGGGACCATGTCGGGTGAGGGCAGAATGTACCACACCGAGTCTGGGATCGTCATGCGCAGTGTCACCGCTATGCCATCGAAGCGATCGGTGAGGCGGTTCGCGTTGTCGCCACCGCGATGACGGCCGCGACAAGATTGGCGGCTGCGCTGATCGCCACCGGAATGAAGTAGCTGTGGCTGACGTCGTAGGCGAAGCCCGCGGCACTCGGGCCCAGCAGCGTCCCGAATGCGACGCTGGTGTAGAGGATGCCGATGATGCCGCCGACATTGCGGCCGCCGAAATGGTCGGTGACGACGGCGGGCAGGATCGCGACCCAGCCGCCGTAGAACACGCCGAACAGCAGCGCGAAGACCGTGAGCGACCAGAACCCGCCGGCAACAGCCCAGATCGCCAGCGAGGCGGCCATGCCGGCATACATCGCGGTGAGGAACGTATCGCGGCCGACACGGTCGGCGATGCTCCCCAGGAAGAAACGGCCGGCGGTGCTGCCGACGCCGATCATCCCGAGCAGCAGCACTGCGAGGGCAGGCGTCACCTGGTGGTCGACGGCAAAGGGCACGAGGTGCACGAACGGCACGAACACCCCGAAGGCACTGATCAGGCACGCCGCATAGAGGCCGGCGAAACGGGGCGTCCGCACCGCGTCGCCGATCGAGACGCCGTGACGGACCGGCGCGCTCGACACGGCGTTGAGCGGATCGCCATCCGGCCCGGTTCCGTAGCGGCGCGGATCGTCGGCGATCAGCAGCGATGACCCGATGCCCGCGAGGGCAGCGAGGATGCCAAGCACGAGATAGGCGTCGCGCCATCCCAGGCTTGCGATCAGCCACGTCGCCAGCGGCGGCATCACCAACGTCCCGACACCGATCCCGCTGACGGCCAGTCCCGAGGCGAAGCCGCGCCGCCTGACGAACCAGCGTTGCACGGCGCCGAGCGTCGGCACATAGGCGACGCCGACGCCGGCGCCGATGCCGATGCTGTAGGCGGCGTAGACCTCAATGATCGTCTGGGCCTGGCTCGCCAGCAGGAGGCCGAGACCAACGAGCGCCATTCCGAGGGCCGCAAGCCTGCGCGCGCCCCAGCGGTCGGCAAGTGGACCGGAGATCACGCCGAGACCGAAATACAGGAAGCCGGCGAAGGAGAAGACCAGCGACACCGAGCCGCGCGAGGCGCCGAAATCGCGTTGCAGGGACTCCACGAAGGAGGAAAACGTATAGGCGCTGCCGAAGCCGATGAACGTCACGACGAAGGCGGCGGCCACGACGAACCAGCCGTAGAACAGCTTTGCTCTTGGTTGCACGGCGTGCATGACGTCGCTCCTCATGACTGTGATTGCGGGGCTGCCGCCGTGCGGCCTGCGGGCGGATAGAGCAGCATCTGCGTGCAACGAAACAGCGCGATGGTCTTGCCGGACGTCTCGCTGTGGATCACGGCGTCCCACACCTGGGTCGTGCGTCCCGCATGGACGAGGCGCGCCTCACAACTCACGACGCCTTCGCGTGCGGCGCCGATGAAGTTCGTCTTCAACTCGCCGGTGGCGAAGCCGGTCGCGCCGTCAGGCAAGGACGCAAGACAGCCGAAGCCGCACGCGGTGTCCGCCAGTGCGACGATGGTTGCGCCGTGCAGAAGGCCATGCGGCGAGAAGTGTTTTGTTGTGACCTCGAAGCGGCCGCGGACCCGGCCTCTCTCTGCCTCGACCCATTGAAACTCCAACAGCCCGGGCAAGCTGCCTGGCTGTGATGCGTTGATGCGATCGACGAGCGCGGTCGTGCCGTCACCTCCGGCTGGCCCGTGCACGGCGAATTTGTCGGGGACGTCAGTCATTCCAATGCTCCATCAGCCACGCAATGCCACCAGCGACGAATGGATGAGGCATTGCCTATGAAGTAGAAAATCTAAATATTACTGTGCAGCTTCCCCTGCATTGACGCGGTTCTGGCTAGCGAGTTAGGCTGATATGGCTTTAGAAGCCGAGGTTCACAAACCAGAATTGCTGGTCGAATTGAATTAGAAAATCTAAATCATGGATCAAAGGGTTCCGCCACTGAATGCCCTCAAGGCGTTTGAGGCCGCCGCGCGTCATCTCTCGGTGAAGCTCGCGGCCGAGGAGCTGTGCGTGACGCCTGGTGCCGTCAGCCAGATGCTCAAGACGCTGGAGGCGCATCTCGGCGTGCGGCTGTTCGAGCGCGTGCCGCGCGGCATCTATCTCACCGATGCGGGCCGCGACTATCTGCCGTCCATTCGCAACGCCTTTCGCCAGATCGCCGAAGCGTCGCGTCGCGTTGCCGCCTCGAACGACGTCGGCACGCTCACGCTCAGCGTCACGCCGTTCTTTGCGTCCGCATGGCTGGTGCCGCGGATGGCGTCGTTTCAGCGCGCGCATCCGGAGATCGATCTGCAGATCGTCACCAGCAGTGCGCTGGTGGACTTCTCGCGCAGCGGCGTCGACGTCGCGGTGCGCCATGGTCTCGGCCGCTATCCGGGGCTGCGCAGCGACCGCGTGGTCACGGTCGAGATGGTGGTCGTCGCGGCGCCGTCGCTGGTCGCGCGTCTCGAGCGGCCGAATTCTCCAGCCGATCTCGCACGCTGGCCGCAGGTGCATGACGCCGATCGCAAGGGGTGGAGCCTGTGGTTTCAGACCAATGGCGTCGAGGAGGTTCGCGCGCCGCGCGGGCCATCGTTCGACGACACGGGTCTGCTGTTGAAGGCGGTGCTGTCAGGGCAGGGCGCTGGCCTGCTGCCGGCCGCCATGGTCGAGAACGAAATCAAGAGCGGCGAGCTGGTCCAGGTGCTCGAGACGACGCACATGGAAGAGTTCGCGTATTACCTCGTCTGCCCCGACAACAAGCAGGGACTCCCGAAGATCGCAGCGTTCAGGGAGTGGATATTGGGACCGAGCGCCCAATCGGCTGCTGCGGACCGATAGCGCGCACCATCGCCTATCGATAGAACGCGTTGGGCGGCACGCCGAAGTGCTTGCGGAACATCGCGCTGAAGGCACTTTGGCTGGCGTAGCCGCTGTCGAGCGCCACATCGACGATCCGCTCGCCGCGTGCGAGGCGCTCGAGTGCGAACAACAGGCGTGCCTGCTGGCGCCACTCACCGAAGGTCATTCCGGTCTCCCGGGAGAAGAGCCGATGGACGGTCTTCGACGTCACCTTCAGCCTGCGCGCCCACTGATCCGCGGTCGCTGCGTCGTCCGGGCGGGCGACCAGTGCCTGGCAGATCCGCCTCAGCCTGGTGTCGCGCGGCAGCGGCAGATGCAGCGGCAGCACGTCCAGTTCGCGCAGTTGATCGAGCAGGACGTGCATCAGGCGCTCGTCGCTGGTCTCAGGCGCATAGTCGAGCGGGACACGCATCGCGGCGACGAACAATTCGCGCAGCAGCGCCGACACGGCGAAGACGCAGCTGGTCTGCGACAGGTTAGGCGCGGCACGGGAGTCGACGAAGACGGTGCGGATCTTGACCGCGCCGCACATGCGGACGTCGTGCTCGAGGCCGGCCACCAGCCACACGGCGCGATTGGGCGGCACCACCCATGTGCCTTCGGCGGAGCGCACGATCATCACGCCCTCGATCGCGTACAGGAGTTGGCCGCGCGGATGCGCGTGCAGGCCGGTCGACGTGCCGCTCGGATAGTCGATCTCCATCGCCGCCATCGGCCGCGCGGTGGCGTGATAGCCGAGGTGTCGTGTGGTCAGCTCGTCCAGCATGTCCCAATCTCGATAGGATGGGTAATTCTAGCGTGAGACGGACTTTCGCGCGACAGGTAGTTGCTGGCGGCTCAAACCTCCAACGCAACCGTCAGATCATGTTCAAGCAAAAAGCCGCACTTCTCTATCCCTTCACTGCCATCGTGCTGTGGGCCGGCAACGTCATCGTGTCCCGCCTCTCGGCGCACACCATCGGTCCGCAGGCGATCACCTTCTACCGCTTGCTGGTCGCGGTCGCGTTGATGAGCCCGTTCGTCGCGCGCGGTGCCTGGCGCAACCGGCTTGCGATCTGGCCGCATGTCGGGCAGCTCGCCATCCTCGGTTTCCTCGCGATGTGTCTGTTCCAGAGCCTGTCATATCTCGCAGCGGAAACGACCACCGCGACCAACATGGCCGTGTTCACCGCTCTCACGCCGCTGCTCACGGTCGCCCTTAGCGCCGCGTTGCTCGGCGAGGCGCCAACGCTCGGAATGGTCTGCGGCGCGCCGCTGTCGTTTGCGGGCCTCGTCTATCTCGTCAGCGGCGGCGATCTGTCGTCACTGCTGCGCGACGGCGTGCATGCTGGCGACCTGCTGATGCTACTCGCCGCGATCGTTTACGCGCTTTACGGCGTGCTGTTGAAGCGATGGAGTCTGCCGATCACCGGATGGCAATCGACCTACATGCAGGCGCTTTGCGCGCTGGCCGTCATGTTTCCGGCATTCCTCGCCACGCCCGCGCCGCTGCGCCAGCTCAATTCCGAAACACTGCCGCTGATCCTCTATGCGGGCGGGCTGGCGTCGGTCGTGCTGCCGTTCCTCTGGATCCGTGGTGTCCAGCAGCTTGGCCCGAACCGCTGCGCGATTTTCATGAACCTGCTGCCGGTGCTAACCGCTGCGGCCGCGATCGTGATGCTCGGCGAGCCGGTCAGGCCATTCCATGGCATCGGCGGTGGTCTTGCACTGCTCGGCGTTGCCTGCGCGCAGGCATTGCAGAGGCCGTTGAGAAGGCCGCTCCATGCGTGAGTGGTGACACGATGACGGCAATCTCGCGCTTAAGGCGACACGGCAGGGCCGACTGCATCTTGTGCCTCGATGTTGTCGGCGGATCGTCGCCGCGATCCCGCCGATTTGACCGTCTGTGAGACCGTCGCCGGTTGCGGCCTTGCGGTCCGCGCATCAACTGAACGGTCGAACGGGAGTACATGCGATGCGCTCAGTCCTGGCGCTGGGTCTGCTGGCGGTGCTGTGGAGTGCCGCAGCCGACGCGGCAACAGTCCATCGCGGCCGGACACATCAACGTGTGATCGCGCGCCCAAATGTGATCGTGCCTCCGCACCTGGATGTCGTACGTCCGTGGTCCAGTTTTCCCGATTGGAGGTCGATCCCTCCAGAGGAAAACAGGAATCTCGACCCGTCCACCCGAGGAAGCGGTTGAGTCGACCAACAGGGATTCCGTCGAGCCACAGCTGACGTCAGCACCGCAGGGGAGAGTACACCGTGATCACCAGACGTATGTTTTCAGCAGCATTGGCCGCGAGCGCGGCGGCACCATTGCTCTCCGCGCGCGTCCGGGCCGCGGCTGCCGTCAAAGCGCGTAACGTAGTGCTGGTGCATGGCCTGTTCGCCGACGGCTCTTGCTGGACCGAGGTGATCGCGCGGTTGCAGACGGCGGGATTGAATGCGACCTCCGTGCAGAATCCACTCACGACATTGCCCGAGGCGGTTGCCGCGGCCGAGCGCGTGCTGGCGCGGCAGGATGGTCCGACCGTCCTGGTCGGTCATTCCTTCTCGGGTATGATCGTCACGGAGGCGGGCGTGCATCCAAAAGTCTCGACTCTGGTCTATGTGGCGGCGCGTGCGCCGGATGCCGGCGAAGACTACACGGCGCTGGCGAAGACCTATCCGACACCGCCGGCTTCGGCCGGCATCATCTTCGATGGCGACGAAGGACGGCTGTCCGAGGAAGCGTTCCTGCGCGATTTCGCCGGAGACCTGCCGGCAGAAAAAGCCAGGGTGCTCTATGCGGTGCAGCAGCCGTTTCACAAGGCGCTGCTCAGCGGCAAGACCACGCAGGCCGCCTGGCGATCGAAGCCGAGCTACTATGCGGTCTCGACCGACGACCGCACCATCAATCCGGATCTCGAGCGCTTCATGGCCAAGCGGATGGGCGCCAAGACCATCGAGGTGAAGGCAAGCCACGTTTCGCTGATCTCGCATCCCGACGAGATCGCGGGCCTGATCCTCGAGGCTGCCGGGCAAAGGGTCTAGCAGCCCGGGTAGGGGCGCATAGGCCCGGACTGTGGCGCGCGAGTACGAACCACCAAATCGCGGTGATCGCCGCAACAGGTTGGGAACTCAGTGCGCACAGGTGTCGTTGTCGACGTCAGAAAGCGCGAAGGCTTCGCCTTCACTTTCACCAGCCAAGGAGGGTCGAATGAAAGCTCTGTTGATGGCTGTGTCGATACTCATGCTCGGCATCGGCTCGGCCGCGGCGGCCGATCATTGCGGGCCCGGCTGCCACGCCACAATCAACGGGGCATGCGTCGTGGATGGCTGGGGCACCGGGGCGCGTGTGTGGAATGAGTGCCCGGGCGGGTCTCATCCGCGGCGGCCGTGTCCGGCGGACTTCGTGTGGCACCCGCAGATGCGTGCCTGCTTCCCCAGATAGCGATCAGCGCCGAACGGACGGCTCGCTGCGGTGTAGGCCACACTTCGACTTCGACAAGCCTGGTCTGAAACATTGTGCAACAATTTGTTAACCATAACGGTTAACAACTAGGGCCGGCGGACGGAGGCGGTGATGACTGGAAAGCTGCTGGTTCTGGCGATGATGGTGGGCGCGATCGGGCTGGATTTCACGCTCGGCTATATTTTGGGGCTGCTGGATTTCGAGCTCTGACGTGCCGCCCATCCGCGGCAGTCGCAATGCGGGGCGGCTCGTGGTCCTGGTGAGAGATCACGCCGGCGCGGGCAGGAGCCTCGTCTCCATCGGCAGCTCGGTCGTGTGGTCGCCTCGCGACGTGAAGTACTCCCAGGCCTTCTCGTGGCCGAAATAGACAAAGGGACCGAGGATGAAGCCGCTGGCCGACAGGATTGCCGCTTCAGCCAGACTCTGCACCACCACATAGTTGGTGGTGAAATCCACCACGGTTGCGATCGTCCGGTAGGTGATCGTCTTGGCGAGTGCGCGGCTGATCGTGACACCAGTGCCGCCGGTCGATTGAGCGTCCCCCACGGGCAGCGCAACCGTGGGCAGCTCGACGTCGGTGTCGGAGGACCTGAAGTAATTCCAGGCGGCTTCATGGGCTAGATAGAACAGAGGGCCGGCCACCAGGTTGAAAGATGAAAGCTCGGCCGCAGTGCCGAGTTCGCCGATCACCAGATAATTCGTGGTGAAGTCGAGGCTCGTGACGATGACGCGGAACGTGATGGTCTTGGCGACCGTCTGCCCGAGCGCGAGCTTCGGCAGCAGTGTCCGCGGCAGCCTGACAGGAAGCTGGCTCAGAAAGGATGCGGCGGGCGCTGATGTCTGGCGCGTGGTCCGGCGGGACTTTCGCTTGCGACGACGCAGGCCGGGCAGATAGCTCGGGGCGAGCATCGCTGCGCCGCCGATGAGGACGCCCGGAACGAGTGCCACCTCGATCAGGGCGGCACCCGCGATGACTGCCAGCCCCACGGTCACGTACTGCTTCATCGCTTGCCCTCGGTGCCCGACTGGGGGAGGACGATAGCGTCGTTGCGTATAAGAAAAATGTCGTATTCCGGCCTGGCCGCGCATGTCCCGGGCCGGCAAGCGTTCCCGCACGACTGCGACCGGCCCTGGCGAGGATCGGGAGTCTCCGAAAGTATACGTAGAATCATATATTTGGCTGGCGGAGACGGAGGGATTCGAACCCTCGATAGGCCTTTACAAGCCTATAACGGTTTAGCAAACCGCCGCCTTCAGCCACTCGGCCACGTCTCCAATGGCGCCGATATGCCCGAGAGGGCGCTGAGCCGCAAGCGGCAGATTCAGAATGCGGCAAGGTGTTTTGATGGCAGCTCGGTCGCAGTTGGCCTCAAGCGCAGCTCCAAAACCCTCATGCGCGACATCAACGCGACCTTGTCGGTTTCTGTCGATTTCTAAAATGCGTGTAATAACAATAATTTATATCAGAATGCGCAATTGATCAGCGAGATCGTGCGTGAACCTGCTGAAAGCCGGCCCGTGTCAGCTCACTCGACGCTGGCACCGCGACGCAGGTCGGCCTCGATCTGCAGGCGCGTGCCGCCGCCGAAGCGCGCCCGGTAGACCTGCAGGTTCTCCATGATCCGCTGGACGTAATTGCGCGTCTCCGAGAATGGAATCAGCTCGACCCAGTCGACCGCGTCGACCTTCGGATCGCGCGGATCGCCGTAGCGCTCGATCCACTTCCTCACGCTGCCGCGGCCGGCGTTGTAGGCGGCGAAGGTCAGGATGTAGGAGCCGCGATAATCCTCGAGCAGGCCGCCGAGCTCGGCCGCGCCGAGCATCGCGTTGTAGACCGGGTCGGTCTTCATCCGGCCGAGGTCGAAGCCGATGCCTGCGCGTTTGCAGACGTAGCGGCCGGCTTCCGGCGTCACCTGCATCAGGCCATAGGCCTGCGCCGGCGACACCACGGCAGGATTGAACGCGCTTTCCTGGCGAGCGATGGCGTAGACGATGCTCGGCTCGACCTCGGGACCGACCTGCCTGAAGGACGGGATTCCGTTGATCGGATAGGCGTAGTGGTCGAATGGCAGTCCGCGGTTGAGCGCGGCCTTGCCGAGCAACAGCATGCCGCGCGCGTCGCCATGGCGTGCGGTCAATTCGCCGAGACCGGCCAGCGCTTCCGGATCGCCATTGTCGCCGAGATCGCTGTAGATCGGGATCGCCAGCTCGCGCTCGCCGATCTCGTAGAGCAGCGCTGCGGCGCGCACGATCTCCAGCCGCTCGACGCCGCGGCCGCGCGGCACGCCGTTCAGCTCGATCTGGGGCAGGCCGAGCTTGGCGCGTGCGAGCTGGCCGTAATAGCTCGTCGACTGTTCGGCCGCGCGCGAATATGCGGCGCGGGCCTCCTGGCCGCGGCCTGCGGCTTCCGCGGCGC
>NZ_LNCU01000115.1:104123-205198 GCF_001542415.1 Bradyrhizobium macuxiense
CCCTGCCAGTAGCCGGCGCGCGCCAGCGCGGTCGGATTGGTGCTGCCGACGCCGATCCGCGCGAAGTGCTGCGCGGCGACCGCGGGATCGTTCAGGAAGCGCAGCGCGATCCAGCCCGAGGTGAATTCCTGCTCGGTCTTGTAAATGTCGCGACTCGGCAGCGCCGCGTCGCGCGCGATCAGATAGGCGGTGCGATACTCGCCGACGTCGATCATCTTGCGCGCCAGCAGCCTGCGTTCGACCCACCATTCGTCGACATTAAACAGGCGCGAGGGCTCCCGCGGCGCGCTCATCATCAGTTGCGCGGCCTCGGCGAATTTCTCCTCGCGGCGGAGCAACTGGATCTTCGCGAAGAGATAGCCGGTGTCGCCGGTCAATTCGCGCGGCACGGCTTCCAGCAGCGCGCGCAGGTTCGATCCCTTGCGGTTGGCGGCGATGCGCGCTTTGGCTAGCGCGACATAGCCGGAACCGAGACGTCTTGCAGCGCGCATGCCAGCGGCTTCGTTGTCAGTGCCGTAGAGCATCGCATCCATGCGCGCCTTGTGATCGCCGGCGGTCAGGAACGAGCTGAACAGATCGAGCGCGGTGCTCTCGGTGTCCTCGCCCATCGGGTCGTTGCGCCAGGCCTCGCGCACCAGGCGCTCGGCATTAGCGCGGTCACCGCGCGCGACCATCACCTTGGCTAGCGCGAGCCGCCCCTTGGCCGAGATCGGCGATTCATTCTGGAACCAGGCCGAGACCGCGGCGTCGTCACGGTGGTCGTCCCACAGCGAGGCCTCGATGCGACGGCGGAGGAACGTCTGCGACGGCCAGCTCGGATTGGCGTCGAGGAAGGCGCGGTAACGCTCGGCCGAGGCGCCATTATCCTCGCTGCGCAGGATCAGCCATTCCGCAAGCTTGCGGGCCACCGGATCGGAGATCGAGGACTCGGCGTCGGTCGCATCGCCCGGTCTGCGCTTGCGCAGGAGTTCAACGACGGTCTTGAGTGACTCCTTGTCTGTCTCTGACGTCGACGATGTCGCAGCCACGGCCGCCGGTATCACCGGCTTGCTGCGCACCGCCGGTGCGACATGCTGGCGGGTGGCGGGAACCAGCGCAGGTGCGATGGCGCGGGCGGCGTGCTCTGGCCTGTTCGACAGACTTCCCGTTGCACCAGGCGCAGCGGTCTTGTGCGCGGTGGTTTTGGGCGTGGTGGCGGTCTTTGACGCAGTGGCCCTGGGCGCCGTGGTCTTGGACGCCGTGCTCTCCGTCGTCTTGGAAGGCACGGCTTTGTGACTGTCCGCGCTGGCCGCGCCGGACTTGGAAGAGGTCGGCTTGGTTGCCTCGGTCTTGGTCGTCTCGGTCTTGGTTGTCTCGGTCTTGGCTGCCTCAGTCTTCACTGCCTCAGTCTTGGCCGCGCCGTGCTTGGTTGCGCTCGACTTTGAAGCAGCCGTCTTGGGCGCAGCAGTCTTGGGAGCGGCAGTCTTGGAAGCAGTGCCCTTGGACGAAGCAGTGCCCTTGGACGCAGCAGTCTTCGACGTGGCTGTCTTGGGGGCCGTAGTCTTGGAAGCCGTGTTGTCGGCAGCCGGCGCCGGTGCTGGAACGTCCGAGGCGGCCCATGCGTCGGCCGTGATGGCAGCAAAGCCGACAACGAGCGCCAGGCTCGTCGCTAGCGCCGTCGATCGCAATGTGCCTGCGCGGGCGGAACGGATCACAGAAGTCCTCTGCGGCCCCGAATCATCTGGTCGTTTGGGCCCTGGGTTCTTATTTGATTGAAAACGTAGACAAAATACTAAGAAGGCTGCCGGTGCGGCTGTTTGCGCCAGCACAACGGCAAAATAGCGGCCTCGCGCGCCGCAGATTACCGTTGGGAATAGGTACGGTGCGGCCCTTTCGCCTGTCGGCCAGACCCGATATGAATTGCCTTTCATGGCGTTTCGCATCAACCGGTGCCGGTCGCGGACATGAAGCACGCCAACAACAAGGGTCCGTCGACCTAGCCTTTAGCCTGAAGCGATTGGAGGAAGTCCATGGCAGCCAAGACAAAATTCCGGGGTTCATTCACTGCCTTGGTGACGCCCTTCAAAAACGGCGGAGTGGACGAGGCGGCATTTCGCAGCCTGGTGAACTGGCAGATCGCCGAGGGCACGCACGGCCTCGTGCCGGTCGGCACCACTGGCGAGAGCCCGACCCTGAGCCACGACGAGCACAAGCGGGTGGTCGAGTGGTGCATCGAGGAGGCCAAGGGCAGGGTGCCCGTGATCGCCGGCGCCGGCTCGAATTCGACCAAGGAGGCGATCGAGTTGGCCGAACATGCCGAGAAGGCCGGCGCGGCTGCGGTGCTGGTCGTGACGCCGTACTACAACAAGCCGACCCAGGAAGGCCTGTACCAGCATTTCAAGGCGATCAATGATGCGATCGGCATTCCGATCATCATCTACAACATCCCGCCGCGCTCGGTGATCGACATGTCGGTCGACACGATGAAGCGGCTGTTCGAGCTGAAAAACATCGCCGGCGTCAAGGACGCCACCGCCAGCATGGTGCGGGTTTCGCAGCAGCGCGCGGCGATGGGCGAGGACTTCAATCAGCTGTCGGGCGAGGACGCCACCATCCTTGGCTACATGGCGCATGGCGGCCATGGCTGCATCTCGGTGACGTCGAACGTCGCGCCGCGGCTGTGCTCGGAATTCCAGACCGCATGGCAGAAGGGCGATGCGGCCGCCGCGCTGAAGATCCACGACAAGCTGATGCCGCTGCACACCAACCTGTTCATCGAGAGCAATCCCGCGCCGGTCAAATACGCGTTGTCATTGCTCGGCAAGATGGACGAGAAGCTGCGTCTGCCGATGGTGCCGGTCGCTGAATCGACCCGTCAGGCCGTCCGCAGCGCCATGGTGCATGCCGGCCTGATCAACTGAGGGAAGTAGGGTTCGCCGCGAACAATGCGGTCCGTAACGTCGAAGAGAAGGGGATGGGCATGCTGAAGGAATTCCGCGAGTTCGCCATGAAGGGCAACGTCGTCGACCTCGCCGTCGCCGTCATCATCGGTGCGGCTTTCGGCGCGATCGTGACCTCGCTGGTCGGCGACGTCATCATGCCGGTCATCGGCGCGATCACCGGCGGCCTCGACTTCTCCAACTACTTCATCCCGCTCGCGAAGAACGTGACCGCGACCAACCTCGCCGACGCCAAGAAGCAGGGCGCTGTGCTCGCCTACGGCAACTTCCTGACGCTGACCATCAACTTCCTGATCATCGCTTTCGTGCTGTTCATCGTGATCCGCCTGATGAACCAGTTCAAACGGAAGGAAGAGGTCAAGCCCGCGGAACCGCCGAAGCCGACCCCAGAGGTCGAGTTGCTGACGGAAATCCGCGACCTTCTCAAGAAGAGCTAAAGTGGCCGCCGACAAGAACGAACGCCCCATCAAGGTTGTCGCCGAGAACCGTAAGGCCCGCTTCAACTACGCAATCGAGGACACGATCGAGGCCGGCATCTCGCTGACCGGCACCGAGGTGAAATCGATCCGCAGCGGCAAGAGCACGATCGCGGAATCCTATGCGGATTCTAAGAACGGCGAGCTGTGGCTGATCAACGCCAATATCCCGGAATATCTGCAGGCCAACCGCTTCAATCACGAGCCGAAACGGCCGCGCAAGCTGCTGCTGCATCGCAAGCAGATCAACAAGCTGCTCGGCGCGGTCGATCGCGAGGGCATGACGCTCATTCCGCTGAAGCTCTATTTCAACGAGCGCGGCCGTGCCAAACTGCTGCTCGCGGTTGCCAAGGGCAAGAAGCTCCATGACAAGCGCGAGACGGTCAAGAAGCGCGACTGGGGCCGCGAGAAGGGCCGCCTGATGCGGGCGCGGGGATAGACCTGCGTCCTTTCGATCACCGTAGACGAAGTGGTCCATCGCGCTACGCGTGAATTGGATCTGGCCTTCGCAAGTGCGCCTCGCGATGATCGTGGACGGAGATCGATGCGATGAGCCAGAGCAGTTTGACCGACGTCGACTGGAGCAAGATTCCGGCGCCGACCGATGACGGCGCCGCCGCCCATCTTCAGGGCATGAAGATTCCTCCGGTGTCGCTGCGAGCCACCAACGACACCTCGGTGCGGTTGTCGGTGCTCGATGGCCGCACCGTGGTGTTCGCCTATCCGCGGACCGGCGAGCCCGGCAAGATCGGGCTGGTCGACGATTGGGATATGATCCCCGGCGCGCGCGGCTGTACGCCGCAGGCCTGCTCCTTCCGCGACCTGTTCGCCGAGTTGAGGGCGGCCGGCGCAGCCCAGGTGTTCGGCCTGTCGACGCAGAGCAACGAGTACCAGACCGAGATGGCCGCGCGGCTGCATCTGCCGTTCCCGGTGCTGTCCGACGAGGCGCTGGAGCTGACGCAGGCGCTGAATCTGCCGGCGATGTCGGTCGTAGGGCTGACCCTGATCAAGCGGCTCGCGCTGATCATCGACGACGGCCGCATCACGCACGTGTTCTATCCGGTGTTCCCGCCGGATCGGAGCGCGGGCGACGTGCTGGATTGGCTGAAGGACAATCCGGTTGGAGCGTGATGCCGCAGCGCTTCGCTGAGTATCAGCCGAGGTCCTTTCGCACATTTGCGAAGACCGCTCGGAACATATCGGTCGTCAGCACGCCCGTGTTCGTGTTGTAGCGCGAGCAATGATAGCTGTCGTACAGCTTGTACGGTCCCGCCTTATGCACGGCACCGTGCGCAAAGGGCGCGGCGGCCAGACGAAGCCCGAGCGCCTTCACGGTCGATTCGTGGGCGATGCGCCCGAGCAGCACGATCGCGCGCACGTTCGGCATCGTGGCGATCGTCGCGCTGAGGAACTGCCGGCAGGTGTTGATCTCTGTAGGCAGCGGCTTGTTCTGCGGCGGCACGCAGCGCACCGCGTTGCTGATCCGGCTATCGACGAGCTTCAGACCATCATCCGGCCGCGCCTGGTAGACGCCGCTGGCAAAGCCGTATTCGAGCAAGGTCGCATAAAGCAGGTCACCGGCGTAATCGCCGGTGAACGGACGGCCGGTGCGGTTCGCGCCCTGCATGCCCGGCGCTAGCCCGACGATCAACAACCGTGCGTTTGGATCGCCGAAGGAGTCCACCGGCGAGTTGAACCAGTCCGGCTGGCGCGCACGGGTTTCCGCGCGGAGGGCGGCCAGCCGCGGACAGAGCGGGCAGTTGCTGTCAGGTCGGGTGGCAGCGCTGACGAGATTACTCGTCGAAATCGTCATCGGCTCCCCGTGGGGCCATCGTGGTCGCGCGCTGCAGGAATTGCGGGGAGTGGTGACGCGGCTCGCGTGGTTCGCGCGGCGCCGGACGTTCGGACGGATCGCGGCCGAGCTTGGATTGCAGCTCGACGAGATCGGTGAAGACGTCGGCCTGGCGACGCAGTTCGTCGGCGATCATCGGCGGCTGGCTGGCGATGGTGGAGATCACCGTGACGCGAACACCGCGGCGCTGCACCGCCTCGACCAGCGAACGGAAGTCGCCGTCGCCGGAGAACAGAATCATCTGGTCGATATGTTCGGCGAGTTCCATCGCATCGACGGCAAGCTCGATGTCCATGTTGCCCTTGACCTTGCGACGGCCGCTGGCGTCGATGAACTCCTTGGTCGCCTTGGTGACGACGGTGTAGCCGTTGTAGTCGAGCCAATCGATCAGCGGACGTATCGACGAATACTCCTGATCCTCGATGATCGCCGTGTAGTAGAACGCACGCAGCAGCGTGCCGCGACCCTGGAATTCCTTGAGGAGGCGCTTGTAGTCGATGTCGAAGCCCAGCGTCTTTGCGGTTGCATAAAGATTCGCTCCGTCGATGAAGAGCGCGATCTTGTTGGAAACAGGTGACGACATCAAAGTGTTCTCGCGTGGTTGTTCGTGTTCTTAGCGCAGCGGCAACCGACCGCGCGCAATTTTCTGCGTTGCTGTCTAAAGTTCGGTGAATCTTTCCCCACGACAGTCACCACCGCAATTATGGTGAGGCGAGGGCAAAATGCCTAGACTTTTGACATTGCAATGAAGAGATTTACTTGTCAGGGACAGCAACCTGGCCATGTCGTCAGACGCTCCGGCCGTTCTGGCCCCGCCCAATCGGGTTATCAGAGCCTGTTCGGAAGGCAAATCACAAATTTTGCCTTGCGAAACGGTGGCTAGGCCTATAACTAACCCTCATAATCATCATATTCGGTCCCTTTTACCACGGAGCGCCTTGAGATGGCTCGCGTCACCGTTGAAGACTGCATTGATAAGGTCGACAACCGCTTCGACCTCGTCCTGTTGGCGGCGCATCGCGCCCGTATGATCTCGTCAGGTTCTCAACTCACGGTTGATCGCGATAACGACAAGAACCCTGTCGTCTCGCTGCGGGAGATTGCCGATTCCACGATCTCGCCGGAAGACCTGAAAGAGGAACTCGTGCACTCCCTGCAGAAGTTCGTCGAGGTCGACGAGCCCGAGCCCGACACCGTTCCGCTGATCGGTTCCGCCGGCGCCAGCGTCGATGCCGACGACACCGAGGTCGCCGTCGAACGGATGACCGAGGAAGAGCTGCTGAAGGGCCTGGAGGGTCTCGCGCCCCCGGAAGAGCAGCCCGAGGAAGACGAGTAGACGCCGGCTTCCAGCCGCCCGATTTTGGATAGATTGCCAAAGGCCCGGATATTGCTCCGGGCCTTTGCTTTTGTTGACAATTTTGCTGTTACGATGCGTCCTATGCGGACGCAGGAAATTGAACGGTTCCTGGGCCTGCGCGGGGTGCTGCTTCGTTCGAAGGTGCACTAGATTGGGAAGAAAGGGCCGTTTGGCCCAGGCGAAAGGCATTGCGTCCATGGTTTATCGACGCCGGAGTTCCAGCCAGATGCAGGCTGCGACCGAAACGGTCGCGGTGGCACCGGCGTCGTCCACGGCGGAGAGGCCGGTCAAGCCGAGGGCGCGGATGATGCGGCAATATGACCTCGTCGAGCGCGTCCGTTCCTACAACCCCGACACCAACGAAGACCTGCTGAACCGCGCCTATGTCTATGCCATGAAGGCGCACGGCACCCAGACGCGCGCTTCCGGCGATCCCTATTTCTCGCATCCGCTCGAGGTTGCCGCGATCCTCACCAACCTCAAGCTCGACGACGCCACGATTGTGGCGGCGCTGCTGCACGACACGATCGAGGATACCGAGGCGACGCGCGCCGAAATCGATCATGTGTTCGGCCATGAGATCGGCGCGCTGGTCGAGGGCCTGACCAAGCTGAAGCGGCTGGAACTGGTGTCGCGCGAAGCCAAGCAGGCCGAGAACCTGCGCAAGCTTTTGCTGGCGATCGCCGACGACGTTCGCGTGCTGCTGATCAAGCTCGCCGACCGCCTGCACAACATGCGCACGCTGGAGTTCGTGCCGCCTGCGTCGCGGCGCCGCATCGCCGAGGAGACGCTGGACATCTATGCGCCGCTCGCCGGCCGCATGGGCATGCAGGAAATGCGCGAGGAGCTGGAGGACCTGTCGTTCTTCGTGCTCGATCCCGAAGCCTATGCGGTGGTCAAGCAGCGGCTCGATGCGCTGGCCGACCGCAACCGCAACCTGATCGGCGAGATCGAAACCCAGCTCTCCAAGAACCTGCAGAAGAACGGCATCAATGCGAGGGTCGTCGGTCGCCGCAAGAAGCCGTTTTCGATCTGGACCAAGATGGAGCGCAAGTCGATCGGCTTCGAGCAGTTGTCCGACATCTACGGTTTCCGCATCATCCTCGAAGATATCGGCGCCTGCTACCGTGCGCTCGGCATCGTCCACACGACCTGGCCGGTCGTGCCGGGCCGCTTCAAGGACTACATCTCGACCCCGAAGCAGAACGACTATCGGTCCATCCACACCACCGTGATCGGCCCGGGCAAGCAGCGCGTCGAGCTGCAGATCCGCACCGAGGAAATGAACCAGATCGCCGAGTTCGGTATTGCGGCGCACGCGTTCTACAAGGAAGGGGCGGGCTCGCCGAACGAGCGGCTGAAGCACGAGTCGAACGCCTTCGCCTGGCTGCGCCACACCATCGGCATCCTCTCGGAAAGTGCCAACCCCGAAGAGTTCCTGGAGCACACCAAGCTCGAACTGTTCCACGACCAGGTGTTCTGCTTCACGCCGAAGGGCAAGCTGATCGCGCTGCCGCGCCAGGCCACCGTGATCGATTTCGCCTATGCGGTGCATACCGACGTCGGCAACAGCGCGGTCGGCTGCAAGATCAACGGCAAGTTCGCGCCATTGTCTTCCGAGTTGCAGAACGGCGACGAGGTCGAGGTGCTGACCTCGAAGGCGCAGTCGGCGCCGCCGTCGGCCTGGGAGGCGCTCGCCGTTACCGGCAAGGCGCGCGCGGCGATCCGGCGTGCCACCCGCAACGCGGTGCGCGACCAGTATGCCGGCCTCGGCCGCCGCATCGTCGACCGCCTGTTTGCCCGCGCCAAGATCGAATATGCCGACGACAAGCTGAAGGGGGCGCTGCCGCGGCTGGCGCGTACCTCGATCGAGGATGTGATGGCTTCCGTCGGGCGCGGCGAGATCAAGGCCTCCGACGTCGCGCGTGCGATGTATCCCGACTACAAGGAGGAGCGGCTGGTGCGTTATGGCACCGCGAAGGGGCTCGCCGCCAAGCTGAAGACGCAGACGCCGCCGCATCCGGCGCGCGCCGCTTCGGTGATCCCGGTGCGCGGCATCAATTCGGACCTGCCGGTGAAGTTCGCGCCGAATGGCGGCGCGGTGCCGGGCGACCGCATCGTCGGCATCGTGACGCCGGGCGAGGGGATCACGATCTATCCGATCCAGTCGCCGGCGCTGAAGGAGTTCGAGGAGGAGCCGGAGCGTTGGCTCGACGTGCGCTGGGACATCGACGAGACTATGCCGCAGCGCTTCCCGGCGCGAATCCTGGTCCACAATGTCAACGAGCCCGGCAGCCTTGCGCAGATCGCGACCGTGATCGCCGAGCACGACGGCAACATCGACAACATCCACATGTCGCGCCGCTCCCCCGATTTCACGGAGCTGACCATTGATCTCGAGGTCTATGACCTCAAGCATCTCAGCGCTATCATCGCCCAGTTGCGCGCCAAGGCCGTCGTTGCACGGGTCGAGCGCGTCAACGGGTAGGTTCTCGGGGTAGGTTCTCGTCGTTGCCGGGCTTGACCCGGCGGCCCATCTTCCAGGAATGATTGCTGCGTGGGTCAGGCCCGCGAATGGCTGATTGGATTTGCAGGTTAGAGAATGTCCAAAGCTCCTCCGCTGCGCCTCGGCGTCAATGTCGATCACGTCGCGACCCTGCGCAATGCGCGGGGCGGCGGGCGCCCCGATCCGGTCCGGTTGGCGCTTGCCGCCATCGCGGCCGGCGCCGACGGCATCACCGCGCATTTGCGCGAGGATCGCCGCCATATCCGCGACGAGGACATGGCGCGGCTGAAGGCCGAAATCTCCAAGCCGCTGAACTTCGAGATGGCGGCGACCGACGACATGCTGCAGATATCGCTCGCGACCAAGCCGCACGCCGTCTGCCTGGTGCCGGAGCGGCGCCAGGAGCTCACCACCGAAGGCGGCCTCGACGTGGTCGGCCAGCACAACGCGCTGGCGCCCTTCATCGCGCGGCTGAGCGACGCCGGCATCCGGGTGTCGCTGTTCATCGCCGCCGATCCCAGGCAGATCGAGATGGCCGCGAAGTTGAAGGCGCCGGTGATCGAGATCCACACCGGCGGCTGGTGCGACGCCGTGGTCGACGGCCACCGCGACAAGGCCGCGGCCGAATGGAAGCGGATTGTCGAAGGCGTCAGGCTAGCGAACGCGGCCGGGCTTGAGGTCCATGCCGGCCACGGCCTCGATTACGAGACGTCAGAGACGATCTCGGCGCTATCAGGAATCCGTGAGCTCAACATCGGCTACTTCATGATGGGCGAGGCGCTGTTTGTCGGCATTGCCGAGACCGTCCGCGCCATGCGTGCGGCGATGGACCGCGGGCGTGCAAAGGCGGAAGGCGCCGGCGGCGCATGATCATCGGCATCGGCTCCGACCTGATCGATATCACCCGGGTCGCCAAGGTGATCGAGCGCCACGGCGAGCGCTTCCTCGAGCGCATCTTCACCGACGCGGAGCGCGCCAAGGCGATGCGCCGCGCCAAGAGCGAGAAGATGGTGGTCGCCACCTACGCCAAGCGCTTCGCCGCCAAGGAGGCCTGCTCCAAGGCGCTCGGCACCGGCATCCGGCGCGGGGTGTGGTGGAAGGACATGGGGGTGGTGAACCTGCCCGGGGGACGGCCGACCATGCAGCTGACCGGCGGGGCGCTGGCGCGGCTGCAGGAGCTGACGCCCGAGGGGATGGAGGCGCGGATCGACCTCTCGATCACCGACGACTGGCCGCTGGCGCAGGCCTTCGTCATAATTTCGGCCGTTGCCCCCGGCAAATGAGCCGGGCTGCCCGCGGCATCGCCAGAAATCTTCAGAAAACTAAAAAATCATTGATATTTCAATGGATTGTGAAGTTTTTGCGCGGCGATTGATTGCGCGGCTGCAAACAACCGTCTAAAACGCCGCAGGGTTATCATCGAGCGAGACGCGGATTCGGGTTTGCGCCGGAATTTGCCCTCAAGATCAGAATCAAGGCCATTTTCCTCACGCGAGGATCGAGCGCTTCGCGGGAAGAGAACGTTCTGCCACCGCGTGGGCGTCAGAGCCCGCGGGAATTGGGAAAGCAATGAGCGCGACCACCGGCACCAAATCTGAAAGCGGCCTGGGCGAAACCATCCGCGTCGTCATCCACGCCCTGCTGATCGCGCTCGTCATCCGGACCTTCCTGTTTCAGCCTTTCAACATCCCCTCGGGATCGATGAAGGCCACCCTCCTGGTCGGCGACTATCTCTTCGTCTCGAAATACTCCTACGGCTACAGCCACTACTCGATCCCGCTGTCGCCGCCGCTGTTTTCCGGCCGCATCTTCGGGTCCAACCCGAATCGCGGCGACATCGTCGTGTTCCGGCTGCCGAAGGACGACACCACGGATTACATCAAGCGCGTGATCGGCCTGCCGGGCGACCGCATCCAGATGAAGGAGGGGCTGCTCTACATCAATGACGTTCCGGTCAAGCGCGAGCGCCTGAGCGACTTCGTCGGTGAGGATCCCTGCGGCTCCGACGCCACCGCCCGCGTCAAGCGGTGGAAGGAGACGCTCCCGAACGGCGTCAGCTATGAGACGCTCGATTGTGTCGACAACGGCTTCTACGACAACACCAACGTCTACACCGTGCCCGAAGGCCATTTCTTCATGATGGGCGACAACCGCGACAATTCGACCGACAGCCGGGTGCTGTCGGCGGTTGGCTACGTGCCGCTCGAGAATATCGTCGGCCGCGCCCAGATGATCTTCTTCTCGATCGCCGAGGGCGAGCACGCCTGGATGTTCTGGCGTTGGCCCACCGCTGTGCGGTGGAATCGCATATTCTCCATCGTGCGATGAACGACGAGACCTCAGTCATCAAGGATCAACCGCCACCGGGCGAGCCGAGCCAGACGCCTGCCACCGGCAGCGAAGCCGCGCCGAAGAAGCGGCGCAGCAAGGCTGCCAAGGCTGCGGAGGAGAAGGCCGCGATCGCCGGCACCGAGGCGCGTATCGGGTATAAGTTCTCGGATCCCGCATTGCTGACCACTGCGTTCACCCACGTCTCCGCGCTCAAGCCCGCAACCCGCAACCGCGCCGACAGCTATCAGCGGCTCGAGTTTCTCGGCGACCATGTGCTCGGCCTGATCGTCTCCGACATGCTGTTCCGCGCCTTCCCGAAGGCCGACGAGGGCGAATTGTCGAAGCGGCTCGCCGACCTCGTGCGCAAGGAGAGTTGCGCCGACGTCGCCAAGTCGCTCGGCCTGCTCGACGACATCAAGCTCGGCATGGTCAAGGCCGTCGAGGGTGCGCGCTTGCGCAAATCCGTGCTCGGCGACATCTGCGAGGCCGTGATCGGTGCGATCTTTCTCGACGGCGGCTACGAAGCTGCCCGCCAATTCGTCGAGCGCAACTGGACCGAGCGGATGCACAAGCTGCGCCGGCCGCTGCGCGACCCCAAGACGGTGCTGCAGGAATGGGCGCAGGGCAAGGGCTTGCCGACACCGGTCTATCGCGAGGTCGAGCGCACCGGTCCGCACCATGATCCGCAATTCCGCGTCGCCGTCGACCTGCCGGGACTGGCGTCCGCCGAGGGTCTCGGCGGCAACAAGCGCGCGGCTGAGAAGGCCGCAGCGTCGGCAATGATCGAGCGCGAGGGCGTCGGCACCAATGACTGATGAGGCCAAACGGCAGGGAGCCGCGACGCGCTGCGGCTTCGTCGCGCTGATCGGCGCTCCCAATGTCGGCAAGTCGACGCTGGTCAACGCGCTCGTGGGCTCCAAGGTCACGATCGTCTCGCGCAAGGTGCAGACCACGCGCGCTTTGATCCGCGGCATCGTGATCGAGGGCAACGCGCAGATCATCCTGGTCGATACGCCCGGCATCTTCGCGCCGCGGCGCCGGCTCGACCGCGCCATGGTGTCGACCGCCTGGAGCGGCGCCCACGACGCCGATCTGGTCTGCGTGCTGCTCGATGCCAAATCCGGCCTCGACGAGGAGGCAAATGCGATCCTCGGCAAGCTCGAGACGGTCGGGCATCCGAAAATCCTGGTGCTGAACAAGATCGACCTCGTGCAGCGCGAGAAACTGCTGGCGCTGTCGCAGGCGGCCAACGAGCGGCTGCGCTTCGAGCACACCTTCATGATCTCGGCGCTGTCGGGCGATGGCGTTGCCGATCTGCGCCAGACGCTGGCGGCAGCGGTGCCGGAGGGGCCGTTCCTGTATCCCGAAGACCAGATGTCGGATGCGCCGATGCGGCACCTCGCGGCGGAGATCACGCGCGAGAAGATCTACGGCCATCTGCATCAGGAACTGCCGTACCAGTCGACGGTCGAGACCGACAGCTGGACCGATCGCAAGGACGGCTCGATCCGGATCGAGCAGACGATCTTTGTCGAGCGCGAGAGCCAGCGCAAGATCGTGCTCGGCAAGGGTGGTGCCACCATCAAGTCGATCGGTGCGGAGTCGCGCAAGGAGATCGCGGAGATCATGGGCGTGCCGGTGCATCTGTTCCTGTTCGTCAAGGTACGCGAGAACTGGGGCGACGACCCGGACCGCTACCGCGAGATGGGACTGGAATTCCCCAAGGAATAAGAGCCGGCGTGTGCGATGAACGTGCCTAGAAACGTGCTGTGGTTTGAAGTGCTGCTCTATTTGTCGCTGACGCTGGATGCGTTGTCGGTGGCGTTCCAGGACCGCACGCCAAGCTACGAGATGACCGATCAGATGATCATGGTGGCGACGCTGCTGGCGGGCGGCATGATTCTGCTGCTGATGTATTTCGTCTGGCTCGCCGCGCAGCGCCGCAAGAACTGGCCGCGCTGGGCGCTGGCGGCGGCGCTGGTGCTCTCGGCGATCTCGCTGGTGCAGGTGATCGGGGACCGCGGCGTGGAGCTCGACAGCGGCATCGAGGTGGTGTCCTGCATCCTGACCTCGGCCGGGCTGTATTTCTCCTTCACCGGCGATGCGCAAGGTTGGTTCAACGCTTAGGTCTTCGTAGAGTGGGTGCGCTACGCTTTGCCCACCCACCATGATAGTTTCACACCATGGAATGGACCGACGAAGGCATCGTGCTGGGCGTGCGGCGGCACGGCGAATCCTCCGCGATTGCCGAACTGCTGACGCGCGAGCACGGCCGTCATCTCGGCCTGGTGCGCGGCGGCGCGAGTTCGCGGATGCGGCCGCTGCTGCAGCCCGGCAACAGCGTCACCGCGGTGTGGCGGGCGCGCCTCGACGAGCATCTCGGCGTGTATGCGATCGAGGGCACGCGGCTGCGCGCAGCAACGCTGCTCGGCTCGTCGCACGGTGTCTACGGCGTCACGCATCTGGCCGCGCTGGCCCGGCTGTTGCCGGAGCGCGATCCGCATGAAGACATCTACGAGATGCTGCAGTGGACGCTCGACGATTTCGAGGATGCCGGCGTCGCCGCGGTGCATCTGATCCGGTTCGAGCTGGCGATGTTGGCCGAACTCGGCTTCGGGCTCGATCTGCAGAACTGCGCGGCCACCGGCGCGACCACGGAGCTGATCTACGTCTCGCCGAAATCCGGCGGCGCGGTGTCGCGCGCTGCCGGCGAGCCGTGGCGCGATCGCCTGCTGCCGTTGCCGCCTTTCCTGCGCGAAGGCGACGGCGGCGCCAATGCCTGGTCCGATCAGGATCTGCTCGACGGGTTCCAGATCACCGGCCTGTTCCTGCTCCGCCATGTGCTGGAGCCGCGCGGGCAGGGCCATTCCGACGCCCGCGACGGCTTTATCAATGCAGTGACGAAGCCGCGCGGCAAGGTAAACACCACCGCGCCCTGAGGGGCGCGCGCCCTTGTCATGCACCAGATACCGGAACGAATCGCCCTCTTGGGCGTTTCGGGATTGGTTCCATGTTGGGGGGCGGTTGAATGCTTCTTCGCGGAATAGTGATTTCGGCGGCGCTGCTGACACTGGCGCCTGACGCAGCAGCCGGCGAACGGGGTGGCGTTATCCGCCGCGTCTCCTGCACCGTCGTGCGGTACTACGTCGCCAGATACTCGGCTGCGGCGGCCGAGAGCTGGGCAAGGGCCCATGGTGCCACCGACGCCGAGATCGATGTCGCCCGCCGTTGCCTCAACGAGGCTCCCGTCAAGACCCTGCAGGCGGCAAACCGGGCCGCGCAATAACCGCGCGAATCAGGGCATCTGATGTGGCAGACGTGATTCGCGTCTTGCCCGATTCACCGCGCCGGTTTAACGCCTCCCCATGGGAAAACGTCAGACACCGCCGGAAGAGCCAAAGCCGGCCGAAATCCATGAGGTGCCGCTGCGTGATGCGCTTGAGGAGCGCTATCTCGCCTATGCGCTCTCGACCATCATGCATCGCGCGCTGCCGGATGCCCGCGACGGCCTGAAGCCGGTGCATCGGCGCATCCTTTACGGCATGCGGCTGTTGCGACTCGACCCCGGCACCGCGTTCAAGAAGTCGGCCAAGATCGTTGGCGACGTGATGGGTTCATTCCATCCGCATGGCGACCAGGCGATCTATGACGCCATGGTGCGGCTCGCGCAGGACTTCTCCTCGCGCTACCCACTGGTCGACGGCCAGGGCAACTTCGGCAATATCGACGGCGATAATCCGGCCGCGTACCGCTACACCGAAGCGCGCATGACCGAGGTCGCGCGGCTGTTGCTCGATGGCATCGACGAGGACGGTGTCGAGTTCCGCGCCAATTATGACGGCCAGTCGAAAGAGCCGGTGGTGCTGCCGGGCGGCTTCCCGAACCTGCTCGCCAACGGCGCGCAGGGCATCGCGGTCGGCATGGCGACGTCGATCCCGCCGCACAACGTGGCCGAGCTCTGTGACGCCGCGCTGCATCTGATCGACAAGCCCGACGCCAAATCGAAGGCGCTGTTGAGATGGGTTAAGGGCCCGGACTTCCCGACCGGCGGCATCGTCGTCGATTCCAAGGAAGCGATCATCGAGGCTTACACGACGGGCCGCGGCTCGTTCCGCACCCGTGCGCGCTGGTCGGTGGAAGAGGGCGCCCGCGGCACCTGGGTGGTCGTCGTCACCGAAATCCCGTGGCTGGTGCAGAAGTCGCGCCTGCACGAGAAGATCGTCGAGCTGCTGGAGCAGAAGAAGCTGCCGCTGGTCGGCGACGTCCGTGATGAATCGGCGGAAGACATCCGCTTCGTCATCGAGCCGAAGTCGCGCACCGTCGATCCTGCCTTGATGATGGAGTCGCTGTTCCGGCTGACCGAGCTGGAAAGCAGGATCTCGCTGAACCTCAACGTGCTGGTCAAGGGCCGCATCCCGAAGGTGGTCGGCCTTGCCGAGTGCTTGCGCGAATGGCTCGACCATCTGCGCGACGTGTTGATCCGCCGCTCCAACTTCCGCAAGGGCGAGATCGAGCACCGGCTGGAAATCCTAGGCGGACAACTGATCGCCTATCTGAACCTCGACAAGGTGATCAAGATCATTCGCACCGAGGACGAGCCCAAGCCGGTGCTGATCAAGACGTTCAAGCTCACCGAGATCCAGGCCGAGGCCATCCTCAACATGCGGCTGCGCAATCTGCGCAGGCTCGAGGAAATGGAGATCCGCAACGAGGACAAGGAGCTGCGCAAGGAGCTGAAGGGCATCGAGGGACTACTCGGGTCGGAAGCGCAACAATGGGCCAAGGTCGGCGAGCAGGTCACCAAGGTCCGCGATATCTTCGGGCCGAAGACGCCGCTCGGCAAGCGTCGCACCACCTTCGCCGATGCGCCCGAGCACGATCTCGCCGCCATCGAGGAGGCCTTCGTCGAGCGCGAGCCGTGCACCATCGTGGTCTCCGAGAAGGGCTGGGTGCGGACGCTGAAGGGCCACGTCGAGGATCTCTCGGGGCTCGCCTTCAAGACCGACGACAAGCTCGAGCACTCGTTCTTTGCCGAGACGACGTCGAAGCTGTTGCTGTTCGCCACCAACGGCAAGTTCTACTCGCTCGACGTCGCCAAGCTGCCGGGCGGCCGCGGCCATGGCGAGCCGATCCGCATGTTCATCGAACTCGAGCAGGATGCCGCGATCGTCGCGCTGTTCGTCAACAAGGGCGAGCGCAAGTTCCTGATCGCGAGCAGTGAAGGCCAAGGCTTCATCGTCAAGGAAGAGGACTGCGTCGGCAACACCCGCAAGGGCAAGCAGGTGCTCAATGTGGAGATGCCGAACGAGGCCCGCGCGATCGCGACCGTCACCGGCGATACTGTTGCCGTGATCGGCACCAACCACAAGATGGTGCTCTTCGGCCTCGATCAGGTGCCGGAAATGGCGCGCGGCCGCGGTGTGCGGTTGCAGAAATACACCAGCGCGTCGCTGTCCGACGTCGCGGTGTTCGATGCCAAGGCCGGCCTGACCTGGAAGGACTCCGCCGGCCGCGAGCACAGCATGACCATGAAGGAACTGGCCGATTGGCGCGGCAACCGTGCCGATGCCGGTCGGCTGGCCCACGGCCTGCCGAAGTCGAACAAGTTCAGTCGCGGCGTGGAGTAGGCCAGGTCCGTAGCCCCGGGGGGGCGGTGTGATAGTATCCGTATTTCACCGCGCCTATAACCATCGCCGAGGACATTCAGCAGGCGACGGTTGCCGTGCCAATGGCGCACCACCATCATCACGACCATGACCACGACGGTCATTCCTATGGGCATTCTCATGGCCACGTCGGGCACAGCCACGCGCCCGACGGTTTCGGCACGGCGTTCGCGATCGGCGCGTCGCTGAACACGGCGTTCGTCGTCGCCGAACTGATCTTCGGCTACAGCGCCAACTCGCTCGCACTGGTCTCCGACGCCGTTCACAATTTCTCCGACGTGATCGCCTTGCTGTTGGCCTGGGCCGGCGCGTGGCTGGCGGGCAAGCGGCCCACCGATACCCACACCTACGGCTATCGCCGCGCCTCGATCCTGGCCGCGCTGATCAATGCCGGACTGCTGCTGATCGCGGTCGGCGGCATCGCGGTCGAGGCGATCAACCGCTTGCGCGAGCCGGCCGAGGTGGCGAGCTGGACCGTGGTCTGGGTTGCGGCGCTCGGCATCCTCATCAATGGCGGCACGGCGCTGCTGTTCATGCGCGGCCGTGACACCGACCTTAACGTCCGCGGCGCCTATCTGCACATGGCGGCGGATGCCGGCGTCTCGCTCGGAGTCGTCGTCGCAGCACTACTGATCATGGCGACCGGCTGGCAATGGCTCGATCCCGCGATCAGCCTCATCATCGCCGTCGTCGTGCTGGTGAGCGGCTGGGAGCTGGCGCGCGACAGCGTCAACCTGGCGCTCGACGCGGTGCCGAAGGGCATCGATTTCAAGGTGGTGAGGGACTATCTGCTGACGGTCGAGGGCGTCACCGAGGTTCACGATCTGCACATCTGGGCGATGAGCACGAGCGAGACCGCGCTGACCGCGCACCTTGTCTGCCCCGGCGGCCATGACGACGCCTTCCTGCATCACGTCTGCGCCGAGCTCTCGCACCGCTTCAGCATCCACCACGCGACGCTGCAGGTCGAGATCAGCAGCGAGACCTGCAAGCTGGCGCCTGCGGAGCTGGTGTAGGGCGGCCGGCCGCGATGGCGTGACCGGCTATCCTTGCGGCGCGGAGGGTGCAGTCGTCGCCGGCGGCGAAGCGGGCGTGTGTTTCGGCTTCAGCGTTCCGGCGTAGAACGACAGGGTGAAGACCAGGATCAGGCAAACCAGGTAGACCGCATAGGATTGCGGCGGCTTGATCGCCCATTGCACGAAGCGTTGGACCGGAGAGGTCGGGCCAGTGTCGTTGTCCATGGCGTTTTGTGCGCGAAAGCTGACCCAAAGGGAAGCGCAATCCGCCGTCCCTCGGCGGGGTGGCATTGCATGGAAAACGTCAGCCGCTGGGTTGCATTGTCGGATTGGGATTCGCATCTGTGAGGGACCCGTCCACGGCCCTCAGCCTAGCGCGGACACGAGCCTTTCTCCCGCACCAATTGCCCGGCATAATCCATCCATGGAACCGACGTCCCGTTTGCACTTGACGAATTGGCTGGTCCGCCAGGGCCTGACGGGCTTGCCCGAAAATGACCTGCTGCGCGGCTTTTGCGAACGCTGCCGGTCGGCGGGCATGCCGCTGTCGCGGGCGATCGTCTTCATCGATACGCTGCATCCGATCTTCGAGGGGCGCGGCTTCCGCTGGAACGACGGCGAGAGCAACGAGGCTGACATCTTCGAATACGGCCCGACGAGCACGGGCGAGGCCAGCCAGAACTGGCGGCGGTCGGCCTTCTATCACATGCTCGAAAACGGCCACGACGAGATGGTGATCGATCTCGCCGACGCCTCGCACGATTTCTCGATGATCGGCGAGCTCGCGGAGAAGGGGCACAAGCATTTCGCCGCCTTCGTCCATCGCTTCGGCGAGGCGGGCACGATCGGGGAGATGGACTGCTTCTATTCCTACTACACGACGCGTCATTCGAACGGGTTCGACGAGAACCACATGGCCGCGCTGCGCGACCTGGTGCCGGTGCTCGGGCTTGCGATCAAATCGGCCGCGCAGGTCGAGATCGCACGTACGCTCGGGCGGGTCTATCTTGGACGTGAGACGGCGGAGCAGGTGCTGCGCGGGCGGATGCAGCGCGGCGTCACCGAGAAGATCAAGGCCGTGTTGTGGTACTCCGACGTGCGCGGCTCGACTGCGATCAGCGAGCGCATCGGCCCGGACGAGATCATTCCGTTCCTCAACGACTACGCGCAGGCTTCGATCGACGCGATCCATGACGCCGGCGGCGAGGTGCTCAAGCTGATCGGCGACGGCGTGCTGGCGATGTTCACGAACGAGAACATGGCGGGCGCGAAGCGGGCGTCGCTGCGGGCCGAGCACACATTCCGCAGCAACCTGGATGCGCTGAACGTGCGTCGTGCCTCGGAAGGCCGGCCGACCACCTCGGCCTATGTCGGCCTCCATGTCGGCGAGGTGCTCTACGGCAATATCGGCAGCGAGGACCGGCTGGATTTCACGGTGGTCGGACCCGCGGTCAATGAGGTCAGCCGGATTGCCTCGATGTGCGCCTCGGTCGACCGGGAATTGCTGACGTCGACGGCCTTCCGCAGTGGTCTCGACGCGGCCGGCCGCAACTATCTCGTCTCCACCGGCCGCTTCGTGCTGCGCGGGATCGGCCACGCGCAGGATCTCTATACGCTGGATCCCGCCGTTGCCGCCGACGAGGTGGTCGGCGGCAAGTACGAGCGGTACCTCGCGAGCTAGGCTCTCTCATCGTCATTCTCCGTCATTGCGAGGAGCTCGCGACAAAATTGCAGAGCAATTTTGCGCTGAAGCGACGAAGCAATCCATGGTCCCGCATATGCGGAGCGACGGATTGCTTTGCTTCGCTCGCAATGACGCAAAGTGCGGCGCTAGCACCGCGCGGGCTCGCCGACCATGTCGGGCTGCCGCGTCAGCGATACCGCGGGCGACATCAGGATCACCAGCGCCTGCGCGGCGAAGATCGCGACCGCGAGGTACAGGCAGGCTTCGGCACCGTAGAGACCGCCGACGATGGCGCCGAGCGCGGAGCCGAGCGGGCGAGCGCCGTAGCTCATGATGTTGATCGCCGAGACCCGGCCGAGCAGCGAAGGCGGTGTCACCGACTGCCGGAGTGTGGTGGTCGAGATCACCCACAGGATCGGGCCGACGCCGAGCAGGAAGTAGCTCAGGCCCGCGAGCAATGGTGTCGGAAACCAGGTCGTCAGCGCCATCACGGCGGCGGCGACGAAGCCGGTCACCGGGCCGAGTCCGATCACGATGCCGAACGCCAGCCGCTTCATCACGCGGGTCGCGAACAGCGCGCCAACCACCATGCCCACGCCGTACATTGCGAGTGTCGTGCCGACACCGGTCGCGCTGAGGCCGAGATGGTGGACGGCATAGGGCACGAACACGGCGAGCAGCAGGAAGGAGGCGGTGTTGAAGATGAACTGCGTGATGAACACCGGGCGCAGCAGGGCGTGGTGCATCACGAAGGCGGCGCCTTCCTTGATGTCCTGCAACGGATGACGCCGCGGAGCGGGCGCACGCGCCGGCTCATAGAGGCCGGCGAGCAGCACGACCGCTATCGCCGACAGCGCCGCGGCGAAGCCGAACGCGGGCGCGGCGCCGACCCAGCCGACCAGCACGCCGCCGAGCGCGGGGCCGCTGGCAAAGGCGACAGTGCGTGCCAGCTCGATGCGGGCATTCGCTGCCGGCAATTGCTGTGACGTCACCAGCGACGGCACCAGCGCGGGCGCGGCGACGCTGTAGGCGACAGTGCCGCAGACAGCGACGAATCCGAGGAAGGCGAGCAACGGCAGGGTCAGGAAGCCCAGCCAGATCGACAGCAGGATGGTTGCAAGCGCGGCTGCCCGCAGTGCCTCGGAGCCTGCCATCACCCAGCGCCGCGATACGCGGTCGGCGAGCAGGCCAGCGGGAATTGCGAACAGGATGAAGGGCAGCGTCAGCGCGGTCTGCAGCAGCCCGGTCTGACCCTCGCCGACGCCGAGCAGCAGCACGGCGACGATCGGTGCAGCGGCGAGCGCAATCTGCTCGGCCGATTGTGCGGCAAGGTTGGACCAGGCCAGGCGATTGAACGTGGCTGGCAGGTGAGGCGTGTCGGCGGACATGGCAGATTCCTGTAAGGATTTGATCTCTCCATAGTGTGTGATTGGAAGACGTCCGATCCCACCCGTTTCCCGACAACCCCAAAGCAAAGGCCCGCCGAGAGAATTCGGCGGGCCTTTCGATGAGATGTCAGAGCCGACTCAGATCATCACGGCGATTTGGGAGTGCTGGCGAGCTGGCCCGTGATCGTTCCGACCAGCGGCGTCGTTGGAATGTCGTTGACGGTCGCAGGTGTCTCCGCCGCAACAACTTCGGCCTTTCGTTGCGCCAATGCACTGGTCAGGCTGGTCAGCGCGTCAGGTCCGGCCGGGAAACCCGCCTCGGAGAGGATCTTGTCGATCATCGGCTTGAATGCCGAGACCGATAGCAGTTGCGCGGCGAGCCCGTCGCCGAGCCCGAGACCGCCATTGCCGTTGGCATGCCCGTTGGCGCCGCGGCCGAGCATGCTGCCGGTATCGAAGATCCGGATGTCGGAAATCTTCTCTATCGGCTTCACCGCCTCGGCGAGCGCATTCGGAATGACGTTGATGCGGGCGAGGTTGAGATCGTAGGCGATCATCTCCGCGCTCAATTTGTTGCGCGCCTCCGCCTTCAATGTCGCGACCTCGGCCTCGGCCTGGCCCAGCGCCTTGACGCCGGCGGCGCGGGTGGTGGCAGCGGCCGCGTCGGCCTTGGCGAGCACGTTGGTGGCCTCCGCCTTGTTGGCGGCGGCCTGACGTTCGGCCTCGGCCATCACCGTGATCGGCATCGCGTTGGTCTCCGCGACCTTGCGCGCCGCGATCACGTTGATGATCTTGTCGCGCTCGGCGACCTCGGTGGCGCGGGCGGTCGTGACCTTTTCTTCGGCCGCAATGGCAACCGCACGCGCCGTCTCTGCGATGGTCTGCGCTTCAGATTGCTCCTTGTTCTTGTTGGCGACGACGATCGCCGCTTCCTGCGCCACGATCTGGAGATCGCGCTCCATTTCGGTGGTGCGGCGCTTCACCGCGAGATCGGCCTCGATCTTGCGGGTGTCGCGGGCCTGGTTGGCCTCGGTCTGCTTGTTGGCGACCGCGAGCTCCTGCTGGATGCGATATTCGGCTTCGTTCTGCAGCGCGGTCTGTTCGACCTGTGCGGTCTGCGCCCGCATCGCGGCGGTCTTGTTGGCGATATCGCGCTGCTGGGCGAGTTCTGCCTCGCGCTTGGTGCTTTCGATCGTCAGCGTGGTCTGCCGCGCCGCCAGATCCTGCTGCGCGATATTGACTTCGGTGGTGCGGACGATCTGGTTACGCTCCTGCTCGCGCTCCTTGGTGATCCTGGTCAGCGTGGTCAGTCCGTGGGCGTCGAAGAAATTGCTGGGATTGAAGTGCTTGATGTCGCTCTGGTCGAGCTTGGTCAGCGACACAGATTCGAGTTCGAGGCCGTTGTTCTGGATGTCGGCGCCGACCGCGTCCTGCACGGCCTTGACGAAGGTGGCGCGCTGCTCCTGCAATTCCTCGAGGTTCATGGTTGCGGCGACCGAGCGCAGGCCGTCCACGAATTTCGCCTCGACCAGCTCGCGCAGCTCCGCGGCATCGTTGGTGCGGTTGCCGAGCGTCTGCGCGGCGAGCGCGATCGACGAACTGTCGGGTTTGACGCGGAGATAGAACTCGGCGCCGATGTCGACGCGCATGCGGTCCTTGGTGATCAGCGAGTCGGGGCCGCCGCGGGCGACCTCGAGCCGCAGCGTCTTCAGGTTCACGGCCGCCGTCGAATGGAAGATCGGCAACACCAGCGAGCCGCCGTCGAGCACGACTTTCTGGCCGCCGAGCCCGGTGCGGACATAGGCTTCATCGCGCGTCGAACGCTTGTAGAGCTTTGCGAAGATAAGACCGATGACGAGG
Source organism: Bradyrhizobium macuxiense (assembly GCF_001542415.1). Lineage (GTDB taxonomy): Bacteria > Pseudomonadota > Alphaproteobacteria > Rhizobiales > Xanthobacteraceae > Bradyrhizobium > Bradyrhizobium macuxiense. The sequence goes on from NZ_LNCU01000115.1 coordinate 127,199, forward strand.
ATGACGAGAACGCCAATGGCGACGGGTACAGCAAGTTCCCACATGTGTTATGCCCTGTTGGAAGATTGTTGTTGTTCAATGAGGTCGGCGGGAGCGGCAATGGCGATGAAGCTTTTGGCGTCGCGATCGACCAGCAGCACGCTGGCGCCGACCTGCAACGCCTCGGAATCAGGGCTGGCACGCGCCGATACAGTGTGCCAGTTGCCGAAGACATCCTTGAGACGGACGCGGCCGGGCAGGCCCTGATCGAGCGGGCCGACCGCCACGGTCGCGACCTTGCCGACGAAGTCGCGATCATCGACCGCATAGCTCTCGTCGCGCGGGATGATGCGGGCGAGGCCGCGGCTTGCGTTCCTGATCACGGGGATGCTGCCGAAGGCAGCCGCCACCGCGGCAAGCGAGACGGGGATGGCGGTGCCTACGGCATGCGCCAGGCCCTGAAGCAGAAAGCCTCCGATCGAGAAGATGCCAAGTACCAGGATGATCAGAATCAGGAGGGGAAGCCGTCCGGCGTTGATCCAGAGAAACAGGCCACTGAGAGCGTTGTGGCTCTCGGCCTCGACCGCGAAGTCCTTGCCGATGAATTCGCTGATCGAAAGTCCGACCATGGTGGTCAGCAGCTCGATGCCGCCAAGGGTCACCATGATCGCAGCCGCGACCGCGAAGGGCCGCACGTCGGGGGCGAGCAGGATGTCGCCAACTGCACTCATTGTTGTGACTTTATCCTTTCAAGCCGCGCCGCGATTTCCTTTTCGCGGTGCAAGCGATCGAGTTCGTCAAGCTCCTTGTCGCCGAGCACGCTTGCTGCGGGAACGCCGGTCACCCGTGCGATCGCCGCCATGGCGCGCTCAGCACTCAATGCATTGGTCGCTGTGGGAGCCCGGCTGGTTTCCTGCTGGGTCTCCCGGATCAGACTTTGTTCGAGATCGGTTAATCGAGCCTCTGCCTCGCGCCGCGCGCCGAGCATGGCCTGCAGGGCTTTGGTCTGCTCGTCGATTTCGAGCTCGATGAAATCCATCGCGCGTTCCAGCGCGATCATCTGGGACTCCAGATCAATTTGCCGTGCGACGCCCGCGCGCGCGAGGTCTTCGCGATTTTCCGCAATTGCGAGGCGAATCTTTTCGGTAAGATTTGCCGTCTCGGTATCCAGTTCGTCACGCCGCTTCTTCAAGCGAAACTCTTCGGCGCGTGATTTGCCGAGTGCATAACGCGCTTCGTCGGCGCCCGCATCGATCTCGCGGATGGCCTGTTTGACCAGCGCGACCTTGTTGGCGTTCTCGGCGTTGTCGATGGTCTGGCTCGCGATGGCGGCAAGAAGCCGGCCCATGCGCGCAAGGATGCCTTCGTGAAGCATGGTCTTCTCCTCCGGTTGTGCAGATTTGGATTTGACGGCGATGTGGATTTCGTAGCCGCGTCCATCCGAGACCAGATGCGCCGGGAAGGGGCTTTCCCAGCCCGAGACATATCCCGGCACCTCGAACGGCACCAAGACGCGTCCGCTGAGAGTGCTAATGGTCAGTGAAGTTGGACCCTTGATCGCGAACAACTTGTCGTCGAGCGGTATCCTGCGGATCGTCGCGTCGGTGGCATAGTTGGCGCGGTCGCGCAGGCCGAGCGTCACCAGGCGCGCGGGCAGGCCGGTCTCCTTGCGAATCCTCTCGTAGGCCTGGGCGTGCAGCGAGACGAGGTTGGCACCAACAGGGGCGACTTCGGCGAGGATCGCCATCATGCGGTCGTAGGCGGCAAACGTCGCCTCGATCGCCTCGATGCCCGATGGATCGGGGGCGAGGGCATAGCGCAGCGTTGCGGTCGGCGTTTCGACAGGCAACTTGATCATGCATTCAACGTAAAGCACTTCCTCAGTGCTTTACAAGCGGCGTAGCTGGTATCATTTTCGTGAGCCTAGATGCAGTTGCAAATGAGTTGCATTAACGACTCGGATCGGCCATCTTGTCAGCATGGATGCCCGAACGCCCCAAGCGACTGCCGCTTCTCTCCCCGACGCCCTGCCGGGCGCTGCCGGTTGGCGCCGCGATGCCGGTCATGCGCGGAGCCTGCCGGAGGTGAATTCGACGGTCGCCGTGCCGACGGGCGGACTGTGGTTCCGGCGCCTCATCGCCTTTGCCGGTCCGGGCTATCTGGTGTCGGTCGGCTATATGGACCCCGGCAATTGGGCCACCGACCTCGCTGGCGGGTCCAAGTTCGGTTACACGCTGTTGTCGGTCATCCTGCTCTCGAACCTGATGGCGATCCTGCTGCAGGCGCTTTCGGCGCGGCTTGGCATCGCCACCGACCGCGATCTGGCCCAAGCCTGCCGCGCGACCTATTCGCGGCCGGTGAATTTCCTGCTTTGGCTCGCCTGCGAGGCCGCGATCATCGCCTGCGACCTTGCCGAGGTGATCGGCACCGCGATCGCGCTCAAGCTGCTGTTCGGCATCCCCTTGGTCGGCGGTGCGCTGCTTGCGGCGCTGGATGCCTTCCTGCTGCTGCTCCTGATGAACCGCGGCTTCCGCTTCCTCGAGGCTTTCGTGGTGGCGCTTCTGATCGTCATCGCGGTCTGCTTCGCGGTCCAGATCGCCGCCGCCGCACCGCCGATCGCCGGTGTGATCGGCGGCTTCATGCCGTCGCGCGAGATCGTCACCAATCCCGAGATGCTCTACATCGCGATCGGCATCATCGGCGCCACCGTGATGCCGCATAATCTCTACCTGCATTCCTCGATCGTGCAGACCCGCGCCTATCCGCGTACCGAGGAGGGCCGGCGCGACGCGATCAAATGGGCGACGACGGATTCCACCATCGCCCTGATGCTGGCGCTGTTCGTCAATGCCGCGATCCTGGTGCTGGCGGCCGCGACCTTCCACAAAAGCGGCCATTCCGACGTCGCCGAGATCGATCAGGCCTTCGAGCTGCTGTCGCCGCTGCTTGGCCTCGGCATCGCCTCGACGCTGTTTGCGGTGGCGCTGCTCGCATCCGGCCTCAACTCGACCGTGACGGCGACGCTGGCGGGCCAGATCGTGATGCAGGGCTTTCTCGACCTGCGGCTGCCCGACTGGGCGCAGCGGCTGGTGACGCGCGGCATCGCGATCATCCCCGTCGTCGTGGTCGCCGCGCTCTATGGCGACAGCGGCACGGCGCAGCTCCTGGTGTTCAGCCAGGTCGGGCTGTCGATGCAGTTGCCGTTCGCTGTGATCCCGCTGGTGCGCTTCGTGTCCGACAAGCGCAAGATGGGCACCTTCGCGATTTCCGTCCCGGTTGCGATCGCGGCGTGGATCGTCGCCGGCCTGATCGTGATCCTGAACGTCAAGCTGTTGATCGATACGTTCTGAGGCTGACGCGCTCAGTCCTGCGGCTCCGACAGCGCCTCGCCGGTGGCGTCGACGCGCAGCCAGCCGCTGGGCGCGAGCCGCTGCTGGGGCAGGAAGCGGCTCTTGTAGTCCATCTTCCGGGAGCCCTCGATCCAGTAGCCGAGATAGACGTAGGGCAGGCCCTGCCGGCGGGCACGAGCGATATGGTCGAGGATCATGAAGGTGCCGAGCGAGCGGCTTTCCTGCGACGGCTCGAAGAACGAATACACCATCGACAGCCCGTCGCTGAGCACATCCGTCAGCGCCACCGCCATCAGCTCGTCGCCGCGGCCGGTGATGGCGCTGTCGACGTTGCGCTTGCGGTATTCGATGATCCGGGTCTCGACATGGCTGTCCTCGACCATCATCGCGTAGTCCAGCACCGTCATGTCGGCCATGCCGCCGTTGCGGTGGCGGCGGTCGAGATAGGCGCGGAAGACCGAATATTGCTCGGAGGTCGGCACCGCAGTGCGCTGTTCGCCGATCACGTCGGCGTTGCGGGCCAGGATCTTGCGGAAGTTGCGGGACGGGCGGAATTCATTTGCGATCACCCGGACCGAGACGCAGGCCCGGCATTGGTCGCAGGCCGGGCGGTAGGCGATCGACTGGCTGCGGCGGAAGCCGCCATGGGTCAGCAAGTCGTTGAGATCGCCCGCTTTGTCGCCCACTAGATGCGTGAACACCTTGCGCTCATGCCGACCCGGCAGATAGGGGCAGGGCGAGGGCGCGGTCAGATAGAACTGCGGGGTATCACGCGAGTGCTGGGTCACGTCGGATCGTCAGGCTCCACAAACAAACAGGCAGCCGAGTTAGCATCGCCCTCCAGAAGCTAACGGTCAATTGGTTTAGGCGGGCCTAATAGGCCCGCGCAGCCGGGGTCACCTGGGTCCGAACCGAGCTGTTGATAATGACGGTTCCCAGGATGACATCGTGCAACAGCCGCCGGCGGCCGTTGAACAGGCCGACCAGCAGGACCAGCGGCGACAGGAACGACACCGTCGCCCAGAACAGGACCGCATGGATGGCGCCGAGCACGAAATAGCCGGGGGCGCCGTACCAGGTGCGCAGTTCCAGATCCACCATGCGCATGCCAATGGTGGCCGAGTGGACCCCGCCGATCGAGGCGCCGTAATAGACGATCGCCCAGATGATCGAGGCCGGCGACACCAGCCAGAACAGCGCCCAGCCAAGGCCGAGCGTGACCACGCCGAACAGGGCGATGAAGATCACCGCCAGGATGATCGGCACCGACAGCACCACGAGGTCGATCAGGAACGCGAACACGCGTCGCGTCAGCACGCCGCGGAACAGTTCCGGCTGCGCCCAGGGATCGAACGCATGCGGCGGAACGCCGCCGTCGTTGCGCCAGGCGCCGCCGTCATTGCTGTAGGACATGACCAACCTCCGATGAAAAGTCCCGCGCAGGACATGGGAGCCGGCGACGCGGCTGCAAGCCCGCGCTGACATTAACAAGCCGAAATATTCAGGCGATTCGGCGGCTGGGCGGTCGTTGCAACGAGGCGGTCTTTCAACGGGCGGTGACCGTCCGTCAGCGCTCCGCCCTGATCTGCTCGGCGGCCTGCGGTGCGAAATAGGTCAGGATGCCGTCTGCGCCGGCGCGCTTGAAGCCGACCAGACTCTCCATCATCGCGCGCTCGCCGTCGATCCAGCCATTGGCCGCGGCGCCTGCGATCATCGCGTACTCGCCAGACACCTGGTACACGAAGGTCGGCATCGCGAACGTGTCCTTCACGCGACGGACGATGTCGAGATAGGGCATGCCTGGCTTCACCATGATCATGTCGGCTCCTTCGGCGATGTCGAGCTCGACCTCGCGCAACGCCTCGTTGGTATTGCCGCAGTCCATTTGATAGGTGCGCTTGTCGCCGATCAGCGTCTTGGCCGATCCGATCGCGTCGCGGAACGGGCCGTAGAAGGCGGAAGCGTATTTCGCCGCGTACGACATGATCTGCACGTCGCCGAAGCCGTTGTCGTCGAGCGCATCGCGGATCGCGCCGACGCGGCCGTCCATCATGTCGGACGGCGCGATCACGTCGCAGCCGGCCTCCGCCTGGGTCAGCGCCTGCTTCACCAGCACCGCGACCGTCTCGTCGTTGAGGATCCTGCCGTCGGCGATCAGCCCGTCATGGCCGTGGCTGGTGAAGGGATCGAGCGCGACGTCGCAGAGCACGCCGATATCGGGAAACTCCTTCTTGATCGCGCGCACCGCTTGGCAGACGAGGTTGTCGGAATTGAGCGCCTCCGAGCCCTGCTCGTCGCGCAGGGACGGCTCGGTGAAGGGGAATAGCGCGATGCATGGGATGTTGAGCTTGGCGGCGCGTTCGGCGTCGCGGACGATCTGATCGACCGTGAGCCGATCGACGCCGGGCATCGAGGCCACCGGCGTGCGCGTGTTGCGGCCGTCCACCACGAACATCGGCCAGATCAGATCGTCGGTCGTCAGCACGTGCTCGCGCACCAGCCGCCGGGCCCATTCCGACTTGCGGTTGCGGCGCGGGCGGATTGTGAGGTCGAGCGACGGCGAGGCGAGGGCGTCGGTCTGTTGCCGCGGCTCGTCGCGCAGTTCGATCGGGCGCCCGAATTTGATCGCCATGTCTGTCTCTCCTAACGGCCGGCTGGTTCCGGATCTGATATAATTCCGGTTCTAGCATCTTTCAGGGGGCATCGTCATTGCACCCTGATGCGCCCTTGATTTGCCGCAACGGCAATTGATTTTGCAGCCCCGGCGGGCCAAGACTGCCGTCATGAACCCCTGTTTGCAGCCCTTGCGCGGCGATTCGCATGTCTGACACCTCTGCGCGCGACCAGGCGCGGGACAATGCCATCACGGCCAGTGCGATGTCGTCTGACCGTATCCAGCCGGATGAGAATGCGTGGACGCGGCGGCTCGTCATTTTCCTGCGCATCATGGCGGTCGTGTCGATTGCCAAGGGTCTCTATCACTGGGCCCAGGTGACCGGCTTCGTCGGCGGTGAGGAGGAGGCCTTCGAGAACCAGTCGATGGCCTGGCAGACCGCCACCATCTATTTCGCCGTGATCGAGCTCGTCGCCGCCGTCGGCCTCTGGCTTGCGACGCCCTGGGGTGCCGTGGTGTGGCTGACCGCCGTGGTGTCGATGGCGGTCATCGAGCTGATGTTTCCCGCCATCTATGGCGGCAGCCTGATGGTGGTCGGGTTCGAGGCGGTGATGCTCGCCGCCTATCTCGCGCTTGCCTGGATGGCGGCGCGCGAACGGCCGCCGTAGCGCGCCTGACTGTGGCCGTGCTGCGACAGCACGCTGAATCCGGCCGGGCGCCTCCGAACTTAATGGCGCTGATGCGCGCAATGAGAAGACAGGATCAGTGGGTCTGCTAGGTGAGGCGCACAGGCCGCGCACCTACCGAGACACCCCATCCAGGAGCGCGCGTCTGCGGGATCGCCGTCGGGATCGATTACCGGATCTCGGCATATATGCCAGTTGGCTTTGCGCTGGCCGACGGCGGGACCCGATTTTTGCGAGCGAGCGAAGCCGGCAGAGGCGCGGTGTGCGCCGCCGCTACGCGCATCGCGTGCAGGAGGTCTCACGCGAGACGATAAAATTTTCAAAGAATTTTCCGGTAACCGTTCGGTGACCGTAAAGGGTTCCCTCACACCTGTTACATCACCGTTTCGAATTCAAGCGAAGCTGTTTCCGAATGCGACAGGGGAGGCAGACGAAGCGTGAACAAGGGCTCCGCACCGTCAATGAAGAGTTGCGAAAAGCCCTTGATCTAAGGGCTTAATCCGCGATTCACTGTCTTAAATTCATGATCTCTTTATTGTCTTATTTAAGCTGATCTTCAAACGGCCCCCCTAAGTTGCACCTATCAGGCGGGACACAAGTTTCGTCGAATAAGTCGATAAAAACGACAACAGGGGAAGTGTCATGATGAAAGCCGTTGCGACAACGGCGGTGGAAACCGCTGATCGCGCTGCCGGTCAATCTCCGGTGCAGCCGCTCTATCTCGAAGCGTTGACTTTGGTGGAGCGGCTGCATCGCCGGCTGCTCGACGTCATCAAGGACGAGTTCGATCGCCGCGGCCGCGCCGACATCAACTCGGTGCAGGCACTGCTCCTGTACAACATCGGCGACAAGGAGCTGACCGCCGGCGAGCTGCGCACCCGCGGCTACTATCTCGGCTCCAACGTCTCCTATAATCTGAAGAAGCTCGTCGAGCTCGGCTTCCTCGATCACCAGCGGTCCCGCGTCGATCGCCGCTCGGTCCGCATCCGCCTGACCGCGCAGGGCCAGGAAGTCCGCCGCATCGTCGACGCGCTCTATCAGAAGCACGTCAAGACGGTCGAGCAGGTCGGCGGCATCTCGAACGAGGAGTTCGCGAGCCTCAACAAGTCGCTGCACCGCCTCGAGCGGTTCTGGACCGACCAGATCCTCTATCGTCTCTGAGCACTTCCTTCTCCGCCTGACGGTCAAGCCGGCCGATCCAGAAGACCGGCAGCCATCCCCCAGACGACGCATCGGTCATGCCCGGCCGGTGCGTTTTCGTCATGCTGCACCTGCGAAAAAAGATTTCCCTAGCCAGGAACCAAGGCTCTCCCTGCGGCTTATCTCCCGACGCAATGGAGCCGCGGGGCGATGGTTGTCGAGCGCGAGATGCAGGTCTTGAATGTCGAGGTCGTCGGTGACGCCTACGCTATCGCCTCGAACTATTTGCGCAAATCCGGCGCCATTCCCGACACATTCGTTACCAACGAGCGCCTGCTCGGAATCATCGTGAAGCTGTTCCAGCGCGGTGAGATGAACAGAATTCGCCTCGCCAACAAGGCGATCGCACAATTCGAGGCCGAGACGCTGGTCGTTGCTTGAGCGTTAACCCGGAGACATCAATGGAAGCCGCTATCGATCGCATCATGCTGACCTATGACCTGCTGCTCAATCGCACGGCAGCGGCGAGCGACGAAGCGCGCGCCAAGGTGACGGAATATCTGCGGACCCTGGTCGAGGCGGGCGAAACCGACACCCATCGGTTAGCCGTGTGCGGCCTGACCTATCTGCGCCAGCTCGACGGCAGCACCGATCACGTGAAGGCGGGATATACCGGGCTGTAGCGAACGGCGGCGTTTCTCTCGGCTGACCCGTCAGCCTGAGGTGCGAGCCTTGCGGCGCTGGGCGAGCCTCGAAGGATCCACGGCCGAGCTACCACAGGGGGCCGCGCATCCTTCGAGACGCGCGCAAGAGCGCGCTCCTCCAGCGACAAAGCGAAGCCTTTGCGCTGGGATAACGGAGTTAGTTTCCGATTCGATTGTCAGACAGCCTGGCTGCGCTGTCATCACCCGCGCATGCGCGAAGGCAGGTGACCCAGTATCCCAGAGACGGATGTGAGTGAACCGATGGGCCGCGGCGTACTGGATCGCCCGGTCGAGCCGCGCGATCACAGATGTGAATGAGGATACAGCTTCGCATTGGTCCCGTCCGGAAGTTGGTTGGAATTGAGGGTGGCGCCGGTCGGGCAACTCAGTGATCCAGGTTATGAGGAACTCATTAATGGGTGACACGACTGTCAAGGAACCGAAGGGGAAAGCCAAACGTCAGCCCTGCGCGGATCTCGTCTACGGGGTGTCCATTCGTGAGGCCGCGACGAAACGCAACGTCGAAGCTCAGATTGTCGCGAACCTGCCAGATCAGGCCGACCAGGGCCGATACCGTTTCCTCCTTGCTGAACTCATTCTCGTAGAACACCTCAGCGACTGGTCTGATCGTCCATTTCAAGGGCCCTTCGAGAATGGCGCCGATAAAGACATCGCCGTGATGATCGCGGGTGAGCACAGTCTCGGCGTTGAGGTGGATCGTTCCCCAATCCCAGCGTTGAGAAACAATACCCGCCAGGCTCGCGCCGACACCTGACATGCCGGTGCTGTCAGGGAGGAGCACGCCGAACTCGGTCGCAATGCTCGGTCCGGTCTTGTCCTGTAGGCTTCCGGGCACGACGACGTGTTTGAGAAAGGCTCCTGCTGCTGTCAGGCTCGTGAGCCCGGAAGGCGAGAGCGGCGTTTCGCCCTGACCCTCGAGGACGGCCTCCCAGTCCTCGCCAAGGCCGTAGTTGAAGACTGCGGCGGGTGCGACAAGCGCCGTGCCCCCCGCGTCGTGCAACCGCCCCGCAGGCTGCAATTCGATCTCGACTTCTCCCGGAGCAGCGACGGCGGCATCGGTGCCGTCGAAGGGGCGATAGGCCCGGGCAGAAGGAGACCACGCCGTCAAGGCCAGTACGAGCGCAGAGCCCGAAGCAAGTAGCTTGTGGCTACATCGTTGCGGGCATTGGTTGAGTGTGGACATGGGAGTGTCTCACGGTCGTAAGCCTAAGGGAGCGGGCGGAATATCCAGATCGCTGCCGGCTCGGTGGACGTTGCCCGTGCGGCGATAAGCAGGCGGTCCAGCTCCGGTGCGAAGAACGACGTGCGTGCGCCCGACGCGGTTGGGATGCGGCTCAGCCTGCGATAGACAGCGCCGTCGATCTCAAACACATCGACAAAACCCGACCCGCAACTAGCGTAGACCCGGCTGCGCTTTCGATCGATGAAGAGGTCGTCGATATCGCCGCAGGTGTCGACCGTCGCGATCCGCTTTCCATCCACCATGGAGAAGACGGACAGCTCGGGCGGGCGACGAAAGGCCACCAGAATTCGGTTTCGATCATTGTCGATGGCCATCGCAAAATTGCCGCCCTTGTCCATCGGCCAATTCGCCAGCGGCTTTCCGGATGCGCTATCGAACACCGCGACCGCGTGGGCATCGGGCAGGTTGACAAAGATCCGGCCGCCGTCGGGATCAAGCTGGAAGCTCTCGGGATGAGCCTTCAAAGGGATATTTCCGAGTCGCTTTCGCGTCGCAGCGTCAAGCACCGCGAGGCGTCCTTCACCGTAGCCGATAACGACGTGCCCGGCCGAAGCATCGATCCGGATGTTGTCGGCGTCGCCGCCAAGATCGATGCCGCCTGCCGCTTCGTAAGCTTCTCCCTTGAAGAACTTCAACGATCCGTCGCGCGCATTCGCCACATAGAGCGTGTCGCTAGATGGCTCGTAGCCGACGCCTTGCGGTTCCTTCAGCCCGGTGATTCTCTGGATCACGCTCCTTCTTGCCAAATCCACGATGCTGACCGTGTCGTTGCCGAGTTCGGCCACGATGAGCCGTAGCCGCTTCTGATCAACCGCCATGTGGTCGATGCGACCGCGGACTTCGCCCAGCGGAATCTTGGTTTCGAGTTGCAGGACGCCGCTGCCCGCCGATTGGGACAGGGCCGGGGTGGCAACAAAAGTCGCGATACACACCGATACGGCTGATATCATCCGGAATGGATAGGTCATCTCACGTCCCCCTTCGTCCGGTCAGTGAACCATCACCCAAGTCGGTTGCAGCCACGGGTAGGCAATCAGACCGACAACGGCAGTCGCCGCGATCAGGAGCGGGTTGCTCACCTTCCAGCGGAACAGGACGGCAAGCGAGATCACGCCGATGAGTGCTGTCAGCCAGTCGCCGATTGCGATGTTGCCGAGCAGGATGCACGCGCCGAGGATGGTTCCGATGGCGGCTGCATAGGCGCCCTTCACAAACCCCTGAACCTTGGCGTTGCCGCGATGCCGTGCCAGCAGTGGGGCAACGATCAGCACCAGCAGGAACGACGGCAGGAAAATGCCGATCGTGGAGACGAGCGAGCCCCAGAAACCCGCCACGAGATAGCCGACAAAGGTCGCGGTGATCACCACCGGTCCCGGACTGATCATACCGATCGCGACCGCGATAAGAAATTGCCGCTCGTCGAGCCAGTTGTACTGCTGCACTAGCCCTTGCTCGAGGAACGGTACGATGACAAGGCCGCTGCCGAATGTCAGCGAGCCGGCCTTGAGGAAAAACAGCAGGAGCTTGGAAAGCGTGGAGCCGCTTGCCACCGGCGCGATTGGACCAACCGCGGCCGGCACGACGGCAATTCCTGGCAGGGTCGCAGACGAGCGTTTGAACAGGTCACCGTAGTAAAGAATGCCCACGATGCCGGCGCCGATGAACAGCAGCGCGACCTCTGCCTGGAGGATAACCGTGACGGCCAGGCAAACAGCCGCGATCGCCCATTGCAACCAGTCTTCCATGCCCAACTTGGCAAGCCGGTAGCAGGAGTGAAGAATAAGCGCGATGACTGCGGGGCTAACGCCGTAGAAGATCGCGGTGACCGGCTGGAGATCGCCGAGGTAGACATACAGGGCTCCAAGCGAAGCTACGATGACGAAGTTGGGAAGGATAAAGCACCATCCACCGACCCAAGCCCCCCAGAAGCCACCGCGGAGCCAGGACACATAGATGCCGACCTGGATCGCCAGCGGCCCCGGGAGCGATTGGCAGATGGCAATCGATTCCTTCATCTCCTCCTTGCTAAGCCATTTCTTGCCGTCGACCAGTTCCCGCTCCATCTGTCCGACGAGCGCAACCGGACCACCGAAGCCAAGAAAGCCGAGGCGCAAGAAATAGCGCGCCAGTTCTGTCAGACGGCTGTGCCGCGAAATCACCGGAGCGTTCATGTCAGAACCTCCCTGGAAGGAGCCCTGCTCCTGACCGAGAGGCGGAAATGATCCGAAGAGCGGTGTCTGGCGGGAGCCCAGGTCCAACCAGCACCGATGTCACGAGAATGGTGAGCGGCGTCGGACGGTGCCGCCGAGGTGCCTTGGCACTGGCGGCTCAACGCGTCGATCAACGAGCGTGGAGCAGGTTCGAAGGATTGTCGATAGGTAGCAGACATGCAGCGTCCTTTTGAAAAGTTGGACGCGATTCTTGGGCATGTCGCCTCGCGGGGAGATCGCTTCCCCGTATGAATCTAGTAGCGGCAACAGGGCGAATTTGTCAACGGCGCAGCAACCTCGCGTGCGTTGGAGTCCGGCCGCGGATGTGCCGACGCACAGACGCAAATCCGCGCGCGGAGTGGATTGCCACGCCGCGGAGCATATGGATCAAAGGCGCGAGAGGTAGTGTGCGAGTGCCGTGATGTCGTTGTCGCCAAGTGGATAGGCGACTTCCGCCATCGCAGCGACACCACCTCCGGTTCGCACGCCTGCCTTGTAGTCGTGTAGCGCCTTGACGATGTATTCCTCGCGCTGTCCGGCAATGCGGGCCGCAGCCTTGTTTCCGGAGTAGGTGTCGCCGTGACACGACGCGCAGCGTCCGGTGGCGGCGATCTGCTTTCCGGCCTCGGTCAGTTCCGGATGATCATCGGGCTTCTTGACTACTGAGGGGTCTGCTGCCTTGAGCGACGCGAAGTAAGCACCGAGATCGCGGACGTCCTCGTTGCTGAGCGGACCCGCGATGGGCTCCATCGTCTCGTTCTTCCGCGCGCCGCTGCGGAAGAAGATCAACTGCCATTGCAGGAAGAGGTCGGGTTGCGAAGCAAGCGACGGGACGTTCTCGGTTGCCGAAATGCCGTTCTCGCCATGGCAGGCGACGCACGTCTCCGCCTTGGCTTTTCCGTTGTCCGCGCCCGCCGTCGCCGGACCGATGGCGGCTGCAGCCGCGCAGGCCGCAAGGATTGGTAGCCGCGAGAGGGCACGGTTCACCAATCGTCGCCGTCCGGCCGCAAGCTGCCGGTCGTCGATGGTTGGCTTCAAGAGTATCGTCCTGTCTTTGCTCATCATGTGCGGTCACCGATACACGGTTCTCAGCTCAACTCTTGGTACTCGCCGTCTTGTCGAGTGCGGCTCGCAAGCCCTTGGCAAGCTTGATGGCGTCGTCATTGGCCCAGAAGTGCATGAAGAACAGGCGCGGCTGTTCGTCCAGCATATGGCTGTGCAGCGCTGTCACGTCGATGCCGTGCGTGCGCAGCGCCATGATCACCGGGTTGACCTCATCGCTCGTCAGGACGAAATCGCCGGTGATGGCCGCCTTGCCTCCGCCGGTCGGCTGGAAGTTGATGCCGATGGCGACGCCCATCGGTCCGACCGGACTTAACGGCATTCCGTCCTCGGTGATCGGGTCGTGGCGCGGAACGTTGAATTGATAGACTCCGCCGTTGGCCTGGCCCTTGACGCCGATGATCTGATCGAGCTGGGCGGTGTCGAGATCGATCGCCGGAGGAGGCGCCGTCGACGCGGCGGCTGTCAGCGGCGTCTTGCTCTCGGCAAGTCCGTCATGGATTGCAGTGGCGATCTTGACCGGATCGCCATGGCCGGCGATGTGCATATAGAAGGTCGCCGGGCTGGCGCGGAGCAGGTGGTTGTGCACCGCCGTGATCTGCAGACCGCTCGCGATCATCTTCAACATGACTGGGTTGATCTCGGATTCGAGCAGCACGAGATCACCCATTGCCATGACGCCATCATGCGCGGGTTTGAAAGCGACCCATCCGCCGAGCGCCAGCGCCGGTTTGATGGTTACGCCATCGAGCGTCACCGTCAGATCGGTCCGTGGAAAGCCGTAGCGGTGTACGTCGCCCGCAACGGCAGGTTTCCGGCCCAGCGTCTCGTCAACCTTCTGCCAATCCACGCTCTGCGCATGAGCCGTCGAGACGAACGGTTCGGCGAAGATGCGCCAGTCGATATTCTGGGCGCTTGCGCCGGCGGCGAAGCAACAGGCGCCGATGCCAATCAGTGCCGGGATGATGTTCCGCATTGTTATGCTCCTTGAATCAGACGTCACGTCTGCTGCTGCAATTCGCTTGCGGCGATGCTCTATTCTTTCGAAAGGCCGACGATGGTTCGCGCACCGGAGATGTTTTGCACCGTGATCGCGACTGGGTCGCCGAAGCGGACCGCGTTGAACAGCAAACCGTCCTGCACCTTGAATGGTTCCGTCTTGTCGGCAGACAGGCGTATCCTGATGGTGTCGTTACCCTCATCGACGCTATCGACGACGCCACGCAACATTTCGGTCGGCGGCGGACGGACGGCAACCACCTGGGCCAGGGTGACGACGGCTTCCTGCTCCTGACCGACATCGGCGGGCGCCGACAGGGCTACGCATGGCCACAGGACAGCCCCGCAGAGGGCTGCCATTGATCTCGTCATGGTGTTCACTCCATCATGTTGATGTCGATTGCTTCGAGCGGGGGCGAGACGTCTCAGTCCTGCTCCTTGACCTGACCGCTACTGTCGATCACGAGCCGCACTTCCTTGCCGTTCTTCATCGCTTGGGCAGTCGTGCCCTCGGCCGTCGATTTGATGTTAGTGATCTTCGCGTAGCCCGCGGCCTCTAGCTTCGCGACCAGTTCGCCCTGGGTGAGGGCGGAAGCGGGCGCGGCTGCGCCCGCAATTGCCAAGGCGAGGAGCAGGTGAGGGAGTCTTCGTGTCTGCATGGTCGTTCTCCTGGTCGTATCCTGCCCCAGGGTCTCGAGATGCGCGGTGCCTTCACTTCAGATGATGCCCGCAAGCGGGCGCACGATGCCGATGATGCGGGAGGCCGCGAGACCGGTCATGGCTTCACCTTGTTGGTCGGCCAGTTGTGCGTCTCCTTGCTCGCGTCTCGGCACCACCGATAGAAGGCATCGTAGAGGATAAGCCCGGCGCTCAACTGTTCGAGGTCGTCGTCGAACATGCGCGACAGGCCGAGCGAGGCGGCGAGCAATCCGGGCGCCTCCGGCGAGAGATCGAGCCGTGCGGTGTCCGCGGCGCGCACCATCGTTGCAAGCCGTTGCAGCGGCGGGATGGAAAGGCCGAACTCCTTGACCATCACGTCGAAGGTGCAGAGTTCGCCCCGGTGGCTCCAGAACACGTTCTCGATATCGAACGGTGTCGCTTCGAATTTCTCGGCCACTGCCTCGACTTCGGAGCTGGTGACAAAGAGGAACATGGCGGCTGGATCAACGAAACGGCGGATCAGCCACGGGCAGGCGATGCGGTCGATCTTCGGTCGCGATCTCGTCACCCAGATGGTGCGGCCGCGTCCGTCGCGCTTGGGGATTCGCTCCGCCGGGACGGTCGGCAGTTCCGAGCCCCGCCAGCCGAGATGACCGCCCTCGAGTATTTCCGCCGCAACATTGCTGCAGCGAAGCCAGGCTGCGGTGCCTTCGCTGAGCTTCTGGCCCTTGTTGCAGATGACGACCACGGACTGGCCGGTCAGCCGGGAGGCCCAGTCCTGGACGTCAAGATGCGACCGCCGCGCCGCGCCGGGTATGAGCTGTGGATCAGCGGCGAAGTCCTCGTCGGTTCTGACATCGATGAGGGTCGGCGCGTGTGCCGTGCCGATGAGCCGCGAAAGTTTTTCGGATGAGATCGAGGTGTAGGATGATGACATGCTGCGCCCTTGGTGATCAGGACGCGATTCTTGGGCATGTCGCCTCGCGGGGAGATCGCATTTCCCCGTAGAAACAATAGAAGACCCTGTGGTCCGCGCTGTCAACCTGGCGATCGCGCTGCGGCTTCAACGAATTGCGAAGCGGACATGACAGGCCGCCTGCCGTTTCGGTGGAACCTTGGTCGTGAGGCGAACGAAATGGGGGCGGCAGCGGCGAGCGCGCAATTGTCTTCCTGATTTCTCGAACCGGCCAAGCAATCCCGGCGAGTCCAAGCGACGAGATGGATTACCTCCGCCTGCGCCGCCGGCGCTGCTGTCGATCGCGTGACAATTTCTCCCCACATGGGCAGCGACTTGGACGCTGACTTGGGTGCGGTATGATATTCTGATTGTATCGTCATACAGGCGCCGCTAGCGTCGGCTTGTCGGATGACATCAACAAGCGGCAGGGATCCCGCCGGGATCGCTGGTGACCGGGAACGGCGGGCGTGCATTGCTTACAAGAGTGTTCGACGACGAAGCGGCGGATGCCAAGGCGAAGGCGTATGTTCTCGGCGCGCTTCTGATCCTGGTGAATGCCGCGGTCTGGCTGTGGGCCTATCTCAGCTTCCGCGACTATCCGCTCCTGCTTGGAACGGCATCGCTTGCCTACACGCTCGGGCTTCGCCATGCCGTCGATCCCGACCATATCGCGGCCATCGACAACGTCACGCGCAAGCTGATGCAGGAGGGCAAGCGCCCGGTGGCGGTCGGCCTGTTCTTCGCCATGGGGCATTCGACTGTCGTGATCGCGGCCTCGCTGCTGGTCGCGGTCTCGGTCGGCGCGCTCGAAGCACGGTTCGAGGGCTTCAAGGAAATTGGCGGCGTGATCGGGACCAGCGTGTCCGCGCTCTTCCTGCTTCTGATCGCGCTCATCAACACGATGATCCTGATCTCGGTCTATCGCGCCTTTCAGGCGTCGAGACGTGGGGATCACGCGACCGAGCAGGAGCTTCACGATCTGCTGCAACAGCGCGGCTTCATGGCCCGCATGCTGCGCTCGCTGTTCGCCCTGATTACCAAGAGCTGGCAGATGTACCCGCTCGGCTTTCTGTTCGGCCTGGGGTTCGACACGGCGAGCGAGATCGGCCTGATCGGAATTTCCGCCGCACAGGGCTCCGCCGGCTTGCCGGTGTGGTCGATCCTGGTGTTTCCGGCGCTGTTCACCGCGGGAATGTCGCTCATCGACACTGCCGACGGCATCATCATGGTCCAGGCCTATGGCTGGGCGTTCCGGCAGCCCGTGCGCAAGCTCTACTACAATCTGACCATGACCCTGATCTCGATCATCGTGGCGCTCCTCATCGGCGGCATCGAGGCGCTCGGTCTCATCGCAAGCAAGCTCGACCTGCAAGGACCGTTCTGGGATTTCGTCGGGAAGATCAGCGAAGACTTCAGTCTGCTCGGCTACCTCATCGTCGGCGTGTTCATCGCCGCGTGGTTGATGTCGGTGCTGGTGTATCGGTTGGGCCGGTTCGATGAGATCAGCGGTGAGGGCCGGGCAGGCTGAGACGCTGACGTCGTGAGAGATCGTTATTTCCGATGGTGAGTGCGGGTTAGCGCCAAAGCCCGAGCGAGGCCCATTTCGATTCCGGGATCGTGCTGCCGATCTTGTAGTGCAGGCTCGTCACATGCAGATGGTCGGGCGTTCCCTGGCAGACATAGGACAGCGCGTACCATTGGCCCTTGCTGCGGAACGCGCCGCCCTTCGCGGTGATCGCGTCACCCGAATGCGAGGGGCGGGACGTGACGTCTGACTTCGCCCGGTCGGCCTCCTGCCCGGTATCCCGGTCGATGCGAGACATCACCGTATAGTCGCAAATCTGCTCGAGCCGGGTTTGCGGCTCGAGCTTGCGCAAACTGGCGAGGAAGCGTTGGTCGTCGGCAAAAGCGGGGCCGGACAGCGCGAGCAACGCCGTCAGATAGATCACTCTCAATTGTCGCCTCGTTGCGGAGCGGAAGGAATCGACGAGATCTGTGATATACAAAACGGCGCGCGCCCATCAATCGGCGGCGCGCGTCCGCTGCGGTATCGTCGTGTGCAAGCCGCGCACAATTGCGCGAGGCGGCGCGCAGGCGCGAGGTGTCGCGCCGCGATGTGCGAGAGATCACGCGGGCGAGGTCTTCTTTTTCTTCTGCTTGATGACCTTGGCCTGGGCGCGAAACGCGGTCGCGAGCGCCTTCAGTTCCTCGGTCGTGGTCTCGTCGGCGGCCTTCTTTGCCGCGACTTCGGCCTTCAGCGCCTGCTTCTTGAGTTCCTTGGTCGTCTTGCTCATCCCTGAGATCGCGACCCAAGTCGCGCTCCATGTCGCAAACCGCGCTTGCCGCGTGGCCGACGCTTTTGCGCTTCACGCGGCTTAACCCATGACGTGATGGACCCCGGAAAAGATCCATCGATCGAATCCCGATCGGCCCATCTATCACACGGTGTTGCCGGTTGTGTAACGCCGACCTTGGCACTGTTTCGGCATGACCGTGGCGCAATGGATGACGTCGCTGACCGCCCATCCCGGCAGGTCCCGCCATGGGCAACCCGGTTGCCGACGGGGCAGGCCGGCCGAGGGGAATCGGGGCCTGGAGCCCGGCTCCGGCCGATCTGGCGAATCCCCGCCATCCCCACCATATCTGGCATAATTGGCGGCTGG
The DNA here is from genome assembly GCF_001542415.1 of Bradyrhizobium macuxiense. Classification (GTDB taxonomy): domain Bacteria; phylum Pseudomonadota; class Alphaproteobacteria; order Rhizobiales; family Xanthobacteraceae; genus Bradyrhizobium; species Bradyrhizobium macuxiense. Next base: position 145,488 of record NZ_LNCU01000115.1, read on the forward strand.
GGACCGCAACCGCTTGGCCATTTTGGGCCGATGTGGTAACGCTCTGCGACCAGCTTCGACCGCCACTCGTGACCGTCCGCATCCTGTGTAAAGGCTTGCGGCGGTGGAGATATTTCGCCGATGACCTCTTCGCCCCAAGCCCGTTCCGCGCCCGATTCCTTCTTCACGGCCACGCTTGCCGAGGCCGATCCCGAGATCGCCGCCGCGATCAAGGGCGAGCTCGGCCGCCAGCGCCATGAGATCGAGCTGATCGCCTCCGAAAACATCGTGAGCCGGGCGGTGCTCGAGGCGCAGGGCTCGGTGATGACCAACAAATATGCCGAGGGCTATCCGGGCGCGCGCTACTATGGCGGTTGCGAGTGGGTCGACGTCGCCGAGAACCTCGCGATCGACCGCGCCAAGAAGCTGTTCGGCGCCGGCTTCGCCAACGTCCAACCCAATTCCGGCAGCCAGATGAACCAGGCGGTGTTCCTGGCGCTGCTGCAGCCCGGCGATACCTTCATGGGCCTCGACCTCGCCGCCGGCGGCCATCTCACGCACGGCTCGCCGGTCAACATGTCCGGCAAGTGGTTCAAGGCCGCGCATTACACGGTGCGCCGCGAGGACCAGATCATCGACATGGACGAGGTCCAGAAGCAGGCCGAGCAGGTCAAGCCGAAGCTGATCATCGCCGGCGGCTCGGCCTATTCGCGCGCCTGGGACTTCAAGCGCTTCCGCGAGATCGCCGACTCCGTCGGCGCCTATCTCCTGGTCGACATGGCGCATTTCGCCGGCCTCGTCGCCGGCGGCGTCCACGCCTCGCCGGTGCCGCATGCCCACGTCACCACCACCACGACGCACAAGTCGCTGCGCGGTCCGCGCGGCGGCCTGATCCTCACCAATGACGAGACGCTGCACAAGAAGCTGAACTCGGCGATCTTTCCCGGCCTGCAGGGCGGCCCGCTAATGCACGTCATCGCCGCCAAGGCGGTGGCTTTCGGCGAGGCGCTGCGGCCGGACTTCAAGGTCTACGCCAAGAACGTGGTCGAGAACGCCAAGGCGCTGGCCGAGACGCTGCGCGGCCACGGCCTCGACATCGTCTCCGGCGGCACCGACAACCATCTGATGCTGGTCGATCTGCGTCCGAAGGGCCTGAAGGGCAACATCTCGGAGAAGGCGCTGGTGCGCGCGGCGATCACCTGCAACAAGAACGGCATCCCGTTCGATCCCGAGAAGCCGTTCGTCACCTCGGGCCTGCGCCTCGGCACCCCGGCTGCGACCACCCGCGGCTTCGGCGTCGCCGAGTTCAAGCAGGTCGGCGGCATGATCGCCGAGGTGCTGAATGCGCTCGCGCAGTCGCCGGACGGCAAGGCGCCGCTGGTTGAAGCTGCGATCAAGGAGCGCGTGAAGGCCCTGACCGATCGCTTCCCGATCTATCAGTAAGGTTCATCTCATTGTTTGAGCATGGTCTTGCCGGAAAACCGCTGCACACTTTTCCGGATCATGCTCGTCTCAAGGGCCCCGTTGGATGCGCTGTCCGAGCTGCAACAGTCTTGATACGCAGGTGAAGGACTCGCGTCCAACCGAAGATTCCGCCGTGATCCGCAGGCGCCGCGTCTGCATGGCCTGCAACTTCCGCTTCACGACGTTCGAACGGGTGCAGCTCCGCGAGCTCACGGTGATCAAGCGCAACGGCCGCCGCGTGCCGTTCGACCGCGACAAGCTGGTGCGCTCGCTGCAAATCTCCCTGCGCAAGCGCCCGGTGGATTCCGAGCGGCTGGAGAAGACGGTGTCGACGATCGTCCGCGAGCTCGAGAGCGGCGGCGAGGCGGAGGTCTCCTCGGAGGCGATCGGCGAGATCGTGATGGAGCATCTGCGCCAGCTTGACGACGTCGCCTATGTGCGCTTCGCCTCGGTCTATCGCAATTTCCGCGAAGCCAAGGACTTTGAGGCCGTGCTCGGCGAGTTGCACGGCGAGGACGACCCGCAGATCGCGACGTTGCGAAAATGATCTTCCGGATCCTGGAAGATCAGCTCGCGCAGAAATCGAAAGACGCGAAGGCTGCCGATTTGCGCTTCATGCAGCTTGCGCTGGCGCTCGGCCGGCGCGGGCTGGGGCGGACCTGGCCCAATCCGGCGGTCGGCGCCGTGATCGTCAAGAACGGCGTGATCGTCGGCCGCGGCTGGACGCAAGCAGGCGGACGCCCCCATGCCGAGGTGGAGGCGCTCCGGCGCGCCGGTGAGGCTGCGCGCGGCGCTACGCTCTACGTGACGCTCGAACCCTGTTCGCATTTCGGCCGCTCGCCGCCCTGCGCGGACGCGGTCGCCGCCGCCGGTCTCGCCCGTGTGGTCTCGGCGATCGAGGATCCCAATCCGGAAGTCGCGGGGAAGGGGCACGGCAAGCTGCGTGCCGCCGGCATCGTCGTCGATGTCGGGCTATGCGCGGCGGAGGCTGCGCGCGACCATGCGGGGCATTTCCGCCGCATCCGCGACCAGCGCCCGCATGTGATCCTCAAGCTCGCGGTGTCCGCCGACGACAAGATCGCCGCCGCCGGCAACAAGACGGTCGCAATCACGGGCGAGGCCGCGCGGACCCGCGTGCATCTGCTGCGTGCGCAGAGCGACGCGATCCTGGTCGGGATCGGCACGGTCAGGGCGGACGATCCGTTGCTGACCTGCCGTCTGCCGGGCATGGCGGCGCGTTCACCGGTCCGTGTTGTGCTGGACCGCGCGCTTCGGATCCCGGGCGACAGCCGCCTGGTGCATTCCGCGCGCGAGATCCCGCTCTGGATGATGACTTCTGACATGGCGGAAGCGCCCGCCGCGGTAAAACTTGGCGCCGCCGGTGCCCAGGTGATCCGCGTCGCCGCGACTGCGTCGCCGCCCGGGCTCGATTTGCCGGCCGTGCTGCATGCTCTGGCCGAGAAGGGGATCACGCGGCTGATGGTCGAGGGTGGCGCGCGTGTGGCGTCGTCCTTCGTCGCCGCCGGCCTCGTCGATGAAATCTGGCTGTTGCACGGGCCTGATACAATCGGAGACGGTGGTGTTCCCGCGCTGGACGCATTGCCGCTCGCCGCAATCACGCAGTCGCCGACCTTCAGGCTTCGTGCTAGCGAGGCGCTCGGCAAGGACAGTCTTGATATTTACGAGCGTGCGTAATGTTTACCGGAATTGTCACCGATATCGGTGAAATCACCAGCCTGAAGCAAGTCGCGCAGGGGCAGCTGCACCGGATGCGGATTGCCTGCGACTACGACCAGACCACGATCGCCGACGGCGCCTCAATCGCCTGCAACGGCGTCTGCCTCACGGTGGTCGCCTCCGGCACCTCGGGGGCCAAGACCTGGTTCGACGTCGACGCCGCGGCCGAGACGCTCGGCATGACCACGGCGAAGCATTGGGTCGAGGGAACCCGGCTCAACCTGGAGCGCGCGCTCAAGATCGGCGACGAGCTCGGCGGCCATATCGTGGCCGGCCACGCCGACGGCATCGCCACCATCATCAAGCGCGACGATCTGCCCGACATGGCGCGCTTCGAGCTCAGGACCACGCGCGAGCTCGCGCGTTTCATCGCGGCAAAGGGCTCGGTGACCCTGGACGGCGTCTCGCTGACGGTGAATACGGTCGACGACGTGACCTTTTCGGTGCTGATCATCCCGCATACACTTCAAGTGACGACCCTGAGCGGCTGGAAGGCTGGCAGCGAGATCAATATCGAGGTCGACCTGATGGCCCGCTACGCGGCGCGGCTGTCGGAGATGAAATAGCGGCCCCAAATGTGTCATACGCGGGCTTGACCCGCGTATCCATCCTCTTAACAAGATGGCTTTCCGGCACGATGGATTGCCGGGTCAAGCCCGGCAATGACGAACGTAGACGACAAAGGTAGACCAAAGGTAGACAATGGCTGACGCGCGACGCGCACCCCTGAAGGACCAGAGCGACATATCAGGCGCACGCGCGCTGATCGTCGAGGCGCGGTTTTATGACGACATCCAGGATGCGCTGCTTGAGGGCGCGGTGGCCGAGCTGAAGGCGGCCGGCGTGACCCATGACGTGATCACGGTGCCGGGTGCGCTGGAGATTCCGGCGGCGATTGCCATCGCGATCGATGCGGCGGAAGCCAACGGCAAGCCCTATGACGCGGCGATCGCGCTCGGCTGCGTGGTGCGCGGCGACACCATTCATTTCGAGATCGTTTCGCAGGAGTCCTCGCGCGCGCTGATGGATCTGGCGGTCGGCCGGAAATTCCCGCTCGGCAACGGCATCCTGACCGTCAACACCGACGCGCAGGCCTGGGCACGGGCGCGCGCCAGCGAACTGAACAAGGGCGGCGACGCAGCCCGCGCGGCGCTGGCGATGCTGCGCATCAAACGCCGCCTGGCAAAGGCCTGATCATGGCAGAGAGCAAGAAGCCGGCGAAAGGTCCCGACAGGAAAGCCAACCGGCGCGGTGCAGCGCGGCTCGCGGCCGTGCAGGCGCTGTACCAGATGGACATCGGGGGCGCCGGCCTCAACGACATCTTCGCCGAGTTCGAGAGCCACTGGCTCGGCAACGAGGTCGAGGGCGAGAAATACCTGCCGGCCGAGGCTGCGTTCTTCCGCGACGTCGTCTCCGGCGTGGTGCGCGACCAGGCCAAGCTCGATCCCTTGATCGACGACGCGCTGTCGAAGGGCTGGCCGCTGAAGCGGATCGACGCGATCCTGCGTGCCGTATTGCGCGCCGGCTCCTACGAGCTCGAGCATCGCAAGGACGTGCCCGGCCGCGTCGTCGTTTCCGAATATGTCGACGTTGCGCATGCCTTCGTCGAGAAGGACGAGACCGGCATGGTCAACGCCGTGCTCGACCAGATCGCACGCCAGTTCCGCGGCGACGAGTTTGTGCGGGGCTAGGATGAAATCAGTGGCCGTGACGACACGATGGTCCTAGCCGTAGCCGTCATCCTGAGGTGCCGTAGCGAAGCGGAGGCCTCGAAGGGTGGCGGCTTGGCTACGTGGTTGCGTCTCGGCCGTGCATCCTTCGAGGCTCGCAAGGGCTCGCACCTCAGCATGACGGGTCTGCTGTTGTGACACAGGACAGTAAGCCAACCTCCGGCGAAGACTCCCTGATCGCGCGGTACTTCAAGCCGCTGGCGACCGATCCCGGCGCGTTCAATCTTGATGACGACGCCGCCGCCCTGAAAGCGGCAGGCGAGGACATCGTGGTCACGACGGATGCGATCGTCGAGGGCGTGCATTTTCTTGCCAACGATCCGCCCGGCACGCTGGCGCGCAAGGCGCTGCGGGTGAACCTCTCGGACATCGCGGCCAAGGGGGCAGTGCCGGCGGGCTTCGTGCTGACGTTGGCGCTGCGCGGGGCGGAGGAGGGCTGGCTGAAGCCATTCGCCGATGCGTTGGGCGAGGACGCCGCGCAGTATGGTTGCCCGCTGCTCGGCGGCGACACCGTGTCGACGCCGGGACCGCTGATGATCTCGATCACCGCGTTCGGGCGCGTGCCTGACGGCCGGATGGTGCATCGCTCGGGCGCCAAGGTTGGCGATCGCATCTTCGTCACCGGCACCATCGGCGACGCCGCGCTCGGCCTCGACGTGCTGCGGGGCGGCCCGGTCGCGGCGGCGCTTGCGAACGACGCCACCGCCCGGAATTGGCTCGCCTCCCGCTACCGCGTCCCGGAGCCGCGCAACGCGCTGGCGCTTGCCGTGCGCGAGCATGCCAGCGCCGCGATGGACGTGTCGGACGGCCTGGCGGGCGATCTCGCCAAGCTGTGTGCGGCATCTGGCGTGTCGGCCGATATCGAGCTGCCGCGCATCCCGCATTCCCAGGCGGCTGCGGCGCTGCTCGGCCGAGGCGCGGTCGGCGTCGAGGCGCTGATCGCGGGCGGCGACGACTACGAAATCCTCTGCACCGTCCCCCGGGATCGCGCCGACGCATTTGCGCTGGCGGCGCAAGGCGCAGGCATAGCGCTCTCCGCGATCGGCCAGGTTGTTGCCGGCCGTACCGGCCCGCGCTTCCTCGACGGGCAGGGCAAGGAACTGGTGCTGAAACGGCTGTCCTACAGCCATTTCTAGGATTCCGGGCCGGAAGAAGCCCCGACTTTCCTTCTAAATTGCTGCCCATATCGGTGTTTTCGGCTCCAAGTGCCGTTGCGCGGGGGTAACGATTTTGGCAAGGTCGCGCCCGATTTGAGGCCATCTCTTTCTTGGGGAGGGATGATCCTCGAAAAATAAGCGCCTGCAAAAAAAGGCGCGGGGGTTACATCAAGGATCTGAGGCAACATTCAATGACAGCATTATGGTTGATAGTGCTCTGCGGGGCGCTTTCTATCGTCTACGCGATCTGGGCGACGTCGTCGGTCTTGAACGCGGATGCGGGCAATCCGCGCATGCAGGAGATTGCGGCCGCCGTGCGTGAGGGCGCACAGGCCTATCTCCGTCGCCAGTACACGACCATCGGCCTGGTCGGTATCGTCATCTTCTTGGTGCTGGCCTACTTCCTCGGGCTGCTGGTTGCCGTTGGATTTGCCATCGGCGCCGTCCTGTCGGGTGCGGCCGGCTTCATCGGCATGAACGTTTCGGTGCGCGCCAACGTTCGTACCGCGCAGGCGGCGACCACCTCGCTTGCCGGCGGCCTCGAGCTCGCCTTCAAGGCGGGCGCGATCACCGGCCTGCTGGTCGCAGGGCTCGCACTGCTCGGTGTCACCATCTACTTCATCGTGCTGGTCCACTTCCTCGGGCTGGAGCCGGGGAGCCGTACCGTGGTCGACGCCATGGTTGCGCTCGGCTTCGGTGCCTCGCTGATCTCGATCTTCGCCCGTCTCGGCGGCGGCATCTTCACCAAGGGTGCTGATGTCGGCGGCGACCTGGTCGGCAAGGTCGAGGCCGGTATCCCCGAGGACGATCCGCGCAACCCGGCCACCATCGCCGACAATGTCGGCGATAATGTCGGCGACTGCGCCGGCATGGCGGCCGACCTGTTCGAGACCTATGCGGTGACCGCGGTCGCCACCATGGTGCTCGCCGCGATCTTCTTCGCCAAGACGCCGATCCTGGTGAACATGATGACGCTGCCGCTCGCGATCGGCGGCATCTGCATCATCACCTCGATCATCGGTACGTTCTTCGTCAAGCTCGGCGCGAGCCAGTCGATCATGGGCGCGCTGTACAAGGGCCTGATTGCTACCGGCATCCTGTCGTTGATCGGCGTCGCGGCCGTGATCAACTGGCTGATCGGCTTCGGCAAGCTGGATGGCGTCGACTACACCGGCCTGTCGCTGTTCTGGTGCGGCGTGGTCGGCCTGGTCGTCACCGGCCTGATCATCTGGATCACGGAGTACTACACCGGCACGGACTACCGCCCGGTGAAGTCGATCGCGTCGGCCTCGGTCACGGGGCACGGCACCAACGTGATCCAGGGCCTCGCGGTCTCGATGGAGGCGACCGCGCTGCCCGCGATCGTCATCATCGCCGGTATCCTCGTCACCTACAGCCTTGCCGGTCTGTTTGGCATCGCGATCGCGACTGCCACCATGCTGGCGCTGGCCGGCATGATCGTCGCGCTCGACGCCTTCGGCCCCGTCACCGATAACGCCGGTGGCATCGCCGAGATGGCGGGACTGCCGAAGGAGGTGCGCAAGTCGACCGACGCGCTCGACGCGGTCGGCAACACCACCAAGGCGGTGACCAAGGGCTACGCGATCGGCTCCGCCGGTCTCGGCGCCCTGGTGCTGTTTGCGGCCTATAATCAGGACCTCAAATTCTTCATCGCCGACTCCGGCGCCCATGCCTACTTCAAGGGCGTCAACCCGGACTTCTCGCTCAACAACCCCTATGTGGTGGTTGGCCTGTTGTTCGGCGGCCTGCTGCCGTACCTGTTCGGTGCGATGGGCATGACCGCGGTCGGACGTGCTGCCGGCGCGATCGTCGAGGAGGTGCGCCGTCAGTTCCGCGAGAAGCCCGGCATCATGCAGGGCACCGACAAGCCTGACTACGGCAAGGCGGTCGACCTGCTGACCCGGGCGGCGATCAAGGAGATGATCATCCCCTCGCTGCTGCCGGTGCTGTCGCCGATCGTCGTCTACTTCCTGATCTACTTCATTGCGGGCGGCGGTGCGGCCGGCAAGTCGGCGGCGTTCTCCGCGGTCGGCGCCATGCTGCTCGGCGTGATCGTCACCGGCCTGTTCGTCGCGATCTCGATGACCTCGGGTGGCGGCGCCTGGGACAACGCCAAGAAGTACATCGAGGACGGTCACTACGGCGGCAAGGGCTCCGACGCCCACAAGTCAGCGGTGACAGGCGATACCGTCGGCGACCCCTACAAGGATACGGCGGGCCCCGCGGTGAACCCGATGATCAAGATCACCAACATCGTGGCGCTGCTGCTGCTCGCGATCCTCGCGCACTGAACGGCGCGACACCACTGAATGCAAACCCCGCGGTGAAAGCCGCGGGGTTTCTGTTTTGCGTGGATATCGTTCGGAGCAGTTGCCGAATTGACCAGCTTTCCGCCAACGATATCCGCCGAGAACCAGACGCGAACAAAACGGAGATCAATCGATGTCGCTGTCATCCGCACGGAACTATGCGCTCCGCGCCTCCAAGTCGCAGGATCAGAAGGAGGCCATCGAGTTGCTGTCGAAGGCAATCCTGGAACTGGCGATGTCGATTGAAGCAACCGATGCCAAGATCAAGAAGATCAACAAGTCTTCCTAGCATCGGCCGCACCGTGCTCCGGAAAGACTGTGACAGCGGCTGTCACTTCACCTCCATCTGCAAGCCTTCCTTCTCGATGATGGCGGCGAACTTCTTCGTCTCGGCCTCGACAAAACCGGAGAACTGCTGCGGCGTGCCGTAGTCCGCGAGCGCACCCATACCGGCGATGTTCTTCTTGACGTCGTCGCGCTCCAGCATCGCCTTGATCTGCCGGTTCAGTTCATCGACCGCGGGGGCGGGTGTCGCCTTCGCCAGAAAGACACCGAACCAGGATGAGACGTCGAACTTGGCGAGTTCGGGGGCGGCTTCGCGCATCGTCGGGAGCTGCGGCGCGGAGGCGCTGCGCTCGGGCGTGGTGACGCAGAGCCCGGTGAGCTTGCCGTCGAGCACCTGTGGCAGTGACGGGTAGAGGTTGTCGAACAGGATCTGGATGTCGCCGGCGAGTGCGGCCTGCAAGGCTGGGCCGGCGCCGCGGAACGGCACATGCGTCATCTTCAGCCCGGTCAGCTGGAGGAACCAGGCGCCGGTGAGATGCGGGCTCTGTCCGGTGCCGGACGAGCCATAGGTGAGCTTGTCCGGATTGGCCTTCAGATGCGCGATCAGCTCGGGAATCGTCTTGATGCCGGTCGTGGGATGCGCGGTCACGATGTTCGGAATCCGGATCATGTTGGAGACCGGCTGCAACTGGTCAGGCTTGTAAGTCAGGTTCCTGAATATGCTGTAGGCGATCGCGTTCGGCCCGGGATTGCCGATCAGGATGGTATGGCCGTCGCCCTTGTTGCGTGCGACCTCGGCAGTCCCGATGGTGCCTCCCGCACCGGACCGGTTTTCAACGACCACCGACTGCCCCCAGATCGGCTGCAGATGCGCGGCCAGCAGGCGCCCCATCACGTCGGTCGAGCCGCCGGCGGCTGCCGGCACGATAATCCGTACGGTTTCGGTCGGTCGCCAATCGCCGGCGCTCAGGCTCGTGCGCGGCACAATCGCGGCGGCCGACAGGGCGGCGGCGCCTGACAATACCGTACGACGGGAAAATCTCTTGCTGGTCATGCGTTTGCCCCCTTGCTCGTCGCGTTTGCGCGCGACCGTAGGGAGCCCGTGCGCTCCAGACAAGCGGACGACTTGACACAGCTCGATCGTCGGGCAGGGCGTGAGGATACTTCGATCTACTTCGACCGAAACGCTGCACAGGTCAGGCTCAGCACCCATAACTCGCCCGCATCATAGTCACGGGGCGCCGGCAGCAGCGTTTCGGTTATTTCGGGCAGCGCATCCGGCAAGCGGACGACTTCGGGCAAATCGCCGTGGCTACACCAGCGCGTCTGCGTTCTTGGCAAACGCCTCGTCAGTGGTGAACGGAATCTCCGTGACCTTGACGACCTCGTGCTTGTTGCTGCCGATCAACACGATTTCCCTGAGGAACGACCCAGGGAAAGAGCCGCGGACCTTGTATGGCGTCGTGCCTTTGCCGAGCGGCCCCGTCCAGCCCATGATCTTGATGGCCAGACCGCCGACCCATTGCTCGTCGCGGACAAGGCGGATGCCTGACGTGAAATTCGGGGCGTGCCCCTCGACGGTGACGGAGAAGAAGCCCGGAGAACCCAGGCCTGTCCAGACGTAGACGGCTTGTGCGGTATCGAAAGGTTCCGGTCCATAAAAACCCATGACGTATCTCCTGCTCAAATGAGGTCGGTTGCGAGCCGCTGTGGTTCGGCTCGCGGCTGTCCTAGCAAGGGCGGCGGCATATACGTGTGAGTTACCTTACACACAATCATAAATTGTTTTTCGCGCAAAGCGAGCTTGCGGGCGGCAGCGCGCCCGCAATCGGATGGCGCTAGTTGAAGCTGAGCAGCTTGAACAGCGGCGTCAGGTAGGACATCTCCTGACCGGAGGTCGGCGTTGTGCGGCTGACGAAGTCGAAGATCTTGCCGTCCTTCATGCCGTAATTGGCGAGCCTTCGCACCTGGCGGTTCTTGTCGAAATAGACCGCGATCACGCGCTGGTCGATCACGTGCTGGTTCATGAACGCGACCGGGCGGGAGGTTCGCTGCGAGATGTAGTAGAACACCTCACCGTCGAGGGTTGCGACCGTCGAGGGTGTGCCCAGCACGATCAGCACCTGATCCTGGCTCGCGCCGATCGGAATCTGATCGAGCGCGCCGTCGGGCAGGATGTAGCCCTTCTGGAACTGCTCGCCGGTACATCCTCCGAGCGCGGCGCAGACCAAGCCAATGGCGGCGAACGCGCGGAAACGCGAGAAGAGGCCGCGCGCGGAGGCCGCACGGAACTGCTTTGGTGTGGTGTGGTTCATCGGCGGAACTGATCCGTCCCCTTGCATCAGGCGAGGCGTTGACGTACCGGGCAGCTCAATGGATTGCAATATTGCCGAGCCTCCAACAGGCGAACCCTCAACAGGCCGTCCTTTGGGGCTCGCAGCCGGAACCCACCATGCTTTGGCCGTTCAATCACTTCAGAAAACCCCCGGTGCCTCCGCGCCGCACCATTGAGATCATCTATGGCATGATCGTGACGCAGGCGCGAGAACCGTTATTTTACCGGGACTTGGGCGTTCCGGACACGGTTAATGGCCGTTTTGACTTGCTCGTGATGCACCTCTGGCTGGTGCTGCGGCAACTCAAATCCGCAGGCGCGGGGGCCGATTTGTCGCAGGCCCTGTTCGACCATTTCTGCATCGATATGGACGACAATCTGCGCGAGATGGGCGTCGGCGACATCACCGTGCCCAAGCGCATGCAGGCGTTCGGTGAGGCATTTTACGGCCGGACCGCGGCCTATGATCTGGCGCTGACCGGCAGCGACGAGGCGCTGGCCCAGTCGTTCTGCAAGAACATCCTCAACGGCAAGGATATCGACAAGGCGCGAGAACTCGCCGTCTACGCCAGGCAAGCGATGGCGGCGCTGGCGCGCGTCGACCTTGCCGGGCTGATCCAGGGCGCATGGCGTTTTCCTGTGCCACGGACCGCGAGCGCCTCAGCATGAGCAGCGATCCCACAGGGCGGCGCGAGCCGGTGCGCGATCCATCACGTGATCCCTGGCGCGTTCTCGTCAACGCGGCGCAGATCCCGGAGGCCGGGCTGCACCGCGAGATCGAGGCCGACGAGGCCGCACGGCAGGCGATGGCCGACATTGCCGGACTGCGCGGGGTGATCTCGGCGCATGCCGTCTTCGACATCATGCCGAAGCAGGACGGGAGCTACCAGGTTACGGGAAGGGTGCAGGCACGGATCGGGCAGACCTGCGTCGTGACGCTCGATCCGATAGAGAACGACATCGACGAACCGATCGATGTGATCTTCGCGCCGCCCGAGCAGATCCCCCAGATGGCCGATCTGGTCGACGATGCGGAGGAGAGCGACGAGGATACGCCGGACCCGCCGGAGCCGATCGTGAACGGCTTCATCGATATCGGCCGGCTCGCCACCGACGCGCTCTTCCTCGGTATCGATCCATATCCGCGCAAGGCGGATGCCGTCTTTGAGAAGATGGTCGAAGCGTCTGATCCGGAGGATCATCCCTTTGCCGCGCTGAAGGCCCTGACCGAAAAGGCCGACGGCAAGAAGCCGAAGGGCGGCTAGGCCATTTGTAAGGGGATGGCTTGACTGCCGGGGTGCGTGAAGGGCATCCCTTGCAACTTCAGAATAATGTCACAATATATTGAAGAATCATATATTTTTGGCATGTGGTGATGTAGTTTGTTGCGGTTCGGCCACATCGTCGGCCGAGGGCAAGAGGTTGTGTCGGACCGCGGACACGCTATTGTCGCGGCCCGGCCGGGACGTGAGTTGGCGTTTGGCCGCGCGCCGTTGAAAGCGGTGACTTCAAGCTCGCGGTCTTTGTCAAAAGGGGCTGTGGGAGAGCAGGTTTCCGGGACGTTCATGCCTCACAAGGTTCGAATCGCGCTTGACGCCATGGGGGGCGATGTCGGCGCATCGGTCGTCATTCCCGGCGCCGCGATTTCGCTGAGCCGTCATCCCGACAGCGAATTCCTGCTTTTCGGAGACCAGGCCAAGATCGAACCCGAGCTTGCGAAGCATCCCGCGCTCAAGGCTGTGTCGAAGGTGATCCATACCGACGTTGCCGTGAAGAACGAGGAGAAGCCGAGCCAGGCGCTGCGGCGGACCCGGCGCGCCTCGTCGATGTGGCTTGCGATCGATGCCGTGAAGCATGGCGAGGCCGATGTCGCGGTCTCCGCCGGCAACACCGGCGCGCTGATGGCAATGGGGGGCCTCAATCTACGGACGCTGCCCGGCGTCGACCGCCCGGCGCTCGCAGCGGTGTGGCCGACGCTGCGCGGCGACTCAGTCGTGCTGGACCTCGGTGCCACGATCGGAGGCGATGCCCGCCATCTGACGACGTTGGCCGTGATGGGCAGCGCCATGGCGAGCGTGCTGTTCAACCTCGAACGGCCGACCGTCGGCCTGCTCAATATCGGATCCGAGGAGATCAAGGGGCACGGGGAAATCCGCGAGGCGGCCGAACTGCTTCGTGCGATGAACTCGGCGCAATTCAATTATGTCGGCTTTGTCGAGGGGGACGGAATCGGCAACGGGGCCGCCGACGTGATCGTCTCGGAAGGCTTCTGCGGCAACATCGCGCTCAAGACGGCCGAGGGAACCGCGCGGCAGATGTTCGCCCTGCTGCGCGAAGCCATGTCGTCGAGCTGGCTGGCGCGCATCGGCTATCTGTTTGCCCGGGGCGCGTTCCGGAAGCTGCGTGACAAGCTCGATCCCAACAAGTCGAACGGCGGCGTGCTGCTCGGCCTCAACGGCGTGGTGGTCAAGAGCCATGGCGGCATCAACGCGGAAGGCTTTGCCTATGCGGTGGATGTTGGCTATGAGATGGCCCACTACGATCTCCTCACCAAGATCAATCAGATGCTAAATCGCGACGGCAGCGCGCTGGTAAAGGCGCAGACCGCGCAGGAGGCTGTCTCGTGACTGCGATACGTTCGGTAGTGCTCGGCTGCGGCTCTTATTTGCCGGAGCGGGTTTTGACCAATGCCGAACTGGCGAGCCGAATCGACACGTCCGATGACTGGATCGTGCAGCGTACCGGCATCCGCGAGCGCCACATCGCAGCCGACGACGAGTTCACCTCGCATCTCGCGATCAACGCAGCGCGCGCTGCGCTCGCCCATGCAGGGCTCGACGCGCAGGCGATCGACCTGATCGTGCTGGCGACCTCGACGCCCGACAACACCTTTCCGGCGACGGCGGTTGCAGTCCAGCACGGGCTCGGCATCAACCACGGCGCGGCGTTCGACCTGCAGGCGGTGTGCTCCGGATTCGTCTTTGCGCTCGCCACCGCCGACAATTTCCTGCGCACCGGAGCCTACAAGCGGGCGCTGGTGATCGGCGCGGAGACCTTCTCGCGAATCCTCGACTGGAATGATCGCGGCACCTGCGTGCTGTTCGGCGACGGCGCCGGCGCGATCGTGCTCGAGGCGCAGGAGCAAGCCGGCAAGACCAGCGATCCCGGCGTGCTGACCACGCATCTGCGCTCCGACGGACGCCACAAGGCCAAGCTGTTCGTCGACGGCGGTCCCGGCTCGACCAAGACGGTCGGCCATCTCAGGATGGAGGGCCGCGAGGTCTTCAAGCACGCCGTCGGCATGATCACCGACGTGATCGTCGATGCGTTCAACGCCACCGGCGTCACTGCGGAAGACATCAACTGGTTCATTCCGCATCAGGCCAACAAGCGAATCATCGATGCATCGGCGCACAAGCTTCATATTGCGCCGCAGAAGGTGGTGCTGACGGTCGACAAGCACGGCAACACCTCGGCGGCCTCGATCCCGCTCGCGCTGTCGGTTGCGGTGAAGGACGGACGCGTGAAGAAGGGCGACCTGTTGCTGCTGGAGGCGATGGGCGGCGGCTTTACCTGGGGTTCGGCGCTGCTGCGCTGGTGAGCGCATCGCTAGGATACAGGCAATTTGCCGGTTTCTTTGCTGCGTCTATGTGCTGGTCGCTGTTGACCATTGCGTGCTAAGCTTTTAATTTCAGTCAACAAATTGTTCGCCGAGAGTGCGGGGCAGGCGATGACCACGGGAACCGGAAAAACAGTTACACGCGTCGATCTTTGCGAGGCGGTCTACCAGAAGGTAGGCTTGTCGCGCACCGAATCGTCGGCGTTCGTCGAGCTTGTGCTGAAGGAGATCACCGATTGCCTGGAGAAGGGCGAGACGGTGAAGCTGTCATCGTTCGGCTCCTTCATGGTGCGCAAGAAGGGACAGCGTATCGGGCGCAATCCGAAGACCGGCACCGAGGTGCCGATCTCGCCGCGCCGAGTGATGGTGTTCAAGCCGTCGGCGATCCTGAAACAACGGATCAACGGCCACGTGGTCACCAATGGCGACGGCAGCAAGGCCGATTGACCATTGAACTGAGGCTAAGAGGAGCGGGCATTTGGACAAGGCGCCGGATGCGTTCCGTACCATCAGCGAAGTCGCTGATGAGCTAGACATTCCCCAGCACGTCCTGAGATTCTGGGAAACGCGCTTCGCGCAGATCAAGCCGATGAAGCGCAGCGGCGGACGCCGCTATTACCGCCCCGATGACGTCGACCTGCTCAAGGGCATACGCCGGCTGCTGTACGGCGAGGGCTACACCATCCGTGGCGTGCAGCGGATCCTCAAGGAGCACGGCATCAAGTCGGTGCAGGGCATTGCCGATCAGACCGCGGTGGTCTCGTTCGGCGCGGTCGAGGAAGCGGTCGGTCACAGCATGGCCGAGCCTGATGACGCCGAGCTCAGCGACGGCCTCGATCTCGACGGGGAGGAGGGCGACGGCGACGAGAAGGGCATCGATTACCGATTCGTCGATCCCGACGAGGATGCCATCCTGTCGACCTACAAGGCGCGTGCCCAGCCGGCGAAGGCGCCGGGCGCAGCACCCCAGGTGCGGGCCGGGATTCCGTCGGGCGACCGCGACCGCCTCGAGCGCGTGCTGCAGGAACTGGTGGCCTGCCGGCAGATGATCGACGCCGCAATGAAGGACGGCTGACGTCGCAGGCGGAACCGGCGCCAGATTGGCGGGGCCAAGACCGGCTTCCCGCCTTGCGCCGACGCAGGATCGCAGCTAATGGAACGGCATCGGAGCGTGGCGCAGCCCGGTTAGCGCACTAGTCTGGGAGACTAGGGGTCGGAGGTTCAAATCCTCTCGCTCCGACCATTTTTTCCAAAGAGCTCAGGCATTCGGGACCGGCCCCGGTCTGTGGCAACAGCCTAAAAGCTGTAGTCCAGCGCGACTTTCACGCACGCCTTTTCGAGACGGTTGTTGAGTGTCGCGAGCTTGGTCGTGAACTCGGCGAGCTCCTTCTCGCTGAACTCGTCGAAGACGAGTTGCCTGAATGCATTGTATTGCTCGGCGAGGCTTGCCAGGTGCTTCTTGGTCTTGGCGGTCAGCGATAGCCGCACCACCCGCGCATCGGCCGGCGAGGGGGCGCGATGCAGCAGCCCTTTATGTTCCAGAAGCTTGGACTGCGTGGTCACGAACGACGGATCGACGTGGAGCAGCTTCGACACCATGTTGATCTGCACGCCGTCGCCCTTGTCGAGATCTGAGATCGCGATCAGAATCATCCATTGCGGGGCGCTGACGCCGAGCGATTTGCCCCAGAACTGGCGGACTTCCTCAAGGTGAGAATTGATGGAGGAGATCTCGAGCGTGAAGCGCTTGATGATATCCAGATTTTCGACGGCGCGCTGACGCGTCGTATCCTTCCTCGTGACTGACACGGCTTTCCCTTCCTCCTGCCCAGCACAGCTTTTCGCTGATTTGATTCTTGCTACTCTTGTGGGCGAGCGGAATTGTTCACGCAAGGCGCGCCTGGCGCAAGTGAGCATAAATTAATTATGATGGTTGCGTGACGGACAAGATTTTTTCGGTGCGACAAATTATCCCGTGCACGCAATGGGCTGGCTGCGGCGTTGCCGTCGAGCCACAGTGTGACCTTATTCGTAAACCTGACTTTATAAACTATTTTGATTAGGAATTCGACGCAGGCATATTGACCCCCGGCGGTAGGGGAATCTCGATCGTCCCGGTGCGTTTGGTCACTCACGTTCACCCTCTCCTGGGGAATTCATCTGGAGGCGTGAACACATTGAATGATTTTGCGACATGCGGGGGATCTCGGGGCGCTCGCGGCCCGGACTCTCCGCATATGAGCAACTTGGAGGTTAATATGAATTTGGTGAAGAGCCTTATCCTGGGCTCGGCGGCTGCCCTCGTCGCAGTCGGCGGCGCTCAGGCGGCTGATCTTCCCGTTAAGGCCAAAGCGGTCGAATACGTGAAGGTTTGCTCCCTGTACGGTCCCGGCTTCTACTACATCCCGGGCACCGACACCTGCATCAAGCTGGGTGGCTACCTGCGCGTCGACGTTCTGGCGAACACGAACAGCGTTGCCGGCCCGAACTACAACGGCGCCAACGGTGCCAACAACCGCTTCACGAACGGCTACACTTGGCGTTCGCGTGAAGACCTGAACGTCGATACGCGCACCGCGACCGAGTATGGCGTGGTCCGCACCTACTTCGACGCGGTGTTCACCTGGACCTCGGACACCTATGCCGGCCAAGGCAACGGCTCGACTGTCTACTCGGCGATCGGCTCCACCCAGGCTCCGAACAACGCCAGCGCCGGCGGCGTCGCTGCCGGTACGGTCGGCGTCTACTACGCCTTCATCCAGTTCGCCGGCTTCACGATCGGTAAGGCGGTCTCGCAGTTCGCTGCTCCGTGGACGGCCTATCCGGGCAACAACTTCGACGGTCTCGTCGGCGGCGCGAACACGGTCACTGGTGTCAACCAGTTCACCTACACGGCGCAGTTCGGCAACGGCGTCGCGCTGTCTCTGTCGGCCCAGGATCAGACTCAGTACTCCCAGGCTGGCGTGAACAACCTCAGCGCCGGTGGTGCCTACGGCGCCAGCGACTACGCCGGCTCGGTTGCGCCGGACCTGATCGCTGCGCTCAAGGTCGATCAGGCTTGGGGCATCTTCCAGGCGTCGTTCGCGGCGCATGACAATCACGCAGCCTACTTCGGCGGCACCGAGTTGACTGGTCATCCCGACGACAAGTGGGGTTGGGCTGGTGCTCTGGCCCTGTCGATCAAGAACATCCCGACCGGACCTGGTGACACGATCAACATCCAGGGCGTGTATACGGATGGTGCAACCCGCTACAACATCCAGGATCTGGCCAGCCAGGCCGGCTCGATCGCCATGTTCGGCGGTACGAACCTTCCGGGCGTCTATGGCAGCGTTGGCTTCGGCACTGCACCGGATACGGTGTTCGTCAACGGCAGCCAGCAGGAGACGATCAAGACCTGGGGTATGCGCGGTGCGTACACCCACAACTGGGATCCCTACTGGAACACCAGCTTGTACGGTGCTTACGCCTCGGTCATGTACAGCGACACGGCTAAGACCTGGATCTGCGGCGTTGGTGGCGTGGGTGGTACGTTCCGTACCGCGTTCGGCACGGGCGTGACGTCCTGCAACCCTGACTACAGCCTGGCCCAGATCGGCCTGATCACCCGGTGGACCCCGGTCAAGAACCTGACCTTCTCGGCAGACGTGACCTACTCCCACCTCGATCAGAAGTATGCGGGCGTGGTCACCACGTCCTCGACCGCGATCGGCAAGCCGGCCGCGACCTATGAGCTGAAGAATCAGGACACTGTGATGCTGCTCCTCCGCGCTCAGCGCAACTGGTAATACCGGTTGATCTGATTGCGATCTCACAGAGCCCCGGCAGGAAACTGCCGGGGCTTTTCTCTGACGAGGACGCGGAGAAGAAAAGCGGTGCGACGTTACGCACCACGCAGACGACGAAGATGAGCCATGCGATTCATTGACCGCAGACTTATTTACTTAGCTGATCTACTAAACTATATAGGCCCCAGCCAACATATGAATGCTGGCTCTTAGCTTCATGCTAAGCCTCCCAAACCTCCGGCAATGCCCTGCCGGAGGTTTTTGATTCAAGGCTTTCCCGCAGAATCTCAACGATTGCCGTGCGCGCTCACTGCTCGCGCGCCGGCTGCGCGTGAATTGACATCCATATCATTACTTATTGGCGGCCGAGAACTGCGCGTAGGTAATCTTCAGATTTGCGAGCGGCATCGGGTTGGCGTCGACATTCGCGGCGCATCAAGCACGAGGCGGGGACCCTGCCGGGGGCCGAGCCGCCGATTCGACGCCGTCAAGATTTGACGAAATCTATTCGCAATGCATTCTCGCGACTCATGGGGCGCTTCAAGAACAGCCGCCTGGCTCGCATGAGCAGCGGCCACTATTGCTTGATACGGGATCTCGGCCTCGTGAAGGGCGGCAAGGGATTGCGCCACCACGAGGTGATCCTCGATTTTTCCTGGCGCGGCCTGCTCAGGCTGCTCTTTCCGTAGCACGGACATCCTGCGACGCTCGGGCGCTGCGTCATGCTCGCGTCAGAGGCCAGTCCCGCCGCCGCGGCAACTGGACGCCGCAACCACAATCAGTAGGCTTGGCTCCGCCGATCGCCGCCGCAAGAGCGGATCGGATATGCGGGATGGAAACAGCAAGGGCTAGCCATGAAAACGCGTCCGACCGGCGTGATACCGCCGATAACCACGCCGTTTCGGAAGGACGGCGAGATCGATCTCAAGCTCATCGCGCCGCAGGTCGACTGGCTGCTCGCTGCGGGCGCCCATGGCATGGCCGCCGGCGGCTCGACCGGAGAGGGCCATGCGCTCGATCACGAGGAATACCGGGACCTGATCGCGGCAACGGTGGAGGCTGCAGGAGGCCGGGCGCCGGTCATCGCCGGCATCATCGTCGATTCCACCCGCGACGCCATCCGCCGCGGCAGGCTGGTACGCGACATGGATGTCGCGGCGCTGCAGGTGACCCCGGTGCATTATTTGTTCAAGCCCGACGACGAGGCGATGGTCGGTCATTTCCGCCGCATCGCGGATGAGACCGGCATGCCGATCATCATCTACAATGTGGTGCCGTGGTCCTATCTGTCGCCGACGCTGCTGACGCGGATCATGACCGAGGTGCCGCTCGTCATCGGCGTCAAGCAGAGCGCGGGCGACCTGAAACTGTTTGCCGACCTCATGATGATGGCGCCGGACAGACTGATCTACAGCGCGGTCGACGCGCTGATGTATCCGTCCTATACGCTCGGCGCCCATGGCTCGATCGCCGCGATCCTGACCGCCGCGCCGCACGCCTCGGTAGCGCTGTGGGACGCCGTCAAGGCGGGCGATCACGGCAAGGCGCTCGATCTGCACAAGAAGCTTCTGACCATGTGGAACGCGATCATTGCCGACAATCTGCCGGCCTGCACGCGCTATGCCCAGACGCTGCAGGGCCTGCCGCAAACCTTTCCGCGGGCGCCGATGCCGGAGGCTTCAAGCGCACAGCAGGCGGCGATCCGGCAGGCGCTCGCAGGGATCGGAGCGCCCGGCGGCAGGCGCATCGCGGCGGCGGAATAGGGTTGCCGCAAGCAAGACAAGACCAACAACAAGGAAGGAAATGGATCTCACATGAAGGATTTTGCCGGGAAGATTGCCGTGATCACGGGTGGCGGCACGGGCATGGGGCGCGAGCTGGCGCGCCAGCTGGTCGCCGAAGGCTGCAACGTTGCGATGTGCGACGTCTCAGCCGAGGCCATGGCCGAGACCAAGCGGCTGTGCGAGGTCGAGATGCTGCCGCAGGGTCTGCGCATCACCGCCCACGTCGCAGACGTCTCGATCGAGGACCACTACAAGCGCTTTCGCGACGAGCTGATCGAGCAGCAGTCGACCGACAAGATCCATCTGCTGTTCAACAATGCCGGCATCGGCGGGGGCGGCAGCCTGTTCACCAACACGCGTGAGCAGTGGGAGCGCACCTTCAACATCTGCTGGGGCGGCGTCTATCTTGGCGTCCGCACTTTCCTGCCGCTGCTGGTGAAGGCCGACGAGGCCCACATCGTCAACACCTCGAGCGTCAACGGGTTCTGGGCTTCGGTCGGCCTCGGCGTGTCGCACACCGCCTACAGCGCGGCGAAGTTCGCGGTGAAGGGCTTCACCGAGGCGCTGATCAACGACCTCCGCCTCAACGCGCCGCACGTCAAATGCTCGGTCGTGATGCCCGGCCATATCGGCACCTCGATCGTGTCGAACTCGCGCAAGGTGCAGAACGGTTCCGACCAGCTCACCGCAGAAGAGCTTAAGCAGGCCCGCCAGCGGCTGCAGGGGCAGGGTATCGACGTTGCGGCGCTCTCGGATCAGGACATCCAGAATATCGCGCTCGACCGTGCCCGCATCTTCCGCGACGAGGCGCCGACCACGGCTGCTGCGGCTGCCAAAATCATCCTGGACGGCGTCAAGGCCGACCGCTGGCGTATCCTGGTTGGCGACGACGCGCATCTGCTCGACGAGCGCGTGCGCAAGACGCCGGAACAGGCCTACACGCCGGAGTTCTATCAGGACCTCGTGGCTGCGACAGGCTGGAAAGTCGGCTGATTGGAGCTTCGGTTCTGATTGAAGCGGAACCGAAGCCAGCTTTCCGCCGGCCGCGCTTTCGTCACGCGAACCGGTCCAATGTTGCTCGACAACGCTATCCGCGGGCGGCGCGCTGGCGGGAGCCCGCTTGGTAGGCGAGGCGGTAATGTCCGGAGCAATAGGGCATGCCGCCGAGCGGCGTGTTGCCGCAGAAGCAGAAGTCCTCGGCCCCCGGCGTGCTGATCGGCCAGCGGCAGCGCTGCTCGCTCAATTCGAACAGCGAGCAGCTGTTGGCGCTGACGATCGGCGCATCCTCGGGCTCCTGTTCGTAAACCTCTTGAAGCAACCGGAACTGCTGCTTCGCGGTCGCCCGTTGCGCGGCGTGTGAGGCGGATTTCTTGCGCCGGGCGCGGCGTTCGTCCGACGTTGTGCGTGTGAGGTTCAGCCGCGACAGCTTGCCGATCACCGCATTGCGACTGACGCCGATATTGACGGCGATGTCGCGGCAGGAGAGGCCGGCTTCAAAGTAGATCTTGAGTTGGTCGACGCGCTCCGGCGTCCAGGTTGGTTCGATGGCAATCATCTGACGGTTCCACGTTCTGTGTTGAACCGCCGCGCCGACGCGCGCGCCGTCAGGGCGCGCGTCCGTTGTCGCGGATTGCAAGCAACCCGTCCTTGATGGCGAGTCGAATGCCTTCCTCGATCAGTGTCCGTGCAACGCCCGGGACGCTCGTGCCGTGGGTGCCCTGTCTCACCAGCTTCTCGAGGTAACCGATGGTCGAGAGCGCCAGCGTGACCGGGACGCGGTCGGTTTCGGCCTTTTCCGTAGCCATGAAGAAACGCTTAACCTCGAACGCTTGTACTGAAAAGTATCTATTTAGAGTCTATTTAGGCGTGCCGTAGTCGGTCAAGCGTCGATCTGCAAAATCCAGACAGCCGCCTTGGATCGCGCCTGGGCGAGTTCCGGCGCGATGTTGTCGTAAAATTATCTAGAATAATGAATGCGTTAGGGTCGTATCTTGACCTTGACTGGGAATTTCTTGAGAAGCCGCTCAGCCGTTTCGGCCTTGTCCGGAGGCGCGTTCACACTCAGGTACAGCCCGCGGGACGGGTCGGTGACGGCGTCGACGCTGACCTCGGACAGTCCCTCCCGTGCCAGCAGCTCGCGCGCGGCGTCGCCGGCGGCGATTTCGCGCAGCTTGGGCTTGAAGATCTTACCGACCGGCGTGACCGGCATGTCGGCAATGACCGACACGGCGCGCGGTCGCGCCGGCGGCTCCGGGATGTTGTCCTGCACGAAGGCGGCGAGCGCCTGTGAATCGATCTGGACGCCCGGCTGCGCCGAGACGAACAGCATCGGCACCTCACCGGCATAGGCGTCGGGACGCCCGACCGCGGCGGCAAGCGCCACTCCGGGAAATTGTAGCGCCGCGTCCTCGATCGCGCGCGGATCGATGTTGTGACCGCCGCGGATGATGACGTCCTTGGCGCGGCCCAAGATGTAGACGAAGCCATCGGCATCGATGCGGCAGATGTCGCCGGTGCGCAGCCAGCCGTCGTGGAAGGCGTCCTCGGTCTGCTTCCTGTCGACATAGCCGGCAAACACTTGTGGCCCCCTGGTCAGGAGCTCGCCGACCGGCGACGGCCACGGCCCCGTGTGCAGCTTGCCGCTCTCGAGGATCGCAAGCTCGACCAGCGGATTGCGCGTGCCGACGCTCTCCGCGCGCGGCTTCACGCCGTGCACGTCGTGCGTGATGGCGCCGGCGAGTTCGGTCATGCCGTAGAGCTGCTGGATGCAGGGGCCGCCCCAGGTCGCGAGATAACGCCGTTCGATCTCCGGCGGGCAGATCGAGGCGCCGGTGGCGGTGACGCGCAGGCTCGAAATGTCGCTGTCGGCGACCGGCACGTCGGCCAGCGCGCCGAGCGTCGTCGGTACGTTGCCGGCGATGTTGACGCGGTATGTCTCGATGATCTTCCAGAAATGCGTGATCAGCGCCGGATCGCGCGCGCCGGCAGGGCCCGGAATGAACATCGTCGTGCCGGCGGACAGGCAATTGGCGGTGGTGCAGAACAGGCCGCCGACGTGGAACAGCGGGAGCGTGATCATCGCGCGCTCGCCGCGGTGGAAGTCGAGCGCCATGCGCGAGGAGAGGGTGGAGGCGACCATCGCGCGGTTGGTGAGCCGCGCCACCTTGGGATGGCCGGTCGTGCCGCCGGTCGGCAGCATCACCGCGACGCGGTCGGCCTCGCTCATGTCAGTTGATTTGCCGTAGTCGTCGCGCCACGCGGGATCGGGCCGCAGCACCTCGCCGTCGAATGCGATGCTGCCGTCGAGCGGCACGATCACGATGCGCTTCAGCGTGGGCACCTCGCGCTGCAGGCCTTCGATCCTCTCATACAGCCCGCCCGGCATGCCCGGCGGCGGCGCCAGCAACAGCTTCGCCTTGATTGCGTTGAGCTGGGCGACGATCGCCTCGCGCGTGAACAGCAGGTTGAGCGGTTCGGCGATGCCGCAGGCCGCCGCGCCGAAGATCGCGACCATCGTCGCCGGACAGGCCGGCAGCAGCAGCGCAACCGCGTCGTTCTTGCCGATGCCCTGGGCGCGGAAGTAGCTTTCGGCCGCCTTGACGCAGCCCATCAGCTGATCGTTCGAGATCACGACCGGGCTGGGGTCGAGCGGCGAGCGCAGATAGATTGCCGCTTCGGCATCAGGCGCGCCCTGCGGGCCGCGGGCAATGAGGTCGAGGATGCGCGGGCAGGCGGCGAGCGTCTGCTGCATCTCGTTGTCGCGCGCAGCCTCATCGGCCGGCGAAAGCCTGTCCTTCAACATGTCCGTCCCCGTCGCTTTTGCATTCGTTGGCGGGGATTGTATCGAGCGGCACTTGCGAAACACAAGTGCGGCCCATCGACCGATTGTCAGCCGTGGACGACCGACTTGGCGATCATGCAATGAATGCCCTTGGAGCCGTTGACCGTCTGTGTCACGCGCAGGTCGGCGGCCAGGCTGCACAGCGTGTAGGCATCCTCACGCGAGAGATTCCGTTTCTCGCCGAGCAGGACGATCATGTCGCGCAGGGCCCGCACCACGCACTGGTCGAGGTCGGGATCCATCGCCATGGTCATGTAATGGTCCGCCGTCTCGGCGCGCGGATAGGCGAGCTTGAGATCCTTGCGCAGCGTGAGGCGGAAGCGGCCGGTGAGGGCGGTCTCGATCGCGGTGACGCAGACCTCGCCGTCACCCTGCACGCCGTGGCCGTCGCCGCAGGAGAACAGCGCGCCCGGCACGAACACCGGCAGATAGAGCTTTGCGCCGGCGCCGAGTTCCTTGTTGTCGAGATTGCCGCCCATCGCGCGCGGGATCAGCGAGGAGATCCGGCCCCACGCCGGCGGCGGCGACACGCCCATCACGCCGAAGAACGGCTTCAACGGCAGGTCGAGCCCCCAGGGCATACGACCGATCATGAGATCGCGATCGAGCGGGATGTTGAGGAGGCGCGGTTCGTGGAAATCGTCGGGCAGGGTGCCGGACAGCGGCTTGATCAGATTGTAGCCCCAGTCCTGGCGGAGCTGCACATCGAGGATATCGACCTCGAGCACGTCGCCGGGCTCGGCGCCGGTAACCGCGATCGGGCCGGTGAGGATGTGCCCCGGCACCATCCGCTCGTTCTTCGCGTGGATGTCGGCCAGTTCCGGCGGAATGTGAAATCTCGTGCGGTCCGGCACGACGTCGGGACCGCCGCTGACGGTCTCGATTGTCACCTCGTCGCCGCTCGCAATCGCCAGGACCGGCTTCAGCCTGGCTTCAAAAAAGCCCCAATGACAGGTTTCAGGACTGGACTTGAGATGATGATGGGTCATGTGACGTCTTTTGATTGCGGCCTTGGCAGCGTATGACGCTGTAGCAGAACTTCCCAGAGGCTTCCCTTGTTTTTTGTCCTCTCCAAGACGCTCGGCATCATGCTGCTGCCGGTCAATTTCCTGCTCGGCATCGGCCTGATCGGTGTCATCCTGCTGTTGACGCGGTTTGCGGCGCTCGGCCGCAGGCTGATGGCGGCATCGCTGCTGCTGCTCGTGGTCTGCGCCTTCTCGCCGCTCGGCAATGTCCTGCTGTATGCACTGGAGCAGCGTTTTCCGCCGTGGGATGCCTCGCGCGGTGCGCCCGACGGCATCATCGTGCTTGGCGGGTCGATCGAGCCCGACCTGTCGATCGCCCACGGCATGCCGGTGGTGCACAGCGCTCCCGATCGCATCATCGCGGCGGCAGCGCTTGCGCGCAAATTTCCGAACGCGCGCCTCGTGTTCACCGGCGGCAGCGCTAACCTGATCTCGAACGACGCGCGCGAGGCTGACTTTGCCGGTGACATCTTCGAGAGCCTTGGCATTCCCAAATCGCGATTGATCATCGAGCGCCGCTCGCGCAACACCGTGGAGAACGCCGAGTTCTCCAAGGCGTTGGTCAATCCAAAGCCGGGCGAGCGCTGGCTGCTCGTCACCTCGGGCTACCACATGCCGCGCTCGGTCGGCCTGTTCCGCAAGGCGGGATTCGACGTGGAGGCTTATCCGGTCGATTGGCGCGTCAGCAAGGCGTTCGGCTTCGCCACCCTGGCGGCCGAAGGTCTGGTGCGCACGGATCTCGGCATGCGGGAATGGATCGGCCTTGTGGCCTATCACCTCGCGGGCAAGACTGATGATTGGCTGCCGGGCCCCGTCACGCACTGACGCGCGGCGAGCTGTCGCCTCCGCCGGTCAATCCGGCTAACATCAAGCCAACAGGCGGCGTGAAGCCGCCGATCACGGGAGTTCACGCCATGCAGCAGCAGACACCGCCGGAACAGTTCGACCTCGCCGCGATCGTCGCCGATCTGAACAGCCTGTTGCGGCTGAAGACCACCGTGATCGGCATCAAGATGTTCGCCAGGGTCGAGGATATGGAGGCGATCCCGAAGATCCGGCGTCCATCGGCGATCCACACCACCGACCAGATCGTGAGCATGGCCTCGCGGCTCGGCTGGACCGTCGGCATCACCGGCGACGATCTGGTCGGCGCGCAGTGTCGCGCGGTGATCGGGCTCGGCCCCCAGGACGAGAAATGGCTCGCCGGCGAAAACTACGTCGGTGTCTGGCACGGGACGTCAGAGGATGCGCGCAAGCGCCAGGAGGCGCTCGACGTCGTGCCTTACGGCCAGTACCAGGCAATGGCGGTGAGTCCATTGACCAGCGGCCGCCTCAATCCGCCTGACATCTGCCTCGTCTACGCGACGCCGGGCCAGATGATCATCCTGATCAACGGACTGCAGTATACGGGCTACAAGAAGTTCGAGTGGGGAGTGGTCGGCGAAACCGCTTGCGCAGATTCGTGGGGCCGAGCGCTGAAGACCGGCGAGCCGAGCCTGTCACTGCCGTGCTTTGCCGAACGCCGCTATGGCGGCGTGCCCGACGAGGAGATGCTGATGGCGCTGCCGCCGGCCTATCTCGTGAAGGCGATTGCGGGCATGAAGCAGCTCGCAAAGAACGGCCTGCGCTATCCGATCGCGCCCTATGGCATCCAGGCCGACGTGCGTGCCGGCATGGGCGTGTCCTACGCCAAGAAATAGCGGATTGCTTCGCTGCGCCCGCGGTGACAAAAGGGCGCCAATTCGTGTCCTTGGGAACCCAATCCATGTCCTCGTCGAAATTCGACATCGTCGTCTACGGCGCCACAGGCTTCACCGGCCAGCTGGTCGCCGAATATCTCGCCACCCATTACAAGGGTGACCGCGAGCTGAAATGGGCGATGGCCGGCCGCAGCAAGGACAAGCTCGCATCGGTCCGCGATGCGATCGGTGCGCCCGCCGAGACGCCGCTGGTCGTGGCTGATGCCGGCGACATCGCCTCGCTGAAGGCGATGGTCGCGCAGACCGGGTCGGTGATCTCCACCGTCGGTCCCTACCAGCTCTACGGCAACGAGCTGATCGCGGCCTGCGTGGAGGCCGGCGTCGACTATCTCGATCTCTGCGGCGAGCCGGTCTGGATGCGGCAGATGATCGACAAGCACGAGGCGGCCGCCAAGGCCAGCGGCGCGCGCATCGTGTTCTCCTGCGGTTTCGACTCGGTGCCGTTCGAGCTCGGCACCTTCTTCGTTCAGGAGGAGGCCAAGCAGGTGTTTGGTGCGCCGGTGGTGCGCGTCAAGGGCCGCGTGCGCGACATGCGCGGCACGCTGTCGGGGGGCACCGCGGCGAGCGCCAAGGCAACCTTCGATGCGATCTCCAAGGATCTCAGCCTCGTCGCCATCCTGAACAACCCGTTCGCACTGACCCCGGGATTTGAAGGCGCCAAGCAGCCGCGCGGCAACCGGCCGATGTACGAGGAGGACCTGCAGTCCTGGGCCGCGCCGTTCATGATGGCGCTGATCAACACGCGCAACGTCCATCGCTCCAACATGCTGATGGGCTATCCGTACGGAAAGGAATTCGTCTACGACGAAATGGTGCTGACCGGACAGGGAGAGAAGGGCGAGGCCAACGCCAAGCGCGTGATGGCGGCCAATGCCGAGAAGACCGGCCCGAACGCACCGAAGCCGGGCGAGGGGCCGTCAAAGGAAGAGCGCGAGAACGGTCTCTACGATCTCCTGTACGTCGCCATCGCGCCTGACGGCCGCGAGGTTCGCGCCGCGGTCAAGGGTGACCGCGACCCGGGCTATGGCTCGACCTCGAAGATGATTTCCGAATGCGCGATCTGTCTGCTGCGCGATACACCCGACGTGCCGGCGGGCTTCTGGACGCCCGGGGCGGCGATGCAGGCCAAGCTGATCAAGCGCCTCGTCGATCACGCCGGCCTGACGTTTGCGGTGGAGAAGTAGCGTCGGCTCCACTTCATCGTCATCGCCCGGCTTGCCGCCTTCTAAGGCTTCGGCGTGCCAAGGATTCATGGCCTCGTCGAAGCCTTGGCGTAGACGGGACCGGACGATCCAGTATCCCAGAGCTATCGCACACTAGCCGAAAAGCCGCGGCGTGCTGGACGCCCCGCCTTCGCGGGGCATGACAGATACGGACTACGCCGCGCGTGCGTCGTAGGCGTACATGAAGTCCATTCCTTTCGAAGCCAGCGGCAACATCAGCTTCAGCATGTGATCGCGGATCCACGCGCCGGTCGGGCTGAATTCACGTTTGCTGTTGCCGTTGCGGCGCGCGATCGCCACGATCTTCTCGGCGCGCGGACGTCGCTCATGCTCGAAATTCTGGAAGGTGATGCCGAGCTCCTGGTCCTCCAGCATCAGCCGGCCGAGGCGCATCGCGTCTTCGAGCGCGAGCGAGGCGCCCTGGCCGGCATGCGGGCTCGTGGCATGCGCGGCGTCGCCGATCAGAAGTGTGCGCTTGCGCGACCAGGTCGGCAGCGTCGCGACGTCGAGCGTGTCGGTGATCACGATGTTCTCGGCGGACTCGATGATCGCGGGGATCGGCGCATGCCAGCCGGCGTGGAAATCGCGCAAATGCTGCTTGATCGCATCCTGGCTCATCGCGCGGTAGGCCGCTGCGGTGATGCCGTGCGAGGGCTGGGTGCTCCACCACATCGCGCCGTCGTTCGGATTGGGGCTGCAGAGGCCGTAGCCGAAGAAGCCGCTTTGCCCGAACGTCGTCTCGACCCGCCGTCCGATCGGCAGGTTTTCGATCACCGCGCGCGGCATGAAGCCGCCGAAGCCTATCAGCCCGGTGTCGAATGGCATCGGTCCGTCCGGGATCACATGCCGCCGCACCGCCGAGTGCACGCCATCGGCGCCGATCACGAAATCGCCCTCGGCGGTGGTGCCGTCGTCGAAATAGGCGATGACGGGCTGGTCGCCGCGATCCTCGATCTTCACCAGCCGCTTCTCGAAGAACACTGCGACATTCGCGGACCAGGCGGCGTCGACCAACGCTTCGTTCAGGGTGGCGCGGCACATGTTCACTGCCGGCTGGCCGAAACGCTTCTCCATGTCGCGGTTCAGCGAGCCGAGTTTCTTGCCGGCCTGCGAGTAGAAGTCGAAGGACTCGGCGATCGAACCACGCTTGATCAGATCGTTGGCCAAACCCAGTTCGGCCAACACGCGCATGCCGTTCGGCGCGATCTGCAGGCCGCCGCCGATCCCGGTCGAATAGGGCCATGCCTCATAAAGCTCGACCTCCAGGCCGGCACGTTTCAGGAAGATCGCCGTTACCGGACCGGCGATACCGCCGCCGATGACGAGGGCCTTGCGGGAACGTTGAGTCATCATGCCTTGCTCCGTGTATCCTCGTGGGTTAGGAAAGGTTAGTGACTAACTATCTTAGTTACTAAGATATCAATCGACTAAGATGTGGGGTGAGCGTTGTCAAGCTCGAAATCGCGCGATGACTTGCTGCAGGAGCTTGAGAAGGCGATGCGCCGCTCGTCGGCGCAGGGGGTGATGTTCGGCCAAGTCGTTGCAAACATGGCCGGAATTTCCAACTCCGACATGGAGTGCATGGACATCCTCAACCTCGAGGGGCGGGTGACCGCCGGGCGTCTCGCGGAAGTGACCGGACTGACCACGGGCGCCATCACCGGGGTGGTGGATCGTCTGGAGAGGGCCGGCTATGTGCGCCGCGAGCGCGACGAAAGCGACCGGCGCAAGGTTTTCATTTCGGTGGTGGAGGAGAAGGCGGTCGAGATCGGCAAGTTCTACGTGCCGATGCAGGAGGCGATGCACCGCCTGTGGACCAGCTACAGCGACGACGAACTGCGACTGCTGCTGCGCTTCGCCAATGACGGCTACAAGGGCGTGCTGGAGGCGACCGAGGCGCTGAAGGCGGTGATCGACACGCCGCCCGAGAAGCGCGCCAGTTTCAAGATGCCGCCGAAATCTCGGCGTTGAGCGATGATGCCGATGTCGCGCGGTAGCGCTCGGCCGCCGCATACATGCCCCACATCGCGCCCAGCATCATCCAGAAGTGCCGCCAATGGTCGGTATCGATGATGAAGCTTTCGCCGACGATGCCGAGGAACGCCGAGAAGATCGCCAGATAAGCGCGCTGCCAGGGCACGCGCACGAAGATGTAGCGGAAGCCGGTGATCACGCTGACGAACACCAGCGCCGGATAGCAGACGCCCGAGATCCAGCCGCCCGACATGAAGGCGTTGAGGAAGGAATTGTGGGTGTCTTCGGGGAAATAAGTGTGGAATTGCAGCGGCCCGATCCCGAAGGGCACCTGCAGCGCCATCTGGGCGCCGAGGATGTGGCGGCCGAACCGGCCGAAGCGGCCTTCGTCATAGCTCTGGTCGAAGCTCGCGCGCTGCTTGAACATGTCTGCGACCGAGCTGAGCGAGAGCAGCACGGCGACCAGCGCCGCTGCGAGGATGACCGCGATCAGCGCCATGACGATGATGCGCGAACGTTGCGCCGGTGAGCGGCTGGTGAACACCATCAGCATCAGCATGAACGCCGAGGTGATGATCAGCCCGCCCCAGGCCGCGCGGGAGAATGACAGCAGCACCGCGAGCGAGATGATGCCGAACGCGATCGCATTGCGGAACGCCTTGCCGAAGCGATCGGAGACCACGCTCTGCAGCGTGAACAGCGCCGGCAGGATCAGGAACGCGCCGAGGACGTTCGGATCCTTGAAGGTGCCGCGCGCACGGTCGTAGAGCGTCAGGAGATCATAGCCGCCGGGCACCAGATGGAAGTAGCCCGCGATGCCCGAGATCGAGGCGATCATCGCACCGACGATCAGGCCGCGGCGCAACATGTCGAGGCGCGCGTCGGTGTCCTCCGCAATCACCATGGCGAAGAACATGACGGTGATCGCCATGTACCAGGAGGTGAGGATCCAGTTCATCACCTCCGGCTTGTCGAGGAACGGAATGGCGCCGATGCTGTAGCCGACATTGAGCACGATCAGCGTGAACAGCAGCGGCATGAAGACGAGCCGCATCCGCAAGCCCGTCGCGAAGAACAGGACGGAGGCGATCAGCGTGACGAATTCATACGGGCTCGGCTCGAAGAACACGATGGCGACCGACGCGCCGGCGAGCCACACCAATGCCCGCTGCAGCGCCACCACGCCGGGCGGTGCCGTGATCGGGAAGTCGGACGTTTCGGCTGTTGCCGCATAGGCCATCGGATACTCACGCAACGCAACACATACACGCAGACGCCGTCATTGCGAGGAGCTCGCGGCAAAATTGCAGAGCAATTTTGCGCTGAAGCGACGAAGCAATCCACCTATCTCCGAGTTGTAGTGTGGATTGCTTCGCTGCGCTCGCAATGACGAGCGGTCGATTCCGCCAAACTCAATACGCGTTCTCGTTCTTGGTCAGCAGCGAGAACGGTGTCTTGAAGAGAATGTAGAGGTCGAACAGCACCGACCAGTTCTCGATGTAATAGAGATCGAACTCGACGCGCTTCTGGATCTTCTCGTCAGTGTCGACCTCGCCGCGCCAGCCGTTGACTTGCGCCCAGCCGGTGATGCCGGGCTTGACGCGATGACGGGCGAAGTAGCCGTCGACGGCCTCGTCGAACAGGCGGTTCTGCAGCTTGCCCTGCACGGCGTGCGGGCGCGGACCGACCAGCGAGAGGTTGCCTTTGAACACGACGTTGAACAGCTGCGGCAGTTCGTCGAGCGAGGACTTGCGGATGAAGCGGCCGACGCGGGTGACGCGCGGGTCGTTCTTGGTCACGACCTTGGACGCGGTCGGATCGGCCTGGTGGTGATAGAGCGAGCGGAACTTGAATACGTCGATCCGTTCGTTGTTGAAGCCGAAGCGCTTCTGGCGGAACAGCACGGGACCCGGACTGTCGAGCCGGATCGCGAGCGCGACCAGCGCCATCACCGGGAGGGCGGCGAGCAGGATCAGGCCGCCGACGATGCGGTCGAACAGCCATTTCATCACCAGATCCCAGTCGGTGATCGGCGCCTCGAACACATCCAGCGTCGGGACCTTGCCGACATAGGAGTAGGAGCGGGGGCGGAAGCGCAGTTTGTTGGTGTGCGCCGACAGGCGGATGTCGACCGGCAGCACCCACAATTTCTTCAGCATCTCCAGGATGCGCGTTTCTGCCGAGATCGGCAGCGCAAACAGCACGAGGTCGACGCGAGTGCGGCGGGCGAATTCGACGATGTCGTCGACCTTGCCGAGCTTGGGGCTGCCGGCGCACGTATCCATGGCGCGATCGTCGTTGCGGTCGTCGAACACCCCGAGCACGTGGATGTCTGAATCCTCCTCGGCCTTCAGCGCCTCGATGAGCTGCTCGCCTGCCTTGTCGGCGCCGACAATGATGGTGCGGCGGTCGAGCCGGCCGTCATGCGCCCAAGCGCGTACCATGGAGCGGAGCAGCAGGCGCTCGACGATCAGGACGGAGAGACCGACGAAGAAGAACGACGACAGCCAGACCCGCGACACTTCGCCGCCGAGCTTGACCAGGAAGGACACGCCGATGAACAGCAGGAAGACGAACGTCCATGACGAAATCATCCGCGTCATCTGGCGGAGCTGGCCGCGGAAGATCTGGACCTCGTAGATGTCGGCGGCCTGGAAGCAGATCACCGCAGTCACCGTCATGCCGATGATCGCTGCGATGTATTCCCAGTGGAAGCCGGAGAGCGGCTTGACGTAGGCGAGATACAGGCCGACGCCGACGAGGCTGAGCAGCACGAAATCGGCAATGCGGACCGCACCGGCGATCACGACCGGCGAATAGGCGCCGCGAACTTTCTGGTTGGTGACGGCGAGCGCGGCCGGCGACAGCCGCCGGCGTCGTTCGACCTGCGGGCGACCGGTCGTTGCAGACGCCGCGGCGTCCAGCATCGAGCGTGCGTTAAACGGTTCCACGTGTCCACGTCCATTCCTGCGCATGCACATAGGTACGCGAGCGCAGGGCGAGAATTCCCCCAGGGCGCGACTTAACGGGACAAATCGGAAGAAACGGTTACGGGTGCATGGAATGGTTAACGCTTGGCAAATGCGTCGCGATAGCCGGCCAGAACGCCCTCGACCATGGCGCCTTGCGAGAAGTGCTGGGAGATGCGCTCGCGCAGCTTCTCCGCCCGCGTCGCTGTGGCCGCGGGATTGTCGAGCGCGGCCTTGATGGCGTCGGCCATAGCAGCCGCATTGCTTGGAGCGAACAGGGCGTCGGTGTGGGTGTCGAAGATCTCCGGGATGCCGCCGACATTGGCGGCAATCATCGGAATACCGGCTGCCGCGGCCTCGATCACCACATAGGGCATGGAATCGCCGCGCGACGGCACGACCAGCAGGCGGCCCTTGGAAAAGCCGTAGCGCGCCTTGACGTGGCCGATGAAGCGGACGACCTCGCCGAGCGACAGCCGCTTGACCTGCGCCTTGAGCCCTTCGAATTCCTCGCCGTCGCCGCCCAGCGTCAGCGTCACCGGCTTGCCCTCGGCGCGCAGCTTGGCGACTGCGTCGATCAGGAGGTCGGCGCCCTTGATGTGCCTGAACTCGCCGACATAGACGAGATCGGTGGCGTCGTCGGCCCTCGGAACAGGCTCGAATTCTTCGGCGGCGACGCCGTTGAACACACAGTGCACGAGTCCGTTCGGCACCCCGACGGTGCGCTGATATGTGTTGCGGGCGAACGCGCTCTCGAACAGGAACAGATCGGTGCTGTTCATCAGCGTGCGCTCGAGCTGGCTGTAGAACTGCCCCTTCAACGTGTCGAGCGGGTAGTGCAGCGAGCCGCCATGCGGCGTGTAGACCCGGATGACCTTGTGCGAACGCCGCCGCGAGCGGACATAGGCGCCGGCCTTGGCACCGTGGCCATGCACCACGTCGGGCTTCAGCTTCCAGATCAGGCCGGCGATGCGGGCCCACACCGCGACGTCGCCAAGGCGCGGCTCGCGGCGGATTGCCACACGGCGGACGCCGAGCTTGAGGCGCGGTGCGATCTCGGTGAGCGCCGCCTCGGCGCGCGCGCCGCCGGTGAGGCTGTCGGCGACGATGCCGACATGATGGCCGCGCTCGATCTGGCCGTTGGCGACATCGAGGATGTGACGGAAGATGCCGCCGACCGGCGCGCGGACGACATGCAGAATACGAAGCGGCTGTTGCTCTTTCCGATCTTCCTCCATCGATCAGAACCAGCGCTGGTTGATGAATACGATGTCGCCGGGACCGACTGGCGCAGCGCGGCGGCGCATGCAGCCCGGCAGCGCGAGCGCAGCAATCGGATAAGCAAGGGGGGCGCGTGGACCGCGCATTGCAAGGAATCCCGGAAAATATGAGCCTCGATTAACGGCGCTCATGGTTAACAAAGGATGACGGTCTCCGCGTTGCTGGGGCAGGTCGCTGTTCCCTCGATTAACCCAGCAGCAACCTTAATGGAGTGTAATCGCCTCGGTTGAGGTGGAGTCGCGGCGTCCGCGGGAGTGGTGTGATGCAGTTTGCGTTCTGGCGTAGAGGCAAGGAAAAGGCCGTCGTGCAACGGGCGTTGCCGAAGTCTGCGCCCGTTGCCGGCGAGCCCGCCGCTGCGAAGCCGGCTTTCGCGAATCCCGGTCCGGTCAAACCGGATCGCGCCCCCGAGGCAAGCGATCTCGATCTGCACGCGCTCGGCCAGGCGCTGGCGCGCCGCCGCGGCTGGATTATCGTTCCGACAGTGCTCGCCTTCGCGCTGTCGCTGGCCGCCGTCAACATCGTCACCCCGCGCTACAAGTCTGAAGCCCGCATCCTGATCGATGGCCGCGAGAACGTCTTCATGCGGCCGAACGGCGAGCGCGACCAGGACCGCACGGCACTCGACGCAGAGGCGGTGACGAGCCAGGTGCAGCTGCTGCTGTCGCGCGATCTCGCACGCGACATCATCAAGAAGAACAAGCTTGCCGAGCGTCCCGAGTTCGATCCGGTGCTGCGCGGCTTCTCGCCGCTGAAGTCGCTGCTGGCGCTGTTCGGCATCGGCCGTGACCCGTTCTCCCTGACGCCGGAAGAGCGAGTGCTCGATGCCTATTACGAGCGCTTTCAGGCCTATGCGGTCGACAAGTCGCGCGTCATGGTGATCGAATTCCAGTCGCAGGATCCGGATCTCGCCGCGCGCGTCGCCAACTCCATCGCGGACGGCTATCTCGTGTTGCAGCAGGCGGCGCGGCAGGACCAGGCCAAATCCGCGAGCACATGGCTCTCGGGCGAGATCGACAATCTGCGCAAGAAGGTTTCGGACGCCGACGCGCGCGTCGAGGATTTCCGTTCGAAGTCGGGTCTGTTCGTCGGCACCAACAACACCACGCTGTCCAACCAGCAGATGGGCGAGCTGAACACGCAGCTCAACAATGCCCGTGCGCTGAAGGCTGATGCCGAGACCAAGGCGCGGCTGATCCGCGAGATGCTCCAGAGCGGCAAGCCGATCGAGGCATCGGAGGTGCTCAATTCCGAATCGATCCGCCGGCTGAGCGAACAGCGCGCCGCGGTCCGCGCGCAGCTTGCCGAGCAGTCGTCGACGCTGCTCGATAACCATCCGCGCATCAAGGAGTTGAAGGCGCAACTCTCCGACTATGACCGACAGTTGCGCGACGAGGCGGCCAAGATATCGCGCTCGCTCGAGAACGATGCCCGTGTCGCCGACGGCCGGGTCCAGGCCTTGTCCGTGAACCTGGACCAGTTGAAAAAGCAGGCGTCATCGAGCAACGGCCAGGACGTGCAGCTCCGCGCGCTGGAGCGCGAGGCCAAGGCGCAGCGCGATCTGCTCGAAACCTATCTTGCCAAATACCGTGAGGCGACCGCCCGCGAAAATATCGACAGCGCGCCGATCGACGGCCGCGTCATCTCGCGTGCCTCGGTGTCGAACACGCCGGCCTATCCGAAGAAGCTGCCGATCGTCCTGATCGCGACGCTGGCGACGCTTCTGCTGTCGTCAGGCCTGATCATCACCCGCGAACTCCTGCGCATATCTGCGCCTGCCGCGGTCAGCCGCGCTTTCGCGTCGGCCGCAGCGCCGATCAGGCGCCGCGAGCCGGTGATGGAGCCTGTCTCGGAGCCTGTCTTGGAGCCAGTGGTCGAGGAGCGCCACGAGCCGGAGCTGTCGCGTGGGCGGCAACGGGCGGCGGAGCAGGGGCCTTCGCCGGAGCCTGAATTCTCGCCAGCGCCCGAGCTGTCGCCGGAGCCCGTGACCGCGCCGGAGCCCGTGACCGCGCCGGAGCCCATGGTCGCGCACGAGCGCGCCGTCAGCGAGCCGTCGGCGCCTACCGAGCCGGTCAGCGAAATCGACGAACTCGCCGCGCGCCTCGTCGCTGACGGGACCGCCGCCCACAAGATCACGATCCTCGGCACGGCAGGAGGCGAGGGCGTCACGATGACCGCGCTGACGCTGGCCCGCCTGATGGCTCGCCAGGCCAAGGTCGTCGTGGTCGATCTGGTCGCGTCCTCGCCGACGCTGACGGCGGCCTCGGTCGATCCGAATGCACCGGGTCTTGCTGAACTGATGCAGGGCGAGGCGACGTTTGCGCAGATCATTACCAAGGATCGGCAGTCGCGCGTGCAACTCGTCACCGCCGGACGTCCGGGGTTCGATCGCTCGCTTCTGCAATCGCCGCGGCTGTCGCTCGCGATCGACGCCTTGCTCAGGGTCTACGATCACGTGCTGCTCGATGCCGGATCGGCCGTCGATTTGCCGGCTGATCTCTTGACCGCGCAGGCGCAGGCCATCGTCGTGCCCGATGCCGCGATGGCGCAGGACGCACGCAAGATGATGGTCGATCAGCTCAAGGCCGTCGGGTTCTCCCGCGTGACGATGCTGAGCAAGCCGTGCGCGGCATCGGACGTCGTCGTGCCGGGACCGCGCGTGGTGGCGGCCTGACCGCCTCGCGCGCTTTGTCGTTCAGTGCGCCATCATAGGCTCGCGCGTGCTCCGCTCGAGCCGCGGATCAATCCGCAATCTGATCGCGACAATGGCGCCGATCAATCCGACCACCGCGAGCAGCAGCAGCCCCGCGGTAAATCCGCCCGTCAGATCCTTCAGATATCCCATGGCGAACGGGCCGGCGAAGCCCGAGAGATTGCCGAGCGAGTTGATGGCGGCAATTCCTGCGGCGGCGGACGCGCCGGTCAGCATGCCTGCCGGCATCGGCCAGAACATCGGGGGCACCGCCGAGACGCCGATCTGGGCCAGGCAGAGCAGGACTACGATCAAGACCGGACTCGTCACCACTCCGGCCAGGCCGATCCCGACGGCGGCCAGCGTCAGCGCCGCAGCGACATGAATCTTCCTTTCGCCGGTCTGGTCCGAATGGCGACCGAGCAGGACCATGCCGATGGCGCCGAACACGAACGGCAGTGCCGCGATCAGTCCCGTCTGGGTATCAGTTACACCAAACGCCTTGATGATGGTCGGCAGGAAGAATGCGACGCCGTAACTCGCCGCGTTGAGGCAGAAGTACACCACGGAGCAGGCGAGAATTCGCATGTCGGTCAGGGCCTGCATGACCGAAATATGCTCCGCCTCCACCGTTCGCTGCCGCTCGAATTCGAGCGTGTCCTGTATCCAGCTGACCTCGTCCGGCTTGAGCCAGGTCGCCTGGCGCGGGAAGTCAGGCAGGAACATCAGGACGCCGAAGCCGACCAGCACCGACGGCAGCGCCTCGCAGATGAATAGCCATTGCCAACCCTGCAAGCTCAGTCCGGACAGATTGAGCAGCAGTCCCGAGATCGGAGATCCGATGATGCTCGAGATCGGAATCGCCAGCATGAACAGGCTGATGACACGGGCGCGATACACCGCCGGGAACCACAGCGTCAGATAGAAGATAATGCCGGGGAAGAAGCCCGCTTCGCAGGCGCCGAGCAGCAGGCGGAGGAAATAGAAGATCCACTCGTTCGATATTCCTGATGCTGCAGACATCGACGGAATGAAGGCGAATGCCGCCGATACGATGCCCCAACTGATCATGATGCGGGCAATCCAGCGCCGCGCGCCAAACCGTTCCAGGAGGATGTTGGATGGCACTTCGAAGAAGAAATATCCAATGAAGAACAGGCCGGCGCCCAGTCCGAACGCGGCTTCGCTCAAGCCGAGCGACTCGTTCATGTGCAGCTTGGCGAAGCCGACATTGACGCGATCAAGATAGGCTACGAAATAACAGAGGATCAGGAATGGGATCAGCCGCCGCATGATCTTGCCGATGGCGCGCTTCTCGACATTGTCGGTCATCGTTCCCGTCCCTCCTGCTTTGTTGATTTGGCACGCGCCGATATGACCCGGCGACGAGCGCTTCCGCGCCCTCCGGGGAGGGGCCAGCCCTTGCAGGCTATGCGTTCATTGTTGTGTAATTGAGAGGCGGGTGACTAATGGCATTTGGGAATGGAGCCACGGCGAAACCGTCATGATGCATCGCGGCATGAACGTTGGAACCTTGCCGGGCAGGATGGCGAAAAGGCTGTGATCAAGGACCTCAAACTGCGGCAGCTCCGCCTGCTGGTCGCTCTCGACAGCGAACGCAAGCTTCAGCTCGCGGCTGAGCGTCTGAACATCACCCAGTCGGCCGCGTCGAAAATGCTCGCCGAGATCGAGGCGCTCGCCCGGGTTCCGCTGTTCGAGCGAACCGCGCGCGGCGTCGAGCCGACGGCCTATGGCGCGATCCTGATCCGTGGCGGCAAAAGCGTGCTGGCGGATCTCGACCAGGTCACCGACGAGTTCGCCGGCTACAAGTCGGGTGAACTCGGCACGGTGTCGATTGGAACGGTCGCGAGGCCCTGCGCCGACCTGGTGATCGAGGTCATCGAGTATCTCGGCAAGAAGCATCAGCGGGTGAACATCACGCTCGACGTCAGCACCAGCCCGCCGCTGATCGAGCGTCTGCTCGCGCTCGAATTCGATTTCGTGGTTGCCCGGATTCCCGCCGACGTCGATCCTCGGCAATTCGACTATTACGAGATCGGTGCAGAGGAGGCCGCGCTGCTCGTTCGCGCGGAGCATCCGCTGGCCGACAGCGAGCTCGTCGAGCTGGAGGACATGGTCGACCAGCAGTGGGTCTGCCAGCCGCAGGGATCCTTCATGCGCCAGGCGCTGGAGCGCTTGTTCTACAGCCGCGGGGTCACGCCGCCCCGGCGCATCATCAATACCGAGTCTTTTCTCGCGTCGGTCGGAATCGCAGCGCGGATCGATGCGATCGTGCCGGTTCCGATGCTCATATTCGATCTGGTCGATCCGGAGCGTTTCAGGAAGCTGCGCATCCGGGACCAGCTGATGTTGGAGAGCTATGGCCTGATCAGGTTACGCAAGCGCACACTGTCGCCCGCCGCCACACTGGTCTTCGATGCAATGATGCGGCTTGGCGTGCCGAACGGCCGGTCTGCGTCGAACGGCCAATCCTGAAAGCTATCGCACGAGCCTCAGTGACGCGCTGTCAACGGAACATGCTGCGCAGGTTCTGCGCGATCTCGAACAGGACTGCGTTGTGCTTCACCGTGCGCTTGGCGCGATTGAGGCCTGACCATGCGCTGGCCGCCAGCCGTCCGCGCAGGCTAAGCGGAACGAAGCTGTCGAAGATCGCTTCGTCGTCCTTGCAGAACAGCCGCTTGTATTCGTCCGATCCGATCCCGAGATCGAAGGCGCGATAGTCCTCGCCGGCATGGCGATCGATGATGTCGCGCATCAGGATCAGGCCGGGGCTGTATTTGGAATTGCCGGACATCGTGTAGGTGTTGAACATCATCGAGAACCGATGGCCGTCAGCGACGCCGGCGAAGATCGCGATGACCTCGTCGTCGCATTCCAGCGCATGGATGTCGATGACATGGCGCGAGCCGTCACCGAGCGGCGTGAGGCAGGCGGTGCGGATGAACTGCTCGACACCGGGTTCGGCGAACACGTTCGGCAGCTTCTGCTCGGCCATCCGCTCCGGCTTGACGCGGAAGAACCAGTCGAGCAGTCGGCTGATGTCGGCGCTCTCGGTTGCCATGTGATAGCGGAAACCCGGCAGCGGCTGCAGCTTGCGCTCCTTGCCCTTGAGGCGGCGGCGGAACGAATTGCTGATCAGGGTCGCGGGCGCAGAACCCGGCTCGATCACGAGCAGCGGGCAATCATTTGCCGAGGGCTGGCGCGGCAGGAGCGCCAGCGGGTTCGGCAGGTCCTGCCACCGCAATGGCTGCTGGTGCAGCACCAGCGCATCGACGCGGGACCGATCGGCGATGGAGCGCACCAGCGCGGCGAGGTCGGCCTCGGTCGCGTTGGCGGCGAAATCCTTGTCGCACAGCGCCATGTTGAAGGTCGAATGCTTGCCGCCCATGAAGCCGGCGCACCGCGCGCCCCATTTTGACTCGACCGCCAACGGCAGCAGCATCAGGGGCCGGCGCTCGCCGTCATGCGCGACGATGATGAAGGGCCGCAGGCCCTCGCGCTCGCCGACCTGGCGCTGCCAGGCGGCCAGGAAGTCGAAACGTTGATACGGGGTGAAGGATTGCCGCGACGCCTCGAAACCGCGCCAGACCGCTTCGGCGGCGCCAAGATCGTGGAAAATGTCGACGCCGGCGATGCGGCTTGCATTTGACCACGTCCGCGCATCCGCCGTCCGGCCCTGGATTGCTGCAGCCATGGTCATTCGGAACCCGCTTCTTCTAGGTATTTGTTCACAGTTTTCGACGGCGGCGACCTTCGCAGGGAAATGTCAACAAAGGGTAATAACAATGCCACGGCGGCGGGTGGGAACCGCCGGACGAGGGCGGGACTTTGGGATCGGATAACCGTTTTTTGCGACGGGTGCGGATGGAGCTCGCCTATTTCAGCGGCGCGTTCCGGCTGAGGCAGCGCGCGGCCGGTGGCGCCGGAGTGATCCTGCGGTTCGAACGGGTCCGACCCGCGCGGCGGGCCCGATTCCAGCCACTGAAATCCAGAGAGATCTCGCCGGAATTCCTCCATCGCGCAATCCATGCGTTGAAGCGCTGGAACTACGACATCGTCGGAATCGACGAGGCCTGCCGCCGCGCCATCACCTTGCCTGAGCGGCGGCGGTTTGCCTGCCTGACGTTTGATGGCGGCACCAAGGATCTCGTCAAGCATGCCTATCCGGTTCTCGCCGGCCACGGCGTTCCGTTCACGCTGTATTTGCCAACCGCCTTTCCCGACGGCGTGGGCGAGGCCTGGTGGCTGGTGCTCGAGGACATCATCGGGCGCGAGAGCCGAATCAG
This sequence comes from Bradyrhizobium macuxiense, assembly GCF_001542415.1. Taxonomy (GTDB): domain Bacteria; phylum Pseudomonadota; class Alphaproteobacteria; order Rhizobiales; family Xanthobacteraceae; genus Bradyrhizobium; species Bradyrhizobium macuxiense. Next base: position 186,765 of record NZ_LNCU01000115.1, read on the forward strand.
CCTGATAATCGAGGGCAGGGAGCAGCACTTCGCGATCGCCAAGGTATCGGACAAATACGAACTGTTCGATTTTCTGTTCCAGTGGATGCGCAAGCTGCCGCCGCCCGATCTGTCCTATGCGATCCACGATCTCGGCACGCGTTATTCGGTCGACGTCGCGCAGGTGTCGCGCGGCGCGTTCATGGATTGGGAGGATCTGGCGAAGCTCGCGGAGAATCCGAAGGTCACATTCGGCAGCGCCACCGTGAACTATCCCGCGTTGTCGAACCTTGGGGATGCCGACGCGCGGCGCGAGATGGCGATGGGGAAGGCGGTGGCGGAGAGCGCGTTCCGGCGCGAGGTCAGGCATTTCGCCTTTCCGTTCGGCGATCGCGAATCCTTCCGCCGCCCGCATGTGGTGATGGCGGAAGAAGTCGGCTTTGCCAGCGCCGTGTCGACGATACCTGGCATCGTCGAGGCGCAGGGACGCATCAGCCTTCACGCCTTGCCGCGCATCGCCTGGGACGGACGTGTACGTTCGCTACGGATGATGCGAGTGCTGCTGTCAGGCGTTATGTTCGCCCCGATGCGACCCACCCGCAGCGCGCAGGGCTGAATCTCGAGTTAGATCCGCCATCTCGATCAGCCACGATTGTGAAGTGCAAGCGATGCCATCACCCGGATTGGAACGGCAGTTCGGCCGGCAGGCGTTCGGGGCGGATCCCGCCGGCTATCACACGGCGCGCCCCGACTATCCCGAGTGGGTCTACGAAACCCTCAGCTCGCGCTGCGATCTACGGCCAAAGACTGCGGCTTTCGAGATCGGGGCCGGGACCGGAAAGGCGACGCGCCGCTTGCTTGAGCTCGGCGCCGATCCTTTGACGGTCATCGAGCCGGATCAGCGCCTTGCCGACTTCCTGCGCCAGAACAATGCGAGCCAGGTGCTGCGGGTGATTGTCGCGCCGTTCGAGGAGGCCGCGCTTGAGGAGCAGGCGTTCGATCTCGGCCTGAGCGCGACCTCCTTTCACTGGCTCGACGAGGAGAGCGCGCTTGCGAAGATCGTCCGGCTGCTTCGGCCGGGCGGCTGGTGGGCGGCGGTCTGGAACGTGTTCGGCGACGACAGCCGGCCCGATCCATTTCATAACGCGACAACGCGATTGCTGAAGGGCCCGACCGGGCCTTCGATCGGCAAGGGAGGAATGCCCTTTGGGCTGGATAGCGCCGCCCGCCTGGCCGCCTTGCAGCGCTCGCGCGGCTTCGACGTCGCGGATCACGTCGCCAGCCGATGGCCGCTGGTCCTCGATGCAGAGCAGACGGTGGCGTTGTATTCGACCTACTCGAACGCCACGGCGCATCCGGATCGTGAGCGCATCCTGGCCGAGCTTGGCCGCATCGCCCGCGACGAGTTCGGGGACGGGTCATCAGAAACATGACCACCAGCCTCTACATCGCGCGCCGGGCGAAATGACGCGGAGAACCTGGCCCTGCCTGGGAAGGAGCAACCGCTGCTATTAGTTAGGGGCGCGATCGGGCCGCGACATCCAGGCGACGATCGGCATCGCCGGCAGCACCCAGCCGAGCCCCGCGATCACGTAGAAGATCGCCTGCAGCAGCCCCGAATTGGCCAGCCACGGTGTCTGGGCGACCGTCATGCCGAGCAGCGACCACACCACGACCAGGATGAGCAGTGCAATGGTTCCGAGCAGTTTGCGGGTACGTATGGCCATGGCGGATATGTGCAACTCGCAATCCAGACCGTTTTCAAGCGAAGTGGACACCGGTTCAACTGAAGAAAACGCGTCAAAACAAGATTCCGGAGCTTCGTTCCAATCTCCCGGAACGAGGGCTCCAAGCGGCGCTTGCGCCGCTGGCGCGGCGGACTATAAGGGGCGCGAAAATCCAATCAAGTCGGGCGAAATGGCCGGTATTTCCGCAAAGACAACGCAGCTTCGCGCCGTCAGGGTGTGGCTGCTTTCGGTCGCCGCGCTGATCGCGCTGATGGTGCTGGTCGGCGGCGCGACCCGACTCACCGAATCCGGCCTGTCGATCGTGGAATGGAAGCCGGTCACCGGCGCGCTGCCACCGCTGACCGAGGCGCAGTGGACGCAGGCCTTCGAGGGCTACAAGACCATTCCGCAATATCGCGAGCTCAATGCCGGCATGACGCTCGAGCAGTTCAAGACGATCTTCTGGTGGGAATGGAGCCATCGGCTGCTCGGCCGTGTGATCGGCGTCGCCTATCTGCTGCCGTTCCTGTACTTCCTGTGGCGCGGCGCGGTGAGCGGCGAACTGGGGCGGCGGCTGTGGGTGATCTTTGGCCTCGGTGCGCTGCAGGGCGCGGTGGGCTGGTGGATGGTTGCCTCCGGCCTGTCACAGCGTGTCGAGGTGTCACAGTATCGGCTGGCGACGCATTTGGTGCTCGCGCTGCTGATCTTCGCCGCGATCGTCTGGACGCTGCGGCGGCTGACGGAGCGTCCGCCGGTCATCGCGGCCGTCAGGTTGAAGATCACGAGCGCGGTGCTGCTCGTGCTGACCTTCGTGCAGCTCTATTTCGGTGCGCTGGTTGCGGGCCTGCGCGCGGGCAGGGTCTACAACACCTGGCCCGACATCGACGGCGGCTTCATTCCGGCCGCCGACCGGCTGTGGTTCGAGACGCCGTGGTGGCGCAACCTGTTCGACAACACACTGACCGTGCAGTTCGAGCACCGCATGACCGCCTATCTTGTGTTCGCACTGGCGATTGCGCACGCGATCGATGCCGTGCGCTCGCGCGCCGGGCGTGGCGTGATCGCGGGTGCGTGGTGGCTGGTGGCGGCCATCACGGTGCAGGCCACGGTCGGCATCCTGACGCTGCTGCATCAGGTGCCGATCGATCTGGCGCTGACGCACCAGGCGGTGGCGATCGTCGTGCTCACGCTCGCCGTCCTGCAGGCCGAGCGACTGGCTGTGCGCCGGACCGAGCGGGAGCAGCCGAAGCTCGTTCCCGCCGGCCAGACCGGTTGATCTTTTACGGCAGATAATCCAGCCCGATATCGAGCGCGGCCGAGCTGTGGGTCACCCAGCCGACCGAGATCAGGTCGACGCCGGTTGCGGCAATCGCAGGCGCGGTTGCTGCGGTGATGCGGCCCGAGGCCTCGGTGATCGCCTTGCCGCGCGCCATCTCCACTGCCTGGGCGAGCTGCTCGGTCGTCATGTTGTCGAGCAGCACGGCGTCGACGCCGAGCGCCAGCGTCTCTTCGAGCTGCGTCAGCGTATCGACCTCGACCTCGATCTTGACGAGATGGCCCACATTTGCCTTCGCCCGCTCAATCGCGGGACGAATGCCGCCGGCGAGCGCGACGTGATTGTCCTTGATCAGCACCGCATCGTCGAGCCCGAAGCGGTGGTTGTGGCCGCCGCCGGCGCGGACCGCATATTTCTCCAGCGTGCGCAGCCCCGGCATCGTCTTGCGGGTGCAGACGATCTGCGCCCGCGTTCCTTGAACGGATTTGACAAGTGTCGCGGTCGCACTCGCAACGCCGCTCAGATGGCAGAGGAAGTTGAGCGCAGTGCGCTCGCCGGTCAGCAGGCTGCGCGCCGGACCGTCGATGATCGCGATCACCTGGTCGGGCTCGACCGCACTGCCGTCCGGGCGCTCAGCGCGCAGCTCGATCGCCGGCGATACCGTCTGGAAGGCACAGCGGGCGACGTCGAGCCCGGCGACCACGCCGGGCTGCCGTGCCCGCATCACCAGCCGAGCCTGCTGGCTCAGCGGCACGATCGCATTGGCGGTGATGTCGCCGACGCGGCCGAGATCCTCGAGCAGGGCGGTTCGCACGATCGGCTCGAACATCAGCGGCAACAGGGGATCGAGATTCATGATTGGGCACTCCTGGCAGTGGGGACGGATTCGACGATGTCGCGCGCGGCGACGAGCGCCTCGGTGCGGGTGAGGGATGAGGGGACGGCCGTCGGTGCGGTGTCCGGAAAATCGGTGCGGAAGTGCCCGCCACGACTTTCCTCACGCTTGATGGCCCCAACCGCGATCATCAAGCCGACCAGGGCCGCATCGGATGCTGCGCCCTGCTTGCGCGCCAGCGGATAGAGGCTGCGGATCGCACGCTTGATCCCGTCATTGTCGCGCAATACGCCGAGCCCTTGCGTCAGGATCGGACGCACCGCCGAGGGATCGCTGGGCGGCGGAGCAGCTTCGGCATTCAACATGGCCCGCGGACCTGCGCCGACGCCCTCGATGCTCTCGGCGACCCACCGCGCACAGACGATCGCTTCCATCAGCGAATTGCTCGCGAGCCGGTTTGCGCCATGCAGTCCAGTGCGCGCCGCTTCACCGCAGGCCCACAGGCCCTGCACCGAGCTGCGTCCTTCGCCGTCAACGGCGATGCCGCCCATGTGATAGTGGACCGCCGGACGGATCGGGATCGGATCGCTGGCGGGATCGATACCGGCCATCTTGCAGAATGCGCTGATCACGGGGTAGCGCCGCGCGAAGTCCGCGCCGGGATTCTGCCGTGCATCGAGGAACGTACGATGTCCCGCGGCGCGGTGGCGCCACACGGCGCGCGCGACGATATCGCGCGGCGCAAGCTCGGCGCCGGGCTGGTCGGCCATGAAGCGTTGTCCGGTCTCGTCGATCAGCACGGCGCCATCGCCGCGGATCGCCTCGGTGAGCAACGGCATCGGCCGCGACGGTCCGTCGAAGGCAGTCGGATGAAACTGCACGAATTCGAGATCGGAAAGCTCAGCGCCGGCATTTGCCGCAAGCGCGAGCCCCTGGCCGAAGCATCCGCTCGGATTGGTGCTGTCGGCGAACAGGCCGCCGATGCCGCCGGTCGCGATCACGACCCGGTTGGTTGGGAGGATGAACCAGCCGCCGTCGTTCGACGCGAGCACGCCGCTGACCGCATTGTCCTCGACGAGGAGCCGGCGCGCTTCGACACGTTCCAACAGCGTGATCGACGGCGAGCGCCGGACCGCGGCGATCAGCGCGCGCATGATCTCACGTCCGGTGCCGTCGCCGGTGGCGTGCACGATGCGATTGCGGCCATGCGCGGCCTCCAGCCCGAGCCGCCAACCGCCGTCGGGCCGCCGATCGAATGCGACGCCGAGCCCCGCAAGTCGTTCCACGGCTGCCGGCGCGGCGTCGACGATCCGGCATGTTGCGGCTTCGTCGCACAGTCCAGCGCCGGCCGCGATCGTGTCGGCGAGATGGAGGGCAGGGGTGTCGTCGTCGCCGACGGCCGCGGCAAGGCCACCTTGCGCCCACATGCTGGAGGCTTCCGCACCCAGCGGCGATTTCGACAGCAGCACGACCGGCTCGGGCGCAAGTTCAAGCGCGGTCATGAGCCCGGCGGCGCCGCCGCCGATGATGACGGGACAGCCGATCAGGTCGGAGACTTTCGTACTCATAGTGCCAGCATCCTTTCAACCGTCTGCCGCGCGCGATCGGCAATCGCGGAGTCGATCGTCACTTCGTGCTGGTTGGTTTCCAGTGCGTGACGGATGTTCTTCAGCGTGATCCGCTTCATGTGCGGACAGAGATTGCAGGGGCGGACGAAGTCAACTTCGGGGTGCTGGGCCGCGATGTTGTCGCTCATCGAGCATTCTGTCAGCAGCACGACGCGCGGCGGACGTTTGGTGTCCACGAACGCGGACATCGCGGCGGTCGAGCCCGAATAGTCCGCTTCCGCCACGACCTCGGGCGGGCATTCCGGATGCGCCAGGATGGTGATGCCGGGATGATCGTCTCGGAGCTGCTGCACGTCGTCGGCAGTGAAGAGCTCATGTACCTCGCAATGGCCCTTCCAGGCGATGATCTTTGTGCTGGTCTGCTTGGCGATGTTCTGCGCCAGATATTCATCCGGCAGCATGATAACGCGCTCGACGCCTAGCGATTCCACGACCTTCAGCGCGTTGCCCGAGGTGCAGCAGATGTCGGACTCCGCCTTCACGGCGGTCGATGTGTTGACGTAGCAGATGACGGGCGCGTCCGGATAGCGCGCGCGCATCAGCCGCACGTCCTGTGCCGTGATGGAATCCGCCAGCGAACAGCCGGCCTTGAGGTCGGGGATCAGCACGGCCTTTTCCGGATTCAGCAGCTTTGCCGTCTCGGCCATGAAGTGCACGCCGGCGAGCACGATGACATCGGCATCGACCTTGGTGGCTTCGCGCGCGAGCAGCAGGCTGTCACCGACGATATCGGCGACGCCGTGGAAGATCTCGGGCGTCTGGTAATTGTGCGCGAGCACGACTGCGTTGCGGCGGCGCTTCAGGTCGAGGATCGCATCGACGTCCTCGGCGAAGGTGGCCCATTCGAAGGGAGGGATGACTCGCTTGACGCGTTCATAGAGCGGCGCGGTGCGCGCGAGGAGTTCGGTATCGAGTGTCGCCATTTATACTCTCCTTGAGCATAAGACGGCTTATACTTATCCTGAGCATAAGGGCTGTCAAGTGCGCGAAAGCGGGAGCTTGGTGCCGACGACGGCGCGTTCGGCCAAAACGGCGTGACGGAAGCGGAACAGCTTGGCCGGCCGACCGACCGCCTCCGTGGCGATTGCGCCAGTCTCTTCAACGAGTTCTTGCTGCTCGATTAGCCGGCGGAAGTTCTGCTTGTGGACCAACCGGCCTGCGAGAGCCTCAACGCTGCGTTGCAGTTGCAGCAGGGTGAACTCGGCCGGCATCAGCTCGAATACCACCGGGCGGTATTTGATCTTGGCGCGCAGCCGCGCAATCCCGGTGGCGAGGATGCGGCGGTGATCTGCGGTCATCGGTTTGCCCGGCAGCACCGATGCCTCGCGGCTCGCCTCCGGGATCAGCGATGCTTCGTAGAGCAGCTCGTAGCGCTGCAGCACCAGCTCCTCGTTCCAGTCGCGATCGTCGAGGCCGAAGGTGATGGCGCAGCGCTGCCAGCGCTCGCGCTGCAGCGTCGGCGTCGACGCCGATTTCGCCCACGCCTTGAGCTTCGGCGCGAGTATTTTGGCAAGGCAGGGTGGCGCGCCGGCGCGATGATCCTCCCAGGGGAAGTAGTCGTACCAGCCGGACCAATGCGCCTCGAAACCCTCGCCGACCCTGTCCTCGCGGGTCAGGCCGAGATAGCTGATGGAAACGCTGTGCGGTCCCTTGATGTCGCCGGAGCGGCCGCGATCGGCGAAGGTGTAGAGCTGCTCGACATAGCCGAGCGGATGGCCGGTCTGGGTCTCGACCCACGCGCGAAGCGCTGTCTGCAGCGAGCGGTGGCTGAATTCGAACGGGCCGCTCGGCAGCGCCGATCCGCCTGCGATGGTCATGATCCTCGGTGTGCCGTCGGTGACGGCCACCAGCACCGCGACGAGATCAGCGGTGATCGCGTTCCCCGAAGCCGGTGCGCTGGATTTTTGCGTCGATCTTGCCACGCGACGGGTCCGCGCTAGCAGTAGCCGTAGATGCCGCAGGCGTAGGGCAGGCGATCCCAGTAATCCACATAGGCGCCGCCGTAATAGGGGCCGAGGTAGCTGTAGGAGCGCGCGTTGCCGTAATAGCCGGGCAGCGAGGACGAGCCCGGAAGCAGCGGCTCACCCGGCACGAACGGGATGTAGGGGTCCGAGTTCATCGGGATCACCTTGGGCTCGACGACCACGAGCTGCCGGCCGCGCCGCACATAGGTCGGCGGTGTGACCGTGGTGCGGTAGGAATAGTGCCGGTGGGGCAGGCCGGCAGGTAGCTGGCGCGCGGCGCGCACGGTCGCGGGCTTAGGGACGGCGAGGCTGTCGGCGGCGTCAGCGGGCGGAATCGCTGACAGCGCGACCGCGAGTGGCAATATCCAGCGCAGCATTAATGGTCTCCCGAATCATCCGGAGCCTATAACTGCCACTTTATGCCGGAATGAGCGTTAATGAGAGACTTGCCGTTTTAGGCAAATCTCCTGAGCGAAGCGGCCGCCTCGCTCCGGACATGACGGCGCGATCAGGCGCGCAGGGCCTGGTCGAGGTCGGCGATCAGGTCTTCCTTGTCCTCGATGCCGATCGACAGCCGGACCACATCGGGGGCGGCACCCGATTTCACCTTGGCGGCATCGTCGAGCTGGCTGTGGGTGGTCGAGGCCGGGTGGATCACCAGCGAGCGGGTGTCGCCGACATTGGCGAGATGCGAGAACAGCTTCAGGTTCGAGACCAGATTGACGCCGGCGTCGTAGCCGCCCTTGAGGCTGAAGGTGAACACCGCGCCCGCGCCCTTCGGCGCATATTTGCGCTGGAGGTTGTTGTACCTGTCGCTGGGCAGGCCGGCATAGTTCACCGCCGAGACCGCCGGATGCCCGGAGAGGAACTCCGCCACCGCCTTGGCATTGTCGCAGTGCTTCTGCATGCGCAGCGGCAGCGTCTCGATGCCGGTCAGGATCATGAAGGCGTTGAACGGCGACAGCGCCGGCCCGAGGTCGCGCAAGCCGAGCACGCGGCAGGCGATCGCGAAGGCGAAATTGCCGAACGTCTCCTGGATCCGGATGCCGTGATATTCCGGGCGCGGCTCGCTCAGCATCGGATATTTGTTGTCCTTCGACCAGTCGAAGGTGCCGGCGTCGACGATGATGCCGCCGAGCGAATTGCCGTGGCCGCCGAGGAATTTCGTCGCCGAATGCACGACGATGTCGGCGCCGTGATCGATCGGCTTGATCAGATAGGGCGACGCCAGCGTGTTGTCGACGATCAGCGGCACACCGGCCTTGCGCGCGACAGCCGCGATCGCCTCGATGTCGGTGATGCTGCCGGCCGGGTTGGCGATCGACTCGATGAAGATCGCCTTGGTATGCGGCGTCACCGCCTGCTCGAAGGTCGAGACCTCGTCGGGATCGGCCCAGGCGACGTTCCAGCCGAAGGCCTTGAAGGCATGGGTGAACTGGTTGATCGAGCCGCCATAGAGCTTGCGCGCCGCAATCACCTCGTCACCGGGCTTCATCAGCTGCTGCAGCACGACGAGCTGCGCGGCGTGACCGGAGGCGACCGCAAGCCCGGCAGTGCCGCCCTCGAGCGCGGCGACGCGCTCTTCCAGCACCGCGTTGGTCGGGTTGCCGATCCGGGTATAGATGTTGCCGAACGCCTGTAGGCCGAACAGCGAGGCGGCATGGTCGGCGTCGTTGAAGACGAAAGATGTGGTCTGGTAGATTGGCGTCGCCCGCGCGCCGGTGGTGGGATCAGGCTGCGCACCGGCGTGCACGGCGAGGGTGGAGAATCCCGGAAGGCGATCGGTCATACTTTGTCGTCCTGTTGTGGCCTGGTCGAAATGCGCGGCATGCTGATGGCGGCGGCGCTCGCCGTCAAGCCGAGTTGCCGCTCGCGCCGCGTGTTTGAAACGGGCATGCTGCGCTCTGCTGGATGATTGAAACGATTGTTCCGCCGATGTGTCAGGAGGTCTCAGTCTTGTTTTTCGCGGCGCGGTCAGATGCCGCAGTCTGCCCGCCGCCGAAGCTCGTGCGGTTGAGCGACAGCCGCATGCCTTGCGTCGGGATCGGCGCGCGCTTGGCGCTCAGCGTGCGCGAGTTGACGCCCATCCAGGAGATCTCCGACGAGAGACGGCCGTACTCGATCTTCGGGCAGCGGTTCATCACGACCTTGAGACCGGCGGCTTCCGCCTTCTCCGCGGCGGCATCGTCGCGCGCGCCGAGCTGCATCCAGATCACCTTCGGCAGCGGCGACAGCTTCAGCGCTTCTTCCACCACCGGCATGATGTGGCTCGAATTGCGGAAGATATCGATCATGTCGATCGGGCGGCCGATGTCCGCGAGCGAGGCCACGAACGGCTTGCCCATCAGCGTCTTGCCGACATGGCCGGGGTTGACCGGGATCATGTCGTAGCCGCGCTGCGCCAGATATTTGAACGCGAAGTAACTCGGCCGCACATTCACGGGTGAGGCGCCGACCATCGCGATCGACTTCACGCTGTTGAGGATGCTGCGGATGTAATTGTCGTCGTAGGCGTCGTGGTTCATTTTAGTCCTGTCAGTCATTCCGGGGTGATGCGTGGCATCGAACTATGATGCGCACTTGCGCATCTGAGAATCCCGAGATTCCGGGTCTGGTTCTAACGCACCATCCCGGAATGACGCCCGAAGAGGCGCGTCACTTGTCCTGCCACTTCGGCTCGCGCTTCTCGATGAAGGCGCCGATGCCTTCCTCGGCGTCGCGCGCCATCATGTTCTCGGTCATCACCTCGGCGGCGAAGCGATAGGCGTCCGCGAGGTTCATCTCGGCCTGGCGATAGAACGCCTCCTTGCCGAGCTTGACCGTGTGGGCCGATTTCAATGCGACCTTCTGCGCCAGCGCGATCGCGGCATCGCGCTCGGTGCCGGCTGGCACGACGCGGTTGACCAGGCCGATGCCCTGCGCAGTGGCCGCGGAGATCGGCTCGCCGGTGAGCAGCATCTCCATCGCCTGCTTGCGCGGCACGTTGCGCGACAGCGCCACCATCGGCGTCGAGCAGAACAGGCCGATGTCGACGCCCGGCGTCGCGAAGGTCGCGGCTTCGGATGCGACGGCGAGGTCGCAGCTTGCGACAAGCTGGCAGCCGGCCGCGGTGGCGACGCCCTGGACGGCGGCAACTACCGGCTTGGGCAGGCGTACGATTGCCTGCATCATCGCGCTGCATGCGTTCATGAGCTCGGCGAAATAGGCGCGGCCGCGATCGGCGTCGCTGCGGCGGGCGGTGAGCTCCTTCAAATCATGGCCGGCAGAGAAGGCCGGGCCGTTGGCGGCGATCACGACGCCGCGGATCGCCTTGTCGCTGCCGATGTCGTTCAGCGCTGCGTGCAATTCGCCGATCAGTCCCTCGGACAGGCTGTTGCGCGCCGCGGGGCGGTTCAACGTCAGTACCGCAATACTGCCGACGGCTTCTCGCAGCAGGATCGGGACTTGCGGCGCTTCTGCGCGGGCGGCTTGGGCGGACATGGCGAAATTCCACTATGGTGACTATGACAACTTAATGTAACAGGCAGGCTGAAGCGAGGGCGGGCAGGGCATGGCGATTGCGAAAATGAGCGTGGCTGATCTGGAGGAGTTCCTGCGCAAGGAATTTCCGCAGGCGTTCACGTATGACGACATCAGGATCGAGAGCGCCGACGGCGAAACGGCGCTGCTGCGCCAGCGCTTCAGCGAGCGCATGCTGCGGCCGGGTGGCACGGTGTCCGGCCCGACCCTGATGGGGCTGGCCGATTTCGCGATGTATGTGGTGCTGCTGTCGGCGATCGGGCCGATCGGCCTTGCGGTGACCACCAACCTCAACATCAACTTCCTGCGCAAGGGTCAGCCGGGGCAGGACGTGCTCGCGGTGGCGAAGCTGCTCAAGCTCGGCAAGCGGCTCGCGGTCGGCGATGTCAATTTGCTGTCGGGCACGTCGCCCGATCCGATCGCCCATGTCACGGCGACCTATTCCATTCCGAACACGTGAGCTTTTTGCAGGTATTATAACACCGTATTTATAAACCATTGATTTGATTGACGTAATTATCTCGCTGGGACGTTGACGTGCGCGCGCGGCTTCTCTAGAAAACCGCGCAGTTCGGCGCATACGGCGCCGATTTCTTTTTTCACGGATTTCACACATGAGCACGTTCTCGGCCAAGCCCGCCGAAGTGACGAAGAAGTGGGTGGTGATCGACGCCAAGGGTCTGGTCGTCGGTCGTCTCGCGACCCTCGTCGCCATGCGTCTGCGCGGCAAACACCTGCCCACCTACACCCCGCACGTCGATTGCGGCGACAACGTCATCATCGTCAACGCCGCGCATGTGGTGCTGACCGGTCGCAAGCGCGACCAGAAGACCTACTACAAGCACACCGGCTTTATCGGCGGCATCAAGGAGCGCACCGCGAAGCAGATCCTCGAGGGGCGCTTCCCCGAGCGCGTCGTCGAGAAGGCGATCGAGCGCATGATTCCTCGTGGCCCGCTCGGCCGCATGCAGATGGGCAACCTGCGCGTCTACGCCGGTGCCGATCATCCGCATGAAGCCCAGAACCCCGAGAAGGTCGATATCGCGTCGCTGAACCGCAAGAACACGAGGGCCGCATAAATGTCCGACACGTTGCAGTCTCTCGACCAGCTCTCGCAGGTCAAGCCGGCGGCTCCCGAAGCCCCGAAGTATGTGAAGAAGGTCGACAAGTACAATCGCGCCTATGCCACCGGCAAGCGCAAGGACGCGGTCGCCCGCGTCTGGGTCAAGCCCGGCTCGGGCAAGATCTCGGTCAACACCCGCGAGTTCGAGGTGTACTTCGCCCGTCCGGTGCTGCGCATGATGATCCAGCAGCCGCTTGTCGCAGCCGCGCGCAACGGCCAGTACGACGTGATCTGCACCGTCACCGGCGGCGGTCTCTCGGGCCAGGCCGGTGCGGTCCGCCACGGCATCTCGAAGGCGCTGACCAACTTCGAACCCGAGCTGCGCAGCGTCCTCAAGAAGGGCGGCTTCCTCACCCGTGACTCCCGCTCGGTCGAGCGCAAGAAGTACGGCAAGGCCAAGGCCCGTAAGTCCTTCCAGTTCTCGAAGCGCTAATTCGAGTCGTAAAATTTGCGGCAATCGCCGCGCGTATCGAGTTGAAGAGGGCGCCGCGAGGCGCCCTTTTTGCTGTTCGGTTAGACATGAATTAACGCAGATTTTCGCGAAAACTTGCGTATGCGTGCAAACGAAATTCGAACGCCGGTCTCCTAGTCTGCAAGCTCGCAGCGGCGCGGCATCACCTAATAATTGCACCTGCGAACGTCGCATCACACTGGCTGGGGTGAGATTATGTCGTTCGATCCGTCGACACTTTATTTGTTCGCGACCATGGTTGCGGGCATGCTCGGTGCCATGCTGATGTTCTTCGGCAGGCAGGAGAACATTCCTGCGTTGAAGTGGTGGGGGACGGCCTATCTGCTCGGTGCAGCATCGGTCGGACTCTGGACGATCGGCGGCTCGATGTTCGGCGAGTCCGTGCTGCTGGGGCTGAACGCCGTCGGCTTCATCGCCTGCGGCATGGTCTGGAACGCTTCGCGGGTTTTCCACGGCCGCAAGCCGAACCTGCCGGGGCTCGTGCTTGGCGCGATCGCCTGGATCGGCACCGTGACGACTGTGCATGATTCCGCGAACCGTCTGACGATCGGCGCTGCGATCGTGGCGATCTACGCTGCGCTGACTGCGTCCGAACTGTGGAGCGAGCGCCGGCGCGCGATGCAGAGGCGCTGGCCCGCGATCGTGGTGCCGGTCCTGCATGGCAGCGTCTTGATGCTGCCGATCCTGCTCGGCGCCCTGTTGCGTCCTAATGAGGAGAATTTCGGCAACAGCTTCTGGGTCACCTTGTTCTCGATCGAACTCGTGCTCTATGCGATCGGAACGGTGTTCGTGATCTTCATGATGGTGTCGGACCGTGCGGTCGCCGTGCACAAGACCGCCGCGTCGATCGATCCTCTGAGCGGCATGCTGAACCGCCGTGGCTTCTCCGAGGCCTGCTCGCGGGTGATCGAGCGGGAAGCCAATGCCGGCCGCCCGGTCACGATGATGATCTTCGACATCGATCATTTCAAGTCGATCAACGACCGCTTCGGTCATCCCGCGGGCGACGAGATCCTGAAGCTGTTTGCCGCCGTGGTGATCAACAGTCTCAGGATCAGCGATCTCTCCGGTCGCATCGGCGGCGAGGAATTCGCAGCACTTTTGCCGTGTTCGCTGGAGGAGGGCGTGCTGGTCGCCGAGCGCGTCCGCGAAGCCTTCGAGTCCAGCGGCATCGTTTGCGATGAGGGGCCGGTCGATACCACCGTCAGCATCGGCGTGGNCGGGCCCGCCGGCACCGAACTCGAGGTATTGCTGGCCTCGGCCGACACCGCGCTCTATCAGGCCAAGCGCGGCGGCCGCAATCGCGTCGAGGCGGCGGAGGAGTTGCCGCTCTCGCTGGAAAACTGGCGGCGCAAGACCGCGGGCCTGCCTGCGTCGGCACGCCACAAGCCGGCGATCGCCCAAGGGTGAGTTGAGGTAACCATTGGTTAACCATTCGATCCCATGTTTCCGGACATGGAGTCGTTTCACACACGCAATCCGCAGGCAGCCTTGATGTCGCTCGAAGCCGCAGCAGCTTCGACACGTGGTGGCTTCGCCTGCATGTTCTCGAATTCGGACGAATATGAACGCGCGCTGATCGACGAGCGGCGCGCGCAAGGCCGTTACGGCCAACCGAAGCGTCGCTTGCCGACCGTGCTGTTGCTCGGCGCCATGCTGATGGTCGTAGGTACGGTGCTGCTGCTCAAATGAAGCATCGCCTGCTGCGGCAAAGGAAGGCGCCCGCTGTGGCGCCTTTTTCTTTTTCGGCGGCTGGGCTAGAGACGGGCCTCTGGATTCTTGTTTTGACGCGTTTTCTTTACGCGAACCGGTATCCACTTCGCTCGAAAACGCTACGGAGGAGACCCAAGCCCAATGATCACTGAAATCGCGATCTTCGACGTCAAGCCCGGCACCGAGAAGGATTTTGAAGCTGCGGTGGCCAAGGCGCGCCCGCTGTTCCTGCGCGCCAAGGGCGGCAAGGGGTTCGAGCTGCACCGTTCGATCGAGAAGCCGTCCCGCTACCGGCTGCTGGCGAAGTGGGAGACGCTGGAGAACCACACCGTCGATTTCCGCGGCTCGGAGGATTTCACCGCCTGGCGTGCGCTGGTCGGCCAGTACTTCGCGGCGCCGCCTGAGGTCGAGCACACCGAGACGGTGGTGACGACCTGAGGCGCTCGAAAACGCTTCAAGCGGCGTGCGCAGGCGCCTTATCCTCCGTCTTGAAGTGGTCGATCATCACCTTGGCGATCGCCATCAACGGCAGCGCCAGCGCCAGCCCCCAGATGCCGAACACGACGCCGAGCAGGATCTGGAACGCGAACAGCGTCGCCGGCGGAATGTCGAGCGCCTGGCGCTGGATGATCGGCGTCAGCACGTAGCTTTCCAGCGCGTGCACGCCGAGGAACAGGATGAAGGCGGACAGCGCCGCGATCCATCCCGTGGCAAGGCTCGCCATCACCACGATCAAGCCGCCGAGGATCGCGCCGACCGTCGGGATGAAGGCGAGCAGGCCTGCCTGGATGCCGAGGATGAACGAGCTCGGGATGCCGATGATCGCAAGCCCGATCCAGGTGACGAGAAACACCGCGGCCATGGTGATCATCTGCGCGATCAGCCAGCGCTCCAGGGTGTCGCCGATGCGGTCGACGATGATGGTCGCCTGCGTGCGGTACTTGGCCGGCGCGATGAACAGAAGCCCGGCGCGGTAGATGCTCGGCTGGGCGGCGAAGGCAAGGCCCAGGAACAGCACGATGAAGAAGTTGCCGACGACGCTGACGGTGCCAAGCAGCACCTTCAGCGTCTGGCTGATGATGGCGCCCCCGCTGGAGGCCAGCGCCCCGGCGCCGGGCAGGCCGTGCGGCGAGGGCGTCGCGGGTGTCGTCGCTGTGGTCGTCGTCGCCGCGCCGGTGCCTTCCGGCTTGGCCTCGCCCGCTGCATTGGTGAAGTCGAGATAGTTGGTGTCGACGCCGTGCTGCTCGAGGAACTCTTTGACGCTGCCGAGCTGCGACTTGATGGTGTTGCTCAACACCGTCGCCTGCTGCGCGATCGTGGTGCCGCCGAGGAATACGATGCCGGAGAGCGCGCCCGCCAGCCCGAGGCAGACGAGGGTGAGCCGCAGCGCATGGGGCAGCTTGATCAGGCGGCCGAGCAGGGTGGTCATCGCGTTCAGGCCGACGCCGAGCAGCATGCCCGCGAACAGCAGGAACAGCGTCGCGGCGAAATGCCAGGAGAACATCAACAGCGCCGCGAACAGCACCGCGCCGATGCCGCCGACGGCAATCGCCCACGCCATGTCGTTACGGGCCTGCAGGCGATTGTCAGCCGAGTCTGTCACGGGTGATTCCCCCTTCGCGACGGTGTCCGGGCCAGTCTTTGGCGAAAACGCGGCTGGGATCAAGCTGCCGGGTTGGTCCACCTTGGGGCTGAGGCGCTGCGGCAGGCGTCAGGATCGGTGCGTTGGTGAGCCGGATCACCGGTGCGGGTGCGGCCAATCCGGGGGCGTCGTCCCCAGGCCGGCGTTGTGTCGGGCTGCAACCGTCCTGTGCAGATATAGACAGTTGATCCGGCAGGAACTCGAAGGCATGATCCTCTCTGAATCGTAGCAAACGTAGAAAAATCATTGCGCGAGACGTAGATAACGCGAGACTTAGATAATGAGACGGCCCGTGGTCGGCGTGATCGGAAACGCCCATCGCCTCGAAAATCGTTTCACAGTCCAGATGGTCGGAGAGCGCAACCTTCGCGCGGTTGCCGAAGTGTCTGGTGCCGTTCCGCTGATGTTTGCTGGAACGCCTGAAATCACCGATATCGCAGCCTTGCTCGACGTGGTCGACGGTGTGGTGCTGACCGGGGCACGCGCCAACGTCCATCCGACTCGCTTCAACACCGAACCATGCGCGGCCCACGAGCCTTACGATCTCCACCGTGACGACGTCGCGCTGGCGCTGTCGGAGGCCTGCGTTGCGCGCGGCGTGCCGATCTTCGGTATCTGCCGCGGCCTGCAGGAGATGAATGTCGCCTTCGGCGGTTCGCTGCACCCAGAGATCCGCGAGATCCCCGGCCGCATGAACCACCGCATGCCGCGGCTCGAGAACGGCGAGATCCATCCCGATCCCACGGTCGTGTTTGCCGACCGTCACGACGTCACGCTGACGCCGGGCGGCGCCTTCGCCAGGATCCTCGGCCGGGACACCATCCGCGTCAATTCGCTGCACGGGCAGGGAATCCTCGAGCCCGGCAACCGCGTCGTGATCGAGGGGATCGCCGAGGACGGCACCATCGAGGCGATCCGCATCGCCGACGCGTCGGGATTTGCGCTCGGCGTGCAGTGGCACGCCGAATACGATCCGCAGCGCAACCCGATCAACCGCGCGCTGTTCGAGGCCTTCGGCGACGCCCTGCGTGAGCGGCGTCGCGCGGCGTAGCGATCGCTGTTGACCGCAACTGTGACCCTGCTGTTTGAGCCGCCCCGCTGTCGTCCCTGCGAAAGCAGGGACCCATACTCCGCGGCGGATGTTGCAGGCGGGACTCGTCGTTCCAGCATCGGGCAATAACCAGCATTCGTGGTTGATGGGGTGGACGGCCCCCTACGGCATCAGTGTGCCAGAATGAGGTTGTTGCAAATCTCAGCAAGGGAGCCGTCCGTGACGAAGATTATCCGCATTGGAATGGATACGTCGAAGTATATTTTTGTGCTGCACGGGATTGATGAGGATGAGCGGCCTGTGCTGCGCAAGAAGCTTTCGCGCAAGCAGGTGGTGGAGTTCTTTGCCAAATTGCCGCCGACCGTGATCGGGATGGAGGCCTGCGGAGCCTCGCAATATTGGGCGCGGGAGCTCTCCAGGCTGGGCCATGAGGTGAAGCTGATGGCCCCGCAATTGGTGAAGCCCTATGTCGCGCGGAACAAGAACGACTGGCGGGATGCGGAAGCGCTGTGTGAGGCGATGAGCCGGCGGACCATGCGCTTTGTGCCGGTCAAGACAGCCGAGCAGCAAGCCGCGTTGATGCTGATGGGAATCCGCGACGGGTTGATCGCCCGGCGCACCCAGTTGACCAATACGATCCGCGGCCACGCGGCGGAGTATGGCCTGATTGCACCCAGGGGGCTGGACAGGATCGAGCCGCTGCTGGCGCAGATCGCGCAGAACGAGACGCTTCCCGCTCTGGCGCGTGAGCTGTTTGTCGTGCTGGGCCGCGAGTACGCCAAGCTCGAGAGCGAACTGGAGGCAATCGAGGCCAAGGTGATGGCCTGGCACCGCGGCGATGCCACGGGCCGGCGTCTGGCAACGATCCCCGCGGTCGGCCCGATCATTGCGACCGCGCTGGTGATGAAGACGCCCGATCCGCGTGCGTTCCCCTCCGGTCGGCATTTTGCGGCCTGGGTGGGATTGACGCCCAAGGACCATTCCACTGGTGGCAAGACCAGGCTCGGCAAGATCACGCGGGCGGGCGACGAGGACTTGAGACGACTGCTCGTGATCGGGGCCACGGCGGTGATCCGGCAGGCCAGAGGTGGGCGCGGCCAGCATCCGCGCTGGCTGCTGGCATTGATTGCGCGCAAGCCGCCGAAGCTCGCCGCCGTGGCGCTCGCCAACAAGGTCGCCCGCATCGCCTGGAAGCTCATGGTGACCGGCGAGAGTTACGACGCGGCGCGGTCGAATGCCGCTACGGCAGTGGCCGCCTAACAGATTGGCCGACCGGCGGGCTCGCTCGCCGGCCGATCCGGAGCTGCAGGAGCAGATGGAGCGATCGATCGAGCAACGATGCGAGACAATCCGTGGGACCCATTGGCCGCCAGCAGGTCGCCAGGTTGTTTGGAACTCGCATCGCGCAAACCATCTTGGCCAGCGATCCAATCGATCGCGCTCAACAGGCCGGACATATGGATGCAAGCGATCCGATCTCACCAAAAAGCTCTTGTGCCACGGGG
>NZ_LNCU01000116.1 GCF_001542415.1 Bradyrhizobium macuxiense
ATAAGTCGGCCCAAGGATCAATGCGCCCTTGGAGGATTTTCAAAATGGATAACAAAGAACGGCTGATCGACGAGTTCGGAGAACTGCTCGCCGATCTCGCAGATGATACGACTAGCAGGCTGCTCGAATACTCTCACGAGGACCGCGCAGAGATCGCCGTTCAGATGGTTGCAGAGGCCGACTTGGCTTTCGCAGCTTGGTTCGATGACGAGGATACCTTTCACACAATCCCGCTCAAGGGCAGCGATTTAGCTCGCAGCATCATTGTAGACGGCAATCTGAAAGCGGCGGAAGAGCTGCACATTGCCTGTATCCCGGCAATCAATCCGATGGGCGCTAAGCTTCTCATCGAGGCAACCCGTGATTTGTGAGAATTGCGGGCGGGGGTGGTAGAATGACCGCACTCGTCCTGCACTTCTGCAAAACAGAACCTCCGGCAGAGCTGCTGTCCTACGTCAGGGAGCTGGCGAGGCGCTTGGCGCGGGAGGATTCAAAACATGAGTCAGTCCAGCCGGTTACCGCCGACTTGCTGAAAGCTCCGGTAGTCGCCAAATCTTAGGGGTTCAAACAAACCCCATGAGGAGACCATGAGAGCCGTTGTTTATGCCCGATTTAGCTCCGATCGCCAGCGCGATCGATCCATCGAGGATCAGATATCATTATGCCGTACCATTGCCGAACGCGAGAACCTGCAAGTAATCGAGGTTTTCGAGGATCGCGCCATCAGCGGTAGCAAGGCCGATCGTCCGGGCTTTGTCAGGCTCATGCAAGCCGCCAAGGCTCGGCAGTTCGATGTGCTGGTCGTCGAGGATCAGGACAGGCTCACGCGTAGCCAGAGCGACTTTCATGCCTGTCGCGAAGCGCTTGGATATCTTGGCATCAAGCTGCTGACCGCCAACGGCGGCTATGTTGATCGGCTCAGCGGGTCGGTCAAAGCGATCATGAACGAGTTATTTTTGACCGGCCTCGCCGATCACACAAGGCGCGGACAGTTCGGTGTTGTCGCCGATGGCCGTCATGCGGGCGGTGTGGTGAACTACGGCTATCGGTCTACCGGTGAACGCGGCATCCTGCAAATTGACGAGGCGGAGGCGGAGATCGTGCGTTCGATCTATGCCGACTTCGCCGCTGGCCAGTCGGCGCTACAGATTGCGAACGCGCTGAATAAGCGCGGTGTGCCAGCGCCGCGCGGCAAGCTGTGGAGCGCAAGCCAATTGAGCGGAAGGAAGTCCAGAGAGAACGGAATTTTGGGCAATCCGATCTATAGCGGCCAGATGGTTTGGAACCGGACTACCAAGACCGCCGATCGCAATCCGGAGACTGGCCGTCGTGGCACGATCGTCAATGACCGCAGTGAGTGGAAACGGAAGGAAGTCCCGCATTTGAGGATCGTTAGCGACGACTTGTTCGATCGCGTGCAGTCGCTCAGGGTAAGGCGTAACAACAATGATCCGCGTTCCGGTGCTGGCGCTATGGCTGGAGCTAGGGCGGCTCGGAAGCCGCGTCATGTCCTGAGCGGACTGATCAAGTGTGCAGCCTGCGGCGCTGGCCTGCAGTCCATTGGATTACATGGCGGTCGTGCGAGACTCCAGTGCAGCAGCCATCGTGAGAATGGTAGCTGTCCAAACGCGCGGATCATTTACCTCGATAGCCTTCTGGCGAAGGTTTCGGCTGGCCTCCGTGAGCACTTGGCTAACCCGACGCTGATCAATGCATTCGTAGCTACCTACAACGAAGAGCGTCGGCGGCTGTCGGCGGCTGCTACCAGCGCAAGGCCAGCCATGGAACGGCGGCTTACGGATATCGACCGGGAATGCGCCAATCTCGTCGAGGCGATCAAGGCCGGTGGATCAGCGGTATCGGTGATCGTGACAGCATTGCAAGGGCTCGAAGCCGAGAAAGACAAGCTCTCTTCCGAGTTGGCTTCGATGCAGGCTGACAACGTGATCGCGTTGCTGCCGTCCGCCGTCCAGCGCTATCGGCGGGTGCTTGATCAGCTTGGCGACGAGCTTGGCCGGGCCGGGCCGGAAGAGATCACGGTCCTGAGGAACTTGATCTCCGGTGTTACGGTCGATGTCGGTGACGACGGTTCCCTGAACCTCGATGTAAGGGGAAGGATCGCTCATCTCTGTTGTGGGTCTATGTCAACACCGGGTGCCGATCGCACCCATGGGGCCCTGAGCAATGAAAAAAAGCACAGGGGGTAGGACCACAGGTGTAACCGGAGCAACCCCGGCTTTCCCTGCGCGATGGCGAGGACTTGACGGGTTTTGCTGAGTTGCCCGTCGGGCGAGCGGCGTGGATGACCATCTGCGACATAACCTCTCAGTTATCACTGGCGGCTGCTCGGTCCCCGACGGGGCCTGCGCAAAAATGCACTAAGAGCGCTGTTCACATTTTTGGGTTGACTCATCCATAGCTGAGCAGTTATATGTTAATCC
Source organism: Bradyrhizobium macuxiense (assembly GCF_001542415.1). Taxonomy (GTDB): domain Bacteria; phylum Pseudomonadota; class Alphaproteobacteria; order Rhizobiales; family Xanthobacteraceae; genus Bradyrhizobium; species Bradyrhizobium macuxiense. Next base: position 2,442 of record NZ_LNCU01000116.1, read on the forward strand.
ATAGCCAGCGGGTTATGGATCAATGTCTGAAGCTCACGATGTGCTGTTCAGAACGCTCGCCGATCCAACGCGGCGGGCCATTTTCGAACGGCTGTGCCGCAATGGAGAGCAGACGGTTGGGGCTCTGACCCTGCACGCCGGAATCTCGCAGCCGGCGGTCTCGAAACATCTCGGCGTGCTGAAGCAGGCCGGGCTGGTGCGCGACCGCCATGAGGGACGCCAGACGCACTACAGCGCGCAGCTCGGTGCCCTGTCCCCATTGATCGACTGGACCAGCCAGATGGCCGGCTTCTGGCAGAACCGGTTCGACGACCTCGAAGATCTCCTCAAAAGGATGGACCAATGACCATGCCGACCGAAACGCGCTCCGTGATTGTCGAACGCGACATTTCCCATCCGCCGGAAAAGCTCTGGCGCGCCCTCACGCAACCTCATCTGATCGAGGAGTGGCTCATGAAGAACGACTTCAAGCCCGTGGTCGGGCACAGCTTCAACCTGCGCGGCGACTGGGGCGGCGTGCTGGATTGCAAGGTGCTGGCCGTCGAGCCGAACAAGACGCTGTCCTACACCTGGAATTTTGCGAACCCCGATCCGGCCTTCAATCTCGAGAGCGTGGTGACCTTCACGCTGACGCCGACGGCCGCCGGCACCCATCTGCGCGTCGAGCAGACGGGCTTCCAGCCGCATCAGAAGCAGGCCTATGGCGGCGCTCACGCCGGGTGGAAGCAGTTCCTCGAAAAGCTCGGCGAGGTCCTGGCGCGGGAGGGCTGACCTCGGTCGCGAGGCGATTCGCTCGTTCGGACTGGCTCGTCTCGGGGCAGAACTTGTACGCACGGCTCTACCCCCGTCATTGCGAGCGAAGCGAAGCAATCCATCGTGCCGCGCACGCGGATGTATGGATTGCTTCGTCGCTATCGCTCCTCGCAATGACGGAATCGCATGTTTTCACATCAGCAGGAGGTTTCACTTGAACTGGAACAACTGGATTCGGCAGTTTCACCGCTGGCTGTCGATCGCCTTCACCGTGGCCGTCATCATCAACATCGCCGCCATGATCAAGCAGGAGCAAGCCCTCTGGATCGGACTGCTGGCGCTGTTCCCGCTCATCTTCCTCCTGATTAGCGGCCTGTATCTGTTCGCGCTGCCCTATGCCGCGAGGTGGCGCGGCGGATACGCCGCCGGCGGACGAGTGCTCACCGAATAGCGGTACGACATCGAGGGTGGCGGTGGAGATCGCAAAGGCGACGCCACCGCTTCTATTTTTTACCTCGACCCCGGCATGACCGTTGTGGTTCGATGACGAGTGGCCACAACGCGAGGCATCAATGACTCCATCGGAACGTATCGACCGGATGATCGCAGACCTGACCGACTGGCGCGGCAAGACGTTTGTCAGCATGCGCAAGGCCATCCTCGCGGCCGACCCCGCGATCACGGAGGATTGGAAGTGGATGGGGAGCCCGGTGTGGTATCGCGACGGCATCATTGCGGTCGCCAATGCCCACAAGGGCAAGGTGAAGCTGACCTTCATGTACGGCGCAAGTCTTCCCGATCCCGACAAACTGTTCAACGCCGGACTTGAGGGCAACGCAAGGCGTGCGATCGATTGGCTCGAAGGCGACAAGATCAACGACCGCGCTCTGAAGAATTTGATCAGGGCCGCGATCGAGTTCAATCAGGCGAAATCGAAGAGGCCGGCGAAGAAGGCGGCGACTGCGCCGGCACGCGCGACTGCGAAGAAGAGCAAGAGCGCGTGACGCGTTCGCCTGGCGAGGTGGCGCGGCAGTGAATGATCATTTCGCAGTGGTTGCGTTGAGCCTGCCGCTGAGCGCGCAATGATCGCGACGCGGCGCTAGGCCGCGACGTCGACGACCTGGCCGGCCTTGCCGGCGTTCTTCTGGAACTGCTGTTCGATCAGGTCCTTGATCTTCTGCTCGATGGCCGCGCTGATCCATCGCCGCGCGGTCAGCGTGCGCCGCCGCTTGTGCCTTGGCCGGTCAGGCCATCGTGTGCACGATCACGGGACCCGCGACCGCCGAGGCTTGCCCGACCAGCAGCGGGCCGAGATTGTCGTCGATCCAGGCCAGCGCACGGCGGTTGGCCTCCTCGGCGCCGGCATGGTTGTTGAAGACGCTGATCGCAGTGACGGTGTCGTCGCCGGCATAGACCACGTAATAGGCCATGAAGCCTTCGACGTCGCTGATGATCGGGATCGCGCCTTCCTTGATCCGGCGCGCGAGTTCTTCGGCCGTGCCAGTCTTCGCCTTGGCCTGACGGATGGCGGCATACATGGGACCCTCCTCCCTGCTGCATCGATCGGGGCTGCGCATCGCGCAGGCGCAATCGTACGCCTGCCCGGGCGGAGACGCCATCGGCATCAGGCTCGAGGATCAGCCGAAACGCTTGCTCGCGAACGGATTGGTGCGGCGGTCGGCAGGCGGTTTTGGCAGCCGCGCCACATGGGTAGGCGCCAGCGTGGATTTCGGACCCGGCACGAGCGGCTGCTCCTCCTGCTGCAGGAACAGCGTCGCCTCGAAGCGCACGCCGGGCGCCTGCCTGGCCGTTCCCGAACAGACCGCGGTGGTGCCGTTGAACCTGCCGGTCAGCTCCGCCTCGACCTCGTCGCAGCCGAACACCGTGGTCGGACCGTCGGCAAATCGGCGCGTCGTCAAGGTCGCCGTGAAGCGGTCCTCGTCGAACTCATAGGATCCGCCATAGACGAATACGCAGTCGCCGCCGGAGATCCTGCCGTTTGCGAGGTGGACTATTCCGGTGCCTTCGCCGCGCGGCGTCCGGAACCACGCCGCATATTGACCGTCTCTGAGCATGGTCGAACTGCAACCCCTGCGTGATCGTCTAGCTACGTTGCAATCGTGCAAACGGCTACTGCGCATTGTCACAAGGGTTAACGAACCAAGAAAGTGGTCGCGCAACTTGTCCGCGGCGTCTGATCCCGCTCGCGGTATCGGATTAGGGAAAGCCGCGGCCCTCGCCAGGGGAGCTAGCGAGGGCCGCGTTGGTACACCGCGCCGCGCCTAGGTTCGCGACGAGATGTGGGAGCTCGTGAAAGAGGTCAGAACGGCAGCAGCACGTCCATCACCTGTTGACCGTAGCGCGGCTGCTGCACGTCGGTGATCTGGCCGCGGCCGCCATAGGCGATGCGGGCCTGCGCGATCTTCGAGGAGTCGATGGTGTTGTCGCTCTGGATATCCTCCGGGCGTACGATACCGGCCACGATCAGCTCGCGGATTTCGTAATTGACGCGGATCTCCTGCTTGCCTTCGACCACGAGGTTGCCGTTCGGCAGCACCTGGGTGACGACGGCGGCGACGTTGGTTTGCAGGGCCTCCTGGCGGTTCACCGATCCCTTGCCGTCGCTGTTGGACGATGAGTCGGTGGTGAGGAGGCGGCCGGGCAGCACCTTGTTCGCCTGCGTGATGGTCTGCGAGCCCAGGAAATTGGTGATGCCGGAGTCTTCCGTGCTGGTGCGGCTGCGCTGCGTCTCGTTGGCGATCGCGGCCTTATCGGTGAAGTTCACCGTGATGGTCAGGATGTCGCCGACGCGCGAGGCGCGCTGGTCCTTGAAGAAGGCCCGCGAGCCGCTTCGCCACAGCGAGTTCGGGCTGTAGGAGGCCACCTCAGGCTTCGGCATCGGCATCTGCACCGGCTTGTAGCCGGGTTGCGTGGTCGGGTTGTCGATCGCGGACAGCTTCGGCTGCTCGCCGATCTGCGAGAGTCGGTCGATCGACGAACAGCCGCTGGCGATTGCTCCGAGTGCGCACAGCGCACTGGTCAGGAGGAGGCGGTTGATACGGTACCGGGACATGAACTTTACTCGGCGTTTGGAGCGGCTGAACTGAGCTTGACGGGAGCTGGAGTTGACGGGGTGGCATCGGAGACCGGCGCCGGGCGTGGGGTCGCAACCGTGATCGAGACCTCGCCGCGGCCGGTGACGACGCCTTGCAGGACGCGCTTGGACTGCAAGTTCATCACGCTGACGACGTCGCCTTCGGCACCGCCGTCCATCGCCTTGCCGCGGATCGTGAGATAGAGGCCGCCGTTCTGGTAGCTCAGCGTCACGTTCTGATCGCGGGTGACGAGGTCGGGCTTGGCCAGATCGGCGACGCGCAGCGCCCGGCCGGCGCCGAGCTGGCGGCGGGCCTGCATGCCGACGACGCTGTCGCGCACCGCGGCGTCGGTGCCGACCTCGACCTTCGGGCGGCGTTCGACCACCACGTCGGAGGCCTTCAACACATCGCCGCGTTCGACGCTGCGGGTCAGGATCGCGGCCTCGACGGTCTCGATCGCGGTTCCGGTGAAGCGCAGCTTCAGCGGCGCGGCGCCGGAGGCGTTGCCGATCTCGAAGGTGACGTCGAAGCGCGTGCTGCGGGGGTCGTAGCGCACAGCGATCGGCTGCAGCGCGCCGGTGTTGGTGGCTTCGAGGCGGAGATCGCCGGGATCGCGGTCGAAGGTTAGGGCGATGTCGGCGGCACTGCCGAGGCCGCGGCGGTGCGCCAGCGCGTGCGCCACCTGTTGCTCGATCTCCTTGTTGTCGATGGTGCGCGCCAGCCGCGTCACCGTGACCTCCTTGAGATCGCGGGTGTCGACGCCGATGATCTGGCGCGCGCGCAGCGTGTTCAGGACCTGCGTGACCGGCAGCGTGCCGGTGGTGCCGAGATCCGGCGCGCGGTAGATCGCGATGGTGGCGGCGCTGCCGGCATTGTCGACGAGGTCGCCGACCCGCACGATGTCGTCCGAGACCGTCACGTTGGCGCGCAGTGTCGGCGGCGCGATGGCCTCGCTCTCGCTTTGCGCGATCGACGGCGTCACGGCGGCCACGAGCAGGGCGGCAGCGAGCAGGAGCGGGCGGGCGATCATCGAAATTATCCTCAGCGGAACAGGTTGGAGGTCGACTGCATCATCTGGTCGGCCGCCGAGATCACCTTGGAGTTCATCTCGTAGGCACGCTGCGCGGCGATCAGGTTGGAGATTTCCGAGACCACCTCGACGTTTGCTTGTTCGAGGTTGCCCTGCTGCATGTCGCCATAGCCGTCGGTCGAGGCGATGCCGTCCTGCGGCTGGCCCGAGGCCGGCGTCTCCGTGAACAGGTTGTCGCCGATCGGGTTCAGGCCAGCCTTGTTGATGAAGCGCGTCAGGCCGATCTGGCCGATCGTGGTCGATGCGGTCTGGCCGGGCAGTGTCACCGAAACCTGGCCCTGCGTGTTGATGGTGATGCCGGAGGCGTTCTGCGGGATCGTGATCGTCGGCTGCACCGGGTTGCCCTGGGCGTTGACGATACGGCCCTGGTTGTCCATCTGGAACGAACCGTCGCGGGTGTAGGTGAAGGTGCCGTCCGGCATCAGGATCTTGAAGAAGCCTTCGCCGCGAACCGCGATGTCGAGATCGTTGCCGGTCGGCGACAGTGTGCCCTGGGTCATCATCCGCGGCGTGCCGACGGTCTTGACGCCGCCGCCGAGATCGATGCCCATCGGCAGGATCGTGTTCTGTTGCGAGGCCTGCGCGCCGACGCGACGCACATGGTCGTAGATCAGGTCCTGGAACGCGGCGCGTTGCTTCTTGTAACCGGTGGTCTGCAGGTTCGCGATGTTGTTGGAGATCACCTGGACGTTGAGTTCCTGGGCCGCCATTCCGGTCGCAGCGGTATAGAGTGCGCGCATGGGTCAGCCTCCGATCAGGTCGGCACGTCGGCGAGCTTTTCGATCGCCGACTTGTGCAGGTCGCTCTGCTGCTGCAGCAGCGTCGCGATTTGGGTGTAGGTCCGCGTGATCTCGATCATGCGGCTCATCTCGGCCACGGAATTGACGTTCGATTTCTCGATGAAGCCCTGGCGCAGCATCGATTGGGTATCGTTGACCGGCACCGCGCCTTCGCCCGGCGCATAGAGGTTGGAGCCCTCTTTCAGCAGGCGCTGCGCCTCCGGGAACGACACCAGGCGGAGCCTGCCGCGCACCGAGTCGAGGGTCGAGGTGCCCTCGAGCACGGTGATGTTGCCGTCGGCGGCGATGTTGACGTCGTGATCGGTCTGCTGGAACGTGATCGGGCCGGAATTGCCGAGCACCTGGTAGCCGTCGGAAGTGACGAGCTGGCCCTGGTTGTTGATCTGCAGATTGCCGTCGCGTGTGTAGCGTTCGCCGGCCGGCGTCTGCACCACGAGGAATCCGCTACCGTCGATCGCGACATCGAGCGGGTTCTTGGTCTCTTCGGTCGGGCCCTGCGAGAAGTCGTGATATGTGGCGCGGTCCTGGACGAAGGACACGCGGCGGTCGCTGCCGGCGAAATTGTCCTCGTGCGCGCTCGACGACAGATATTCCTGGAACAAGGACCGGTCGGCCTTGAAGCCATTGGTGTTCATGTTCGCGATGTTGTTGGCGACGACATCGATCTGCCGCTCCAGCACCATCTGCTTCGATAGTCCGATCAGAAGCGCGTTCTGCATCGGTGGCTCTCCCCTGTGAGGTGATCCGACTGCAGAGGCTCTCCCAAGCCTTCACTCCGGACCGTCGTTAACCTTCGGGCTCTCCCAAGGCCGCGGGTTACGCCATCCTCTCAGCGAAAGCCGTGCCAACTCCAAATGCGATGATATTTGAAAGGGTTGCGTGTTTCTCGGGGCGTCGGGCAGGCGGCAGAAAGGTCTTGTTGACCATGTTTGCCCGGCAGTTTTTTCCTAGTTGAACGACAATCCTAAGGTTCCGTTAACCATTATGACCCTAGCGTTGCCGGCATTGGGGCGCGTGTGCGCCGGCGGCATTTGTATCGCGTCTTAAGGCCTGGGCTGGTGGCAATCGCGTTCGCATCCTTCAATTGAAGCGGGCGGACGATGGCGGACGAGGACAAGACGGAGGGCGGCGAGGGCGCGGCCGCTCCGAAAAAGGGCAAGCTCAAGCTGATCATTGCCGCCGTCGGATTCCTCGTCATCGTCGGTGCCGGCGCGAGCGGATGGTTCTTCTTCATGCGCGGTCACGGCGACGAGCAGCACGCCGAAGCGCCGCCGCCGAAGCCGCCGTCCTTCGTCGACGTTCCGGACATGCTGGTCAACCTGGTCGGCGCGCCCGGCGAACGCGTGCAATATCTGAAGCTGAAGCTGGTGCTCGAGGTCAAGGAAGAGAAGCAGGCCGAGGCGATCAAGCCGTCGCTGCCGCGCGTGACCGACCTGTTCCAGACCTACATGCGCGAGCTGCGCCCGAGCGACCTCAACGGTTCGGCCGGCCTGTTTCGCCTCAAGGAAGAGCTGACCAAGCGCGTCAATCTGGCACTCGCACCCAACCAGGTGAACGCGGTGCTGTTCAAGGAAGTCGTGATCCAGTGACAGGGCGGATGTAAAGCCATGGCCGGCAACGACCTGATGGACCAGGACGCCATTGCGGCGCAGTGGGAAGCCTCGCTCGACTCCGAGGATCCCGCCGCCGCCGCCGCGGAGGCTGCCAAGAACGAACTCACCGAGAGCATGGCGCTGCAATGGGCGGCTATGGTCGAGGACGGCAGCCGCGACTTCGGCAGCAAGACCACCAACGGCGAGCGCGTGTTGTCGCAGGAGGAGATCGACAATCTCCTCGGCTTCACCGTCGGCGACGTCAGTCTCGACGATCATTCCGGCATCCGCGCCATCATCGATTCCGCGATGGTGTCCTACGAGCGTCTGCCGATGCTCGAAATCGTGTTCGACCGCCTGGTGCGGCTGATGACGACGAGCCTGCGCAACTTCACCTCCGACAATGTCGAGGTCTCGCTCGACCGCATCACCTCGGTGCGCTTCGGCGACTACATGAATTCGATCCCGCTGCCGGCAGTGCTCTCCGTGTTCAAGGCGGAGGAGTGGGAGAATTTCGGTCTCGCCACGGTCGATTCCAGCCTGATCTATTCGATGATCGACGTGCTGCTCGGTGGCCGCCGCGGCCAGACCCAGCTCCGGATCGAGGGCCGGCCCTACACCACGATCGAGACCAACCTGGTCAAGCGGCTGGTCGAGGTGGTGCTCGCCGACGCCGAGCAGGCGTTCCGCCCGCTGTCGCCGGTGACCTTCACGATCGACCGGCTCGAGACCAATCCGCGCTTCGCCGCGATCAGCCGGCCCGCCAATGCCGCGATCCTGGTGCGGCTGCGCATCGACATGGAAGACCGCGGCGGCAACGTCGAATTGCTGCTGCCCTACGCCACCATCGAACCGATCCGCAACGTGCTGTTGCAGATGTTCATGGGCGAGAAGTTCGGCCGCGACCCGATCTGGGAAGGCCATTTCGCGACCGAGGTGGCGCAGGCCGAGATCTCGGTCGACGCCGTGCTCTACGAGGCCGACATTCCGCTGAAGCAATTGATGCGGCTGAAGGTCGGCGACACGCTGCCGCTCGAGATCGGCGCCGACTCGCTGGTGTCGGTCCGCTGCGGCAACGTCACCCTGACTGAAGGACGGATGGGTCGCGTCGGCGACCGCGTCGCCATCCGCGTCACCAAGAATTTGCGCAAGCCGCAAACCACCTTCGCGATGTTCGAGAAGGCGGACGAGCAGACAAAGATGATGGAGGCACCATGAGTCATGTGCTTGGACTAGCAATCGAGAGCCTGGTGGCCGTGCTTCTGATGCTGACGATCGGCTATTGTTGGTTGCTCAACAAGCGGCTGCAGCGGCTGAAGGCGGATGAGCATTCGCTGAAGGCGACGATCGCCGAACTGATCACCGCGACGGAAATCGCCGAGCGCGCGATCGGCGGGCTCAAGCACGCCGTGCGCGACGTCAACGAGAATCTCGGCAACCGGCTTGACGAGGCGACGCAGATGTCGGCGCAGCTGAAGAACCAGCTTGCCGAAGGTGATCACGTGGTGCGCCGCCTGTCCAAGATCGCGCTTGCCGCGCGGCCGGTTGCTCCCGCACCGGCGGCGCCTATGCAGGCACCGGTGGCGCCGGCACCCAAGGTCTCCGCGGCGCGTGCGGTCGCGGCGGCGGCCGAAGCCTTCACCGAGCGCCGGAGGGCCAGCGGCCTCGCTGCATGAAGTCGTTCCGTGACATCAGAGTGATGCCGGTCGTGCTGACCGCGGTCTTCGGCCTGATGGTGCTGAAGGTCGCGGGCCTGGTGCTCGATGGCGGCTATGTGTTCGACTACACCCCGCAGCCGACCGGGCCGTCGTGGGCGCAGGAGAATTTCAACTTCCCGGGCGGCAACAAGGCCGCTGTCGACGACAGGGCCAGGATCGATTCCGGCGACGTCACGGGATCGGTCGAGAACAAGGAGACCAAGAAGGACGAAGCGCCGAAGCCGGCGGCTCCCGCGGCAACGCCGCCCAAGCCCGACGGCGTGGCGGTCAATATGGATCAGACCGCGCCGCCGGTGTCGGCGACGGAGCGCGCGATCCTGGAACGGCTGCAGGCGCGCCGCCAGGAGCTCGATCAGCGCGCGCGTGAGGTCGAGATCCGCGAAAGCCTGCTGAAGGCGGCCGAGAAGCGCATCGAGAGCAAGGTCGAGGAAGCCAAGGCCAACGATGCCAAGGCGAGCGCCGACGCCGCGGCGAAGGCGGAGGCCGAGGCTGCCCGCTTCAAGGGCATCATCACGATGTACGAGAACATGAAGCCCAAGGACGCCGCCAAGGTGTTCGATCGCCTGGACATGAACGTGCTCTATCAGATTGCCTCGCAGATCCAGCCGCGCAAGATGTCCGATATCCTCGGTCAGATGCAGCCGGAGGCCGCCGAGCGGCTCACGGTCGAACTCGCCCGCCGCGCCAGCGGCGACAACTCGGCGGCCGCCGACGATCTCCCCAAGATCGAGGGCACGCTGCTGACGCCGAAGACGAATTGAGGGATAACGTAGTTCTTTCGTCCGGAAGATAGGTCTCGTGGGATGGCTTTGCGAATCCGTCAGTCCGCGGAGTCTCGACCACCGGGCGGTTTCGTCAGTCCCTGCCTTATGTCTTCGGCTTGCTCCCTCGTCAGCTTTTCGGCCAAGCGGGGGCCCGTTAGGAGTGCCGGTCCCTTGCGGTCTCGATCATAAACCATCCAGCCAGTGGTTCCCTGTCGAACGAGAAACCTAGCCTGCAGGGGTGCTGCGTTCTTCAACGATACCTCCCGATTGTCGGGGCCGGCGGTCTCAAGATAACACCGCTCGGCAGCGCCTATTCCTGAACTGAGACACCAAAGTCCCCAGCAGGAAATCTACAGCACGGTTCATGCCAGCGGCCGGGGCTGGATTCCTCGTTTAGGCGTGAATGGAATTTGACGTGGCGGTCCCAGACCATGCTGACGCTACGACAGGAACTTGCTCATCTCGCCTGCTTCGTCCATTTGGCGAGCTTTTTGAAACCGAAGTTCGCGGGCGGGGCCGCTCGGCATCCTGTGGGCGGAAGCTCTAAGGCGCTTAGCCGCTTGAGCGAGACGATGTTCGAGGGTCAGCGTGTGGTTGATCCGTCGGCGACGTTTCTTTTCCATGGTGATTTCCGCAACAGGGTTCTGATCCTTGATGCGGAAGTAGATCTGCCCTGGGAGCGATAGCGCCGCTACATAAGTTAATTTTGACAATTGTAAAATTTGGACCGTTGGAGGAACTATTTTGCGAACAGGTCCTTGCCCTGCGTCATCCGAATGCTTTCGTGAACCTTCTCCAGCCAGCCGCGCTCGATCGCCAGATTAGGCCAGCCTGTACTCTGCGGGCGTCGTCATGTCCTCAAGCAAGAAGGGGCCGTTGATCTTCTCAATGTAGATCCGGCGATCTTGGATCGGCTCGAACGCGCGGGCATGTTCCACAAGCCTGCGCGCGGCTTTTTCTGGATTGGAACAGGAGCCTTCTTCCTTCAGCTTCTTCATTACTTTCTATCGTTCTTCTCAGCCACCAGGGATGGTTGCCCGCTGGGGCAGTTCTCGGACGCTCCATCGCTGGCTCTGCTTGCTACGTCGTGCCGCGCCCTCGGCGTGGAAACTCCGCGTTGACGTTAACAGCTCCTTAACGCCGCCAATCCAAAATCGGAACGCGTGGGCGAGGGCGCTTCGCGCTGGCATCGTTAAGGCATTAAGAAGACGTTTCGAGATGGCGCGAACGGCTGCCGCTGGAACATGGTCGCTGGGCCGCGCGTGGACGCGGGCTGCGCGTCTGTGCCTGCTGGTCGCGGGCTTCGCTGCCGCCACCCTCACATATCCCGGCGCTGCGCGCGCTGACGATCCGGTGCCCGTGCCGGGTGAGGCGACATTCTCCGCTGCGAACGGCTATGCCCGGCTGGTGCTGAAGCTGAAGGAGGACGTCGATTCCGAGGTGACGACGGCGGGCTCCATCATCGTGATCCGCTTCAAGCGCCCGGTCGACATCCCTGTCGAGAAACTGTCCGATGCGGTGCCCGACTATGTCGGTTCCGCGCGCCGCGATCCGGACGGTTCGGCGATCCGCCTGTCGCTGGCACGCCGCGTCACCATCAACACCATGACTGCAGGCGAGCGCATCTTCGTCGACTTCCTGCCCGACGGCTGGACCGGCCCGCCGCCGCCGTTGCCGCAGGAGGTGATCCGCGAGCTCGCCGAACGTGCCCGCAACGCCGAGCGGCTGCTGCGCCTGCAGCGCGCTGCCGATGCCGCGAAGAAGCGGCCGCCGGTGCGGGTGCGCGCGCTGTTGCAGCCCACCTTCGTTCGCTTCGTCTTCGAGGTTCCTGACGGTGTCGGCGTCTCCTCGGTGCTGAACGAGCAGAAGCTGACGCTCTCCTTTAACGCGGTGCTGGCCTTCGACCTTGCCGACGCCAAGGTCGCCGCGCCTCCGAACGTTGCGTCGATCAGTGCGCGCGCCGATACGGATACGTCGGCGGTCGACATGACGCTGATCGGCGATGTCGACGTGCATTCGTTCCGCGACGAGAAGAACTACATCGTCGACGTCGCCTTCCAGCAGAGCGACCAGCAGGCTCAGGCCAAGCCCGCGCTCTCCGCGCTGATGCCCGCACCTCGCGCCAAGTCGAAGGCCGCGATGCCGCGAGAGCAGGCCGCGATCCCGCCCGTCACCTCGGAAGGCATCGCGCAACAGGCCAAGATCGAGATCAAGCCCGACCAGCCGAAATCCGAGCAGGCCCAGGGCGCACCGGCGAGGCCGGAGCAGGGTAATGCCGAGCAATCCGCATCTGCGCCGAGTCAATCGGAGCCGCCCAAGCCGGAATCGTCAAAGCCGGAATCGTCAAAGTCGGAGCCGTCCAACGCTGTGGCCGCGCCGGCAGAGAGGGTCCCCGCGACCGAGAACGTTGTTGCGCCGTCCGCGCCGCATGACGGTGCGGCTGGACCTGCTGCGGAAGCGAGCCCGGCGGCTGCGACCGATGCGCCGAAATCGATGCCTCCTGCCGCGGAGGCACCGAAGGCGGCCGTGGCGCAATCGCCGTCCGCCGAGGCGCGCCCGAACGGCACGCCCGGGGTCGAGGCGCAGCGCGACAGCGATGGGCTGCGCGTGACGTTTTCGTTCGCGGCGGCCACGCCGACCGCGTTGTTCCGCCGCGGCGATGCGGTCTGGATGGTGTTCGATACGCCTGCCGCGATCGATGTCGATCCGATCCGCGCCAAGGGCGGCTCCATCATCGCCGATGTCACCCGGATCGCGCTGGAGAAGGGGCAGGCGGTCCGCTTCCGCCTCAACCGGCCGCAGATGCCGTCGCTCGAGAGCGACGACCGTTCGCGCGGTGTCAGCTGGACTCTGACATTCGCCGACCGCGTCCAGAAGCCGCCGCTGCCGCTCAACGTGGTCCGCAACATCACCGAGCCCGCGCTCGCCAATGTCAGCGTGCCGCTCGCCAACCCCGGCCAATTCCACAAGCTGGTCGATCCGGATGCCGGCGACACGCTCTGGGTCGTGACCGCGCCTCCGCCGACCCGCGGTATCCTCAAACGGCAGGATTTCGTCGAGCTGTCGCTGTTGGAATCGATCCACGGCCTTGTGGTCCGTCCGAACGCCGACGACGTCAAGGCGGAGATCGGCGACGACAAGGTGACTCTGGGCCGTCCCGGTGGTCTCACGCTGTCGTCGGCCGACGTTGCCGCCGAGCGCGCGACTGCCGCGGTCAGGCCGCTGTTCGATGCCGACGAGTGGCACAAGAATAGATCGGACAATTTCCTCAACCGCCTCGACAGCCTGATTGCGACCGCGGCATCGGCCAATGCCGACCAGCTGCCGCAGGCGCGGCTCGATCTGGCCGAATTCTACATGTCGCGCGGCATGTATGAGGAAGCCCATGCGGTCACCAACCTGATGCTGTCAGAGAGCAAGCGCGGCGGCGAGACGCCGGCGATGGTGATGACGCACGCGATCGCGAGCATCCTGATCGGCCATCCGGAGCAGGGCCTGAAGGATCTCGCCAACCCGGTGATCGGCAACGGATACGATTCGCAATTGTGGAAGGGACTGGCCTTCGCGCGCGAGGGCAAATGGGTCGAAGCCCGCGAGAAGTTCAAGAACGTCGAGTTCTCGGTGGCGACCTTGCCGTCGGACCTGCAGCGCATCGTCAACATGGATGCGATGAAGGCCTCGCTCGAGGTCAAGGACTATGCCGGCGCCGCGCGGCGCAAGAGCGACCTCGACGTGGTCGGCATCCCCGATGACCTCAAGCCGGCGATGGCTGTGCTGAAGGGCCGGCTGGCAGAAGCTCTCGGCCAGGAGAAGGATGCGCTCGACGCCTATCACTTCGCCGCCACCTCCGCCAACCGTCCGGCGGCCGCGGAAGGCGAGCTGCTCGAGACCTTGCTGCGGCAGAAGCGCGGCGAGATCGGCCAGGATGAGGTGCTGAAGCAGCTCGAGCTGCTGTCGATGATGTGGCGCGGCGACAGCATCGAGCTGAAGACGCTGTTCGTGTTGTCGAAGATCTACGCCGACACCGGACGCTATGCCGACGCCTTCGCCGCGAGCCGCGCCGCGACGCGGCTGCAGCCGAACGCGCCGGAGTCGCGGCAGGCGCAGGATGCGGCCTCGGCGCTGTTCGTGCAGCTCTTCCTCGGTCCCAAGGGCGACGAGATGTCGCCGATCGACGCGCTGAGCACCTTCTACGAATACCGCGAGCTGACCCCGATCGGCCGCCGCGGCGACGAGATGATCCGCAGGCTGTCCGATCGCCTTGTCGGGGTCGACCTCCTCGATCAGGCCGCCGACCTGCTGCAGTATCAGGTCGACAAGCGGCTCGACGGCGCGGCGCGCGCGCAGGTCGCCGCCCGCCTTGCCATGGTGTATCTGACCAACCGCAAGCCCGACCGCGCCATCGCCGCGCTGCGCTCGACCCGCATCGCCGACCTCTCCGGCGAATTACGCCAGCAGCGGCTGCTGCTCGAGGCGCGCGCGCAGAGCGACGTCGGCCGGCACGATCTCGCACTTGATATCATCTCGAACATCACCGGCCGTGAGGCGATCCGGCTGCGCTCGGATATCTACTGGGCGGCGCGGCGCTGGCGCGAGGCCTCCGAGCAGATCGAGCTCTACTATGGCGATCGCTGGCGCGACTTCACCCCGCTCAATGCCGCCGAGAAGGCCGACATCATCCGCGCCGTGGTCGGCTATGCGCTCGCCGAGGACGCCATCGGCCTGTCGCGGTTCCGCGAGAAATATGCGCCGCTGATGTCGGGCGAGGCCGACAAGCTGGCGTTCGACGCCGCAAGCAAGCCGGTCGCGACCTCGAGCGCCGAGTTCGCCGCGATCGCCAGGATGGCCGCGAGCGTCGATACGCTGGACGGCTTCATCCGCGAGATGAAGAACCGCTTCCCCGACGCCACGGCCCGCGCGCCGCTGCCGGATCCGGTTGCGACCGGTTCACTGCCGGACAAGGCGAAGATCGAGCCGGTGAGTACATTGCCTGCCATCAAGGGCGAGCGGAGCGCCAGCGCGTCGCGCTAACGCGGGCCATCATAAGACCGCGATGTCCGCCATTAGGATATGGCGACACGCGCGTAGCACCGGAGCAAATCGGCCTTAGGCCAAGGCAGACGCCACCTTTCGAAGCACTCAATGTCACAATTCGGTATTGAAGGGCCGAATCCGAGCTCGGGTGCCATCGATGACGGGCCTATGCTGCGATGCCGTGACCGGGATTGGCCCTGGCCTAAAATAGTCGCCGATCCAATTGACTCTGCTTGGAGGCGGCGTAGCCTCGTTCACGGATCGCGAGCAGGCCTCCCACGCCAGCCGAGCCAGAGCGGGTCGCTCCCGCCAGCGCCAGTCAAAGTGGGCCGATTCCACGCGTAAGGTGCACCGAAGCGGCGCTGGCAACAGCGCCGTTTCTGCTGAGGAGACGTCGTCACCATGAGCAAGCCGATCAAGACCGCAGCCGAACTCATCGCGATGGCGCGGGCCGAGCTGGAGGTGCACGCCGACTGTCCTGATGGCATCGACATCTCCATTCTCCGCGACGGGGAGAGCTGGGAATTCCGCGCCAGCGCCGACGCCGCCACCGTGGCCAAGCCCGGCTATCCCGAATGCGTCGCGATGCTGGTGCAGATCGGCGACCATCTCAGCAAGCAATATGCCGTGACGGGCTGACGAAGGGCGAGCGAGAACCCGAGGCATCGATATCTGCGTCGCGTGGCTTCCGCGCGCGGGTCTGTGTTCGCTGCGAATGATCGCTGCGATCGGAACTAATCATTTTCCATGAACTGCCCCAGGGCCTAGTTCATGGGGATGTCGAGTACGAATGTCGATCATCATCGTCGCCGCCACGCTTCGTCGCATCAGGCTGCCGGCGGGCCGGTGTGGCTGTCTGCGGCCGCCGGGCTCTGTGCCTCGCTGGTCGGGCTCGGGCTGGCGCGCTTCGCCTATACGCCGCTGATCCCGGCGCTGATCGCCGCGAAATGGTTCACGCCGGCGGAAGCCGTCTATCTCGGCGCCGCCAATCTTGCCGGCTATCTCGCCGGTGCTCTGATCGCGCGCGATCTCGGCGCACGCATCGGTTCGGTATGGGCGTTGCGCGGCACGATGGTCCTGGCGGCGATAACCTGCTTTGCCTGCGCGGTGCCGATCTCGTTCATCTGGTTCTTCGGCTTCCGCTTTCTCGCCGGTGCCAGCGGCGGCGTGATCATGGTGCTGGCGGCGACCGCGATCCTGCCGCACACCGCGCCGAGCAAGCGGGGTTTCGTTGGCGGCGTGATCTTTGCTGGCGTCGGACTTGGCGTTGCAGCATCGGGCACTCTCGTTCCGTTGCTGCTGCGGCAGGGGCTCATGCAGGCCTGGTATGGCCTTGGCATGCTGTCGGCGCTGCTGACGCTGGTCAGCTGGAGAGCATGGCCGACCGATGTCCCTGCAGCGCAGGACGGCGAGGAGCATCATGGCAAGGTTCATGGCAATGCTCACGGTGCGCGGTCGCCGCTGGTGCTGATGCTGAGCCTGGAGTACGGCCTCAACGCGCTGGCGCTGGTGCCGCACATGGTGTTCCTGGTCGATTTCGTCGCGCGCGGGCTCGGGCAGGGAATTGCAGCGGGATCGCACTACTGGGTGCTGTACGGCCTCGGCGCCGTTGTCGGTCCGCTGCTGGCCGGGCATCTCGCCGATCGCTCCGGATTCGCCGCTGCGCTGCGCGTGGCCTTCCTGATCGAGGCCATGGCGGTCGCACTGCCTGCGGTGAGTTCATCGCCCGCCGCGTTGATCCTGTCGAGCATTGTCGTCGGCGGCTTCACACCCGGCATCGTGCCGCTCGTCATCGGCCGCATCCACGAACTGATCCCGCACTCGGCCGCCAGCCAGCGCACAGCCTGGGCGCAGGCGACCACGACATTCGCACTGTTCCAGGCGGCGGGCGCCTACGGGCTGTCGTATCTGTTCGCGCAAAGCGGCGGCAACTACGCGCTGCTGTTCGTGATCGGCGCGGCCGCGGTCGTCGTGGCGCTGGCGCTCGACCTGATCAGCGCCGCCGTATCGACGCGCGGGCGCAAGACCTGAGCGCTAGCGCTCGGTCTGCCCCAACGTCGGCGTCGGGATGTCAGCGGAGGTTTCGCGGTTGTGCTCGGCCGCGTTGTGCGAGGAAAAGTCTGCGAGGATCGATCCGTAGAGGCTGAATGATACGATCGTCCAGTTGTTGGCAACGCGACGATTGCCGCTTTCCAACTCTTCGATGAACTTCCGCACTGTCATGCCCACCATTCCCCCGCGGGCACGAAGCACCGGATGCAGCGCGACAGGTGTGAAGCGGTTCACATTTGACGCTTCTGCATCCCGGAGAGCGACCGGTGTGGTGAATGAATGGTTGCGAGAAACGCGGATCGAGCCACGCGTCCCGCACGCTCCCGCGACCTCGCTCGAAAACGCTCTATCCGCGCAGGCGTTGCCGCAGCACTGCGACAAAGCGGTCGGCATCGGCCTCGTCGTTGAAGACGTGCGGCGAGACGCGCATCCGGCCGAGCCGCAGCGCGACATGGGCGTTCTCGGCGGCGAGGTGCGCGACCAGGTCCTTCGGCACGCCGCCCGCCATGCCGAGGCTCAGGATATGCGGCGCGCGCAGTCTCCGTTCCAGCGCGCTGAGACCGAGGTCGTGCACCCCGTCCGCGATCCGCTGTGTAAGCATCGCGAGCCGTTCGCCGACGGCGGCCGCGCCCCAGTCCGCCATCATCTCCATGCCGATGGACGCCATCTCCAGCGAGATGAAATGATCGCGCTCGCCCATGTCGTAGCGTCGGGCGTTGTCGACATAGGCGAGATCGCCGAAATAGACCGGATTCTCGGAGTTGACGTTGCGGCGCCCGCCCGAGGTCTGCTCCAAGGGGACACCGTTCTGGTGGCGCTTCGCGACATAGAGGAAGGCGCGGCCGTACGGGCCGATCAGCCATTTGTAGGTCGGGAAGAGCACCGCGTCGGGATCGAGCCGCTTGACGTCCATCGCCACGACGCCGGCGCTCTGCGTCGCATCGATCACGAACATCGCGCCCTGCCGCCGCAGCGCCGCCTGCACCTTGTCGACGTCGATCATGCCGCCGTCCGACCAGTGCACCGACGAGATCGAGGCGAGGCCGACCGGCGATGCGCCTGACCGCTCGATCGCGGCAAGCACCGCCGAGGTCCAGTCGCCGTCGGCGGGCTGGCGGACAGTCTCGACCGTAAAGCCCTGCTCGTCGGCGCGGGCGTGCCATTCGAGCACCGGCGAGGAGTGATCATTCTCCAGCACGATGACGCGCGTGGCGCGCGGAATGGTCAGCACCTTGGCCATCGTCGCGACGCCGTAGCTGATCGCGGGGATCAGCGCGATGTCGTCAACGTCGGCATTGATCAGGCGCGCCGCCGCCGCGCGGGCGCGTTCATGCTGGCGGCGGGCGAAGTCCGCATCCAGCGTCCAGGGCTGGCCTTTCCGCGCCACCGCCACACGGCCGGCCTCGAGCGTTTTCCGCGGGAGCGGGCTGTAGGAGGCCGAGTTCAGGTAGCAAACGTCTTGCGGAACGTCGAACAGATGGCGCTGCGAAGGAAGCATGACGGCTCGTGGCTGGCGTTGTCGCGGATGATGTCGGAGGCGGGAAGCGGATGTGCCGATTGTTATCCGTCGTACTGATCCGGTCCCATCGCCCACGGCGCCTGGTCGTGGCCGTGGGCGAAGGTCCGGTTGGTCTGTGCGGGATTGCGGTTGATCAGCGGCCGCAGATACATCGGGTGTGTGGCGCTGCGCACCTCGTGCTCGACGGTGAACAGGTGCCGGCCGTCTTTGGGATCGATGATATCGCAGAAGCGGTACTGGTATTGATTGTCCTCGCGCGAGATCAGCCCGCGCTCGCGCAGCCGCTTGTAGGGGCCCGAGAAATCCGTGATGTAGATCTGGACATGATGGCCGTCGAACTCCGGCTGAGCCCGGTCGCTCTCGCGGAATTGCAGATACTGATCCTTGCCGACCCTGGCGCGCGCGACGACGCCGTCGCCGCTCGCGACGCTCGCAGGTATACCAACGATCTCGGGATAGAACCGGGCTATCGCCTCGGCGGTGCCGCGCGGCACCTCGAACTCGACATAGGGCATGCCGAGCGTGACGCGTCCGAAGCGCCTTGCGTCCGGCTCGTAGCAGCGCAGGCGATTGCCCCAGGGGCAGGTGGCCTCGACATGATCATTGTGCTCGCGATAGGCGAAGGCGGTACCTTCGAGCTTCGGCGCGACGGACGCTAGACGGGCGAGCAGCGCCTGCCGTCCCGCGATCACGATTGCGGTGTGACCGCGCAGCACCTGCGGCCGGCCGCTCGGCAGATGAAACTGGCTGCGGCCGACATTCACCCACATGTTGCTGTCGGAGACCATCAGGTAGGGATCGCGGGTCAGGCCGATCCCGGCGACGTAGAACAGCGTGGCCAGGCGCTGGTCAGGCACCTGCACATTGACGTGCTCGAGATGAATGGCGTTGCCAAGATCTTCGGCGGCGCGGTCGAACTGTTGCATGGACGCGGCTCTCCGGATGCGACGCCGCGTATGATAGTGGAATGCGGCGGCCGATCCAGCGAGCGGGCCATGAATGTTTCGCGGGGCTACCCCCCGTAACTCTGCACCAGGCTGCCGGCGACCAGCGACCAGCCGTCCACCAGCACGAAGAAGATCAGCTTGAACGGCAGCGAGACCACCACCGGCGGCAGCATCATCATGCCCATCGACATC
Organism: Bradyrhizobium macuxiense; assembly: GCF_001542415.1. Taxonomy (GTDB): domain Bacteria; phylum Pseudomonadota; class Alphaproteobacteria; order Rhizobiales; family Xanthobacteraceae; genus Bradyrhizobium; species Bradyrhizobium macuxiense. The sequence goes on from NZ_LNCU01000116.1 coordinate 21,998, forward strand.
AACACCGAGGCGACCACGAGGTCGATGATCAGGAATGGCAGGAACAAGAGGAAGCCGATCTCGAAGGCGCGCTTCAGTTCGGAGATCATGAAGGCCGGCACCAGGATGCGCAGCGACATCTCGTCCGGCGTCGCTGGCGGCGGCTCGCCGGAGAGGTCCATGAAGAGCTTCAGGTCCTTCTCGCGCACGTTCTTCTGCATGAAGCCGCGCAACGGCACCGAGGCGCGCTGCAGCGCTTCCTCGACGCCGATCTGGTTGGCGACCAGCGGCTTGATGCCGTCGTCGTAGGATTTCTGCAGCACCGGTCCCATGACGAATGCGGTGAGGAACATCGCCAGCGCGATCATCACCGAGTTCGGCGGCGCGGTCGCGGTGCCGAGCGCGGTGCGCAGCAGCGACAGCACCACCACGATGCGCGTGAACGACGTCATCATGATCAGGATCGACGGTGCGATCGACAGCACCGTGAGCAGCGCGATCAGCTGGATCGCGCGCTCGGTGACGCCGCCATTGCCGCCGCCGAGGTTGATGCTGATATCCTGCGCCATCGCCGGATCGGCGAACGATCCGGCGGCGATCAGTACAGCGATGAAAAAAACTCTACGCGGGAGGCTCGCGAGCCTCACGAAGGATTCTTCGGTCGGCCGAGCAGGGAGGCCATCTCATCCTCGAGATTCTCGAACCCGCTTTTTTGCGGCGCCGACGCCGGCGACGCGGGCGGCTCGCTGCGTGGCGGACGCACCGGTGGAGCTTCGGGCGCAACCGGCGGCGCGACGGTGTCGCCACCGCCCGAGGGACGGCGCAGTGCCGCCTCAAGCCGCTGTGCCATCTCGGCGAGATTGGCGTCGGCGTTCGAGGGAGGCGGCGGTGGCGCCGGAGGCGTCGGCGTCGCGGCCTGCGGCAGCGGTGCGGCAGCGGCGCGCTCGGGCGCGCGCAGCGGCGGCGGCGCCTTTGGCGGCTCGGCGGCACGCGGCGGACGCGGGATGGCCGGTTCGGAGCGCGGCAGCCGCTGCGGCATCGGATCAGGGCGCGGCTCGGTCCGCTCGGGCGTGAAGCCGGTAAGCGGATCGCTGCGGCGTTCGGAGGCGGGCGCGGAGCGACGGACCTCGTCGGCAAAGGAAGGCCGGGCCGGACGCGACGGCAGTTCAGGCAACTGCGGCTCCTGATCGAAGTCGGTGCGCGCCGCCTCGCTCTCGTTCCAGGCGGCATCCGGCAGCGGCGCGACGCGGGGCGGAGCCGAGTCGGTTGCGACGGCCGGTCGCGCCGACATCTGGTCGCGTCCCGGGCTCGCCCGCACGATGTTGGGCTCCACGACGATGTCGCTCGGGCCGCCGATCATCAAGAGATGCTCGACATTGTCGCGGCGGACCAGCACCAGCCGGCGGCGGCCATCGACCGCGGCGGCGTCAATCACGGCCAGCCGCGGCATGCGCCCGCGATTGGCGTTGGCGCCAAGGGGGTTTCCTCCGAAGCGGCGGACGAGCCACGCAGCAACGCCGATCAGCGCCAGCACGGCTACGAATGCGAAGACGAATGTTAGTGCCTGCATACTGGAGTCCCCGGCCATCGTGGCCATCCTCGGCTACCGCCTTCAGTGAGCGCCGACTGATCATGCGGATTGCGCAGCGAATCGCGCCCGAGATCCGCCTTATTCCTTAATTCCCCGCGGCTTGCAGCCGACTGTTCTATTAATAAACCAAGAATCGCTTGTCCCAAAACGACTTCTCAGCGTGCCACGCTGGCTTGGTCGGCGCTTGGTTAACGCAGCTTTCGTGGCGAAAATGCACTCGCAAGCCGCAATTGCGGCGTTCTCCACGGATCAGTCGCCACTTTTAACTCTCCGTTAACCATACACCGGGCAAATTCTGCCTACCTCAGGGGGCCCAGAGGTTAACGGAGCCGCGCCCATGTCCATGAACGATCTCCCGATCCTGTCGGCGTTGCGCACCAAGATGCAGTGGCACCAGGAACGCCAGCGCGTGCTCGCCGAGAACATCGCCAATTCGGACACGCCGAGCTTCCGGCCCCGCGACCTGGTCGAGCCGAAGTTCGACAAGGCCGGTTCCACGGTCGGCGCGGGCCTCGGGACGCTGCCGATGATGCAGACCAGTGCCAGCCACATGACGGCGTCGGGGGCGCCCGAGACATTCGACAATGACCGCGGCAAGAGCGGCTTCCAGACCCGGCCGGCCGGCAACGCGGTCAATCTCGAGGACCAGATGCTGAAGGTGTCCGCCAACCAGATGGACTACGCGGCGGTCACCTCGCTCTACAGCAAAAGCCTGCATTTGCTGAAGACGGCGATCGGCAAGGGCTAGGCCGTCTGAGGGCGGCGGGAGGATGTCATGGCAGATGAGATAAGCGATTTCGCCCGCTCGATGAGCATCGCGACCTCGGGCCTGCGCGCGCAGGCGGGGCGGATGCGGGTGATCTCGGAAAATATCGCCAACGCCGATTCGACCGCGCAGACCGCGGGTGGCGACCCCTACCGGCGCAAGGTGCCGACCTTCTCCTCGACCCTCGACCGCACGCTCGACGCCCAGGTGGTGTCGCTCGGCAAGGTGAGCCCGGACCGCTCGTCGTTCCGGATCAAGCATGAGCCGGGCAATCCGGCGGCGGACGCCTCCGGCAACGTCAAATATCCCAACGTCAATCCGATGGTCGAAATGACCGACATGCGGGACGCCCAGCGCTCCTACGAGGCGAACCTCAACATCATCAGCGCGACGCGGCGGATGATCCAGCGCACGCTCGACATCCTCAAGTCCTGACACAACAAGAACAGCAGGGATCGTAGATCATGGCTTCACCGACCGTCGCCGCCAACGCGTACGCCAATTTCGCCAAGTTGATGGAGCGTGGCGGGCTCGAGAAAACCGGCAGCCCGGTCGCCGGGCCGTCGTTCGGCGAGCTCGTGAAGGACGCCGTCGGCAGCGTGATGGAGGTCGGCAAGAAGTCCGATGCGCAGACCATGGCGATGGCGTCGGGCAAGGCCAACGTGATGGACGTGGTGACCGCGGTCGCCGACACCGACGTCGCGGTGTCGACCCTGGTCTCTGTGCGCGATCGCGTGATCCAGGCCTACGAAGACATCATGAAGATGCCGATCTGACGTCCCTTGGGACGTCATCCCGGGGCGCGAAGCGAACCCGGGATCTCGAGATTCCGGGTTCGCGCTTTGCGCGCCCCGGAATGACGAAAGATAACCGAAAGCGAGAACAACGATGACCGGCCCTGAAACTCTCGACGTGGCGCGTGATGCGATCTGGACCATCGTGGTGGTGTCGTCGCCACTGATGGTGGTCGGCCTGGTGGTCGGCGTGGTGGTGTCGCTGTTCCAGGCGCTGACGCAGATCCAGGAACAGACCCTGGTCTTCGTGCCGAAGATACTGGCGATCTTCGTCACGTTACTATTGGCGCTGCCATTCATGGCCGATTCGCTTCACGCTCACATGATGCGGATTTCATCGCGAATCATCGGCGGTTGATGCACTAATGCCGCGGTCATGCGCATCGATATCTCCCTGCTGCCGGCGCTGGCCGCGGTCTTCGTGCTTGTCTTCGCGCGCGTGGGCGCAATGGTGATGCTGCTGCCCGGCTTCGGCGAGACCAACATCCCGGCACGGGTGAAACTGTCCATCGCGCTGCTGCTGACGCTGATCATCCTGCCGCTGCATCGCAACGCCTATCATGTCGACGTGACGTCGATCGCCTCGATCGGGGTCCTGATGGTGCATGAGCTCATCATCGGCATCGTGCTCGGCGCGACCGCGCGGGTGACGCTGTCCGCGCTCAACGTCGCGGGTTCCGTCATCGCCCAGCAGCTCGGCCTCGGCTTCGTCACCGCCGTCGATCCGACCCAGGGCCAGCAGGGCCAGATCGTCGGCAACTTCCTCACCATCCTCGGCATCACGCTGCTGTTCGCGACCGACAGCCACTATCTCGTCATCGCGGCGCTGAGCGACAGCTACCGGATCTTCTCGCCGGGCGAGGTGATGCCGAGCGGCGATGTCGCTTCGCTCGCGACCAGCGCGTTTGCCGCCGCCTTCAAGATCGGACTGCAGCTTTCGGCGCCGTTCCTGGTGTTCGGCCTCGTGTTCAACATCGGCCTCGGCGTGCTCGCGCGGCTGATGCCGCAGATGCAGGTCTATTTCGTCGGCGTGCCGCTCTCGATCATGATCGGATTCCTGATCTTCGGCCTCGTGCTCGCGGCGATGATGGGCACCTATCTCGATTATTTCCTCGGCGTCATGCGCCAGCTCGCTCCGAACTAGAACGACCGGGAGCCGAGATGGCTGAGGATACCGAGGACAAAACAGAAGACCCTACGCAAAAACGTCTCGACGATGCGCTTGAGAAGGGCGACGTCGTCAAGAGCCAGGAGGTCAACACCTGGTTCATCATCGCCGGTGCGACGCTGGTGTTGTCGACGTTTTCCAGCTCGATCGGCGATGGCATCCTGATGCCGCTGCGCAACCTGATCGCCAATTCATGGATGATCCGCACCGATGGTGCCGGTCTCCTCCAGTTGACCCAGTCGCTTGGTTACTCCGTCGTCGCAGCGATCGGTGTGCCGTTCCTGATGCTGGCGCTGGCGGCGATCGCGGGCAACATGATCCAGCATCGTCTGGTGTGGTCGGCCGAGTCGCTAACGCCGAAATTATCCAAGATCTCGCCGGGCGCCGGCTTCAAGCGGCTGTTCGGCAAGCAGGCGGTGGCGAACTTCCTGAAGGGCATATTCAAGCTGATCGCGCTCGGCGCCGTCATGGTCGCGGTGCTGTGGCCGGATCGCTTCCGCATGGAAGCGTTTCTGCATCTCGACCCGTCGGAGCTTCTGCCCGCGGTCACCAGCATGACGGTGCACCTGATGGCCGCGGTGGTCGCGATCCTCGCGGTGGTCGCGATCGGCGACTACTTCTTCCAGTACCGGACCTGGTATGAGCGTCACAAGATGTCGCTGCAGGAGATGAAGGAGGAGTTCAAGCAGTCGGAAGGCGATCCGCACATCAAGGGCAAGATCAAGCAGTTGCGGGTTCAGCGCGCCAGGAAGCGCATGATGGCCCAGGTTCCCAAGGCCTCGGTAATCATCACCAACCCGACCCACTTCTCGGTGGCGCTGGCCTATGACCGCAGCATGTCCGCGCCGGTCTGCGTCGCCAAAGGCACCGATAATCTGGCCTTCAAGATCAGGGAGATCGCCAAGGAGCACGACATTCCGATCGTCGAAAACGTGCCGCTGGCCCGCGCGCTCTATGCCACCGTCGAGGTCGATCAGGAGATCCCGGTCGAGCACTATCACGCGGTTGCCGAAATCATCGGCTACGTGATGCGGCTGAGGCGCGGATTGTCCGGCCTGCGCTCGTAAAACCGGCGGATATCCGCTTGAAATACGCGTAACTTGCGAAATTGCGGCCTGATGGACTTGGTTTTCGGGTCCGATTCAGGCACTCAGGGGCAGGCGGCCGATCCGGACGCCCCTCTCGATGCAGACGAGCTATGTCTCTCCAGATGACTGTCGAATCCAACGATCATCCCGCGACCGAGCCGTTCGTGGCCCATGGACCGGTGCGGCGGGGCGGCAGCATCCTGCTGGTGCTCCTGATCGCGGCCGGCATCGTCGCGGTCGCGGTCTGGCTCATGACCATCGGCCGCAGCCAGGCGCAGCCCTATATCCTCGGCCTGCTGGCGCTGCTTGCGACCTTCGGTCTGTTCAACCTGTTCGCCTTTGCCGCCGGCATCATCCGCTTCTCCGACCGCGCCACCGACGACCCCGTGACGGGGCGCATCGCCGATCAGGCTCAGGAGGGGCTCGTCGTCACCGACGCGCGCGGCCACGTCGTCTATTCCAATGCCGCCTATCTCGCGCTGACCGGCGCGGCCGGGCCGCAGGACGTCCGCCCCGTGGAGCGCGTCTTCATCGGTAACCCTGACGTCTCCGAAGCGGTGTTCCGCCTGTTGAAGGCAGCGCGTGAGGGCAAGCGGCAGCAGGAGGAGGTCCGGATCGCCGGCCGCGACGGCAGCCAGGGCCGCTGGTTGCGGCTGCGGGTGCGTCCGCTCGGCCAGGGCAAGCGCGACGCGAAATATGCGGTGTGGTCGATCGCCGACATCACCCGCGACCGCGAGCGCCAGGAGGACGTGTTCCAGGAGTTGCGGCATGCGATCGAATATCTCGACCACGCGCCCTGCGGTTTCTTCTCGGTCAATCCGGCCGGCGAAGTCGCCTATATCAACGCGACGCTGGCCAACTGGCTCGATTACGACCTCGCCGAGATCGGCTCGGGCGGCCTGAAGCTCGCCGACATCGTCTCCGGCGATGGTGCGGCGCTGCTGACCTCGATCGTGCCGGTGCCGGGCGAGGTGAAGACCGAGGTGTTCGACATCGACCTGCGGATGCGCGGCGGCAAGACCGTGCCGGTGCGGCTCTATCACAAGCTCGCCTTCGGCGCCGACGGTGCGGCAGGCGCCTCGCGCACGCTGGTGATCAGCCGCGCCCGCGATGAGCATTCAGATCCGGAGCGCGCCGCCGAGGTGCGCTTCATGCGCTTCTTCGACCACACACCGATGGCGATCGCGACGGTGGATCGCGGCGGCAATGTGGTGGGCGCCAATGCGCGCTATGCCAAGCTTGCGCAGAGCCTGAGCGGCGAGGGCGGTGCCGCCAAATCGATCTTCCGCGCGGTCAATCCGCGCGACCGCGGCCTCCTGATCGCGGCGATCAACCAGGCCGCCGAGGGCCAGGGCGACATCGCGCCGGTCGAGGTGATGCTTGATGGCGCGAAGGAGCGCTTCGCGCAGTTCTTCGTCACCACGGTAGAGAAGGACGAGCGCGACGCCGAGACCGCGATCGTCTACATGCTCGAGACCACCGAGCGGCGTGCGCTGGAAAACCAGATCAACCAGTCGCAGAAGATGGAGATGGTCGGTCAACTCGCCGGCGGCATCGCGCACGATTTCAATAACGTGCTCTCGGCCATCATGATGGCGAACGATTTCCTGCTGAACGCGCACAAGCCGACCGATCCGTCGTTCCAGGACATCATGCAGATCAAGCAGAACGCCACCCGCGCCGCGACGCTGGTGCGGCAACTGTTGGCATTCTCGCGCCGCCAGACGCTGCGTCCGCAGGTGCTCGATCTCGGCGATGCGCTTTCCGACCTCACCATGCTGCTGCGCCGGCTGATCGGCGAGAAGGTCAAGCTCGACCTGGTGCATGGCCGCGACCTCTGGCCGATCAAGGTCGACGTCTCCCAGTTCGAGCAGGTGATCGTCAACCTGGCGGTGAACGCGCGCGATGCGATGCCTGACGGCGGCAAGCTGAGCATCCGCACCGCCAACGTGTCGACCGAGGAGGCCGCGCAGCTCGCCAACAAGGGCATGCCGGCAGCGGACTATGTGAAGATCGAGATCTCGGACACCGGCACCGGCATTCCGGCCGATATCATCGACAAGATCTTCGAGCCGTTCTTCTCCACCAAGGAGGTCGGCAAGGGCACCGGCCTCGGCCTGTCCACGGTCTACGGCATCGTCAAGCAGACCGGCGGCTTCATCTATGTCGATTCCAGGCCGGGCGAGGGCACCACGTTCCGCATCTATCTGCCGCGGCACCGGGTCGAGCAGGAGGCCGTGTCCGAGGCCCACGCCGGCAACGGCACTGCGAAGGATTCCGTCGTCGCCGCGGAGGCCGCCAAGCCGAAGCCCGATCTCACCGGTCAGGGCACCATCCTGCTCGTGGAAGACGAGGACGGCCTGCGCGCATTGAACGCGCGCGGCCTGCGCTCACGTGGCTACAGCGTGATCGAGGCCGCGAACGGCGTCGAGGCGATGGAGGCTTTCGACGAGAAGAACGGCGCGGTCGATCTCGTCGTTTCCGACGTGGTGATGCCGGAGATGGACGGACCGACGCTGCTCAAGGAGATGCGTGGCCGCAATCCGGAACTGAAGATCATCTTCGTATCCGGCTATGCCGAAGACGCGTTCGAGAAGAGCCTGCCCGAGAACCAGCAATTCGCATTCCTGCCGAAGCCGTTCACGCTGACCCAGCTGGTCGCCGCGGTGAAGGAAACCATGGCGCCGCAATAGGATGTGCGTCGCCTCCACATGAACATAATGTCACATCTCCGCGACTGAGGGCCGCAGCCGCGGTTCCCCTTTCCCGCTTCACTTTTACCGTTCCCTGCCCATGTTAAGGGCACGTCCCCATGCCGGGGAATCCTTGAGGAAACCAACATGAATTTCTCGCAACGCACGCGTGGAATTGTACGGGTGATCGCCGTCGCGATGGCGTTGGCGCTCCCCGTTGTAATGACCGTTTCGGCGGCTGACGCTCGCGTCGGCGGCGGGGGCTCGCGCGGCTCGCGCACCTTCTCCGCACCGCCCAGCACCAGCACGGCGCCGGGCTCGGTCGCGCCCATGAACCGCACCTTCAGCCAGCCTGGGAGCCCCAACATGGGCACGCCTGCGGCCAATGCCGGCGGCCTGTTCGGCCGCGGCGGAATGGGCCGTGGCCTGCTCGGCGGACTGGCCGCGGGCTTCCTCGGCGCCGGCCTGTTCGGCATGCTGTTCGGGGGCGGCCTGTTCTCGGGTCTCGGCGGCCTGTCGTCGATCCTCGGCCTGTTGCTACAGATCGGCCTGATCGTGCTGGTGGTGCGGCTCGCGATGTCGTGGTGGCAGCGCCGCAATGCGCCGGCCAACGCCTATGCCGGCGGTCCAGCCGGGGCTGGCACCGGACCGCAGCCGAACTATCGTTCGGGCTTCGGCTTCGGACTGGGCGGCGGCTCGGATGCGCCGGTCGAGATCGCGCCATCCGACTATGAGACGTTCGAGCGGCTGCTCGGCGACATCCAGACCGCGTGGTCGAACGAGGACATCGCGAAGCTGCATACGCTCGCGACGCCCGAGATGGTGTCGTACTTCTCGAAGGATCTCGAAGAGAACAAGGCGCGCAACGTCACCAACAGGGTGGCCAATGTGAAGCTGCTGCAGGGCGACCTCGCGGAAGCCTGGCGCGAAGGCGACAGCGAATATGCGACGGTCGCGATGCGCTACTCGCTGGTCGACACCATGCTCGAGCGCGGCACCGGCCGCATGGTCGACGGAAACGGGCAGCCGGAGGAGGTGACGGAGGTCTGGACCTTCGTGCGCCAGCGCGGCGGCAACTGGGAGCTCTCGGCGATCCAGCAGACCAACTGATCGATTGCCAATCCTGACGATCTGAAGAGCGCCGCGGCTCACCCCGCGGCGCTTTTGTTTTGCGATCTTGCTGTCTCCACGCTGGATTGCGGTTCTGTGCAGTGAACACCTCCCGGATTGGTGCGTTGACGCCTGCGAGACCGGCCCGCAGATTGCGAGGCGATATCCGTCGTTCAGGTTCCAGGGATCATCCATGCATTATCAACTCTACTACTGGCCCTTCATCCAGGGCCGCGGCGAATATGTCAGGCTCGCGCTGGAAGACGCGGAGGCCAACTACACCGACGTTGCACGCGGCAAGGGCGGCACCGGCGCGATGATGAAGCTGATGGAAGGCCACAAGGGCACGCCGCCGTTTGCGCCGCCATTCCTTACATCCGGCAAGCTCGTGATCGGGCAGACCGCCAACATCCTGCTCTATCTCGGGGCGCGGCATGGCCTGGCGCCGAAGGCCGAGGCGGGAAAGCTGTGGGTGCACCAGTTGCAACTCACCGTCGCCGATTTCGTGCTGGAGATTCACGACACCCATCATCCGCTCGGACCGTCGCTCTACTACGAGGACCAGAAGGCGCCGGCGAAGAAGCGCACCGAGGAATTCTGGAAATCGCGCGTGCCGAAATATCTCGGCTACTTCGAGGACCTGGTGAAGGACAATGGCGGCGCCTTCGTCACCGGCCGCCGCGCGACCTATGCCGACCTGTCGCTGTTCCAGATCGTGGAAGGCCTTCGCTATGCGTTCCCGCAGCGCATGGCGGCGTTCGAGAAGCAGGTTCCGCGCGTCGTCGCGCTGCACGACCGCGTCGCCGAGCGACCGAACATCAAGGCGTATCTTGCGAGCAAGCGGCGGATTCCGTTCAACGAGGACGGCATCTTCCGGCGCTACAAGGCGCTGGATTTGTAAGGCCGTCATTCCGGAATGGTCCGTTAGGACCAGACCCGGAATCTCGAGATTCCGGGTTCGATGCTAACGCATCGCCTCGGAATGACGTGTGGGGCACTATCTGCTCCGCCCATCCACCGGCGTCATCGCGATCTTCGACAGGTCGATGCCGTCGATGCAGCTCACATTCAGCGCTACGATGTCGCTGCCGTCGGGCTTCTTGCCGCGCGCGAACACGTCGACGCCGCAATCGACACAGAGCTGGTGGCGGATCGCGTGGCGGTTGAAGAGATATTCCTTCAGGTTCTCCTCGCCGGCGCGAAGCTGGAAGCTCGACGGCGGCATGAAGACGAAGTGCAGGCCCTTCTTGGTGCAGATCGAGCAGTTGCAGGCGGTCACCATCGCCATGTCGGTGGTGCATTCGAAGCGGACCTGGCCGCAATGGCAGCCGCCGGTATAGGTCTTGCTCTCAGCCATGACGTGTCCTCACTCCTCACCAGAGTCCCGGGACCAGACGGTAGCGCACCCGCATCGCATAGTCGGCGTAGTCGGGCAGTCCCGCCAGCAGCGTGCGCTCCTCGATGCGCGTGCGCGCCGCGAACATCACAAAGAACACCGGTACGAAGGCAAGGCCCCACCATGAGCCGAGCATGAGCGGCACGCCGATGAAGAACAGCATGATGCTCGCATACATGGGATGGCGGACCAGCGCATAGGGCCCGGTCGAGATCACCTGATGATGCCGCTCCGTCTGCACTTTCACGACCGGTGAGGCGAACGAGTTGGTGCGGAACACCCACATGATCAGCACGGTCGAGGCGAGGTTCAGCGCGAGGCCGAGTACGATCAGCGCGACGCCGGCATTCGCACCGTCTAACCTGCGATCGAGCCCCATCGCAACGAACCACAGCACCGCGACGACCACGAACAGCAGCATGAAATATTTGTCGCTCCTCGGCTGATCCTCGCGCGCCGTCAGGCGCATGCGCTCGGCGAGCAATCCGGGATCGACCTTGGCAAGCCACAGGCCGCTCGCCGGTCCGATAACGGCCGAAGCAACGAGATAGGCCCATGCGCCGGGCCATTGCAGCGTGCCGGCGGCGCCGAACAGCAGCGCGCCCATTGCGACGACGAAGACGGTGTTTTGCAGGAGGAGCTTGGCGATCATTGGCGACTCCGTGCGACTCCTCGAGGGGAAACCAATCATCGCATGTTTTCCGGCGAAGGTGCGGCGGCATGCATCAACTTTCCGCTCATTCCCAACGTTCCAGTGTTGACAAAACGTATAAGTAATTGCTTATATATTGTCATGGCCGGCACGATGCAGCTCACCAATGTGTTGAAGACCCTTGCGGACCCGACGCGGCGCGCGGTGTTCGAGCGGATCCTGCAGGAAGGAGAAGTCGCCGCGACCGGGCTCGTGCGCGGCTCCAAGGTGTCGCAACCGGCGGTGTCGCAGCATCTGCGCGCGCTGCGCGATGCCGGCCTCGTCGCCGAGCGGCGCGAGGGTCGTCACATCCACTATCGCGTCGCGCCGAAGGGCCTTAGCCCGCTGATCGATTGGCTCGGCCACTATCAGACATTCTGGCAGGAGCGCTTCGAGAACCTGGAAAGATTGCTGAAGGAGAGTGAGTGATGAGTGAGAAGCATGCGATCACGGTCGAGAAGGTGCTGCCCTACGCGGCCGACAAGATCTGGCAAACGCTGACGACGAGCGATCGGATCGCGAAATGGCTGATGCCGAACGATTTCGCCGCCGCCGTCGGCCACAAGTTCAATTTCCGCACCGCGCCGCTGGGCGACTGGGACGGCGTCGTGCATTGCGAGGTGCTCGATTGCGATCCGCCGCGCCTGTTGCGCTATTCCTGGAAGGGCGGCGCCGACACCAATCCCGCCTACGGCTCAAAGCTTGATTCGGTCGTGACCTGGACGCTGACGCCGGTCGAGGGCGGCACGCATCTGCGCATGGTGCATGACGGCTTCGTGTTCCCGGGCAACAAGATCGCCTTCGACATGATGAGCCCGGGCTGGGGCAGGGTGCTCGACGGCATCGCGCGCGTCACCGCGGAAGCGGGTTGATCACTCGCTCTTGCCGCGCCGCACCGTGATCGAGGCGTCGGTCCTGGTGCGCGTGCATTCCAGATTGAGGCGGCGATAGCGCATCGTGATGTTGTTGCCGCGGAAGATGCCCATGCGCTTCAGGCAGCGCGACGTGCCGGTGGTGGCATCGTCCTTCGGCACGGTGAAGATCAGCGCCGTGGCTGAGCCGACCAGGTTGAAGAACTCCGGCTTCATCTTGCGGTCGGTCTTGGCATAGAGCTCGATCGCATAGTCCTTGCCGCGACAGCCGAGCGACAACTCCTTCGCCGCCGGATGCGTCAGGTACGTGATGTTGGCGGCGGTGAAATTGATCTTCAGCCCTTCGATCTGGCGCGCGAGCTGCTTGGCGATATCCGCGCAGGGATCGGCATGCGCCGGCGCGGCGGCGAAGGCTGCGAACAGCGCCAGCAAGGCGGCTGACAGGCTGGAACGGATGCAAAACGGCAAGCGTCGGCGCGATCGTCCGGTCATGAATACCCCCGCAGCATGAATGCGCCAGGGTTCATGCAGGCTCCGGCCGGTGGCGTCAATACATACCGCGAGCGCCGGCCGCGGCGGTGCTGACCCGTCACGAGGGGCACTTGCCGTCGCGCGCCTTGGAGGCCCCGGCGGCGCGGCGTTCGCAGTCGTTGCCGTAGGTCTTGCCGTCGCAGCCGCACACCGGCTTGAAGATCTTGTTGCAGATCGAAGGCCTGAACGCGCAGGTGCCGGTCTGGTCAGTACGGCCGCATGTCCCGGGCTTGAACTGGCAGAACTTGCCGGAACCACACTGCACGCCGGCCAGGCCACCGCACGGCTTGCCGAGGCGGATCGCATGAGCGTCGGTCGGCACCGACATCATCAACGCCAGTGCCGCAAACGCGACGAAAACCCGTGCCCACATCATGGACTCCCTCGATAAATAGCTCCCTCGGCCGGTTTCATGGAGCGTTCGGCAATCCAGCAGCCCGGGATGACATGCCTTGAGGAATACCACACGTATCTGCGGTTTCCGCGCATGGCTGGGGACGGCCGGCTTCCCTTTCCTTTGTCCGAAAAATGCTTAGAACGGCTCTATGTTGCCGGCGGCCCTCATGGCCGATACGGCCTTCCGAACCGTGCAGCCCAAAGAGCAGCCCATGAACGCCCCCACCGCCTTTCCCGACCAGCAGAAGCCCGTTCCGCCCTACAAGCATACGCCCTTGTTCCCGCTCGGCGCTGATACGACGCCCTACAAGAAGGTCACGAGCGAAGGCGTGCGGGTCGAGAAGGTTCTCGGCAAGGACATGCTCGTGGTGTCGCGCGAGGCGCTGCGGGCGCTCTCGGAGGCCGCGTTCGGCGAGATCAACCACTATCTGCGGCCCGGCCACCTCAAGCAGTTGCGCTCGATCCTCGAGGACAAGGAAGCCAGCGACAACGACAAATTCGTCGCCTTCGATTTCCTGAAGAACGCCAACATCGCGGCCGGCGGCGTGCTGCCGATGTGCCAGGACACCGGCACCGCGATCATCATGGGCAAGAAGGGCTGCAACGTCATCACCGACGGCGAGGACGAGGCTGCGTTGTCCGAAGGCGCGCGCGACGCGTATCTGCGCCGCAACCTGCGCTATTCGCAGGTTGCGCCGCTGTCGATGTATGAGGAGAAGAACACTGCCAACAACATGCCGGCGCAGTGCGAGATCTACGCCGAGGGTGACGATGCCTACAAGTTCATGTTCATGGCCAAGGGTGGCGGCTCCGCCAACAAGAGCTTCCTGTTCCAGGCGACGCCTTCGGTGCTGACCAGGGATCGCCTGCTGGCGTTCCTCAAGGAGAAGGTGCTTACGCTGGGCACCGCGGCATGCCCGCCCTATCACCTCGCGATCGTGATCGGCGGCACCTCGGCCGAGCTTTGCATGAAGACGGTGAAGCTCGCGTCCGCGCGCTATCTCGATGCGCTGCCGACCCACGGCTCGGCCGACGGCAACGCGTTCCGCGATCTCGAGATGGAGCAGGAAATCCTCAAGATGACGCAAAGCTTGGGGGTAGGCGCGCAGTTCGGCGGCAAGTATTTCTGCCACGACGTCCGCGTGATCCGCATGCCGCGCCACGGTGCCTCGCTGCCGATCGGGCTCGGAGTCTCGTGCTCGGCGGACCGCCAGGTGCTCGGCAAAATTACAAAAGACGGCGCCTATCTCGAGGAGCTCGAGCATAACCCGGCGCAGTATCTGCCCGCGGTCGAGCAGTCGCTCGGCGGCGAGGTCGTGAAGATCGACCTCAACAAGCCGATGAAGGACATCCTCGCCACGCTGTCGCAATACCCGATCAAGACCCGCGTCTCGATGACCGGCACCATGATCGTGGCGCGCGACTCCGCGCACGCCAAGCTGCGCGAGCGGCTGGAGAAGGGCGAGCCGCTGCCGGACTACTTCAAGAACCATCCGGTCTATTACGCGGGTCCCGCCAAGACGCCTGATGGCTACGCGTCCGGCGCGTTCGGCCCGACCACGGCGGGACGCATGGATTCCTTCGTCGACCAGTTCCAGGCCGCCGGCGGCTCGATGGTGATGGTCGCCAAGGGCAACCGCGCGGTCGCGGTGCGCGAGGCCTGCAAGAAGCACGGCGGCTTCTATCTCGGCTCGATCGGCGGTGCCGCGGCGAACCTCGCCGAGCACTGCATCAAGAAGGTCGAGGTGGTCGAGTATCCCGAGCTCGGCATGGAGGCGATCTGGCGCATCGAGGTCGTCGACTTCCCGGCCTTCATCATCATCGATGACAAGGGCAACGACTTCTTCAAGGAATTGAATCTCGGTTGAGAATCCGGGTTGAGGGCGATCGGCCTCGACGGGTTCTCCAAAGGCTGGGTCGCCGTCAGCATCGACGGCGACCTGCGGACGATCTCCTTCCATTCCGATATCGCCGACGCGCTCGCTGGTCCGTTCGACTGCGCCGGCATCGATATTCCGATCGGCATGACCGACGACGGCGAGCGCGCCTGCGATCGTCTCGCGCGTGACCGGTTACGCCCGCACACGTCGCGCGTCTTCACCGGTGCACGACGCTGGCTATGGGAGGAGTTTTCCGATCCCGACAAGGCGAACGATGACGCAAGGCGCCGCGGCCAGACGCGGGTCTCGCGCCAGCTCTGGCATCTCGGCAAGAAGATCATGGAGGTCGACGCCTTCGTGCGCGCCAACGCTGCGCGCGACATCCGCGAGGTCCACCCTGAATTGGTGTTCCTGCGGCTGAACGGCGGCAAGCCGCTGGCGGCGAAGAAATCGGAAGAGGGCGATGCCCTTCGCCGCAGGCTGCTCAGGCGCGAGGGCTTTCGCGAGATCGATCACTGGCTGACGGATGCGCGGATCGGCGCCCGCGCGAAACGCGACGACGTGCTCGATGCCTGTGCGGTCGCGCTCGCCGCGCGCGACCCTCACGGCAGCGTTCCCGAAGGAACTGCGCCGCGCGACGCGCAGGGTGTGCCGATGCAGATCTGGTTCTAATCCTACTGCGTCACACACCTCGCAACCCTCATGGTGAGGAGCGCGGAACGCGCGTCTCCGGACGATGCTTGCATCGCCGGGCGAACCATGAGGCTCCATCTGTGGCCTACATCCTTCGAGACGCCCGCTTCGCGGTCTCCTCAGGGGCGACGGTCTATCCTTCGTCATTGCGAGCCAACGGGTCCGGCCTCTGGCCGGCCCGATGACAGGCTCCGCGAAGCAATCCATCGCGCTGCAGACGCATGGATTGCTTCGCTCGTCGCAATGACGAGGTCTTCGGGACGATCCTGCCGAGCATGCGCTTGATAAAACGAGAGCCGCGCCAGTGATCGGCGCGGCTCAAATGTACGAGGCGGATGATCTATCCGCCCATTCAATGCCTCAGGCGCGCGTGCCTGTGAAGGGGAAGTTGCCCATCGGGCCGATGCCCATCTCGCCGGAAATGCTGTCGCCCGAGACCTTGCCGCTGAAGTCGAGCGTGAGCGGCATCGGATTGGTGATCGACACCTTCCAGGCGACGTCGTCACCATTCACGGTGCCGTCGAAGATTTCGGTGGAGTTGCCCTCGGCACCCTGCGTGCCGGTGAGCGCGCCACCCGAGCTCGCCAGCGACAGCGTCGCCTTGCGCTCACCCATCGGCGTCGTCATGGTGAGATTCCAGTTTCCGTCCACCGCCATTGATGTCTCCCCTCGAGATGAAAGCGTGCGGGGGGGTATAACCCATCTCGCCGCGCAAGCCTAACGCTTTGAGCCTGCGGCGTTCAGGCGCGGGCGGCGGCGCGCAGCCGGTTGGTGACCAGGAAGCGGAAGACGACATACTGGATCGCGAAGGCGGCGACCTTGGCGCCGGCCGCGACCACGGTCACATAGGTCGCCCACAGCTTCAGGTCGCCGGTCGACGCGATGGCGATCGTACCGGCGCCAAGCGCAAACATCAGGATGGCCCAGGCATAGCCCGCGACCGTGACGTATTCCGGGATCACGTCGACGACCCGCGGCGGCATGTAGCGCAGCATCCAGCCGCGCTTGAGCATGATGGCGCCGATCGCGAAATGCGCGATCGCGGGCTTGGCCAGCACGAAGCGCGGATCGTTGGTCAGCAATGTCGCGGTGCCGAGCACGATGACGAGCGCGAGGCTCGCCCAGGTCATGAAGCCGAGCGCTTCGCCCTTGGCGCGGGAATAGACGGCTTGCGCGATCGCGCCCGCGATCGCAACGCCGGTGGCGAGCAGCACATTGTCGGTCGCGAGATAGACCGCCAGGAACACAATGGTGGAGAGAAAGTCGCTCGCGAGCTTGGCCAATACGCTCTTCATCGTCGTGCCTTCCGTTTCCTCTGGCGTTTGATCGTTGTCGTGGTGCGGTCGTCGCGTCAGGTGGCGTCGGTTCTGGGTTCAGCCAGAACCGAGACGCTTACGGCGAGGGCAGGGCGTTGGCCGGCGGCGCCCCGAACCTGGCCTTGCGATACTCCGGATACCATTTGGTGAAGAGGATCGCGCTGTTGCGGGCGGCGAAGGCGATCAGGAGGCCCGACCACAGCGGCAGACCGGGCACATAGAGCACGGCGATGTTGCCGATCGCCATCAGCAGGAATGCGCCGGTCCAGGCCCAGGTCAGCAGGTAGTTGGTGTGCACGAAGCCGGCATATTGCATGGTCTTCGCGTCGACCATCTCGCGTGCATATTGCAGCGTGAAGGGATGCCGAAACACGATCGACAGCAACGCCACCGAGAGCAGGCCGGCATTTACGGCGAAACTCACCGCGTTGCTGCTGAGCGTCGCATCGACGAAGGTGAGATAGCAGCCGATCGCGGTGAACACGGCCACCGAGCCGACGGTGAGGATCTTCATAGTGCGGCCGCGCGCGATGTCGATCGCGATCACGGCAAGGCAGATGAGAGTGGCCCAGAACAGGCTCACGGTGGCCGATGTGACCAGCGACAACAAGGCGAGGGCGCCGTAGGGAGCGAGGATCAGGAAGATCGTCATGAGAAGCCTCGAAGGCTAATCTTTACATCGTAAAGATAACCTAAGCGCAGACGGTGGTATCGTCAAGCGAAATCTTTACAGTGTCAAAATCGTGAACGGCTGGTGATATGCAAAGAATTTCGTGGGGATGATGGCAGGAAGCATCCGCCTGCCTGCCGCACCTCTGCTTCGTCATGGCCGGGCTTGCCCCGGCCATCCACGTCTTTCTTGGCTGAACCAAAAACGTGGATGCCCGGCTCAAGGCCGGGCATGACGAGTTCGCGGACCGACTGACCAAAAGGGCGACGGCGCCTACCGCGCCCCGACCCAATTGCCGTGGAAGCCGTCGGGCACGCGATGGCCGAGATGCACCAGCGCGATCGGGCCGGCCTCGACATCGGTCGCGTTGAAGATGGCGAGATCGCTGCGGTTCTCGCGGGCGCGCCAGACCACGGCGAGCAGCCAACCGTCGCCTTCGGCGGCGTCACGGGCGCGTTCGACGAAGATCGGCTCCGAGATGGTATCACCGGCGGGCAGCAGGTAATGACCGAGCCGCTTGCCCTTGCCATCGACATGCACGATGCCCGACAGCGCGCCGAACATCGGCAGATCGGGATTGGCGCAGGCGTACCAGCCATGATTGCTCGAAAGCCCGGCGCGGCGATCGTCGACGCGGGGGAATTCGCCGGTGAGATCGTCGAGATAGGTTTGCGTGAAGCGGTCGGTATTGCCCGAGAGATCGAAGGTCCAGCGGCAATAGCGCGCGCGGTTCTTTCTCGGATCGGTCGGCGAGCCGTCGGGATGGTTGAACAGCGGCGCTTCCTCGAACTGCATCACGTCGGCCATGATGCGATTGCCCTCTTCCCACGCATTCATCACGTGGAACACGTAGCAGGTCTCGGCGCGGAACCAGACGATGTCCTTCGAGGCACCGTTGCGCTTCATCACGCCGATATAGGCGCCTTTCTCAGGCTCCCAGGCATAGGGCGCCTGTCCGCGCATCGCGCGCTGCATGCTGCCGGTGATGGGCAGGATCGGAAACAGCACGTGGTTCGCGGTCACGATGAAGTCGTGCACCATGCTGGCATAGGGCGCTTCAAAGCGTTCGAACCGCGTCACCACGCCGGACGCATCGATCGCGCCGTATGACAGCGCCGGCGTCAACGGGCCCGCGGCGTTGTAGCCGAAGAACACCAGTTCGCCGGTCACCGGATCGATCTTGGGATGTGCAGTGAAGGGGCCGGAGATTGCGCCCTTGTAATCGCAGTAGCCAAGGCGATTGAGCGTGCCGGGTTCGATCTCGGTGGGCAAATGACTCTCGACGAGAGCGAGCAGCCGGCCGCCATGGAAGATGATGTTGGTGTTGGCGACGCAGCCATCGGCCGTGATGTCGGCAGGCGTGTCCGGCAGCTTGCGGCCGAAGCCGCCGAACAGCGCGCGCCCGGCATCGTGCTCGGCCTGCCATTTCGGCGTGCGGACCCAGCGGTTGCGATAGCTGGCGCGGCCGTTCTCGAGATGGAAGGCGTGCAGCATGCCGTCGCCGACGAACCAGTGCGCGCCCGGCGCGTCAAACTGCGGATTGGGGCCGTTGCGATAGAGTGTGCCGTTCAGCTCGCGCGGCAGTTCGCCCGTGATCTTCAGGAAGGGCGCATCGGCTTCAAAGGGAATCGGCGCAAGATTGGTCCGCGCCGCATTTGACGTCACCTGGTCGAGCATCGCACGCTTCCTCCATGTTTATCTTTACATCGTAAAGATGTTGATAGGAGCGGACCTCGAGATCGTCAAGCAAAATCTTTACACTGTAAAAATTGCGTCATATAACGGCGTCATGGCTAGAATCTCCAAGGAAAACAAGGCGAGCCGACCGGCGCCGACCCGCGCGCGGCGCGCCGCCCGGGTCGCGGCCGATCGTCCTGCGGCGCGGCGGCGTGCCAGCGATGCGCCGTACCATCATGGCGACCTGCACGAGGCGCTGCTGAAGGCGGCCGAGCTGGTGCTCGAGCGCGACGGGCTTGCGGGGTTGACGCTGCGCGCGGTGGCGCGCGAGGCCGGCGTGTCGCATGCCGCGCCGACGCATCATTTCGGCGATCTCACCGGCCTCGTCAGCGAGCTCGCCGCGATCGGCTTCCGCCAGTTCAACGAGGCGATGATCGCCGCCGGTGCGTCCGGTGCCACGCCGAACGAGAAGGGGCTGGCGCGCGCCAAGGCCTATATCGCCTACGCGCAGGCGCATCCCGGCATGTACGGCCTGATGTTCCGCACCGAGCGGCTGGACATGAAACGGCCGTCGCTGCACGAGGCGGCGAATGCCTCGTTCGCCGGGCTCGCCGGCTCGATCGGCGAGAGCCGTCACGAGCAGATCCACGAACGGGCGCTGTCGCTCGATCAGGCCGCGGCGATCGTGCGCGCCTGGTCGCTGGTCCATGGCTTCACAATGCTGCTGCTCGACGGACGCCTGACCGACGTGTTGAACCGGATGCCGCCCGGCAATACCGTGGAGATGCTGCTCGAGGCGATGCTGAGGGGTTCGGTCAACAAGCCGCCCGGGTGTTAGCCAAGGCTTGGTCCGGAAAGTGTGTATGCGGAGATCGTATGAGCGGGAAGATACATACCTACGACGTGAAAGTGACGTGGACCGGCAATGTGGGCAACGGCACGAAGGCTTATCGAGATTACAAGCGCGACCATGAGATAATGGCGGCCGGCAAACCGACCATCGCCGGGTCTTCCGATCCGAGCTTTCGAGGCGACCGCACGCGGTGGAACCCGGAAGACCTGCTCGTCGCGGCGTTGTCCGCCTGTCATAAGCTCTGGTACCTCGGGCTTTGTGCGCAATCCGGTGTGAACGTCTTGTCCTATGAGGACGATGCGTACGGCACCATGGTCGAGGAAGCGGGTGGCGCGGGGCAGTTCACAGCGGTCGTTCTCCGTCCCAGAATCGTGATCGATGCTTCATCGGATATCCAGGTCGCCCGCGAGCTGCACCACAAGGCGCACGAGCAATGCTTTATTGCGAGGTCGGTGAATTTCCCGGTCGAGAACGAACCGGACATCACCGTCGCCGCTTGAACGATCTTGGCGCATCTAGCGCCTCGTCAGCGACGTCGTCCGGCCGCTCTGGCCGATCGTCTTCACCTTGTCCTCGCCGCATTTGAAGCCGCGGGCGAAGCCGTCGGCGGCCTGCCGTGCCAGATCATTGGCGTTGGGGTTGGCGGCCACATCGACATAGGCAACGTGACACACCGCGCCGGGCGGCAGCCGCGTCACGGCGAGCATCGGCCTTGAGACGGGGCCGCCTTGCTTGTCCAGCGTGTCGTTATCGGCGATCAGCCAGCGCTGGATGATTGCGAAGGGCTTGTTGCCGGCCGTGCGCCATTCGACTGTATCCATGGTCGAGCTGAACGGGCCGAACCAGGCCTGTGCGGCGGGTTCCCTGGCCGCGGCCTCATGGTTTCGGCCGACCGAAACCACTTCGCGCAGGTCTCCCTCGCTGATCAGCACCACAAGGCCCGATCGGCCCGGGCACACCCGCGTGGTGCCGCCGTCCTCTTCGCCGGGCTTGCCGATCATGCGGCAATGCTTCGGTGCCGTCGATGTGTAGCTGCTGCTGAACGTTTCGGCAGCGGCCTGACCGGCATTTGTGCCGGCGAGGGCCGCAACAACTGTTGCAATTGTGAGGTATTTCATCGGGAAGACCTGCAATCCGGGCCAGTTTGTGTCTGACATGTGCAATCTGGGGAAGGTTCAAGAGACACGCGGGAAAGACCTGACAGGGGCGCGGAATCGTCCTAGAAGGGCGGCTTCGCCATTTCTGTTGCCTGCACCTTGCGTGCCGTAACCTCGATCGTCATGCCCACGATATCATCGAACAAACCGTACCGCGTCGGCCGTTCCCGCACTGGCCTTGGCCTTTTCGCCACCAAGCCGATCAAGAAGGGTGACAAGATCATCCGCTATTTCGGCCCGATCCTCGACTCCAAGAAAAAGGATGAGGACGCGATCGAGAACAAGTACCTGTTCGAGCTCACCAACCGCTGGACCATCGACGGCTCGATCCGCGAGAACATCGCCCGTTACATCAACCACGCCTGCCGGCCGAATGCGGAGTCCGACGTCAAGCCGCGCAAGCGCAAGGTATTCATCCGCGCGATCAAGAACATCGAGCCGGGCGACGAGATCAATTATGACTACGGCACCGACTACTTCAAAGCCTATCTGAAGCCGATCGGCTGCAAATGCGATGCCTGCGAGAAGAAGCGCAAGAAGAAGCGCGCCGAGGCGAGGGCGGAGCGGGTCCGGCTGAAGGAAAAGGCCGAGCGGAAAGAGCAGCGCAAGGCCGAGAAGCTCGCCAGGGAGAAGGCAAAAGCCAAGGCCAAGACGAACGGTGTCAAGGCTAACGGTATCAAGACCAACGGTATCAAGGCGAATGGCGTCAAGGCCAATGGCAAGGCGCTGAACGGCAAGCATCTGAACGGCCATTCCCTCGTCAAGGCTGCAGGCAAGAAGGCCGCCGCCTCGAAGCGAGGCACTGCACGGGCGCTCCACGCATAGGGCGCTCGGCCCGAGCTTCGGCGTGTACGCGCAAATGGCGTGACGGCGACCTGGGCCAAGGTCCGCTTTGGCTCACCTGCGGACCCAACTCGTACATCTCTCTAGGTCCGACGAGAGGCATCAGCGGACATCTTGAAAGCAAGCGGTCCGTCAGCCGAGGCGGGCAGGCATTTTGACGTTTCGTTGCCCCTCATTCCGGCAGACCGGCTGCGCGCAATGCTTCGCCGAGTTTCGTGGCCAGTTCGGGCATGCAGGCGACTCCGGCGAACTGGCTGTTGATGCGAAAGGTGGGCTGCAATTCCAGCACGCATGCCGCGGCGGCCTTCGCCTCCTCCAGCCGCCCGAGCTTGGCGAGAGATGCTGCCAACTGCACCCATGTGATGCTGTGAGCCGGATTGGCGAGGTTGGACCTGTAAGCCGCATTTGCGGCCTCCGCATAGTGATCGCGGCTGAAATGGCCGAGCGCCTGCGCGTCGTAGGCCGCGAAGGCCCATGGGTCGAATGGGCTCAGGCGCAAGCCGCGCTCGCTCCAGTCGATCGCGCGCTCGGCCTGGCCGGCCCAACCGGCAACAACGCTGCCGAGGATCCACGCGAGTGCTGTCGAGGGGCTCAGCGCGAGGGCCGCTTCAAACGCGGCGAAAGCCGCCTGGCGATCATGAGCGTCCATGCCGAGCGAGAAGCCGGCAAAGGTGAGCGCCAGCGCGTCATCGCGCCCATGCTCGATGGCGAGCCAGGCGTGGCGCACTGATGCCAGCCGATCCTCTTCGTTCAGCCCGGCGCGTAGAAAGCGATTATGATGGCTCATAGCGGCAAGGCCGTGGGCGAGCGCGTAAGTCGGATCGATTGTCAACGCGCGCTGGAGTTGCGGCAGTGCTATTGCGGCACGATCGGGCATGCCGGAATCGACTTCCGGCTGGGCGCGCAACACGAGTTCGTACGCGTCGAGACTGTCGGGCCGCTTGCGGCGAATGCGCTCGACCTCAGCGCGGCGCAGGCTCGGTTCGATCGCGCCAACAACGGCGAGCGCGATCTCGTCCTGCAAGGCAAACAGGTCGCCGACGGTGCGGTCGTAGCGTTCGGCCCAGATATGTGCGCCACTTGCGGCGTCTGCGAGTTGCGCATGTACGCGAACACGGCCGTCAGCGCGCCGCACGCTGCCCTGCAGGACATAGCGCACGCCGAGGTCGTGGCCGACCCGATTCACATCTGTAACGGGGCCTCGCCAGACAAAGCTGGAATTGCGCGCAATCACGAACAGCCACCTGATGCGCGACAGCCCCGTGATGATGTCGTCGACCATACCGCCGGCCAGCCACGCAGCTTCGCCGGAGTGCTCGAACGGCAGCACGGCAATCGACGGCTTCTCGGGCAGCAACAGGGTGGCCGGGCTCCTGGCCTCGTCCATATTTGCGGCGCTGCGCGTGACGGGCGGCCCGACATAGCGATATCCGCGACGCGGCATCGTCTCGATCCAGCGCCCACCGCCGTCCTGCTCGAGCGCACGGCGAAGTGCGGCGATCTGCACGGTGAGATTGCTCTCTTCGACATTGAGCCCCGGCCATGCGGCTTCGATCAGCGCGTCCTTGCCGACGGGAGACCCGGAGCGATCCAGCAGCAGTCGCAGCAGTGCGGCACCTCGCTGGCCGAGCAGGATCGGCGCGCCGCTGTAAAAAAGCGCACCTGTCTCTGCATCGAGTGCAAAGGAGCCGAATTTGTACGTGCCTGATTGGCGCTGCTGGGTCATTTCGGCAATATTTTGCAACAATTTCGGACGTCTTTCACGACTTTAGATCGGGGAGACGCAAGGATGAGGCCCTCGATCGCGCCAATCTGGAGAGCCGGAAAATGAGCGGTAAGGCAATCATTCGAAGACCAGGCGAAGGCAAGAGCGTCAAGCTTGCCGGCCACCCCATGGCATTTTTGGTTACCGCAAGCGATACGCGCCACACCTCCATGTTCGAGTGGACAATACCGTCCGGCTTCTCCACCGGGCTGCATGTCCATCGCGTGCAGGAGGAGACGTTCTACGTGCTCGAAGGCGAATGCGAATGGCAAGTCGGCCGCGAGCGCGTGCTTGCCACTCCCGGCACCTACGTTTTCCTGCCACCGGGCGTGCCGCATGACATTGGAAACACCTCAGACAAGGTCGCACGCGTGCTCATGACGGTGTCACCTCCGGGCCACGAGCGCTATTTCGAGGAACTGGCTGAAACGGTTGCGCGCGGGGGAGCGGCAGATCCTGCCGCGATTGCCGAACTGCGCGCTCGCTATGACACCGATCAACTGTCGGCACTCAAGAGCTAGGCTGCCGTTGCGCGAGAGGAATTTCGAGCCCAGCCGACATAGCCGGGTGATCACAAGTATTCACCCTAGCCGCCTGGCCTGTGCGCTGAGTGCGGCACCGGGGCGCCGCCGAAGTCCAGCGTCGAGCGCTGGATGATCGTGCCGTGCTCGTCGATGACAAGGCGGAGACGTCTGCTCTCCGAGAAGAACGTCAGGCGATGCCGGCCCTGGTCGGCGTCGATGCCCCGCTCCGACAGTGTCGTGATCCGGCCGGCGCGCATTCCGGCCTGCAGCAGCGGCACCGCGATGCCGAGCCCCTCGGCGACGATAGCGGCGTCGACTTCGAACGCGCCGTCTGCGAATGCGATTGTCGTCATGATGCCCTCGCAGGATGGCGGGAGGGCGCCGGCAGGTAGGCGCATTCGGCGAGCGTCGTCCCATCGAGCTCGCGCAGGAAGGCCTCGCGTGCCGCCGCGAGCCTTGCTTTCAGCCGGCAGCGCGGCAGCAGCACGCAGTCGCCGCCGTCATCCCTGAAACATTCGACCAGTGCGCCGCTGCCTTCCAGCGCGCGGACCACCTCGCCCAGCGTGATCGCCTGTGGCGGGCGCGCCAGCGAAAATCCGCCGCCCGCGCCGCGCTGGGTGGCGATGAAACCGGCGTCGGCGAGGTCGCGCACCACCTTGGCGAGATGATTTCGGGAAATGCCGAATTCGGTCGCGATCTCGCTCGTCGCGAACGAGCGGTCCGGCTCGCCGGCCAGCCGCATCAGCGCGCGAAGCGCAAAATCCGTGAACGATGTCAGGCGCATGGAAGCCCTTCGAAATCAGCACTTGGCGGATCAGCTATAGCAGTCTAAATAGGTATTTGAAATACCTATTTAGGATGTGAGCCATGACAGGGGCAGAGCGCCGCGAGCAGATCACCGCCGGCATCGTCGAGCGGACCGGGATATCCGAAGCCATGATCGAGCAGTTGGTGCACGGTTTCTACGCCAAGGTCCGAAAGGACCCGATGATCGGACCGGTGTTCGAGGCCAGGATCACCAGTTGGGAGCCGCATCTGGCGCAGATGTGCGCGTTCTGGTCCTCGGTTGCCCTGATGACCGGGCGTTATCACGGCACGCCGATGGTCAAGCACATGCCGCTGCCGATCGATGCCGCGCATTTCGACCGCTGGCTCGAACTGTTCGAGGCGACCGCAGCCGAACTGTGTCCGCCCGCCGCGGCAGAGCATTTCATCGAGCGCGCGCAGCGCATCGCCGCGAGCCTGGAAATGGGCGTCGCCAGCGGGCAGGGCGTCATGCTCGGCGTGGGTGAGCGTTACAGGCGAAGCGAAGCAGGAGCAGTGCAATGAAGAATAGAGCGAGAGCGATCGCGCGTGCTGTCGCGATCCAGCAGTCTCGGCAAGATCAGGCCAATCCGTTTTCCGGCAACAGCCTGGTGCCGATGCTGATCGCCGGACTCGTGTTGACCTTTGCGGGCATGATCGTCGCGCTGATCCTGAGCTGACAAACGACAGCAGCCGCCGCGCTTGCCGCGACGGCCGTTTCGTTACGTCTCGCATCCGGCTTACGCCGCAACCACCCCGCCGCTCCGGCGCAGGCCGACATATTGCAGCTCGGCGAGCACACCGGTGGCGATCGCCTGCGCCACGATCACAATCGTCCCCAGCAGATTCGGCGACACCGCGCCCGAGAACAGCAGCGCGATGCTGCCGAGCGTCCAGGCGGCGTTGCCCGCGATCACCAGCATCACCAGCGCCTTCGGCGCCGAGCTGCGCGAGCCGAGCCAGCCGACCAGCGCGGTGTAGGCGATCAGGAACAGGCCGGTCTCGCGCAACAGCGATTCCGGCAGGTTCAGGAGCGACGCCAGCATGCCGGCATCGAGCGTCATCGCGACGGCGGACAGGCCGCTGAAGATGGCGTCCGCAAATAGCGCGCGGCGCAGGAACTGGGACGAATAGATCATGGCAGTCTCCTCTCGTTGGGGTTGGATTGTCAGCAGAACCAGGGCCGCAGCTGCCGCCACAGGCGGAGCGGGCAGAGCGCCTTGCCGACCCGCATCTCCACCGCATAGACCTGTGCGACCACGAACATTCCGGTGTCGTGCACGAGCGGCTGCGGCATGTTGAGGCTTCGCGCGACCAGCCACGTCGCCAGATGGATCAGCCACGGGACGAGGACGGCGAGAGCGCGGAAAAGGGACAGCATCAGCATGGTCATCTCCTGTGATCGGGAAGATGACCGGTCCCGCGCGCCAATTCGATTACGTCAGGCGTAATGGAGACTGGCTCTCAACAATTTGAGTTGGCGTGGCTTCTGTTTGACGTGGCTGCCGGGATCAACAAAATGGTCAACGTTGCGAAATCAACGGCTTGCCGGGCCAAGATGAGATGGATCAGTTCCGTGCCGCGGCAGCGCAGTTCCGTAGGAACGATCAATCCGCCCCAGCTTTGTTGATGGCCCGCGTCAACTGCGCTGGCCTCCCTGGCCCGGTCGGTCCCGTCTTCGCAACGCTTCTCCGCGTGCCACGACAGCCGGGCTTTGCTGCGCTTAAACAGAGGTTGTAGACATGATTGGATTGGCCATTCTGTTCGCTGCGGTTGGACTGGGCTTCCTGGCGGGATACGGGACCCGAGGCGCCGTTTCTCGTAGGCGGCGCGCAGAGGTTCTCGCGTATGCGACCTATTTCGAGCGGCCTCATGATGCACAGATCGGCACGGACGCTGGTCGGCCATCGGCAGATCAGCCGAGGACTTCGGTCATGATGAGAGCTTTGGCGAGCCTGGCTGATGGTGTGAGCTTCGCGGTAGCCTTGGATTTTGCGTTGGCACTCCTGGTGATCCTGTTGTTGTCAAGCCTGCTGCAGCGTTAGCGACCAAGCCCACTGATCATTCGCATCGATCGCGCGTTCACGTCGGCCGTTTCGGCCAGCGCCGGGCTGAGCGCGTCGATGGTGCCCGTCATGCGCCAATTCGATTACCTCAGGCGTAATGGAACGGGCGAAATCTGCGTGGTAGGTTTGCACCATGAACGCACATGCATCCATGGCGCGGGCCGAGCCCGCCAAACCCATCCATATCGGCGAGCACCTGCGCGAGTGGCGGCAGCGCCGCCATCTCAGCCAGCTCGATCTTGCCGTCGACGCCGAGATCTCGGCGCGGCATTTGAGCTTCGTCGAGACGGGTCGCTCGGCGCCGTCGCGCGACATGGTCCTCAAACTGGCGGAGCGCCTCGACGTGCCCTTGCGCGAACGCAACGTGCTGCTGGTCGCCGCGGGCTTTGCACCCGCATTCCCGCAACGCTCGCTGGACGACCCCGCGCTGAAATCGGCGCGCGAGGCGATCAACCTGGTCCTGAGGGCGCATGAGCCCAATCCGGCGCTGGCCTATGACCGGCACTGGAATCTGGTCTCCGCCAACCGCATGGTGGCGCCGCTGCTCGAGGGCGTGCCGCAGCGGCTGCTCGGCCAGCCCTTCAACATCCTCAAGCTGGCGTTCCATCCCGAGGGGCTCGCGCCGCGCACGGTCAATCTGCCCGAATGGGCCGCGCATCTGCTCGAGCGCCTGCACCGGCAGTGCGAGGCGACCGCCGATCCGGAACTCATCAAGCTCTATCAGGATCTGAAGTCCTATCCGATCCCGGCGCGCGCAGCGCCGATCGCGCCTGACAACAACGTCGCGATCCCATTCAAGCTTCGTCACAATGGCGAGGTGCTGAGTTTCATCTCGACCACCATGGTGTTCGGCACGCCTGTCGACATCACGCTGCAGGAGCTGGCGCTGGAAACCTTCTTCCCTGCCGACGAGCTGACCGCGGAGCGGATGCGGCAGATGGCAGCCAGTATGAAATAGCGGCTTGCGCGAGCGCGCTTTCGGCCTACCTTTCGGGTTCCATTTCCGCGAGGAGCCCGCCATGAGCGACCTGAAGCCGCTTCGCCTCGACATCGTCTCCGACGTCGTCTGTCCCTGGTGCTACATCGGCAAGCACCGGATCGAGGATGCGCTCAAGCTGGTGCCCGACGTGCCGGTCGAGGTGCATTGGCGGCCGTTCTTCCTCAACAACTGGGTGCCGCGCGAAGGCATCAGCCGCGAGGAATATCTCACCGCCAAGTTCGGCTCGGTCGATGCCTACAAGGGCATCGCCGGCCGCGTCGTCGCGGCCGCGGGCGAGGAGGGGCTGAGCTATCACCCCGAGCTCGTCAAGCGCCAGCCCAACACGATCGACTGCCACCGCCTGATCCACTGGGCCGAGGCCAAGGGCAAGGCGGCCGAGATGAAGCAGCGGTTGATGGAATTGTATTTCCGCGATGGCGGCGATCTCACTGACACCGACGTGCTGGTGCAGGCTGCAAAGGACGTCGGCCTCGATGCTGACGACGTGCGGAAGCGCCTTGCCACGGACGAGGATGTCGCCCTCGTCACGGCGCAGGCCCAGGAAGCGTCCGAGAAGGGCATCTCGGGTGTTCCGACCTTCGTGTTCGCGCAGAAATACGCGGTATCCGGCGCGCAACCGGCCGAGCAACTCGCCCGCGCCATCCGCCAGGTCTCGGCCGAGATCAACGCCGAGGCGGCCGAGTAGACCGTCATCCTTTCCCGAAGCCCGGCCCGCGCCGGGCTTTTCTTTTGCACCCGAGATCAATCAGAACAGTCAAGGAGACCAGCATGATCTATGAGCTGCGGACCTACACGGTGCGCCCGGGCGCCGTCGGCGAGATGGTGAAGGCGGCGAGCACGCTGTCGCGCGACATACGCGGCGACAATTTCGGCAAGCTCGAAGGCTACTGGATCACCGAGATCGGTCCGCTCAATCAGGTCTTGCACATGTGGAGCTACGCCGATCTCAACGAGCGCGCCCGGCTGCGCGGCGAACTCGCGAAGAATGCGCGCTGGACCGGCGAATACATCCCGGCGATCCGGCCGCACCTCGTGCACCAGGACGTCCGCCTGCTCAACGCCATCATCCCGCCGATCGCGCCGGCCACGTCGGGCAATGTCTACGAATTCCGCAACTACCGGGCCAGGCCGCTCGGCGCCGTCAAGCAATGGCTCGACCTGTTCACGGGCGTGATGCCGGCACGCGAGAAATACTCGAAGATCGTCGGCCTCTGGCAGACCGAAACCGGCCAGCCCAACGAGGTCTGCCACATCTGGGCCTATCCCAGCCTTAACGCCCGCGCCGAAGCGCGCGGCAATGCGCTGAAGGATCCGGCCTGGCAGGAATTTTTGGGCAAGGGCACGCCGCTCCTGGAAGAGATGCACTCGACCATCATGCTGCCGGCCCCGCACTCGCCGTTGCAGTGAGGGGGACGGCTCAGGATAACAGGACTGCGCTCGTCATTGCGAGCGAAGCGAAGCAATCCATCGGGCGGCATACGCGGAAGCATGGATTGCTTCGTCGCTATCGCTTCTCGCAATGACGGAGTGAATAGCGTCACAAGCTCTCAGGTGCCGTGCTCAGTGGACGGTGGAATCGCAAACGCGAACATCGATAGCTGGACGTCCGGAGAGAACACGAATGGTGTGGCGCCTATCTTGTTGGCGCCCATTCGCGCATAGAACTCGACGGAGTGCGGGCTCGAATTGATCAGGATCACATTTCCCGCCAACTTTCGCGAAAGTTCTATCGCAGTCGCAAAGAGTCGCGTTCCGAGGCCTCTTCGCGAATAGGCCGGATCGACGAAAATGCCATCGAGGAGACTGAGGCCTCCGATCCCTGTCGGCCTTACGGATACATGACCATATGGAACGCCGTTCTCGCCCTCAGCGACAAAGACCAGCCCGGCTGCGATCAGCGCAAGGTTGATCTTGAGTCCGGGCATGAAGCGGGCGATAGCTTCATCGTCGTAACCATCATGCTTCGTTGCACGCACGGCAATTTGCGTGAGCTCCGCGGCCTCATCCACGCGTGCGGGTCTGACCCAGGTCTCTGTCATCGTTGACCTCACTCCCGTGTCGGCAAATAGCCGGAGCGGATTGAATTTCAAGAGGTGGGGCGGATGCGTGCGGACGGGAATGCAGGAGCGGCGCGGCTCGCCCGGATGACGTGGTGAGCCGGCCGCCACAGACGGTCACTCGCTGCGGGAAATCAGAGCAAAAAACCTCACCCGATGTTTCCGTCGGGTGAGGCCTTTCAAGCAAGGGCATGCGCCGTGCTGAGAACCGGCGCGCCGCAACGCTAGCTGCGCAGGCTGACACCGACCTGACGGCGGGAACTACTTGTTTCCAGATGTATCTGCATGGCTACGAAAGGGTAAACCGTTCGCTGACGGCAAGTGACGCCACCGCATCCGAAACGCGGACGTCTCTCGACCCGCGAGGATGCCTCTTATACCGGCGGCTTGCCGCGCCGACCACGAACGAAGCGGAGAGCACCGCGCGCCGCTTCATAGGCGAGGCGGTGCATCGTCACGGCCGCATGAATCGCCGGCACCAGCGGATCGTGGCCTCGCAATGGAACGAGCACGTCGCCGATCGCGAAGCGCCCGCGCCAGATCGGGTCGATCATGGGATGGCCGGGCGCGGCGGTGGAGTCGGCCGAATTGATTGCGGGATCGGCGCAGAGATGCCGGGTCAGGTCCAGCGTCAACTGCGCGCCGGGCGAGTATTTCGCGAAGCGCTCGTCGATGCCGATCTTGAAGAAGAAGGCGCGGTCCTGATGGCGCACCACGATGCCGCCGGCGACCGGCGTTCCGCCGGCATGCAGCGAGATGATTTCGCAACCTCCGATGGCGGCCATCGCCAGCGTTGCGCGGCGGATGAAGGCGGCGTCGCCGGCATGCTGGCTGAGCGCCGTGCCGCGCTTGCCCTTCCAGCCGCCGGCCTCGAGGGTGAGGAAGGTTTCGAGCGCGGTTGCGACGGCGCGCGGCCCGCGTGCGACATCGAAACGCACCGCGCCACGTTCGGCGAGGCGGTGGCGCTGCCGTCGCAGCTCCTTCAGCTTCTTCGCGCCCAGCGCATCGCGCAGCAATTCGTCGGCATCGCGTGTCGCATCGAGTGCGGCGCGCTGATAGCTGCTAAGCACGCGCGGATGCAAGCCGTCCTGCGCCAACACCGCGCGGATCGCCGTCATGGCCGGGCCCTCAAGCGACATCGTGCGCAGGATCAGCGCATGCGCGCCCGCGTTGCGAGCCTGGCGCAGCAATTTTGCGGCGGCATCCTCCGCGGCGTCGCGATCGAGCAGCGGCGTGCACAACGTGCCGTAAGGTTCGGCGCCGATCAGCGCGGGCAGGGGAAGCCTGTGGATCCGCTGCATCGGGATGACCGGCAGCAGGCCGATCAGTTGACCGGCGTCGTTCCACGCCCCGAGCACCGAGGCGCCGGTGCGGCCGCGCGCGGATGCGTCGACCGCCAATTCCCAGTCGGGCTGGTAGTAGCCGTTGGCCTCGATCGCGCGGTCGGCCAGCGTACGCCATGGGCCGACCGGAAC
Organism: Bradyrhizobium macuxiense; assembly: GCF_001542415.1. Lineage (GTDB taxonomy): Bacteria > Pseudomonadota > Alphaproteobacteria > Rhizobiales > Xanthobacteraceae > Bradyrhizobium > Bradyrhizobium macuxiense. Next base: position 53,853 of record NZ_LNCU01000116.1, read on the forward strand.
GCCTGACAGCGGCGGCAGCGCGCGGCCATCAGCGGCATCCTTACGCGATGCTCGGCGGCTCACAGCCTGGTGCGCGATATCGGCCATGTCCTAGTTTCCCCGTGCACAGGGCCGCTTCCCGTCGGCCTGCGTTCGTCAGGGCCAACGCTAGCGGAAAGAAATGGACAATGCCGTTGGGGCCGTCAGGCAATTTGAGCGGTCATGTTAACGTGGCATTCAGTATGGCGCCCCGCGTGGAATTGCGGCTTCTCAAACGCGTTCTGAACTCCGCGTTTACCACGCCTCTAAACGCCATGAGAACCAGTTTCCCTAATCAGCCGGCAACGTCCTCCTGCTATTGAAAGATAGAGAAAAGGGAGAACGACCTGTGTTCAGCGTTGTTCGGTGCCCCGCGTTGATTGCCTGTCGGTGTGCAGGATCCGCCGTTGCGGAAATGCCGTTCGACGGCTCTCGATCTTCACAAGAAGACCACGCCCATGACTGAGCAACATCCGATTGCGTCCGAGCACGCACGCGCCATCTGCGAAGAGATTGGCGAAAGACTGCGCCATGCACTGCGCGACGACTATGCCGATCTGCCGCCACGGCTGCGGGAACTGATGGACCGGCTCGCCCAGCTTGATTGTGAGGCTCCGTCGCTGGTGCCCACGATGGGGGAGATGACGAGAGCGCTGGAAGCAGCCTAAAGCGCGATGAGATTGGGTTGAATCGTCATCGCGCTTTAGCTTTTTGATTGAGCATGATCTCCGCGCGCAAACGCTACGCGTTTGTCGCGAGGGAAAACCGCTTCACACTTTTCCGGATCATGCTCTAGGCCTGCCGCGCGAGGCGCTGGTCGCGTGTATCGTTCGCACTTCAGCGACTTCGATCGATAGGTCCGGTTCAGCGGCTACGTCTTGAACTGTGCGGTCGGCGTGGAGCGGGAAATTCTGAGCTCTTCCTCGTCCATGTCGACAGGGACATCGGCGAACAGCGGTGTGCTCAGATAGCGTTCACCGGTGTCGGGCAGCATGCAAAGAATGTTTGCGCCCCTTTCGGCTTGCGCCGCGACCTTGAGCGCTCCTGCCATTGTCGCGCCGGAGGTAATGCCGACGAATATCCCTTCCTTGGTCGCAAGGTCCTTGCTGCACCTGATGGCCTCGGGGCCGGGGATCGGCAGGATCTGGTTGATGACCTTCATCATGACGGCATCGCCAGTGAGCTTCGGGATGAAATCGGGAGTCCAGCCCTGCATGGGATGCGGCTTGAAGGTCGGATGGGGGAGCGCCGGCGTGCCGTCCGGGTTGCGCTTTTGCTCGATGCCGCTGCCCAGCAGCTGCGCATCTTCGGGCTCGCAAACGATGATCTTCGTCTCGGGTCGCTCCTTTGCGAGCACCCGCGCAACGCCCTTCAGCGTGCCGCCGGTCCCATAACCCGTGACCCAGTAATCCAGTCGCTCGCCGGCGAAATCATCCAGAATCTCGCGCGCGGTGGTTCGCGAATGGTAGTCGGGATTGGCTTCGTTCTCGAATTGCCGCGTCATGAACCAGCCGTGCGTCCTGGCAAGCTCGATCGTCTTGTTGATCATTCCGACAGCCCGGTCCGCCGCGGGCGTCACAACGACTTTCGCGCCCAGGAACCGCATGAGCCTTCGCCGCTCGATGCTGAAGGTCTCGGCCATGGTGACCACCAGCGGATACCCCTTGGCCGCGCAAACCATCGCAAGGCCGATCCCCGTGTTACCGCTCGTCGCCTCAATCACGGTTTGACCTGGTTTGAGTTCCCCGGTCTGTTCGGCGGCCTCGATGACGCCGAGAGCCAGGCGATCCTTGACCGATCCCAGGGGATTAAAGGCCTCGATCTTCACGAACAGATTTACCCCGGCCGGAGCAAGACGGTTGATCCGCACGACGGGCGTATGGCCGACGGTTTCGAGGATATTTTGATATCGATGGCCCATGGTACCTCCATTGGAGTATCTATCTTTTGGGAAATAGGAATCCAAAATGCGGCCGCTGACCGGCGAAGCATACCTCAACTGAGGCTTCCGGCAATCGGCCGGCCCCTGAGCGTGCGGCCACATTTTTTCTGCCAATGCGAGTGGCCGAAGGGTAGCAGTCGGTGCTTTTCTGTGAGTGACCTGCCCGGGAGGGCTCCTTGTCCGAGCGCGTGGAGCGGAGATTGGCGGCCGTGCTGGCAGCAGATATCGCCGGCTACAGTCGATTGATGGGCCGCGATGAAGAGCGCACGCTGGCCGAACTGAAGGTGCTTCGCAAGACGCTGGTCGATACCTCGATCGCCTCGCATCGCGGTCGGATTGTCAAAACCACCGGCGACGGCATGCTGGTCGAATTCGTCAGCGTCGTCGACGCCACGCGCTGTGCGGTGGAAGTTCAGCGGGCCATGGTCGAGCACAACGCCGATGTGGCGCAGGAGCTGCGGATCGAGTTCCGCATCGGTATTCACGTTGGCGACATCATCATCGACGAGAACGACATTTTCGGAGATGGCGTCAACATCGCCGCGCGGCTCGAAGGCATTGCAAGGCCTGGCGGCGTCTGCATTTCCGACGATGCGCACCGGCAGGTTCGCGGAAAACTGGACATCATGTTTGATGATATGGGCGTACAGACGCTCAAGAACATCGCCGAGCCGATGCGCACGTGGCAGGTGAGACTCTCCGGCGATGCCGCGCCACCGGGTCAAACGGCAAAGCCGCCGCTGCAGGCCAGGGGCCCGGCGTTGCCCGACAAGCCCTCCATTGTCGTCCTTCCATTTGACAACATGTCGGCGGAGGACGGGCAGGATTACCTCGCGGACGGAATCGTCGAAGCGATAACGGCGGCGCTATCGTGCATTCGCTCCTTCTTCGTCATCGCGCGCAGCTCCGCCTTTACGTACAAGGGCCGCGCGACAGATGCCCGGGAAATCGGCAGGGAGCTGGGTGTTGCCTATCTCCTTGAAGGCAGCGTGCAAAAGATCGGTAACCGTCTGCGGATCATCGTCCAGCTCATCGAGACGGAGGCGGGCGCACATGTCTGGAGCTCGCGCTATGACGGCATGCTGGACGAGTTCTTCGATCTGCAGGATCGGATCACGCAGCAGGTCGCAGGCGCCCTGCAGCCATCAATTCGTCTGGCCGAGATCGAACGTTCCGAGCGCAGAAGGCCGCAGGACCTGAGCGCTTACGACTATACGATCAGGGCGATGCCTCACGCATGGGCGCTGGAGAAGGAGGAAAGCGGCAAGGCACTCGAATTGCTGGAAGCCGCCTTGGCGATTGACTGCAAATATCCGCTGGCTCTTGCGCTTGCGGGATGGTGCCACGCTCAGCGCTCGGTCTATAACTGGGCGGATGACATCGCGGACAGCAAGACGAAGGCGCGTACGCTCGCCGAGCGGGCCGTCAATATCAGCGGGGACGATCCGCTTGTTCTGGCTGTGCTGGGCGCGGTCTACACATTTGTTCGCAATCACGGGACTGCACGGGTGCTGCTGGAGCGGGCCCTGGCAATCGATCCGAATTGCGCCTGGGCTTGGAGCCGGCTCGGCTGGATCGACAATTATTCAGATCGTCCGCAGCATGCACGCCAGCATTTTGAACGGGCGCTCCGCCTCAGCCCGATCGACCCGATGAACTTCAATAACTACGCCGGCATCGGATCCTCCTACGAGGTGGAGCAGGACTACGACAAGGCCGTGGAATACTACGGACGCGCCTTGCAGGAGCGCCCGCACGCCACCTGGATCTATCGGAACCTGGCGTCGGCACTGGCAGGCGCCGGTCGGATCGACGAAGCGAAGGCGGCGTTCTCCGAAATGATGCGAAGCTATCCCGGGATGACGGCTTCAAAATTCAAGGACGCCATGGTCTTCTCGGGTCCAACCTTGGACCGGATGGCCCAATATCTTCAAAGCCTCGGTTTGCCGGAATAGCGGAGCGCCTTGAAGATGCGGGCCCAGCGCCGCAGTTGCGCCGCTCGGCGAGCCTCGAAGGGAACGGCCCCGGCCGTGTCGCGCATCCTTCGCGGCGGCTGCGTTGCGGTGTCGTCCGGATGATGGGATCGGCAGTCGAAAAAGCTGCCGACTCACACCTAGCACTACTTTGGCAGATTATTGGATTTCCGCGATTTTTTAGGATTCCCGAATCAATTTTTCAATGATTCATGGGTGGTCGGCTCTTGGAGGGCTGACCATGGCGGGATGGGAAGACGAACTTGAACGCTGGCTGATGCCGTTCTTGGACCGGCTGGGTCATAAGACTCGGCAGCGGATGTGTCCTCTGTACGTTGCGGGACTGATCGGTCCTGGCGATCGCAAGAGCGTTCAGCCGATGGCGGAGCGCCTTGCCACGGGCAACTACGACCAACTGCACCATTTCATTGCGGACGGTGTCTGGGACGCGACGCCGCTGGAGACGGAGCTGCTCAACCAGGCGGACCGACTTGTCGGCGGTAGGGATGCGGTGCTCGTTATTGATGACACCTCACTGCCGAAGAAGGGCGAACGCTCGGTTGGTGTTGCAGCTCAATACGCGTCGGCTCTCGGCAAAACGGCAAATTGCCAAACGCTGGTGTCTTTGACGCTTGCGCGCGGCGAAGTGCCGGTGATGGTCGCGTTGCGCCTCTTTCTGCCCGATAGTTGGACAAGCAACGTGTCTCGTTTGAAGCGCGCTCGCGTGCCAGTCGAACACCGAACGCTACGGTCCAAGCCGGAGATTGCTTTGGCCGAGATTGACCGCGTGATGGCAGCCAACGTGCGCTTTGGATGTGTGCTGGCGGATGCAGGATACGGGCTCAGCGCACCGTTTCGACAAGGGCTAACAGAGCGCGGGCTGGCCTGGGCTGTCGGCATCCCTCGGCACCTGAAGGTGTATCCGGTCGATGTGAAGCTCATTTGGCCGATTACCAAAGTCCGCGG
>NZ_LNCU01000117.1:0-42267 GCF_001542415.1 Bradyrhizobium macuxiense
GCTTGAGGCGTGTTGTCGCTCACCGATGACATTGCAGCGCGATTTGAAGCGGGCGCGGATAGTCCTGTTAGCGGCGGACGGGCGCAGCACCCGGTCGATCGCCAAGGAAGTTGGGGTCCAGCCGCGGATTGTCAGCGTTTGGCGGCATCGCTATGCCGACCAAGGCCTTGAAGGGCTGCAAGACAAGCCGCGGCCCGGCAAGCAGCCGATCTATACGAAGACGACCGACAAGCGGATTCTGAAGCTGCTGGATAAGCCGCCCCCGCAAGGGTTTGCGCGCTGGACCGGCCCTCTGCTGGCCGAGGCGCTAGGCGATGTTGACGTCCAATATGTCTGGCGGTTCCTGCGCAGCCACAAGATTGACCTCGCGGCTCGCAAGTCCTGGTGTGAGAGCAACGACCCGAACTTTACGGCCAAAGCCGCCGATGTCGTTGGCCTTTACGTCGCCCCGCCGGCGAAGGCTATTGTGCTCTGCGTGGACGAGAAGCCCTCGATCCAGGCTTTGGAGCGAGCGCAGGGCTATCTGAAGTTGCCCAATGGCCGCGCCTTGACCGGCCAGAGCCACGATTACAAGCGGCATGGCACCACGACATTGTTTGCAGCGCTCGAAGTCGCCACCGGAAAGATCATCGCTACGCATTCAAAACGCCGTCGCCGTGTCGAGTTTCTCGATTTCATGAACAGCCTCACCGCGGCCTTTCCGGGCCGAAAGCTTCACGTCATCCTCGACAACCTCAACACCCACAAGAAGAATGAGAGCTGGCTCAAGGCCCATCCCAATGTGCAATTCCATTTCACACCGACGAGTGCGTCCTGGCTCAACCAGATCGAGGTATGGTTCTCAATCCTGCAGGGGCAGTCGCTCAGCGGCACCTCCTTCACAAGCCTCAAGCAGCTTCAGGAACACATCGATGCCTACGTCAACGCCTACAACGACAAAGCCGAGCCCTTCGTCTGGACCAAGAAAAAGATCCGTCAACGCCGTTTCAAGGGCCGCCGTATCAATCAACTCTGATTCCGGGTACTAGAGCCGCGGCGCGATGGGCTTCGGCGGCAAGTCGCCTCGCTCGCCATGACGTAGACGAGACGGCTGGCTACAGCAGGAACGACAGCGCCGTCTCGCATTGGTCCTCGACCTTGAGCGCGAGCAGCTCGTCGGCGCGGGTCCGGCCGAGGTTGACTGCGGCAATCGGCAGTCCGCGCTGCTCCGCCATGCGCACGAAGCGAAAGCCGGAATAGACCATCAGCGAGGAGCCGACGACAAGCACGGCGTCGGCCTGTTCGAGATGGACCTGTGCTGATGCCACGACATCGCGCGACACATTCTCGCCGAAGAACACCACGTCGGGCTTGAGGACGCCGCCGCAGGCCTCGCATCCGGGCACGACGAACGACGAAAAATCGTCGTGATCGAGATCGGCGTCGCCGTCGGGCGCGTCAGCGGCATCAAACTCCAGCCACGCCGGATTGAGCTGCGCCAGCTCGCCCTGAAATTGCTCGCGCGGCGTCGTTGCGGCGCAGCCGAGGCAGCGCACCACGTCGAGACGTCCGTGCAGGTCGATTACGCGCCGGCTGCCGGCGGCCTGATGCAACCGGTCGACATTCTGGGTCAGCAGCAACTCGCATCGGCCTTGCTCTTCCAGCTTTGCCAACGCGCGATGCGCACCGTTCGGCGCAGCGCGGCCGAACCGCCGCCAGCCGACCATGCTGCGCGCCCAATAGCGCTGCCGCGTGCCGGCCTCGCCGAGGAAGGCCTGGATCGTGACCGGCCGCGTTCGTTTCCAGTTGCCGTTGCTGTCGCGATAGTCGGGAATGCCGGAATTGGTGCTGCAGCCCGCCCCGGTCAGGACAAACAGGCGCTGATGGCCGGCGACGAAATCCTCGAGGGCACTATTTTGCATGACGCCTATCTAGTGCGGCCTGCGCCGGCTGCAAGAACGGCCGCGGTACCGGTCAACCGGCGAGGGGCGTCGCAAGAATGGCTGTAAGCTTCACTGCGTCGGCAGGACAAATACCTGTCCGGGATAGATCAGGTTGGGATTACGGATTTGCTGCTTGTTCGCTCGATAAATCAGCGCGTAACGCTGGCCTGCGCCGAGTGTGCGGTGGCTGATCCGCCACAGACTGTCGCCGCGCGAGACCGTGGTGGTGCCGATCCTCGGCCCGACCACGGCAGACGGTGAGCCCACATCCGGCACAATGGCGGCGTTCGCAGCCGCGAGTTGTGGCGCGATCCCCCCGATGGTCATCCTGCCGGCCGCCGCCGCGGATCGCGCGAGCGCCTTGATCTGCCTGTCCGGCGTCATCCGCGCCACCATCGGCCCATCCTTCGCCGTCGGCGCGATCGCCACCGCCACGCGTTGCGTCGAGGTCACGTCCTTGCCGTCTCGCCGGATACGCAGGGTGAGGTCGTGGTTTCCCGGCGGAAGCGGACGCGGGACCATGACGAACTGTCCGGATTTGTCCGCCACCGCCTGATCGTGCACCTCGCCGTTGCGGAGCAGTTCTACCGTAGCGCCCGGCGTGGTGTGGCCCGCGACGACGGCCTCGCCCGTTGGCTCGACGTTGACGACATCGAACTCCGGCACGCCGGCAGGCGTTGCGGATGGCTCTGCCAATGCGTTGGCCAGCGCGGCGGTTTCGGCTTGCGCCTTGGTCAGGGTGGTTGTGTCCCGATCTGGCGCCGAGGCCACCGATGCCGACGCCATGCGTTGAGCGCCGATCAGCGGCATTTGCCCGGTTTGGCGCATACCGAAAATGAGCGCCGCGATGCCGCCGGCGACAAGCGCCGTCAACGGTACGATTAGTCTCGCTGTGGCACTCATGATCGTGCCCCGCATGGGCTTATCCGCGCGTTTGCGCGCAACGATGGTGGTCCAGGAGACTGCTCCGATTTGTTTCGGCGACCAAGTCGACTGAAGGGGTACCCCGGTCGGTCAGCTGGACCGGCCCAACGTCATTGCCACTGCACCATGGTGACGGTGAGCGCCACCGCGCCGACCAGCACGAGGCTGATCGCCCACACCGTCTCCAGATTGAACCAGCTCCGCGCGACATACCTCACGCCCAGATAGCGATAGACCAGCCAGGCCACGGATCCGCCGGCGGCGAGCATGGCGGCGGTGTGGGCGAGCGCGACCAGTAGCGCCATCGCAAGATTCTGGTGGATCACGCGTGCCGCCGCCTCGTGGCCCGTCTCCGCGGCCCCCGCCGCGCAGAGGCCAAGATAGATTGGCAACAGCATCAAGCCGGCGCCGTGCGCAATTGCAACAGCGAACGACCAGAGTGTCAGTTTCGTCGGAGGTATGCGCGCCAACGCGCGCGGATGACGGCGATTGACGAGGCGCATGACGCCGAAGCCGATGACGATGATCGCAGCCGCGGCCTGAAGTTGTCGCTGCCATTCCACCAGCGTGATCAGCAGCGCAAACGGCAGCAGTATGATCAGCATCGCCAACAGATGACCGGCCGACAACGGCAGCAGTGCGCCGGCCAGTGCCCGTGGAGACTTTTCCATCAGGCCGGCGGAGACCGCGAGCGGCCAGCCCATGCCCGGATTGATTCCATGATAGAGGCCGCTCGCGATGATGGCGAGCCACAGCCAGACGGCTGTCGCGCTCGCGTCGCTCAATTCCAGACCGACGGGTAGCAGAACGAATCGGTCGAACAGTCGCCGCCTTCGAGGCGGATTTGATGCGGGCGATAGCCGTCGGGGAAGCTGACGAAGTAGTCGCCGGCGAGTTCCAGCCCGCCATCGCTACCCACCTTGGCCATGACTTCCGCACCCGGCATGCCGTCGGGGTAGAACTGGTCGTCCCACGTCGAATAGAGCGAGTTGGTCCAGTACACCCGCTTGCCGTCGCGGCTGATCTCGACCATCTGCGGGCCGCCGGCGTACGGCTTGCCGTTCGGGTGCGGCGTGCGTCGGGCGATACCGCCGATATGCACCGAGCCGGCAAGCTTCGGCTTCCTGGGATCGCGGACGTCGTATTGGCGCATCTCGCCGGTGCCCCAGCACGAGACGTAGAGGAAGCGGTCGTCCATGGACAGATCGATGTCAGTCACCAGCGGCGGCACTGCGCCGAAGCCCTGGAGCAGCGGCGGGAGCTTTTCCTTCGGTGCCGGCTCCGGCGGAATCGTCGCCGTCTTCTCGGCATGGAATTTTCCGCCCTCGCGCCACCAGGTCCAGATCGAAGCTTCGAGGTTGGTGGTGTCGACGACGACGCCGACAAAGCCGTATTCGCGGACCGGATCGTGTGCGGGCCTGACCTCGAGCGCCATCTGGTGGTTGGCGCCGAGGTCGATAGTCTGGACGTTGCGCCGGGCGCGCAGGTCCCAGAAATGCAGCCGGTGGCCGTATTTGTTCGCCAGCAGGTCTTCGGCAACGATGCCGTTTTCGAACTGCGGTGGCAGCGCCCATTCGCTCGTCACCATGTAGTCGCGCGGCAGATTCCACCAGAAGTCATAGTGCAGGGTCTGTGGCCCGCGATCGATCTCCCAACGGCCGAGCACGTCGAAGGTCTCGCAGTCCATGATGAAGACGCCGGGAGGACCCTGCGTGCCGTCCTTGCCGCCGCCGCCAAGCGTCGAGACGTAGATGCCTTCCGGCCCGCAATGGATGGTGTGCGGCCGCGAGTAGCCGGTCTTCTTGAACACCTCTTCCGGCTCGATGATTTTGTGGATTTTCGCCTCCAGCGGCGAAGGCTTGGTGTCGACGACGTAAATGCGCGATGACCGGATGCCGGGGATGACGAGAAAGCGCCGCTCGATGAAGGCGTGTCCGGCCAGTGGAGACAGGGCGGACGAGCAAGCGTTCCAGCCGAAATGATGGAATTCATCGCCCTTGTTCGGCATCGTCACGGTATGGACGATCTGGCTGTAGGTCTTGGAACCCGGCTTGACGTCGATCACTGCGAGCGCGTCGGGCTTTGAGAAGTCCGGACTGAGCAGGAGCGTGTAGGCAAAGTTCTCCGCCGGCGCCTCCATCGCAAGCCTGGGCGAGGCGTAAAACGTGGAGTCAGGTCTCATCGTCATGACATCCTCCCGGTATGTTGGCTTGTCGCCAACGGCTCGGGCCGATCGGAGCATAGGGACGATCTGATGTGCTCGGGGTCGGATCTCCGCGGGCGAAGTTGGCGGTTGGCAGCTTACGGCATCGGCTCGGCGCGCGAAACTGGTTCGCATCCTCTTGACGCGGCCAGGTTCCCGAGTCGCAGCCGGCCGGCGCCAAGGCCGGCGCACCTTACCGCTGTCGGGCGAGCCGCTTCGGCAGACGACTATTGCGCGTAGCGGACCGCGTTCGGGATGCTCCTGACGGCTGCAATCGTTGTTCGCGGGAATGAACATGATGCGGATCGGTGCGGCAATCAGAACGTGCATGTTTATTCACACGCGCGGAAAGCCCATTGAAACCGAGTCGCTCTCAGTACGAACGCCCACGGCAGAATCGGCAGCAACGAAAAAAAATTTTGCGGGTCGTGGCCGTATCGCTTCGCATTTGCAGTTCTGTCATGGAACGGTCCATCCAATTGATCGGTCAGCAGGTTTGAACGTCCTCTAGGTGTTCCGCGTCGAAGTGCCGCAAATTTCTGTCATTCGCGTGTAAGAAACCTGCCAGAATCCGGCAACAACGCGCGGCTAGCTTCGCGCCACCAAACAAACACATGTCGACGACCACGGTCGCCACGAGTGGACTGAAGCCATCCCTGGCGTCAGCGCACTTTCGCGCGCCCGGCGGCAACGTATTGGCAGGGGTGGCGTGTCGCGACGATTTTCGACCATTTTCTGTGGGATCGTCGCTGCCTGCCTCGGGCTAGCCGCGAGCGGTATGACGGCCTGGCTCGGCGCAACAGCCCTGCAAGATCCGCCCCGCGTGCAACAGGACGTATGCGCTCGACCCGAGCCCGGAAGCGCTGTCGCTGAACCGACGGAATTGCGCAGCCGCGACGGCGTGCTCGAGACCGATCTCAGCGTTCACGACGAGAAGCTGCCGGACGGGACGAGCCGCTACTGCTACCTGACGTCGGATGGGAAGCCGTCGCCGACCTTGCGCGTGAAGCCGGGCGATCAGCTCGTCATCCATTTCAAGAACGATCTCGTCGACCTCGATGCTGCAACCCCTGCAATCGACCGGGCGCTCGCCGGTGCGCCGATCTGCACGGCAAAGAAGCCGGTCGACCCCTGCGAGAGCGGCGCGATGACGCCGGTGTCGACCAATCTGCACTTCCACGGGCTGACGGTGCCGCCGGTCTGCCACCAGGACGATGTGCTGAAGACCTCGATCCAGCCCGACGACAAGCCGTTCGAATATCGTGTGCGTATCCCTGATGACGCTGCGCCCGGCCTCTATTGGTATCACCCACATCTTCACGGCTTCAGCAAGACACAGGTGCTCGGCGGTGCCTCCGGTGCCCTGATCGTCGAAGGCATCGAACGCGCCGATCCGTCGCTCGCCGGACTACCCGAACGCGTGCTCGTGATCCGTGACCAGGATCTCGTCAATCCCGACGCCCAGCCGTCGAAATCCGAGCCGGTGATGTCGAAGAGCCAGCTCGACAATGACGGCGACGTTGCCAACTCCGGCACCGGATTCGGCAAGCCCTCGAAAGACCTGTCCGTCAATTTCGTGCCGGTGCCATTTCCGAACTATCCGCCGGCGACGCTGCAGATGAAGCCGGGCGAACGGCAGCTCTGGCGCGTGCTGAACGCCTCCGCGATCACCTACCTCAACCTGGCCTTGCTGGTCGGCCGCGCACCGCAGCGGGTCGGGGTTGTCGGCATCGATGGTGTGCCCTTGCGGTTCGACGGTAGTCCGTCGCCGGCCGTGCAATGGGTCAATCATATCGGCCTGCCGCCTGGCTCCCGCGCCGAATTCATCGTCGAGGGCCCACCGGCCGGAGTGCCCGGCTTGTTGGTGACGCGCGCCGTCGACACGGGCCCCGCGGGCGAGAACGATCCCAACCGGGCGCTGATGGCCATCACATCCACAGCGGATGCAAGCGAGCCGCAGGCGGTGCTGCCTGCGCGCGTTGAGCCGCTGCCGCCGCCGGAGCGGCCGTGGGTTGGAAACGTCGCACCGGTCCGCGTCAGGAAACTGTTCTTCTCAGAGCAGCCGCAGGATCCGAACGACCCCAACAGTCCCACCAAATTCTTCATGACCATCGACGGGAACGAGCCAAAGCCGTTCGATCCGAACTCGGACGTTCCCGACATTGTCGCAACGCAAGGCGATGTCGAGGACTGGATCATCGAGAACCGCTCGATGGAGCTGCATGATTTCCATATCCATCAGCTTCACTTCCAACTGCTCGACTGGTCCGGCATCGCGGTCAACGAGCCGTTCCTGCGCGATACCGTCAACGTTCCCTACTACAGCGTCCGGATGCTGAAATATCCCAGCGTGCGTCTGCGCATGGATTTTCGCGATCCCAACGTCGTCGGCACCTTCGTCTATCACTGCCACGTGCTCGAGCATGAGGACGGCGGAATGATGGGACGGATCAAGGTCGTGCCGAGGAATACTGCGACTTCTACTGTGCCGCCTACCCAACCGACCAAAGGAGAGCTTTGATGCACGACAAGCATAAATCACGCTGGCTGCAAGGTTGCCGCCTGACTCTCAGCGCGCTGGCGCTGGGGCAATTCACTGCCGGCCCTGTCCTTGCCCAGGACGCCCAGAACTGGGAGCATCATGGTGGGCACGAGACCAAGACGCCGATCAAGCACGTGATCGTCATCGTCGGTGAGAACCGCAGCTTCGATCACGTGTTCGGCACCTACGTGCCCGAGCGTCACGGCGAGAGCGTGATGAACCTGCTGTCGCAGGGCATCGTCACTCTCGACAGCAACAAGAACGCGGTCCCCGGACCGAACTTCGAAAGGGCGCATCAGCAAGCGGCCACGGATGCCGGTCCGAACGATGCGTTCCTGCTGAGCCCGCCGAAGCAGAACTTCCCGCAGGATCAGTTGCCGGCTCCGCTGGTGGGCGGCCCGAAGGTCTCCTACATTCCCAACCAGTGCGGCAGCTCGCCGATCACGACCTGCGAAGCGTCTCTCGCGCTGGCGCAGCAATCCGAATCCGGTCTGCCGTCGGAGTACTACCAGTATCTTCTGACCGGCGGCACCGGCCAGACCTCGAAGACCCCCGACCAGCGCATCACCAACGTCAGTGCGCTCAAGGCCGGTCCGTTCCAGCTCACCAACGGCGACGCGATGCCGTACGATGCCTATGCGGCAAGCCCGGTGCATCGCTTCTATCAGATGTGGCAGCAGATGAACTGCAACACCTCGGCCGCCAGCCGCGACAACCCGTCGGGCTGCAACGGCAACCTGTTTGCCTGGGTCGAAGTGACCGTCGGTGCCGGTACCAACGGCGCGGCGCAGCCCGCCAACTTCTCCACGGAATACTCGCCGACCGCGAAGACCACCGGTGAGGGGTCGACGGCGCTCGGCTTCTACAACGTGCAGAAGGGCGACGTGCCTTACTTCACGAGCCTCGTGAAGCGTTATGCGATGAGCGACAATTTCCACCAGTCCGTCAACGGCGGTACCGGCGCCAACCACATCATGCTCGGTCACGCCGACATGATCTATTTCAGCGACGCCAGTGGTCATCCCATCGCGCCGCCGAATGGTGTGCAGGTGTTCGGCGGTACGCCCGACGCCGGCGTCGTCCACGAGATCGAGAATCCGAACCCGGCGGTGGGCACGAACAACTGGTACATGGAAGACGGCTACGGCGACGGCGGCAACGGTGGCTTCCCGCCGCCCTTCTCGACGAACCCGGTCTCCGGCGGCGGCTCCTACAGCAACTGCTCCGATTCCACGCAGCCCGGTGTCAAGCCGATCCTGGATTATCTGGGCTCGATCCGGATCAAATCGAACTGCGAACCGGGTCACTACTATCTGTTGAACAATTACAATCCTGGCTATTTCGGCAACGGCAACAATGCCTACACCGACACCAATCCGTCCAACACGCCGTTCACGATCCCGCCGTCGACGAGACGGAGCATCGGCGACAGCCTGAACGACAAGAACATCTCGTGGAAGTATTACGGCGACCAGTGGAACAACTACGTCAACGACCCGTACCAGCTGAACTGGGGTGCGGCTGGTCCTAACGCCGACGAATACTGCAACATCTGCAATCCGTTCCAGTACGACACGTCCATCATGTCGCATCCGGAGCAGGTTGCCGCCCACATCCAGGACTCGGTGAACCTGTACTCGGACATCTCCAAGCACAGCCTGCCGGCGGTTTCGATCGTCAAGCCGAGCGGATACACCGACGGCCACCCGTCGTCCTCCAAGCTCAATCTGTTCGAAGGCTTCGTGAAGAAGATCGTCGACCAGGTCGAGGCGTCCGACTACGCCAGGGATACGGCGATCTTCATCACCTTCGACGAAGGTGGTGGCTACTTCGACTCGGGCTATGTGCAGCCGCTCGACTACTTCGGTGACGGCACCCGTATCCCGATGATCGTGGTCTCGCCGTACGTGCGGCACGGCCACATCTCGCATGAATACGCCGATCACGTCTCGATCGTGAAATTCATCGAGCGGAACTGGGGTCTCGAGCCGATCACCCAGCGCAGCCGTGACAACTATCCGAACCCGGTGACCGCGTCGAACAATCCCTACGTTCCGACGAACAGCCCGGCGATCAGCGACATGTTCGACTTCTTCGACTTCGACCATGGTGGCGGTCACGATGGTGACCACGACGGCGATCATGGCGGTGACAACGGTCAAGGCCAGAATAACTGACGACCGTTCCTGACGACACGCGAATCCGCCGGCTGCAAGGCCGGCGGATTTTCGTTGAGCTGCAGTTAGACTTTGGCGCGCGAAGCCGGCGACATGGTCCTCGCGCGTTTAAGGTTCAAGTCTGAACAGCTTCTCTGCATTGCCGTGCGCGATCAGTGCACGGTCGGCAGCAGAAACTGGAATCTGCTCCAGAAACGCGCGGGCCTTGGCCATCGAGGCGTAGGGATAGTCGGCCGAGAACATGATGCGGCTGACGCCGATCTCGAGCAGCAGATCGAGGAACGTCGGCGGAAAATTGAAGCCGGCGAAGGTGTAGTGCAGATTGTCGCGCAGATAGGCGCTGACGGGGCGCTTGAGTCCAGTCAACCGGACCGGCATCACGTCGACTCGTTGCATGAAGAACGGCAGCCCTTCGCCCATGTGGCCGATCACGATCTGAAGCCCGGGGAAACGGTCGAACACGCCGCCCAGCACCATGCGCAGTACATGCACGGCGGTCTCGATGTGCCAGCCGAAGCCGGGGCCGGCCAGCATCTCGGTGACGAGCGGCGCAAAGCCGCCGAACGACGCGTCGATCACCGGCTTGGGCGGTCTCGTCGGATGCAGATAGATCGGTACGCCCAGCGATTCGGCGGCCTCCAGCACCGGCCAAAAGAATTTGTCGTCGAGATAGCGTCCGCGCTGATGGCCGTTGATGACGGCGCCTGCGAACGCCTGCTTGCTGACGCGGCGTTCGAGCTCCTTTGCCGCGTCGTCCGGTGTTGCGATCGGCAGCGCGGCGAAGCCGGACAGTCGCGTCGGATGTCTCGCGATCGCCTCGACCAGCACGTCATTAGTGTCGCGCACCAGCGTCACCGCCTCGGCGGTGTCCAGCTGCTCGACGCCCGGCGCGGTCAGCGAGAGCACCTGCATGTCGATGCCGGCGGCGTCCATCTGGGCGATCCGGCCATCGCCGAGGTCGCACAGGTCGCGCATCAGTTGCTCGGCGCGGCCGCCGACCTGGCGAGCCTGCTCCCTGAGATCGCGGCCAGGGCCATCGAGAAAGGCGGTCGTGGCGAAATGCTCTTCAAGCGTGATGGTGCGCATGGTCCTGATGCTCCGCTATCGCCGATTGTCACCCCTGACTGAGGTTCGTCAGGTTGCCCCGATGCTTCAGGCGAAAGTTGGCGATTTTCCGGGTGCGCCCCTCACGACAGCTCGACTGTGCAAGCCGTTGCACGGCTTCCGCTCAGAACTCCAGCACCGCATTGTCCACCACCTCCTTCATCACGAAGAAGGTGCGGGTTTGCCGCACGCCGGGCAGCGCGATCAGCGCCTCGCCATGGATACGGTTGAAGTCCTCCATGTCGCCGACGCGGATCTTGAGGAAGTAGTCGAAGTCACCGGCGACCAGGTGGCAGTCGAGCACGCACTTCAGCTTCGCCACGGCCTGCTCGAAACTCGCAAAGCTCTCCGGCGTCGAGCGGTCGAGCACGACACCGACCATGACCAGCGTGCCCTTGCCGACCTTGCGCGGCGCGACCATGGCGCGGACGCCGCTCAGATAGCCGTCGTCGAACAGCGCCTGGGTGCGGCGGTGGCAGGTGGCGGGGCTGACGCCGACCTGATCGGCCAGCTCGGCGTTGCTGAGCCGGCCGTTCTTCTGCAGCAATCTCAACATCTTGAGGTCGATGCGGTCGAGCCGCGCAGGCATGAAGGAATCTTTCGTTAGAGATCGATATTGTGAGAGAAAGCATAACGACGGTGGATCAAGATGCAATATTAATAGAAAGCGTCGGGCGAGTTAGGGAGCACCTTTCGCAGCCATAGTGATAGGTGTTGCCGCCGTTTCGAGACATCAACAGGGATGCCCAGCATGCTGGAAAAATTCGCGCGTTACCCGCTCACCTTCGGGCCGACCCATATCGACAAGCTCGATCGTCTCTCCAAGCATCTCGGCGGCAAGGTGGAGCTGTACGCCAAGCGCGAGGACTGCAACTCCGGTCTCGCCTTCGGCGGCAACAAGTTGCGCAAGCTCGAATACATCATTCCCGATGCGATCGCCTCCAATGCCGACACGCTGGTCTCGATCGGCGGCGTGCAGTCGAATCACACCCGCATGGTCGCGGCAGTCGCAGCGAAGATCGGCATGAAGTGCCGGCTGGTGCAGGAGAGCTGGGTGCCGCATGAGGATGCGGTCTATGATCGCGTCGGCAACATCCTGCTCTCGCGGGTGATGGGCGCTGATGTGCGCCTGGTCGACGAAGGCTTCGACATCGGCATCCGCAAGAGCTGGGAGCAGGCGATCGACGAGGTGAAGGCCGCGGGCGGCAAGCCTTATGCGATCCCGGCCGGCGCCTCCGTGCACAAATTCGGCGGGCTCGGCTATGTCGGTTTCGCCGAAGAGGTGCGCGCGCAGGAGCGGCAGCTCGGCGTCAAGTTCGACTACATCGTCGTCTGCACGGTAACCGGCTCGACCCATGCCGGCATGCTGGTCGGCTTCGCGGCGGATGGCCGCGCGCGCAACGTGATCGGCATCGATGGTTCATTCACGCCTGAGCAGACCAAGGCGCAGGTGCTGTCGATCGCGAAAGAGACGGCGAAGCTCGTCGAGCTCGGCCGCGACATTGTCGAAGACGACGTCGTGCTGATCGAGGACTACGCCTATCCCGCCTACGGCGTGCCGTCGGAGGAGACCAAGGAGGCGATCCGCCTCTGCGCCCGGCTCGAGGGCATGATCACCGATCCGGTCTATGAGGGGAAATCGATGCAGGGCATGATCGATCTGGTGCAGAAGGGCTTCTTCCCGGCCGGATCGAAGGTGCTCTACGCCCATCTCGGCGGCGCACCGGCGATCAACGGATACGCCTACACCTTCCGCAACGGCTGAGCTTGCGACGCTCATCAGTCCGGTTGTCTGACTAAGCCGACCTTCCGGACTCGGTAGTCTTACGGACGCATGGCGAGCCACCGTCAGCCTCGTGTAAGGTCCGCGTCAGGTTCACCCGGTACCTTGATTCCGCCGGGCGAGTCGGGAGACCATCACGTGAGGCTGATGAATGCGTTCGGCCGGGCCATTGCTGCCCTGGGCGCCGGCATCATCGCCGTCGGGCACTGGTTCTGGACCTGGAAGGATCATCCCCACCTGCTGCACGGGCGGGTGTGGGAGTTCGAGCTCTATACCGGTATCTTCCTGATCGGCGTCGGCGTCCATGCGCTCGCCTTCTGGTACTGGTTCGATCACCTCAGGCAAACGGATCAGCCGCGTTAGAGCGCTATCGGTTCCGATTTGAACCAGGGCCGACGCTCCAGACTCCTTGACGCGTTTTCGCGAACCGGTGTCCAATTCGCTCGAAAACGCTCTGGCGTCTCGGCCCTGAGCACATGTCTGGGTTGACATATATCGAACATAATAGGAACGTGCCAATGTAACCAGAGGGTGTGGCGATTGCCTCATTCGCGGCGGTGCGGCGCGGTCGCGGGATCGAGGACCTAGGGTGCCCATGACCTGCGGGTGAATCGCTCGCCCCTCCTGTCATCGGTTGCGGGCTGGGGGAGTGGCGTGACATGAGAGTTGCGATCTGGGCGGTCGTTGCGGCCGCGTGGCTGATTGCGTCAGCAACATCGTCGAGCGCCCGAGGGCCCTATGGCTCGATCACAGTCGGAAACTGGCAGGGCGGCGCCTTCACCAATGACAAGGACGGCGTGTTCACCCACTGCTCGGCCGGGACCTCCTATCAGAGCGGCATCTTCTTCATGGTCGCGATTACCGCCAACGGCAGTTGGCGGCTGGGCTTTTTCCACGACAGTTGGCGCCTGACGCCGGGCGAAGCCTTTCCGCTTGCGCTGACCTTCGACGGCCAGCCGGCGTTCAATGTCTACGGCATGCCGTTCGGCGCAAAGCTCGTGAACGTCGAGATGCCGGTGAACTCGGCGCTGATCAACCAGTTTCGCAAGGCGCGCCAGATGACGGCCTTTGCGCAAGGACAGCTGTTTCAGTTCAACCTGAATCAGACTGCGCAGTTGCTGCCCGCGCTGCTCAATTGCGTCGTCTCGGTCAAGAAGAACGGCGTTGCGAGTGCCGGCGAGTTCGCGGTCGCGGCGAAGCCCGTGGCCGCTGCGCCACCGCAGCAGGCAGCATCGATCCCGCCGCAAAAGCAGCCGAGGTCAGGGACCGGGACCGGCTTCGTGGTCAGCAGCAGCGGCCATGTCGTCACCAATCACCATGTCGTCGCCGGCTGCAGCGAGATCACGGGCAATCTGAGCGGTGATGCGCCGGTCAGGCTGCGGCTGGTATCCGATGACGAGATCAACGACCTCGCGCTGCTACAGGCGCCGTCTCCGTTCAAGGATGTCGCAAGCATCAGGCATAACGCGATCCAGGTCGGCAACGGCGTGGTGGCGATCGGTTATCCCTATCACGGATTACTGACGTCCGACTTCACGGTGACGACGGGCATCGTCAGTTCGCTAAGCGGCATCCTCAACGATACCCGTCATCTGCGGATCAGCGCGGCGGTGCAGCCGGGCAACAGCGGCGGACCGCTGTTCGATCTCGGCGGCGCTGTGGTCGGCGTAGTGGCTGCCAAGCTTGACGCTGTCAGGATGGCGCGGGCCACGGGATCGATTCCGGAGAACATCAACTTTGCGATCAAGACCGGCGCGCTGCGTGACTTCCTCGACAATAGCGCTGTGGCATACCGGACCGCTGAGTGGCGCGACGGCACCAAGAAGGAAGCGGCCGAGATCGCCAAGGATGCGCGCGGCTACACGCTGCTGATCACCTGCACGGTGAACGAGCAGAGCGCCGGCAAGCGCGGCGACGCGAAGTAACGAGTTGTGTCGGCAATGGCGGCGTGAAGGCGTCCACGCCGATAGCTCGTAGAATGGGTAGAGCGAAGCGAAGCCCATCAGTGCGGGCTGGACGCGATGGGTTCCGCTGCGCTCTGCCCATCCTCCATGTCTTCGTCGACCGGATGGAGCAAGCAGCGGGGCAGCCCGATTGCGCGGCGTTCGTTATCGGAGCCGCCGCAGCGTGTGCACCGTGATCTCGGCTGGGCAGTTGAGCCGCACCGGCGCAAGGCTGGTGCCGGCGCCGGTTGATGTGTATCCGGCAAGCGTCTGGAAACGCCAGGCGCCCTTGCCCATCCGGCGCGGTAGCCGCGCCTCCAGCTTGATCGCGATGCCGCCGGGCAGGCAGAGCTGGCCGCCATGGGTATGGCCACTCAGCATCAGGTCGAAGCCGGCCGCCGCCGCCGCGCGATAGGATTCCGGGGTGTGCGCGAGCAGGACCGAGAACGCATCGTGCGGGATCGGCGCCGCAGCCTTCTGAAGGTCGTCGGTGCGATAGAAATGCGCATCATCGATGCCGGCGAGATGGATCGTCGCGCCATCGCGCGTGATCGGCTCCTGCTCGTTGAACAGCATCCTGATTCCCATCGCCTCCAACGCCGGCGTCATGCGGATGCTGTCGTGATTGCCGAGCACGCCGTAGAGCGGCAGCTTAATCCGCGCGCAAAGATCCTTCAGCACCGCCAGACTCGTCTCGAACGGTCCAAACGTCTTGCCGCGATAATCGCCGGTGAGGACGCAGATGTCGCAGGCGAGGTAACGCACGATGTCAGCCAGATGCCGCATCGCGCCTTGGCTGATGTCGGCGTGAAGGTCGCTGAGGTGAAGGATGGTGAAGCCGTCGAAGGCAGCCGGCAGGCGGGCCGACGTCACCAGATTGCGCCGTACCTCGACCCGGTCGGCGTTGCGCCGCGCGCGGCCGTGAAGGCCGGCCGCCTTGAGCGCGGTCTCGATGATCCAGGGGGCCAAGCTCCAGTTCTCGACATTGAACAGCAGCGTGCCCTGGCCGATCAGTTGCTTCTCATGCACAGCTTCGATCGCCAGCCGGCGTACGACATGGTCGGCGCCGATCCGCTCGATCAATCCCTGCAACGCCGTGCCGGCCATCGTTCCCCGTGCGGCCCGCGACGCGAAACGCGGGCCGGCGCGACACTATCATGCGTAACCCGCGGCGGGGATACTGCCGGCGCCCAGACCGTGGGAGGTGATCAGACCACGGGAACACGCTTGGCTGCGACCGCGGCCGGCGAGATCACCTCGATGTCGAGCGGCACCTGCCAGCGCTCGGTGAAGCGGACCTGGGGCGGCGCATTGCTGTCGCGCGCGCCCTGCAGCACGAAACCGTCATAGCCCGAGTTCATCACCTCGTTGCACTTCTGCACATAGATCGGGAAGCCGCCGATATAGGGCATGAAGACGCGGGGACGGCCGGGGATGTTGGTCCCGACATACCAGGAGCTGCAGGTCGAGCGCAGCGAGACCGTCGAGACGTCGTTGACATGGGCGACCCAGGCATCCTCGTCCTCACGAACAGGCTCGATCGTGCCGGCGCCGATATCACGCATATGGCCGAGACAATCCGCCAGCCAGTCGACATGCTGCTCGATCGCCTGGATCATGCTGGCCAGCACCGACGGGCTGCCGGGCCCGGTGATCATGAACAGGTTCGGAAAGCCTTCCGAGGCGAGCCCGAGATAGGCACGCGGGCCGGCACGCCATTTCTCGGCGAGCGTGCGGCCCCCGCGGCCGGTGATCGCGATCTTGTCGAACGAGCCGGTCATCGCGGCGAAGCCGGTCGCCGAGACGATCGCATCGACCTTGTATTCGGTGCCGTCGACCATGATGCCGTCGGTCGTGAATCGCTCGATCGGCTTGGTCGATACGTCGACCAGCTTCACATGCGGCAGATTGTAGGTTTCGAAATATCTGGTGTCGACGCAGAGCCGCTTGCACCCGAACACGTTCTGCGGGCACAGCAGCTCGGCGGTCACGGGATCCCTGACTATGGCGCGGATCTTCTTCCGCGCGAAATCGGCAATGGTGTCGTTGGCGGCCTTCTCGAACAGCAGGTCGCCAAAGGCGCCGAGGAAGGGCAGGCCGCCGCGCTGCCAGGCTTCCTCATAGAGCCGCTCGCGCTCCGACGTGCTCGCCTCCAGCGCGGGCTGGGCGTTGAACGGGAAATAGAAGCCGGTCGGGCGCGCGCGGGCCTTGGCGCGCAGCTCCGGATAATGCGCCTTGGCCTCCTTCAGATACTCTGCCGACAGCGCCTCATTCCACGCCGGCACCGACCATGTCGCGGTGCGCTGGAACACCGTGAGCTGAGAGGCCTGTTGCGCGATGATCGGGATCGACTGGATCGCGGACGAGCCGGTGCCGATGACGCCGACCCGCAGGCCGGTGAAATCGACCCCGTCATGCGGCCATTCTCCGGTGTGGTAGATCGGTCCGCGGAAGTCGGTCATCCCGGCGAAGGCCGGCCGATTCGGTGCCGACAGGCAGCCGACCGCCATGATGCAGAATTTTGCCGCGACCTTGTCGCCGCGATCGGTCTCGATCGTCCAGGTGCCTGCGCCTTCGTCGAAGGTTGCCGCGGTCACGCGGGTATCGAACACGATCTGGCTGCGCAGGTCGAAGCGGTCGGCGACATGATTGGCGTAGGCGAGGATCTCCGGCTGCGGCGAATATTTCTCCGACCAGCTCCATTCCTGGTCGAGCTCCTCCGAGAACGAGAAGGAGTATTGCAGGCTCTCGACGTCGCAGCGCGCGCCGGGATAGCGGTTCCAATACCAGGTGCCGCCGACCCCGCCGCCGGCCTCATACACGCGTGCGGTGAAGCCAAGCCCGCGCAGCCGATGTAGCATGTACATGCCGGCAAAGCCGGCGCCGACCACGACGGCATCGAACGCAGCAGTCTCGGCATGGCGCGCGTGACCGCGCGCAGCACTCTCCTGAGCCATGGCCGTCTCTTCCCTGTGTTGTCTTCTCAAGTGTCTTGGCTGCGCCTGGACGCGGCGGGGAAAGATTAGGGCGAGTTCGACGAGGCCCGCAAGCACGTGCATGGCCGCGTCAGGTATGGCTCCTATGTCGGTGTCACGGCAATAGCCGTGATCGGCGGTGGTCCGGTAAGGCATTCCATCGTAACCTTGCACCTGCAGGGAAAGGATAAGTTCCGTGAAGAAGGACGAGCTTGAGGCGATCTTGGAGCAGGGTGACCTGGGACCGATCGACGGCTATCTGGAAATGGTTGCCACCGAACCGCGCCTGCCTGTCGTCGCGATCGGAATGTGCATGCTCAGGATGGAGGAGGCGGCTCCGGCGCTGCGTGCCATACTCGCGCGCGGCGCAAATGGCGAAACGCTGTCCGACGACGAGGCCAAGCTGCTGTTCCGCGGTGTGTATATGCTCGGTGGCGCCCGAGACAAGGAAGCTTGCCGTGACCTGCTGCGGCTGCTGCGCAGGCCTGAAGCCGAACTTGATGACCTGCTCGGGGATGGCCTTACTCAAACGATGGCGCGGATCGTCGCCGGCATGTTCGATGGCGACGTCGAGGCCCTGTTGAGCCTGATCACGGATCGATCCGTCGAACAATTTGCGCGAGACCAGATTTTCGGCGCGGCAACCTTCCTGACGTGGAACGGAGACATCCCGCTCGATCGGATGCGGCGCCTGCTCGTGGCATTCCATGAGGACAAACTCGCCGAGGACGAGGACCAGGCCTGGTACGGCTGGCAGCGGGCAATTGCCCTGCTGGGGCTACGCGATCTGGCGCCGATGGTGCATCGCGCGATCGATGACGGCCGCATTCCCGACTGGATGCTCGGACGAGGCGAGTTCGACGACGTGCTTGCCGAGGCCGAGCAGAGACCCGGGGATATCAGCCGCTTCGAGGAAGCCTACCTTGGCTACATCGCGGATGTGGTCGAAGCGTTGGAGTGGACCGATTACGATGATGCCGCCGATCAACTTTCCGACGACGACCTCGATACGCTATGGATGCCCACGGAGCCGGTCCGGAATCCCCTGCGCCATGTCGGACGCAATGACCCATGCCCGTGTGGGAGCGGCAAGAAATACAAGAAGTGCTGCCTCGCCAATCAGGGCTGAGTTGCTTCTGCTTGGGTTTACCTCGCCGTTGCACATCCGGACGCCACTTCTTCCGAGACGCGCCATCCGTGCTGGAGTGGCTTGGCGAGCTTGCGCGATGCTTAACCCTCGATCGTCTTCACCAGCCTGATCAGGTCGTTGCCGTAGTGCTCGAGCTTCTTGTCGCCGATCCCGGCGATGTTGCGGAGATCGCTCAGGGTATCCGGCCGCATCGCGGCAATGCCGTCGATGGTCGAATCGTGCAGCACGACATAGGCCGGCACGCCGCGCTGTCGCGCCACATCCGCGCGCCAGGCGCGCAAGGCTGCGTGCAGCGTGGGGTTGGCCGTGCCGCCCGGGCTGTCGGCGCCGGGAGCAAGCTCACCGCGGCGCGACTTGCCGCGGATCGCGCGGTTGCGCGCGCCTTCCGGTTGCTCGCGCAGCATCACCAAGGTCTCGCCCTTCAGCACGCCGCGCGCGCTGTCGGTCAGCTTCAGCGCGCCGAATGCATCGCTGTCGGCGCGCAGATGGCCCATCGCCACGAGCTGGCGCAGCACCGCGCGCCATTGCTTCTCGTTGAGCTCGCGGCCGATGCCGAACACCGACAATTGGTCGTGGTTGAACTGCTTGACGCGTTCGGTCAATCGGCCGACCAGCACGTCGATCAGGTGCATGGCGCCGAAACGTTGACCGGTGCGGTAGACGCACGACAACAGCTTCTGCGCCAGCACCTTGCCGTCGCGCATGCGCGGCGGCGTCAAGCAGTTGTCGCAGTTGCCGCAGCTATCGTCGTGTTGCGTCTCGCCGAAATAGCCGAGCAGGCGCTGCCGCCGGCAATGCGCGGTCTCGGCGAGCGCGACCAGCGCGTCGAGCTTGCCGATCGAGACGCGCTTGAACGCGTCGGACCCGTTGGATTCGTCGATCATCCGGCGCTGCTGCACGATGTCGGACAGGCCGTAGGCCATCCAAGCGGTCGACGGCTTGCCGTCACGGCCGGCGCGGCCGGTCTCCTGGTAGTAGGCCTCGACGCTCTTGGGCAGATCGAGATGTGCGACGAAGCGCACGTCGGGCTTGTCGATGCCCATGCCGAACGCGATCGTGGCGACGATCACGACGCCGTCCTCGTTGATGAAGCGATCCTGATGCCGGGCACGCACGGCGGCATCGAGACCGGCATGATAGGGCAGCGCGGGAATGCCGGAGGTGTTCAGCGCCGCCGCGACGTCCTCGACCTTGGCGCGGGACAGGCAATAGACCACACCGGCGTCCCCGGCGTGCCGGTCCTTGATGAAGTTCTTGAGCTGCGTGGTCGAATTCTGCTTGTCGATGATCTCGTAGCGGATATTGGGGCGGTCGAAGCTCGCGACGAATTGCGGCGCGTCGGTCAACGACAGCCGCTCGGCGATCTCCTTGCGCGTCAGCGCGTCGGCGGTCGCGGTCAGCGCGATCCGGGGCGCATCGGGAAAGCGCTCGGCAAGCACGGAGAGGCCGATATATTCGGGGCGGAAGTCATGGCCCCATTGCGAGACGCAATGCGCTTCGTCGATGGCAAACAGTGCGATCTGCGCCTGGCCGAGCAAATTGAGGCAGCGCGGCGTCAGCAGCCGTTCGGGTGCGACATAGAGCAAATCGAGATCGCCGGCGAGCAGCCGGCGCTCGACCTCGGAGGCTTCCGCATAGGACAGCGTCGAGTTCAGCACCGCGGCGTTGACGCCGGCCTCGGTGAGGCCCGCGACCTGGTCGCGCATCAGTGCGATCAGGGGCGACACGACGATGCCGCAGCCGTCGCGCAGCAGCGACGGTAGCTGGTAGCACAGCGACTTGCCGCCGCCGGTCGGCATCAGCACCAGGCAGTTGCCGCCGCCGGTGACGTGGCGGACGATCTTCTCCTGCGCGCCGCGGAAACCCGGCAGCCCGAACACGTGGTTGAGCACGGACAGCGCATCGCGGGACTTGGCGGATGTGCGGTCGAGGGCTGGCTGGGCGGTCATGATCCCTTGGGGTCAACAGGCGGTGATCGAGGTCTTGGGGCCGAACGATACCGGAGGAGATGTGTTAATACTCGCGCCAACCATAAACTCGATTCAGGCATGGCCGGTCAATCGCGGATCGTCGCAAGCGTTGTCGTTCTCGCGCTGGTCGTCGGCGCGGCTGCAAGTTTCGCCGCGAGTTGGCGGCCGTCGATCGCGGCTATTGCACCGCCGCGGCCCGATACGTTCGATCCCGCGATCGTCAAGCAGGGCCGCGATCTCGCCGCGATCGGCAATTGCAATAGCTGCCATACCGTGCGCGGCGGCGGAAATTATGCCGGCGGCCTCCCGGTTCCCACACCGTTCGGAACTGTGTTTTCGTCCAACATCACGCCTGATGGCGAGACCGGGATCGGGCGCTGGTCGGAAGAGGCGTTCGTCCGTGCCATGCGCTCCGGCGTCGACCGCGACGGCCGGCACCTCTATCCGACCTTCCCCTATGACCACTTCACCAACGTCTCCGAAGCCGACGACCGGGCGCTCTACGCGTTTCTGATGACCCGGGAGCCAGTCCACGCGTCGCCGCCAAAGAATGAGCTGTCCTTTCCATTTAATTATCGGCCGCTGATCGCAGGCTGGAAGCTGCTGTACCTGCGCAGTGCCGATGTTCGGTCGGATGCGACGAAGAGCGCGGAATGGGACCGCGGCGCTTATCTGGTCGAAGGGCTTGCGCATTGCGGCTCCTGCCACACGCCGCGCAATGCGCTGGGCGCCGAACGCGCTAATGCGCAGTTTGCCGGCGGCGAGGTCGACAATTGGCATGCTTATGCGCTGAATGACGCATCGCATGCGCCGGTACGATGGGATGTGGACGCGTTATATGCGTATCTGCGTCACGGCTGGCACTCCGATCACGGCACTGCGCGCGGGCCAATGGCGGAGGTCGTCAGTAATCTGGCGTCGGTCGCCGACAGCGATGTGCGCGCCATCGCCGTCTATATGGCCGATATCTCGGCAGCGCCGGAGCGTGCGCGCCCCGCGGACACCGTGGTGGCGCAATCGTCGCAGGGCGATGCGCCGCAGGCGCATACCGCGGGCGCGGCGATCTATGTAGCGGCCTGCGCATCCTGCCACGAGAGCAAGCGGCCGCTGCCCTATGGCGGGGTCAATCTCGCGCTGTCGACGGCGATCGCGAGCCCCGATCCGCGCAACCTCGTCAACATCGTGCTGTCAGGCGTCGGCGCCGTCGAGGGTGAGCGCAGCCCGATCATGCCGGGCTTTGCCGCCAGCATTGACGATGCACAGATGGTCGCCCTGCTGAACTATCTGCGCGCGCGCTTCGGCAAGCCGCCGGCCTGGACCGATCTCGAGCAGACCGTGCGCGATGCGCGCGCCACCCAAACCGTTTCGCTCGCGGCGCCGCCCGATCCGCGCGACTCACCTGACTCCAATCAGCGAGGCAAGCCATGATGACATTGAAGGTCAA
The DNA here is from genome assembly GCF_001542415.1 of Bradyrhizobium macuxiense. Taxonomy (GTDB): domain Bacteria; phylum Pseudomonadota; class Alphaproteobacteria; order Rhizobiales; family Xanthobacteraceae; genus Bradyrhizobium; species Bradyrhizobium macuxiense. The sequence goes on from NZ_LNCU01000117.1 coordinate 22,138, forward strand.
TGGTGGGGATCATCGGGTCGACGCCGACCCGGATACGCCGCTGCTCTATGTGCTGCGCGACGATCTCGGACTGAATGCCGCGAAGTTCGGCTGCGGTCTCGGGCAATGCGGTGCCTGCACGGTAATGGTGGACGGCAAGGCGGTGCTGTCCTGCGTCACGCCGCTGCTGCTGCTCGAGGGCAAGCAGGTGACGACCCTGGAAGGGCTCGGCACCGTGACCGCGCCGGCGCCGATCCAGCGCGCCTTCATGGAGGAGCAGGCGGCGCAGTGCGGCTATTGTATCGCGGGGATGATGATGCGCGCGCAGGCGATGCTGCTGCGCAATCCGAATCCAACAGATGCGCAGATCCGCGCCGAGCTGGAGCCGCATCTCTGCCGCTGCGGCACCCATATGCGCATCCTGCGCGCGGTGCACCGCGCCGCGCGATTGATGGATACGGCCGATGCCACGAGTGAGAGGAGCGAGCGATGAACGCACCCGTGATCCTCGATCGCCGCAGCGTGCTGGCCGGCGGCGGCGCGCTGATCGTCAGCTTTGCGCTGCATCCGGCGCTGGCGCAGGAGCAGAAGCCCGGTGAGGGACCGAAATTGCCGGGCAGCCTGGCGACGTCGCCCAATCTGGATTCATGGCTTCGCATCGATGCCGATGGCCGCATCACCGCGTTCACCGGGAAAGCCGAGCTCGGCCAGGGCTTCAAGACTGCGTTCCAGCAGATCGCAGCCGAACAGCTCGACGTCCCCTTCGATGCGGTGAAGGTCATCACCGCCGACACGAAGCTCACGGCAAACGAAGGCTATACGGCCGGCAGCCATTCGATGCAGGATAGCGGCACCGCGATCCTGCATGCCGCGGCGCAGGCGCGCGCGTTGCTCGTCGCGGAAGCGGCGAAGCGGTTCGATTTGCCGGCTGAGAAATTGCGGACGGAGAATGCATCCGTGATCGCGCCTGATGGCCGGCGCTTGACCTATGGCGAGCTCGTTGCCGCCGATCTGCTGCATGTCCTGGCGCAGCCGGCGTCGCATCTGAAGGATCCGGCGAGCTTCAAGGTGATGGGCCAGCCGGTGCCGCGCGTCGATATCTCGGCCAAGGTCACGGGTGGCGCGGCCTATGTGCAGGACATGCGGCTATCCGGCATGGTGCACGCACGTGTGGTGCGCCCGCCGAGCTACGGCGCAGAGCTGACGGAATGCGACACCTCCGCGATCGAGAAAATGTCCGGCGTGGTGCAGGTAGTGCGCGACGGCAACTTTCTCGCCGTGGTGGCGGAGAAGGAGTCTTTGGCGGTCAAGGCGATGCGTGCGCTGGCCGCTGCCGCGAAGTGGCAGGAAAACGCCAAGCTTCCGAAGTCGAATGATCTGGCGAACGTGCTGACCGCGCTGCCGTCGCAGGATTTTGTCATCCTCCAGCGTAGCGATGCGCCAGCGAGCGGCACGCAGACGATTCAAGCCACCTACACGCGGCCCTACCAGTCGCACGGCTCGATCGGGCCATCCTGCGCGGTCGCGCATTTCGTCGATGGTGCGATGACGGTGTGGACGCACACCCAGGGCGTCTATCCCGACCGGCAGGCCATCGCCGAGATGCTCGGCTTGCCGCAGGCCAGCGTCCGCCTGATCCATACCGAAGGCTCCGGCTGCTACGGCCACAACGGCGCCGATGATGCCGCGGCCGATGCGGCACTGATTGCCCGTGCGCTGCCCGGTCGTCCGGTGCGGCTGCAGTGGATGCGCGAGCAGGAACATGGCTGGGAACCCTATGGTCCGGCGATGGTGACGAAGCTCAGCGCCTCGCTCGATGCGAGCGGCAAGATCGCGGACTGGAATTTTGCGGTGTGGAGCAACACGCATTCGATGCGGCCGGGCGGGGCCGGTTCGCTGCTCGCGGCCCAGCACATGGCGCGCGCCTTCGCGGTGCCTGCGCCGAAGCCGTTACCCCTGCCGGAGGGCGGCGGCGATCGCAATGCGATCCCGCTCTACAGTTTTCCGAATGCGCATGTGGTGCACCATTTCATCCCGACGATGCCGCTACGGATTTCGGCGATGCGCGCGCTCGGCGCCTATCACAACGTGTTCTCGATCGAGAGTTTCATGGACGAACTGGCCGATCTCGCCGGGACCGATCCGGTCGAGTTTCGCCTCAAGCATCTCGACGACCAGCGCGGTCGCGAGGTGATCGAGACGGCGGCCCGCGAATTCGGCTGGAAGCGCGGCCAGAAGGCGGCGCCAAACGGCGGTTATGGCTTCGCGTTCGCGCGTTACAAGAACCTCGCAGCTTACTGCGCTGTTGCCTCCGAGGTGGAGGTCGATCGCGAGACCGGCCGAGCGAGGTTGGTCCGCGCGGTCGCCGCCGTCGATGCCGGGCAGGTCGTCAATCCCGACGGGATCACCAACCAGATCGAAGGCGCGATCGTGCAGTCGACCAGCTGGACACTGTATGAAAGCGTCAGCTTCGACGAGGCCAGGATCACCAGCATCGACTGGCAGACCTATCCGATCCTGCGGTTCAATGCGGTGCCCGACAAAATCGACGTCCGCATCATCAACCGCCCAGGCCAGCCGTTCCTCGGCAGCGGCGAGACCGGGCAGGGGCCGGCGGCCGCGTCGCTCGCCAACGCCATTGCCAATGCGACGGGCAAACGGCTGCGCGATCTGCCGCTCAGCCGTAAGCGCATCAAGGACGCGATCGACGCGTAAAGCGTCAGGTAACAGGTGGTGGTGCGGGTGCCGCTGGTGGCGGCGTCAGCGGCTCGACCTTGTAGGTTTTCGGCAGATTGATCGGCTTGTAGGTCGGATCCTTCTCCATGCGCTCCAGCACAGAGGCATGGATGGTGGCTCCTTCAGGGATCAGCCGCGGCTCGCCGAGCGGCAGATAGAAGCCGAGGAAGGATTTTCGCGCGGGCCATTCCTTCCATTTGTCGCTTTTCGGAATCCACTCCAGGAATTCCCAGGCCGCTGTCAGCGAATTGTGCAGCGGGGCCGTCGCGCTCGGCGGCACATAGTCGTGCTTGTGTGGCGGCAGCGGCTGGCCCCAGGCGAGATGATTGATCAACGCCTGGTCCGTGCCGAGCCCGGCGGCTTGGGCCTGCACAAGCATCCATATCAGCGGAAACTTTGACGGCCCGCTTTGGGTCTCCGGATAGCCGCCGCCGACGTCGGAGTGACAGCCTGCGAACCAGACCTGACGGATGTCCTGATCCACTTCCGTTGATGGATCGAAGGGATTCGACCGGTATTTCTGCGGGTCGATCCAGCGGTTGAGGCGAAACATGCGCCGCCGCTCGTCGATCGAGATCGCCTGGCGGAAGCGCTTGACGCTTGAATTGGTGCGGGTGAACAGCAGCGTCTGCAGGTCGAACAGGAAGTTGTCCTGCCGGGGCACGATAATCGAGGCAACCGTATCCCAGACCCCGATGAACTCGATGTCGATATTGCGCCCGCCGGCGATCTGACTGAAGTGCCAGGCCTCTTTGAGGGGCTCCAGGTCGAAGCTGCCGTCGGATTTCTGGCTGTCCGAACTGGCCTTCTTATAGGAGCTGAATGCGTAGCCGGCGAGGTCGAGCTGGTCGACCGGCAATAGGCCCATCACATGGATGAAGGCGGCCAGCACCCGCACGGTGTAGGCACCACGGCTGAAGCCGAACAGCCAGACCCGGTCGCCCGGCTCGCAGGCCCGGCACAAAAACAGGTAGGCGCCGAGCGTGTCCTCGTCGAGGCCGGCGCCGGTGGCAAGCCCGAGCACGCCGCGCACCTGCTGCTTGAAGCGGCCCCAGGCGTTCTGCAGGCCGATCGTGCCGAGACCGGGATGATAGTAGATCCGCTGCCGGTCGTTCTTCTCGGTCACGCGAAACAGCTTCAGAACGTTGGAAATATTGGCGCCGATCTCGTTGCCGGTGCCGTCGCAACAAATCACAATATCTTTCGGCATCCGTAGCCCCTGCGGTCGCCGTGAAATGAATGCGTCTATGTAGGCAAAATGGGACCGGGATTCAATCTCTAATTGAGAATTATTGTGTGTGCGCGGGGTGAAGGTTGCTCGTTTGAAATGGACAGCTCCATTGCCCGGCCGCACGTCGCTCGCTTGTGGCCATCAGCGGAATTCAATTGCAGCGTTACGGAAAAGATGGAAATCTGACAGAGGCTATATTGAGTCTATACTTTCGACTATTTGAGGACTGTCCAGTGCACGCGAACATTCGCCGGCGCGTTTCCGTGGTGCGTTCCTGGACCTGGACGGACCGGCATGAGCCATGAAGCCCGCGTAACGGTCATCCTCGCTGCCCTGGTCGTGGTTGCCTTCGTCCTGTTCTGGTCGGTCGGCAAGTATTCAGACCGGGTCTTCGCCAAGCGATTTCGCGCCCGCTTTCCCGAAAAGACGCTGAGCTACACCGGCGCCCAGCTCGGCGAACTCGTCCAATCCGATCTTCGGCTGAAGTATGTTTGTCCGATCCTGTTCCCGCTCGACCTGATCGTCATGCTGGCGCTCGCGGGCTCAATGGGCGCAGCGTCGGCGCACTGGATCAAGCAGCTCTATCCGTCCCTTGAATGGCTCGGCCTGCTGTTGCCGGCGGTGTATCTCCTCAGCGACCTGATCGAGGATTGCCTGTTGGCGTGGCTGCTCCTGCGCGGCGATCCGAAAGAGGCGACGCAGACGGTCTCGATGTTGAAGGCGATCACGACGATCAAGTTCGTGAGTATCTCTGCTGCGATCGCGCTGACGCTGATCTCGTTCGCGGGATGGATATTCCGCGCCTGGCTGCCGTTGGACACCACGCTCTAGACGATCAACGTTTACTGATACGTGGCCACGATGTCGGAGACGACACGTTCGAGCTGTTGTGCGGTGGCGCATTGGCGCACCACGGTGCAGAAGGTCGCGTAGCGCGGCATTTCCGAGTCGCCGAAACCCCAGGTCATGCGGCCCTCGGGGTTGAGCCACACCAGCCGCTTGGAGCGTTCTCCGATGCGGCGCAGGATGTCGGCGCGCGGATCGAGATTGTTGCTGCGGGCGTCGCCAAGCACGATCACCGTGGTCTGCGGCGTGATCGTGTTCATCCATTCGTCCTCGAAATCAGCGAATGAATTGCCGTAGTCGGACGAGCCGAAGCCGACCTTGGCCATGATCTCCTTCATCGCCTCTTCCGGCGATTTGGATTCGAGGATGTCGCTGACCTCGATCAGATTGCCGGAGAAGGCGAACGAGCGAACGTCGTCGACGACCTCGTGCAGGCTATGGATCAAAAGCAGGAAGAAGTCCGAGACACGCGCGACCGAGCCGGAGACGTCGCACAGCGCCACGATCTTCGGCCGGTCGCGGTGCTTGCGCTTCCAGGCGGTCAGGAAGGGGATGCCGCCCCAGGCTGCGTTCCGCCGCAGCGTACGGCGGACGTCGAGATGGCCGCGGCGCTGGCGCTTGCGCGGCTTGGAATAGCGCTCACGCAGGCGGCGCGCGATCTGCCGGATCAGCGTGCGCATCTGCTCGACCTGACGCGGCTCGATCCGCGCCAGCGGGGCATTGCGCAGGATCTCGTTGCGCAGGTTCTCCGTCTCTTCGCGCCCGTAGAGCAACAGCGCCTGCGAGACGGTATCGCGAACGGTGCCGCGCAAGCCGTTGAGCGCCTCCTGCAGCCGTTCGGCGAGCGCGGGATTGCTTGCGGTCAGATTGTCGATGTCGTCGCGCAGGCGCTGAATGCCCATCGCGTCGAGGATGCGGGTCTGGAAAATGCCACGCTGGGTGAAGTAGCGGATGTCGGGCAGCGATGCCGCGCCCGAGGCATTGGCGATCGCGGCCGAGATCGCGCTGCGATCCTGCGACAGCAGCATCTGCGCCAGCGGTCCGATATTTTCGTTCGGGGCTCCGCCGCTCGTGTCGCCATGGGCATCGGCCGATGGATTGGCACCGGATTTGTCGGCGTCGTCCGTCTTCTGCTGCTCGGCAGTGTCCTGCTGCGGTTCGGGTTGGCTGAAGAACAGATCGAAGCAATCGCCGAGCGCGCGCTTCTCGTCCTGCGTCTTGGCCAGCGTCAGCAGGAAGGTGTCGCGCAGGATCGCACGGTCGGCAAAGCCGACCTTGGAGACCGCGCGCATTGCATCGATGCTTTCGGCGGGCGAGACCCGGACTCCGGCTCCCCGCGCCGCACGAAAGAAGCGATGCAGGTTCTCGCGCATCTGACCTAGCTGAACACGCCTTGACGCGACGCCTTGGCGATGAAGGTCGAGATCTGCGGCGTCGCGGCCTCGATATCGGCCTCGTATTTCAGGAGCACGTTGAGCGTGTCCTTGACGATCTCATGATTGAGCTCGTTCGCCTCCAGCAGCACCAGCACGCGCGCCCAGTCGATCGCCTCGCTGACCGAGGGCAGCTTCTTCAGGTCGAGGCTGCGGATCTCATGGATGAAGCCGACCATCTGCTTGCGCAGCGTCTGCGAGATGCCGGGCACGCGGCTCTCGACGATGCGCTCCTCCAGCCTCTGCTCGGGGAAGCCGATATGCAGATGCAGGCAGCGCCGCTTCAAGGCGTCGCCGAGATCGCGCTCGCTGTTCGAGGTCAGGATCACGGTCGGCGGCGCGACCGCCGATACGGTGCCGAGCTCGGGGATCGTCACCTGGAAGTCCGACAGGATCTCCAGCAGCAGCGATTCGAACTCCGCGTCGGACTTGTCGATCTCGTCGATCAGCAGCACGCAGCCGGCGGGCTGCTCCAGTGCCTGCAACAGCGGGCGCGGCTCGACGAACTCCTTGGAGAAGAACACGTCGCCGAAGGTGTGGAGCTGGTCGAGCGCGGCGTGCAGCGTCTGCGCGCCGCCGAGCACCTCGCCGAGCTTGTCCTTTAGGATCTGGGTGTAGAGCAGCTGCTTTGCGTATTTCCACTCATACAGCGCCTTGGCCTCGTCGAGGCCTTCATAGCACTGCAGGCGGATCATCTTCATGCCGCGCCACGCGGCGATTGCCTTGGCGAGCTCGGTCTTGCCGACGCCGGCGGGGCCTTCGACCAGGATCGGCTTCTCGATCTGCTGCGACAGATAGACCGCGGTCGCGATCTGCCGGCTTGCAATATAGCCTTGCGCGGCGAGGCCGCTTTCCACGGCCTCGATCGAGGCGGTGGGCCTAGTGTCAGCCACGAGGATCAGCTCCGAATTTGCCTAGAACTCGGACCTGTTCTGCCCCCGTTGCGGGCAAAGCACAAGGCTCGTTTGGCTCGCAACGGCTCGGGCTTAGCGCATGGTTCCCGGTATTCCGCCGAGCGCAATACTCCGGCGAAGTGGCCGCGGTCAGCTCGCGCAGCTCTTCACGAAATCCTTGCGCTGGGGGCCGGTGATCTTCTGATCGATGGCCTGCTTCAGGCAATCGATCCGCGCTTGCGCCATGCAAAGCTGCATCTGGTCGCGCTTGTCCTGGCCCTTGAGGGCGTGCGTGGAGCCTTGGCAGGCCGCGCGCTTCGCACCGGGCACGGGTGCGGCCGCCGCATTGTTGTCCTGTGCAGGGGCGGCTGCCGGCGCGGGAGCGGCCGGGGCCGCACCTGGCGTGGACTGCGCTATGGCCGCGACCGAGAACAGCAGCGAGCCGACTGAGACGAGAGCGACGACAAGACGTTTCATGGATGCCTCCACGAGCACGCCCCGGACAAGTGGAAACCGGTTGTCCGAAGCTCGTGCCCAGACCAGGAAAGGAGGCTGACAATTAGAGGCGACCGCCTGAATGCCGCGTGAATGCGTGCGAAGCGCGCTTCACCTCAGCGTGAGGCCGGTCGCGGCCTCGAGCTCGCCGATCGCCTGCGGGGCGTTCAGCACCTTGATCGTGGTCATGCCCATCTCGCGCGCCGGCTTCAGGTTGACGCCGAGATCGTCGAGATAGACGCAGTTCTTCGGGTTCACCTGCAGCGTCTCCACCATCATCCGGTAGATGCGTGGATCGGGCTTGCGCAGGCCGATCTTGGCGGACTCGATAACGTGGTCGAACAGCGCCATCACCTCGGCGACATAGAGTGTGCGGCCGCTGTGGCTGCCGATCGCGTTCGACGGCAGATTGTTGGTGATGCAGCCCGTCTTGAACTTGGCCTTGATGCGTTTCAGCGCTTCGACCATTTCGGGGCGCAGGTCGCCGGAGAGCAGCGGCAGCACATCCTTGCCGCGCACCTCGGCGCCGAGCGCTTTCGATTCCACGGCGAACTGGTTGTCGAAGGCGTCGATATCGATCTCGGCGCGCTCGAACTTGGCCCAGGCGTTCTCGAGATGATTGGCGGCGTTGGTGCGGCGGATGATGTCGATCGGCAACCCGCGCTCGGTCTCATAGCGCGCGAACGCCTCGAACGGCGAGGTGGTCAACACGCCGCCGAAATCCCAGATCACCGCTTCAATCATCGCTTTCCTGCCCTGTCCTTGTCAGGGAGCGGCTAACACGAATTGCGAGGCAGAACCAGCCTGAACCGGCGCTTGGCGATCCGCGCCGAGCGGGCTATTGCTGCGACATGGAAATACGTTTGGAAATGCGTCGCCTGATCCTCGCGGCCGTAGTGTCGCTCGTGTCTTCTCCTGCATTCGCCATCGTCGGTGGTGGTGCACCGTCGACGGACGGCGTTGCGCGCTCCGTCGTCACCATCGTCGGCTCGCGCGGCAATTTCTGCTCCGGCGCACTGATCACGCCGAAGGTGGTGCTGACTGCGGCGCATTGCGTGCAGCCCGGCGCCGACTACAAGATCGTCGATTATGGTCCGGACCGGCAGCCCAAGCTGCAGGATGTGAAGACGGTCGCGATCCATCCCGGCTTCCGGATGCAGGCGATGATGAATCACGTCGCAACTGCCGACGTCGCGCTGCTGCAGCTTGCGGCGCCGGTCGCAGGCAAGGCATCGGCTGCGCTCGGCATGCCCAACATCCCGATCCAGGTCGGCGGCCGTTTCACCATCGCAGGCGTCGGTGTCACCGTGCGCGGCGACGGCAAGAGCGGCGGCACCATCCGCGTTGCCGGCCTGGTCGCGAGCGGCAAGCCCGGCACGCTGCAGATCCGCCTCGTCGATCCGGTCGGGCAGGGCACGCGTGATGGATTGGGCGCCTGCACCGGCGATTCCGGCGCACCTGTATTCGAGGACAAGCAGGGCGGCCCCGCGATCGTCGGCGTGGTGAGCTGGTCGACGGGACCGAACGGCACCGCCGGCTGCGGCGGCATCACCGGCGTGACGCCGCTGACGCTGTATCGCGACTGGGTGATGCAGACCGCGCGGCAATGGGGTGCGTCGTTTTAACGACGATTGTCATCGCCGGGCTTGACCCGGCGATCTATCGCAAGAGATTCGTTTTTTGATGGATGCGCGGGTCAAGCCCGCGCATGACGAGTGAAGATCAATGCTCGGCCGCCTTCTTCGCGGCAGCATTGTTCAGCACGATCAGGCCGTCGACCGCGACGCCGAGCTTGGTGTTGATCAGGAACGGGTTGACGTCGATCGAGGCGATGCGGTTGCCGGCATCCGCCATCAGGTTGGAGAGGCCGACCAGCGCCTTCACTGCCGACGCTTCGTGCAACGCGGGCTTGCCGCGATAGCCCTTCAGCTTGACGCCGGCCTTGGTCCTCGCGATCAGCTCTTTCGCCTCGGCCGCATCAAGTGGTGCACCGGCGAGCGCGACGTCCTTCATCAGCTCGATGTCGACGCCGCCGGTGCCGAACAGCACCACAGGTCCCATCTCGGCATCGAGCGAAGCACCGACCACGAGTTCGAGGTCGGCCTTGACCTGCTGCGCGATCAGAATGCCTTCGAGCTTCGGCTTGCCCTTGAGCTTCTTCACCCGCACGGTAATGTCGTTGAAGGCTTTCTTCACCTCCGCCGCGCTGTTGAGGTTCAGCACGACGCCGCCGATGTCCGACTTGTGCAGGATATCAGGGCTGACCACCTTCGCGACCACCGGAAAGCCGATTGTCTTCGCGATCTTCACGGCTTCAGCCGCAGTCTGAGCGACCTCTTCCTTCGAGATCGGAATGCCGTAGGCCTTGAGCAGCGTCTTCGAGGCGACCTCGTCGAGTGCGGCGGCGCCATTGGCGGCCTTCAGAGACTTCTCCAGCAGGGCGCGGGCCGAAGCCTTCGAGCTCGACACGATGTCGGGCACTTCCTTGCGCAGGCCGGCGTACTCGATCAGCGACTTGATCGCGCCGACGGCGCGGTCGAGCCCCTGCAGCACCGCGATATCAGGCAGGGTCTTGCGCAGACCCTTGGTGAATTCGGTGAAGCCGATCGACATCGCGCTGATATAGATCACCGGCTTGTTGGCCTGCGCTGCCATATCATTGACGATGCGCAGGTTGCGCTCGCGCAATTCATGCGGCGCCTTCGGCAGCTCGGCATCGATGATGACGATGTCGGTGTCGGGATCGTCGATCATGATTTCGATTGACTTCATGTAGACGGAGGGATCGACCACCGCGGCGAAGCCTGCATCGAGCGGGTTGCCGACGATGCTGCCGGGACCGAGCATTTTTGCCAGTTGCTCGCTGGCATTCGGGCTCAGCGGCGCGAAGTTCAGGCCGGCGGAGTAGAAGGCGTCGATCAGCAGGCCGCGCTTGCCGCCGGACAGCGACACCGCCGCGAGACGATTGCCCTTCGGCGGATCGGCATGAACGAAGCATTCCGTTGTTTCGATCAGTTCGTCCAGCCCGCGCACGCGGATCACACCTTCGCGGGTCGAGATCGCATCGAACGTCTCGATCGAGCCGGCCAGCGCGCCGGTGTGCGCCATCGCGGCGGCCCGGCCGCCCTCGGAAGCGCCGAGCTTGAGCGCGATCACCGGCTTGCCGGCGGCGCGCGCGGCCTTGCAGGCGTCGCGGAATCCCTTCGTGTTCCGGACACCCTCGAGATAGACCACGATGACGCGGATGCTCGGATCGGCGGCGAAATAGGCCATCAGGTCGGGCGTCTCGAGCCCGGCCTCGTTGCCCGTCGTCACCATGTAACCGACGCCGACGCCGCGATCCTCCAGCGCCTGACGGATCGCCATCACGATCGCTCCCGACTGGCCGGCGACGGCGACCGCACCGGGCTCCATGGTGACGATGCGGTCGTCGATGTTGGTGAACAGGTTCTCGCCGGCGCTCAGATTGCCGAGGCAGTTCGGGCCGGTGACGGCAAGCCCGGTCTCCTTGATCGCCTGCTTCAGCTCGACCGCGAGCCGCTGGCTCTCCTCATCCTGCAACTCGCTGAATCCAGAGGTGACAATGGTCGCCGAACGCGCGCCGGCGGCGGCCGCATCGCGGATCACCTGCACGGCAAAGCGCGCCGGCACCAGCACCAGCACGTGATCAGGCCTCTCGGGAAGGCTGGCAAAGTCCTTGTAGCAGGTGACGCCCCAGATCGCTTCGCGCTTGGCGTTGATCGGGAACAGGCCACCGGCATATTTGTACTTGATCAGGTTATTCCAGATCCGCTCGGCATAGTTGCCGGGCTTGTCCGTGGCGCCGACCAGCACGATGTTGCGCGGGTGCAGCATCGCATGAATGCTCTTGACGATGTCGCTGGCATCGGTGGGCGGCGTCCATTTGTGGGACGGATGAGACGCTGTGCTTGCGAGAGCTTCCATGGAGCCTGCCCTTATCCTTGCCTTTGTTTCCTCTGGCCGACGGTCGATTGCCGCGGGTCGCGATTTTCATCGTTTTTATGGCGCAGGGAAGAGGGGGGTGGCAACTCACGCCAGCGCAAATCAGGGCATCGCGCGCGATATCCCGGCATACGCAAAATTCATGGGTCAAATCAGGAACCCGATTCGATCAGGGTTGCGTGCAGCAGATAGCGGTCCGGTCCCGATGTCAGCGCGTCGAATGGCCAGCAGGTCGACAGCACCAGTTCATACCGGTCCGTCACGGGATCGATCCCGGATCGATCGAAGCGGACGACAGAGCTTCCATCGGCCCGATAGCGGAACGTCTTGCCGTCGCTTCGGGTGATGTCGATCTCGTCGCCAATGGCGACGTCCTTGAGGAAGCGGAAATGGGTGTCGCGGTGCGCGGAGTAGACCGCGACGCCACGCTCGCCGGCATCGACCGTCTGCTCGACATGGCCCGGACCGAACGCCAGCGCCTGCCCGCTGCTGCCGGCGAGCGCGATCGTGGAGGCACGAAGACGCTTCACCGCGATCCGGGCCACCGGCCAGGTATCGGCCCAGCTCCACGGCTTCACCGGATGTCCTGTGGCAATGGTCTCTTTGAAGGCGCGCTCCAGCAGCAGCTGCGCCAGCAGCGCCTTGGCGTGGATGTAGGCGCCCTGGCCGAACAGGATCAGGCCGATGAGGGCGAAAATAAGGGGAGGCATGAGGCGGCGCATGCGTGACTCCGCGTCATTGCGAGGAGCTCGCGACAAAATTGCAAACAATTTTGCGCTGAAGCGACGAAGCAATCCATCTATCCCCGTGTGCGGTATGGATTGCTTCGCTTCGCTCGCAATGACGGTTGGGAAAGAGTGGCGCGCGCGGCCCTTGGGGACGGGTGGAGGCCGCGCGCGCTCTTGAAAGAGGAGGTCGGGGACACCTCCTCCTTTCATCCGACGTCAGTTGGGCGACGTTTGACGTCGGTTGAACACCAGCATGAGCAGGCTGACTGTGAGCAGGATCACGCCTGCGATCATCTTCAGCTCGGCATCGGTCGCCGTCTTCGGCAGCTGGATCGTGGGTGCCGCGGTGACCACCGGCATCGGCCGCTTGAGCGCCGCAAGCTGCATCTTGCCATCGCCTGCATCGGCGCGGCGTTCGGTCGGAGCCACCGGTGCGCGTGGCCGTTCGCCGAACACTTTTGCGAAGTCCCAGCCGGCGGGCAGGTTGAGCGGCAGCTCGGCGAGCTGCAGCGGCTCGCTCTCGGGACGGCTCGGCGTCTTGTCGACCGCGACGAGACTGGTGAGCCGCGTCACGAGCTGATGCTCGAGGGCGAGCGCCAGGATCGTCTTGTCGGCCTCCTCAAGGCTGACCTGACGGGTGGTGCGCGCAACCTCCGCATCCGCGATTTTGCGGCGGGCCCACAGTTTCGAGAGGCCCTTGCCCTCGGCGGCATTCGCGAGCGGCAGCGTCACGCTCCACGGACGATCACCGATGCGGCCCTTGATCTCGACCGAGCCGGCGAGCTTGTCGAGTTTCGCGGCCAGCACCAGCGGCTCATCGCGATAGACGTCCGGGATCGCCGACGGGGTGAGATCGGCCGTTGCCTCGGAGAACTTTGCGGAGAGATTGGTCACTGCCGGATTCTCCAGCTTGGCGAACAGGCTGCGCATGCGCTCCTCAACCTGTTCGACCGACCCGATATGGGTGAAGGTGCCGCGGCCGAGTTCGGCGGCGCGCGTCATCAGATAGGTGTTGGGCGCCGAGCCGATACCCACCATGAAGACCCGCGAGCGGCCGCGCTGCGCACTGATGGTCTCGAACAATTGCTGCTCATTGCCGATGGCGCCGTCTGTCAGGAATACGACCTGCCGGATGTAGCCGGCGTCGTCGCTGTTGGTGTCGGCGAGCGCGGCCTGCATGGCCGGCACCATCTCGGTGCCGCCGCGCGCCTGCAGCGCGCTGACGAATGACGTCGCATTGGCGATGTTGCTGCTCGTTGCAGCCACCGGCGTCGGGAACAGCACATCCATCGTGTCGTCGAAGCGGATCACGTTGAAGCGATCGGTCGGCTGCAGGCGGCCGAGCGCGTACAGCAGGCTCGCCTTGGCCTGGACGATCGAGGTGCCGCCCATCGAGCCGGAATTGTCGATCACGAACACCACTTCGCGCGGCATCGGCTTCTGTTGCGCCTGCTCGACCGCGGGCGGGGTGACGAAGGCGAGCAGATAGTCGGAATTTCCGACATGCTCGCGGAACAGTCCGACCGACGGTGTCTTCTCGGCGGCAGGTTTCCAGGTCAGCTCGAAATCGCGATCTGCCGGCACCGGGCCTTCAGCCAGCTTGACGACGCGAGTGCTGCTGTCCGGGCTCTCGATCTTGACCTGGTGGAACGGGCTCTTCACTTCGGCGAGCGGGAAACCGGCGTTGAGGCGCACCGTGATGTTGGTCGGATTGACCGGGGCATCCTCGGCTGGGTCGAGCACCGGCGGCGAGATGCTATCGCGATCCGGGACGGGATCGGTCGTGGCGGCGCCCCAGCCGCCGCCGTCGGCGCGGAGGTCGACGCTCTGCACCACCGGCCTCGGATTGTAGCGCGGGCCGACCACCATCGGCACCCGCAACGAGAACTCGTTGCCGTTCTGCTGCACCGGCTCCTGATATTCGATCTGCACCACCACGGTCTCGCCGGGGCCGATATTGGCGACCGAATTGGTGAAGATGTTCGGCCGCTCCTGTTCGGTGAGCGCGGCCTTCTGACCATTCTGCTTGGCCTGCTCGTAGATGGCGCGGGCCTGCTGTCGCTCCTTGATGTCGCCGACCACGACGTGGTTGCCGACCACCATCTTCAGCGTGTCGACGGCGCTGCCGGCCGGCAGCGGGTAGACGTAGGTCGCCTCCATCCATTGCTGCGTCGGGTTGCGGAAGATCTGCGTGACGCGGGCGCGGACGGTCGGGCCGGACACCGTGAGATCGACATCGATGCCGAGCCGCGTCGCGTCAGAATAGCCGTCGTCGGTCTTGAGCAGCAGTGAGCCGGAGCGCGCATCCGCCGGCCGCAACACGGCCTGCTTCGGCTGCTCCGCCGACCAGACCGGATCAAAGCTCAGAAAAAGCGCCGCAAAGCCGATCACCAGCGCGGCCACACCTTCCACCAGGAAGAACAGCAGGATCCGCATCTTGCGCGACAGGCGCGTCCGCCGGCTGTTCTCGAATTCTTCGTAGATCGTCATTTTCGTCACTCCCGAGCGAGGTTTTCGCTGCTTCGCAATCATGGAGAGCGGCCGTTTTGGCGCGAGCAGAATGATCGGCAATAATCGGCCGTCGTCCGGCGCGATCCGCCGGTGAAGGAGGCGGGTTTGTGCGGTTTTGTGATGGGTTGTGCGGTCTGCTAGACTGCGCCGATCGATTGGGGAATCGCGCAAGGGAACTCGATGCCGACGCCGGACAAGCAGCTTTCCGCCGAGCAGAGCCGGCAGGTGGCGGAGACCATTAGGGAGGAAATCGCGCGTCGCCGCATCTCGCGGCAGACGCTGGCCGAAGAGGCGAAGCTCAGCCTTTCCACCCTGGAAAAGGTGCTCGGCGGGCGCCGCCCGTTCACGCTCGCAACCACGGTGCGACTGGAGCAGGCGCTCGGCGTCTCCCTGCGCAAGCTGCCGGAGGCCACCGCTCCTGTCCCTGTCATCGAGGCGAACGGTGAGATCGCGCCGGATGCGTTAGGGGCCTATGCGCGTCGCGCGGTCACCTGGATCGAGGGCGTCTATGTCACGGTGCGCCCGTCATTCGGCGAGAAGGATGCGGTCTACGCCTATCGCACCGAGATCGCCTGGGACGCGGCGGCGGCATCGCTGACCTTCCGTGAGGGCGAACGGCTCGATGCCACCTACACGCAGTTCGGCGAGGTCGCCGTTCCCAACCAGTCGGGCTTCGTCTATCTCGTCACCAACCGGCATGGCCAGCATCGCCTGATCACGGTGTCGCGGCCGCGCATCACCGGCGAGATGTACGGCATCATTACCACGTTGCTCGCCGGCCGCGGCTCGCTGCTGACGCCGATTGCGGCGCCGATCGCATACCTGCCGGCGAAGAACGTGCCCAACCCGAGCGTCGGCCGGGTGTCGGCCGGTGATCCGAACTACGACGTCTATCGCGAGCATTTGCGCCGGACCATCGACGAACCGTTTGCGATCTTCCTGCCGGCATAGAGCATCCTGCGGAGGACGCGAGGCTATGCCGGCCGTGGGCTCGGCGGCGCGGCGATGCCTGCGATCAGCACGGCCAGAATACCGGTCAAGAAGATTCCATCGAACGTGCCGGCCCCGCCGATCGAGGCGATCGGCGCGCCGAGGCCGCCGATCTTGTCGAGATTCAGGAGGTCGGCGCCGAGCAGCGTTCCCATCGAGCCGCCGATATAGGCGAGCGGGGCTGCGTATTCACGGGACAGCAGCAGCGCGAGAATTGCGGTTGCTATGACCGGAACGAACACCGGGACCGCGATTCCCATTCCTTGCACCGGCGTTGCGCTGGCATGAATGATGGCTGCAATGACGACGGTAGCGATCGCGGCCCTGATCCAGAGCTGATAGCGAAGTACGAGGTAGGCCGACATCACGGTCGGAATCACCGCACCGCCGACCTTCACGGCGAGGATCGTGCTGGGCGACACCACATAGGGCACGACGTAGCGCATGCCGAAGAAATCGACGATCTCACCGGATCGCACCGGCGGGCCGGGCAGCACCGTGATCGGGATGTTGAAGTAGCTGCCGATCAACGAGCCGAACAGCAGCAACAGCGCGACGCCGGGACCGATCCCGAGCCGCATATAGGCGTATCGCAGGATACGAAGCTGGATCAGGACCACCAGCGCCACGGCCACGAACAGCAGGATCGAAAAGAACCCCGGCGTCAGCGGCAGATAGTGAACGTTCGAATCCATCGGTTTGACTGTTCGGTTTTGGCCCAGCCCTGCTTTGCAAGGTGGGGATTTTGAACAGGATCACAAGGACGGATGTGAGTCCCGTCATCCTGAGGCGCTCGCGGAGCGAGCCTCGAAGGATGCACGGCCCGATGTGCGAGCTGGAGAGAGCTGGGCCGTCGCCCTTCGAGACGCGCGCAAGGGCGCGCTCCTCAGGGTGACGGTGAGAGAGGGTTTCGCGCCGCCAAGCCGATTCAACCTGGCTTTGAGTCGCTCAAGTCACTAAGAGTGGCCGAAACAACGAAGCCGCCCGGATGGGCGGCTTCGCGACTATGAGATTCGGCTGACGTGGAATTCTAGCCGCCGGTTTCCGCGCTCAGGATGTCGCCGAACCGCTCCCACTGCCCGCTCTTGAAGCGCCACATCTGGAGCTGCTCGATCGGAGCGAAGTCGGTGGCGCTGGTGTTGATCTTGATGCCGGGGATCAGCGTGTCGGGCGCGAAGTCCTTCAGGCTCGCGGCCTGCTTCATCACGTTTTCACGCGTGAGATTGTCACCGCACTGCTTCAGCACCTGCACCATGGTCTGCGCCGCAGCGTAGCCGTAGACCAGGTTGGCGTCGGAGAGGTTGGCGCCCGGCATGTACTTGTCGGCGAAGGCCATGAACTTCTTCATGCCCGCATCATCTTTCCACTGCGGATCGGACGCGTCCTTGAGGTAGCCGGCCGACAGCACGCCTTCAGAGGCCTCGAGGCCGGCGGGCTTCATCACCGCGCCGATCGAGAGCGAGACGTCGGTCATCACCTGCATCGGCTTCCAGCCGAGTTCGGCGATCTTCTTGATTGCCTGCGCCGCGAACTTCGGCGTCGAGATGTTGACGAACACGTCGGCGCCGGTGTCCTTCAGCTTGACGATGTGGGAATCGATCGACGGCTCGGTGGTCTCGTAGCTTTCCTCGGCCACGATCTTGGCGCTCGATTTGTCGAGCACTTCCTTGAGGCCGATCAGGTAGTCCTTGCCGAAATCGTCATTGGCATAGAAAATCGCGACCTTGGCGTCCGGCTTGGCCTTTAGAATGTATTTGCCGAAGATCCGCGCCTCGACGCGATAGCTCGGCTGGAAGCCCATGGTCCACGGGAATTCCTTCGGATCGTTCCATTTGCTGGCGCCAGTGGCGAGGAAGAGCTGCGGCACCTTCTTGGCGTTCTGATACTTCTGCACCGCGGTCTGGGTCGGCGTGCCCAGCGCGTTGAACACCAGGAACACCTCGTCGCTCTCGATCAGCTTGCGGATCTGCTCCACTGTCTTTGGTGGCGAGTAGCCGTCGTCATAGGAAATCCAGTTGATCTTGCGGCCGTTGACGCCGCCCTGATCGTTGATCATCTTGAAATAGGCTTCCTCGGTCTTGCCGATGATGCCGTAGGCGGAAGCCGGACCGCTATAGGCCTCGACATTGCCGATCTTGATCTCGGTGTCGGAGGCGCCGGTGTCGTATTTCTTTTGTGCGAAAGCGGCCTGGGTGGAGAGCAGGCAGAGCGCCGTGGCGGCCGCGAGCAGCGACAGTTTCTTGGTTGTCATAAAGGCATCTTCCTCGATTGATTTTGGTTGGGGACTTACGCAACAAACCCGCAGCCGGTCCCGGCAGACGGTTACGGGGCAACTCCTTGTCTCGGCGCGTCCGGGAAAGCGCTACACACGTTTCCGGGATCACGCCGCAGTATCGGTCGGCTTCGGCTGACTGAACCGCTGCCGCAGTGTGGGCTTATGAATTTTGCCCGTCGCATTCCGCGGCAGGGCATCGATGAATTCGATCAGGCGCGGGCACTTGAAGCGCGCCAGATTGGCCTGGCAATGAGTGTGAATCTCCGCCGGGCTGAGCGAATGGCCGGGCTTCACCGCGATCACGGCCATGCCGACCTCGCCCCATTGCTCGTTCGGAATGCCGATCACGGCGGCCTCGGCAACTGCCGCAAGTTGATGCAGCACGCTCTCGACCTCGGCCGGATAGACGTTCTCGCCGCCGGAGATGTACATGTCCTTCCAGCGGTCGACGATGTAGTAGAAGCCTTCCGCGTCCATCCGCGTGGCATCGCCCGTGCGCAGCCAGCCATCGGTGAAGGAGGAGGCGTTGGCGTCCGGCCTGTTCCAGTAGCCCGGCGTGATGTTCGGTCCCTTGACCCAGAGCTCGCCGAGTTCGTCGACCGCGGCATCAGTGCCGTCGGGCCGCACGATTCTGACTTCGGTGTGCAGCACCGGCTTACCGGATGAGCCGGCCTTGCGCGCGGCATCCTCGCGGTCGAGCACCATCACGGCCGGCGAGGTCTCGGTCATGCCGTAGCCCTGCTGCAGCGCCACGCCGCGGGCCTCCCATGTCTTCAGGAGTGGCACCGGCATCGGCGCGCCGCCAACCCCGCCGACGATCAGGCGGCTGAAGTCCGAGGTGGCGAAGGCCGCATGCTGCGCCATGAACTGGTAGATCGAGGGCACGCCGAAGAATACATTGATGCGCTGCGCGGGATCGCTGATCAGCCTGAGCGCCTCGGCTGGATCGAACACGCGCATGATCAGCACCGTGCCGCCGGAATGCAGCACCGGGTTGGTGTAGCAATTCAGCCCGCCGGTGTGGAACAGCGGTAGCACCGTGAGCAGCACTGAGGACGGCGAGATATAGGCCGGGCCGCCGAGATTGACGCAGTTCCAGAACGTCATCCCATGCGTGATGATCGCGCCCTTGGGTTGGCCGGTCGTGCCCGAGGTGTACATGATGGTCGAGATGTCATCGAGCGTGACTTCCTCGAACCGCTCGACTGGTCTGGCTGATGCGATCCCGGCCTCATACGATCCGCCCGGACCGAGCCGCAGCGTCGAGGCGACATTGCAGAGCTTTGCGACCGCGAGCGCCGTCTCGGCGAGATCGTCGTCGTGGATCATCACGACAGGCGAGGCGTCGCCGGTGATGTAGTGCAACTCCGGAACGGTGAGGCGGGTGTTGAGCGGCAGGAAGATCGCGCCGATCCGGAAGCAGGCGAACTGCACCTCCAGCGTATCGGTCGTGTTCAGCGCCAGCACCGCGACGCGGTCGCCGGCTGAGACCTTGAGCTGGTCGCGCAAATGCCCGGCGAGCTGCGACACGCGCGCGTCGAGCTGCGCATAGTTAAAGCGACGCCCACTTGCGAGATCGACAAGCGCGATCTTGTCCGGCGTGCGCCGGCAATGATGCACGATCCAGTCGTAGTAACGAACCGGCACGTTTCCCTCCTCCTGGAACGGCAGTCTTGCGCCGCCTGTCCCTGGCCCAATTGATGGCATGGATCGGCAGTGGAGGGGCCGTATCGGGATACTGTCTTGCGTTTAGTGGCTGGGAACGGTGAGGCGCGCCCCGGGTCCCGGCGGGGCAGCCACTCGACGCAAGTTAGCGGTGCGAAATCCGGACATCGTCGGAAGCGGGAATCAACGGAGCAAGCGGATGGCAAACCCGTTCTACACCAGCGAACACGAGGCCTTTCGCGAGGTGATGCGCCGCTTCGTGGCCAAGGAGATCGACCCCTACGCCCATCGATGGGACGAAGCGGGAGAGTTTCCGCGCGAGCTCTATGCGAAGGCCTCCGAGATCGGGCTGCTCGGCCTCGGCTTCCCCGAGGAATATGGCGGG
>NZ_LNCU01000117.1:42344-76245 GCF_001542415.1 Bradyrhizobium macuxiense
GCCTGATGAGCCACACCATCGGCTCGCCGCCGATCGCCCGCGCCGCGCGTCCCGAGGTGAAGGCGCGAGTGCTGCCGGAGGTGCTTGCGGGCAAGAAAATCTCCGCGCTCGCCATCACCGAGCCGAGCGGCGGCTCCGATGTCGCGAACCTGCGCACCAAGGCGCGGCGCGACGGCGACCATTACGTCGTCAGCGGCGAGAAGACCTTCATCACCTCAGGCATGCGCGCGGACTATCTGACGGTCGCGGTGCGTACCGGCGGCGAGGGCGCCGGCGGCGTCAGCCTGCTCTTGATCGAGGGCAACACGCCCGGCCTCTCCCGCACCAAGCTGAAGAAAATGGGCTGGTGGGCCTCCGATACCGCGACCCTGCATTTCGACGAATGCCGCGTGCCGGTCGAGAACCTGATCGGCGAGGAAGGCCAGGGCTTCAAGATCATCATGCAGAACTTCAACAGCGAGCGCATGGGTATGGCGGCGGGCTGCACGGCCTATGCCCGCGTCTGCGTCGACGAGGCGATCGCCTATGCCAAGGAGCGCAAGACCTTCGGCAAGCCGATCGCACAACATCAAGTCATCCGCCACAAGATCGTCGACATGGCGCAGAAGGTCGCTGCTTCGCAGGCGATGCTTGAAATGCTGGCATGGCGGCTCGGCCAGGGCGAGAGCCCGGTCGCCGAGATCTGCATGATGAAGAACCAGGCGACGCAAACCATGGCCTACTGCGCCTCCGAAGCGGTGCAGATCTTCGGCGGCGCCGGCTTCATGCGCGGCGCCAAGGTCGAGCGCATCTACCGCGAGGTCAAGGTCAACGCCATCGGCGGCGGCACCGAAGAGATCATGAAGGATCTTGCCTCGAGGCAGATGGGGTTGTGAGCGCGCCGACCTCCCCCTTCAGGGGGAGGTGAAGTGGGAAAGCCGTCATTCCAGGGCGTGCGTCAGCGCGAACCCGGAATCTAGAGGTTGAACGATACGGATCGAGATTCCGGGTTCGCCCGCTTTCGCGGCCGCCCCGGAATGACGAGGGACAAGAAATGCTCTTCACTGCCGACCACGACGAACCCCGCCGCGCCTTGCAGAAGTTCATCGCGGCGGAGATCAACCCTCATGTCGACGAGTGGGAGAACGCGGGCATTTTCCCGGCGCATGAGCTGTTCAAGAAACTCGGCGATCTCGGCTTCCTCGGGCTCAACAAGCCGGTCGAGTTCGGCGGGCAGGGGCTGGATTACTCCTACGCTCTGATGATGGCTGAGGAGCTCGGGGCCATCGCCTGCGGCGGCGTGCCGATGGCGATCGGGGTGCAGACCGACATGGCAACGCCGGCGCTGGCGCGGTTCGGCTCCGACGAGGTGCGGCGCGAGTTTCTGGCCCCGGCGATTGCGGGCGACCAGGTCGCCTGCATCGGCGTGTCCGAGCCGGGCGCCGGCTCCGACGTCGCCTCGATCAAGACGCAGGCGCGCTCCGACGGTGACGACTACGTGATCAATGGCGGCAAGCTGTGGATCACCAACGGCACCCAGGCCGACTGGATCTGCCTGCTTGCCAACACCAGCGACGGCCAGGTCCATCGCAACAAGTCGCTGATCTGCGTGCCTATGAAGACCAAGGGGGTGCAGGTCGCGCGCAAGCTCGACAAGCTCGGCATGCGCTCCTCCGACACTGCGCAGATCTTCTTCGACAATGTCCGTGTGCCCAAGCGCAACCGGATCGGAGAGGAAGGCAAGGGCTTCACCTATCAGATGATCCAGTTCCAGGAGGAGCGGCTGTGGGGCGCAGCCGCCTGCCTAAAGGCGCACGAATACATCATCGACGCGACGATCGGGTATACCCGCAATCGCAAGGCATTCGGCGGCTCGATCCTTGATAACCAGGTCGTGCACTTCAAGCTGGCGGAGATGCAGACCGAGGTCGAACTGTTGCGCTCGTTGATCTATCGTGCCGGCGAGGTATTGGTGGCGGGCGAGGACGTGACGCGGCTCGCGACCATGGCCAAACTGAAGGCCGGCCGGCTCGGCCGCGAGCTCACGGATGCCTGCCTGCAATATTGGGGCGGCATGGGGTTCACGAACGAGACGCCGGTCAGCCGTGCCTATCGCGACAGCCGCCTGACCTCGATCGGCGGCGGCGCCGACGAGGTGATGCTGATGGTGTTATGCAAGATGATGGGCACGCTGC
Organism: Bradyrhizobium macuxiense; assembly: GCF_001542415.1. Lineage (GTDB taxonomy): Bacteria > Pseudomonadota > Alphaproteobacteria > Rhizobiales > Xanthobacteraceae > Bradyrhizobium > Bradyrhizobium macuxiense. The sequence continues at coordinate 44,519 of NZ_LNCU01000117.1, forward strand.
CGGGTATGAAGAAGGGAAACGCCTGATGATCACGCTGTATCACTGCGACGCTGCGCGCTCGTTCCGTCCGCTGTGGATGCTGGAGGAGCTCGGGCTTCCCTATGAGCTCAAGATGCTGCCGTTCCCGCCGCGCGTCTTCGCCAAGGAGTATCTCGGTATCAACCCGCTCGGCACCATTCCGTTCATGATCGACGGCGAGACGAAGATGACGGAATCCTCCGGCATCTGCCATTACCTCGGCACCAAATATGGGCCGACGCCGCTGATCGTAGGCCCCGAGGAGCCCGCCTTTGGCGCGTTCCTGAACTGGATGTATTTCTCCGACGCGACGCTCACTTTCCCGCAGACATTGGTGCTTCGTTACAGCCAGCTCGAGCCGGAGGAGCGCCGTAACCCGCAGGTGTCGGGTGACTATGCAAAATGGTTCCTCGGCCGCCTGCGCGCGGTGGAGGCGGCGGCTGCGAATTCCGAATTCCTCTGCGCGGAACGCTTTACCGCAGCCGATATCACCAACGGCTACGCGCTCAGGCTCGCCAGCAATATCGGGCTCGCCAAGGATTTCGGCCCCAATGTCGCGTCCTATTGGGCCCGGCTGCAGCAGCGCGACGGCTATAAGCGCGCAGTGGCGGCGGAGCAAAAAGCCGGGCTGGAACAGAATGTTGTACCAAGGGTGCGGCCCTGATCTTGGCAGCGTCGATGTGTCCCGGAATTAACCCAAGCTCTCGGTGACAGGCTTCGAATTTGCGCTATGGTAGCGGGCGTCGCAGTGGCCAAAAGAGCCGCGCGAGGAGGAACCTGCCATGGACGCCATCGCGCACGCAAAGGGTCAAGAGTCCGGTCATCGGATGCTGATCACGCCGGAACGAGTGTTCTACGCCGGGCTGCTTGGCCGCCCGCGTGAGCGCTGTCCGGGTGCATTCCATGTCTATGTCGCGCTCCGCGACGGCCTGCATCTGTCCACCAGCGACGGCCGGCAGGCTCATGGCGAACTTGCCGTGACGATGCCGAACCTGCGTCACACCATCACCAGCGAATACCGTGCGGCGATCTGCGTCGCGATCGAGCCGGAAAGCGTACCCGACGGCACGCTGGAAGCGGTGGCCCGCCGCCTGCAGGGCCCTGACGCGGACTTGTTCGCAAACCGCATCCGGGCCGCCTATGCGACGCTCGCCGAGATGCAGCATCGCGACGCGATCTCGAATGCCGAGTTCGACACCATGTGCTTCGGCGATGCGCTGCCGCAACGCGCGCTCGATCCGCGCGTGGTGCGCGCGATCGCCCGGATCGGGCAGTTCTCCGGCGAGCCGGTGACGGCGGCGGGCTGTGCGGCCGAGGCCGGATTGTCGCCGTCGCGCTTCCTGCATCTGTTCAAGGAGGAGACCGGAATCTCGTTCCGCTCGTTCCGCGCCTGGAAGCGCGCGCGCCATCTGCTGCACTTCGCCAACCAGGACATCAACCTCGCGCATCTCGCGCAGGACATCGGCTATCCCGACAGCACGCATTTCAGCCATTCGATTCGCCGCTTCTACGGCCTGAAGCCGCGCGCGATCTTTTCCGGCTCGCGCGATCTTGCGATCTACCGGACTGGAGTTGCCGCCGGGGCGGCCGCCTCGTAACTACAAATTCGCGCCCTCGATCACCTCGCCGAATCGCTGCCATGCTTCGCCCTTGATCTGCTGCAACTGGAGCTGTTGCAGCGGATGGTGATTGGTCGGGCTGGTGTTGACGCGGACGCCGGGCAGCAGCGTCGGCACTTCGATATCTTTCAAGTTGTTCGCCTGCGCCATGATGTTGGCGCGGGTGAAGCTGCCCTTGCATTGCTCGAGCACGATCTTGAGCACCTGCGCCACCGTGTAGGCATAGAGATTGTAGCCTTCCCTTGGATTGCCGTCGGGAAAGTACTTGGCCATGAAGGCCAGGAAATCCTTGACGCCGGGATCAGTGGCCCAGGTCGGATCGGCCACGTCCTTCACATAGGCCGACGAGATCGTGCCTTGCGCCTTGTCGAAGCCGACCGGCGCGATGGTCGATGAGATCGAGGCGGCGCCGCTGGCGATGAAGTGCATCGGCTTCCAACCGAGCTCGTGGATCTTGCGGATCGACTGCGCCGCGAATTTCGCTGTGGTGCCCGAGATCAGCACATCCGGATTGGCGCCGCGCAGCGTGACGATCTGCGAATCGATCGTGGGATCGGTGACCTCGTGCGACGCGACTACCGCCGCATTTGCGAACCGCTCGCCCAGCACGTCCCTGGTGCCGGCGACGAAATCCTTGCCGAGATCGTCGTTCTGGTAGAGCACCGCGAACTTCGCGTCGTTGTTTCGGCTCAGTGCATATTTGACGAATACCTGCGCCTCGGTGCGCGCGCTCGGCGCAAAACCCATGGTCCACGGATAGCTCTTGTAGTCGCCCCATTTGTCGCCGTTCACCGACAGGAACAGATGCGGGACCTTCGCGGCGTTGATGTATTTGACGACAGCCGAGTTCGGCGCGGTGCCGAGCATGTTGAACAGGAAGGCGACATTGTCGCTTTCGATCAGGCGGCGCACCTGCTCGACCGTTTTCGCCGGATTGAATGCGTCGTCGTAATAGATGTACTTGATCTGGCGGCCGGCGATGCCGCCCTGCTCGTTGAGCATCCTGAAATAGGCTTCCTGGCAGCGCGCCTGCACGCCGAGCGCCGACACCGGGCCGCTGAGCGAGGTCGTGCTGCCGATCCTGATCTCGGTGGCGGTGACACCAGGCGTGTCGTCGGCGAGGGAGGGGCGGAGGCCGGTGAATGCCGCAAGACCGGCGCCTGTCGCGCCCGCGAGCCATGTGCGCCGGTTGATCGAGACCATGACGTCCTCCCCGCGATGCCGGCTTCTCGTGCCGGACTTCTGCTCGCCGCAAAGCTAACGCGCGGTGCTGTCTTCTGTCTTGTGTTGACCGGCTGACGGCGGGGTGACGCGTCAGAGCATCGGATTAGCCAGTCAACGCAAGATGACGCCAAGACAAATTTCTCATCATGGGAAAATCAGCAGCGCAAGTGCGCTGCAACCGGGACAAGCGATCTCATGAGCGACAAGGCCGTCATCACCTGCGCGCTGAACGGCGTGCTGACCGATCCGAAACAGCACAACGTTCCGGTGACGCCGGAGCAGATGGCGCGCGAGGCCAGGGCGGCGTTCAACGCCGGCGCCAGCATCATGCACATCCATCTGCGCCAGCAGGCGCCGAACAAGGGCCACCTGCCGTCATGGCAGGTCGATGTCAGCAAGGAGATCCAGCAGGCGATCCGCGAGGCCTGCCCCGGCGTGATCATCAATCACACCACCGGCACCTCGGGCCCGAATTACCAGGGTGCGCTCGACTGCGTGCGCGAGACCCGGCCCGAGATCGCCGCCTGCAATGCCGGCTCGCTGAACTATCTCAAGGTGAAGGCCGACAATACCTGGGCCTGGCCGCCGATGATGTTCGATAACGCAGTCGAGAAGGTGCAGGACTATCTCGATGTCATGAAGGAAGCGGGCACGATCCCCGAGTTCGAATGCTTCGATGTCGGCATCGTGCGCTGCGTCGGCATGTACCGGCAGACCGGCATGTATTCCGGCCCGCTTGAGTACAATTTCGTGATGGGCGTCGCCTCGGGCATGCCGGCCGATCCGGATTTGTTGCCGATCCTGCTGAAGTTGAAAGCGCCGGAAGCGCATTGGCAGGTCACCGCGATCGGCCGCGCCGAGATCTGGCCGCTGCACCAGCGCGCCGCCGATCTCGGCGGCCACCTGCGCAGCGGGCTGGAGGATACGTTCTATCTCTGCGACGGCACCAAGGTGACGTCGAACGGTCAGCTCGTCGAAGCATTGGCAGCGTGTGCGAAACGTGCGGGCCGTCAGATCGCGAGCCCGGCCGAAGCGCGGCAGATCTTTGGAACTAGGCACTAGGGCCACGCCAACCGTCATTGCGAGCGTAGCGAAGCAATCCATCTTGCCACGAAGACAGAGTGGATTGCTTCGTCGCTTCGCTCCTCGCAATGACGGTTGAGAGGAGAACCAGGCATGGACAATCTCGCAGCAACCGGCGGCGTCACCGGACCGGGCCGCATCGGTCGGGTCGCGGTCGGCGATCTCTTGAAGCGCGCGGCGCGGCGATTTCCGGATCGCGTTGCGTTGACCGATGGCAACCGACGCGTCACCTTCACCGAGCTGGAGCGCGACGCCAACCGCTTCGCCAACTACCTCGCGCAGCGCGGATTGAAGCCGGGCGAGAAGATCGCAACCATCTGCAACAACTCGGTCGAGTTCGTCAAAGCGCTGTTCGGCATCCACCGCGCCGGCCTGGTCTGGGTGCCGATCAACACCATGCTCGGCCCGGCTGACATGGACTACATCCTCGGCCATGCCGAGGTGCGTTTTGCTATCATCGACGACAATCTCCACGCTCAGGCCGACCGGCGCTCCGCGCTGGACGCGCGCGGCATCGAGATGATTGCAATCGATCTGACGGGCAATGTCGGTAAGACAGGACTGAAAAACTTCAACGACCTCCTTCAAGGCCAGTCCGACATCGAGCCGGAGATCGAGATCAATGACCGCGATCTCGCGATGATCATCTACACGTCGGGCACGACCTCGCGGCCGAAGGGCGCGATGCATTGCCATCTCGCCGTGGTCATGGCCGTGATGAGCAACTGCATCGAGATGCAGCTCTCCCGCGATGACGGCATCACCGGGCAGTTCCCGTTGTTCCACTGTGCCGGCCATGTGCTGCTGCTCAGCTATCTCTCGGTCGGCGGCCGCATGGCGCTGATGCGCGGCTTTGATCCGATCGTCTGCATGGAGGCGATCGTCCGTGACCGGCTCACGGTATTCGTGGGCCTGTCCTTGATGTACCAGGCGATCCTCGATCATCCGCGCCGCCGCGACTATGACCTGTCGGGCCTGCGCTGCTGCATCTACACCATGGCGCCGATGGGCAAGCCGTTGCTCGAGCGCGCCATCACCGATCTCTGTCCGAACTTCGTGCTCTCCAGCGGTCAGACCGAGATGTATCCGGCCACCACGATGTCGCGGCCAGAGGTGCAGCTCGATCGCTTCGGCAACTATTGGGGCGAGTCACTGATCGTCAACGAGACCGCGATCATGGACGACAACGGCAACCTGTTGCCGCGTGGCGAGATCGGCGAGCTGGTGCATCGCGGGCCCAATGTGATGATGGGCTACTACAAGGACCCGAAGGCGACCGAGGAGGCCCGCAGGTTCGGCTGGCATCATACCGGCGACTTCGCTTTGATCGACGGCAATGGCGAGGTGTTGTTCCTCGATCGCAAGAAGGACATGATCAAGTCGGGCGGCGAGAACGTCGCCTCGGTCAAGATCGAGGAGACGCTGCTGGCACACCCTGCCGTGCAGAACGCCGCCGTGGTCGGCCTGCCGCATCCGCAATGGGGCGAGGCGGTCTCTGCCTTCGTCAAGCTCAAGCCCGGCGCGGTGGCCGATGAAGCCGGGATCGAGGCGCACTGCCGCAAGCACCTTGGCGGCTTCCAGGTACCGAAGCTGGTGCGTATCCTCGACGAAATGCCGATGACCGCGACCGGCAAGCTGCGCAAGGTCGAGCTCAGGCAGCAGTACAGCGAGTATTTTTCGGAGCGCGCCTAGTGCCCACCATCGAGAACACCATCGCCACCAGCAGCGCTACCTTTCAGGCCAATCGCGACGGCATGCTGGCGCTGATCGCGCGGATGCGGGCGCTGGAGGAGCGGACCCGCGCCGCCTCGGCCGCCGCGAAGGATCGCTTCCACAAGCGCGGGCAATTGCTGCCGCGCGAGCGCGTGGCGCTGGTGCTCGATCCCGGCTCGCCCTTCCTCGAATTGTCGACGCTGGCCGGCTACATGTTCGACGTATCGAACGCGGACAAGAGCGTGCCTGGCGGTGGGCTGATCGCCGGCATCGGCTTCGTTTCCGGCATCCGTTGCATGGTCAGCGCCAACGATGCCGGCATCGACGCCGGCGCGCTGCAGCCCTACGGTCTGGACAAGACGCTGCGTGTGCAGGAGCTCGCGCTGGAGAACAAGCTGCCCTATGTGCAGCTCGTCGAGAGCGCTGGTGCCAATCTGCTGCGCTACCGCGTCGAGGATTTTATCCGCGGCGGCAATATCTTCCGCAATCTGGCACGGCTGTCGGCGGCGGGACTTCCCGTGGTCACCGTGACCCACGGCTCATCGACGGCAGGCGGCGCCTATCAGACCGGCCTCTCCGACTACATCGTGATGGTGCGTGGCCGCACCCGCGCATTCCTTGCCGGGCCGCCTTTGCTCAGGGCGGCAACGGGCGAGATCGCGACCGAGGAAGAGCTCGGCGGTGCCGAGATGCACACCTCGATCTCCGGTCTTGGCGACTATCTCGCTGAAGACGACCGTGACGCGCTCCGCATCGCGCGCGACATCATGGCCAAGTTGCCTTGGGATCGATCTGGGAATCGTCCGAAGTCGGAACCAGCCGCGTTCAAGCCGCCGCGCTATGATGCGGAGGAGCTGCTCGGCATCATGCCCATGGATCACAAGCGCCCCGTCGACATGCGCCAGGCGATCGCGCGCTTCATCGACGATTCCGACTTCAGCGAGTTTGGTGCCAATTACGGCCCGGCGACGGTCTGCGGCCACGCCCGGATCGAGGGGCACGCCATCGGCATCATCACCAACAATGGGCCGCTCGATGTGCCCGGCGCCAACAAGGCGACGCATTTCATCCAGGCCTGCTGCCAGTCGCGCACGCCGATCCTCTACATGAACAACACGACCGGCTACATGGTGGGCAAGGCCTATGAAGAGGCCGGCATGATCAAGCACGGCTCGAAGATGATCCAGGCGGTGACCTCGGCAACGGTGCCGCAGATCACGCTGTATTGCGGCGCCTCATTCGGCGCCGGCAACTACGGCATGTGCGGCCGCGGTTTCCATCCGCGCTTCTGCTTTTCCTGGCCGAACGCCAAGACCGCCGTGATGGGCGGCGAGCAGGCCGCCGAGACCATGGCGATCGTCACCGAGGCGGCCGCCGCGCGGCGCGGCAAGCCGATCGAGAAAGAGAAGCTGGATGCGATGAAGGCGCAGATCACGGGTGTGTTCGACAGCCAGATGGACGTGTTCTCGACCAGCGCCCGCGTGCTCGACGACGGCGTGATCGATCCGCGCGATACCCGTAGCGTGCTCGCCGAGGTGCTCGCGGTCTGCCGCGAGGCGGAGGGGCGCAACCTGCAGCGCATGCAGTTCTCGGTGGCGCGGCCATGAGCGGTGCAGCAGTGAAGCGGACGCCGTTCTTCAAGGTCCTGATCGCCAATCGCGGCGAGATCGCGCTGCGCATCATGCGCACCGCGCGACGGCTCGGTTATGGCGTGGTCGCGGTCTATTCCGATGCCGATCGCGATGCCCTGCATGTGCGCGAGGCCGATCAGGCGGTGCGGATCGGTGAGCCGCTGCCGGCGCAATCCTATCTCAATATCGACGCGATCATCGCCGCAGCGAAGGCGAGCGGCGCCAGTGCCGTGCATCCCGGTTACGGCTTCCTTGCGGAGAACGAGGATTTCGCGCAAGCCTGTCGCGATGCCGGGCTCGTCTTCATTGGCCCGTCGCCGGAGGCGATCCGGGCGATGGGCAACAAGGCTGGCGCCAAGGACATCATGCAAAGGGCCGGCGTGCCCTGCGTGCCCGGCTATCAGGGTGCCGATCAGAGCGATGCCGTGATGCTGGCGGAAGCCACGGCGATCGGCTTCCCTGTGATGATCAAGGCGGTTGCCGGCGGCGGCGGCCGCGGAATGCGGCTGGTTTCGGATGCCGCGGCATTCCCGGATGCGCTGCGCAGCGCGCGTTGGGAGGCACAAGGCGCCTTCGGCGATCCGACCGTGATCTTGGAGCGCGCGATTGTCGATCCGCGCCACATCGAGATCCAGGTGTTCGGCGACCGCCATGGCAACGCCATCCATCTCGGCGAGCGCGACTGCTCGGTGCAGCGGCGCCACCAGAAGCTGATCGAGGAGGCGCCATCGCCGGCGGTGACGCCGGAGCTGCGGGCGCGGATGGGCGCGGTCGCCGTGCAGGCGGTGAAGACTATCGGCTATGAAGGCGCAGGCACATTGGAATTCCTGCTCGATCGCGACGGCAGTTTCTATTTCATGGAGATGAACACGCGGCTGCAGGTCGAGCACCCCGTCACCGAGGCGATCACCGGGCTCGATCTGGTCGAGCTGCAGCTCCGTGTCGCGCGCGGCGAGTCGCTCGGTGTGAGGCAGGAGGACATCACATTCTCCGGGCATGCCATCGAGGTGCGGCTCTGCTCGGAGGATGCCGGGCATGATTTCATGCCGCAATCCGGTACGATGGCCCTGTGGCAGATGCCGGGCGATGCCCGCGTCGAGCATGCGCTGCAGTCCGGCGCGGAGATCCCCCCATTCTACGATTCGATGATCGCCAAGATCATCAGCCACGGTGCGACCCGCGACGAGGCTCGGGGCAAGCTGATCTGCGCGCTGGAGCAGGTCACGGCCTTCGGCGTCACCACCAACCAAGGCTTCCTGATCGACTGTCTGCGCCATTCCGTTTTCGCTCGAGGCGAGGCGACCACCTCCTTCATCGGCCGGAACCGCGAGGCGTTGGCGCCGCGCGCCGACCAGGGTAGCGACATCGCGCTCGCGGCGCTGCTGCTCTACGTCACCAATCCTCACGCGCCGCAATGGCGGCGCGGCCGATCGCTCGCCGCGACCTTCCCGCTGGGCCTGCGGATCGACCTCGGCCACGGCGTGCAGGAGATCGAGGTCCTGCGCGAGCGCGACGGCAGCTATGTCGCGGCCCGCAACGGAGATCGCTTCAGTTTCGAGATCGATGAGCTGGGGCCGGACAACATCCGCTACCGCCGCAACGGGTTGATGGAGCAGGCCAAGTTCCTGCGCGATGGTGATCGGCTCTTCGTCCTGCACCGCGGCGTCACGTTGTCGGCCCGCGACCTCACACTGGCCCCGCCGGAGAGCGCCGCTGCCGCGGGCGGCGACGGCAAGGTCCGCGCCGCCATGAACGGCCGCGTCGTCGCGGTGCTGGTGAAGGCGGGCGAGGAAGTCGCGGCCGGCCAGCCGGTGATGACGCTGGAGGCAATGAAGATGGAGCATGTGCACACGGCTGGCGTTGCGGGAACGGTGTCATCCATCGATGTCGCCGAGGGCGAGCAGGTGACGACGGGGAAAATCGTGGTGGAGATCGAGGCGGCCACATAATGACCGTCGTCCCGGGCAAGCGAAGCGCGACCCGGGACCCATAACCACCGATGCTGATTGTTAGAGCGCGCTGGGGATACAGCTCGCTGCGGCAATAAACATTTGTGGTTATGGGTCCCGGCCTTCGCCGGGACGACGATGTAAACTATTCATTCCGCCCGGTGCCGTCATTCAGCCAGCACGCCACCTGATGGCCGGGGCCGGTCTCCTTCAACGCAGGGCGCTCGGTCTTGCAGCGATCGATCGCGAAGCGGCAGCGGGTGTGGAAGGCGCAGCCGGAGGGCGGATTGATCGGGCTCGGCACGTCGCCGTCGATCATGGGCGCCAATCGCTTGGCCTTGGGATTGGCGATCGGCACCGAGGCGAGCAGCGCCTGGGTGTAGGGATGGCGCGGGTTGGCGAACAGCGCGTGCTTGTCCGCGATCTCGACGATGCGGCCAAGATACATCACCGCGACACGATGGCTGATATGGGCGACGACCGCGAGATCGTGCGCGATGAAGAGATAGGAGAAATTCTGCTTACGCTGCAGGTCGATCAGGAGATTGATCACCTGCGCCTGGATCGAGACGTCGAGTGCGGAGACCGGCTCGTCGCACACGATCAGGCGCGGGCCGAGCGACAGCGCCCGCGCAATGCAGATGCGCTGGCGCTGGCCGCCGGAGAATTGATGCGGAAAGTTCTTCATCTGGTCGGCGCGCAAGCCGACCTGCTGGAACAGCTCCGCGACGCGCTCCTGCTTTTTCTTGCCTGCCGCCAGCCCGTGCACCGTCAAGGGCTCGCCGACGATGTCGCCCGCCGTCATGCGGGGGTTCAGCGAGGCGAACGGATCCTGGAACACGATCTGCATCGAGCGGCGATACGGCCGCAGCGCCGTCTTGCTGAGCGGCGCGATATCCTCGCCGTCTAGCTTGATGGCGCCGCTGGTCGGCTCGACCAGCCGCAGCACGGTGCGCGCCACCGTCGATTTGCCGCAGCCGGATTCGCCGACCAGGCCGAGCGTTTCGCCGGCGCCAAGCGAGAAGCTGACGCCATCGACTGCGTGCACCGTGCCGACCTGCCGGCGCAGGATGCCGCCGCGCACCGCGTAATGCTTGACGAGCTCGTTGACCTCCAGAAGCGCGCGCTGCTCCGTCATGATGCCTCCACCGTCTCGCCTGCGCGCCAGCACGCCGCCCAGTGATTGGGCCTCGCTTCCTCGAGCGGCGGATAGGCCTGGCGGCAGCGGTCGACTGCGAGCTTGCAGCGCGGCGCGAAGGCGCAGCCGGGCGGCAATTTGGTGAGCGACGGCACCATGCCGGGGATTTCCACGAGCCGCACGTCCGCCTTGGCGTCGGGCGAAGGCACCGCAGGGATCGAGGCCATCAGCCCGCGCGTGTAGGGATGCAGCGGGGTCTCGAACAGCGCCTCGACGGTCGCTTCCTCGACCTTCTTGCCGGCATACATCACGATCACGCGCTGCGCGGTTTGTGCGACGACGCCGAGGTCGTGGGTGATCAGGATCAAGCCGGTGCCGAGCCGCTTCTGCAGATCGACGATCAGCGCCAGGATCTGTGCCTGGATCGTGACGTCGAGCGCGGTGGTCGGCTCGTCGGCGATCAGCAGTGCCGGCCGGCACGCCAGCGCCATCGCGATCATCGCGCGCTGGCGCATGCCGCCGGAGAGCTGGTGCGGATATTCCTGTGCGCGGCGCTCCGGCTCGGGGATGCGCACCAGCCGTAGCATGTCGACGGCCTGCTTCCAGGCCTCCTTGTTGCTGACCTTCTGGTGCAGGCGCACCGCTTCGATGATCTGGTCGCCGATCCGCATCACCGGATTGAGCGAGGTCATCGGCTCCTGGAAGATCATGGAGATGCGGTTGCCCCTGATGTCGCGCATCGTGGCATCGTCGAGCATCAGCAGGTCGGTGCCTTCAAGCATCACCGAGCCGCCGACAATGCGGCCCGGCGGATCGGGCACCAGGCGCATGATCGACAGCGCGCTGACGCTCTTGCCGCAGCCGGATTCGCCGACGATCGCCAGCGTCTCGCCGCGGCGGACCGAGAACGAGACGTCGTCGACCGCGCGGAACAGGCCGGAATTGGTGAAGAACACCGTCTGCAGGTTCTTCACGTCGAGAACCGTCTCTGTCGCCAAGGCCTCGCTCATCAGCCGCGCTGCCTCGGATCGAGGATGTCGCGCAGCGCATCGCCGAACAGGTTGGTGCCGAACACCGCGAGGCTGATCGCGATGCCGGGGAAGATCACGAGCCACGGTGCGACACGGACATATTCGGCGGCGGATTCTGACAGCATGCGGCCCCATGAGGGATAGGGTTCAGGAATGCCGAGGCCGAGGAAGGACAGCGACGCCTCGGTCAGGATGGTTGAGCCGAGCTGCGCGGTGGCGAGCACGATCAACGGCGCGATGGTGTTCGGCAGCACGTGGCGCAGCGCGATCCGCATCTCGCTCATGCCGATCGACTTGGCGGCCTCGACAAAGGGCTGCTCGCGCAGCGCCAGCGTGTTGGCGCGGATCACGCGGGCGACGGTGGGGATCAACGGGATCGCGATCGCCAGGATCACATTCGGCAACGACGGGCCGAGTGCCGCGGTCATCACCAGCGCGAGCACCAGGAGCGGCAGCGATTGCAGGATGTCGGTCACGCGCTGGAACACGAGATCGACCCAGCCGGAGAGATAGCCGGAGGCGAGGCCAACGATGACGCCGAGCGAGGCGCCGAGCGCGGTGGAGCCGATGCCGACCGCAAGCGAGATCCGCGCGCCGTGGATAATTCGGCTCCAGACGTCACGACCGAAGGAGTCGGTGCCGAACCAGTGCAGGGTGGAAGGCGCGGCGAGTCGGTGGGCGGAATCGACGCTGAGCGGATCGTAGCGGCAGATCAGGTCGGCAAAGACCGCCGTCAATACGAACAGCAGCATGATGATCAGACCGACCGTGCCGAGCACATGGCGCTGTGCGAGGAAGGTGAATCGCCCCCAGCCGCTGGTGGCATTGGCCCCGGCGCGTCGCAGTTCGGCGTCAAAGTTGATCGTCGCCACGGGCTAGTCTCCGAACCGGATGCGCGGGTCGATTGCAGCATAGAGCATGTCAACGATGAAGTTCACGACCACCACGACGACAGCGATGAGCATCACGAGGTTCTGCACGATCGGATAGTCGCGCCAGCGCAGCGCCTCGACCAGGAAGCGAGCGATGCCGGGAATGTTGAACACGGTTTCCGTCACGATAAGCCCGCCGATCAGGAACGCGGCCTCGATGCCGATCACGGTAATGACCGGCAGCACCGCGTTCTTCAGCGCGTGGTGGTAGTTGACGGCGGCTTCCGAGGCGCCCTTGGCGCGCGCGGTGCGGATGTAATCCTGGCGCAGGATCTCCAGCATCGAGGATCGCGTGATGCGCATGGTCAGCGCCGCGCTGCGGAAGCCGACCGCAGCAGCAGGCACGGCGTAGATGGTGAACGCCTCGAGCCAGGTCGTCGGGTTCGGATTGAAGATCGGCATCGTGCCGAACATCGAGACGGAGGCCATCAGGATCAGCAGGCCGAGCCAGAACGACGGCAGCGACAGGCCGCTCAGGCTGACGACGCGAAGCGCATAGTCGAGCCTTGAGCCCTGATGCACTGCGCTGATGACGCCGAGCGGAATGCCGATCGAAGCGGAGAACAGCAGCGCCAGCCCCGCGAGCCGCGCCGTGATCGGGATCCGCGGCAGGATTTCCTCCAGCGCAGGCTTCTCCGACACATAGGAATAGCCGAAGTCGCCATGCAGCAGGCCGCCGATCCAGTGCAGATACTGGATCACGATCGGCTGGCTGAGGCCGAGTTCCCGCTCGATATTGGCCTTGTCGGCGGGATCGACGAAGCCCGCGGCGTCGAACAGGATGTCGACGATGTTGCCGGGAACGATCCGCAACAGCACGAAGATGATGACCGAGATCCCGAACAGGGTCACGAGCATCAGGAACAGTCGCCGGACGATATAGGCAAACACCCTTGGCTCTCTCTGTCGCTGACGCGCTACGGGACGGTGCTCAATTGGACCTGCACGGACGAGGTCCCCACCTCTCCCCGTCGGGGGGAGGTCGGCGCGCAGCGCCGGGCGAGGGGCCGCAACTCCCACGATAGAGCATAACCCCTCACCCGCGCCTTCGGCGCGATCTCTCCCAACGGGAGAGGTGGAACACGCTGTATGTCGGGCCGATCAAGTCTCATCTCATTTGCGCCTTGAACTACTTGTCCAGCCAGACGTCTTCGTAACGATAGCCGTTATAGGAGCTGTTGGACATGACCGTGACATTCTTCACGTAAGGCTGCCAGCAGGTGCCGGTCCGGGCGTGGAAGATGATCGGACGGGCGACGTCCTCCTGCAGCTTCTTGTCGATCTCCCAGACCAGCTTCTTGCGCTTGTTGATGTCGGTTTCGGCCGACTGCTGATCGAACAGCTTCTCGATGTCCTTGTTGCAGTAGTTGGTGTAGTTCCGCTCCGAGCCGCAGGCATAGTTCTCGTAGAAGGACTGATCGGGATCGTCGACGGCATTGCCGGTCAGGTTGAGCCCGAGGGAATAATCCTTGCGCGCGATCTTCGGGAACCACTGCGCGGTATCGACGACGTCGAGCTCGGCGTCGATGTAGATGCTCTTGATCTGGTCGATCAGGATGATGGCGGGATCGCGATAGACTGCGATGTTGCGGGTCGACACCTTGATCTGCAGGTGCTTGTCCGGCCCATAGCCCGCCTTCTGCATCAGCTTGCGCGCTTCCTCGCGGTTTTTCTCGATGTCCGGACCGTAGCCGGGAATCGATTCCAGCATCTCCTTCGGCATCGCCCAGAGGCCAGCGGGCGCCGGCTCCATGGTGCCGCCGATGTCGCCCTGGCCTTCGAACATGATCTGGATGAAGGCCTTGCGGTCGAGCGCCAGCGCCAGCGCGCGGCGGATGTCGATGTTGTCGAACGGCGGCGCGCTCGAATTGACGATGATGTTGGTGGAGACGTTGTTCGGTTCCACCACACACACTGCCTTGGGATCCTGCGACTTGACGTCCTTGAGCAGCGGGATCGACACCTCGGTCGGGAACGTCATGTCGAACTTGCCGGAGACGAAGCCCAGGATCGCGGTCGATCGGTTCGGGATGATGGTGAACTCGATGCCGTCGAGATAGGGCAGGCCCTTCTTGAAGTAGTCGGGGTTCTTTACGAGCTTGATCGACTCGTTGGCCTTGAACTCGACGAACTTGAATGGGCCGGTGCCGATCGGCTTGGTGCGCATCTCCGCCGGCGACACGTGGCAGGGATAGATCGGCGTGTAGCCGGAGGCGAGCAGCGACAGCAGCGCCGGCTGTGGCCGCTTCAGGTTGAACGAGGCCTCGTAGTCGCCATTGGTGGTGACGTCGTTGACCTGCTCGTACCAGGCCTTGCGCGGATTCTGCCGGAACTTTTGCTGCGACTTGCCCATCAGCATGTCGAATGTGCACTTGACGTCGGCTGAGGTGAACGGCTTGCCGTCATGCCACTTCACGTCCTTGCGCAGCTTGAAGGTCAGCGTCTTGTTGTCGCTGCTCCAGGCCCAGCTCTCCGCCAGCTCCGGCCGGATCGTGTCGACGCTGTTCTGTGCGATGTGCTGATCGAAGATGACTAGATTGCTGAAGATAGGCATGAACGGCACGTTGACCGAGTAGGTCGCGCCTTCGTGGATCGAGGCGCTGCCGGGGCTGTCGCGGTGATAGATCCTGAGAATGCCGCCCGATTTCGGCTCGCCGGCATGTGAAACGTTGCTGAGCGCCAGAACAGACAACACCGCAACGGCCAGCGCTTGCACGCTCCGCATGGTCCCCTCCACAAATTTCGGTCTCAATGGCCGATTGGCATTGACGATACCATGGTGAGCCCGTCGGGCAACCGGCGAGGGACACGCGGGGATTGGCAATTCGGATGACGCGCGGACATGAAAATTTCCATGAGTCGGGAATATTGGTGCCGATGCAGCGAGTTTTGCGGCTTGTTTTGCTGTGCAGCAGCGAATTTCCTGTCAGTTCCGACGCAGAGCCTCGCGACGCATTCGACGATGTCGCATGCAATCAGCGACAGTTTGTCGCCGATTGTAATCATCAACATCGATCATGTTCCCGTCATCCCCGCATCGACTACGCGGGGATGACGGTATGCCGACAACGACACAGCTCACTCCGCCGCTTGCTGCGATGGTGCCCGCATGCTGGGTACACCGTCCGCGTCCGTCGCCGAGATCGTGGTACGGATCATCAGGCGACCCTCATGCGCCGGCCATGGGCGGCCGCGATGCATGGTGGCGCGGTTGTCCCACATCACGACATCGCCCTGCTTCCAGGGATGCAGATAGCTGACGCCTGGCGTGGTCGCGGCGTCCGTCAACTGCTCGATCAGCGCCTTGCCGGCGTCGGCATCCATGCCCTCGACGCCATAGGCATGGGAGGCGAGATAGATCGCGCCGCGGCCATTGACCGGGTTGCGCCAGACCATGCGCCAGCACACCGGCGGCAGCGCATCCACTTCCTCTGATGTTGCGAGCCCCGTGGCGACCTTGCTGCGCGAATGTGCATAGGAATGCCAGGCGAAGGAATTCTCCAGCCGCTTCGCCAGCTCCTTGTCGAGCCGCTCGAAGGCGAGGCGCGTCGAGATGAATTCGGTCTCGCCGCCATGTTCGGGAATGATGCGCGCCGAGAGGATCGAGGTCAGCGCCGGGACGCGCTTGAAGGAGGAGTCGGTGTGCCAGAGCTGGTTGGCCCTGGCGCGGAGCTGCTGCCGGTGATCCGACGGCACCACCTTGCCGTCGGGGCCGAAGGTCGAGAGGATCACGAAATGCGAGCCGGTGCCCATCGAGCCGACCTTAGTTACCTCGGGCGGGCCGAAGCGGCGCGAGAAGGCGAGCTGGATGTCGTCGTCGACCTCCTGGCCGCGGAACACCAGCACCGAGTGTTCCTCGAACGCTGCGCGCACCGCTGCATAGGCGGCATCGTCGGCCGCCACGTCGGCGAGCGTGACGCCGCGCAGCTCGGCCCCGAAGCCTGGATTCAGCGGGATCACATCCATCGGCAAATCCTCCCATTTTGTTCTTGCGGGGCAAGCCTAGGGGAAAGGCCTGTGCGCGGCAACGCGCGCGCCGGTCGGGTCTGCCTTGCGGCAGGCATCGTGGCTTGCGGCCGGCACCGCCGCAGCTGGGACATTGCCGGGCGCATCACCCCATCGCGATCAAATCGTGCCGCGTGCGCCGGTCGGCGACCTCGATGCGATGGGTGACGAATGCGAACAGCGCCCAGCTCGAATGGAACGCGACGCCGGCCAGCACGACGATGGCTCCGGGAATCGGACCGATCGAGGCACGATCCCAGATATCGCTCATCGTGGTCAGCGGTGAGGGGTGAATCGCCAGCTTGCCGTAATAGGCGATGGCCTGGATCGCGAAGATCCAGCCATAGGTGCGGCGCAGCCGCCGGCCGATCGCGCGGGTAAAGCTGATGTGGTAGCGGGGACTGCGGTAGTCGTTGGCGAGCAACTCGGTCCAGGGCGAATTCGGCGAGGGGCCGTTGCCGCGGATCATGGGGGCGTAGAAGTCGGTTTCGAGCAGCCGCGCGCGGGCGCGCCAGACGTTGAAGTAGCGGTAGCGCCGTGCCTCGAACAACAGGAAGACGGTGACCAGGAGGCCGACCAGCACCATCGGCAGGGGCGATGCCTCCGCGCTGCTGTAGGTCGCAGACAGCGCGATCCCGGTGGTGACGACAGCCCAGTTGGTCGAGCTGTCGAGGCGGGTGCGCCAGACCGTGCTGCGATAGACCTCGCCGCGATAGAGATGGGCGAGCGCGCCGATCTCGGCGGCGGTGAATTCGAGCCTTCCGGCCTGCGCCGGCTCCGGCTCGCGCGGCTGGGGCGACGGCATGGCGGCCTCCGGCGAAGCTGGCTTGCGGTTGTGGAGCATAACGCGAAATCCGCGCGAGGAGCGAGTCCGTTGCGCGCTCCGGCTTCCTCGATCGCATCGACCCGCGCCGCCCCAGTCACACGATCCGCGAGGTCTTGTTGCCCCAGTAGCGGTCGCGCAGCAGGCGCTTGTACAGTTTTCCGGTCGGCAGCCGCGGCAGCTCGGCCTCGAAATCGACCGAACGCGGCACCTTCTGCCGCGACAGCGAAGTTGCGCAGAACGCGATCAGCTCCTCCGCGAGTTCCGGCCCAGGCGCGATGCCGTCGGCCGGCTGCACCACTGCCTTCACCTCCTCGCCGAGATCGACATTGGGCACTCCGAACACGGCGGCATCGGCGACCTTGGGATGGGTGATAAGCAGGTTCTCGCATTCCTGCGGATAGATGTTCACGCCGCCGGAGATGATCATGAAGGTGGCGCGGTCGGTCAGATAGAGGAAGTTGTCGTCATCGACATAGCCGACGTCGCCGACCGTGCTCATGCTGCCGTCCGCCGAGCGCGCTTCGCTGGTCTTGGCGGGATCGTTGAAATACTCGAATGGCGATCCGGTCTTGAACCACACCGTGCCCGGCGTGCCCTTCGGGCAGGGCTTCATGTTCTCGTCGAGGATATGCAGGTCGCCGAGCAGCACCTTGCCGACCGTGCCGCGATGCGCGAGCCACTCCTCGCTGTTGCAGGCGGTGAAGCCGAGGCCCTCGGTGGCGCCGTAATATTCGTGGATGATCGGGCCCCACCATTTGATCATGTCGTCCTTCACCAGCGCCGGGCAGGGCGCCGCGGCATGGATCGCGATCTCCAGCGACGACAGGTCGTGGCGGCGGCGGGCCTCCTCGGGCAGTTTGAGCATGCGTGAGAACATGGTCGGCACCAGCTGGCTGTGGGTGATGCCCCATTTCTCGACCAGCTCGAGGTAGCGTTCGGGATCGAAGCTTTCCATGATGACGGCGGTGCCGCCCATCCGGATGGTGAGATTGACCGCGGCTTGCGGCGCGGAATGATAGAGCGGCGCCGGCGACAGATAGACCATGCCTTCGCGGTAGTGCCAGAGCTTGATCAGGAAATCGAACAGCGGCAGGTTCTGCGATGGCGGCTGCTCCGGCAGTGGGCGCAGGATGCCCTTGGGCCGGCCGGTGGTGCCGGAGGAGTAAAGCATCGCCGTTCCCGCATATTCGTCCGCGATCGGCGTGATCGGCAGGCCGGCCGTGGCCTCCTGCAAGCCGACGACGCGGTCGCTTTCGCTGTTGCCGTCGACGACGATGCAGAGCTCGACCTGCGGACAGTCCTTCAGCGCCTCGCGGGCGACATCGAGCTTCAGCTTCGAGGTGATGAGGATGCGCGACTGGCTGTTGGTGAGGATGTAGGCGAGCTCGCCTGGAGTGAGGAAAGAATTGACGCAGGTGAAGTACAGGCCGGACCGCTCGCCTGCGCCGCAGGCTTCGAGGTAGCGGTTGTTGTTCTCCATGAAGATCGAATAATGGTCGAGCCGCTTCATCCCGTGCTCGCGGAACAGATGCGCAAGGCGATTGTTGCGCGCCTCCAGCTCGCGATAGGTGACGGTCTCGCCGGTCCCGGCCATGATGAAGGCGGGTTGCAAGGGGCGCAGGTAAGCATGCTTGCCGGTGTACATCGAACTCTACTTCCCCCTCGTTACGCGTTCCCGCACTTCCGAACCATTCCCTCTTTGTTTGAGCATGATCTTCGCGCAAACGCTTCGCGTTTGTCGCGAGGGAAAACCGGGGTTTCCACTTTTCCGGATCATGCTCTAGGCGGCCATCATCAGAATCTCGCGGACCTGGGACGCACTGTCGATCTTGCGTGGATTGCGCGGCACCCAGGGCGTTCGCATCGCTTGCGTTGCGATGTGGTCGAAATGTTTGGGACCGACATGCACCTCCCGCAGGCTACGCGGCATGCCGAGATCGCGGATGAAGCGATCGAGCACGTCGCCGGCGTCCTTGCCCGGATGGCCCATCGCGGATGCGACCAGCGCCTGGCGCTCGGCATTGTCGCGCTTGTTCCAGCGCATTACCGCCGGCAGCATCACGCAGGAGGTGTGGCCGTGCGGCACGTCATGTACGGCGCCGAGCACGTAGCCGATGCCGTGGCTCGCGCCCATCGGCACGCCGGCCGCGAGCGGGCCGGTCGAGAGCCAGGTGCCGATCTGGCAGTCCATCCGCGCGTCGATGTCCTTCGGATCAGCCTTCACCCGCGGCAGGCCCTGCGCCAGCATCGCGAGACCCTTGATGGCCTGCGCGTCGCCGTAAGGATGCGCCTCGCGCGAGCAGATGCCCTCGACGCAGTGATCGACCGCGCGGACCCCGGTCGACAGGAACAGCCAGTCCGGCGTGTGCACCGACAGTTCCGGATCGAGGATGGTGGCGCGTGGCATCACCAGCGGGTGGCGCAGCATCTCCTTCTGCCGCTTCGCCTCGTTGGTGACGCCTGCGATCGCGGAAAATTCGCCGCCGGCGATCGTGGTCGGCACGCTGATCTGGCGCACGGTCGGCGCCTTCATCTCGGGCGAGACGCCGCCGCGGGTGCGGATCGCGTCGATGCCATCAGATGTGGTGACGTTGTTGGCGAGGCAAAGCTGCACCGCCTTGGCGCCGTCGGTGATCGAGCCGCCGCCGACGGTGACGATGAGGTCGGCCTTCGCGGCGCGGGCCTGCTCGGTCGCCGAGATCACGGCGGCGCGCGGCGTGTGCGCGGGCATCTTGTCGAAGACGGCGGCGCAGCGCGATCCCAGCGCGTTGCGGATCTTTTCGATCTCGTCGGTTTCGCGGTTCAGCGTGCCCGACACCATCAGAAAGGCGCGCTGCGCGCCCAGCCGGTCGAGTTGCTCGACGATGGCCTCGCGGGCCGGCCGCCCGAACACGACCTCGTCCATGGCGCCGAATATGACACGGCCTCGATGCACGCGCCCATCCTCCCTTGTTGCGCCGCCCTTACTGACGGCTGTTGGCGGCAGGTTAGCGGAGGAAATTGCGATCGTCATCAGGGAGTGCGAGTGGAAATATGGCCGCACCGGCCCTTCCGCCGTCGTCCCTGCCTGGTGCGCAATTGCGCACGGGAGCAGGCGCCCATACTCCGCGACGGATGTCGCAGACGGGACCTGTCGTTCCAGCAGCGTTCAACAATGAACATCCTTGGCTATAGGTCCCGGTAAAGAGGGCACGGTGTCATCACCCGCGCATCAAGCTGGGCGATGACAGTGTGAGGCTCCCCTCCAATCGTCGTCCCTGCGAAAGCAGGGACCCATAACCACGAATGGTTGTTGTTGAGTAGTGCTGGAATGACGAGTCCCTTTCACAACCCCGGCCGCGGAGTATGGGTCCCTGCTTTCGCAGGGACGACAGCGAGTGTGGCGCGGCTTGTGAGCCATGCGTCAGCATTCTCGCGACACGATCCGTCCGAGCTTTGCATCTTCGTTCCGCCCTCTCGAAGCAGAGGGCGCAGCGAAAGCCGGGTGCCGATCGCACCCGATGCTTTCGCGATGATGTCGCGGGGCAATACTACAAATTCCGGACAAGGCTATGTTTCGTTTGCAAGCGCTGTGCTACCAGCAGACATTGGAAATGCGGCTCAACCGGAAATGGTCAAATGATGTCGGCGGCAGACCTCGCGAAGTTGAAGTTCGATGATTTTTCACGGCATCTCGACGAGACTTTCGACATGCAAACGGACGGCGGCGTCGTTTCGCTGAAGCTCGCCAAGGTCGAGCCCCTCGGGCATGCGAAACGCGAGGGCGGCGCGTTTTCGGTGCTGTTCGTTGCGCCCGCGGGTCCACGGCTGCGGCAGTCGATCTATCCGGTCGTGCACCCGGACCTCGGCAGGATGGAGATTTTCCTGGTGCCGATCGGGCCGATGGCCGATGGCAACGGCTATCAGTCGATATTCGCGTAAGTGCCGATCCGGCATCACGCTGATGTGGCGGTCCAGCGCATCAGGTCGTAGACGCCCTTGTCTTCCTCGGCCTTGAATCCGAGTCTCCGGTAGAGCCGCATCGCCGGATTGTTTTTCTCGACATGGATTGCCACGGGTTTTCCGGCCGCGGCGGCCTCGTCCAGCAGATCGCGCAACAGCGCTTCGCCGAGGCCTTTGCCGCGATGCGCCGGCAGCAACGCGATGTCGACGATGCAATGCTCATCGGGCGTACGGTCGAGGTAGAGGCGGCCGATATCCCGGCCGTCATGCTTCACGACAAGCCAGAGCGCGTCCGGATAATAAGTCTGGTAATGCGTGTGCTGCGCACGGAATTGCATGTCGAGGAAGCTGGCCTTCTCGGCGTCGCTCCACGGCAAAGGCGCGAGTTCCTCGGTGCGGGTCGAGGCATAGACCCGCGCCAGGAACGGCAGATCGGCATCGGTGATTGTGCGAAAGGTCAGGCCCGCGCCGGCGGCGCGCACCCAGTCAAACGAAACCGCGGCGTTCTGATGCATTGGCGGCAGTCAACCGCGCGGCGGGAACACGCCCTTCAGCGCGATGATGAAGTTCAGCGTCAGCAACGGCTGCATGTTGTTGTGAGGGAGGCCGCCGCCGCTCAAGGAGATGGCCTGGGCATTCAATGAGACCGCTGCGGATCCGCCGGCCTGATAGGCGCTGTTGGTCGCCGGTTCAGGTTTTCCCATCGAGGTGTTGGAGGCGGCCGTATTCGCGTCGGCGACCTGCGCCCTGCCCTGAAGCGTGTGCCCGTGCGACGGCATTTCGCTCGTCAAGAGCGTGACGTTCTGCGCGCCGCCGACTTGCCCAATGTCGAAACTTCCGAACGGCAAGCTTGCCGCGTGCATCGTGTTGTGGATCGGCACGCTGCCTTGAAAATTGGGCAACTGGTACGTCGATGTTCCATTTCCGCCATACATAGTGCCGAGCAGCGCAAATAGCGCCGTGTTCTGCGAAATAGGCATGAGCTGGCCATCGCAGCTTGCCCAATTCAGAGGTGCAAAGGGGCCTGCGAAGATTCGAATCTCGGCGAGGAATGGATCGGACATGGCGGATCTCTGTCTATGATTGCGTCGGGAAAATGCCGGTCAGCGCAATGATGAACGTGACAACCAGGTAGGGCATCATGTTCTCGTGGGGCTGGCCGCCGCCGGTATTCAGGATCGAAGCTGCGTTCATCGCCGCCACCGCCGGATGCGGGAGCCATTCCTTGACGGCGGTCGGAGAGGCCACAAAGGCGTTCTGCGGCGATGCCTGTCCGCCATTCGCGGTCGATGCCATAAAATTATGATTGTGGAACGGAATCTGGCCGGTGGTGAGCGTTACGGTGGGAGTGCCGCCAAGCTGGCCGAGAACGTAGGGCGACAGGCCCGTACCTTGCCCGCTGTGAATCGGAATGCGAGCTGCCAGGTTGGGCAATGCAAACGTGTTTTGTCCATCGCCGCCGTAGGTGGTGCCGATCAAGGTGAACAGCGCATCGTTCCCGGAAATAGGCAGCAACTGACCGTCGCAGGTCGCCCATCCCGCGGGTGCAAAGTTGCCTCCGAACATCCGAATCTCGCCGAGAAAGGGGTCAGACATGTGACGATCCTCAGGTGCGCGAGGGGAAAACGCCCTGGAGGGCAATGATGAAGTTCAACGCCAGATAGGGCTGAATATTGCTGTGAGGCTGGTTGCCGCCAGTGTTGGTGATCGTGCCGGGATCAACCGCCGTGAGGTTGCTGGCTTGGGTCGTGTAAAGCTGAAAGTTGGCGTTCGCCAGCATATTGCCGACCGGCGTGTTCTGATCAGCGGTGGTGGTCGTGCCTTGCCCGACATGAGTGTGCTTGGGCAGTTCGTTCAGGATCAGCGTGTGATTTTCCTCGCCGGCCATGTTGCCCGCGACAAAACCCTGCCCTTGATGGATCGGCACCCGGCTGCGAAGGTCCGGCAGCGCAAAGTTGGTTTGCCCATTTCCGCCATAGGTTGTTCCAATTACGGCGAACAATGCCTGGTTCTGATTGAGCGACATCAACTGGCCGTTGCAAAAAGCCCAGCCTCTCGGCGGGAAATTCCAGGAAATGATCTTGACCTCACCTATGAAAGGCTCACCCACCAATCCCTCCCGAGTATCAATGCTGAAAAATAGCCGTGCAACCTTACGTTTATCGAATCCAAACGATCTCGTCGATACGAATTTTCGTTACGCGATGTAAATGGTCGAACGAATCTACAACGTCGGGGTTATGCAGGCAGGCCACTGATGTTGCGGCCGGCTCTAGAGCATCATCCGGAAAAGTGTGAAGCGGTTTTCCCTCGCGACAAACGCGAACCGTTTGCGCGGAGATCATGCTCAAACAAGGAGCTAAAGCGCGATGACGATTCAACCCAATCTCATCGCGCTTTAGATCAGCAAGCCGTGAAAACCCTGATTGATGTGGGCTGTCAGATTTTCGACGGAGATACCGAGCATGTGTGCCTCGTCGACTTGTGCGGTCGGAGTGGAGGGTAGACTGTAGAAGGCCCCTCCCGCGGTTTCGCCCGGGTGCGAGAGCGTCGGATCGACTAGGCCCTGAGATCCCGAGCTGAACGTAGAGAAGTCGAACGAACCCGCTGAGGTCTGCGCGGACGTCGGCGGCGACGATGTGGGAGGCGAGCCGCCGGAGTTCGCGGGCCCCGGCGCCTGCGTGGAGACCAGTGTCGCGCTCTGGCCCTGACCGGACGCGGGTGAGGAATGAATTTGCGTCGCAACGGCGGGATGGGCGGCATCGATCTCGACGTTGACGGCGTCGCCGGCCGCCGTGCCGTTCAATTTGACAAGGTCGACCCAATGCGCGGTCTGGCCGGCGGTCGCCGTATTGACTTGCAGCGTCGCCGACGTTCCGCCGGCATCTTCCGTCACCTTCACCAGCGAGGCGATATCCGCATGCGTGATCGTCGCTGCCGAGAACCACGACGTGAGGTCGATGGTGTCGCCGCCGGCTGCGCTGTAATCGGTGATCTGGTCGATCTTGAGCGCAGACGCAGTCGTGTCGGTCGGCGCCGACATATCGAACACGAAGCGATCCGCACCGCCGCCGCCGGTCAGGATGTCCTGTCCGGACCCGGCATGCAGAATGTCGGCGCCCGGGCTGCCGATGATGTGATCGTTGCCGCCGTCGCCGTTGATCGTCACGCCGGTGCCGTGAACGAGATTGATCGGCACGGTGTTCACGGTATCCGTGGTCCCGTCAGAGACGGTGAACGTCAGATCTGCCGAGGTATCGGCGCCGAGATCAAGCGGCGCGAACTTCAGGCCCGCGAACTGCGCCGCGGTCAGGATCGCACCGGCCGCCACCAGCGTGCCGTCGGCATATTCCAGCGTGCCGTTGCCCGGCAGCGACGTGATCGCGACCGTGTCGCCGCTGGCGACGGGATCGAGGTTGAGGCTGAACGCAGATGCGCTGTCGGCGGCGAAGATCGGATCGCCGGGCGCCTTGACGCCGACCGGGATGGTCAGGGTCGACGACGTCGCCGTGCTGGTGACGTCCCCGGTGGACAGTGTTGCGGTGTCTGAGGCGACCGCGGTGACGCTGAGCGTGAAGTTTCCGCTATATCCCGCCGGCGATGTCATCGTCAGCGGCGTCGTTGCAAGGCTTACGATGTCGGCTGCGTTGTCGATCACCCAGGTTCCTGCCGTCGCGCCCGCGTGTCCGACCGAGAAGCTGAAGGTCCCCGAACCGGTCGGGATCCCCGACAGGTCGATCTCCTGGATCACCTCCAGGCCGCCGTTGGTCTTGGTGGTCCCGGCCGAGCCGGTGACCAGCGCACTGATGGTGTCCAGACTGACGGTGCCGTTCTCCGGGCCGTCGCCGGGAATCGAGTAAGTGCGCGCGAAAATGTCACTTTCGGTCGAGCCGGTCTGCTGGCTGGTCCAGACGCTCACAAGCTGGCCGCTGTTCAGGACAGCGGTTGGGTCGTGATCGAAGTTGGGAGTTTGCTCCTGCGATCCGGCCGTGGTCTGGTTGATCAGGAAGGCGCCGCCGACCTTGTTACCGTTGGCGTCGTACCGCTGCCCAAGAAGATCCTCATTGCCAGCGTTCTCGTCGGTGTCCCAGGTGACGAAGAAGCCGCCGTCGGGCAGTCCGACGATGCTCGAGGAGGACTGCGAGCCGGCGGTCGCCGCCGAGTTGACAAGAATTTCGCCGGTTACCGCGGTGCCGCTGGCGTTGAAGATGCGGGTATAGATGTCCATCCCGCTCGTGCCCGAGACTTCATTATTAGACTCCCACGTGATCGCGAACCCGCCATTGGCGAGGGCCGTGACCGAAGCGACGTCGCGTTCGTCCCCGGTCGAGGTGTTGGCCATCGTCGGGCCGCCGATCGCCGCGCCCGTGGAACTGTAGACCTGGTAGAACACGTCTCGCGTCGTGGCCGTGTTCGTCGCGCTGTAGTCCCAGGTGACGACGAAGTTTCCGTTGCTCAGCACCGTGATATCGGGATCTTCCGAGACACCCGCCGCGGACTGGCTGGCCTGGAATTCGGCGAGGCCCGACGTCGAGCCATCCTGGTGAACCGGGTTGCCGTTGGCGTCGAAACGCTGGAGCTCGATCGTGGACTGGTTGCTGCCGGTCACGTCTTCCCAGGCGACGACGAAGCTGCCGTTCGAGAACACCGCAGCTGAAAGGGGACCGACCCCGACGTGGAGGTCGCTGGAGGCCGGGCTGATCCGGAAGGCCGAGACCTCCGTGGCCCCGGTCGAGGAGAGGATTCGGCCTTCGATGGTCTCCGTGCCGGTGGCGGCATTGCTGACCATGTCGACTTCAAGGAAGCCTCCGGCGTAGGGACTGCCCGTCGGCATCCCCTTCAAAGCCGCTCCGCCGGCGGAATAGGTCAGCGTGTCCGTGGAATCGAATGCGATGTGGAAGTCGTTGCCGATCGGCGTTCCCGACGCATTGTAGATACGCGCGTCGAGGGCGTCGTTCTGCGTATCCTGCCAGGCGACGACGTAACCGCCGCCCGAGAGCGCGGTCACCGTGCCGCTTTCCTGCGCGATCCCACTTCCGGTGGTCGTGTTGACCTGATGCTCAGCCGTCGCCGCTGTCGGCTGCAGGCTGCCTTCCGAGATGGTCGGCGTGTTGGCGACCGGAGCGACATCGATCGCGAAGGTTTGCGTCGCCGAGGTGTCGTTGCCGCCGTTCGCGGTGCCGCCGTTGTCCTGGGCGTCGATCGTGATCGTCGCGGTGCCTGCGTAGCCCGGGACGACGGTATAGGTGAGTGTGCCGTTGGCCGAGATGGTCGGCGCGACCGAGAACATCGAGGGATTGCTGTCACCGGTGACGTTGAAGTGCACCGTCTGCGCGCTCTCGCCCGCGGGCCCCGGCGAGATGTTGGTGACGAAGTTCGCCACGCTGACGCTTTGCGCCGACGTCGTCTCGTTCGATTCCGTCTCATTGGCCGACAGCGTGAAGCTCGGCGGCTGGTTGACCGATGTGACGGTGATGCCGACGGTGCTGGTGGTGGTGTGCGGGCCGCCGGTGCCGGTATTACCGAGATCGTCGGTGGCGATGGTGAGCGTGTCGCTCCCGCTGGTGCTCGTGGTCGGGGTGTAGACGAGCCCGGCGAGCGCGGCGTTGACGTTGGCCTCGGTGCCGGTGAGCTCCACGGTGCCGGTATTGTTGCCCGTGATGGTGAGTCCCGAGGTTGCACCCAGGGCCAGCGTGCCATGCAGGACGGTGAGGGTGACCTGAAGGTTGCCGGTGCCGACATCGACGTCGTTGACCGATATTGCATTGCTGTTGGCAGTGCTGAAGGTCAGCGGCTGATTTTCGAGGATCGTCTGGGCACCCGGAACGGTGTTAACCGGCGGATTGTCGACCGAGACGACCGTGATCGTGTCGGTTGCGGCTGTGCTGTCGACGATGCCGTCACTGGCGGTGATCGTGACGGTGCGGGGCGAGGTGGACGGGTTCTGGCTGGTGTCGAAGTAGGTGATCGATTCGAGCGCCGCCTGATAGTTCGCGACGGTGTCGGTGCCGGTCAGTGTCAGCTTGCCGTGAACGGCATCAAACGTTCCGGTGATATTTGCGGTGTTGGTGAAGGCAAGCACGTCCTCGCCGGCGACGTAGTTGCCGGTGATCTGGATGGTCGCACTCGCCAGCGTGGCCGAATCGGAATCGGTCACCGTCAGCGTCGGGTCGATCGCGGTCGGGGCCTGCGCCTCGGTGTAGTTCAGCGTATGGCCGGCGGTGATGACGGGCGGTGCATCCGGAGGCCCCACCGTTTCGGAGTTTGAGGTGCCGGTGATGGCAGTGTTGACCGTGTCGGTTGCCGTGATGGTCTGACTGCCGACGGTGTCGAATGTCTCGCTGAAGGTGCCGGTGCCATTGGTCAGCGTCATGTCGGCCGGCAGCACGGCCAGGCCGTCGGTCGAGGTGAAGTGCACCGTGCCGGTGTAGTCGGTGACGACGTTGTTATGGGCATCGAGTGCGGTGACGGTTCCCGTGCCCGGATTTTCCGCCCGGCCGTTGGCGGGGATGGTGACCACGAAATGCGTGGCCGGGCCCGGTCCTACAATTTCTGTATTCGACGTACCGTTGATCGCGCTGACCGTGTCGGTCGCCGTGATGGTCTGGCTGCCGGCGGTATCGAAGGTCTCGCTGAAGCTGGCGGTGCCATTGGTCAGCGTCAGGTCGGCAGGCAGCACGGCGGCGGCATCGGTCGACGTAAAATGCACCGTACCGGTGTAATCGGTTACGACGTTGTTATCGGCATCGAGTGCGGTGACGGTGCCCGTACCTGCCGTGCCCNCGCCGTGCCGCTGGCGGGGAGACTGACCACGAAGTGCGTGGCGGGGCCCGGTCCTACAGTTTCCGCATTCGACGTGCCGGTGATGGCGCTGTTGACCGTGTCGGTCGCGGTGATGGTCTGGCTGCCGGCGGTGTCGAGGGTCTCGTTGAAGGTAGCGGTGCCGTTGGTCAACGTCATGTCGGCCGGCAGCACGGCCTGGCCGTCGCTGGAGGTGAAGTGCACCGTGCCGGTGTAGCCGGTGACGACGTTGTTATGCGCATCGTAGGCGGTGACGGTGCCCGAACCGGCCGTGCCTGCCGTTCCGCTGGCGGGGAGGGTGACCACAAAGTGCGTGGCGGGACCCGGGGCTACGGTCTCCGTGTTCGACGTGCCGTTGATGGCGCTGTTGACCGTATCGGTCGCCATGATGGTTTGGCTGCCGGCGGTTTCGAGGGTCTCGTTGAAGGTGCCGACGCCATTGGTCAACGTCATGTCGTGCGGCAGCACCGCGTGGCCGTCGGTCGAGGTAAAGTGGACGGTGCCTGTGTAGCCGGTCGCGACATTACCAAAGGCATCGAACGCGGTGACGGTGACCGTGCCCTGCGTCCCCGCCGTGCTGCTGCCAGGGATGCTGACAACAAAGTGCGTGGCGGCACCCGGGCCGACGGCTTCGGCATTCGACGTGCCGGTGATACCGGCGCTGACCGTATCGGTCGCGATGATGATTTGGCTGCCGAGGGATCTGAATGTCTCGGCGAAGGTGCCGGTGCCGTTGGTCAGCGTCATGTCAGCCGGTAGCGTGGCGCTGCCGTCGCTCGACGTGAAGTGCACCGTGCCGGTGTAGCCGATCGCGACGTTACCGAAGGCATCGAGCGCGGTCACAGTGACCGAACCCGCTGTTCCCACCGCGCCGCTGGCCGGAATGGTGACCGCAAAGTGCGTGGCGACGCCCGGCGTGACCGTCTCCACATTCGACGTGCCGTGGATGGCGCTGTTGACCGTATCGGTCGCGGTGATGGTCTGGCTGCCGGCGGTGTCGAAGGTTTCGCTGAAGGTGCCGGTGCCGTTGGTCAACGTCACGTCGGCCGGCAGCACGGCGTGTCCGTCGCTCGAGGTGAAGTGGACGGTGCCGGTGTAGTTGGTGATGACGTGGCCCACGGAATCGAGGGCGGTGACGGTGACTGTGCCCGGCGTCCCCGCCGCGCCGTTGGGCGCGATGCTCACGGCAAATTGCGACACCGCGCCCAGAGTGACACCGATCGTGAAGGTTTGCGAGCTGCTCAGCGTGCCGTCGCTCGCCGTCGCGGTGACGGTATAGGCGTGGCCCGGTGCGGTCGCGTAATTGAGCTTGCTGCCATCGGCGACGGTGATGACACCCGTCACCGCATTGATGGTGAAACCGCCGCCCGAACTGTCGCCGGTCAGGCTGTAGGTCACCGGATTCATATCTGTTGACGATGCGGTGATGCCGACAAGCGTGCCGGCCTTCGCGCCTTCCGCCACCTGGTTCGGCGCCGCGTTGCTGTCGACCGGTGTCGACGGTGCGACGTCGGTGACGGCGATGGTGAAGTTCTGCGAGCTCGTCACCACGCCGTCATTCGCCTGGACGGTGATGGTGTAGGCGTGACCGGGGCTGGTCACGTAATTGACCTTGCTGGGGTCGGCGACCGACACCACGCCGGTGTTCGGATCGATCTTGAAGCCGCCGTTGGAGGTATCGCCAATCAGCGAATAGGTGACGGGATTGCCGCCGCTGCTGGTGGCCTGCGCGGTGAGGTTGACCAGCGTGTTGACGGCAGCGCCCTCGCTGACGGTGATATTGCCCGAATTGGCATCGACCGGTGTCGACACCGAGTCGGTGACCGGTGGCCAGGGGGTGCCGGGAGGGCAGCCGAGATAGAGATACTGCAGGCCGTATTGCGCGACGAATGCATCTGCCGCGGAATCCAGAACGATATGTCCGGTCGAATCGAGCTGCAGTTCGGGCCGGGTTATACCACCGATTGTATAGGCAGGTATGGTCGTCATGGTAACTCCAGCGACCGGTGCGAAACCGGTCAATAACTACACTTGTCAGGAAACATGACGTGTGAACCGGTTCACACGCTGGGGTTGATTATTTCTGCTGCGGGCGGATGGCTCAGAGCCGATCGCGATACAGGCAAGCCGCGTTATCGGTGGAGACACGGGGTCTGCGAGTTGAAATGCACTTCCCATTACGAAGTCGCCTCAGTACGCCGCGACCGAAGGTCAATGAATGTTCGAGAAAAATGCGGCGGCCAGCAAAATTTACGCTTTGGCAACCATGACCGTATTGGCGATATTCCGAGGTGTCAACGTGCGTTCGGCCTCCGGCGTACAAGTAACCTTGATGCCGCCGCACAGCGGGAGGTAGAGCGCTGCGATCGCGCGGTTTTCGCCGTCTTGTAACAATTGGATGTCAGGGTACTCGCCTTCTGATTGTTTCGTCGCGGAAACAGACGAGCCGGCTCGCCGATGGCGTAAGGGATCGCTCAGCGATACGCCAGCCATTCTTACCTTTTGTATCGCCGACGGCGCCATGTCGCCGTCGTAAGGCTTTCAGAATTCGAAACTATTTGCTTGATCGGGACCAAGTCTTGAACAGACTGAGGAGCAATCACATCTGAGGCGTCCGCCGCGGCGACCTTGCGGCAATCTACTTTCGTCGAATCACAGCAATTTTATTTGCGACGTTCGAGTCTTTGGGGAGACGGAATGAGTGCGACTGACAAAGCGGAGCATCCGGCTCCGGCGACCCGACTCGATTGCGGTTCGTTTCGCCGCTTTGCACGATGCGGCCTTGCGCCGTTCGGCCTGCTGTTCGCGCTGGCGCTCGGCGGCTGCGATGACAAGGCACAATCGCAGGCGGCCGCGCCTCCGCCGCCGCCCGTGACGGTGGCGCAGCCGGTCAGGCGCACGGTGACCGACTGGGACGAGTTCACCGGCCGCTTCGAGGCGATCGAGGAGGTTCAGGTCCGCGCCCGCGTCGGCGGCTTCGTCAACACCGTCGAGTTCAAGGACGGCGCGATCGTCCATGCCGGCGATCTGCTCTACACCATCGACCCGCGCCCGTTCGAGGCGGTCGCGCTGCAGGCAGAGGGGCAGCTTGCCGATGCGCGCGCCAAGGCGGAGCTTGCCAAGCGCGAGCTCGACCGTGGCTTGAACCTGGTGCAGACCAGTGCAGTCTCCGAGCAGGTCGTCGACCAGCGCCGCCAGGCCTTGCAGGCGGCCCACGCCGCCGAGACGCAGGCCGAAGGCGCGCTGAAGGCCGCCCAGCTCAATGTCGAATTCACCCATGTGCTGGCGCCGATCACCGGCCGCGTCAGCCGCCATCTGGTGACCCCCGGCAACCTCGTGCAGGGCGCCGACAGCGGCGCGACGCTGCTGACCTCGATCGTATCGCTCGATCCGATCTACATCTATTTCGACGTCGACGAGGCGACCTATCAGCGCAACAGCAAGCTCTGGTTCGAAGGCAAGCGGCCAAGCTCGCGCGACACGCCGAACCCGGTGCAGGTGTCCTTGACCGGCGAGACCAAGCCCTCCCATGACGGCACGATGGACTTCCTCGACAACCGCCTGGACGTCTCGACCGCGACGCTGCGCAGCCGCGCCATCATCCCCAACAAGGACCTCTCGATCCTGCCCGGGCAATTCGGCCGGGTCCGGATCATCGGCTCCGCGCCCTACGAGGCGCTGCTGGTTCCGGATGCCGCCATCGTCACCGACCAGTCGCGCAAGATCGTGTTCGTGGTCAAGGACGACAACACGGTGGAGGCGAGGCCCGTCGTGCTCGGGCCGCTCGATGACGGCCTGCGGGTGATCCGCGAAGG
>NZ_LNCU01000118.1:0-11979 GCF_001542415.1 Bradyrhizobium macuxiense
GCTTGAGGCGTGTTGTCGCTCACCGATGACATTGCAGCGCGATTTGAAGCGGGCGCGGATAGTCCTGTTAGCGGCGGACGGGCGCAGCACCCGGTCGATCGCCAAGGAAGTTGGGGTCCAGCCGCGGATTGTCAGCGTTTGGCGGCATCGCTATGCCGACCAAGGCCTTGAAGGGCTGCAAGACAAGCCGCGGCCCGGCAAGCAGCCGATCTATACGAAGACGACCGACAAGCGGATTCTGAAGCTGCTGGATAAGCCGCCCCCGCAAGGGTTTGCGCGCTGGACCGGCCCTCTGCTGGCCGAGGCGCTAGGCGATGTTGACGTCCAATATGTCTGGCGGTTCCTGCGCAGCCACAAGATTGACCTCGCGGCTCGCAAGTCCTGGTGTGAGAGCAACGACCCGAACTTTACGGCCAAAGCCGCCGATGTCGTTGGCCTTTACGTCGCCCCGCCGGCGAAGGCTATTGTGCTCTGCGTGGACGAGAAGCCCTCGATCCAGGCTTTGGAGCGAGCGCAGGGCTATCTGAAGTTGCCCAATGGCCGCGCCTTGACCGGCCAGAGCCACGATTACAAGCGGCATGGCACCACGACATTGTTTGCAGCGCTCGAAGTCGCCACCGGAAAGATCATCGCTACGCATTCAAAACGCCGTCGCCGTGTCGAGTTTCTCGATTTCATGAACAGCCTCACCGCGGCCTTTCCGGGCCGAAAGCTTCACGTCATCCTCGACAACCTCAACACCCACAAGAAGAATGAGAGCTGGCTCAAGGCCCATCCCAATGTGCAATTCCATTTCACACCGACGAGTGCGTCCTGGCTCAACCAGATCGAGGTATGGTTCTCAATCCTGCAGGGGCAGTCGCTCAGCGGCACCTCCTTCACAAGCCTCAAGCAGCTTCAGGAACACATCGATGCCTACGTCAACGCCTACAACGACAAAGCCGAGCCCTTCGTCTGGACCAAGAAAAAGATCCGTCAACGCCGTTTCAAGGGCCGCCGTATCAATCAACTCTGATTCCGGGTACTAGAAGACCGTGTTTCATCCCTCGGGCGTGGGGCCCGACGATGATGAGCGGCGAGCGGGTTGCCCGTTTCATGATGAATGAGAAGCTGGCCGCTTGATGGATCTGAACACTGTGGCGGCGATTGGGCTGCTCGCCTGACTAGCTCTTGAGCGCGCCCTCGCTCGTGTTGGACGCTTGGCAAGCCATGCCGTTCGTCAAGCGCTGGCGATCGCGTGCTTCACTTGCAGATCGCTATATAAAGTCGGTTCGCAAGCGCAGCATGCGCTCGACGCGCGAAATCGAGCGCGCGTCTACCTGAGATAGGCGGTTCGCGAAGCGATGCGGCAATAGCATTGTCGTTGCCTATTTTTCGTTCGGCGCCTCATTGAGGCAGTTTCGCTGGCAACATTCGTCGTCTGGGTCCTTGTCTGACGGGAGATGACATGCAATTGTTTAAGGCCGGCAATCCTGTTCGAGAGCAACAAGAGCAATAATCACTCTCGTCCCTCCCGCTATGCTGAGGGCTTGATCATGTCGAACCTTGCGCAAACGACCTCCGCTCCGTGGCGGTTCGGGGTGCTGTTCTCTCGGACCGGCTTTATGTCGGTTATCGAGGAGACTCAATTTCAGGGCACGCAACTCGCGATCGAAGAAGTAAACGGCGCTGGCGGGGTCTGCGGACGCGAGCTGATTCCTGTCGCCTATGATCCGGGTTCTGACTCGGCGGCCTATGGTCACTACGCGAAGCGGCTGATGGTCGAGGACCAGGTCAGCACCATCTTCGGGTGCTACACCTCGTCGAGCCGCAAGGCCGTGTTGCCGGTTGTCGAACGGTTGAACGGCCTGCTCTGGTATCCGACGCTCTACGAAGGTTTCGAGGCGTCGCCGAATGTCATCTACACCGGCGCGTCGCCCAACCAGAACAGCCTCGCGCTCTGCCGTTACCTGATGGACACGTTCGGGACGCGGTTCTACCTCGTCGGATCGGATTACATCTATCCACGCGAATCCAACCGCGTGATGCGCGAATTGCTCAAGGCCAATGGCGGCTCCATGGTCGGTGAGCGCTATGTCAACGTCCGCGCGCGCTGGCAGGACTTCCTGCCGATCATTCAGGATATCAAGCGGGTTCGGCCCGATGTGATTTTCTCGACGGTCGTGGGGGAAGGGACGGTGTTTCTCTATCAGGCCTATGCGAATGTCGGGCTCGATCCGAAGCAGATGCCGATCGCCAGCCTGACCACCACGGAAGCCGAGATCGCTGCCATGGGATTTGATGTCGGCGAGGGGCACATCACGGCGGCATCCTACTTTCAGGGTGTCGAGGGCAGCGCCAACAACGCATTTGTGCAGCGCTTCAAGAAACGGTTCGGCGCCGACGTCTCGACCAACATGTGCGCGGAAGCGTCCTATTTCCAGCTGCACCTGTTTGCGAAAGCACTCGAGCAGGTGAATACGCTGGACACGGAGGTGCTCCGCTCGATGGTGTTCGGCACCAGCTTCGACGCCCCGCAGGGCGCCGTCACCGTCAACCCGATGTCGGGCCACACTGACCTCTGGACCCGTATCGGGCGGGCCAACCGCAGCGGACAGTTCGATGTCATCAGCCAGTCGAAAGAGCCGGTGCATGCGGATCCGTTCCTGATCGGCTACGGTCGCGCAACGCAAACAGGAAGCGTCCAATGAACGAAATGTCGCGTAGGCCGTCCGTCAACCGGGATATGGCGGGGCGCAAGACCATGGTGCAGGAGCTTGCCGATCTCTCGGCGGTCGTGGTCGCCCCGGTCGACGATCAGGTCGGCATGTTGCTGCGTGAATTGCAGCGGTTCAGGATGCGCGTTCGGCAGGTCTGGCCGATGCCGGAGAGCGTGCCGGCCGATGCCGACGTGGTGTACTGCGAGTATGCGCCGGATCTGGCGCGGCGCTTGCCGTGGATTCCCGGCGATGCGCGTTCGGCGCTTGTCGTTATCCTGCCCGCGACCGAAGCCATTCACGCCGATGCGCTGTGCAACGCAACGCCCAACGCGATCCTGCCGCGGCCGTTCACGCCGAACGCGGTGCTGTCGAGCCTCCTGCTTGCGCGCAGCCAATTCGGTTACGAGCGGCGGCTTCGCAGCAAGATCGAGAAGCTCGATGACAATCTGCGCTCGATGCGTACGGTGGAGCGCGCCAAGGCCATCCTGATGGCGACACGGCAGATGCCGGAAACCGAAGCCTATGGCTTCATCCGGCGGCAGGCGATGGATCGTCGGGTGTCAGCGAGCGCAGTCGCTGCGGCGATTGTTGACTCGTTCGAACTGCTTGGCTACGATCATCAACAGTAAGCCCCAATAGCGGGGCCGGCGGCGACAGAGCCGCCTTCGATACAACCGGCAACAAAGCCCTCCCAATGCTCGCGTAAGCGCGCATCGGGAGGGCTTTTTGTTTTTTCAGTGTCCTGAAGGGAGCGAGGGGATGAGCATTTCAAGGCGGACTTTGCTGAGGAATACTGCGGCATTAGGCGCTTTCGCCGGCGCGGGATTTCCGCACGTCTGGATCAAGAACGCCGATCTTGCCCATGCCACGGGCGGCGAGATCAAGGTCGGCGTGCTGTTCTCGCTGACGGGAACGACCGCGATCATCGAGGAATCGCTCAACAAGGCGACGCTGCTTGCGATCGAAGAGATCAATGCAGCCGGCGGCATCAAGGGCAGCAAGATCGTTCCGATCGTCGAGGATCCTGCCTCCGATCCGGCCACCTTCTCCGAAAAGGCACGCAAGCTCGTCGTCGGCGACAAATGCGTCAGCGTGTTCGGCTCCTATACGTCGGCGAGCCGCAAGGCGGTGCTGCCGGTCTTCGAACGGCAGAACAATCTCTATTGGTATCCGACGCTCTATGAAGGCCGCGAGTGCTCGAAGAATGTGATCTACACCGGGGCGGTACCGAACCAGCAGCAAGACGAGTTCGTGCCCTGGCTGATCAACAAGTTCGGCAAGAAATTCTATCTGATCGGCTCCAACTACATCTATCCAAAGGAAGAGAACAATTACTGCAAGAAGTTGCTGGAGAAGCATGGCGGTGAGGTTGCTGCGGAAGAGTACGTCCCGCTCGGTCATTCCGAGTTCTCTTCCGTCATCAACAAGATCCGCGCAACGCAACCGAACGTGATCTTCTCGACTGTCGTTGGAGACTCCGTGGTCGCGCTGCATCGCCAGTACCGTGCGGCCGGTCTCGATCCGGAAAAGATGCCGATGGCAAGCCTGACCACCTCGGAGAACGAGGTCGCGGCGATGGGTGGCGATGCAGCCGCCGGTCACTTCACCTCGGCGCCGTACTTCATGGTCTACAAGTCGCCCGAGAACGAGAAGTTCGTCGAGGCCTACAAGAAGCGCTGGGGCGCGGACAAGGTCACGCATTTCGTGTCGGAGGCCTGCTACTTCCAGGTCCACCTGTTCAGGCAGGCGGTGGAAAAGCTGGCTACCAGCGATCTTACGCCGCCCAACATCCGTGACGCGGTCAAGGGACAGGAAACGATCGCGCCGCAGGGCAAAGTCCGGATCGAGCCGGAGAACCTCCATACCTGGCTGTGGCCGAAGATCGCTCAGGCAAAATCGAACGGGCAGTTCGAGATTCTCGTCGAGGCCAAGGACTGGCTCAAGCCGGTGCCTTACGCCGCCTATCCCGGGCAGGTCTGCACCGACAAGGGCCTGGTGGTCGAGAAGAGCTGACGGTGGGGGCTGGCGACGGTCGCCGGTGCCTTGCGCCGGCGGCCGACGCCGGACAATGCGTGCGCTCCTCGCTTCGCGGTGTTGGCGAAGGCGTTGCGGCGAGGGTGAGAACGAAACTCGGAAAAGCGGATCCTGGTGTGGACCAATTTATCGAACAGATCATCACAGGCCTCAGCATCGGATCAATCCTGCTGCTCGTGGCGATGGGACTATCGATCATCTACGGCTCGATGGGCATCATCAACCTCGCCCATGGCGAGTTCGTGATGCTCGGCGCTTACGCGGCCTGGATGTTTCATACCTATCTCGGGCTCGGCCTACTGGCGAGCCTCGTTCCGATCTTCCTCGTGGTGGCGGCGTTCGGGTGGGTCATCGAACGATACGTCCTGAGCCTGCTCAACAACCGGCCGCTGGATACGATCCTTGCGACCTGGGGCGTCGGCATCATGCTCCAGCAGGCGGTGCGGCTGATGGTCGGCAGTGAGCTGCGCTATGTGCAGCTGCCGCCGGCCTTGTCCGACAGCATGGACGTGTTCGGTCAGTCGGTATCGTCCTATCGGGTGTTCCTGTTCGTGGTGGCAATGGCGCTGTTCGCGGCGACGTGGTTACTCATGAATCGCACCACGGTTGGCATGAAGCTGCGTGCGATTATCCAGGATCGCTCGGTGGCGGCCTCATTCGGCATCAACGCCAAGCGGGTTTATGCATTGACCTTCGCCTATGGTGCAGGACTCGCCGGGCTTGCGGGCGCGCTGGTGTCGCCGCTCAAGAGCGTGTCGCCCGACATGGGCACCGGCTATGTGGTCGACGCCTTCATGGTTGTGGTGCTTGGTGGCGTCCAGAGCCTAGCCGGTACGGTTGCGAGCGCCTTCGTCTTAGGCGAGCTCTCCGGCGCAATCGCCTTCCTGCAGAATGACACCGTGGCCAAGGCGATCGTGCTGCTCGCTATCGTCGTGCTCATCCGCTTCCGCCCCGAAGGGCTCTTTACCGCGCGTGTGCGGGCCTGAGACAGATCGTTCATCGATGTCATTGAATGTTTCCACTTCCAGCGGATTGCAGCGCCTCACGGTGCAGCTTGCGCCGTTGCTCATCGTCTGCGCTCTGGTGTTCGCGCTGCCGGTGCTGCTCAACAACGATTTCCTGCTCAACAAGGTCGCGCGCTATTTGGTGCTCGGCATCCTC
This sequence comes from Bradyrhizobium macuxiense, assembly GCF_001542415.1. Lineage (GTDB taxonomy): Bacteria > Pseudomonadota > Alphaproteobacteria > Rhizobiales > Xanthobacteraceae > Bradyrhizobium > Bradyrhizobium macuxiense. Next base: position 5,895 of record NZ_LNCU01000118.1, read on the forward strand.
ACGGTGTCGCTCGGACTATCTTGGGGGTTCGGCGGAATACTCAATCTCGGCCAGGCCATGAGCTTCGGGCTCGGTTCGTACGCAATGGCGATGGCGCTGAAGCTCAAGACCGTTCCTGTGCATACGGGGGCGGACGGTCTGCCGGACTTCATGGTCTGGAACAATGTCACGAGCTTGCCGTGGTTCTGGGAGCCGTTCCGATCGCTGACCTTTGCAGTGGCCGCGGGCATGGTGGTGCCGGCCCTGGTCGCAGCGGCGCTCGGCTGGTTCATGTTCCGGGGGCGCGTGACCGGCGTCTATGTCTCGATCATCACGCTCGCCACCATGGTGGTGCTCAATCTCGTGATCATCGACCAGCAGAGCTACACCGGCGGTTTCAACGGTATTACCGATCTCGCCCAGCTGGAGATCTTCGGCGTCGCCTTCGACGCCTATGGCCGGGCCACGTACTATCTCGTCTCCGGATGCGTGATGTTGAGCTTGCTCGTCGCGTTTGCCTTCACCAGGAGCAGGGCGGGTCTGATCGTGCAGGCGATCCGCGATCACGAGAGCAGGGTGCGCTATTTCGGCTACGACGTCGCGCTCTACCAGATCTTCGTGTTCGCACTGTCGGCGGCGATCGCCGGGCTCGCCGGCATGCTCTATACGGTCGTGATGGAGTTTGCCTCGCCGACCTTCCTCGGCGTGCAGCTTTCGCTCTCTGTCGTCGTGTGGTGCGCGGTCGGTGGCCGGCAGAGCCTAGTCGGTGCGTTCCTCGGTGCAGTGCTGGTGGCGGGCGTGCAGGGCGCGCTCTCGGAGTCCGCGGCCTTCCTGGAAACCTGGACGCTGGTGATGGGCGCGCTGTTCGTGCTCGTGGTGCTGTTCCTGCCGAAGGGGTTCGCCGGCCTTGCACAGGCGGTGTGGCGTTGGATCGTCCAGCGTCGGCACGTCGCGGGCCAGGAGGTTACGCCGGGCGTCAGCCAGACGGAGGGCAGCACATGACCTCTCACCTCGATCTCCGCGACGTCTCCGTCAGCTTCAACGGCTTCAAGGCGCTCAACGCCCTCAACATGAGCGTGCGCAAGGGCGAACTGCGCTGCCTGATCGGTCCGAATGGCGCGGGCAAGACCACGGCGCTTGACATCATCTGCGGCAAGATCAAGCCGAGCGCCGGCACCGTGATATTTTCCGGCACGCCGCTGCAGGATCTCGAGGAACATGAAATCGCCCGTGCCGGGGTCGGTCGCAAGTTCCAGGTCCCGAGCGTATTCCGCGAGCTCACGGTGAGTGAGAATCTCGAGGTGGCGCGGGCTCGACGCACCGGCGTGTTCGACAATCTGCGCTGGGATCTTCGTAATTCAGGGCGCGAGCATGTCGAACGTCTCGCAGAACTGGTCGGGCTTACCGAACAACTCGACCGGCCGGCATCTTATCTGTCGCACGGCCAGACGCAGTGGCTGGAGATCGGCATGCTCGTTGCCCAGGACGCCGAGCTGATCCTGATGGATGAGCCCACCGCCGGCATGACCGCGCAGGAAACCCGCAAGACAGCTGAGTTGTTCGCTCGGCTGAAGGGCAAGCACACGCTGGTCGTGGTCGAGCACGACATGGGCTTCGTCAAGGCAATCGGGGACATCATTTCCGTGATGCATATGGGCCAGATGCTGGCCGAAGGCACCGCGGCGGAAGTGGAGGCGCATTCGGACGTGCGCCGCGCCTATCTCGGATCGGGAGGCATCAGCAATGCTTGAGCTCACCGATATCGACGCTTTCTACGGCAACAGCCGCGCCCTGCAGGGCATCAATCTGATGGTCGGCAGCGGCGAATTCCTTTCGGTGCTCGGCCGCAACGGCGTCGGCAAGACCACGCTGATGCGCAGCATCCTCGGCCTGATGGACCGCGTGACCGGGAGACTCTCACTCGACGGCACCGACATTTCAGGCTTGCGTACGCATCAGCGCGCCAAGGCCGGCATCGCCTATGTGCCGCAGGGCCGCGGTATCCTGCCGCGCTTCACCGTGCGCGAAAACCTTACGCTCGGTACCTTCGCCGCCAAGTCGGCAAACGGCATCGAGGAATGGGTGCTCGAGCTGTTCCCGGTGCTCAAGGATTTTCTCAACCGCTACGGCGGCAACCTCTCCGGCGGTCAGCAGCAGCAGCTCGCAATCGCACGTGCGTTGCTTGCTCAGCCCAAGGTCATCCTGCTGGATGAGCCGACCGAGGGCATTCAGCCGAACATTGTCGAGCAGATCGAGGACGTGATCGTCAAGCTCAATCGCGAGCACGGGATCACGGTCGTGCTGGTCGAGCAGAACGTAGCGTTCGCGCGGCGCGCGTCTCACCGCTTCGCGCTGCTGGAAAAGGGTCGGGTTGTCGCCAAGGGCGCGATCGGCGAACTCACCGAGGATCTCATCCAGCTGCACATGGCGGTGTAGCCGGCACTATCGTTCACAAAGGGAGTCGAGCACATGTTGCATGGAGACATATCGAGCAGCAAGGACACGGTCGGCGTCGCCGTGGTCAACTACAAGATGCCGCGCCTGCACACCAAGGCCGAGGTGCTGGATAATGCGCGCAACATCGCCAAGATGGTGGAGGGCATGAAGCTCGGCTTGCCGGGCATGGACCTCGTGATCTTCCCGGAATACTCGACCCACGGCATCATGTACGACTCCAAGGAGATGTACGAGACGGCTTCGTCGGTGCCGGGCGAGGAGACGCGGATCTTCGCGGATGCCTGCCGCAAGGCGAAGGTTTGGGGCGTGTTCTCGCTGACCGGCGAACGCCACGAGGAGCACCCCAACAAGGCGCCCTACAACACCCTGATCCTGATGAACGACAGGGGGGAGATCGTCCAGAAGTATCGCAAGATCATGCCATGGGTGCCGATCGAGGGCTGGTATCCCGGCGATTGCACCTATGTCTCGGAAGGGCCGAAGGGCCTGAAGATTAGCCTGATCATCTGCGACGATGGCAACTATCCCGAGATCTGGCGCGATTGCGCGATGCGTGGCGCGGAACTGATCATCCGTTGCCAGGGCTACATGTATCCGGCCAAGGAGCAGCAGATCCAGATCTCGAAGTCGATGGCGTGGGCCAACAACTGTTATGTGGCGGTTGCCAACGCCTCCGGCTTCGACGGTGTCTATTCCTACTTCGGTCATTCGGCGATCATCGGCTTCGACGGCCGGACGCTCGGCGAGTGCGGCACGGAGGAAAACGGCATCCAGTACGCGCAGCTCTCGGTGTCGCTGATCCGCGATGCGCGCCGCAACATGCAGTCGCAGAACCACCTCTTCAAGCTGATGCATCGCGGCTACACCGGCCTCATCAACTCCGGCGACGGCGACCGCGGCCATGCGGTCTGTCCGTACACCTTCTACAAGAACTGGATCACGGATCCCGACGGGACGCGGGAAATGGTCGAGGCCATGACCCGTCCGACCGTCGGTACCGATGAATGTCCGATCGAGGGGATTCCGAACCAGAAGGTTGCGCACCGCTGATCGGAAGCAGACGGCCCGCGTCGGCGTCAGCCGTTGAAAATCTGGCGCCGGGGTTGTCCACTGCGATCTCGGCCGCGTTGGCCGCCGGCGTTGTCTACCTCGCGACCGCGCGGGTGCAATCCTCGACAGAAAAGGTGGCCAGCGCCGCATGAGCGGTGGGCTCGGGTCGAAACAAGAAGGATACGGCGATGAGCGTCGACTATCAGATCCATGACCTCGGAAACGTGGCCTTGCAGCGCGGTGCGACCATTCGCGACTGCAAGCTCGCTTACAAGACCTTCGGTCAGCTCAATGCGGCCAAGGACAATGTGATCGTCTATCCGACGTGGTATTCCGGCCAGCATTACGACAATGAGTGGCTGATCGGCTCGGGCATGGCGCTCGATCCTGCAAAATACTTCATCATCATCCCCAACATGTTGGGTAACGGTCTCTCATCGTCGCCGAGCAACACGCCGGAGCCATATAACGGACCGCGCTTTCCGCAGGTGACGGCCTACGACAATGTGCGCGCCCAGCATCGGCTGATCACCGAGAAATTCGGTATCAAGCACATCCGCCTGGCGGTCGGATGGTCGATGGGCGCGCTGCAGACTTTCCATTGGGGTGCGCTCTATCCCGACATGATGGACCTGCTGGCGCCGTTCTGCGGTTCGGCAAAATGCTCGCGCCACAACTTCGTATTTCTCGAGGGTGTGAAAGCTGCGCTGACCGCGGATGCCGCCTGGAAGGAGGGCTGGTACACCGAAAAGCCGGCCAGAGGCCTGCGCGCCGCGGCCCGCGTCTACGCCGGCTGGGGCCTCTCGCAAGCCTTCTACCGCGAGCAGCTGGACATCAAGACACTGGGCTATTCTTCGCTGGAGGATTTTCTGGTGGCGTTCTGGGAGGGCTTCTTCTTGCCGAAGGACCCCAACAATCTGCTGACCATGCTTTGGACCTGGCAGAACGGCGACATCAGCGACAACGAGATCTACAAGGGCGACTTCAAGGCCGCGCTGCGGGCCATCAAGGCCAAGACCTATGTCATGCCCGGTCAGACCGATCTCTACTTCCCGACGGCGGACAGCGAGTTCGAAGTCGCGAACATGCCGAACGCCACGTTCGTGCCGGTGCCGTCGATCTGGGGGCACTTCGCCGGCGGACCGGGGACCAATCCGGTTGACGTCACCTTCATCGATGGCAAGCTGAAGGAACTTCTCGCCTCGTGACGTCGATCGGTCGCGAAAGACTGCCAGCACTATGATGGGGACGTGAGATTGTCCAACCCCGCCCTGTTGCTCGATCAGTATCGCATCCTCGACGAGCCATATTACCGGCCCCTCGGGGATGAGGTCGAATTGTTCGGTGCGGCCTATGCGAGCCGTATGCCGGTGATGCTGAAAGGGCCCACCGGCTGCGGCAAGACTCGCTTCATCGAGTACATGGCCTGGCGGCTCGGCCGTCCGCTCATCACGGTGGCGTGCCATGAGGACATGACGGCGGCCGACCTTGTGGGACGCTGGCTGCTCGATGCACAGGGCACCGTGTGGAGTGATGGGCCGCTCACGACGGCCGTACGCCTCGGTGCGATCTGCTATCTCGACGAGATCGTCGAGGCGCGCCAGGACACGACCGTCGTGATCCATCCCTTGACCGACGATCGCCGCGTTCTGCCGCTCGAGAAACGCGGCGAGTTGATTCACGCCCATTCCGATTTCCAGCTCGTGATCTCCTATAATCCGGGCTACCAGAGCGCGATCAAGGACCTCAAGGAATCCACCAAGCAGCGCTTCGCGGCGCTCGATTTCAGCTACCCCGACCGCGCGGCGGAGGTCGAGGTAGTGTCGCGGGAGGCCGGCATCGATCCCAAGATCGCCGATCTGCTGGTGAACATCGCCTTGCACAGCCGCAACCTGAAAGGCCAGGGGCTCGACGAGGGAGCGTCGACCCGGATGCTGGTCAATGCCGGCCGGCTGATCGGATATGGCATCAGTCTCGACAAGGCCTGCGAGACGACGATCGTCGTCCCCTTGACCGATGACGTGGACACCAGAAGCACGTTGCGGGACGTGATCTCGGCCTGTGCATAGATGGAAATGTTCGAGTGGCGGTCGCACAAATCAGTTCGCTCGATAATTTCCGGTCCGGCCGCAGGCTAGCGGCGCTTTTGCGGGGCCACGACGATATAGGATCGGCGGTGCAGGCGGCGCGANGAGCCGTATTGCAGCGCCGTTCAGGCGGATCCGATGGCCTCACGGCTTGGGACGAGGCGGTGCACGGTCTGTTCGAGGCCAATCTCGGCCAGGCGGTGGTCCTCGGCTTCCTCCGCCTATCTGAGCAATGGCCGGCGCAGCGATCGGTCGAGGAGCTGATCGCAATCGGTCGTGCCGGGCGGGAGATCGGATGCAGTGTCGGGAGCCGCGTCGCCCACGCATTGTTGACAGAATTGTCAAAGGTGGTGCCGCGTCTCGCTGGTGGCGGAGAGCTGGCCGCCGTGCTTTCGGCGCTCTGCCAACTCGCCGAAGCAGGGCCGGAATCGGTGGGACTTGCTGTCAATCGGCTGGAACAGTTGTTGATACACGCCGGGGCCGAGGACTTTGCAGCCTGGATCTCGGCGGGG
>NZ_LNCU01000118.1:12027-37305 GCF_001542415.1 Bradyrhizobium macuxiense
CGACGAGCCTATTTCGCGCTCGACGATGCGCTCTCGGCACGATTGTTTGGGCTTGGCCGATCGGGTGATGATTTCGCGCGGCTGGAAAGGCGCCTCGCGGCGACCATGGTCGCCTTGTGGAACAAGAAGCCGCGCTTCCGCAAGCTTGCGATTGCGCCGACGCCGCCGGTGCCGCGGCGAACGTCGCTCGCAGCCGGTCTCGTCGGCTTGCCGGAGGCCTTTCCCGGTTTCGAAGGCGAGCGTGCCGATGCGATCTATCTCGCCGCACTGGCGCATGCCGGAGCGCATTTTTCTCATTCCGTCGTTCGCTTTCCGGTCGGCCGACTGAAAGCGCTGCAGCTCGCGTTGGTCTCGCTGATCGAGGACGCCAGGGTTGAGGCGCTGGCGCTGCGAGAGATGCCCGGCCTCCACCGGCTGTGGCTGCCATTCCACACCGCGGCGCCATCCGGCCAGGCAACCGCGGTCGGGCTGATGATGCGGCTGGCGCGGGCGCTGATCGATCCCGACTATGAGGATTCGGATACCTGGGTGTCAAAGGGCCGGACGCTGTTTGCCGCCCAGTCCGAACGTTGGACAGATCCCTCGATCAGTCGCGAGATCGGCGGACTGCTCGGCAACGACATCGGCCAGATGCGGCTGCAGTTCAATGCCAAGAGCTATGTCGTCGAGCCCGCCTATCGCGATGACAACCTCGCGTTGTGGGATTTCGGCGATCAGTCGGACGCTCCGGCGGAGACGATCGAGCTGGCGGTCGATGCCGTGCGCATCGAGCGGCGCGACGATGCGGAGGGCCATTCGACCGATGACACCGCAAAGCCCGATGAGACGTTACGCGCTCGGGCGAGTGCGGTGACACTGCTGGATGGGCTCCCGGTGGCGAGCTATCCGGAATGGGACTACGCCGCCGGCACCGAGCGGATGGACTGGACCACCATCCTCGAAGCGGATGCCATCGCTTCTTCGAAGCTTTTCGATCTCCCGATCGATAATGATGCGATGCGTAGGATCACGCGGTTGACGTGTGATGCCTCGATCGGCCGTCGCCTTCGCTATAAGGGCCAACGCGACGGAGACGTACTCGACATCGACGCCGCGATCGCGCTGACCGTGGAGCGGCGCTCCGGCTATGTCAGCGAGCCCAGGGTCTATCAGCGCGATGCGCCAGGGCCCCGCGATCTCGCCGTTCTGTTGCTTCTGGACCTGTCGCAATCGACCGCAGATCGCGATCGTTCCGGCCGAACCGTTCTCGATGTCGAGTGCAAGGCGGCCGCGATCATGACGGCGGCGGTTGAGGCCGCCAGTGACGCGATCGCGATCCACGGCTTCAATTCCGACGGACGCGAACGCGTGCGCTATTTGCGCATCAAGGGCTTTGACGAACCGATGGACGCAGTGGTGCGTTCTCGCCTTGCCGGGCTCGGCAGCAGCCATTCGACGCGGCTTGGTGCGGCGTTGCGGCATGCGGGCGGTTACCTTGCTGAGCGCCGCGCATTCCGCAAGGTACTGCTGGTGCTCACCGATGGTGAGCCCTCTGACATCGACGTGCCGGATCCGCGGTATCTGGCCGAAGACGCACGCCGTGCAGTCCAGCAGCTGCGGCGGCGTGGCATGGACATCTTCGCATTTGGCATCGGCGACAGCGGGCTTCCCCAGCTGGGCCGCATTTTCGGCGAGCGCTATGCGTTGCGCGTGCCTCATATCGAGGTGCTGCCGCAGCGGGTGATGCAGCTTTACACGGAACTGAAGAAGTAGGTGGCGGCCGGTATGGGAGCGTCTCCGTACGTTGGGCGTTTCGCAGATGAGCCCATCTGCGCTTGGTCACTTGGCACCGAAACAGCGTACCGGATCCAGTCCGTCACGTTACGTCTACGCACCAGCAGGAAGTCGTTCTCAACTGGCACCCTCACGCGCTGGTCAACGTGCTGGCCTCGTATTCCCAACTTGAGCCGGGCGAGTTCATCCGCCAGACCGGATCCGCCCTGACCATCCATATGATCGGGCTCGAGGTCATGTGCCGTCTCTGACGGCGGTCGAATGTCACGGCATGTGTGCTGTGATCTCTAATGTTTCCGTTCTCCGGTACCGACAGGCCGGGCAGGCCGGTCATTTGCTCGGGTCTGTCACTCATTCGACGGGTGGAGTTTTCGGCTGGCACGGGCTACTGGTGTCGGAGTTCCCGTCTGCGGCGGGAGGTCCGGGCTTAAGAGCGGCCGAATAATGGGATTCCTTGATATTTTGCGGCCAAATCGTGGCGCCGTCGTCCAGCAGGATAGGGGCGGCGGGCCGCTCCGTGCGACAACGGCCATCGGACTCGTTTTCAATTGCGTTTACCTCGCTCGGGGTGGCGGCCGGTTTTTCGACGATCTGTCGCTCGACTTGCGTGAGCGGCGAATTGGCTTGGTCGGTGACAATGGATCGGGCAAGAGCACGTTGTTACGCCTTGCCAATGGCCTGCTGCTGCCCGAACGCGGCGAGGTGATCGCCAACGGTCGTCACACGACGCAGGCGGGCAGGGGGCTGCACGCCGATGTCGGATTCGTATTCCAGAATCCAGACCATCAAATCATCTTCCCGACGGTCGGCGAAGAAGTTGCCTTCGGCCTGATCGAGGGCGGCCAGACTGCGGCTCAGGCCAGAGCGGCGGCGGGCGATCTGCTGGCCAGTCATGGTTGCGCCGGCTGGATTGATCGCGCCATCCGCGACCTGTCGGAAGGGCAGAAGCAACTGGTCTGCATTCTGGCAATCCTCGCCACGGAGCCGAAGATACTGCTGCTCGACGAACCATTTTCCAGTCTCGATCTGCCCACGCGGCTGTCGCTGTCGGCGCGGCTTGCGCGGTTGCCGCAGCAGATCGTGATGGCAAGTCATGACCTCGATTTGTTGCACGATTTCGATCGGGTGATCTGGCTGGAGAAGGGACAGGTGAGGGCCGACGGCGTGCCTTCGCAGGTGCTTCCGGACTACCGGGCGCATGCCGCCGCTCGGGGCGCGTTGATGCTGGAGAGCGGCACGGCATGATGGGCGGGTACCTGTCCCGCGTAACGTGGCTGCATCGGCTTCCAGCGGGTCTCAAGCTCTTCACGGTCGCGGGCATGAGCATCGCGTTATTGCCGATCCAGGATTGGCGGATCCTCGCGCTTTGTCTCGCGGTCGTCGTCGGCGTGTATGGGGCGCTCGGCCGCGATGCCGTGCGGCGGCTCAGCCTGTTGAAGCCGCTTGTTCCGTTACTCGCGATCATCGGTGGTTTGCAGGGCTTGTCCAGCCGGTGGGACGAAGGGGCGAGCGTCGTGCTGCGGCTCCTGGTCATGGTGCTTGTCGCGGACTTGGTCACGATGACGACGACGATGTCCGCGTTAATGGAAGCCGTCGAGCCGCTGTTTCGGCTGCTTGGCCCACTGGGAGTCAACTCCCGAAAGATCGCGCTGTCGGTCGCGCTGGTGCTGCGTTTCATCCCCGTGCTGCTGGCCAACTGGCACGCGCGCGAGGAGGCATGGCGGACGCGGTCGCGACGGCGCGTTCCGCTCCGCATTGTCGTTCTCTTCCTGATCGAGACACTGCGACTTGCGGACCACGTCGCCGACGCGCTCGATGCGCGCGGCTACGGTCGTGCTGGTCGTCAACCCAAAGGATCACGTTGATGGGCTCTCGCGCCATTACTCGAATCTCGCTCCTTGCCGCCATGATCGCGGTGCTGGGCCTGCTGCCGACGTTTCATCTCCCCTTGGCCGGCGGCGTGCCGATCACCGCCCAGACGCTTGGTGTGATGCTTGCTGGCATCGTGCTGGGTCCGCGCCAGGGCGCGCTTTCCGTGATGCTGCTTCTTCTCGTCGTGGCGCTTGGTGCGCCGCTGCTGGCGGGTGGCCGAGGTGGACTCGGCGTGTTCTTCGCTCCTTCGACAGGTTTCCTGCTGGGCTGGATCCCGGGTGCGTTCGTCACCGGTGTCGTCATGCAGCGTCTCACCAAAGTGCCGGTGTTTGCCGCAGCACTCGCAGCCGCAGCTGCTGGTGGAATCGTTGTTGTCTATGGTTGCGGCATCGTCGGTCTCATGATCGTGGCCCACATGGGGGCATTGCAGGCGATGCTGGCCACGTCGGTGTTCCTGCCGGGCGATCTCGTGAAGGTGATTGCATCAGCGTTCCTGGCCAGGGGCGCCGAACAGGCCTATCCCGCTGCGCTCGGTTATCGTTCGTGAGCATCACAGCGCCGCTGTCGCATCACGCCGCGCGGACACCAGACCGCGTCGCGCTGGTGTTCGAGGAGCAGCGGATATCCTGGCGACATCTCAACCACGAGATCAATCGGCTCGCGGGCTTTATCGTTGCAGCGACCCCGCAGGGAGGCGGTGTCGCGTTGCATCTGCCGACCGGCCCCGCGCTTGCGCTTCTCTTTCTCGCCGCGGCGCGCGCGGGGCGCGAGGCGCAGGTGCTGGATCCGGATTGGCCGCCCGAGATGACGCGCGCGATCCTGGCGCAGTTGTCACCTGCTTTGCTCGTCAGCTTCGACGCGCAGTTCGCTGGAAACGGGGCGATCATTCTGGCCGATGCCCTGTCGTCCTTCGCCCACGTGGCGTCGGCGGTCGGCGCTTCGGTTGACGTAATCCCGGCGTCAGAGCCGGACGATCTCGCGCCGTTCTACGTGGGCTTTACCTCCGGATCGACCGGCCTTCCCAAGGGCTATCGCCGTCATCATCGATCGTGGACCGAGAGCTTCCGTCATGATGTAAACGAGTTCGGAATAACCGCGGAAGACGTGATCGTTGCGCCGGGAACGCTCACTCACTCGCTTTTCCTCTACGCACTCGTCCATGGACTCAATGTCGGGGCCCGCGTCATTATTTGCCGAAAGTTCCGGCCCGACACTGTCGTGCGCCTGATCGAAGGCGAGGGGGCTACCGTGCTCTACGCCGTGCCGACGCAGTTCCAAATGATCGTCAAGGCGGCGGGCAGCGCTTCGCTCGCCTCCATGCGCTGGGCCTTGTCATCGGGAGCCAAATTGCCGGCAGAGCAGCGCCAGCCGTTGCAGCGGCTGTTTCCAAACGCTCGTATCGCTGAATTCTACGGTGCTTCGGAGACGAGCTTCATGACGGTCGCGAAAGCCGACGAGGGCAGTCCGGAAACCTCGGTCGGCCGGGCGTTCTCGGGCGCCGTGGTGACGATCCGGGATCGGGCCGGCCGCTCCTTGCGGGCGGGAAAGACAGGTTATGTCTTCGTCGAGAGTCCGTTCCTGTTCATGAACTACGCCTGCGGAGAGGCGTCCGACCTGCTGCGCCAGGGCGGGGCCATGTCGGTCGGCGACATCGGCTTCCTCGATCCCGAGGGTTTTCTGCACCTGGTCGGCCGAGCCAGCCGAAAGATCGTGACATCAGGAAAGAACGTCTACCCCGAGGAGATCGAGCGGGTACTCGAGCGTCACCCGGCGATAGCGGCTGCCGCTGTGCTCGGAGCGCCCGATGCCAGCCGTGGCGAGCGGTTGATCGCGCTGGTGCACACGCGCCTTGATGCGACCGTTGCTGCCCCGGAACTCATTGCTCATCTGCGCGCCGCATTGCCACTGTATAAAGTGCCGCGCGTCTATGCGAGCGTGTCGGAATGGCCTCTGACGCGCTCGGGGAAGACCGACTTCGACCGGCTGCGTCAGGCCTGGACTACCGGCACGATTGCGCGGAGATCGCTATGAGTGCGGCTTTCATCGTTGCCGCGCGCCGCACGGGGGTCGTGCCTCGTGGCGGCGTCTTTGCGAGGCTGGAAGCTATCGACCTGGCCGAAGCATCCATTGGCGCAGTGCTCGACGACACCAGTTTTCCACCGTCCGATGTGGACGAGGTAATCCTCGGCAATGCGCTCTATGGCGGCGGCAACCCAGCACGTGTCGCGGCACTGAAGGCCGGGTTGCCTGCAGAGGTACCGGCAAGCACGATCGATACCCAGTGCTGCGCGGGCCTCGATGCCATCCTGCTGGCGGCGGCGCGCATCAAGGCTGGAGAGGCGGATGCAATCGTCGCGGGCGGTGTCGAAAGCTTTAGCCGTAGTCCGATCCGCGCGCGCCGTCCGCTCATTCCGGGTGAGGTCGCGCAGCCCTACGACAGGCCGCCGTTCACGCCGTGGCCCGAACGGGATCTCGACATGATCCCTGCCGCCGCGATGCTTGCTGCGGAGCGGGATATCTCGCGCGCCGACCAGGAGGCGTTCGCGATCGAGAGCCACCGCAAGGCCCTCGCACGCGGCGTCCCGGCGCAGGAATTCGTCTCCGTCGATGGCCATGCCGGAGATCCCTTTGCCCGCCGCCTCACCCCGGCCCTCTGTGCACGGCTTCCTGTTCTCGCGGGAAACGCAACCCATGGCGTGACCGCCGCAACCGTCGCGGTCGAGGCCGATGCGGCTGCTGCGGTGCTGCTGGTGTCTGAGCGAGCGCTCGCGTCCGTACGGTCCTCCGCCCGCGTGATCAGGATCGCTGGTGCCGGGCGGAGCGGCGGTGATCCCAGCCGTCCCGGATTGGCGCCGATCGAGGCATCGCGCGCGGCCATGCATCACGCAGGAATATCCGCGTCCGCACTTTCCGTCGCCGAAATCATGGAGGCCTTCGCGGTTCAGGCGATGGCGTGCATCCAAGCGCTCGGTCTTGACCCCACTCTCGTCAATCCCGGCGGCGGCGCCCTGGCGCGGGGGCACCCGATCGGAGCATCCGGGGCGATCGTCGCGGTGCGCGCCTGGCAGGAGTTGCAGAGAATGAATGCGGGCGCGACCGGCCTTGCGGCGATCGCAGCGGCGGGCGGGCTTGGCTCCGCTGTGCTGCTTCGCGTGGAGTAGGCCAATGCCGCTCCAGGTCGATCGCCCAGCCGACCTCGCTACGTTCGTCGGCGTCGAGCTGCAGAGCGAAACATTCTCGCTGACACAATCCGACGTCGATCGTTTCGTCGCGCTCAGCGGCGATCGTCAGTGGATTCACTCCGATGTCGAGCGAGCCAAGACGGAGCTGCCGGCAGGCCGTACGATTGTGCCCGGCAATTTGCTATTGGTGCAGTTACCGCGCCTCCTGCAGGAGGCTTATGGCGTTACGCACTTCGAGAAATGTCTGGTTGCGGAATATCGTCATGTCCGTTTCAAGCATGCCGTCGGGACGGATGTTCCGCTGTTCCTGCAAGCAGAGTTCTTGTCGGTGACGCCGACACGCAACTTTGTTCGCGTCGAAACGGCCTGTGCGATCAATTTCGTCGAGAGCCAGAAAGCTGCACTGACGGCTACGGTGGTCGATCTCTTCTATGACACGCGCCGAATTCCGGAGGGCAAGTAAGCGAAGCTGGCCACGGTGATGTGCGTGGGCACGGCAACGCGCAGCTGGAGGATCTGCGTTGGGCCGTCGACGGTAGCTGCGTCGACTTGGCAGGCTCTGGTGGGCGAGAGCCTTGTGCGCGGCTCTCGCCCACGCTCTCAGTCAGCCGACAGCGGCTCACCGGTCAAGGACCAGCTCGCTCCGTCAAACGTCGCAATCCGCAAGGTCTTGAATGGCGTGTAATCGCCGGGGCTGGTGCTGATCGAGACGCCCGGAAGCATCATCGGCAGCCGTTCGCCCTGGAGCGAAGTTGCCTGCTTGATCAGGTTCTCCCGGGTGAGTTGATCACCACATTTGCGCAGGGCCTGCGTCACGGCATGAACGTTCATGTAGGCGACCAGCACGGAATAGTCGTCCGGATTCGCCGACGGGGCATACTTCTTGAGGAAATCCTTGTAGGCCTTGACTTCGTCGTCATTGGCCCAGGCTGGATCGCCGGGCTGCTTGAGGAACTGTGTCGTCACCAGTCCCTTGGACGCCTCAAGTCCCGCCGGTTTCAGGATCGTCTCGACCGATGCCGTCGAGCCGCCGATCACGTGCAACGGCTTCCAGTTCAGTTCGTAGACCTTGCGGATTGATTGCGCCGCGGCCTTGGAGGATGACTGCTCGATCAGGGTGTCTACGCCGGCGGCCTTCAGCTGGACGATCTGTGAATCGATCGTGGGATCGGCAAGCTCATAGGATGCCTCGGCGATGATTTGCGACGCCTTGGCGCCGAGACCAGCGCGGAGGCCCTTGACGTAATCCTTGCCATAATCGTCGTTTTGATAGAGCACGCCGATTTTCGCGTCAGGCTTTGCCTTGAGTATATATTTGGCGACAACCCGGCCTTCGGTCTCGAAGTCAGGATAGAGCGGGATCGTCCACGGGAACGTCTTTGGGTCGTTGAAGCGGCGGCCACCAGCGGTGATGAAGAGCTGCGGCACCTGCTTGGCGTTCAAGAATTTCTGAATCGCAACGTTGGGGGCGGTGCCGATGGTGCCGACTTCAGCCAGCACGCCGACATCCTCGATGAGCTTTCGGGTCTGCTCGACCGCTTTAGGTGCGCTGTACGCATTGTCGAGCTGCGTGAAGCTGATCTTGCGGCCGTTGATCCCGCCTTGCGCGTTCAGCATCTCGAAATACCCGACGACAGCGCGCCCTGCGCCTGCGCCGAACGCGGAAGCGGGGCCGCTCAAGGGCGTCGATTGACCGAGCTTGATTTCGGTATCGTTGGCACCGGGGCTGTAGGCTTTCTGGGCAAGAGCAGGCGCCGCCAGCAGGGCGGACAGCGCGACGGCTGACAACGCCCGTTTGATGATGTGGTTCAAGATGGTTTCCTCCGAAACTTGGTTTTTATGAAAATGGGTCTGCTAGCGCAGCAACTCGCGGGCAATAACCATTCGCTGGATTTGGTTGGTACCCTCGAAAATCTGGGTCAGCTTGGCATCGCGCATCATGCGCTCGACAGGGTAGTCCATGGTGTAGCCGTAGCCGCCGAAGATCTGCACGGCGTCGGTCGTCACCCTCATGGCCATGTCGCTGCCGACGCATTTGGCCATGCTGGCCAGCACGTTCAGGCGTTTCCAATCGCCGGCGTCTCCTGCGCGGGCGCATTCGTAGACGAGCGCCCGCGCGGCCTCGATCTGCATGGCCATGTCGGCCAGCATGAACTGCACGCCCTGGAATTCGGAGATCGGCTGCTTGAACTGCTTCCGTTCTTTCGCATAGGCAATGCACGCATCAAGCGCGCCCTGTGCCAGTCCAACGGATTGTGCGCCGATGGTGGGGCGATTGAGATCGAGCGCACGCATCGACGCCCAGAAACCCTTGCCTTCCTCGCCGACAAGATTTTCTGCCGGGACCCGGACATTGTCGAAGAAGATCGGCGTATTGGGAGCGCCGCGAAATCCCATCTTGCGCTCGTGGCGGCCGAATGAAATGCCCGGCATCGTCTTCGGCTCGATGATAAAGGCGCTGATTCCATCCGCGCCGGTGCCGTCGCTGGTCCGTGCCATCACCACGATGTAGTCGGCGACGACGCCGTAGCTGCACCATTGCTTGCGGCCGTTGAGGACGTAGGAATCGCCGTCGCGACGGGCGCGGGTGTTGATCGCTGCGACATCGGAACCCGCCTGCGGCTCGGAGATTGCGATCGCCGTGACGATGCCGCCCTGGGCGATGATCGGCAGGTATTTCTGACGTTGTTCTTCCGAGCCGAAGTGAAGCAGCGGCATGATGAACATGGTGTTGAGCGCAGCGATCGACGCGCAGGCGGGCGAGACCTTCGAGATCTCCTCGCGGGCAATGCAGGCCATGGTCAGATTGCCGTTCGGGCCGCCATAGCGCTCCGGCACCCAGAGCTGCATCAGCCCCATTTCGCCAAACAGCTTCACCAGTTCGAGCGGAAACCGATCCGTTTCATCGATCTCGGCGGCGATCGGCGTCACGTGCTTGGCGACCATCTTTCGAACATTGTCGCGGAACGCGACCTGCTCCTCGGAAAAACTCATGCGGACTCCCGGTCGTTTCTTTGCTGAAAGTCAAAAAAGGGACTTCCATTGAATGGGTGATCCATTTAATAATCCATCCCATGAACACCAAGTCAAGCCCCCGGACGCCGTCGCGTCCCCGGACCGCTTCGCCGAACCGGCGGGAGCGGGCTTCCGATCAACGCGCCACCGGCGCGGTGGCTGCGCCGACCTTCAAGCCGATCCACACCAGGCGAACGTTCGAGGAAATCTGCGAGCGCATTCGCGAGCAATTGGCGCTCGGCATCCTCAAGCCGGGCGATAAATTGCCTCCCGAGCGCGATCTGGCGCAGCAGCTCGGCGTGAGCCGCAATGTGCTGCGGGAGGCGTTACGCAGCCTCGAGATGGCAGGCGTGCTGCGACTGCAGAAAGGCGTCAAGGGTGGGGCCTTCATCCAGGAGGGCGACACCCGCCGCATGAACGAGGTCATGCGGGACATGCTGAGCCTTGGGACGATTTCAGTGCGGGAGTTGTCGGAAGCGCGTGTCCACGTGCTGGATCTCGTGGTTCAGCTCGCGTGCGCGAACGCGCGGCGAGCTGACCTCGACGCGCTGGAAGCCAATATCGAACGCACGGAACTAGCAACCAGGGAAGGCCGGCTGCTCGATCGGGTCGAATGCTCGCGTGAATTCTACAAACTTCTTGCAGCGTCGACGGGCAACAAGGTGATCGCCATGATCGTGGATTCGGTCACCGAGATCCACATGCGCTTCGTCTACGCCAAGGTGGCATCGAGCGGCGTTGCGATGGCGCGGCTGGCGGAGAAGCGAAGGCAGTTCCTGTCAGCCCTGAGCGAGAGGAACGTGGCCCTGGCGAGCCGGTTGCTGCGGTCGCACCTGGAATCCGTGCAGCGAATGCTGGAGCAGGATCCGGGGGCCATGTCACTTCATGTCGCATTGGCGGACGTGCAACCGGGAATGCGTCGGTAGCACGTGCCGGCCAGCGCGCAAACGAACACTCACACAGCGATAACATCGGAGGTAAACGTGTCCAACTACGCCAAGTACGAATGTCTGAAGGTCGAAGTGTCGGACAAGGTCGCAACGGTGACCTTGAACCGCCCGCAGGCGCGCAACGCCATCAATCAGAAGCTGATCCGCGAGTTGCGAACCATCTGGGACGATCTCGCCGATGATCACGCCGTCAATGTCGTGGTGCTGACCGGTTCCGGCGATTTCTTCAGCGTCGGTGGCGACGTCAAGGCGATGTCCGAGCGGCCTGGCGGTGACGTCTTGGAAGAGGGCGAGGTGCACGACCCCATGATCAGCCGGCGCGCCGTCACCCGACAGCTTGAGCTCGACAAGCCGATCATTGCCGCGATCAACGGCGACGCCATCGGCCTGGCAGCGACCCATGCGCTGCTGTGCGACATCACGGTCATGGCGGAGGACGCGCGAATCGGCGACACGCATGTGTCGCGCGTCGGCCTTGTTGCCGGCGACGGCGGCACCGTGATCTGGCCGCTGCTTGTCGGCGTCAACAAGGCGAAGGAGTTCCTGATCCGCGGGACGCTGTTGAAGGGACATGAAGCGGAGCGGATTGGCCTGGTCAATCACATCGCTCCGCGTGCGGAAGTACTGGCAAAGGCCCGCGAGATCGCGCTCGAGCTCGCCAACGGTCCGAGCTGGGCGATCCGATGGACCAAGCTTTCCATCAACCAGATCCTCAAGGACCGCGTGAACATGCTGCTGGAAGCCTCGATGGCGCTCGAGCAGGTCACGTTCGAGACTGCGGATCACAAGGAGGCGACCATGTCTTTCAAGGAGAAGCGAAAGCCGAGGTTCGGTCAGGGCTAGTGCGTCCCATGGGTGCGATGGATCTCCCATCCGACGACGTCAGGGAGATGCTCATGGATTCCCTGCGCGGCTTTCTCGGCGAGCAGTGGAGCGCCGATTGCGTGCGCCATGGGCCGTCTCCGGAAGAGGTCGCCGCGATATGGACCAAGCTGGTCGGGCAGGGGATTGCTGCTCTCGGCAGCGATCCCGGTCAAGGTGGGCTCCGAGAAGTCGCGCTCGTGCTTGCCGAGCTCGGCCGCGCGGCGTGTCCGGCCCCGATGTGGGCCGCGGCGCTTGCCAATTTCGCGCTCTCGACGTCGAGCTCAGAGGCTGCATCGGATCTGCTGGACAGGCTGCACAGCGGCGCGGCCCGGGTTGCTTTCTCGTTCGGGAGGCTCGATCCTGATCCCGGTGCCGGAGCGCTCCAGATTGCGGGGGATGTTGCGACCGGAACGCTTCGCTTTGTCGAGGGAGCGGGAAGCTGCACGCATCTGCTCGTCGCGACCGACCCGGCTGAGCTCGCGCTCGTCGAGCTGGATGCTGCAGGCGTCGATGTCGCGTCAACCCGTGCGATGGGGGCATGGGGGCTCTACGAGGTCCGGCTGAGCTCGACGCCCGCGGCTCTCATTTCCCTCGGAGCTGGCGTCCTCGACGATCTTCTGATCAAGGCAAGACTGGCGCTGGTTGCACGGGCGCATGGTGCCGCGAGCCGTGCGTTCGAGCTCGTGACCGAATATGCCAGGGAGCGTCGGCAATTCGGGCAGCCGATTGGAAAGTTTCAGGCAGTCCAGCACAAGCTCGCGAACGGCTTGATCGCGTTGGAAGGCGTACGCCTGATTCTCGATCATGCGACCATGCTGCACGACCTGGACAATGGGGATTGGAGGTACTTCGCAAACTGCGCCGTGGCGTTTGCTGGCGATGCCCTGCGGCGGGTCTCACTTGAAACGCACCACGCCTTCGGCGCCATCGGCTATGCCGACGAACATGAGGCGCCACTGCATTTCAAGCGCGTGCATCTCGATACGATCGCGCTGGGCGGATCGACTTGTGCGAAGCGGGCAGTGGCATCGCGCTTGCTGGATCCTGGCAGTTCGGGCCTGCCCGAATACGACCTCGGTCCCGCCGGTAACGAGCTGCGCGAGCAGGTCAGACGATGGATCGCGGAAAACTGGTCCGGAGACCGCAAAGCCGAGTTTGATAGCAGGCCGTTCTCCAAGCGGGAGTTTGATGCCGGTTTCGCGCTCGATATTGGCAAAACGGGTTGGATCGGTCTTGGCTGGCCTGGCGAGTTCGGTGGCCAGGCGCGCTCACCACTGGAGCAGATCGCTTTCATGGAGGTGATAGAGCGAGGCGAGGCGCCGCGGATTGGTGCAGCGATTCAGGCCAACGCGCTGATGATGTTCGGCACCCCAGAACAGCAGCGGACATATCTGCCGGAAATCCTCCGTGGCGAGGCCATGCACGGTATGGGCTACAGCGAACCGCAAGCTGGCTCCGATCTCGCGGCGCTCAAGACCAGCGCGGTTCGGGATGGGGACCATTGGGTGATCAACGGGCAGAAGATCTGGACCACCACCTGGTGGGGAAAATACATGTTCCTCGCTGCGCGGACGAACAAGGATGCCGTGCCGCCTCACGCCGGCATCAGCATGTTCATTGTTCCGATGAATACTCCAGGCGTAGCCATCCGGCCGTCGAGCACCATGTACGACGGTACCTTCGCGAACATCTTCTACGACAATGTCCGCATTCCAGCCGAAAACCTGGTCGGGGAAGTCAATGGCGGCTGGAAAGTGCTGACCGGCGCACTCGCATTTGAGCGCGGACTGGTCGGTGGCGGTATCGTCCTGAAGGTCGCGCATGCCTTCGAGCAGCTACGCTCGCATGTGATCGCAAGGAGCGACGACCGTCCTGCGTTGGCTGGGGATCCGATGGTTCGGGACCGAATGGCTACGCTCGCTAGCGAGATCGAGGTTGGCCGTCTCCTGATGATGCATTGCGCCGATCTCGCAGCCGACGGGATGACGCCGCCAGAGTATGGCGCGATCAGCAAGGTGTTCTCCGGCGAGCTTATGGAGCGCTTCGGCGAGGCCGCGCTCGAAATCCTTGGGATGCGCGCCACGCTGTCGGAGCAGATGCCGGGCGCGATCGATAATGGCCGGTTCGAGCAGAACCTGCGGCATTCGCTGATGTGGGTCATCAGCATCGGGACAAACGAAATTCAGCGCAGCCTGATCGCCCAGCGGGCCCTCGGGCTGCCCAGGTAGGAGGATCGCATGCAGGAGCAGGAGATGGGGAGGGCGCCGCTCGCGGGCATGCGTGTTCTCGACTTTTCGATTATGCTGGCGGGCCCCTATTGCGCACGGCTGCTGGCGGACGTCGGCGCCGACGTCGTCAAGATCGAGCCGCCGGAAGGCGACGACATGCGATTGCGGACGCCGATACGCGACGGCCACAGCGCCTATTTCGGCCAGCTCAACGCCGGCAAACGAAGCCTGGCCCTGGATCTGAAGAACGCCGACGCCATCAATCTGGTGCATCGGCTGGNCTGGTCAAGGAAACGGACATCGTCGTCGAGAACTTCCGTCCCGGCGTGATGGATCGGCTCGGTCTCGGCTACGAGGCGTTGCGAGCGATCAATCCACGCCTGATCTATTGCTCGATTTCGGGCTATGGCCAATCGGGACCCTCCACGGAGCGTGCGGCCTACGCCATGATCGTGCATGCCGAGAGCGGGTTCGATCGATCGCTGATGCGCTATGCCGGAGATCGGGACCGGCCGGCGGCTGGAGCGATCTTTGTTGCGGATGTGCTGGGCGGCATCTTTGGCTACTCGGCGATCCAGACGGCGCTGGTCCAGCGCGAGCGAACCGGCAAAGGTCAGCGCATTGATGTTGCCTTGATGGACTGCATGCTCAACCTGCTCGTTTATGAATTGCAGGAGGCTCAATTTCCCGTCCACTCGCCACGACCGACATACGGTCCGGTGCATGCGCGCGACGGCGATATCCTGATCGCGCCGGTCACGCCGCGCAATTTTGCCGCTCTTTGCGAGGTGACAGGCCAGGAGGAACTGGCGAACGATCCGCGTTTCACGACAATACCCGCGCGGGGCGCGAACTGGACCGCCATGATGCAGGTGATCGAGAAGTGGACCGAGCGACATACCGTCGCCGAATGCATCGCCGCGCTCGATCGTGCAGGCGTCCCCTGTGCGGAATACCGCGACCCCGGCGCGGCTCTGAGTGACCCGCATCTGCTGCAGCGTGGCGCCTTCGCGGCGATTGCCGATCGCGCGGGAGAGTTCTTCGGGGTCAATGCTCCCTGGAAAATGTCGGAGGCGCAAACATCGATGGGACGCGAAGTACCGGACATTGGCGCGCACAGGAACGAGATCCTGTCGCGAACGCTTGGCCTTTCGTCCGACGCAATCGCAAGCCTGACCAAGACGGGGGCCTTCGGAAGGGTGACATAGGGTCCTTGCGACAATTTCGGTCGCCGGCCTCAATCTTCGATCGGTGACAGAGGCGAAGCCTTGGCGATCGCGAGCATGCATTTCAGAAAATGCGCGCGGTCCTCCTTGCGCAAGGGCGCCAGCATGATGTTCTGCAATTCAGCGGCGGCGGGAACAACCGCGAGCAGGGCTTCTTCGCCCTTGGCCGTGATCTGCACCTGGATCGACCGCCGGTCCTCCGAATTGCTCTTCTTTGAGACCAGCCTGCGAGCCGTCATCCGCTTGAGCATCTCGCTCATCGTGTTGCGGTCGCAACTGATGCGTTCGGCAAGCACGGACTGCGTGAGCGGGCCGAGCTGATATAGCGCCATCAGCACTCCGAATTGCCGGGGTGTGACGTCGCTCTGGCCCGTCACGGCCTGGTAGAGCTCGTCGTAGCGAGCTTCCAGCAGCCGCAGGAGAAATCCGACGCCGCCTTCGAGCTGCCAGTTGTGCGCGATTTCGGCGGCGGAATTTGCCTTCGTTCCCTTGTCGGCCGACATGCTCTCGTTGATCCTGCCCTGCCGTCTCGAAACCTCGTCTTAGCCGTTAACAGCTTGGCGATGCTGCCTCAACCCCGTTGGAGGAGATGAAGCGAGGTTCACCATCACGAGCACGCATTCTAGAGTAGTTGCCAGTCGAGGATCAATGTAGTACGTATACGTATCAATGACTGAGCGGCTTGGAAGATGTCGTCAGGGAGGCTGATTTGGATCTGCGCGAGCTGTTGTCGATCCCCTATCTGCTCGAGGCCGAGGCTGTCGAGACCGGCGCCGGACGATGGCTGGTGCGCCTCGCTTACCCCGAGCTTCCCGACTGCACGGCGGAAGGACTCGTCGTCGAAGAAGTTCTGCAAGCACTGGAGCGGCGACGGGTCGAACTGATCGTGGACCTGTTCGAGCAGGGCAAGGAGCCGCCAATACCCCGCCCGCCACTCGCAGGCGCCGATCCGCTCTGGGCCATCCGTGCGCTGGCGTTGCCGGAACGCATAGCCGTCATCCTCGAAGGTGCTGCCAGATAAGGTCAAAGGGAAACGCAGGATTCAAAGGAGGACCAGTCATGCTCTCGCGCGAAGACAATGAACGTTTGGTCAGGGTCGGGAAGGGGACACCTCTTGGTGAGCTGTTCCGCCTGTACTGGATTCCGTTCCTGCCGTCGGCTGACCTCACCAATGATGGCCAGCCCAGGCGAATTCGCCTGCTCGGCGAGGATCTGGTTGCCTTCAGGGACTCCGAGGGCCGCGTCGGATTGGTCGATCAGGCTTGCCCGCATCGGGGGGCTCCGCTGGTCTTCGGGCGCAACGAGGATTGCGGGTTGCGATGCGTTTATCACGGCTGGAAGTTCGATGTGACCGGCGCGGTCACGGATATGCCGGCAGAGCCGGTGCGCAGCCGCCTCAAGGAGCGCGTGCGGATCAAGGCCTATCCCTGCCGCGAACGCAATGGAATGCTGTGGACCTACATGGGGCCTGACGCCGATCCACCGCCATTGCCGAATCTGGAATGGAATCTTGTCGGACCGGAACAGGTGCATGTTTCCGTCCGGGTCCAGGAATGCAACTGGTTGCAGGCCGTCGAGGGCGAAATCGACTCGGCCCATGCGCCGCTGTTGCACGGTCGGCTGGATGCGAAAGGCACGACGAGCGCCTGGATCCAGAAGCGTGACCTTCGCCCGACCTTCGAATGCATCAAGCAGGATTTCGGGATGAGCATCGCCGCGCGGCGGAGCTACGATGCCAACACGCTGTACTGGCGCGTCAATCAGTTCCTGCTGCCGTTCTATACGCTAGTCCCGCCGCTGTCGCCGTTTCCGGATCTGAGCGGGCATGCATGGGTGCCAATCGATGACGAGAACACGCTCTGCATCATGTTCTCCTATCATCCCTCCGAGCCGTTACTGCCCAAGACGCGACAGATCTTTGCAGAAGGGCACAACGGCCGTGAAAGCGGCCACGCCAGCCGGCATGCGCTGATCCAGCATCCAGTGACGGTGCCGTATGCCGGCTACTGGACGAAGTACAACCCGCAGAACGGATTTCAATTTGACTACCAGTCGCAGGAGACGACGTGGTTCTCCGGCCTGCCGGGGCTCTGGGTGCAGGACGGCGCGTGCCAGAGCGGCGTGTCGCCGATCTTCGATCGCACCAAGGAGAATCTCTGTTCGAGCGACACCGGCATCGCGATGACGAGGCGGATGCTGCTCGAGGCTCTCGGCACCTATCGCGACCACGGCACAAGGCCCAGGGGCGTAACGGATCCCGACGTCTTCATGGTCAGAGCGGTGTCGCTGCGATTGCCGCCGGAGGATTCCTGGGTCGATGTCGGCGCCCCGTTCATGCGGGCAAAGCTCGGTGCTGATTTCGGGTATGAGCTGTGAACGATCAGGACACCGAGAGCACCATCCAGGTCCGCGTCAAGCGGATCACATACGAGGCCGAGACGGTCAATTCGTACGAGCTGGTGCGTCCGTGCGGTGGAGATCTCCCTCGCTTTACCGCCGGCGGACACATCGACCTCCATTTGCCGAACGGCTTGATCCGCAGCTACTCCCTCACCAACGATCAACGCGAGCGGCATCGCTACGTGATTGCAGTGAACAAGGACGCAGCCAGCCGAGGCGGCTCGGCGTTCATTCACGAGCGCGTGCGGGTCGGTGACATCGTCACGCTGTCGCAGCCCCGGAACAATTTTGCCCTGCATGAAAATGCCGACAATTCGATCCTGATTGCGGGCGGGATCGGAATCACACCGCTTCTGTCGATGATCCGTCGCCTCGAAGCGCTGGGCCGTCCCTGGCGGCTAGTCTACGCCGCGAGGAATCGCCTCGCGGCCGCGTTTCTCGATGAAGTCAACGCGCTTAGGTCCAAGGCACAGTCGAATGTCCAGATCGATTTCGACGACGAGCGATCCGGCCGCGTCTTCGATCTGCCTGATGTCGTCAGGCGCGCGCCGCTCGGCGCGCATCTCTATTGCTGCGGACCGTTGCCCATGCTCGAGGCCTTTAAGCGTGCTACCGCCGATCGTTCCGTTGATCGCGTACATGTGGAGTATTTTCAAGCCGATGCCGCGATTGAAGGTGGCTTCGACGTCAGGCTGGCGCGAAGCAACCGTACTGTTCCCGTCGAGGCCGGCAAGACGATCCTGAATGCACTGCTCGATGCCGGCACTGCGGTCAACTACTCCTGCATGGACGGGATCTGCGGCACCTGCGAGACGCGCGTGCTCGATGGCGTGCCGGACCATCGCGATCACTTCCTGAGCAAAGACGAGCAGGCCGCCAACAAGACGATCATGATTTGCTGTTCCGGAGCCAAGTCCCGCACGCTGGTCCTGGATCTCTAAAGTCGCAAGCAGAAGCAGGGGAAACAATGATGTTGGATCGGATCGAAACTGAATTCCCTGAATACACGCCCCGTCCGGTCGACGCACCGAAGGCGCTCGAAGGCATCCGGGTGGTCGATTTCTCGCACTTCATCGCCGGACCATTTGCCACCATGATCCTGGCCGACATGGGCGCCGAGGTCATCAAGATTGAGGCCCCGGCCCGCGGTGATGACCTTCGCCGCTATCCTCCCGTTCATCCGGATCTCAAGCACGGCGCGCCGTTTCTCTGGACGAACCGCAACAAGCGCAGCGTCGCCCTCGACCTGAAATCGTCGGAAGGTGTCAAGATCGCGCGCGAATTGATCGCCACCGCGGATGTCGTCGTTGAGAACTTCTCGACCGGCGTCATGGAGCGGCTGGGTCTTGGCTATGAACACTGCAAGGCGGTCAGGCCGGAGATCATCTACTGCTCGGTGTCGGCCTATGGTCGCGACGGCGTGTTCGCGGATCGGCTTGGCTTCGACCCGATCGCGCAGGTCGAAAGCGGCTTCGTGTCGATGAATGGCTACGCCGACCGTGAGGGGGTGCGCGCGCTCTCACCGGTCATGGACATCAGCACCGCGATGATGGCCTGCAACGCGATTCTCGGCGCATTGGTGGCGCGCGAACGCGGCGGCACCGGACAGGCGATTGAAGTGTCCTTATTCGACAATGCTGTGCTGATGACCGGCTACGCGACGCTGCAGCACCTGTTCAGTGGGACCAACCCGCAGCGGCACGGCAACACCAGCCCGGATACCTGTCCTTCCGGAGTGTTCCAGGCCAGCGACTGCACCTTTTACATCAACTGCGGCAACGACAAGATCTTTCAGCGGTTGATGTCGCAAGTCATCGGCAGGGCCGATCTGGCGGCGGCGGATATCTATGCAACGGGGCCTGATCGAATCCGCAGACGCGATGAATTGTTTGCGATCCTTGGCGAGGCATTCGCGCGCGAGCCTTGGTCGCACTGGCAGTCGCTCATGCGGACTGCAGGCGTCCCATGCGGGCAGGTGCGGACGGTCGGGGAGGCGATCCGATCCCCGGAAGCGCGGGAGCGGCGCCTCGTGACCCGGATTCCGCACGATGAGGTCGGCTGGATTCCAAACGTCGCGCTGCCCATCCGCTATTCGTGCACGCCGATCGTGGATCCGGTCGCCGCGCCTGCCGTCGGTCAAGATACTGCCGATGTGCTGCGTGAACGGCTCGGCTATGATGATGATCAACTGATGCGGCTTGCCGCGGCTGCCGCGTTCGGAGTTCATCCTGTCAAAGCGCCGACGGATGCAAAGTAGCTCCAAGAAGGGTACGTCGGGAAGGACGGCAGACCTCAAACCTCCCCATGTGAACACCGAAGTCGACTTCGAACGCTTCAGGGATATGGACTAGTCGCGTTTGGGGTCGGATAGTTGGCGCCTGACTCTTCGATATGGCGGCGCACAGCGGCAACAAACGCGTTGACGTCGCGTGCCTCGATCGCGGCAACGATGTCGACATGATGTGCAGCGCTCCTTTGGAGATCGGCATGCGAAGGCCATAGGGCGATCGGGCCCGGCCTGGCGCGGTTGCGAATTTCGACGACCAATTGCGAAAGCGAATGGTTCGGCGCATGGCGGTAGATTTCGTCGTGAAAGGCCGCATTCGTGTTGGCCTGGTCTGCTCTGCTGCCGTGTGCGACGGCGTCCTCGAACGCCATCTGAGCGGCCTTGATCTTTTCGAGTTCGGCCGAGCCAATATGTGGCAGAGCCTGCGTCGCGGCCTCGACTTCCAGCAACATGCGGATGGCCAGGATCTCGCGGACGACGGTCAGGTCCGGCTCGATGACGCGGTATCCGCGGTTGGCGACGTGGGTCACCATGCCCCGCGCGGCGAGTTCGGTGAGCGCGCTGCGCACGTCAAAGCGCTTCGCGGCAAACGTTTCCTCAAGGTCAATCTGGCGCAACCATTCACCTGGGCGATAGTCGCCTTGCAGGATCGCAGCTGCGATCTCCGCGACCAGAAGCCGCTTGTGCTCCTTCCGGACTTTCATGGTTGCCTCGCTCCTACAAACGCTTGACAGCAGCACGTTCTTTCGCACAAATTGGCGCCAATAAATGCGTATAACAATAAATGTAGGGAAAACAAAGGGATGTCTGGCATTGATCGTAGAAGCTTGATGCTGTCTGTGGTGGGAGCGGCCATAGGCATTCCGAGTGACCGCGCTCAGGCAGCACCAACTGGCTATCCAGACAATTATCGGCAGATCATCGCCGATGCCGAGCGCGAAGGAAGTTTGCTGATCTACTCGATCATGTCGCCGGAGAACTGGCGACCCGTGATCGAAGGTTTCAACAAACTCTATCCCAAGATCAAGATCGAGACGCTGGATCTCCCGGCTTCACGGGAAAGCTTCGAGCGCTATCTGGCTGAGCGCAGCACCAACAGCCGGACCTGCGATCTCATTGCTACGGCCGACCCCGGTGGATGGATCGATTTTCAGAAGCGAGGCGAAATCCTCGAATACGTCTCGCCTGAGTCCAAGGCGTGGCCGGACTGGTCCAAGCCGTTTCCCGGGGTCTACACCGTCTCCTCGGATCCCATGGCGTTGATCTGGAACAACAGCCTCGTGCCTGAAGCGAAGAGGCCGAAGACGCTCGCCGACTTCGTGGCGCTTGCGACCGCCAACGAGCGGGCCTGGCGAAACCGCATCACCAGCTATGGCGTGCATCAGACGACCTTCGGCTACGGCATCAACTATGCGTTCGTGAAGAAGCACGGCGAGAAGGCGTGGGATTGGTTTGCTCAACTGGCCAAGCTGACACCTCGCTTCGAGCGTTCCGGCGGGCCGATGACGGAAAAGGTCACGTCCGGTGAATACACCATGGGTTGGTTCGTCTCGGCCATTACCTTTTGGCCGCGTCTCAATGATCCGGCGCGGGCACGTATCCTCGGTTGGTCTTTCATCGAAGACGGCCAGCCGGTGGTGCTGCGCGGCGTGGCGATCCCGAAGGGCTCACGCAACATCAACGCCGCCAAGTTGATGATCGACTACATCATATCCGAAGACGGCCAGCGTGCCTTCGGGCGCGGTGGGCTGACGCCGGCGCGCCCCGGCATCAAGCCGGGGGACGGGATCCGTCACACCTACTCGTCGATTGCCGAGGCGGTTGGCGAGCAGAACATTTGCTATATCGGTTATGACCCGGACGCCGTGCGGGACTATGACGCCTTCGTGGCGCGTTGGAAGAAAACTTTCAATGTCGCCTGACGCCAGCAGCGTGCTTGCATCGGCAACCGCCGATGCACTGCCGAAACCTCTGCCCAGTCGCGACACCGCCATCCAGTACGGCATGGCGCTGCTGACCGTTGTCTTGGTCGCAGCACCTCTCGTTCCTGTCCTCTATCAATCGTTGCTGGATCGCGCCCTCTACGATTCCGGGCAGCAGTTCACGCTGAGCAACTTCGGTCGGCTGTTCCGAACCGAAGGCTTCGGCCTGGTCATCTGGAACACGCTCGTCTTCGCCACGCTGACCACCGTGGTTTCGCAGACGCTCGGCACCCTTGCTGCCGTCCTGTTCGGCCGCACCGACATGCCGGGTGCGCGGCTCTTCGGCGAACTCTTTCTGTGGCCGGTCTATCTCTCGGCGCTGGTGCTGTCGTTTGGCTGGTACACGATCTACGGGCCGGCAGGCTATCTGACGCTATTGATGCAGACCTTGTTCGACGGCGCGCCGTGGAATTTGTATTCCCTGCCGGGCATGGCTGTCATCGCGGGCGTGTCCCAGGCGCCGGTTGCCTACATCTATTGCATGTCGTCGGCGTCGATCACCGACCCGACACTCGAGGAAGCCGCACGCGTCGCCGGCGCCGGCACCTTCAGAACGCTATGGAAGATAACGCTGCCGCTGTTGCTGCCGGCGATCGCCTACAGCGCCGTGCTGAATTTCACGGTGGGCCTCGAGCTGCTCGCCATTCCGCTGGTCTTCGGCGACCCGGCCGGCATTACGGTCTTGACGACCTTTCTCTACAACAACGGCGTGGCATCAGCCCGACCCGATCACGGGCTGGTGGCGACCGCTGCGGTATTGATGCTTGGCGCTGTTTGCGTTCTGGTCTGGCTCCAGGGCCGATTGCTTGGCAACACCAGACGCTTTGTGACCCTTGGCGGCAAGGCGACGCGCCCGCGACCGTTTCGCCTCAACCGGCTGCGTTGGCCACTGTGTCTTGCTTCCGTCGTCTATCTCCTGGCTACGGTGATTGCGCCGATTGGCGCGCTGGTCTTGCGCTCCTTCACCAGTCTGCTCTCGCCGATGGTGCCGCTGGCCGATGTGCTGACGCTGGGCAACTTCGCCAGCATGCTCGAATACCCGGTCTATCCGCGCTCGATCTGGAATTCCTTCATCGTCAGTGCCCTCGGCGGCGCGCTGGCAACGGCATTGATCGGGCTGATCGCCATCATTGTGCTGCGCTCCGATTTTCGCTGGCGCACGCCGTTGCACTATGTCGCGTTGTTTCCTCGCGCCGTTCCGGGCGTCGTCGCCGGCATAGGGTTCTTCTACGCATTCGCGCTAGTGCCTGGTCTTGGCGGTTTGCGGAACACGATCTGGATCCTGATCGTCGCCTTCACCATGCACTATATCCCGGTGGGGCTTGGTGCGGTGGCGCCGATGCTGATGCAGATGAGTCCGGACTTCGACCGTGCGGCACGCGTTCAGGGAGCTGACTGGTGGACCGTCAGCCGGCGTATCGTGCTTCCCCTGCTGCGGCCGGCCTTGGTCGCGTGCTTCATCATTCTCTTCATCACCTTCTTCAAGGAATATACGACCGCGATTTTCCTGTTCGCGCCTGGCAGCGAGGTAATCGGAACAACGCTGCTTCAGGCCTGGACACAGGGAGAAGTCGGCCTGGTCTCCGCACTGGCGACGCTGCAGATCCTGGTGATCGGCGTTTGTGTGACGGTCGCGCGCGCGATGTTCGGAGTGAAGCTCTATGGCTGAGTTGGTGATTGAGCACCTGCACAAGCGGTTCGGTCCGGTTCGCGCGATCGACGATATCAACATCCATGTGGCTGACGGGGAGTTCGTCACGCTTCTAGGACCTTCGGGCTGCGGGAAGTCGACGACTCTCGGCGCAATTGCCGGCCTGGACCAGCCGACAGCTGGGCGTATCCGCGTCGGGAACAAGATCTATTTTGACGGTGAGAAGGGTGTCTTCCTGCCGCCGGAGGCGCGCAACTGTGGATTGGTGTTCCAGAGCTACGCGCTGTGGCCGCATATGACCGTCTACAACAACGTGGTTTTTCCGCTGAAGCTGCGAAAAGTCCCAGCGGCCGATTGCAAGCGGCGGGTGGAAGAAGCGCTGGCCCTCGTCGAGATGGAACGCTTTCAGGACCGCTATCCACATCAGCTCTCGGGCGGGCAGCAGCAACGCGTCGCGTTGGCGCGCACGCTGGTCTATCAGCCCGAAATCCTGTTGCTGGACGAACCTCTGTCGAACCTGGACGCCAAGTTGCGCGATCGTGCCCGCACCTGGCTTGCCGAATTGCGTACACGTCTTGGCCTCACGACCATCTACGTGACGCATGACCAGGTCGAGGCTCTTGCCCTCTCCGATCGCATCGTGGTCATGAACGGGGGGCGTATCAGTCAGATTGGTACGCCACAGGATATCTATGCGCGACCGGCCGACAGTTTTGTCGCTGACTTTATCGGCACGACAAATTTCCTGACTGGCGCTGTCGCTGAAGCACCTCAAGCAAATGGACGAACTCTTGTGACGCTCGCCGACGGTCAGCGTGTCACGCTGCAGTCCGAGCGCCGCCCGGCGCCGGGGGACAAGGTCACATTCGCATATCGGCCCGAGCAGATGCGGCTCGCGAGCGACAATGACAACGCGACCGAAGGCTCGATCGTCGAGGCGGCGGTCGTCAGCCATTCCTACATCGGCGGCCGCTGGCAAATCGGACTCGATGTCGGCGGCAACCAGATCCGCATTGAGACCCAGGACGCGGCCACCGACCGCCGGTTGCGCCTATGGCTTCCCCTTGCCGGCGGCATTCTGTTTACAGATCGGACCCATGCCTAACCCTACTGATGCCGCACAACCCACCGCCGGGCTGCCGCGCGCCGACTACACGCCCGGAGCCCGCGGTCCGCTGACCGGCCTTCGTGTGATCGATCTCTCCCGATTGGTCGCCGGCAATTTGCTGACGCAGCACCTTGCGGACTTTGGTGCCGACGTCATCAAGGTCGAACCGCGGGAAGGCGATACGTTGCGCGGCTGGCGCACCAAGAACGTCGAGACGAACTGGAAGGTCCATTCGCGCAACAAGCGCAGTCTCTGCATCGAGTTCCGTCACGACAAGGCGGTAGCGCTGATCCGCAAGCTGGTCCCGGGTGCCGCGATGCTGATCGAAAGCTTTCGGCCCGGAACGCTGGAGCAGATGGGAATTCCCCCGGAGGAGTTGCTGCGGCTCGAACCCAAGCTCGTCATCGTCCGCATCTCGGGATGGGGACAGACCGGCCCGTACCACCGGCGCCCGGGCTTCGGCACGCTGGTCGAAGGCTTCTCGGGATTCGCCGAAATGAACGGCTTTCCCGATCGCGAGCCTGTGCTGCCGCCGATGTATCTGGCCGACTCCTTGTCGGGCCTCACCGGTGCGTTTGCTGCAATGGCGGCGTTGCGCGAGGTCGAGGTCAATGGCGGTCGCGGCCAGGTGCTGGACTTGCCGTTGCTCGATCCGATCGTCAATTCGCTGGGGCCGCAAGCGGCGAATTACCGCCTCACCGGCAAGGTCAAACCGCGCAGCGGCAGCCGCTCGAGTGGCT
>NZ_LNCU01000118.1:37318-68978 GCF_001542415.1 Bradyrhizobium macuxiense
GGTCCCGCGCAACGTCTATCGGACGCTCGACGATGGCTGGGTGTGTCTGTCCGCTTCAACCCAGGGCATGGCGATGCGCGTGCTGCGCTCGATCGGACGGCCCGAGCTGTGCGATGATCCGCGCTTTAAGACCAACGAACAGCGACTGATCCACGTCGCCGAACTTGACAAGATCATCGGTGATTTCATCGCCACGCGGACGGTCGAGGATAACGTGGCGTTCTTCGAAGCGGCCGAAGTGACCATTGGTCCGGTCAACGACACCGTGCGGCTTATGAACGATCGTCACGTGCGGGCGAGGGGGCTGCTCGCCGATTATCCCGACGAAGATATGGAATCGTTTCCGATGCATGCGGTGCCCGTGCGCCTCTCTGAAACACCCGGTAGCATTCGAACGCCGGCGCCCCGCCTTGGGCAGCACACCCGCGCAGTGTTGGGCGAAGCCGGCCTGACGGAAGACGAGATCAAGGAAGCCCTGGCTTCAGGCCTCGCGAAGGAAATCACGACATGACGATGATGCGAAAATTCCCGGTTTGGCGCTCCGCGCTATTCGTGCCCGCAAATGTGGAGCGCTTTGTCGCCAAAGCTGTCGATCGGGGCGCCGATGCCTTGATCATCGATCTCGAGGACAGCGTGCCGTTGGCCCAGAAAGACGCCGCTCGCGCGCTTGTTCCTGAAATCGTCAAACGTTTTCGCGATACCGGCAACTCAGACGTGATGGTGCGGATCAATCAACCGCTCGAACTGGCGGTGCGGGATATCGAATCCGCGGTCATCCCGGGCGTCGACGCCATCAAGATCACCAAGGTGGAAGGTCCCGAACACCTTCGCCTCTTGGACGAGATGGTGACGCGACTGGAACAGAGCCGTGGATTGCCGGTCGGCAAGATCTGGTTCGTCGGACTGATCGAAGCACCGGGCCCTCTGGCCAAGGCGCATGACATCGCGCGATCGACACCGCGGCTGGCCGGCATATCGCTGGGGGCGGAAGACTATGCCACCGCGATTGGCGCCAAGCCGACCGAGGAGACGCTGCTGATGCCAAAACAGCAGATCGTGCAGGCGGCTCGCGCCGCAGGCATCATGCCGCTTGGCACCATCGGTTCCGTGGCCGACTTCGCCGACGTCGATGGATATACCCGCATCGTGAGGCGATCGGCGGATTTTGGCTTCGTGGGCTCTGCCTGCATCCATCCGTCTCTGGTGCCCATCCTCAACGCGGGCTTCAGCCCATCGGTTCAGGAGGTTGCGTACGCCGAGCGCATCGTGGCGCTCGATCGGCAGGCTGCTGCTGAGGGCCGCGCCTCGTTTGCGCTTGATGGCAAGATGATCGATATTCCGATTGTTCAGCGCGCTGAAGCCTTGCTCGAACGAGCGAATGCGATTGCAGCTCGAAGCCGTAGGGCGCCCGGTTCTGCCTGAAGCTTCCAGGTCTCATAAACCTCACATACTTGCGAGCCTCGACGGCGCTGTCGCTGTTGCCTCTCCCTGATAGGCGGCCGCCCCAGAGCGAAGCTAATCATGCCACGTCATCATGGTGCTAGGCGCGTCAATTTTTGGCCGGCGGATCCTGCACGCCGTAGCTGCCGAATGCGGCGGCGGTCTCGTGAATTTCGGCTTCGTTCAGCAGGGTCGGTCCGCCGATCGCCAGCGCGAGATAGTATTGCCGGGCGATCGTCTCGAGCTCGACTGCCAGCCACATCGCCTTGTCCAGCGATGGCCCGGTGGCGATCATTCCGTGATTGGCAAGCAGGCAGGCGGTGCGGCCTTCGAGCGCCTTGAGCGCATGCTCGGACAGTTCCTTGGTGCCGAACCTCGCATAGCCGGCAACGCGGACGTTCATGCCGCCGAAAGCCGCCATCATGTAATGGCACGCCGGAATTTCCTTGCGTGCGATTGCCAGCACGGTCGCATAGGTTGAATGCGTGTGTACGATGCCTCCAACATCGGGGCGCGCCTTCATGATGTCGAGATGGAAGCGCCACTCGGTGGACGGCTTGAGCGGGCCCTTCCATGATCCGTATTCGCCGTCGATCGGCATCGCCGCAATCATGTCGGGGGTGAGCGAATCGTAAGGCGTTGCTGACGGCGAAATCAGCATGGTGCTGCCATGGCGCGCCGAAATGTTCCCGGATGTTCCCTGATTCAGCCCGGTGGCGTTCATCCAGCGGCATTTCGCAATGATTGCTTCGCGCAGCTGAAGTTCGGTGTCAGTCATGATCGGCTCCTCGAGGTCAGCGCGGACGGCGCTCAATATTTCTGTCGGGTCGGGGTGATGCAGATCTCCTGCACCAGCGCATTTTGCGGCAGGTTGTAGGCATCGAGAATCAGGTTGGCGACGTGCTCGGCCCCGATGCCGCCGCCGATGGCCGCCTTGTTTGCCTTGTAGTTGGCGAGCGTCACGGGGTCTCTCACACCGTCCAGCACCTCGGTCTCGATGATGCCGGGTGAAATGACGATGACGCGGACGTCATAACCGGACAGGTATTCGCGGAGGCTCTCGGCGACACCGTGGACGAAATATTTGGTGCCGCAGTAGACAGTATGATCGGGATAGACCTTCCGTCCCGCGATCGAGCTCATCATCACGAGCGTGCCGTGGCGGCGCTCCATCATACCGGACATCACGGCGTGGACGCTGTTCATGACGCCATTGATGTTGATGGCGATCATTTCATCCCAGTCGGCAGGATCTTGCTTGCCGATATCCCCAAGTCTGGCGACGCCGGCATTGGCGAACATCATGTCGACCGGGCCGAACTTTGCTTCGGCATCCCGCACGGCGGCGGCCAGCACGGCGCGATCGCGCACGTCGACCTGGCGGCAGACCGAGTTAGGCAGCCGCATGGCCTCCAGCCGCTCGATGCGGCGGGCCATCAGCAGCACGGGATGACCGGCCGCTGAAAAGGAGCGCGCGGTCGCCTCTCCAATGCCGGAACTGGCACCCGTCACGGCGACAAGCGGTTTTGCGGTCATGTCAAAGCCCTCCGATCAATGTTCGCCCTGTGCGAATGCCTCCAGCGTTCCGGCATCCGCGGCAATGTCGAGGAATGAAAAGCGGTTGCGCATCTCGCGACAGTGAATGATGGCTTCGCGATAGAGATCGACGGGCACGCCGAGTTCGGTGGCCGTCGTCGCGCCGCCCGCGGCTGACAGCAGACGCTCCATCTCATCGACCGGGATGGTGAAGGCAGCGAGCTCGCGACGAAGCACCGGCCAAGTGTCCTCGAGCTTGCGGTTGAACGCCACGGCGCTGTCGCGGTCGAAAGCCTTCTGCTTCAGATCGGCAAGGCATTGCGATGCGACTTCTTCCCCGAAGCGTCGATTCATGCCGGCCAAATCGATCTCGGTGGCGTGAACGGAGACGGGCCGATCGCTGGCGAGCATGTGTTGCTGCAGCCGCGCCATGCTCAGCGACGCGATACCAACCTGCTGGCCGTGCAGGCTGCCCGGATGCCGTGCGCCCGCAAAGCAATCGATGTAGTGCGAGATCTGGTGCTCTCCCATTGAGCCGTGGTGCGAGATGCCGGTGAAGGAAATGCCGAGACCGCACAATGTCAGCACGCGATAGAGATATCCCATCGCCTCGACGTCACCGGTGGGCAATTTGCCGGCGCGCTTGTTGAGCTCGACTTCGTCGGCGGCCTGGATCGTGTAGGGCTCCTGAAAATACGCCGTCCCCAAAAGGCGATGCGACATCCACCAGTCGGTCTGTGCGACCGAGCGGGCGAGGCAGTCGGCAAATCCGGAAGCCGCGAGATGGGGCGGCGCCGCGGCGGAGACTGCGAGATCGACAAAAAAGCCGGAAGGCGTGTGCGAGGGGAGCGACACCTTGAGGCCGCTATCGAGCGTGAGCGAAGCGGTGGAGGAGGTGTAGCCGTTCATCGACGCGGCGGTGGCGAAGACGCAATAGCGCCGGCCGTCCAGGCCCGTGACGTATTTGCAGAGGTCGTTGACGGTCCCGGAGCCGACGGCGACGACGGAATCGAATCCCCGCAGCTTCTCGGTCAGGCTACGGACCTCGGCCATATCAGCGTGCGGCCGATCGAGAACGATGGCCTCGATCGGACCAAGCTCGCGCAGCGCTCTGGCGACGCGCGCGCCCATCGCCTCATAGGTCGCCTGATCGGCAACCAGGGCAAGGCGACGCCCAAGTTTCAGCGACGCAACGAGTTCGGCCTCGTGACCCTCGAGGCTGTCTTCGATCACGATGGAATCGTAGGGCACCTTTACTGGCGCGCCCGTCAGCGGATTGATCCAGCGGCCTGCCACGAGATCGTCGATCAGCGCGGTCCAATTGTGCTTTGGCATCGGCAAAATCCCGCGCCGCACCATCGGCGCCGCGGCCCTGATCGTGACATTTGACAAAACGTATTGGCAATTAATCGAGCTAATTGACAATTGTCAACTAGGTGTGCATTTTGTGAAGAACACAAATTGGATCGCTGATGATCAAGACGCTGCAACGCCAGGTGACGCCGCCGCGGATCAAGCGCAGGGCGCTGTCGATTCCGGCGGAGTTCGACAGCGATCCTGTCGTGTGGGCGGCGTGGCTGTACTACGAGGAGGGCATGACGCAGGAGGAGGTCGCCGATCAGCTCGGCGTCTCGCGCGCTTCGGTGGTGAACTTTCTGCAGGAGGCCCGCGACCGCAACATCGTCACCATAGCGGTCTCTTCGCGGCATCTGCAGACCATCGGCTTGGCGCGCGAGCTGGCTGATGCCTACGGCCTCACCAGCTGCCTTGTTGTACCCGACGACGGAGGGCGGCTGCTGGTGCACGAGCGGATCGGCACGGCTGGCGCTCGGCTCTTGATCGAGCGGCTCAAGCCCGACGACGTGCTCGGCGTTTCCTGGGGCCGTACCGTGCAAGCATTGTCGGCGGCGCTGCCGGAGATGAAGCTCCCAGGCGTGACCGTTGCCCAGATCACCGGCTGTTCGATCGGAACGACGGAGTTTTCGCCGGAACTGTGCACCTCCAATATCGCGAACAGGCTTGGCGCGCGCTGCGTCAACCTGCACGCACCGGGCATCGTCTCAACCGCCCAGATCAAGCGCCTGTTCATGCAAGAGCCTGCGCTGGTCGAAACCTTCAAGATCATCCAGTCGAGCAACAAGGTGCTGTTCGGCGTCGGCAGCGTGGACGACGCGGGCACCGCGATGCGCAGCGGCTACATGACGCCGGAGAAGATCGCCCCGTATCTTGCGCGCGGCGCCGTCGGTGTGGTGAGCGGCCGTTTCATTGACCGCGAAGGCAAGCCGATCCTGGGTGCGCTCGACAACCAGATGATAGGCCTCACGCTCGACGAGATCGCCAAGGTCCCGGAGCGTATCTGCATCGCAGGTGGGAGCGACAAGATCGATGCGGTCTACGCCGCACTCAACAACAACTACGCGACGATTCTGGTCACGGACCTGGCAACGGCGAGAGCGCTCGTGCCGCGTGCGACCCGATCTCACCGAACCGGAGTATCAAGCCGGCCCTGAAACAAGTATGCGAAACCGGGCCGAAAGAGCCCGGCGCTGAGAAGAAGCTATGCGCGAGGAAACGTCTATGGTGTCGCACCATGCGCGAAGTCTGGCTGTCGACGTGCCGGTGTCCGGCACGGCGCCTCGTCGGGTCTGGCCGCGATTTCTGACCTCGGAACACCCGTTCCCCTGGCTGGCTCCGATTACCGCGCTCATCCTGGCGTTCGGCGTCTACCCGCTGCTGTATGCGCTATGGCTGTCGTTCTTCAAGCGCAACCCGATCACCCGCATGAACGTGTTCAACCCGACCTGGAATTGGGGGAAACTTATCGGCGATGAACGGGTGTGGGGGGCGATCGGCCATACGTATCTTTACACGATCACCGCGCTTTCGATCGAGCTTTGCCTCGGGCTCGCCATCGCCTTGCTGCTCGATAGCGACCGCAAAGGCTACGGGCTGTTGCGCGCGCTGATGACGTTACCCCTCGTGGTGCCGCCTGCAGTGACCGGCATGATGTTCCTGCTAATGCTGGACGGCTCATTCGGCGTGTTGAGCACGGGCCTGGTTTCGCTTGGGCTGTGGCCACCGCAGCATCCGATTCTCGCCTCCAGCGGCTCGGCGCTGGCCGGCGTTCTGCTGGCCGATATCTGGCAGTGGACGCCCTTCATGGTGCTGATCATGCTCGCCGGGCTCCGCGCCTTGCCGAAAGAACCTTTCGAGGCGGCGGCGATCGACGGGGCGACCCCCGCTCAGGCCTTCTTCCGCCTGACATTGCCGATGCTCTCCAGGATCATCGCGCTCGCGGTCCTGATCCGCGGCGTCGATCTGTTCCGCATCTATGACTACGTGAAGGTGATGACGGATAGCGGGCCGGGCACCGCGACCGAGACGCTGACGTCCTATGCCGGCACCATCTACTTCAAGAACGCCGACTTTCCCTATGCTTCCACCATCTCGCTGTTCACGCTGCTTCTGGTGATCATCACCTCGAGCCTCTTCATCAAGCTGTTCAAGGTGCGGTTCTGATGCAGGAAACATTCTGGCAGAGGCGATTGCGTGACGTGGCCGCCGTGCTCGTGGTCGGCGTGTTCATGTTTCCGTTGTTCTGGTGGGCGCTGACATCGTTCAAGCCTACGTCGGCGATCTTCGACAAGGACGGGATCGTCTGGTTCAACTTCAAGCCGACACTGGTGAACTACGCCGTGACCATGCTCGGCAAGTCGCGGGCGGAGCTCGCGATCGAGTCCGGCAACACGTTCGGGGTCGGCGGCGCGAGCTCCTATGACAGCCGCCAGACCATCATCGATTCGCTGATCGTTGCGATCGGTGCGACCGCGCTGACCGTGCTGCTGGCGGTGATGGCGGCGTATGCGCTGTCTCGGATGCGCTTCCGCTGGCGGCAGGCCTATCTGAACTGGATCCTGTCGCAACGCTTCATGCCGCCGATCGCGATCATCGTGCCGGTGGTCTTCATGTTCCACTACATGTCGCTGCTCGACACGCGGCTTGGCTTGATCCTCGTCGATACGCTGATCAACCTGCCGATCGCCGTCCTCTTGATGAAGTCCTTCTACGATGACGTTCCCGTCGACGTCGACGAGGCCGCCATGATCGATGGCGCGACGCGGTTGCAGATCTTCTGGCGCGTCGTCCTGCCGATGGTGAAGGGCGGCGTCGCGGCCACGGCGGTGCTTTGCTTCATCTTCTCCTGGACCGAATTCCTGCTGTCGTTGTTCCTGACCAATTCGATCCGGACTCTGCCCGTCAAGATCACGACCTTCGTGACCTCGACGGGTTCGGAATGGGGCTTCATCGCAGCACTCGGCACCACTGCCGTGATCCCAAGCTTCATCTTCATCTTGCTCGTCCAGAAGCAGCTTGTCCGCGGCCTAACCCTCGGATCTCTCAAGGAGTAGGCGCGCGGACCGAGACCAGAAAGTCAACAAAACGTTGGGAGGAGTATCAATGAGTTTCAAGAAATTCGACCAGCAGACATTCATTGTCGACAGCGCGAATGCCTATACGAACCGGCAAATCTCCAAGCGCGAATTCCTGCGCAGGATGGGATTGGCGGGCGTCGGCTTTTCGGCCTTCAGCCTCGGCATGCTCGGCAATCCGCGCGGCCTGCGCAGGGGCAGCATGCTCGGCACCGAGGCGTTCGCCGACGGATTGCCGGACAACCAGGCGAAGTGGCTGAAGGAGGTCGGCAGCAAGTTCAAGGGCGCCAAGATCCGCTATTCGACCGAGTCGACGCCGCCGTCGGTGGTGCTCAACCAGATCAAGAAGGAATTCACGGATCCGACCGGAATCGAGGTTGAGGTCGAGATCGTACCGCTGGAGCAGGTGCTCGCCAAGGCCACGCAAGACGTGCAGGGCCAGCTCGGCTCTTACGACCTCTACTACCTCGATCAATCCTGGATCTCGATGTTCCAGCCCGATTGCATCGATCCGGTCGCCTACTACAAGGAGAAACCCGAACTCGCGATGCCCGATTTCGATTGGGATGATTTCTCCAAGCCGCTCGTTCAGAATATTGCCCAGGTCGAAGGGAAGTGGATGGGCATTCCCTTCGACATCCCGATCTTCACGCTGATGTACCGCAAGGACATCCTCGAAAAGCACAAGATCGCCGTTCCGACCACCTACGAAGACTTCCTCGCGGCTGCGAGGCAGATCACCGAGGCCGAGAAGGGTAACGGCGTCTTCGGCACCGGCCTGCAGGCGAAGTCCGGGCACTATTCACTGGAGTGTGATTGGAGCCAGGCGGTGTGGGGCCATGGTGGCTCGATCTTCAACAAGAACAAGAAATTCTCGGGCAATGACGAGCAGGGTATTGCCGGCCTGAAATGGTACCAGGATCTGTTGAAGGTCTCGCCGCCGAACTCGACAGCTTCGACCTGGGACGGCCAGTTCGAGATGATGCATTCGGGCCAGGTGGCGCTGGTGCAGAGCTGGGATGAATTCTTCCCGGGTCTCGATGCAGACGACTCCAAGGTCAAGGGGCTGTGGGAGCCGGCCAAGCCGCTGACGGCGAAGAAGCTGCGTTCACCTTCCGACGCAGGCTTCAACGAGCAGCCGAATCTCGGTCATCAGGGCGGCTCTTGCATCTCGCTGTCGAAATACTCGAAGAACAAGGAGGCCGCTTGGATCTTCATGCAGTGGGGCTGCTGCAAGGAGATCATGACACGGTGCACGCTGCTTGGCGGTTTTGCGCCGATGCGCAATTCCTCGTTCGCCGATCCTCGCGTCAAGGCCAAGGCCAAGGTCGGCCCGGGCACGACGCGGCACCTCGAAACCGTGAAGTGGGTCATCGACAATGCGATGGCGACGGAGCCGCACATGGCGTTGTGGGCCGGTCTGTCGACCAACGAGATCCCGACCGAGCTCGGCAAGCTGCTCACAGGGCAGGCCTATGACGGCGATCCGAAGAAGTGCATGGACGCCCTGGCGAAGGATATCGACGCCAAGGTGAAGGATGCCGGCCTGCTCTAGGCCCCGCTGAGCAAGAGGTCGCGAAGGCGGTGCTAACCGCCTTCGCTTCTTTGGAACGAGACGGCATGACCCAAGATCTGGTTATTGGCATCGACAGCTCGACTTCGGCGACCAAGGCGATCGCCTGGGATCGTAGTGGCCGTGCCGTCGCGGAGGGGCGCAAGGCCATCAGCCTTGCCAATCCGCAGCCGGGATATTTCGAGCAGAACCCGGACGAGTGGTGGGATTCGACCGCGGCCGCGTTGCGCAGCATCACCGATCAGGTCGATGCCCAGCGCATCGCCGCCATTGCGATTTCAAATCAGCGCGAGACGTTTAGCGCGTTCAGCGAGGAGGGGGCCGCAATCAGGCCCGGCATGACCTGGCTCGACGAGCGGGCGCGGCCGCAGGTTGCGCGTTTCGGCAAATCGTTCGGGGCCGAGCGCGTGCACGCGATCTCCGGCAAGCCCCTTGATGTGTTGCCTTGCCTCTATCGCATCATCTGGATGTCGGAGCAGGAGCCGGAGATCTTTGCTCGCACCGCGCGATTTGCCGAAGTTCACGGCTATCTGACGCATTGCCTGACCGGCCAATGGCGGACCTCGACGGCATCGGCCGATCCGACCGGGCTGCTCGATATGGCGAGCGGCAGATGGTCGGATGACATCCTCGATGCCGCAGGCATCGCCGTCGAAAAGCTGCCGGAGCTGGTGCGGCCGAGTGCACGGACGGGCGAGGTCACGCATGCGGCGGCGGCGTTCACCGGTCTGTCGGCCGGCACGCCGGTCATTGCCGGTGGCGGTGACGGCCAATGCGCCAGCACCGGCGCCGGCGTCACATCGCCAGGAAGCGCCTACATCAACCTGGGGACCGCTGTGGTCTCGGGGAGTTACGGCCGCAACTACGCCTATGACCGCGCCTTCCGCACAGAGAAGGCCGTGTGCGACGATGGCTACATCTACGAGCAGTGCATCCGGACGGGCACGTTTCTGATCGATTGGATGGCGCGTGAGATGTTCGGGGCGGATCCGGTCGCGCAACGCAGCATCTTCAAGGCGCTGGAAGCCGAAGCGGCGGCGTGTCCGATCGGGGCCGGAGGCGTTGTCGTGTTGCCGTACTGGCTCGGCTGCATGACGCCCTACTGGGATCCCTATGCGCGCGGCGTCATCGCCGGGCTGTCAGGCTCGACCCGGCGCGGCGCGATCTATCGTGCCCTTCTGGAAGGCATAGCGCTCGAGGTGGCCGGCCAGATCGAGAGAATTACAGCGGCGACCGGAGGCGACATCGGACAGTTCTCGGCGATCGGCGGCGGTTCGGACAGCGATCTTTGGCTGCAGATCCTGGCTGACGCGTCGGCTCGCCCTGTCTCCCGCTCGACGGCGCGGGAAGCGTCGTCGCTGGGCGCGGCGATCGCGGCGGCCAAGGGAGCGGGCTGGTACGGAACGATCGCGGAAGCAACGGCGGCCATGACGAAGCCGCCGGCAAGGACGTTCCTGCCCGATCCCCGCAATGTGGCCCGATACGCCGAGTTGCGTGCCATTCATGCCGACCTCTGGCCCAAGCTTCTGGATTGGAACGCCCGGCTTGCCGCGTTCTCGGAAGAGACGCCGTCATGAAGCCCATCGCGAGCTTTCCCGCGGAAACGGCGCGCCGCATCGTCTGCGTTCTCACCGACATCGACGATACCTTGACCACCGACGGCCAGCTTCCCGCGGCCTCCTACGCCGCGCTGGAGAAGCTTCGCGGCGCCGGTCTCGCGGTCGTTCCGGTCACCGGCCGGCCGGCTGGCTGGTGCGACATGATTGCACGGTTCTGGCCGGTCGACGGCGTCATCGGCGAGAATGGCGCGTTCTATTTCCGGCACGATCCCGTAGCGAAGAAGATGATCCGCAAATTCATCGCGACCGAGGACGAGCGCGCCGCCAACCGCCGCAAGCTGCTGGCGCTCGGCGCGCGCA
Organism: Bradyrhizobium macuxiense; assembly: GCF_001542415.1. GTDB lineage: Bacteria > Pseudomonadota > Alphaproteobacteria > Rhizobiales > Xanthobacteraceae > Bradyrhizobium > Bradyrhizobium macuxiense. The sequence continues at coordinate 48,217 of NZ_LNCU01000118.1, forward strand.
TTCTGTCGGAGGTGCCGGGCGCCGCGATCTCGGCCGATCAGCTCTATCGCGAGGCAGACCTTGCGATCGATGTATGTGAGGACGTGCCGCCGCTGCCGCGCGCCGCCGTCAACAAGATCGTCTGCCTGTTTGAAAGGGAAGGCGGCATCGCCAAGGTTTCCTCCATTCATGTCAATGGATGGTTCGGCCGTTACGACAAGCTCGCCATGACCCGGATATTCCTGCGCGAAAGGTTGGGCCTCGATCTCGACGAGGCGAAGGAGCGCATCGTGTTCTGCGGCGACAGTCCGAACGATGCGCCGATGTTCGGCTTCTTCCCGTATGCGTGCGGCGTCGCCAACGTGCGGGATTTCGAGAGTTCGATGACTGCAACTCCGGCGTTCGTCGCCAGCAAGCGAGGCGGCGAGGGCTTTGTCGAGATTGCCGAGCGGATATTGTCGGCGAGGACAAGCGTTTAGCAGGAAGGTCAAGGCATGGCGTCTGTCACGATCAGCAATGTGCGCAAATCCTACGGTGGCTTCGAGGTGCTGCACGGCATCGATCTCTCCATCGCCAACGGCGAATTCGTGGTGCTGCTGGGACCCTCCGGTTGCGGAAAGTCGACGCTGCTGAGGATGGTTGCCGGACTCGAGCCGATCTCGTCGGGCCAGATCAGCATCGGCAATGTCGTGGTCAACGATCTGCATCCGAAGGATCGCGACATCGCGATGGTATTCCAGAACTACGCGCTCTATGCGCATTTGAGCGTATTCGACAACATGGCGTTCTCAATGCAGCTCAAGAAGCGTCCCAAGGATGAAATCAGGCGTAAAGTCGAGTGGGCGGCGTCGATCCTCAATCTGACGCCCTATCTCGACCGGCAGCCAAGGCAATTGTCGGGCGGCCAGCGCCAGCGCGTTGCGATGGGCCGTGCCATCGTGCGAGATCCGTCGGTGTTCCTGTTCGACGAGCCGCTGTCGAACCTCGACGCGAAGTTGCGTGTTCAGATGCGCACCGAGATCAAGGAGCTGCATCACAAACTGTCGACGACGACCATCTACGTCACCCACGACCAGATCGAGGCCATGACGATGGCCGATACGATTGTGGTCCTGCGCGACGGCAAGATCGAGCAGATCGGTAAGCCGCTCGATATCTATGATCGTCCAGCGAACCTGTTTGTCGCCGAGTTCATCGGCTCGCCGGCCATGAATTTCCTCTCCGGAGAGGTCGCCACCGAGGCGGGACGTCCCGTCGTGCACTCCAATGGCGTCGCTCTGCCGTTGCCCTCCGACGTCAAGGCCACCGTGGGGCAGACCGTGAAGTACGGGATCCGGCCCGAACATCTGCGGCCGGGCGCGGGCACCGAGGGTATTCCCGCCAAGGTGTCCGTCGTCGAGCCGACCGGGCCTGAAATACACATCTACGCCGATATTGGCGGACAGGAAGTTTGCGCCATTACGCAAGACCGCCTTGAGCTGTCGCCGGACGATCAGATCAGGCTGGTGCCCGCCCTGGACAGGATTCGTCTTTTCGAACCCGAGACAGGCAAGGTCATCGGTTCGGATGAGACCAGGCCGCGTACATTGATGCGGGCCTAGCTTGGGTGATCGAACGTCAGACCTCACCGCATAATTGAGGTGCAACCGTACGCAGGTCCGAAGTTGCCAGCTTCCCGCAACTGCCGATCAGCAGCGAACAAGAAGACGGAGGAAAGCATGGTGGACTACGTCATTGTCGGCGCCGGCTCGGCCGGCTGCGTGCTGGCAAATCGGCTGTCAGCCGTTCGGGAAAATGACGTCGTCCTGCTCGAGGCCGGTGGCCGGGATACCAATCCCTTCATCCATATGCCGGCGGGATATCTCGCGCTGATGAAATCGGGAAGCGTCGATTGGCACTATCATACGGACCCGCAGCCGCACCTGGACAATCGCGTGTTGTTTTGGCCGCGCGGCAAGGTGCTCGGCGGATCAAGCTCCATCAACGGCATGGTCTATATCCGCGGTCACGCGTCCGACTATGATTTGTGGGCGCAACTCGGCAATCGCGGCTGGTCCTACGGCGATTGCCTGCCATATTTCATTCGTTCGGAAGGGCGCCAGGCGGGCGCCGACGAATTTCACGGCGCGGATGGCCCGTTGCGGACGAGCCGGCTGCCGGAATTGACCCATCCACTGACCAAGGCCTGGTTTGCGGCCGGGGAGCAGGCAGGATATCGCGCGACGGACGATTTCAATGGTGCCGAGCTCGAAGGCTTCGGCCCCGTCGACAGCACCATCGCGGACAATCAACGCGCCAGCGCGGCGCGTTGCTATCTGCATCCCGTCATGAACCGTCCCAATCTCAAGGTGATCACCAGGGCGCTCGTCTCTCGAGTCCTGGTCGAGGGCGGGCGGGCCGTCGGCATCGAATACATCAGGGGCGGCCAGGTCCATACCTTGAGAGCCGAACGCGAGGTGATCCTGTCGGGCGGCGCGATCAACTCGCCGCAATTGCTCCAGTTGTCGGGAATTGGCGACGGAGACCATCTGCGCTCCCTCGGCATCAAGGTCGTTCACGAGCTCAAGGGCGTCGGGCAGAATCTGCAGGATCATCTGGCCTGCGGCGTCAAGCAGCGCTGCACCCAGCCGATCTCGTTTCTCAAGCACACCAAGCCGTTGGGCGCGACGAAGGCCTTCATCCAGTACGTGCTGACCAGGACGGGCCCCGCGACGTCGCATGGCCTGGAAGCCATGGCGTTTCTCAAATCGCAATCCGATCTCGTGGCGCCGGATCTTCAGTTCTTCTTCGTTCTCTTGATGTACAGCGATCACGGCCGCAAGATCACCAATGAACATGGCTTTATGGCCTATTTCAACATCGCGCGTCCCGAGAGCCGCGGTACCATCATGATCAGATCGGCCGATCCGCTGCAGCATCCCGCGATCCGGCCGAACTATTTGGAGGCGCCGGAGGACGTGCGAAACATGCGCGATGGCATCAGGATTGGCCGGGAGATCATCGCTCAGAAGGCCTTCGACCCCTATCGCGGGGATGAATATGCCCCCGGTTCTCGCGCCACATCGGACGCCGACATCGACAGCTACGTCCGTCAAACCTGCGAGACCATTTATCATCCGGTCGGCACCTGCAAGATGGGATCGGACCCGCTCGCCGTCGTCGATGATCATCTCCGCGTCCGCGGCATCGAGGGATTGCGGGTGATCGACGCATCCATCATGCCTCGATTGGTCTCGGGCAACACCAATGCGCCAACGATCATGATTGCGGAGAAGGGCGCCGACTTCATCCTCGGTCGCCAGCCTCTTACGGCAGCAACGCGACTGGCAGATACAGCCGCGCGGCAGGCGAGCCTGTAGCGTTGGGAAAAGCGCCCGTCTGGGTTCAGCGGTTGGCCGTCAATTGCTGGCGATAGTGCTCTGCGTTCCAGTTGAGCAGCGCGTGCTCATTCTGTTCGGTCAGATAGTGGATCCGTGCGTTCAGGGGCAGGCGGCAAGTCACGAGCGCAAGACAGGTCAGCATCGCTTCGGCCCCGGCGCTCGCATCCTTGCGGATGACACTGCCGATGCCCGGAACAAGAACCGCGACGGGCGGCCGCAATCCATCGGTGCTTTTCAGATCCGAGACGTGCCGCTTGTCGCCTGTGCCGAGGGTCGGCAGCGCCGGCCCCAGGAAGACGACATGGTCGGGATAGAGCGAGCCGCCTGTGGCGATCGCGAGATTGGAAGCGTCGGTTGCAATGTCGTGGCAGCGTGGATCGACCGGCAGGCGATAGTCGGTGGCTGCGCAGATCGCGCGGAGCGCCGCTTCATTCGCCGATGGGGCACCGCGCGGCGGCAGCGCAAGTCGCTGTTCGACGTCGGTTACCAAGGCCTCCGCTGCGCGGCAGGTGGCTGCACCGACCACGAGGCCATGGTTGCCAAGGATCAGGACATCGACAGAGTCGTTTGCGATTGCCGCGCTGACGGCCTGCGCCAGCGGCAGCCCGGGATGACAATAATCGAGATAACGCCAGGCCAGCCCTTCGAGCCGCCGGGCGAGTTCGTCGGCGGCACCGTTCTGGACGGCCCAGGCGATCGTGTTGACGGAGTGGACGTGCAGCACCACGGGGTGCGGCATGAGCGCATGCAGCGAGGTTTCGATCGAGGCGCGCAGCGTCGTTTTGGCGTCAGGCGCGAGTGGCACGCGCTCGTCGCCCTGCTCCAGCGCCGCGCGCGCGGCGGTAAGCGAAACCGGGACAAAGACGTCCTTGTCCATGGCGTCGGCAAGCCAGGTGCCTGACGCCTTCACCCAGAGCATGTCGCCATTCTTCACCGACGAGTTGCCGCCGGCGCCCTGAACGAGCCGCATGTTCCTGCCGACGCGTGCCGACATGTCGCGGAGGTCATCGAGTTGAGCGGGCTGTTGCATCGTGTGGATCTCACCAGGCTAGGCGCGTCATGGTCCAATGCGGCGTGCGAGCGTTCGGGCCGGCCACCCCGTGGACTGGCTCGTTGGGCGAATCTCTGTGCACACCGGCACGCAGAAATAGCGTCAACATGCCTGCGGCGTGTGCGCCGGCGATGTCATGGTCGAGGGAATCGCCGACCATCAGCACGCGCGCAGGGGGCGGCTGGCCCAGTTCGTCAAGCGCGGCCTTGAAGATCGGTGCATGCGGCTTGCCGACAAATGTCACGCGTCCGCCAAGCATCTCATAGAAATGTGCCAAGGCACCGGGCGCGGGGATCAGTCCTTGCGCGCCGAACATGGCGAGGTCGGGATTGGCGCACAGCATCGGCAGGCTGCGCGTCGCGGCTCCGGTCAGTCGTTGACGCCAATATTCGGGATCGGCCGCGGCATCATCGAGACCGGCAAGCAGAATGAAGTCGGCGTTCTCCGGGTCGGCCACGATGGCAAGATCGAGCCCGTCAACGATCGTGCGGTCGCCACCTCGCGCGATCAGGAAGCATCCGCGGCCAAGCTCGGCAAACGGCGCTCGCGTGCGCTTCTTGAGGCCGTTCCAGGTGACTTCTCCCGAAGTCAGGATGCCATCATAGGCGTCTGTTGGCAGGCCGAGCGAGGCGAGCCGTTGCGCATTGCTTCGGGCACGCTTGCCGGAGTTCGAAAGCACCAGCACGCGCTTGCCGGCCTGGCGCAGCCGCGCCAGGCAGTCGCGGGCAGCGGGAAAGATCGATTGGCCTTCGTGAAGTGTGCCCCATTGGTCGAGCAGCACGTGATCGAACCGGTCGACAATCGTGCGAAGTCCTTCGATCTCGATCGTCTCGTCCATCACGTCGGACCGCCCCGCAAGGCAAGCAGCGCCGCGCCGTAGCTGGCCTCGGTTTGCTCGGCGACCGTTACGGATACACCGAGTGCGCGCCGCCTGATCTCGGTCCAGGCATCGTTCCGGGCGCCACCTCCGATGCTGATGACCCGGCGAAGTGGCGGCGCTCCGAGGCGTGCGAGTTGCTGATAGGCGAGCGCCTCGACCGAGGCGATACCCTCCAGCAGGGCCTGGAAGAAGCGGTGATCTTCCGGTGGGCGCGGCGTGATCCGGGCCGGCATGGTCGGATCGGCAATCGGAAATCGCTCCCCCGGCTTGGCAAGGGGGTAATAGTCGAGACCGGTTGGTGCCTCGGGCCTCAATTGCGGCGTCAGCCGTTCCATCTCCGCAGCGGTGAAATGCGCGAGCAGCGCGCCGCCGCCTGTGTTGGAAGCGCCGCCTGCGAGCCAGCTCTCACCAAGCCGGTGCGAATAGACGCCCTGGCTCGCGGCAAAGATCGGTCGCGTCGCAAGCTGCTTGACCACCAGTGTTGTGCCGAGCGAGGTGACGGCATCGCCAGGCGTGTCGGCGCGTGTGGCGACGAAGGCGGCGACGCCGTCGGTCGTGCCGGCTGCGACATGGGCCGACCGTGGCAGGCCGAGCGTGGTCGCAACCTTTGGATCGACGGTGGCAAACGGTGCTCCCGGCACCAGGACCTTCGGCAGCAATTCGCGGGGGACGTCGAGTCGATCGAGCCAGGCCGGCCAGGTTCGCGTGACAGGATCGTAGCCAAGCTTCAACGTGTTGTTCTCGTCGCTGACGCCATGTTGTCCGGCCAGCCGCCCGGCAATCCAGTCGGCCTGATGAACGGCGAAGCGCGCACCGCCGGGGCCTTGGCCCACAAGGTGGAGCAGCTTCGCGAGCGCGCTGCTTGCGCCGTGGGCGCCGCTTTCGGCTGGCGCCACGGCCGCGATGCGGGCGGCGTCCGTCGCGGCGCGCGCATCGTTGTACATCAGCCCCGGCGTGAGTGGCCGGCCTCCCTCATTAATCAGGAGGAGGGTGCCTGAGGTGCCGTCGACGGAGATCCGTTCGACCTCGGCGAGGTCGATCGTGGCGCCAAGCTTGCCGATCGCGGCGACGGTCGCATGCCACCACAGTTCGGGATCTTGATCGATTGCGGCGCCGTCCTGCCGCGGTGGCGGCAAGGCGGCGGATTCCATTCCCCGGATATCGCCGCGCGCGTCGACCGCGCAAGCGCGGACGCCACCCGTTCCAACGTCAATTCCGAGGAACAAACCTGACATTCGACTTCACCACGATTGGCGATCGCATCGTAACGCGGCGCGCTCCACCGAGACGTCATTTGCACTGCAGCACGTTTGGGGGATTGACGTCCCGATCCGCGTCTGCAATTTTTTGCAGCATCTGAAGAAATTTGCAAGCGGGCTTTTTGCGGCGTGGTGACATCCTCAGACAGGCTGCCGATGGTTGATGGCGAAGCCTCGCTCGCGACGCGGGCGGCATGGCTGTACTTCGCCGCCGGGCTCACGCAGTCCGAGGTCGCGGACCGCCTCAACATTCAAAGCACCAAGGCGCACCGGCTGATCGCGCGCGCGAGCCGCGAGGGCATGATCCGCGTTTTCGTCGAAGGACCGGTCGCCGAATGCGTGGCGCTGGAGAACACCCTGGCCGAGCGCTACGGCCTCGGCTTCTGCCGCGTCGCGCCCGATCTTGGAGAGGGCGATTTGCCGCTGAAGGCGCTCGCGCTTGAGGGGGCGAGTTTCCTTCGGCAGATCCTTGAACGCGGCGAACACAAGATCATTGGCGTCGGCCACGGCCGTACGCTGGCCGCGGCGATCGAGCACTTGCCGCAGACGCCGGCCCGCGATGTGCAGTTCGTCTCGCTGCTCGGCGGTCTGACCCGCAAGTTCGCTGCCAATCCGTTCGATGTCATTCACCGGCTGGCGGAGCGCACCGGGGCCGAGGCCTACCTTCTGCCGGTGCCGGTGTTCGCCAATTCGGTCGCAGACCGCGCGGTGCTGATGCAGCAATATGGCATTGCGGAGGTGTATGCGCTGGCGCGCGAGGCATCGCTGCTGTTCGTCGGCATCGGGCAGATCCACAGCGACGGGTTCCTGGTCTCGAGCGGGATGATCAAGCCGGACGAGGTCGTCGAGTTGAAGCGCGCCGGCGCCTGCGCCGACCTCCTCGGACACTTCTTCAGCGCCGATGGTCAGGTGCTCGACATCGATCTCTCCGCGCGTGCCACCTCGATGGCGCCGGCAGACCTCAGGGCGCATCGCATCGTCGCGATCGGCGGTGGATTGGCCAAGGTGGCCGCGCTCCGCGCGGTGCTGCGCAGCGGCCTTCTGCACGGCCTCATCATCGACGAAGTGACCGCGCAGGCACTCGCTATCGACAAACCGGAGACAACATCCGGCAAGACCAAGAACAAGGGTCGCAAGGGAAAGTAAACGCGCAAAATGGGAGGTTATAATGTACGATCGAGAGAAGAATCTGTTCGACTCTTACGCCGCCAAGCGCATCAGCCGGCGTGATCTGCTGGACGGCGCCGCGAAGTTAGGCATCGCGAGCGTTGCCGCCAACGCAGCCTTTGCGTCCTCGGTATCGCGGGCCATGGCTGCGGATTTCAACTGGAAGGCCTATAGCGGCAAGTCCGTCAAGCTGCTCTTGAACAAGCATCCATATGTCGATGCGATGATCGGCGACCTCGAAGCGTTCAAGACCCTCACCGGGATGAACGTCACCTACGACATCTTCCCGGAAGACGTGTATTTCGACAAGGTGACGGCGGCGCTGTCCTCGAAATCGGACCAGTACGACGCCTTCATGACCGGCGCCTACATGACCTGGACTTATGGTCCGGCCGGCTGGATCGAGGATCTCAACACCTACATCAAGGACCCTGCCAAGACCAATCCGGCATTTGCCTGGGACGATGTGCTGCCAGGCTTGCGCGCATCCACCGCGTGGGACGGTGTCGCCGGTTCCGAGCTCGGGTCGGGCAAGGCCAAGCAGTGGTGCATTCCGTGGGGCTATGAGCTCAACAACATCACCTACAACCGCAACATCTTCGACAAGGTCGGCGTCAAGCCGCCGAAGAATCTCGATGAGCTGCTTGAAGTCGCCGCGAAGGTCACGAAGGATGCGGGTGGACCGTACGGCATCGGTGTGCGCGGGTCGCGCTCCTGGGCAACCATCCATCCCGGTTTCCTGTCCGCCTATTCGAATTTCGGCCAGAAGGATTTCGTGATGGAAGGCGGCAAGCTGAAGGCCGCGATGAACACCAAGGCCTCGAAGGACTTCCACGAGAGGTGGGTCAAGATGATCCAGGGCTCAGGCCCGAAGAATTGGTCGACCTACACCTGGTATCAGGTCGGCACCGATCTCGGCGCGGGCGCTTCCGGCATGATCTTCGATGCCGACATCCTCGGCTATTTCATGAATGGCGGCGACAACAAGGAGAAGGGGCATCTCGGCTACGCGCCCTTCGCAGCCAATCCGGCCGCCAAGGCGCCGACGCCGAATGTCTGGATCTGGTCGCTCGCACTCTCGAGCTTCTCCAAGCAGAAGGATGCGGCGTGGCTGTTCATGCAGTGGGCCGCGTCGACCGAGCATGACCTGTTCGGGGCCCGCAAGATGGACTTCGTCAATCCGGTGCGCGCCTCGGTGTGGAAGGACAGCGAGTTCCGCGACCGCATCGCGAAGTCCTATCCCGGCTACCTCGAGCAGCATGATGTCTCGTCTCCCGGCGCCAAGATCTACTTCACTGCGCAGCCGCTGTTCTTCGATCTGACGACCGAATGGGCCGCCTCGCTGCAGAAGATGGTGGCCAAGGAGGTCAGTGTCGACGAAGGGCTCGACAAGCTCGCCGACAGCATCAATCGCCAGCTCAAGCAGGCGGGCCTGGGTTAATGCCTTGCGTGGTGCCCTGATTCCTCCGCACCACGACAACCCGCCGGTTCGGACCGCGAACCGATCCGAACCGGCGATGTTGCAGCGAGCAGGTGACGTTTTATCATCATGACCATGGCCCAGCTTTCCGAGACGAACACGCTTCCGCGCCGCAAGCCAAGGCCGCGGGGACGCATGTTGCCCTACATCCTGAGCTTGCCGGCGTTGCTCGTCTGCATCGCCATTCTCGTGCCTTTCGTGACGGCGGCGGTCTATTCCCTGCAGCGCTACCGGCTGAACCTGCCGTATCTGCGCGGCTTCATCTGGGCCGACAATTATATCGACTTCCTGACCGATCCCGCCTTCTGGAACACGCTGCGGATATCGCTGATCTACACAGCGCTCACCGTGGTCCTCGAGCTTCTGCTCGGCCTGGGGATTGCCTTGCTCTTGCGGCGCCCGACACGGTTCCACAACGCGGTATCGATCGCGCTGCTGTTGCCGCTGATGACGGCTCCGGCGATCGCTGCGCTGATGTGGAAGCTGATGACCAATCCGGGCTTCGGCATCCTATCCTATCTGGTCAGCTTGTTCGGCGTTCATGACTTCAAATGGGCATCGGACCCGTCGACCGCGCTGTTCACGGTGGTTCTGGTCGACGTCTGGGTCTACACGCCCTTCATCATGATCCTGTTGCTGGCCGGGCTTCGTTCGCTGCCGCGTCAGCCATTTGAGGCCGCCGCGCTGGACGGAGTGCCCGCAAGCTTTGTGTTCTTTCGTATCACGCTGCCGATGCTGGCGCCTTACATCATCACGGCGTCGCTGTTTCGCCTGCTCGATTCGATCCAGCAGTTCGACATCATCTATGCGATGACGCAGGGCGGACCGGGCGACCGGCTCATGGTGTTCCAGGTTCAGGCCTATCTCGAATTCTTCCAGTACACCAATGTTGGGCGCTCGGCGGCATTGCTAATGATCTTGTGGCTGATCACCAATATCCTGTCGAACATCTTCATCAAGAACTGGCTGCGGCTGCGTGAGCGCGCCCACGGTCACGCGTAAGAGGCGGGAGGCGACGATGGATCATTCCAGTCTTGCGGGCCGCATCTTCCGGGGCGTAGCGCTGGCGCTCGTGCTTGTGTTCTTCATGTTTCCGATCGTCTGGATCTTCCTGATGTCGTTCCAGAGCAACGAGCAGATCCTGCGGATTCCGCCGCACATCCTGTTCGAGCCGACGCTGACCAACTACCAGGCGCTGATCTCGGGGCAGCTGCGCACCACGGCCGGCAATCTCGAGATCTCGTTCATGCGCAACCTCGTGAACAGCTTTGTGTTGTCGAGCGCGGCGGTGATCATGGCGCTGCTGCTTGGCGTGCCTGCGGCTTATGCGTTTGCCCGGTTCAAGTTCCGGCTCGGTGAATCCATCGCATTCACGCTGCTGTCGTTTCGCTTTGCTCCACCGCTTCTGGTGCTGTTGCCGCTGTCGCTCTACTACCAGCAACTGGGGCTCAGCGACACCTACTTCGGCATCGTCTGGGTCTATCAGCTGATCGCGCTGCCCCTGATCCTGTGGATCGTGCGCGGCTATTTCGAGGATATCAGCCCTGACATCGAGCATGCCTATCGCCTGGCTGGCCACACATGGCGCGAGGCGTTTACCCGCATTGCGGTGCCGCTCGCGGGCCCGGGTATTGCGGCTGCCGGGCTGCTGTCCTTCATCTTCTGCTGGAACAATTTTGTCTTTGCGCTGATCCTGGCGTCCGCCGACAAGCAGCCGGTGACGGTGGGCGCGCTGGCATTCGTCACCGCATCCGGGATCCAATACGGTCAGATCGCGGCGGCGATCGTGCTGTCGGTCACGCCGACGCTGCTGCTCGCGCTCTACGCGCAGCGCTATCTGGTCGAGGGTCTGTCGCTCGGTGCGGTGAAGGGCTGAAGCATGGCGCGTCTCGACATCAACGCCGTTGGCAAGTCATTCGGACCGGTCCGTTGTGCGGACGGATTGTCCTTTGCAGTCGAGCCCGGCGAGATCGTTGCCGTGTTCGGGCCCTCCGGAAGCGGCAAGACCATGCTGCTGCGCATGATCGCGGGCATGTACGAGCCCGACGAGGGGGACATTCTGGTCGGCGGTCAGTCGATCGTGGGCGCGCCGCCGGAACGGCGCGGGGTCGGCATGGCCTTCCAGAACTTTGCGCTGTTCCCGCACATGACGGCGCGAAACAATATCGCAAGCGGCCTGCGGGCGAGGGCAGGCAATGAAGACGTCGCCTCGCGGGTGAAGTCGATCAGCAAGCTTCTGAAGATCGAGCACGTGCTCGGTCACATGCCACGCGAATTGTCGAATGGGCAGAAGCAACGCACTGCGCTGGCACGCGCCCTGATCGGCAATCCCGATGTGCTGCTGCTGGATGACCCGTTGCGCAATGTCGATGCCAAGCTGCGCTACGAGATGCGGCTCGAATTGCCGAGTCTGCTGCGCCGCAGTTCGGCCGCGGTGCTCTATGTCACGCAGGATTATCGCGAGGCTATGGCGATTGCAGACCGGATTGCGGTCCTGGTTGGTGGTAGATTGGTCCAGCTCGCGCGGCCGGAAGAGGTCTATGCGAGGCCTGCATCCGTCGCGGTCGCGCGCCTGTTTGGTGATCCGAGCATCAATCTTGCCGAAGTCGAGCCCCAGGTCGGGCAGGGAGGTCTGAGCGCCGACGTCGCAGGGACGCGGGTGCGGCTCGATTCGGGTGACCGGACGGGAGCTCAAGGTCCATGCTGGCTCGGTGTTCGTCCCGACGACCTCGTGGTTACCCGCAATGCCGGTGATGACGCCATTCCCGCGCGCGTCGTCGCGATCACGCCGATGCACGAGCGAGCCGTGCTGTTGCTGCGGTTCGCCGATGGCTCCGAATGGCTCGCGGCACTGGCGCCGGATGCGCCGGTGGCGAGCGCGGATGACGACGTATTTGTTCGGTTCGCGCCAGAGTCGGCCCTGCTGTTCGATCGCGCAACCGGGCTTCGCGTCGGTCAGCCGGACCGGCGCCAGGCGGCATGAGGGGAGCGAGGCGACCATGGGCATGCTCGAAATCCGGAATGTCGACAAGGTCTATCGCAGTCGCGGCAAGCCACCTGTTCACGCCGTGCGCGCGCTCGACATGGAGGTCGGGAAGGGCGAGATCGTCGCGCTGCTCGGATCCTCGGGTTGCGGCAAGACCTCGACCTTGCGCATGGTCGCGGGTTTCGAGAGCGTCACGTCCGGCGAGATTGCACTGGGCGCGCGGCAGATCCACGATTTGCCGCCCGCGCGGCGCAAGGTGGCGATGGCCTTCGAGGGTTACTCGCTTTATCCGCCTCTCACGGTCCGCGAGAACATCGCTTTCGCCCTGAAGGCGCAGCAGCTCACCCATAGCGAGGTTTCGCGCAGGGTCGATGCGATCGCGCGGCTGGTCGAGATCGAGGACACGCTGGACAAGTACCCCCGCTCGATCTCCGGCGGTCAGCAGCAGCGGGTGTCACTGGCCCGTGCGCTGGTGCGTGACGCCGATCTCTATCTGCTGGATGAACCGATGGGGCAGCTTGAGCCGCAACTCCGCGCAGTGCTGCGCGGGCGGATCAAGGGCCTGCTTGCCGAGCGCGGCATGACGGCGATCTTCGTGACCCATGACCAGACCGAGGCCAGCGCGCTGGCCGATCGGATCGCCGTAATGGAAGATGGCGTGCTGCAGCAGTTCGCGAGCGAGAAAGAGTTGAAAAGCCGGCCCGCGAACCTGTTCGTCGCAAGCTTCATCGGCGAGCCACCGATGAACCTGCTGGAGACAGAGGTGACTGCCGGCGATGGCGGTTTTCAGCTGTCAGTTGGCTCGGACATCACCTTCCATATACCCGGCGGCACGCTCGATCAGCACGCCCGGCGTACGCTGGAACAGAACAAGCGTGTCCGTGTCGGCATCCGGCCACAGAAGGTCGCGGTCGGGACGGGTGATGTGCAGGTGCGCGTGACGTCCAATCAATGGCTGGGCGATCAATCGCATGTCGCCGGCGAGTGTGCCGGCAACCTCCTGATCGCGGTGGCGGCAAGCCGGATTGCTGCGCGGCCGGGAGACGTCATTCCGTTTGCGCTGGAGCCGCGGCACCTTCACATTTTCGGTGCCGACGGGGTCTGCATTCGCCATGCGGAGGTGGTCTGATCATGGCCATCCCTCAGAGCCGCGACGTGATCATCGGCATCGATGCCGGCACGTCCCTGATCAAGACGGTGGCCTTCACACGAGACGGGCGACAGCTTGCCGACTTTTCGCTGCCCAATACCTACAGCACGTTGCCGGGCGGGTGGGTCGAACAGGACATGTCGCGGACCTGGACCGACACCGTCGCCGCGCTGCGCGGTCTCGTGGCGGCCGTGCCGGATTTCGCGTCGCGGGTTGCAGCCATCGCCGTCACCGGACAAGGCGACGGTACCTGGCTCGTCGACGACGACGGCCGCCCGGTTGCGTCGGCGCTGCTTTGGCTGGATTCGCGAGCTGCGGCCATGGTCGAGGACATCCGTTCCAGCGATCGCAATTTCGCGCTCTATCAGCGGACCGGCTCGGGATTGAATGCGTGCCAACAGGGTGCGCAACTGGCCTGGCTACAGGCCCACGCGCCGCAAACCCTGTCACGCGCCAGCACGGCTTTTCACTGCAAGGATTGGCTCTACTTCCTGCTGACGGGTCAACGAGCGACCGATCCATCCGAGGCAACCTTCACGTCAGGCAATTTCCGGAAGCGTGGATTCGACGCGGAGACGGCGAAGCTCATCGGCATTTCCGACTGCGCGGCTCTCTTTCCCGAGGTGGTCGACGGCGTCGTGACGACGCATCCGCTGAGTGCTGCCGCGGCACTGGAGACCGGACTGCCGCAGGGCGTGCCGGTATCGCTCGGCTATGTCGACGTGATCTGCAACGCGCTGGGAGCAGGGCTCTACGATCCGGCGCCCGATGTCGGCTGCACCATCATCGGGTCGACCGGCATGCACATGCGGCTCGCGCCCAGCGCCGATGCGGTCGTCCTGAACCCGGAGGCCACCGGTTACACCATGCCGTTCCCGGTCCCCGGTCACTATGCGCAGATGCAATCGAACATGGCAGCTACGCTCAACATCGATTGGCTGATCGATCTTGCCCGTGACCTGCTGGCCGCGGAAGGTGTGACGCGGTCGCGCGCCGATCTGATCCGCCGGATTGACGAGCGCGTGCTCGCGGCACGGCCTGGAGAACTTCTGTTCCATCCCTTCATTTCGGACGCCGGCGAACGCGGACCATTCGTGTCCCACGAAGCTTGCGCGCAATTCCTGGGATTACGCTCGCGCCATGGTTACTGGGACCTGATGCGGGCGGTGATGGAAGGGCTCGCCTTTGCCGCGCGCGATTGCTACGCCGCCATGGGCGCGTTGCCGCGAGACTTACGGATCACCGGCGGCGCTGCACGCAGCCGGGCTCTCGGTTCCATTCTGGGCGCGGCGCTCGAATGCAACGTTCGCGTCTGTAGCCGCGGTGAAGCCGGTGCCGCTGGCGCCGCGATGATCGCCGCGGTCGCCACCGGAATCTATCCTGACATGGCGGCCTGTGCGGAGGACTGGGTAACGCCATGCCTCAACGCCCCACAGGCCTACGATCCGGAGCTGGCCTCACGCTATTCGCGGATGTTCCCGACCTATCTCGATGCCAGGCTTGCCGCGCGGCCGGTCTGGAAGCAGCTGGCAGCGTTGCGCGCAGGAGGTGGCCATGTCTGACACCATCGCCATCATCGGCGACCGCTTCATGCTACCGTCGGTGTTTGCCGAACGGATCACGGCGGCCTGCGGCGACCATATCGATATTCGTATCCTGGAGCAGCCATGGCCGGACGAGCCGATGGAGCATGGCTATGCCGGCTCCAAGCTCGACGGGTTGAAGGAATTCATGGGCGATCCCAATGAGATTGCCGGCTTTATCGGCGACGCGCCAATGCTGGTGACTCATTTGGCCCCGATCTCGCGATCGATGCTGGAACGGCTGCCGAAGCTCAAATTCATCGCGGTCTCGCGGGGCGGCCCCGTCAATATCGATATGCAGGCCGCGCGGGATCACAAGGTGCTTGTCGTCAACACGCCGGGTCGCAACGCCAGCGCGGTCGCCGAGTTCACCGTCGGCGCCATTCTTTCCGAAACGCGGCTGATCCGCAGCGGACATGAATCCCTGCGCGGCGGTGAATGGCGCGGCGACCTTTATCGCGCCGACCGCACCGGCCGCGAGCTCGGCGAGATGACGGTCGGCATTGTCGGCTATGGCGCGATCGGCAGCCGGGTGGTGAAACTGCTCAAGGCATTCGGCTGCAAGATCCTGGTGGCCGACCCCTATGTCCAATTGACTGCGCAGGACCGCAATGACGGCGTCGAGCATGTCGCCCTTGCGGACCTCCTGACGCGCGCCGACGTGATCAGCCTGCATGCGCGGGTCACGGCGGAAACAACCGGCTTTATCGATCGCGCCGCGCTCGCGCGCATGAAACCGGACGCCATCTTCATCAACACGGCGCGCGGGCCGCTGGTCGATTACGCGGCGCTCCACGACGCGCTGTCCGCCGGACGGCTTGGCGGCGCGATGCTCGACACCTTCGCGGTCGAGCCGGCGCCGCCGGACTGGCCGCTGTTGCAACTGCCAAATGTCACGCTGACGCCGCATATCGCCGGCGCCTCCGTGCGTACCGTGACCTTTGCCGCCGGTCAGGCGGCGGAAGAGGTTCGCCGCTTTCTGGCCGGCGAGCCGCCGCTCAATCCGTGCTGAAGACGAAAGGTATTTCGACATGACCCGTGAGGAACGACAACTGCGTGAAGCGATCATCGCCAAGTGCCGGTGGATGAATGCGTCGGGTCTCAACCAGGGAACGTCTGGGAATATCTCTGCGCGGTACAAGGACCGGATGCTGATCACCCCGTCGGCCACGCCTTACGACGCGATGAAGCCGGAGATGATTGCGTCGATGCCGCTCGAGGGCGAGTATGGAATGTGGGAAGGGCCGCTGCAGCCCTCCACCGAATGGCGCTTCCATCTCGATATCATGCGCGGCCGGCCCGATGTCGGCGGCGTCGTGCACACCCATTCGACTTATGCCACCGTGCTTGCCATTGCGCGCAAGCCGATTCCGGCGTGCCACTACATGATGGCGGCATTCGGCGGCCACGACATCCGCTGTGCGGGCTACGCGCGTTACGGCACGCCGGAATTGTCCGAGCTGGCGCTCGCCGCGCTCGAAGGCCGTAACGGCTGCCTGCTGGCCAATCACGGCATGATTGCCGTCGGCGCCAACCTTGACAAGGCGATGTGGCTTGCGGTCGAGCTCGAAACCATCGCGCGTCAATATTATCTCTCGCTTGCGCTCGAAACGCCGCACATCCTCAGCGAGGACCAGATCGCGGAAACGGCGCAGGGATTTTCCACCTATGGCCTCCAGGCCTCGAAGACGAAGCCCGCGAAAGCCCGAGCGGCAGGGAAAGCCGCGGCTCGCCGGCGAGTTGAGAAGAAGCGCAGCAGGACGCGATGACGGCGGGCGCACCGGGCACGGATCACGGACTCGTCGACATCGCCATTATCGGTGGCGGCATCAATGGGGCCGGTATCGCCCGGGATGCCGCCGGTCGCGGCCTGAAAGTTCTCCTGTGCGAGAAGGACGACTTTGCAGAGGGGACGTCGTCGCGTTCCGGCAAGCTCGTGCATGGCGGGCTGCGCTACCTCGAATATTACGAGTTTCGTCTGGTCCGGGAGGCCTTGATCGAGCGTGAGGTGCTGCTCGCGTCGGCGCCACACATCATCTGGCCGATGCGCTTCGTGCTGCCGCATTCGCCCGAGCAACGGCCCGCATGGCTGATACGGACCGGGTTGTTTCTCTACGACCATCTTGGGGGCGGCAAGCAACTGCCGCCGAGCCGTGGGCTCGATCTTTCGCGAGCTCCCGAAGGAGTGCCGCTGCGCCCGGAATTCCGCCGCGGCTTCGAATATTCGGATTGCTGGGTCGACGATGCGCGGCTGGTGATCCTCAATCTTCTCGATGCGGCTCGGAAAGGCGCCAGGATATTGCCTCGGACGCGCGCGGTGAGCGCTCGGCGGGAGGGAGACCATTGGCGCCTGGAGATGCAGGCCGAGGATGGCGGCACGCAGGTGGTGCACGCGCGTGCGCTCGTCAATGCAGCAGGCCCTTGGGTTCAAGATGTTGTGCAGGGGGTGGCAGGGCTGAACTCGGCCCACCACGTGCGGCTGGTCAAGGGAAGCCATATCGTCGTGCCGAAGTTCTGGAGCGGGCCGCAGGCCTATCTGCTCCAGAATGAGGACCGCCGCGTCATTTTCGTCAATCCCTACGAGGGCAATCTCGCGCTCATCGGCACCACCGATATCCCCTATGACGGACGCGCGGAGGATGTGGCGATTGACGACGACGAGGTTGCCTACCTCCTTGGCGTGCTGCGCCGCTATTTTCGTTCGCCCCCGCGCGACGGTCAGACCGTACACGCCTTCTCCGGCGTACGGCCATTGTATGACGACAATTCCGAGAATCCCTCCGCGGTGACGCGAGACTATGTCTTCGAGATGCATGGCACGACCGCGCAACCTCCGTTGCTCGCGATCTTCGGCGGCAAGATCACGACCTATCGCCGGCTGGCCGAGCACGCGCTTGGCCGATTGGAGCCGTGGTTTCCCAGTATGACAGCGGCATGGACTGCGCGGAGGCCTCTTCCCGGCGGCGACATCGGCGGCACATTCGAGGGTTTCGCTGCGAACTTGGCACAGGCCTATCCTGATCTGCCAGGAACGGTGATCCATCATTATGCGCGGCTCTACGGCACGCGAGCGCGCGATCTGCTCGGATCGGTCCGCAGCGTTCCTGACCTTGGTCGCCATTTCGGAGGAAATTTCTATGAGCGCGAGGCTGCCTTTCTCCGGGAAACGGAGTGGGCGACGGGGCCCGCGGACTTTCTGGAGAGGCGCACCAAGCACGGCCTGCACTTGACGCGGGCACAACGCGACGCCTTTGAAAATTATCTATGAACGGACGAGCACTGCGCTCAGGACTTGCGATGTCTTGTGCTGACGGCGATCGTCGCTGCGGCGGTTCGATTATCGACCCCGAGCTTGGCATAGATTTGCTCCAAATGCTTGTCGACGGTACGCGGGCTCAAGCCGAGGATTTGCGCGATATCGCGGTTGGTCTTGCCTTTGGATAGCCACGACAGCACCTCCCCCTCGCGCGTGGTCAGGCCGAGCTCACTGTAGAACTCGGCCGGCATGTCGCCGCTGGTGTCCTTGGCGAGCCGAAGCAGGAATTCGTTCGGGCCGAGCTTGCCCATATACTGCAGACGGAGCTGCTCGTTGCCCGGGAATGCCGACATGGTGGCGGTCTTCGCTCCGGCCTTCCCCTTCGCCTGGTCGAGCCAGTGCGGCATCGGATCCGGCAGAACGAAATCGTCGTCGGCATACGCGAGCGTGTCCGACAACAGCCTCTGCGCCTGCGGTGTTGCCCACAGCAGCTTGCCGGCACCGTTGACCGCGAGCAAATAGCGGCCGGAGACATCGAGCGCTGCACGCGCGCTCTGGGTCATCCGTGCATTGGCGAGGTGGACGCGGATGCGCGCCAGCATCTCTTCCACCACGATCGGCTTCGTCACATAATCGACGCCGCCGGCCTCGAGCCCACGCACGATGTGCTCGGTCTCCGCCAGCCCCGTCATGAAGATGATCGGCACGCCATCGAGCCCGGCGTCGCGCTTCAGCCGCCTGCAGGTCTCGAACCCGTCCATGCCCGGCATCACCGCGTCGAGCAGCACGATATCGGGCGTGATCTGGTCGACGATCCGCATCGCAGAGGCGCCGTCGAGCGCCACCATGACCGTCATGCCGGCGCCGTCGAGGGCGTCGGTCAGCAGACGCAGCGTCTCCGGGGAATCATCGACGACGAGGGCGACGTCGCGCTTCTTCTGTTCAATGGTCATAGCTGTGCAATATCTTTAAAGTCGCCATGTATTGGTCGAGATCGAACCGGTCGACCAGCGTTCGCATCTGCGCGACGAAATCGGCATGTTCAGGGTGCTCGTGGCCGATTTCATCCAGCTTGAGCTGGATCGCCCTGACATAGCCGAGCTGGCCGAGGCCGATCAGCTCTTCGATATATTTCACCGGCGGGCGCGTGGCGCTGTCCGGCTTCCATTGCGGAGGCGGGGTCTGCTCGGGCTCGTACTGCCATTCAATCCTGAGAAGCTGACGGACGGTCTCGAGCAGCCGCGGGATATCGATCGGCTTCATCAGGTAGCCGTCGTGGAACGGTTGGGCGAGCGGCGCGCCATGCGCCTCCAGGGCGCTCGCCGAGATCATCAGGATGCGGGCCTGGTGATGGCCGGCGGAGCGTAGAGTTTCTGCGACCGTCCAGCCGTCCATGCCGGCCATCGAGATGTCGAGCAGGAACAGGTCGGGCCTGCAATGCTGCGCCAGCGCGAGGCATCCGGGCCCGTCCGGCGCGCTGAGCAGGATGAAGCCGAGCGGCGCGAGGACCTCGCGCAGGAGGTCGCGATGGGTCGGGTCGTCGTCGGTGATCAGGATGGTCTTGCGCGGGCCAAGATAGCCGTAGACGGGAGCATCGACCGGCGCCTCGCGGCGCGGATTGGTAACCTCGGAGAGGAGCAGCTTGACGCGAAACGTGCTGCCGGTGCCGACCGTGCTGCTCACCTTGATGGCGCCGCCCATCACGCCGGCGAGGAGGCGGCTGATGGTCAGCCCGAGCCCGGTGCCGGTCTGCGGCTGCGAGACGCCGAGCGCACCGCGCTCGAAAGGGGCGAATATCCGCTCGAGATCGTCGGGTTGGATTCCAGGACCGGTATCGATCACCTCGAATTCGGCGACCGGGCTGCGATAGTGCACCACGAATTGCACGTGTCCAGCCTGGGTGAACTTGATCGCGTTGGACAGCAGGTTGATCAGGATCTGCCGCAGCCGCTTCTCGTCGGCATAGACCACGACCGGGAGCACGGGCGGCCGTTTGAACACGAAGTCGATGCCCTTCGCGGCGGCCTGCAGGCGGAACATGCCGACGAGCTGGTCGAGGAAGTCGCTCAGGCGAACCTCGTCGCGGGAAAGATAGAGGCGTCCGGCCTCGATCTTGGAGATGTCGAGGATGCCGTCGATCAGCCCCGACAGGTGGTCGGCGCTGCGGCGGACCACGCGGACCTGATCCCGCGGCCGCGGCGGCAGGCTGTTGTCCTGCTCCAGCAATTGCGCATAGCCGGAAATCGCGTTGAGCGGCGAGCGCAGCTCGTGGCTCAAGCCGACGACGTAGCGGCTCTTGGCGAGGTTGGCCGATTCCGCCACCTCCTTGGCGCGCTGCAATTCGGCATCGGTGCGCTTGTGGGCGTCGATCTCCTGGATCAGGAGCGTGGTCTGCCGACGAGTTTCCTCCTCTGCGGCACGGCGGCTCTGCTGGGCCAGCACGAACAGCCACGCCACCACGCCGATGATGAGGACCAGCGCAAAGAAAACCTTCCAGAGCACGGCGGCCAGCAGCTCGTTGGCGTGTACGGCCGCGGATGTCTGCAAATAGATCAAGCCGAGCACCAGCGCCACGAGCCCCGCCGAAACTG
>NZ_LNCU01000118.1:69019-80318 GCF_001542415.1 Bradyrhizobium macuxiense
GGCTGCGGCATCACCTTGCCCAACGCCTCGGATACCTGCGCGCCGATCCGCGCGTGCGGCTTGCAGAGATCGTGGCAGCGCGCATCGAGCGAGCAGCACAGCGAGCAGATCGGGCCGGCATAGGCCGGGCAGGCCGCCATATCCTCAGGCTCGAAGGAGTGCTCGCAGATGCAGCACTGGATCGATTCGATGTTCTGCCAGCTCCGCTTCGGCTTGCGCGCGATATAGTACTTGCCATCGGTCGCCCAGGCGATCAGCGGCGCCGCGATGAACGCGACCGCGAGTGCGACGAAGGCCGACAGCGCCTTCGCGGTCGGCCCGAACACGCCGTAGAACGCGCTGATCGATACGACGGTCGCGATCGTCATTGCGCCGACGCCGACCGGGTTGATGTCGCAGAGATGCGCGCGCTTGAACTCGATGTGCTGCGGCCGCAAGCCCAGCGGCTTGTTGATGACCAGATCGGCGACCAGCGCGCCGACCCAGGCGATCGCGACGTTGGAATAGAGCGCCAGCGTCTGTTCGAGTGCCTTGTAGACACCGATCTCCATCAACAGCAGCGCGACCACCACGTTGAACACCAGCCACACCACGCGTCCGGGATGCGAGTGGGTGAGGCGGGAGAAGAAGTTCGACCATGCGATCGATCCGGCATAAGCGTTGGTGACGTTGATCTTCACCTGCGACAGGATCACGAAAGTGCCGGTCAGCGCCATCGCCAGATCCGGCTGCGACAGGACGTAGCGGAAGGCTTCGAGATACATGTTTGCCGGCTCGGAGGCGTGTTCGGCCGAGACGCCGTGGCTTAGCGCGAAGAAGGCTAGGAAGGAGCCGGCGAGCAGCTTCAGCGCGCCGAGCACGATCCAGCCCGGACCTGCGCCGAGCAGGGCAATCCACCAGGCTTTTCGCGAGGTTGCGCGATCGCGCGGCAGGAAGCGCAGGAAGTCGACCTGCTCGCCGATCTGCGCGACCAGCGAGAACACGACGGAGGCTGCAGCGCCGAACAGCAGGAGGTCGAGATGGCCTGCCGGATCGCCGTGCTCGCCCGCGAATTTGCGCCATTCCGTGAACGAGTGCGGATTGGCCCAGGCGATCGCCGCGAACGGCATGACGTGGAGGACGATCCAGAGCGGCTGCGTCCAGAGCTGGAAACGGCTGATCAGCGTGATGCCGTAGATTACGAGCGGAATGATCACGACGGCGCTGATCAGGTAACCGATCGGCCGCGGAATGCCGAAGCACATGTCGAGCGCGCTGGCGAGGATTACCGCCTCGATCGCGAAGAAGATGAAGGTGAACGAGGCGTAGATCAGCGAGGTGATGGTCGAGCCGATGTAGCCGAAGCCGGCGCCGCGGGTCAGAAGGTCGATGTCGATGCCGCATTTGGCGGCGTGGTAGGCAATGGGCAGCCCGCACAGGAAGATGATGATGCTGACCACGACGATCGCAGCCGAGGCGTTCATCGCCCCGTAATTGAGCGTGATGGTGCCGCCGATTGCCTCCAGCGCCAGGAAGGAGATCGCGCCGAGCGCGGTGTTGGCGACGCGGGCGGCCGACCAGCGCCGAGCGCTCTTGGCCGTGAAGCGCAGCGCGTAGTCCTCCAGCGTCTGGTTCGCAACCCACTGGTTATACTGGCGTCTGACGCGGTCTATCCGCTGCCGCCCTGCCACGTCGCCCCACTCCTGATCCGGGATGTCCGGTGATCTGCTGGCAAATCCCGTACCAGAATCTACGTCGCTATTTTGCGGTGCAGTATACGCGATCTTGCGTATCAGTGCGGTGCACAAAACTGGGCAATCCTCCCCTCATCAATATGCGTTCTCGAACCAATGGGGTGCTCATGTCAGACGTATCGAAACCAGGCCTGCAGTCTCCGCTCCGGCGTAAGCTCTTGATGGGAATGGCCGCTTTGCCGGCCGTCTCGATGCTGTCCCGCCCCTCGTTTGCGGACGTGCCCGCAACTTCTGCGGTCAACACGACGGGACTTGCAGTCACTGATAGTGAAGTCACGGTCGGCATCCTGCATTCCGTCACCGGCACGATGGCGATCTCGGAGACCGGGTCTGTCGAGGCCGAGAAGCTCGCGATCGCGCAGATCAATGCCGCCGGCGGCGTGCTCGGCCGCAAGATCAAGTTCATCCAGGAGGACGGCGCCAGCGACTGGCCGACCTTCGCCGAAAAGGCGAAGAAGCTGCTCGTAAACGACAAATGCGCGGCCGTGATGGGCTGCTGGACGTCGGCCTCGCGGAAAGCCGTGTTGCCTGTGTTCGAGCAGTACAACGGCATGCTGTACTACCCGACCTTCTACGAAGGCCTCGAGCAGTCCAAGAACGTCATCTACACCGGCCAGGAGGCGACACAGCAGATCATCGCGGGGCTGGATTGGGTCAACAAGACCAAGGGTGCCAAGAGCTTCTACCTGCTCGGCTCCGATTACATCTGGCCGCGCACCTCGAACAAGATCGCGCGCAAGCACATCGAGAACCATCTGCAGGGCTGCAAGGTCGTCGGCGAGGAGTATTTCCCGCTCGGCAGCACCCAGTTCAACTCCGTGATCAACAAGATCAAGCTGACAAAGCCCGACGTGATCTACGCGATCATCGTCGGCGGCTCCAACGTCGCCTTCTACAAGCAGCTCAAGGCGGCCGGCATCGATCTCTCGAAGCAGACGCTGCTGACGATCTCGGTGACCGAGGACGAGATTGACGGCATCGGCGGCGAGAACATCGCGGGCGCCTATGCTTGCATGAAGTATTTCCAGTCGCTCGACAATCCCAACAACAAGGCCTTCGTGCCGGCGTTCAAGAAGATGTGGGGCGAGAAGACTGTCATCGGCGACGTCACCCAGGCTGCGTATCTCGGCCCGTGGCTGTGGAAGCTGACCGTGGAGAAGGCCCAGAGCTTCGACATCGACAAGATCGCGGCAGCCTCGCCCGGCGTCGAGTTCAAGGGCGCACCGGAGGGCTATGTGCGGATCCACGAGAACCATCATCTGTGGTCGAAGACCCGCGTCGGCCGCGCCAAGGCCGATGGTCAGTACGAACTGATCTACGAGACCGCCGATCTCGTCGAGCCGAACCCGTTCCCGAAGGGCTACCAGTGAGGCCGCGCGTCTAACGCGGGCTCTCACCCTCGATGCATCGCGGCATGGACGGAATGGTCCATGCCCGGATGGCGCGCCGCTGAGCCGCGGCGCATGCCCCTCGGATTGGAGGACGACAATGTTCGGCGATTATTCGATCAGCGATCTCGGCGCCATCCTTGCGATGCAGGGGTTCGCCGGGCTCATCCTGTTCTCCGTCTACGTGCTGATGGCGTTGGGGCTCGCCATCATCTTCGGCCAGATGGGGGTCATCAACATGGCCCATGGCGAGTTCATGATCCTCGGTGCCTACGTCACCTGGATGACGTCGAGCGCGGTGCAGAGCGTCGCGCCCTGGCTGTTCCCCGGATACTTCTTCATTGCGATGATGCTAGCCTTCGTCGCCTCGGGGGCGCTCGGCATGCTGGTCGAGTGGGCGCTGATACGGCATCTCTACAAGCGCCCGCTCGATACGCTGCTCGCGACCTGGGGGCTCAGCCTGATCCTGCAGCAGGCCTACCGCTCGATCTTCGGTGCGCGCGAGGTTGGTGTCGAACTGCCGGAATGGATGATGGGATCCTGGCAGGCGACCGACGCCATCCAGATCCCGATCAACGGCATGTTCGTGATGGGGCTGACCATCCTGATTACGATTGCGGTCTTCTACATTCTGTTCTGGTCGAGCTGGGGCAAGCAGGTGCGCGCCGTGGTGCAGAACCGCGTGATGGCGGGTGCCGTCGGCATCAACACCGAGAAGGTCGACCGCTACACCTTCGCGCTCGGCTGCGGCATCGCCGGCATCGCGGGCTCGGCCTTCACCATGATCGGATCGACCGGTCCGACTGCCGGCCAGCTCTACATTGTCGATACCTTCCTGGTGGTTGTGTTCGGCGGGGCTGCCTCGCTGTTCGGCACTATCGCCTCCGCTTTCTCGATCTCGCAGACCCAGTCGACGCTGGAGTTCTTCCTGTCGGGCTCGATGGCCAAGGTCATCACGCTGCTGACGATCGTCGCGATCCTGATGGTGCGTCCGCAGGGGCTCTTCGCGCTCAAGGTCCGCAAGTAAGAACAAGCAGGCTGGTCATGATCATCAACTCGCGCTTTTTCAACCGCTCCGAACTGATCGGCTTCCTCGCGCTCGCGGTCCTGCTGTTTGTCATCCTGCCGCTGTCGGTGGATATCTTCCGCCTCAACCTGGTCGCCAAATATCTGACCTACGCCTTCGTCGGCATCGGGCTGGTGCTGTGCTGGGGCTATGGCGGCATCCTGAGCCTGGGGCAGGGCGTATTCTTCGGCCTCGGCGGCTACTGCATGGCGATGTACCTGAAGCTCGAGGCGTCGAGCGTCGAGAACACCAAGATCCAGTCGACGCCCGGCATTCCCGACTTCATGGACTGGAACCAGATCACCTCGCTGCCCTTTTTCTGGAAGCCGTTCCACAGCTTCCCGGTCGCGCTGATGGCGATCATCCTGGTGCCGGCGATCTTCTCCTTGATCATCGGCGCTGCGATGTTCAAGCGCCGGGTCGGCGGGGTCTATTTCGCGATCATCACGCAGGCGATCGCCGCGATCATGACCATCCTGATCGTGGGACAGCAGGGCTACACCGGCGGCATCAACGGGATCACCGACCTGCGCACGCTGCATGGTTGGGATATCCGCACCGATCATGCCAAGTACGTCCTCTATTTCGTGGAGGTGGTCTTGTTGTTCGGCTGTATCGTCGCCGCGCAGTTCATCCGCCTGACAAAACTCGGGCGCATCCTGGTCGCGATGAGGGAGCAGGAGGACCGCGTGCGCTTCTCCGGTTACAGCGTCGCCAACTTCAAGATCTTCGCCTTCTGCGCTGCAGCCGTGTTCGCGGCAATCGGCGGAGCGATGTTCACGCTCGAGGTCGGCTTCATGTCGCCGTCCTTCGTCGGCATCGTGCCCTCGATCGAGATGGTGATCTACACCGCGGTCGGTGGCCGGATGTCGATCTTCGGCGCGGTCTGGGGCGCGCTGTTGGTCAATTTCGCCAAGACCAGCCTGTCGGAATCCTTTCCGCAGCTCTGGCTGTTCGGCCTTGGTGCGCTTTTCATCGCTGTCGTGCTGGCCTTCCCGAACGGTCTGTCGGGTATCTGGGCCGATCACATCCAACCACGCATTGATCGCCTCCTGGCGTCACGCAGGCCGAAGTCGACGAACTATGTCGCCGACGGCGCACCAGCCGAGTGAGGAGGGATCATCATGCGCGTCGGTCATCAACCCAAGGATTTCCTGCTTGCCGTCAGCGGTCTCACGGTGTCCTTTGACGGCTTCAAGGCGGTCAACGATCTCTCCTTCTACGTCGAGGAGAACGAGATCCGCGTCATCATCGGCCCGAACGGCGCCGGCAAGACGACCGTGCTCGACCTGATCTGCGGCAAGACCAGAGCCACCTCAGGCTCGATCCAGTTCCGCGGTCAGGAGCTGACCAGGCTGCGCGAGAACGAGATCGTGCAGGCCGGCGTCGGGCGCAAGTTCCAGACGCCTTCCGTGTTCGAGGATCTCACCGTGTTCGAGAACCTCGAAATTTCCTACCCCCGCGGCCGCACCGTGTTCGGCTCGCTGACCTTCCAGCGTGACGATGCGGTCAAGCAGCGGGTCGAGGAGGTCGCCGAGATGATCTTCCTGAAGGACCGTCTCAACACCTATGCCGACCAGCTCAGCCACGGCCAGAAGCAGTGGCTCGAGATCGGCATGCTGCTGATCCAGGATCCTGACCTCCTGATGCTCGATGAGCCGGTCGCCGGCATGAGCGTGTCCGAGCGCGCCAAGACCGCAGAGCTGTTGAATCGGATCATCAAGGATCGCTCGGTGCTGGTGATCGAGCACGACATGAAGTTCGTCGAGGACATCGCCCACAAGGTCACCGTGCTGCATCAGGGCCAGATACTGTCCGAAGGGACGATGGAGCACGTCAAGAACGACCCGAAGGTCGTCGAAGTCTATCTGGGTCATTGATGATGGTCACGCAAAGTCAAGTCGCGCGCTCGGTTCACCTCTCCCAACGGGAGCGGTCGAATTGCGAAGCAATTCGGGTGAGGGGACCAGCTCTCTCGTGGGGCCTGAAGGCCCTCACCCGGCGCTGCGCGCCGACCTCTCCCCGATGGGGAGAGGTGAAGACAAGCACTTACGCTTAGGAGCGAGTCAATGCTGGCAATCAATCATCTTCACGTCGCTTACGGCCAGAGTGAGGTGCTGCACGGCCTCAACGTCTCCGTCGCGCCCAACGAGATTGTTGCGATCATGGGCCGTAACGGTATGGGCAAGACCACACTGATGAAGTCGCTGATGGGAATCCTGCCGGCCAAAAGCGGTTCGGTGACCATGGACGGCGCTGAGCTCGGTGCGATGAAGAGCTACGAGCGCGTCGCGAAGGGGCTCGCCTATGTGCCGCAGGGCCGCATGATCTTCTCGACCATGACGGTGAAGGAAAACATCGAGACCGGGCTCGTGGTCTCCGGCGGCTCGGAAGTGCCCGGCGACATCTACGAGTTGTTCCCGGTACTTCTGGAGATGAAGGGCCGGCGTGGCGGCAATCTTTCGGGCGGCCAGCAGCAGCAGTTGGCGATCGCCCGTGCGCTCGCGACCAAGCCGAAAGTGCTGCTGCTGGATGAGCCGACCGAAGGCATCCAGCCGTCGATCATCAAGGACATGGCGCGCACCTTGAAGCGCATCCGCGACGAGCGGGGCCTCTCGATCGTCGTCTCGGAGCAGGTCCTCAGCTTCGCACTCGACATCGCCGACCGCGTGCTCGTGATCGAGAACGGCGAGATCGTCCGCGACGATCCGCGCGACAGCGTCGATGCCGCGCAGATCTCCAAGTATCTGTCTGTCTAACCGTCAGTAAACCAAGGGGAGCAACTCGATGCCCGATACACTGATCAAGGTCGATCTCAGCAAGTCGGCTTATGAAAACGACAGGATCCACAACCGCTGGCATCCGGAAGTTCCGATCGTCGAATGGGTCAGTCCCGGCGACGACTTCATCATCGAGACCGTCGACTGGACCGGCGGCTTCATCAAGAACAACGACTCGGCCGATGACGTGCGCGACATCGATCTGTCGATCGTGCACTTCCTGTCCGGCCCTATCGGCGTCAAGGGTGCCGAGCCCGGCGACCTCCTCGTCGTCGATCTTCTCGACGTCGGCCCGCTCAAGGAGAGCCTGTGGGGCTTCAACGGCTTCTTCTCCAAGCAGAACGGCGGCGGCTTCCTCACCGATCACTTCCCGCTGGCGCAGAAGTCGATCTGGGACATCAAGGGTCTCTACACGTCGTCGCGGCACGTCCCCGGCGTCAATTTCGCCGGCCTCATCCATCCCGGCCTGATCGGCTGTCTGCCCGATGCCAAGATGCTCGCGGCCTGGAACGCGCGCGAAGCCGAGCTGATCGCGACCAATCCGACCCGCGTGCCGGGTCTCGCCAATCCGCCGTTCGCACCGACCGCGCATGCCGGCCAGGCCAAGGGCGACGTCAAGGCCAAGATCGGTCTCGAGGGGGCCCGCACCGTGCCGCCGCGCGAGCATGGCGGCAATTGCGACATCAAGGATCTGTCGCGCGGCTCGAAGATCTACTTCCCGGTCTATGTGCCGGGTGGCGGGCTCTCGATGGGCGACCTGCATTTCAGCCAGGGCGACGGCGAGATCACCTTCTGCGGCGCTATCGAGATGGCGGGCTGGCTGCACATCAAGGTCGACGTCATCAAGGACGGCGTCGCGAAATACGGCATCAAGAATCCCGTGTTCAAGCCGTCGCCGATCACGCCGAACTACAAGGATTTCCTGATCTTCGAAGGCATCTCGGTCGACGAGGCCGGTAAGCAGCACTATCTCGATGTCCACATCGCGTATCGCCAGGCCTGCCTGAATGCGATCGAGTATCTGAAGAAGTTCGGCTACTCCGGCGCCCAGGCCTATTCGATCCTCGGCACCGCGCCGTGCCAGGGCCATATCTCCGGCGTGGTCGACGTGCCGAACGCCTGCGCCACGCTGTGGCTGCCGACGGAGATCTTCGACTTCGACGTGATGCCGTCGTCGGCGGGGCCGATCAAGCACATCAAGGGCGACGTGCAGATGCCGATCTCGCCTGACAAGTGATGCCTTCTGGAAGGCTGCGGGGCGGCGTTCTGATCGCCTCGCAGCCTTCGCCTGGAGACGCCACGCTCAACCGCGCAAGGATCAAAGATGCCAATCTACGAATATCTCTGCAACGACTGCGGTCCGTTCACCGACATGCGTCCGATGGCGGAGTGCGACCTGCCGCAGGACTGTCCGCAGTGCGAGGCGACGTCGCCGCGCGTGATCCTGACGGCGCCGGCGTTCTTCTGCATGCCGTCCGACAAGCGCAAGGCCCACGCCACCAACGAGCAAAGCCGGCATGCGCCCAAGACACTCGACCAGTACAAGGCCGCACACGGCCCGGGCTGTGGCTGCTGCTCGACCGGCAAGAAGAAACCGGCGCGGTTGATGACGAAGACCAGAAGCGGAGCGAAGGGCTTTCCGACCGCACGCCCATGGATGATCAGCCACTAGGTTGTTGCAACCGTGTCGCTGTTTGTTCGTCCGATTTGGCCCGTTGTTTGGTCCGGAGCGATTGGTCGGGCAAGAGTTTGCTTGGGCGCACGAGCCGACGCGTGACGCGACCGCATAATGCCCGTGAATAGTGCAATTCCGTAAATCCATTGGAGTCCGGCGCGAGCGCTAGAGCATGGTTCCCCGATAAACAAGCGCTGGGCGCGCGTCGGGGATCGAAATGCAAGCAGGATCGGCCAACTCTCAAGTCACAGGCGTCAACGCCGGCGCGTGGCTCGATCGGCTGCCGATTTGTGCGTTCCATTGGCGCATTCTCGCTCTCATCGGGGCGGGGATGTTTCTTGATGCCTTCGATATCTATCTCGCCGCGGGCGTGTTGGCCGCCGTGCTGAAGGAAGGGTGGTCGACCCTCCAGCTCAACGCAACCTTCGTGTCGGTCACCTTCATCGGGATGACGCTGGGCGCCTGGTTCTTGGGCATTCTGGGCGACCGGTTTGGCCGACGATTCACCTATCAAGCCAATCTCGCGATTTTCGGCCTCGCGTCCATTGCTGCGGCACTGGCGCCGAGCATGACTGTGCTGATCGCCTGCCGATTTGTGATTGGATTGGGACTCGGTGCCGAGATCGTCGTCGGCTAGGCGACATTGACCGAGTTCGTTCCGGCGTCATCACGTGGACGTTGGATCGGATTGCTGGCGGTCATCACCAACATCTCTCTTTTTGCTTCTTCGATGGTCGGCCTGTGGGTGATCCCGAACCTGGGCTGGCGCTACATGTTCGGCATCGTCGGCGTCCTGGCGATGATCGTTTGGGTTCTTCGCAAATCGATGCCGGAATCCCCGCGCTGGCTGGCTGCGCATGGCCGGGCAGGAGAGGCGGAGAGCGTGCTTCGCGCGATCGAGGCTGAAGCCGCCCGTAATGGGCCGTTGCCGCGGCCGGAAACCGCGGTCCGCGAAGAGCAGCCGGCGGGGTCGGTCTGGAGATTGTTCCAGCCGCCGTATCTTGGGCGCACCTTGCTTGGCTGCCTGCTTCATGTCGTGGTCGGCTTCAGCCTCTACGGGTTCATCGGCTGGCTGCCGACCTTCCTGGTCAAGGACGGTCATAGCGTGGTGTCCTCGCTCGGATACACCACCCTGATGTCGCTTGGCGGCCCGGTGGGATCGCTGATCGGCTTGGTCTTGGCAGATCGTGTTGGGCGGAAGGCGTCTATCGTCGGATCATCGCTTGCCGCCGCCGCGTTCGGCATCGCCTATCCGTTCGTGCCGGACGGGGCCGCACTCGTGGTGGTCGGCTTCTGTCTCGTATCGGCGATCTACGTCATGCTGGCGACGGGATTTGCAATGCACGTACCCGAGCTGTTTCCGACACGCTATCGCTTGCGCGGAACGGCAGTTTGTGCGACGGCCGGCCGCATTGCGATGTCACTGGTGCAGTTCGCGGTCGTCGCCATTTTCGCCTGGCAGGGATTGCTCGGGGTATTGGGAACGCTTGCAGGCGTCCTTGTCTTTCAAGCCCTGGTGTTTCTGATGTTTGGCTTCGAAACAAAGGGGCGCGCCCTGGAGGACGTCACGCAAATGACGGGAGATCGGGTGGAGACGAATGCGCGCGGTTCAGCCGCGGAGGTTGGCATCTAGTACCCGGAATCAGAGTTGATTGATACGGCGGCCCTTGAAACGGCGTTGACGGATCTTTTTCTTGGTCCAGACGAAGGGCTCGGCTTTGTCGTTGTAGGCGTTGACGTAGGCATCGATGTGTTCCTGAAGCTGCTTGAGGCTTGTGAAGGAGGTGCCGCTGAGCGACTGCCCCTGCAGGATTGAGAACCATACCTCGATCTGGTTGAGCCAGGACGCACTCGTCGGTGTGAAATGGAATTGCACATTGGGATGGGCCTTGAGCCAGCTCTCATTCTTCTTGTGGGTGTTGAGGTTGTCGAGGATGACGTGAAGCTTTCGGCCCGGAAAGGCCGCGGTGAGGCTGTTCATGAAATCGAGAAACTCGACACGGCGACGGCGTTTTGAATGCGTAGCGATGATCTTTCCGGTGGCGACTTCGAGCGCTGCAAACAATGTCGTGGTGCCATGCCGCTTGTAATCGTGGCTCTGGCCGGTCAAGGCGCGGCCATTGGGCAACTTCAGATAGCCCTGCGCTCGCTCCAAAGCCTGGATCGAGGGCTTCTCGTCCACGCAGAGCACAATAGCCTTCGCCGGCGGGGCGACGTAAAGGCCAACGACATCGGCGGCTTTGGCCGTAAAGTTCGGGTCGTTGCTCTCACACCAGGACTTGCGAGCCGCGAGGTCAATCTTGTGGCTGCGCAGGAACCGCCAGACATATTGGACGTCAACATCGCCTAGCGCCTCGGCCAGCAGAGGGCCGGTCCAGCGCGCAAACCCTTGCGGGGGCGGCTTATCCAGCAGCTTCAGAATCCGCTTGTCGGTCGTCTTCGTATAGATCGGCTGCTTGCCGGGCCGCGGCTTGTCTTGCAGCCCTTCAAGGCCTTGGTCGGCATAGCGATGCCGCCAAACGCTGACAATCCGCGGCTGGACCCCAACTTCCTTGGCGATCGACCGGGTGCTGCGCCCGTCCGCCGCTAACAGGACTATCCGCGCCCGCTTCAAATCGCGCTGCAATGTCATCGGTGAGCGACAACACGCCTCAAGC
>NZ_LNCU01000119.1:0-7612 GCF_001542415.1 Bradyrhizobium macuxiense
GCTTGAGGCGTGTTGTCGCTCACCGATGACATTGCAGCGCGATTTGAAGCGGGCGCGGATAGTCCTGTTAGCGGCGGACGGGCGCAGCACCCGGTCGATCGCCAAGGAAGTTGGGGTCCAGCCGCGGATTGTCAGCGTTTGGCGGCATCGCTATGCCGACCAAGGCCTTGAAGGGCTGCAAGACAAGCCGCGGCCCGGCAAGCAGCCGATCTATACGAAGACGACCGACAAGCGGATTCTGAAGCTGCTGGATAAGCCGCCCCCGCAAGGGTTTGCGCGCTGGACCGGCCCTCTGCTGGCCGAGGCGCTAGGCGATGTTGACGTCCAATATGTCTGGCGGTTCCTGCGCAGCCACAAGATTGACCTCGCGGCTCGCAAGTCCTGGTGTGAGAGCAACGACCCGAACTTTACGGCCAAAGCCGCCGATGTCGTTGGCCTTTACGTCGCCCCGCCGGCGAAGGCTATTGTGCTCTGCGTGGACGAGAAGCCCTCGATCCAGGCTTTGGAGCGAGCGCAGGGCTATCTGAAGTTGCCCAATGGCCGCGCCTTGACCGGCCAGAGCCACGATTACAAGCGGCATGGCACCACGACATTGTTTGCAGCGCTCGAAGTCGCCACCGGAAAGATCATCGCTACGCATTCAAAACGCCGTCGCCGTGTCGAGTTTCTCGATTTCATGAACAGCCTCACCGCGGCCTTTCCGGGCCGAAAGCTTCACGTCATCCTCGACAACCTCAACACCCACAAGAAGAATGAGAGCTGGCTCAAGGCCCATCCCAATGTGCAATTCCATTTCACACCGACGAGTGCGTCCTGGCTCAACCAGATCGAGGTATGGTTCTCAATCCTGCAGGGGCAGTCGCTCAGCGGCACCTCCTTCACAAGCCTCAAGCAGCTTCAGGAACACATCGATGCCTACGTCAACGCCTACAACGACAAAGCCGAGCCCTTCGTCTGGACCAAGAAAAAGATCCGTCAACGCCGTTTCAAGGGCCGCCGTATCAATCAACTCTGATTCCGGGTACTAGCTTCCGGATTTGTGGTTGCGTACGGCGGCCGCGCTGCCGGGCTGCACAGTCGGCCGCGTCAGCAACGGCGCGGTGCGCGCACGATGACGCTCGTCGTCGTAAAGCGAGGAGCGATACTTGGCGCGAGCGACCGCCATGGTCGAGCCGCGCCATGCCGCCAGCATCACCAGCGCTGAGCGTTCGCTGAGGCGATCGTAAAGCCGCGACAGGCGATAGACATAGTTGACCGACGAGCCTGCTTCCGGGTTGAGGAACATCAGGATCCGCTGAAACGCCGCACTCGACACGTCGAGCGCGCGCATCGCGCAGCCGAGCGGCTCGCCGCCAGGATCGTGGACCACTTGCGCGGCGATCCGCGACGGCAGGATCAGCGCCTCTCCGAGCTCCAGCGTGAAGTTGTCGATGTCCTCCGCGAACGCCGCCATCTCCAGGATGTGGATCGCGCGTGCGGCGCGGGCGGCCGGAATCCGTGCGGCGGCCTTCAGCGGCGTATCCTGCAGATTGCGCAGGATCTGCGCGCGCTCGCCGGTGCCGGCGGCAAAGAACATGTCGGAAATTTCGGCGGCATCGTTCGGCCGCATCGACAGGCTCGCCGCGATCCGCAGTTCTGCTTCGGTCGGGATCCTCGTCGAGGGGGCCACTGGAGCGGGCGCGGGAATAGCCGACGCAGCCGGCATCGGCTGATCGGCATCGGCGCGCCGCAGTCCCAGCTGGTCGAGGATCTTGACAGGCGTCGCCGGATAGATCGCGAGCCGGCCGCGGACCGCGGCGCGGGTCGCGTCATCGACCTCGTCGATCAGGCGTGATGTCAGCTCGACGAACTGCCGCTCCTCGTCCGCGGAGTGGGCGCTGGCCTGCACATAAAGGTCGGTCAACACGCGCAGCAGTGTCGGGCGGATATCGACGCCCTCGCGACGGGATAGCGTCATCAGCCCATCAAAACCTGGAAATAGTGGAGCTGCGCTCATCTCGGGCGTGTACGCGACTTGGATATCGATTCGAGTTTGGAAAACCCGTGTAGAGGCGAGCCTACCGAGGCTGCTTTAAGAGGCAGTTAAGGAAAACAAGTCGTGAAGGTGAACGCTACAATTTGCGCGTGTCAAATAGGGCACAGCGCCGCATCCGTAACCATCCGTATCGGTGATTTAAGATGTCATTAACCATGCCCGTTCTTAATTCGGGCTGCGCAGGGCTAATCATGTCCGTGCGGGGGCCAGAGAGAACGGAACATGGGCACCATCATTGAATTCCCGGCGGATGCGGCTACGCGGCGGCCGATCATGATGGACGGCGCTGCAAGCGAAGGCATGGGAACAGTGCTGATCCTCCCCGTCGTTCGGATCGAGCGAGCCGCCGAGCAGACCGGCGGTGATCGCGGACCGGAAGCGGGGACCGCACCGGGCCGTCGTCGCCGTCGGCGCTCCTGACTGCGGACATCCTGCGATGCCGGAGCTTGTGCAGCGGATCGCTGGTCGGCGGTCACTCCCGGCGCTGATATTGCTGTTGGCGGGCGCCGCGCTCGGCGGCTGCAGCGGCGGCGATTTCGGCCGCACCCGCGCCGACTTCCGCAACGACGATATGCATCGCTGGCTTGGCGCGGAAGCGACCGGCAGCATCGGCATGAAGGCCTCGCAATTTCAGCTCACCGAGAATGAACGCCAACTGCGCGATCTGGCCTATCAGTTCATTGAGGCGCCGATGTCGCGCCCCGCATGGAAGAGCGTGTTCGGTGACTACCAGCCGCTGCCGTCACCGTGGCGGCAGAAGGTGGTGTTTGATCGCACGTCGTACGGCCGCAACCTGATCGACGAGCCGCACCGCTCGTTCGCCTCGCGCTATTCGCTGCTGATCGATGATGTCCGCGACGACATCACGCGCTTTGAACCGTTCTTCGCCATCGCGATCCAGGTGATCGACCTCGATCGCAAGCGCAGTGCCAGCCTCAACATGATCGCGGACGTCTCGCCGCGCGAGCGCGCCGACGCGGTCGCGCGGATGGAAGAGAACGCGCTGATCGTGCAATGGGTTCAGCAGAGCCTGGAGCGCCGGATCTCCTCCTACCGCTGGGCGCTGGAGCGCCTGGTGATCCAGGCGCCGGACGGCATGGCGGCGGACGCCGACCGTCAGATCGGCGAGCTCGCCCGGCTCACGGCCAATTCGCCGCCGATCCCCGCGCCGGTCAACGGCCACGCCGTGGTGTCGAAGGGCTAGGCCTGCTCGCCTTCAGCCTTGTGCTGCCGCCTCTGGTTTGTTGCCGCGGCAGCGTCGCGATGAACGCCTTCAGCGCATCGGACGGCGGACGGGCCGCGGGATAGGCGAGCCCGACCTGCCGCGTCACGTCGATCTCGATTGGGCGCACTGCCACCTCGGGATTGCCGCGTGCCACCCCTTCGGGGACGATCGCGACGCCGATGCCGGCCGCGACCAGCGCCATCGCCCAATCCTCCGATTCCGCGATCGCCACCGGGGTGCGCGGAGGCGAATGGCGCCTGAAGAATTCGTGCTGCTCGCAATGGCAGCGATCGATCATCGGTACGCCGGCGAAGTCGGCGGTGCGGAGCGTCTCCTTGAGGGTGAGGGGATGCGACGGTGGCAGCGCCGCGACGTAGCGTTCGCTCCACAGCGGGATGAAGTGCTCGCCGGCGTCGATCATGGTCTTTGCGACGATCCGCGCGTCCGCTGTCTCGTTGGCGCCGACCAGCCGCAGCGCGAGATCGGCGTTGCCGGTCAGCGGCTTCAGCAGTGCCACCGTTCGCGCCTGATCCAGCGTCCGCAGCAGGCCGAGCGTCAGCGCCTGCCGCGTCGCGGGCTTGCGAAACAGGTTTCGCGCCGCGTCCGCCTCGTCGATGATTTTGCGGGCGACGGCGTGGAATTGCGCGGCGGATTCCGTCGGCGCCATGCCCTTCTTGTGCCGGATGAACAGCGTGGTGCCGAGCTCGGCCTCGAGATTGGTGATCGCCGCCGAGATCGACGGCTGCGAGATGAAGCAGCGCCTGGCCGCGGCGGTCAGGTTGCGCTCCCGGTAGACCGCAGCGAAGTAACGAAGCTCGCGGATGTCCATAGGCCTATCCTATCGAATAGATCAGAAGACAATATTTTACCTATGATGTGCCGCGTGGCAAGCCATCTGCCGGTTTCAGCGGAGGGCTTGCGATGCGCATTCGTCATCTCAACACCGGCACCATGTGCCCGATAGGGAAGCGGCTGGTGAACGGCACCGGCGGCATCTTCCAGCGCGGGCGAATGGTTTGCCATTGCCTGCTCGTCGAGAGCAATGCGGGCCTCGTGCTGGTCGATACCGGCATCGGGCTCGACGATATCGCCGACCCCGCGCGGCTCGGACGCAGATGGGTGCGTCAGACCACGCCGCGGCTCGATCCGGCCGAGACGGCCGTGCGGCAGATCAAGGCGCTCGGCTTCTCGCCCGATGACGTGCGGCACGTGCTGCTGACGCATCTCGATCGCGACCATGCCGGCGGGGTGCCGGACTTTCCGAAGGCGAAGGTTCACGTCCATCGCAAGGAGTATGAGATGGCAGTGACGTGCCAGATTGCGCCGCCTCCCGGTCGCTACATCACGGCGCAGTGGCGGCACGGGCCGGATTGGGCGTTCTACGACCAGGGCGGGGAAGACTGGTTCGGCTTCAAGGGCGTGCGCGCGCTCGGCGACCGCGAGCCGGATATCCTGATGATCCCGCTGCCGGGACATACGCCCGGTCATTGCGGAATCGCGGTCCGCGACAAGGGCAGGTGGCTGCTGCATGCCGGCGACGCCTATTTCCATCACGCCCAGCTCGACGCCACTCCGCGGATCCCGTTCGTGCTCGGCATCTTCCAGCGCCGCGCCGATATCGACCGCGCGGCCCGCATCCAGAACCAGGAGCGGCTGCGGGCGCTGAAGGCGGCGCATGGCGGCACCGTGACCATCATCAACAGCCACGACCCCGTCGATTACGAGGCCTGCCGCTGCGGCCGGCATGCGGCGGCCGCAGCCGCCTAGCGCTTGCGCGCCGGGGGCGGTGCCGGAGCCGGCGCGGGTGGTGATGGCGTGTCCTGCTTGGCCGCCGTCGGCTCGGTCTGCACCCTGCACTTTGCCGCCGCGAGCGAGGCCTGCGCCTGCGGCATCAGCCCGGGCTCCGGCGCCAGCGCCTTCAGCAGGATCAGACCGGTGGTGGTCGGCGAGTCGATGATCAGCCGGTCGGCGGAGGTGATGTCCTCGTCCTCCGGCAGGTCGCTGTGTTGCGCCTCCGTCATCAGGTCGAGCTCGATCACCTTCTTGCCGGCGGAGCGGTCGTTGATGGCGTAATAGGCG
Source organism: Bradyrhizobium macuxiense (assembly GCF_001542415.1). Lineage (GTDB taxonomy): Bacteria > Pseudomonadota > Alphaproteobacteria > Rhizobiales > Xanthobacteraceae > Bradyrhizobium > Bradyrhizobium macuxiense. The sequence goes on from NZ_LNCU01000119.1 coordinate 5,340, forward strand.
AGCTCCTTGCGGGTGTAGAACGACACCGACGTATAAGCTTGGCTCACCGGCACCGTAAGCTTGATCGGCCCGGTCGACAGATCGTAGCGGCAAATCGCGACCGCGAACGCAGGGTCCATCAACGGCATCGGCGAGTTGCCCGGATCGGCGAGCGGCAGCTGCGTCACCTCGTTGAGCTTGGTCATCAGCGTCAGCCGCGAATAGGCGTCCTGGGATGCGATGCTCGGCAGCGCCAGCACGCTGACGAGATGCACCACGCCGCCAAGCAGCACGCCCGCCAGGATCGTGAACACGATGCGGATCATGGGCAGCCCGTCGTTGTGATCGCCGGCAGCGGCGCGTCGCGCTGCGTGCGGGTCGCGACCCCGACCGGCGTGTCGTAGAGGCGGAGCATCAGCGCGTAGCGCTCGATGCCGCCGGTCGGCAGCCAGTTGCCGGCCCGGGCGCGCGAGGCGATGTGGATCTCGAAGGTGCCGTCGGAGGCGCGGATGATCTCCTGGCTGGTGAAGCCGTAGCGCTGCAGCGCGTTGGCGACCAGATGGCCTTTACGGTCGAACAGCGTCAGCGTCCAGAACCGCGCCGCCGGCGTCACGCCGCTGACGACGACGTCGCAGCGGCCGTCGAGCGGCTTGTTCTTGTCGTCGGCGGTGGCGGTGAACGCGATACCGTCACCGGTGCCGATCGGCAGCTCGCCGCTGCGGGCGATGGTCGCGCGCGAATAGGGGTCGACGTCGGACGTGCCGTTCTTCGGCCGCGCGGTCCAAGCCCCGATTTTCAGGGTGCCGAGATCGGTGCCGCGCGTCGACGTCATGTAGGTCAGGCCGAGCCCGACAGCGGCGGCGATCAACAGCGCCAGCAAGGTGGAGATGAGCAGCCGCACGTCAGTTCTTGCGAGGCACGGTTGCTGTCGTGCCGTCCGACCCTGCCGCGGCGACGTAATTCTCAGGGAAGGCCAGCGCGCTCGAGGATTCCGACTTCGGCGTCGTGTTCGACGGCTCGTTCAGCGTGGTCTTGCCGATCGTCCGGGCGGCGTCATCGAGCTCCTTCTCGACCCGCACCAGGACATCGGCGCCGCGCTTGGTCAGCACAGGCGGCGGACCCGGCCTGGTCTCCAGGATCTTGGGCGCCGCATTCGCCGCGGCGTTGGCCTGCGCCGGCTGCGGCAGCTTCTGGCCCATGCCGACGCCGGTCAGTTCTTTCACCTCGACCCCCTGATGTGCGGCGACCATGATGTCGTGCCAGGTCTGCGCCGGCAGCGAGCCGCCGGTCATGCGGTTGGTGGGCGAGTAGTCGTCATTGCCGTACCACACCGCGCAGGTGAAGTTGCCGGTGTAGCCGACGAACCAGGCGTCGCGGTAGGCGTTGGTGGTGCCGGTCTTGCCGGCAGTCGGAATGCCGTCGAGCGCGGCGCGTCGCGCGGTGCCTTCGCTGACCACGTGGCTCATCATGCCCGCCATGTCGGCGGCGATATTCGGCGGTATCGCCTGACGCGGCTTCGGGCCGTCGCGGTCCCAGCGCCAGACCAGATCGCCGGCGCCGGTGCGGACTTCGAGGATCGCATGCGGCGTCACGGCCTTGCCCTTGTTCGGGAAGGTCGCATAGGCGACGGCGTGTTCGAGCACGGTGACTTCGTCGGAGCCGATCGGCAGCGATGGCGTGTCGGGCAGCGGCGCCGTGAGGCCGAAGCGGCGCGCGACTTCGACGATCTTGGCGCGGCCGGCCTTCGGCCCTTCCTTGCCGCCGAGCAGGATCGAGAGCTTGACCGGGATGACGTTGATCGAGTTCGTGATCGCTCGCGTCAGCGTCACCAGGCCGGAATAAGAGTGGCCATAGTTTTGCGGACACCAGTTTCCGATACAGACCGGGCCGTCGACGATCTTCGAATTCGGCGTGAATCCGTTCAGCAGAGCCGTGGTGTAGACATAGGGCTTGAACGACGAACCGGGCTGCCGATAGGCGTCGACGGCGCGGTTGAACTGGCTCNGCCGTAGTCGCGCCCGCCGACCATGGCGCGGATGCCGCCGTCGAGGTCGGACACGACGGTTGCCGCCTGGGTTGCGTGATAGTCGCGGCCGAACTGGCGGAGCTCGTTCTCGATCGTATCCTCGGCCGCGTGCTGCACGTTCATGTCGATCGCGGTGCGGACCACGAAGACGCGCTCGGTGTAGGACTTCGGGAAGGTGTCGACGAGCTTGCGCATCTCGTCGAAGGCGTAATCCAGATAGTAGTTCGGCGAATTCTCGTCGCGCCGGTCGACCGCCACGGCGGGATTG
>NZ_LNCU01000119.1:7621-33982 GCF_001542415.1 Bradyrhizobium macuxiense
GGCGCCGAACACCTGGCCCTCGGTCATGAAGCCGGCATCGACGAGGTTGTCGAGCACGACGTTGGCGCGGGCGCGCGCCGCCGGCAGGTTGATGTGCGGGGCGTATTTGGTCGGCGCCTTGAACAGGCCGGCGAGCATCGCCGCTTCCGCGAGGTTCACGTCGCGCACCGACTTGTTGAAGTAGAAGTGCGCCGCGCCGTCGACGCCGAAGGTGCCGCCGCCCATATAGGCGCGGTCGAGATAGAGCTTCAGGATCTCGTTCTTGGTGAGGCGCGTCTCGAGCCAGATCGCGAGGAAGGCTTCCTTCACCTTGCGCTCGATGGTGCGCTCGTTGTTCAGGAACAGGTTCTTGGCGAGCTGCTGGGTGATCGACGAACCGCCCTGGCGGACGCCGCCGGCCTGCGCGTTGGTGACGAGCGCGCGGGCGAGGCCGGGAACGTCGATGCCGAAATGGTCGTAGAAGCGGCGGTCTTCGGTCGCGAGCGTCGCCTTGATCAGATTGTCCGGAAAGTCCTCCAGCGGGATCGAGTCATTATGCTTGATGCCGCGGCTGCCGATCGGGTTGCCGTAGCGGTCGAGGAAGGTCACCGCGAGGTCGGATTTCTTCAGCCAGTCCTCGTCGGCGGTCTCACGGAAGGCGGGGATCGCGAGCGCCAGCATCAGCACCATGCCGGCGAGCCCGATGGTCGCGGCTTCCGACAGCGGCTCGATGAAGACCCAGCGCTTCCAGCGACCGACATAGAAGCGATCCATGAAGGTGGAATAGCGCTCGTAGAGCTCGCGCAACCCCTTGCCCGACGAGAACAGCGTCGAGTCGATGCGCGCATCGAGGTCCAGGAAGAAGTTCCGGACGTTCTGCTTCCAATGCGGCGGTAGGATCTGGCGCACCGGGGCCCTTGATCAGTTCGACAGCGCTGCAAGCGCCCCACGAGGGCACCGACGAGCGTCTTGCTTGGATGTTGCGGCAAACCCAAGGCGCTTTTGCGTCATTGGGGACTCGACGGCAGTTCTATCCGAGCGGCTGCCATAAACCAATGGCGCGGCTTGTGAATTTAATGAAAGGACTAACGCCGCCCACCGCCTTTTGCGACCCCGCAAAACCACCCCCTTGCGTAGGCTCCGGCGACACCCCAAGAAGAGCCGCATCGGCATTTTCAGGGAATCATGACCGCACCGCCCAAGCGCCCGTCCGACCAGGAGGGATTGTTCTGGAAAACCAAGACGTTGGAGGAGATGTCCAACGCCGAATGGGAAAGCCTGTGTGACGGCTGCGCACGCTGCTGCCTGGAGAAGCTCGAGGACGAGGACACGGGCAAGATCTACTTCACCCATATCTCCTGCAAGCTGCTCGATGCCGGGCTGTGCGCCTGCAAGGACTATCCGAACCGGTCCGACCAGGTTCCGGATTGCGTCCGCCTGACGCCCGAGAACGTTCGCACCCTGAACTGGCTGCCGCCGAGCTGCGCCTATCGCCTCGTGGCCGAGGGGCGGGACCTCTACTGGTGGCACCCGCTGGTCTCCGGCGATCCCAACACCGTTCATGAAGCCGGGGTCTCGGTGCGCGGCCGGGTGCAGGGCACCGAGATCGACGTCAACGATGCCGATCTCGAGGATCACATCGTGCGCTGGCCCGTGCTGCTGCCGAAGCGGGCGCGGCTGAAGAAGCGGCCCAGGATTCCGACCAAACCCGCATGCAAGACGTCCAAAGCGTGACGGCATCACGTCCGCTTCGATCACGTCATTGCGAAGATGTCCCCACGGGATGCACCCATGCGCCGGGGTGCCTGCCTCAGCAACGAATTGCTGCGTAAATTGCAGACGACAGAATGATTCCATCGCGGGCCCGGTCCGCGCAGCGATTATACGCCTCAAATGAACAAGTATGAACGGCAGAGCCGTTTTCCTGCCGACCAGCAGACATTGCCTGACGACATTGCCGAAGAGCTCTCCCATCTTCCGAGCGAGGTAATCGAACTCAGCGAAGCGCCGTCCATCGCGCCGCCGGTCGCGCTCAATCACGACGAAGTCCGCACCATCGTCATCAGCCTGATGCTGACGATGTTTCTTGCGGCGCTCGACCAGACCATCGTCGCCACCGCGCTGCCGACCATCGGCCGCCAGTTTCACGATGTCACCAATCTCTCCTGGGTCATCACCGCGTATCTGCTGGCGTCCACCGCCGTGGCGCCGGTGTTCGGCACCTTGAGCGACATCTATGGCCGCCGGGTCATGATCATCACCTCGCTGAGCCTGTTCGTGGTCGGCTCGGTGCTGTGCGCAATCGCGCCTGATATGACCACGCTGATCCTCGCCCGCGGCCTGCAAGGGCTCGGCGGCGGCGGCATCATGCCGGTCGTCCAGACCGTGATCTCCGACGTGGTGACCCCGCGCGAACGCGGCCGGTACCAGGCCTATTTCTCCAGCGTGTGGATGGCCGGCGGCATTCTCGGGCCGGTGGTCGGCGGCGTGTTCGCCGAACATCTGCACTGGTCGATGATCTTCTGGATCAACCTGCCGCTCGCGGCGGCTGCGCTCGCGCTGCTGCTGCCGAAGATGAGCAGGATCCCGGTGTTCCACCGCAAGCGTGAGGTCGACTGGCTCGGCGGCATCCTGCTGATGGCCTCGGCCGTCGTCTTCATGCTGGTGCTGACCTGGGGCGGCACCCGCTTCTCCTGGCTGTCGCCCACGATCACCGCGATGTTCGGCGCCTCGATCGCGCTCGCCGGCGCCTTCGTCTGGCATGCGCGCCGCGCCGATGAGCCGTTCCTGCCGCTGTCGCTGCTCGGCGGCTCGGTCGTGCCCTTCGCAATGGGCGCGGGCGGCTGCGCGCTCGGCGCCATGGTCGGCCTGACCGTGCACCTTCCGCTCTATTACGAGGTGGTATATCACCTCAGCGCCAGCGAGGCCGGCCTTGCGCTGATCCCGCTTGCCGCGATCTCGACCTGCGGCGCGGCGATCGCCGGACGCACCATGGCGAAGGCCAAGCACTACAAGCGCGTTGCGATCGTCGGCACCTCGGTCGCTGCGGTCGGCGCCGTCGTGATGGCCGTGACGACGTTGCCGCTGTGGGGCTTGCTGGTCGTGATGAGCGTGTTCGCGCTCGGGCTCGGCACCACATTCCCGGTCAGCGTCGTCTCGCTGCAGAACTCGGTGGCGCGCGCGCAGGTCGGCACCGTCACCGGCGCGATGAACTTCTTCCGCGCGCTGATGGCGTCGTTTACGGTTGCCGCTTTCGCGGCGATCCTGCTGATGACGCTGGGGCCCGACATCTCGCTTGCGGGCGAGCATCATGCCGCGGGTGCGGGCGTCGTGAGCGCGATCCCGATCGCCGACATGATCACCGCCTTCCGCTACGTGTTCGGGGCAGCTGCCGTGCTGCTCACCACCGCTTCCATCTGCATGATCACGATGGAAGAGCGCCCGCTCGCCGGCCCCGCCACGCGGCCGGCGGTCGAGATGGCGGAGTAGGGCGTTCGGGTCGTTAGCGAGTGCCATTCCGGGAAGCTCGGGATGGTTTCGTCACGGTGCCAAGCTCTTCGCTCGTCTTCTGTGCGTACCCTCTCCACGCGTCGTCCCTGCGAAAGCAGGGACCCATACTCCGCGGCGGAGGTTTTGGATGGGACTCGTTGTTCCAGCTTTGCTCAGCAATGACCATTTGTGGTTATGGATCCCTGCTTTCGCAGGGACGACAGCGAGTGTGTTGCACGGCCGGTGAGCCATAGTCCCGCATTCTCGCGGCACGATGTGTCCGAGGTTTGCTGCCATCTTCGCCGCTCTGAGAACAGAGGGCGCAGGGAAAGCCGGGTGCCGATCGCACCCATGGGCCCTGTGCAATGAAAAAAGCATAGGGGGTAGGACCACAGGTGTAACCGGAGCAATCCCGGCTTTCCCTGCGCAATGGTTTACGGCTTATACGTACTCTCCCCGGTGAGACTGGGCTCTTTTGTCACCGCCCTTTCAAGACGCAACAGCGCCTTGAAAGAGGACACCTGCCACTAGGGCGTCAGGCCTGCACGACTTCGCCGTCCGCTTCACGCGTGTTCGTCGACCACGCAATCCGCGTCCACCGCATCTCACCGCAACACTCGTGACGATCGCGACGCGCCCCTCAAGCGGGTGAGACGCACAATTCATACACCGAGTTGATCTTCTGATAAACAGAAATATTTTTCACGCAGCCTCTTGCGCCGTCGGGCAACTCAGTGCCAAGGGAGCGCCGTTTATTCCCTCATTTTTCGTCATCCGCAGTCCGCGCTGCAATTCCCTCGGGCAAACTTCGGGCGCGTTGCCTAGAGCGAGTGCAATCGTTAATGCCGCGAACCGCGACCCACTACTTTAGTTGTCGTTCCTGCATAGCGATCTGCATGCAGTTTCGCTTGCTGCACGTTTTGTCGCGGCTATAGTCGCGGCCCAAGAGCTGAAACCAGCCGACAAAAGAGGAGTGAAACAGAGTGAGCAGACCATCCCGCGTACCTTTTCGTGCAATGCAGCAACTCGCCGGAGTGGCAGCATTGGGGCTGGTCGCGGCGGCTCCCACCGGAGCGCTGGCCGCTGACACCCTCAAGATTGGCGTGATAGCCGAGGCGCAGGCGATCGCCGGCGCGTCGATCCCGCAGGCGGCTCAGATGGCCGCCGACGAGATCAACGCCAAGGGCGGCATCGACGGCCGCAAGATCGAGATCGTCAGCTACGACAACCACTCGTCCTCGGCGGATTCGGTGCGCGCATTTCAGCGCGCCGTCAACGAGGACAAGGTCAATGTGGTCATCTCGAGCTACATCAGTGAAGTGGTGCTCGCGCTCGAGCCGTGGGCCTCGCGCCTGAAGACGCCGTTCGTCACGCCCGGTGCGGCCTCCAACGAGATCAGCAAGAGCGTCCACGCCGACTACGAGAAGAACAAGTACACCTTCCACGGCTACCTGACCTCGGCGGCGTTGGCGCTGTCGGTCTGCGACGCCGCCAAGGATCTCCTGGTCGACCAGAAGCACATGAAGACCGCGGTCATCATGAGCGAGGACGCCGCCTGGACCAAGCCGCTCGACGTCGGCTACGAGGAGTGCCTGCCGAAGATCGGCCTCAAGGTCGTCGACCATATCCGCTTCTCGCCCGACACCACCGACTTCACGCCGATCTTCAACAAGATCGAAGGCTCCAAGCCCGACGTGATCATCACCGGCATCTCGCATGTCGGCGTGCAGCCGACGGTGCAGTGGAAGAACCAGCAGGTGCCGATCCCGATGTTCGGCATCTCCTCGCAGGCAACCAACGAGACCTTCGGCAAGGACACCAACGACGCCGCGGAAGGCGTGCTGTATCAGGGCGTGTCGGGGCCGAACGTTGCGGTGACGCCGAAGTCGGTGCCGTTCGCGGAAGGCTTCAAGGAACGTTACGGCAACTATCCGTCCTACGCCGGCTACACCGCCTATGACGAGGTCTATTACATCGCTGATGCCGTGAAGCGTGCCGGTTCGGTCGATGCCGACAAGATGGTCGCCGCGCTTGAGAAGACCGATTGGGAAGGCACGATCGGACGCGTCCAGTTCTACGGCAAGGACGATCCGTTCACCCACTCAATCAAGTATGGCAAGGGCCTGATCACCGGGCTGATGCTGCAGTGGCAGGGCGGCAAGCAAGTCGCGGTCTGGCCCAAGGAGGTCGCCAAGAGCGAGCTGAAGTTCCCTAGCTTCATCAAGGTGACTTCGAACTAGCCGACGATAACATGCTCCCGGGCCTTTCCCGGGAGCAGTTCACTCACGATGTCCTCCACAACAGGCAGCTCTGCTGCCGTGGCCAGTTATAGATGCTTGCGTTACAAATCCTGATCGATGGCTTTGCCATCAGTGCTCTCTACGCACTCGGCGCTACCGGCTTCACTCTGATCTTCGGTGTCTCGGGCGTTCTCAATCTCTCTCACGGAGCCATCATGGTGGCTGCGGCGGTTGCGGCCTGGGCCGCGGCCAGCGTGCTGCACCTCGACACCTATTCCGGCGCGCTGGTTGGCGTCGGCGTGGCCCTGATCGTGTCATTCGCGACCTATTTCGTGGTCGTGAAGCCGATCCAGAATTCCAGGCGGATTCCCAATGAGGAGAAGGAAATCTTCGTCCTCACCGGCACTTTGCTGTGGGGGATCATGATCCAGGAGCTGATTGCCTACTTCTTCACCAACAACGCCAAGACGGTGCTGCCGATCGTCGAGGGCGTCGTCGATATCTTCGGCAACCGCACGCCGCGCAACAATATCTTCACCGCGCTCGTCTGCTGCCTCGTGATCGGCCTGCTGTGGCTGCTGGTGAATCGCACCCGGACCGGCAAGGCGGTGCTGGCGGCCTCGATGAATCCGCGCGGCGTCACGCTGCTCGGGCTCGAGCTCACGCAGATTTATCTCGTGGTGTGGGCGATCTACGGCATCCTGGCCGGCATCGCCGGCGTGCTGCTCGGCATGTTCTTAGGGGTCAGCTCCTACAGTGTCGGGCCGCTGACCGCGAGCGCATTTTCGATCGTGGTGCTCGGCGGCCTCGGCAGCGTCTCGGGCTCGCTGATCGCGGCCTTCGTCGTCGGCTATCTCGAAACCATCACGGCTTACCTGGTCTCGCCGGCCTATCGCACCATCCCGGCGCTGCTGCTGCTCGTTATCGTGATGTATATCCGGCCTCAAGGCCTGTTGGGGAGGCGCTGACATGGCCGGGTTCTTCACGTCGCGCCTGTTCTTCATTTCGCTGGTCTGCGTGGTGGTCGCCGCCACGCTGCCGTTATACGTCTCGGGCTACGTCCTCGGACTTCTGACCGTCGCCTTCTATTTCGGCGTGTTCGCGATGGCCTGGGACCTGTTGTTCGGCTTCGCTGGCGAGGTCAATTTTGGTCCGACCTTCCTGATCGGCACCGGGGCTTATACCGCCGGCATCCTCAACAACCAGTTCGGCTGGTCGGTCTATCTCTGCATCCTGCTCGGCGCGCTGGCCTCGGTGGTCGCGGGTCTCGTGCTGGCGCTGCCGGCGCTGCGGGTGAGGGGACCGTATTTCGGCCTGACCACGCTGGTTGCGGTCCTGATGCTGCAGAACTTCGTCGTGGTGTTCGCCGATCTCACCGGCGGCGAGATCGGGCTCACCATTCCCGATGTCATCACCATCAACGCCGGTGCGAACTACTGGATCGCGCTCGGCTTCATGACAACAAGCGCGGCCATCCTGTACGGCCTGTCGCAATCGCCGATCGGGCTGGTGCTGCAGGCCAGCGGGCAGGACCCGGTGCAGGCCGGCGCGCTCGGCTTCAACATCGTCAAGCACAAGCTTGCGGCGTTCATCGTCAGCGCGTTCTTCTCGGGACTGTCGGGGGCGCTGCTGGTGTTCTACTTCGGCACCGCCTCGGTCGGCACCGTGGTTGACGTCGCCGTCGGCGTGAACGTGATCGTCTCTGCCGTGCTCGGTGGCCGGCGTACCGTGCTCGGTGCGGCGCTGGGCGCGATCTTCCTGATTGTTGCCGGCGAATTCCTGCGGCCGACCGGCGAGCTCGCGACCTTCATCGTCTCGGCGGTCGCATTGCTCGTCGTGCTGTTCTTCCCCGGCGGTTTCCTTGGAGCGGCCTTGTCACGCGAGGCGCGTTCGTAATGGATCAGACTGTGACCACTACTGCTCCCACGCTCACCGTCCGCGGCCTGACCAAGCGGTTCGGCGGCCTCACGGCCGTGAAGAACCTGAGCTTCGATCTGCGCCCCGGCGAGATCCTCGGTCTGATCGGGCCGAACGGCTCGGGCAAATCGACGGCGATGAAGAGCGTGATGGGCATCGAGCGTCCCACTGCGGGCGAGGTGATCTTCGAGGGCGAGAACGTCGCCGGCATGCCTTCGCACAAGATCGCGCGCAAGGGCTTCGGCATGGTGTTCCAGCACTCGCGGCCGCTGAACCGGCAGACCGTGCTCGAGAACATCATGGTCGCGCTGCTGCCCGACAGCCTGTTCATGCTGTTCCCCGACAAGGCGCTTATCGAGCGCGCCAAATGGATCGCCGATCGGGTCGGCCTCGGCGCGGTGATGGATCGCCGGCCGCCGACTTTGCCGTTCGCGGACCTGCGCCGTCTCGAGCTTGCGAAGGCAATTGCGCGCGATCCGAAGGTCGTGCTGGTCGACGAGCCCTTTGCCGGACTGACCAGCGCCGAGGTGGGCGGCTTCTCCCAGTTGATCCGCAGCTTCCGCGACGAGGGACGCGCGGTGATGCTGGTCGATCACAACGTCAAGAGTGTCGCCGCATTGGTCGACCGCGTGCTCGCGATGTATCTCGGCGAGGAGATCACGACCGGCCGCGCCGAGGACGTGATGAAGAACGAGACCGTGCGGCGCGTCTATCTCGGCGGCGCGATCGAAACCCACGCGCGGCCGGAGACCAGCTTCAAGGACAAGGTGCCGTTGCTGCAGGTCGATAATGTCAGCGTGCATTACGGCAAGGCGCAGGCGCTGGAGAACGTCTCGATCCACATCCATGAGGGCGAGTTCGTCTCCGTCGTCGGCCTCAACGGCGCCGGCAAGACCACGCTGTTCAACACCATCTCGGGCTTCCTGCCCTATACGGGCGACATCATCCGCGGTGGCGAGAAGCTGCGCGGCATGGGGCCGGCGAAGATCGCCCGCTCGGGGCTGGTGCAATGCCCGGAATCCCGCGAGCTGTTCGGCGAGATGACGGTGCGTGAAAACCTCGACCTCGGCGGCCAGCATCTCACCGACGATGCGCGGGCAAAGCAGCTCGCCTGGCTGTTCGAGCTGTTCCCGATCCTGAAAGAGCGGCAGGGTCAGATGGCGCAGACGCTCTCCGGCGGCGAGCAGCAGATGCTGGCGATCGGCCGCGCGCTGATGATGCAGCCGCAGATCCTGATCCTGGACGAGCCGACATTGGGCCTTGCCCCCGTCATCCTCGAGCTGCTGTCGAAGGCGCTGGAGAGGCTGCGCCAGACCACCAAGATCACGGTGCTGCTCGGCGAGCAGAACGTGACCTTCGCGCTTCCCCATGCCGACCGCGTCTATGTGCTGGAGCACGCGCGGATCGTGTGGGAAGGCGATCCCGGCCGGTTCGCCGCGGAGGCCGGCGCCGACTTTCTCTAGAGCATGATCCGGAAAAGTGTGAAGCGTTTTTCCGAAAAGATCATGCTCGAACAAGAAGCTAAAGCGCGATGGCGATTCAACCTGATCTCATCGTGCTTTGGAACCTCATTGACAAAAATAAAGCAAAGAAAGGGAGATCATACATGTCACGATATTCGGTCAGCGTTCGCGCGAGCCTGTTGCCGCTCGCCTCAGCGCTCGCGCTTTGCCTCGCGGCACCTGCCTATGCGCAGTCCAAGGATCCGATCAAGATCGGCGTGATCGCCGAGGTGCAGTCGATCGCGGGTGCGGCGACGCCGGGCGGCGCGCAGATCGCGGCCGACGAGATCAACGCCAAGGGCGGCGTGATGGGCCGCAAGATCGAGATCGTGACCTACGACAACAAGAGCTCGTCGGCGGATTCGGTACGCGCCTTCCAGCGCGCGGTCAGCGAGGACAAGGTCTCCGCCGTGATCGCGAGCTATATCAGCGAGGTGGTGCTGGCGCTCGAGCCGTGGGCAGCGCGGCTGAAGATGCCGCTGATCACGCCCGGCGCCGCGTCGAACGAGATCACCAAGGCCATTCACAAGGACTACGAGAAGAACAAGTACACGTTCCACGGCTACCTGACCTCGGCGGCGCAGGCGCAGCTCGTCTGCGACGCCGCCAAGGACCTCCTGGTCGACCAGCTCAAGTTCAAGTCCGCGGCGATCATGAGCGAGGATGCGGCCTGGACCAAGCCGCTCGACGAGGGTTATGAGGCCTGCCTGCCGAAGGCCGGCCTGAAGGTGGTCGAGCATATCCGCTTCTCGCCCGACACCACCGACTTCACGCCGATCTTCAACAAGATGGAAGCCGCAAAGCCCGACGTGATCGTGACCGGCATCTCCCATGTCGGTGTGCAGCCGACGGTGCAGTGGAAGAACCAGCAGGTGCCGATCCCGATGTTCGGCATCAGCGCGCAGGCGCTGAGCCCGACATTCTGGGGCGATACCAACGGCGCGGCCGAGGGCGTGCCGTCGCTCGCGGTGGCGACACCCGACGTCGCGGTGACGTCAAAGACCAAGCCGTTCGCGGCGGCCTTCAAGGCGAAGTACGGCACGCCGCCGGCCTACACCGGCTACACCGCCTATGACGAAGTCTACATCATCGCGGAAGCGATCCAGCGCGCCGGCTCGACCGATCCGGACAACATGGTCGCCGAGCTCGAGAAGACCGACTTCGAAGGCACGATCGGCAAGATCCAGTTCTACGGCAAGAACGACGAGTTCACCCACGGCATCAAGTCAGGTCCCGGTGCAGTGACCGGCCTCGTCTTCCAGTGGCAGAGCGGCAAGCAGATCACGGTCTGGCCGAAGGCGATCGCCGAGGGCAAGCTGAAGTTTCCGGATTTCGTGAAACTGTCGCAGTAGCGGGGACCATGCGCGGCGTGCTCCGCTTCACCTGGCCCCGCGTGCGGGGAGAGGTCGGATCGCATCGCAAGATGCGATCCGGGTGAGGGGGAGTCTCCACGAGCGCATCTATCGCCGTATACGCGGAGGCAGCCCTTCACCCCAACCCTCTCCCCGCAAGAGCGGGGCGAGGGAGCCTACCACCGTTCCGGCCGACTTCACGTCCCCGGCCGCGACACCTCGGTCTCCTTGCTGGTGATGAACTCCAGCAGCACCGGCACGCCTTCCTTCGTCTTCTGGATGCCGCGCTTGATCGCTGGGATGATGTCTTCCGGCTTGGTCACGCGCTCGCCATAGCCGCCGAAGGCGCGCGCCATCGCGGCGTAGTCGCCGGAGATGTCGGTCGAGCGATATTTCTCGGTCGAGATCGGCATCACCTTCAACTCGATCGCCATCGAGAAATTGTTGAGCAGGATCGACATGATCGGGATGCGCTCGCGCACCGCGGTCTCGAAATCCATGCCGGTGAAGCCGATCGCGGCGTCGCCCCAGACATTGATGCAGAGCTTGTCGGGTTTTGCCAGCTTGGCGCCCATCGCGAGCCCCAGGCCGTAGCCGAGCTGCGTGGTCTTGCCCCAGCCGATATAGGACAGCGGCTCGACTGACTTCCAGAACGGCGAGAGCTGGTCGCGCGGGCTGCCGGCGTCGTGGGTGATGATGGTGTTGTGGATGTCGACGGTGTGCTGCAGGTCCCACAGCACGCGGTAGGGATTGAGCGGGGCCGCGTTGTGGGTGAGCTTCGGCATCCACTTCGCGAGCCATTCCTTGTGGCTTGCGGCAATCTCCGCGGCGACCGCGCCGGCATCGCGGTCCGAGGTCACGGTCTTGCCGATCTCCGCGAGCAGCGCGTCGAGCACGAGACCGGCGTCGCCGACGAGGCCGATCTTGGCCTCGACATCCTTGTTGATGTGGTTCGGATCGAGCGTCGAATGGATGATGGTCTTGCCCTTCGGCATCGCGATCCCGAACGACGTCTCGGTGAAGGAGCAGCCGATGCCGAAGATCACGTCGGCTTCCCCTAGGAATTTCGGCACCGCGCGCGGCACGGCGAGGCCGCCGGAGCCGAGCGACAGCGGATGCGTCTCGGGGAAGGACGATTTGCCGCCGAGGCTTGACGTGACGGGGATCGCGAGCCGCTCGGCGAGCCGCTTCAGCTGCGGCCAGGCCTTGGCATAGTGCACGCCCTGGCCGGCATAGATCACCGGGCGCTTGGCGTTGACGAGCAGGGCGGCCGCCTCCCTGATGTGAACAGGATCGGCGCCGTAGCGCGTGCGCAGCACCGGCGTGTAGTTCAGGGGCTCCGGCACCTCCTCGTTCCACATGTCGGCGGGGATCTCGACGATGACAGGCCCGCCGCGGCCGTTCTTCAGCTTGGTGAAGGCGCGGCGGAAGATGTTGCAGACCTCCGCGGCGATGTTGATCGGCTCGGACGATTTCGAAAACGCCTTCATCGCCTGGCTTGAGTTGAAGTTCGGGTCGATATTGGCGAGCCTGCGCGCATAGCCCATCGGCAGCACCAGAACCGGCACGGACTCGCCGTAGCACTGCGCGACGCCGCCCATTGCGTTCTCGGCGCCGGGGCCGTGCTGCATGCAGAAGGCGCCGATCCGCTCGCCGGAGGTGACGCGGGAGATCGCGTCCGCCATGTGCACGCCGATGCGCTCCTGGCGCACCATCACCGGGCGGATGTCGGCATTTGCCGCGTATTCGATCAGGTGGTTGACCGGATAGCCCGTGAGGATCTCGATACCCTCGCGCTTCATGATTTCCGCGATCGCGGTGCCGAGCTTCATGACGGTCTCTCCCTTCGAATGTGGCCGGTTTCATCCGGCCTCGTTGTCGTCCCGTGCCATAAAGGAACAGGATTCTCCGGGCTGGTAAAGCGCGCCCCGCGCCCACGCCGGGTAGTCCTGATATGCGTTTGCGGGTAATGGCGGTCGCAGGCGGCTTCCGGTCGATGGAGTGATGCAAGCCGAACTGGTCGCGAAATTCCGTGCAACCTTTAAGCGATCGTTCATCCTGTCTGTCAATCCACCGTCAACCATTGTGGCATAGTGTAGCTGGCGTATTTTGACGGCGCGGGAGACTATCCGCGGGTGCCGACAGGAGTTTTCAATGCGTTCGTTGCTGGCAAGATTTTTGCGCAATGAGGCCGGAGCGACGGCGATCGAATACGCAATGATCGCGGGCGGTATCAGCATCGTGATCGTCGCCGCCGTCGGTGGCATCGGCGCCAATCTGAGCAGCCGCTTCGTGGCGATGAGCACCGCGCTGAAGTAACACTGCAAGCGGCTTCAGTTGCCGCCGTCTCCGTTCAATGCGCGCAGCATCGCGATCCGCGCGAACATCAGCCAGCCGCCGCCGGTTTCCGCCCCGTTGATCAAATGCTCGACGGCGACCTGCCAGCGCGTCTCCTGCTGGGCATCTTCGGGCAGTTTCATGATGTAGTCGGCGGCCTGCTGCAGCGTCACGAGGCTGCCGCCCCGGCGCAGCGTGATCGGCTCGTCGAAGGGCGTCGACCACGGCATGTCAGGCGCTGCGGATCGGGATCATCTGGCTGGTGCGGCGAACGCCCGATCAGCCGGCCTTCTTCGACCGCGCCGTGCCTTGCGCGCGCACCGGCTTCTCCGCCTTCTTCGGCTCGGGCTTGGCGACTTCCTTCGGTTCGCGCTTGCCGCTGCCAGAGATCGGCAGCAGCATCTCGCGCTGGCCCTCGATGCGCTTCTTCGGCTTCTTGCCCTTTGCCTTGGCGGCAGGGGGAGCCTGCTTCTCGTTGGCGAGGCTCTTCTTCAGCGCGTCCATCAGGTTGATGACGTTGCCGCCGGATTTCTGCGCCGGCTTCTCGACCTTGATGCCGTTGCGCTTCTGGTTGATCAGGTCGATCAGCGCCTGCTCGTAGCGATCCTCGAACTCTTCCGGATCGAAGTCGGCGGACTTCTGCTCGACGATATGCTTGGCGAGGTCGAGCATGTCCTTGGTGATCTTCACATCCTGGATGTCGTCGAAATATTCCTTCTCGCTGCGCACCTCGTAGGGGTAGCGCAGCAACGTCCCCATCAGCCCGTTGTCGAGCGGCTCGAGCGCGATGATATGTTCGCGGTTGGTCAGGACCACGCGGCCAATCGCGACCTTGTTGAGGCTGCGGATGGTCTCGCGGATCACCGCGAAGGCGTCATGGCCGACCTTGCCGTCGGGAACGAGATAATAGGGCCGGATCAGATAGCGGCTGTCGATCTCGCTCCGCGGCACGAATTCGTCGATCTCGATGGTGCGGGTGGACTCCAGCGCAATGTCGTCGAGCTCGTCCTTGGTGATTTCGATGTAAGTCTCGGTGTCGACCTTGTAGCCCTTCATGATGTCGTCGGAGGACACTTCCTCACCGGTCTCCGCGTCGACCTTGGCGTATTTGATCCGGTGGCCGGTCTTGCGGTTGATCTGGTTGAAGGAGACCTTTTCGGTGTCCGACGTCGCCGGGTACAGCGCAACCGGGCAGGTCACAAGCGAAAGGCGCAGGAAGCCTTTCCAATTGGCGCGAGGGGCCATGGGAAACTCCGATTACGCAACCGACGAAAGCGTAACGATACCATTTGCGGTCCCGGTTTGAAACGCCGCGACCTGCTGAATCTCCGAACGCCGTTAACCAGGGTTTCGGCGCCGGTTGCCTTGCCGGTTTGAGCCCTGCGCGATTGGCTCGGAACATCGCTTTGCATCATGCGTTGGCTTGTCCGAAGGGGCAGCAATCGTCGGACATTACAGGCACTTAAGCAGAGAGATTGCCATGGCAACAGAACGACACGGCCAGATCGTCGAAACCTCGACCGAAGCGCGCCAGGCCGAGGCGGGCCCTTCGGTTCTTGCGCTTCTGACGGCCTCGACGGGGCTTGCGGTGTTGATCCTTGGCGCCATCTGGTTCGCGTTCTTCCGCGTGTAGTGTCCGTTTGGTCGATTGCTGGTCCAATGGCCGAGCGCCTTACGGGGCTGGAACCTTGAGCTCCGGCGCTTCGAGGGAGGGCTGGTCATCTCCCATGCGAACACGATCGCGCGATCGTGCCGCGTTGCGTTTGGCATGAAGCGCATCCAGTGCGCCTCGTCGAGATACCGGAAATCTTACCTTGCCGGAACCGTAAAGCCCTGGGTGCGTGTTTGCCGCCGCGCCGAGAGAGCGTGAGAGACCCGGCCCTCGGATTCAGTGAGCATTCCCTCGAAATAGGCGATCGTTCGTGCAAGGCCTTGACGGAGCGGGGTCTGTGGCGTCCATCCGAGCAAGGCATTGGCGCGCGAAATGTCAGGCTGGCGTTGCCGTGGATCGTCCTGCGGAAGCGGGCGATGGACGATTTTCGAGCGAGATCCGGTCAGTTCGATCGTCAGTTCCGCGAGTTCGCGCATTGTCATCTCGTGGGGATTCCCGAGATTCAAGGGGCCGGTGACCTCATCGGGCGACTGCATCAGGCGCACCAGGCCATCGATCAGATCGTCGACGTAGCAGAAGGCTCGGCTTTGCAGGCCGTCGCCATAAATTGTGATGTCGTTCCCGCGCAGCGCCTGGACGATGAAATTCGAAACCACGCGACCGTCGTTCGGATGCATGCGCGGTCCATAGGTATTGAAGATGCGCGCAACCTTGATCGGCATGCCATGTTGGCGCCGATAATCGAAGAACAGGGTTTCGGCGCAGCGCTTTCCCTCGTCGTAGCATGACCGAGGCCCGATCGGGTTGACGTTGCCCCAATACTCTTCTGTTTGAGGATGCGTCGTGGGATCGCCATAAATCTCGGAGGTCGAGGCCTGCAGGATCTTCACTCGGAGCCGCTTGGCCAGCCCGAGCATGTTGATAGCGCCGATCACACTGGTCTTGGTGGTCTGAACCGGATCGTGCTGGTAATGCACGGGCGAAGCCGGGCAGGCCAGATTGTAGATCTGGTCGACTTCGACATAGAGCGGGAACGTCACGTCATGACGCAGCAGCTCGAAGCGGTGATGATCGAGAAGATGCTCGACGTTGCTTCGTGTCCCGGTGAAGAAATTGTCGACGCAAAGGACTTCCGCGCCGTTTGCAAGCAGGCGCTCGCAGAGGTGCGAGCCAAGAAACCCCGAGCCGCCAGTCACTAGGATCCGTTCGGCCAGACTGTAAGGCATGACCTTCCCCTACATTGCTACAGTTGATCCGGGCAGCGTTTCGCAAAACCTACCGGATATTCCCGCTCTGAACCGAACTATGTCGACTGCTCAACCCAGTTCAACGTCTCGACTGTCGACGCCTGATCATGTGAGGAATGCGAAGAACGTGTCAAAGTTAAGGTTAGTTTGTCGCGTGGCCGCGAGGATGTGAAATTGGAACTTGCTGAACGTCTGCCGCATCGCGCCTGCGGTTGCGCGTGTCGTATGCGTACGTGCGACTAAAATGAGCTCGCTCCACACCTTCGATGCAGGGTGAAGCGGCAGCGAGCCTAGTTGACGCGCTTCCGATCTGGTGACGCCGGATCGGCAAGTCCCCGCCGTTTGGCGTCGTAGCCGGAGTCCTGGATCGACTGCCACCACGGCTTGTTCGCCAGATACCAGCGGACGGTCTTGTCGAGCCCGCTGTCGAAATTTTCCTGCGCGGTCCAGCCAAGCTCGCGTTCCAGTTTCGACGCATCGATCGCGTAGCGGCGATCATGGCCGGGGCGATCGGTTACGAACGTGATCAGCCGCTTGCGTTCGCCATGATTTGACGGTTGCAGCCGGTCGAGCAGCAGACAAAGATTTTCGACGACGTCGAGATTGGTGCGTTCGTTGCGGCCACCGACATTGTAGGTCTCGCCGACCTTGCCATGCTGGAGGATCGTGTGCAGCGCGCGGGCATGGTCCTCGACATAGAGCCAGTCGCGTACATTGCAGCCGTCGCCATAGACCGGAAGGGGCTCCTCGGTGAGCGCCTTGATGATCATGTGCGGAATCAGCTTCTCCGGAAACTGATACGGCCCGTAATTGTTCGAGCAGTTCGAGATCAGGCAAGGCAGTTCGTAGGTTTCGCACCAGGCGCGGACCAGATGATCCGACGCGGCCTTGCTTGCGGAGTAGGGCGAGTTCGGTGCGTAGGGGCTCCGCTCGGTGAAGGCGCCGTCCGGGCCGAGCGAGCCGAACACCTCGTCGGTCGAAACGTGCAGCAGCCGGAACGAGTTGCGCTCCGACGGCGTCAAGGCGCGCCAATGGCGGAGCGTCTCCTGCAGCAGCGTGAACGTGCCGGTGATGTTGGTCTTGATAAAATCCTGAGGACCGTCGATCGAGCGGTCGACGTGGCTCTCGGCCGCCAGATGGATCACGCCTTGCGGCCTGTATTGCACGAACAGCGCGCGCAGCGCGTCGCCGTCGCAGATATCGGTCGTGGCAAGCGCATAGCGGGCCGATTGCCCCGCCGCCTGCGGAATCGAATCCAGGCTCGATGCATAGGTCAGCTTGTCGATGTTGACGATCGAAACGCCGGTAGTGTCGAGCAAATGCCTGATGACAGCGGAGCCGATGAAGCCGGCGCCCCCGGTCACGAAGATGGTTGATCGGTTCTGGCTCATGCCTGAAACATACGGTGGCTAGCGCTGCGACTTTGTGAAGCTGTGGTACACCGAGAGCAGATATTCGCCGTAGCTGCTCCTCGCCGAGCGCTGCGCGAGGCTGTGGAACTGCTCGAGTGTGATATTTCCCATCCGCAGCGCAATCTCCTCGATGCACGCAATCCGTAAGCCCTGCCGCTGTTCGAGAATCTGGACGAAATGGCTGGCCTCGACCAGCGACGAATGCGTGCCGGTATCGAGCCAGGCGAAGCCGCGGTGAAGCATCTCGACGGCGAGTTCGCCGCGTTCCATGTAGGCGCGATTGATATCGGTGATCTCGAGCTCGCCCCGCGCCGACGGCTTCATCGAGGCCGCGATGTCGAGGACCGCGTTGTCGTAGAAATAGAGGCCGGTCACCGCGACATCCGACTTCGGCTGCGCCGGCTTTTCCTCGATCGAGATAGGTCGTCCCCGCGAATCCAGCTCGACGACGCCATAACTTTGCGGTGCACCGACCGTGTAGCCGAAGATCGTCGCGCCGCTGGTCCTGGTGCCGGCTCGCTTCAGCTTGTCGGCCAGCCCGTGACCGTAGAAGATATTGTCGCCGAGGATCAGTGCGACATTGTCGCCGCCGACGAAATCGCGTCCGACCAGGAAGGCGTCGGCGAGACCCCGCGGCTGCTGCTGGATCGCGTAGGAGAATCTGAGTCCGATGTCGTGGCCGTTACCGAGCAGCCGTTGGAAGAGGTGCTGATCGTCCGGCGTGTTGATGATCAGGATATCCTTGATCCCCGCGAGCATCAGCGTCGATAAGGGATAATAGATCATCGGCTTGTCGAAGACCGGTAATAACTGCTTGGAGACCACCGTCGTCACCGGATAGAGCCGTGTGCCGGTTCCGCCCGCAAGAATAATCCCCTTCATCGCACCTACGCCCCGCCAGATCTGAGGGTTGCCCGCCCAAGCTCTAGCACAGATTTTGTCCGTGGTACGGGGCAGTCGGCCGAATTTGTCGCGCCTGTGCAGGGACTTGCGGGAGCCTCGACCCGATCCGGCGAACACGCCGTGCCGATTGTGTCCGACGGCGCGGCGTGGTGCGAAGCGCCCATCCCGAAACGGCCTTCGCGCAAATGTCGCGAAACGAAAAAAAGCACCGCTGCGGGCCAGGTTGTTGCGCAATTAGAATACAACTTAGCTGCGCGCGCAATTGTGAATGCGCAATCGCCCTGCATGTGCACGGTGCCGGGTGATCATACGATGCCACGTCATGAGATTATCGAATTTGACGAGTAGGTCTATTCGTCAAGTGCGGGGCGAGCCGGATATATGCTTTATAGATTCAAATTTCCTGTGCTCACGCAGTTGAAAGAGAAAAGCGTTGTCGGCGTCTTCGTCGGATTGGTCCTGTTGGCGATGACGGGATGGATCTATCTGCTGAGCACGATGTTCCTGAAATTTGCGCTGTGGTTTTTCTCGTGAAGGAGCAGGAACTGCGTGCGCGTGCTTGATCAATTCTACATCGTTGGGCTGCACAAAAAATTCAGCAGATGAACAATCTTTCGGCGCGCTGAATCATGATGTGGTCACAACTTCGGACTGTAGATACGAAGCAGGTGAATTGGGACGACGGACATGCTTGGTGGTCTGATCTTGTTGATGACGTTCTCTGCAGGCTTTCTCGCCGGATACGCGATGCGCGCCCGGCGATCGCACAAGCGACGCATGCACACGTCCGACAGATCAAGGCCGCCTTCCACGACATTCGGTCACGCTCGCCGGGCATTCTAGCCATGCCGGTGCTTGTGCAGTCGCGGGCTTCTTCGATCGCAGAGCGAGTTCATGTCGAAAGCGGGCTCAGGTAAGATGACTGATCTCGGGAATAATTCGCCGCGTCGCTACTTCATCGATGAAGATGGCCGGCGCGTCCTGATCGGTCTTACCTTCGAGGAGACCTTTGAATTCGAGCGCCTCGATCACCAGTCGAGCCTGCATGGCACGGGACATGTACTGTGGGACGCGGGCGGCCGACCGGGGAGCCAGCCGGCGCAGCGTTGGCTCGAACTGTACAACAAGCACGATCGTGCCTGGTTGCAATGGAGAGAGAACACGCGTAACGCGCGCGGTCGCGATTTACCCTTTCTTAACTAAGACAGGGCGATTTTGGATAGGATCGTCTCCTGATTGCGTCTGAATCGGACAAACGCGGATGTTTCAGCTGTTCTTGCGCTCCCGGGCGCAAAACTACATCAAGAGCCGCCTGGGTGACGACGGGTTCAGGGCGCGCTCGCCGGAGCGCGACGCCGAGACCGACCGGGCCCGGATCGATTCGATCATGGCTGCGATCGAGACCGCGTTGCATGCGGCCGAAAGCGAGCAGTCCGGCCTGAGCCGCCGGGTCGACGACGTGCTGGCGCGCGCTGCCGTGACATTCGGCAACGGCACCGACGAATATCTGGAGCGCGAAGAGCTCGACAATCACCATCAGGACCTGTTCACGACCGAGATCGCCAACGGGCAGCGCCGGCTGAAGGAGCTCGCGAGCGAGATCGCTCATTTCAAGTTCATGAAAGCAGCGGTGCTGAGCCGCTTTCCGAACTACAAGGCCCCGGTCGTCGGCTAACGGCAAGCCATCGCTTTTCCCAAGTGACGCGGTGATCCTTGTCCTGGTTCTTGGGGCCGATCACGGCCCTTCATGCTTGATTCTCCACGCAATATCGATAGGAATGGCGTCCGTTTGGGCGAACTGGGCTTCGACCCCGGTGAAATCAGCGCCCCGAGGCGCATCGCCTGTTCGCCCCCAAGCGATATCATCCGGGCGCGAGGGCCTCCGGCAGCATTAGTGGGAAGTCGATTGTGACCAATTTGCTAGTGACAGGTTGTGCGGGCTTCATCGGCTTTCACCTTGCGCAGCGCCTGCTGGATGACGGCAAGTCGGTCGTCGGTATCGACAATCTCAATGATTATTACGATCCGGCGCTGAAGCTGGCGCGGCTCGATCAACTCAAAGCGCGTCCCAATTTCACCTTCCAGAAGCTCGATCTGGCCGATCGAGCAGGAATGCAGGCGCTGTTTGCGCAGAATCGCTTTCCGGCCGTGGTGCACCTGGCCGCCCAGGCCGGCGTACGTTACTCGCTGCAGAATCCACACGCTTATGCCGATTCCAATCTGGAAGGCTTCGTCAACGTGCTGGAGGGCTGCCGCAGAAACGACTGCCGGCATCTCGTGTTCGCGTCGTCGTCGTCGGTCTATGGCGCCAACACCAAGATGCCGTTCTCGGTGCACGACAATGTCGACCATCCGGTGAGCCTGTATGCGGCGACCAAGAAGGCCAACGAGCTGCTGGCGCATTCCTACAGCCATCTCTATGGGCTCCCGGCCACCGGTCTTCGCTTCTTCACGGTGTATGGGCCATGGTATCGGCCGGACATGGCGCTCTATCTGTTCGCCAAGGCGATCACGACGGGCCAGCCGATCAACCTGTTCAATCACGGCAAGATGCGCCGCGATTTCACCTATATCGATGATGTCGTCGAAGCAATCGTCCGGATCACCGATCGCGTGCCGCAAGGCGACCCGAGCTGGTCCGGCGCAGCGCCGGATCCGAGCACAAGCAAGGCGCCGTGGCGCATCTACAATGTCGGCAATAGCAAGCCGGAAGACCTGATGCATGTGGTGGCGCTGCTCGAGAAGGGGTTCGGTCGGGTCGCGCAGAAGAACCTGTTGCCGATGCAGCCGGGCGACGTGCTCGAGACGTTTGCCGACGTCGATGACCTCGTGCGCGACGTCGGCTTCCGGCCGCGGGTCGCGATCGAGCAGGGGATCGAGACATTCGTCGCCTGGTATCGCGCCTATTATCGCGTCTGACGACGGTGCTCGGAAACCCCTGATCATTACCGGCGTTGCGCCTGTTCTGGTTGCAAGCTGACGGCGAAGGGCCGGAAGGCGGTCGGCAATAGTTTTCGATCTGCCGCGAAGCGTGAGTTCCATCTGGAGCTCTCGCTCTTCAATTACAGATCAAGGTGTGCCGATGATCGGGTGGCGACCGCTCTTGTGTCGAGAATTGCGCCAGCTTTCGCCGCGTTTCGGTCGCAAGACGTCACATTTGGCGCTCAACGGAACTGCGAACCACCAGCGGTGCCTCCCGGTCGATGACCAGCGCGGGGCCGACCATGTGCTTGAGCACGGCGCCGATCAAATATCCGACCTGCAGGCAGCCGGCGAACACGGCGGTGATAGACAGCGCCTCTCCCAGGGACAGCCACTGTCCGATCGAGAGCGCGACGACGAGCAGCACGCCCAGGAACAGAACCGGCAGGAGAATGAAAAACCTGAACCGGATGCCCATGGCCAAACCAAACAAAAGACAGCAAATCGCCAATGTAATCACATTCGTTACTCCTCAGCGCCGCATTCGCTAACGATCGCGAGCTAAGATTGGTTTAAGCGCCGCGATCGAATTGTTCTGACGTCAAGGTTGTGTGCGGAACGAGCCACGTGTCCGGGAAAAGGAATCAACGGACTTGTTTTGTGCGCGCTGCTGCGAGCAGCGGTGCGTTGCTCAAGGAAGTCTCAGCTGCGTGACGTCAAGTCGTGCAATCAGTCGCTTCGTTGCGCAAATGCTGATGGCGCAGAGGTTCCACACGCGTTGAACAATCGCGCATCACGAATTGATTGTTCGTGCATCATGCGGTGATCGAAGTGCACGTCATATTTTTGCAATGCGAAAAACGAAATTGATTTTCTTGATGCGGTGCCACAATATCGCTTCGTTTAGTAAACAACTTCCGCTGGCGTTCGCGCGAACCCGAACTTCCCAGGCAAGCTTTTGGCGTTAGATCGTTTCGCAGTGTTCGAGTCTTCCCTGCGACATTTGTTGGCTTTGTCCATTTTCTTTCACGCGGCGCGCGGCCGTTGAAGCGATGATGAGGTTCGAGATGTCTGCAACAACGTATGGCTCCGATGGACTCCGCATACTGACGTCGAACCGCGGCACGTCATTGCAGAGACCGTTTCAGCTTTTCGTCATCGGCGGCGACTTCCTGCTCATCCTGCTCAGCTACATGGCGGCGAGCGCGCTCTATCGCGAGTTCATGAACTCGCCGACCGATCCGGACAATTCGCTCGGCGCCGGCCTGATCGTCGGCATCGTGTTCGTCGTGGCCGCTTATTTTCAGGGCGCCTATGACAACCACCGGTTGCTTAATACGCTTTGGCAATCACGCAAGGTCGTGTTCACCTGGCTGTTCGCGCTGACGACGCTGGCCGTCGCGGCGTTCCTGCTCAAGTCGACCGCGAACCTGTCTCGCGGCACGATCATCCTGTTCACGGTGATCGGGGCGGTCGGGCTCGTCACCCACCGTGTGATGTGGCGCTATTGTCTGTCGTCATCATTCGCCAAGGAGCGGCTGATCGACCGCAAGGTCATCCTGCTCAGCCTGCGTTCGCTCGATTTCACGTCGAATCGTTTCAAGGATCTTCGCAAGCACGGTTTCGACGTTGTGCGCCATTTCGTGCTCAGCGTCGGTCCGGATCAGGACGACGCGGCCTGGAGCGAGCAGATTTCCGATGTCATCCGGCAATCGCGCGCCGCCGACGTCGACGAATATCTGGTAGCGATCGACTGGAATGAGCTGCCGATGCTGCAGAAGCTGAGCCAGCATCTCCGGGTGGTTCCGCAGCCGATCCGCCTGTTGCCGGATTTTCCGATCGCCGACCTCGTATCGCGGCCGTTCCTGCCGGTCAGCGGGACCGTCGCGATTGAAATCCAGCGGCCGCCGCTGTCCGTGTTCGAGCGTGTCCAGAAGCGCTGCCTCGACGTCGGGCTCGCGTCCTTTGCGCTGCTGATGCTGGCGCCGCTGATCCTGACAGCCGCGCTGCTCGTCAAGCTCGATACTGCCGGTCCGATCATCTTCCGGCAGTCGCGCCGCGGTTTCAATGGCAAGCCGTTCCAGATCTGGAAATTCCGCAGCATGACCGTGACCGAGAACGGCTCCGCCGTCACGCAGGCCACCAAGCAGGACAAGCGAGTGACGCGGGTCGGGCGCTTCCTGCGCAAGACCAGTATCGACGAGTTGCCGCAGCTCTGGAACGTGCTGCGCGGGGAGATGTCGCTGGTCGGGCCGCGTCCGCACGCGCTGGCTCACGACAATTACTATGATCAGCTGATCAGCAAATACGTCTATCGGCACCACATGAAGCCCGGCCTGACCGGCTGGGCCCAGGTCAACGGCTTCCGCGGCGAGACCCCGACAATCGATCTGATGGAAAAGCGCGTCGAGTACGATGTCTGGTATGTGAGCAACTGGAGCATCTGGCTCGATATCCGCATCATCATCCGGACCGCGACCGCGCTGATGTACCAGGAAGCCTATTGAGGCCATCGCCATGCTGCTTCGGCGAGGGCCGGGATGCCCTTGCCGCGAGCGGCGGCCTTAGACGGCGAGCATGCTGGTGCCCTGGATTGTCAACAGGGTGAGATTGCCGGTCGCAAAGGCGCCGGTGTCGATGTTCGCGCGGTTTTGCAGCAGCTCTGGCGTCTGCACCGGCGTGTGGCCGTGCACGATGTATTTGCCGAAGTTCTGCTTGCTTTGCAGGAATTCCTCGCGGATCCAGAGCAGGTCCGTCTCCTGCTGCTCGGCAAGCGCCACGCCGGGGCGGACGCCGGCGTGAACGAAGAAGAAGTCGCCGCAGACGAACGTCAGGCGCAACTTGTCGAGAAACTCCAGATGCTGGCGCGGCATCGCGCGCGCCAGATCCCGCACCAGGGCGTGGCGCTCCTCTTCGCCCGGAGCGGAGGAGGGCGCCAATCCATAGGACATCATGGTGTACAGTCCGCCGACGTGGAGCCATTCGGGCAGCAGCGACGGATTGCGCAGGACGTTGCCGAGAAACACTTCGTGGTTTCCCTTCAGGAAGACCGTGTTGCCGCGGCGGCTTCGGTTGATCAGGATATCGAGGGTCGCTCGCGAGTCCGGGCCACGATCGACGTAGTCGCCCATGTACACTTCGATGGCATAGCGCGGACGGCTACGTGCAACGTCGGCGTCGATCACCCGCAGCATCTGCTTCAGCAAATGAGCGCAGCCGTGAATATCCGACATCGCGTAGATCCGTACCCCCTCCGGCAGCCTCGGCCTGTGCTTCGACGGATGAGATCGGCGCGGTGACAACATCTGACGGCGGGGACTCTCGCTAAAGGATCGGAACATGTTAGCTCTGATGCGCCCTTGCCGCGAGCGCGGTCTCGCAAATCAAGCGCGGAAGCGATCGAGACGCGACATCGTGGGAGTGGACGCGCTCAGACCAACTCGAGCGGTGCGACGTGAAATTCGCATACGCGCGCCTGCACGCTTGGCCGAGCAGGCACAAGCCGTCGTTGAAGAGGTCGAGGCGCAAGCCAAGCTTGGCATGATTTCGATCGTCATCCTATTGCGTTATGCCCGCCGAGCGTCTGAGTTCCGCATGCGACCTTGACCTGCATAGTCTTACTAGGGAGTCAGCGCAAGCGCCCGCAGGTCGCAGATTGTCGCTGCTTGCAGCACGGAGTCCCATGCGCGTTGGTGCGTGGAGCTTTGTGCCGCGCCGCATTTCGGGCGTTGTACAGATCGTTCGAAATTTGGCGAGTTTGCGACCGATCGTGCGACTTGGCTCGTTGTCTGAACTGATCATCTGCACTGTGTTGCCCTGCACAAAAATTTGAGAGGGCGAACGATTGTCCGAGGCGGGAATTATGGTGACGTCGTAACCCGGAAATGAAAATATCGATGAGCTGCACCGGACATCAAACATGATTCCAGTCTTGATCTTGGTGGCGTCTTTCCTGCTCGGATTCGCCCTTGGTTACGCGACGCGCGCGCAGCGCTCGCGCAAGCGTCGTGCGCACCACACGATGTATGGGCGCTATATGTCCTCGCAAAGCGGTTCGGGCTTTCCGGGGCCGTGGCGCGCATCGACCCACAGCCAACCGCTCGTCCGCCGTTCGGAAGAATTGGAGCGCGGGATGTCGCGTGACGCCTGGGAATTGTCTCAATCGCGTCCGTAGGCCATCGGCACCCGGCGCCTTCAATCAAGCAGCATTGCTCGCGCCTGGACGCCGGTATGGACGACCGCGACGCCGGCGATAGCGTCGCTCTCCCCGACTGATGCACGCGCCGTTGGATTCGGCCTAGCATTACAGTTGTGTTTTCTGAGAGTTTCTGAATCCATGGGCAACCATGATTCGAAGATTGTGGGCGCAGGCAGCGTCAGTTGAAGAGACGCTTGCGTTGTGGGCTGCGTCGCTTCGGGAGGTTAAGAAGCGGATACGTCCGCTGTTCGGGCAAGAACGTGTTGCGAGGAACGCGGGCCTGTTTCTGGAAGGTCTGCTCGGTGATGAGCAACGCAAGACCGGTTGGATGCGCGCGGAGGCCGCTGGCGATCCTGGTCCTTGGCGGCAACAGGCGATCTTGGGTCGCAGCGATTGGGATGCCGATGCCTTGCGCGATATTGTCCGCGACTATGTGATGGAGCATTTGGCAGACGACGATGCGGTCCTCGTCATCGACGAGACCGGCTTTCTCAAACAGGGGAAGGCGTCGTGCGGCGTGGCGCGGCAATACACCGGTTCGGCAGGCAAGATTACGAACTGCCAGATCGGCGTGTTCGCTACCTACGTTTCGCGTCATGGCCATGCGTTCATCGATCGCGCATTATATCTTCCGAAGGAATGGACCGACGATCCAGATCGCCTGGAAGCCACATACGTGCCTGCCGACGTCGGTTTTGCGACCAAGCCAAAGCTTGCGACGAGAATGATCGCACGGGCGATAGCGGCGTCTGTCCCATTCAACTGGGTTGCCGGCGATACCGTTTACGGTGTTGGCGACCTCGAACAGCAATTGCGTCGGGCCGGCAAGGGCTACGTGCTTGGGGTCAACAGCGCTCATGTATTCCGATCCTGGGGCAAGCGACCGCCGGTCGCCGGGACGGCTGCGGAACTCGCCCGGACGCGACGCCCATCCGACTGGAAGCGCCTGTCGGCCGGTGCCGGAACCAAAGGACCGCGGCTGCACGATTGGTGTTATCTCGAACTAGCCGATCTCGATGCCGAAGAATTCAACAGCGTCGATCAAGGTCTTTGGACACGCGGTCTGCTGATCCGGCGTCGTATCGCTGATGATGACCTCGCCTTCTTCTCGACCTGGTGCCCGGCAGGAACATCAATTGAAACGCTGGTCGCGGTCGAAGGCCATCGATGGGCGATCGAAGACAGCTTTGAAACTGCGAAAAACGAATTCGGGCTCGATCACAACGAGAGCAGATCCTGGCATGGCTGGCA
>NZ_LNCU01000120.1:0-37664 GCF_001542415.1 Bradyrhizobium macuxiense
GCTTGAGGCGTGTTGTCGCTCACCGATGACATTGCAGCGCGATTTGAAGCGGGCGCGGATAGTCCTGTTAGCGGCGGACGGGCGCAGCACCCGGTCGATCGCCAAGGAAGTTGGGGTCCAGCCGCGGATTGTCAGCGTTTGGCGGCATCGCTATGCCGACCAAGGCCTTGAAGGGCTGCAAGACAAGCCGCGGCCCGGCAAGCAGCCGATCTATACGAAGACGACCGACAAGCGGATTCTGAAGCTGCTGGATAAGCCGCCCCCGCAAGGGTTTGCGCGCTGGACCGGCCCTCTGCTGGCCGAGGCGCTAGGCGATGTTGACGTCCAATATGTCTGGCGGTTCCTGCGCAGCCACAAGATTGACCTCGCGGCTCGCAAGTCCTGGTGTGAGAGCAACGACCCGAACTTTACGGCCAAAGCCGCCGATGTCGTTGGCCTTTACGTCGCCCCGCCGGCGAAGGCTATTGTGCTCTGCGTGGACGAGAAGCCCTCGATCCAGGCTTTGGAGCGAGCGCAGGGCTATCTGAAGTTGCCCAATGGCCGCGCCTTGACCGGCCAGAGCCACGATTACAAGCGGCATGGCACCACGACATTGTTTGCAGCGCTCGAAGTCGCCACCGGAAAGATCATCGCTACGCATTCAAAACGCCGTCGCCGTGTCGAGTTTCTCGATTTCATGAACAGCCTCACCGCGGCCTTTCCGGGCCGAAAGCTTCACGTCATCCTCGACAACCTCAACACCCACAAGAAGAATGAGAGCTGGCTCAAGGCCCATCCCAATGTGCAATTCCATTTCACACCGACGAGTGCGTCCTGGCTCAACCAGATCGAGGTATGGTTCTCAATCCTGCAGGGGCAGTCGCTCAGCGGCACCTCCTTCACAAGCCTCAAGCAGCTTCAGGAACACATCGATGCCTACGTCAACGCCTACAACGACAAAGCCGAGCCCTTCGTCTGGACCAAGAAAAAGATCCGTCAACGCCGTTTCAAGGGCCGCCGTATCAATCAACTCTGATTCCGGGTACTAGGCCGCCTCGATTCCCCTACTCCCCCAGCACGGCATTCAACCGATCCCTTAGCGCGACGATCTCGTCCTTCATCGCCAGCAATTCGCCGACCGAGCAGGCCGACGCTGCGAGGATCGATTGCGGCACGGCCTTGGCCTTTTCGCGCAGCGCGTGGCCGTGCGGCGTCAGCGCGATCAGCACCTGGCGCTCGTCTTCGGTGCTGCGGCTGCGCTTGATCAGCTCCGCCGCCTCCAGCCGCTTGAGCAGCGGCGTCAGCGTGCCGGAATCCAGGAACAGGCGCTCGCCGATATCCTTGACCGGAACGCCGTCGCGTTCCCAGAGCGCCAGCATGACGAGATATTGCGGATAGGTCAGGCCGAGCCTGTCGAGCAGCGGCTTGTAGACGCGGTTGAAGGCGTGCGCGGTCGAATAGACCGCGAAGCAGATCTGGTTGTCGAGCCGCAGCGCCTGATCGGCCGCCGTCTGTTTCCTGACCATGGAATCCCGTCAAACGCGTCACATTCAGGGATCATTGTGGGCCCACGGCCGCAGGGATTCAATTGCGAACAATTAAATGTGAGCCCGCATAATTTATATTGCATACAATCTAATTTTGCGCAATCAATTGGTCGCCGAATTCAAACCCAAAGGAGACCACCATGTCTGTGAACGTGCTCTACAAGACCAGCGCCAAGGCAACCGGCGGCCGCGACGGCCATGCGGCGACCCTCGACGGTGCGCTCGACGTCAAGCTCACGACCCCGAAGGAGCTCGGTGGCGGCGGCGGCGCGGGCAACAATCCGGAGCAGCTGTTCGCGGCCGGCTATGCCGCCTGCTTCATCGGCGCGATGAAGTTCGTGGCCTCCCAGGGCGGCCCCAAGGTTCCCGCCGACGCCTCGGTGACCTCGACGGTCGGCATCGGCCCGCGCGCCGCCGGCGGCTTCGGCCTCACCGTCGACCTCGCCGTCGCGCTGCCCGGCGTTCCCCGCACGGAAGCCGAAGCGCTGGTCGAGAAGGCGCACCAGGTGTGCCCCTATTCCAACGCGACCCACGGCAATGTCGACGTCAAGCTGAGCGTGGTCTAACTCGCATCCGGCAATGGTCCGCCGCCAACCACGGCGGACCATTTCGTTTTCAGCCAACGCGAAGCCCAACGCGAACGGACCCGGTTCGCTTGGCGAACATGCGCGCGGCCGACTGCATGGGCCTGCGCGCACGAGGGCATTGCTGCCCCGCCTGAAGACCGTTAGCTCTGGGACCCGATGACTGATCCCACCTGAGCGAAGGTTGCTTCCATGAATACCCCGGCGCCTACGGGCGCGATGACCGGACTGCGCGTGATCGATCTGACGCGCGTGCTCGGCGGCCCATATTGCACGCAGATCCTTGCCGACCACGGCGCCGACGTGATCAAGGTCGAGCCGCCCGCGGGCGACGAAGTCCGCGACTGGGGCCCTCCCTTCCACGATGAGGACGCGGCCTATTTCGTCGGCATCAATCGCAACAAGCGTTCGATCGGCCTCGACCTCGCCTCCGAGGGCGGACGCGCGGTGCTGATGAAGATGCTCGAGACCGCCGACGTGCTGATCGAGAACTTCAAGCCGGGCACGCTCGACAAATGGGGCATCGGCAACGACGTGTTGCGTGCGAAATTTCCGCGCCTCGTGCATTGCCGCATCTCGGGCTTCGGTGCCGACGGCCCGCGCGGCGGCAATCCCGGCTATGACGCGATCATCCAGGCGATGACCGGCATGATCGCGGCGACCGGCTCGCCGGAGAGCGGCCCGATGCGCATCGGCGTGCCGCTGGTCGACATCACCACCGGCCTCTATGCGACGATCGGCATCCTGATGGCGCTGTCGGAGCGGCAGCGCTCGGGCCTCGGCCAGTTCCTCGAGACGACGCTATACGAGACCGGCCTTGCGATCATGCATCCGCACACCGCGAACTACTTCATGCATGGCAAGCCGCCGTCGCTCACCGGCAACGAGCATCCCAATCTCGTGCCTTACGCGATCTTCCCGACCAGGACCGACAACATCTTCATCGGCGTCGGCAATGACGGCACCTTCCGCAAGCTCGCCAAGGAGATCGGCAAGCCTGAGCTCGGCACCGATCCGCGCTTCGCTCGCAACAAGGACCGCATCGCCAATCGCGACGCCCTGCGGGCCGAGTTGGCCGCGGTGTTCCGCCAGCACGAGGCCGAGCCGCTCTGCAATCGTCTGCTCGCTGCGGGCCTGCCTGCCGGGCCGGTGCAGAAGATCGACCAGGCGCTGACCAACCCGCACACGATCCATCGCGGCGATATCATCGAGAAGGATTGGTACAGGGGCGTCGCCTCGCCGATCCGGCTCGATCGCACCAAGCCGAACCTGCGGCGCACGCCGCCGAAGTTCAGCCAGCACGCCGCGGAAGTGCTGGGCGAGTTCGGCTTCGCAAAGGATGAGATCAACGCCCTGGTTGAAAAGGGCGTGGTCTGCGGCCCCGAGCGCAAGCGCTGATCGGGTTTTTCGAACGGAGGCCGGCCTGCACCGCGTGCGGGCCGGCCTCGCTTCGTTCACTCACAGAAATCCTTCAGAACAAGCGCTCCGGCGAACAGCGCCTGCGGTGCAATGTCACGCCTGACGTTGCAGCGCAGGAGAGCGTCTGCGGCATCAGCCTTTTTTACCGCTTCCCTTCGCTCTGGCTTCCCCCGTACCATGGCTTTCGTTTATACGGTCATTTGACCGTCATCCGGCGCTGATAACGCGCGTAACGAAACGTGACGGTTCAACCGGGAGGGGTTTTGATGTTTTTCCGACGACTTGGCGCTGCTGCGGTGGCCTCTGCTGCGCTTGCATTCGCGTCGCCTGCATTTGCGGTGACGGAGATTCAGTGGTGGCATGCGATGACCGGCGCCAACAACGACGTCATCGTCAAGCTGGCCAACGACTTCAACGCCTCGCAGAGCGATTACAAGGTCATCCCGACCTACAAGGGCGGCTACGCCGACACCATGAACGCCGGCATCGCCGCGTTCCGCGCCGGCAATGCGCCGGCCATCCTTCAGGTGTTCGAGGTTGGCACCGCGACGATGATGGCCGCCACCGGCGCCGTGAAGCCCGTCTACAAGCTGATGCAGGACGCCGGCGAGAAGTTCGATCCGAAGGCCTACCTGCCCGCGATCACCGGCTACTACTCGACCTCGAAGGGCGAGATGCTGTCGTTCCCGTTCAATTCGTCCTCGACGGTGATGTGGGTCAACCTCGATGCGCTGAAGAAGGCCAACATCGCGGAGATTCCGAAGACCTGGCCGCAAGTGTTCGAGGACGCCAAGAAGCTGAAGGCGGCCGGCTACACCACCTGCGGCTTCTCCGGATCCTGGGTCACCTGGGTCAATCTCGAGCAGCTCTCGGCCTGGCACAACGTGCCGCTCGCCAGCAAGGCCAACGGCCTCGACGGCTTCGACACGGTGCTCGAATTCAACGGTCCGCTGCAGGTCAAGCATCTCGAGAACCTGGTCGAGCTGCAGAAGGACAAGACCTACGACTACGCCGGCCGCACCAACACTGGCGAAGGCCGCTTCACCTCGGGCGAATGCCCGATCTACCTGACCTCGTCAGCGTTCTTCGGCAATGTCAAGGCGCAGGCCAAGTTCAACTTCACCGCGGCTCCGATGCCGTATTATCCCGACGTCAAAGGCGCACCGCAGAACTCGATCATCGGCGGCGCCTCGCTCTGGGTGATGGGCGGCAAGTCGGCCGAGGAATACAAGGGCGTGGCCAAGTTCCTGACCTTCCTGTCGGACACCGACCGCCAGGTCTGGATCCACAAGGCTTCCGGCTATCTGCCGATCACCAAGGCTGCCTATGCCAAGGCCAAGGAAGAAGGCTTCTATAAGGACCAGCCCTATCTCGAAACGCCGCTGCTCGAGCTAACCAACAAGGAGCCGACCGAGAATTCCCGCGGCCTGCGCCTCGGCAACATGGTGCAGCTGCGCGACCTCTGGTCGGAAGAGATCGAGCAGGCCTTGGCTGGCAAGAAGACCGCCAAGCAGGCACTCGACTCCGCCGTCGAACGCGGCAACCAGATGCTGCGGCAGTTTGAAAAGACCGCCGTCCACTGAGATGATACACCAGACTTAACGATCCGGCAGGCCGCATTCCGCGGCCTGCCATTTTCCTGATCACATGCAGAAGCAGTCGATTTTCCAATCAAAGCTGTTGCCCTACGCGCTGGTTGCTCCGCAACTCGCGATCGTCCTGATCTTTTTCTACTGGCCGGCCGCACAGGCGGTGATCCAATCGTTCCTGCTGCAGGACGCCTTCGGCCTCTCCACCACGTTCGTCTGGTTCGAGAACTACATCGAGCTGTTGAAGGACCCGGCCTATTTCGACGCGATCGTGCGGACGTTCGCCTTCTCGTTTGCGATCGCGGTATCCTCGCTGTCCTTTGCGCTGCTGCTCGCCGTGATGGCGGACAAGCCGTTGCGCGGCTCCACGCTCTACCGCACGCTGCTGATCTGGCCCTATGCGGTGGCCCCGCCGGTCGTCGGCGTGCTCTGGATCTTCATGCTGCATCCCTCGCTCGGCGTGCTCTCGCGCTATCTGCGCGCACTCGGCGTCGACTGGAATCCGCTGCTGAACGGCGACCAGGCCGCGCTCCTGATCATCCTCGCAGCGGCCTGGAAGCAGATCTCCTACAACTTCCTGTTCTTCCTCGCCGGCCTGCAAAGCATCCCGAGGAGCGTGCATGAGGCCGCCGCGATCGACGGCGCCCGCCCGATGCGGCGGTTCTGGACCGTGACCTTCCCGCTGCTGTCGCCGACCATCTTCTTCCTGCTCGTCGTCAACATCGTCTACGCCTTCTTCGACACCTTCGGCATCATCGACACGATGACCCGCGGCGGCCCCGGCAAGGCGACGGAGACGCTGGTGTACAAGGTCTATACCGACGGCCTGCTCGGCGGCAATCTCGGCTCCTCCGCGGCGCAGTCAGTGATCCTGATGGCCATCGTCATCATGCTGACGGCGATCCAGTTCCGCTTCGTCGAACGCAAGGTGACCTACTGATGGTCGAGCAAGAGGGCATCCGCCGCTACGTCGCCCACTTCATCCTGTGGATCGGAATCGCGATCGTCGCGTTTCCCGTCTATCTCGCGATCGTCGCCTCGACGCAGGACAACGCGGTGATCGCCAACGGCCAGATGTCGCTGCTGCCCGGCGGCCATTTCTTCGAGACCTACTATCAGACGATCTTCGTCGGCTCGAGCGGCTCGACCCGCGAGCCGGTCGGCAGCATGATGCTGAACTCGCTGATCATGGCGCTGATGATCGCGATCGGCAAAATCGCGATCTCGATCATCTCGGCCTACGCGATCGTCTATTTCCGCTTTCCGCTGCGGATGCCGATCTTCTGGATCATCTTCATCACCCTGATGCTGCCGGTCGAGGTGCGCATCTATCCGACCTACAAGATCGTCGCCGACCTGCATCTGCTCGACAGTTATGCCGGCCTGTCGCTGCCGCTGATCGCCTCCGCCACCGCGACGCTGCTGTTCCGGCAATTCTTCATGACCGTGCCGGATGAATTGCTGGAGGCCTCGCGGATCGACGGCGCAGGCCCGTTCCGCTTCTTCTGGGATACTCTGCTGCCGCTGTCGCGCACCAACATGGCGGCGCTGTTCGTGATCCTCTTCATCCTCGGCTGGAACCAGTATCTCTGGCCGCTCTTGATCACCACCCGCGACGACATGCAGACCATCCAGATCGGCATCCGCAAGATGATCACCACCACCGACGCGCTGACCGAATGGCCGGTGGTGATGGCGACCGCCGTGCTCGCGATGCTGCCGCCGGTGTTCGTCGTCGTCGTGATGCAGAAGCTGTTCGTGCGCGGATTGGTGGAGACGGAAAAGTAGACCCATGGCTAACGTCACGCTGCGCAACGTCCGCAAGACCTATCCCGGCGGCTTCGAGGCCATCAAGGGCGTCGACGTCGATGTCGGCGACGGCCAGTTCTGCGTGCTGGTCGGTCCCTCCGGCTGCGGCAAGTCCACGCTCTTGCGCATGGTCGCGGGGCTCGAGACCATCACCGGCGGCGAGATCGACATCGGCGGCCGCGTCGTCAACCGGGTCGAGCCCNCCCGCCGATCGCGACATCGCGATGGTGTTCCAGAACTACGCGCTCTATCCGCATATGAGCGTCTACAACAACATGGCCTACGGCCTGCGCAACCGCGGCATGGCGGAGGCCGAGATCAAGACCCGCGTCGAGGAAGCCGCGCGCGTCCTCGAGCTCGCGCCGATGCTGGAGCGCAAGCCGCGGCAGCTCTCCGGCGGTCAGCGCCAGCGCGTCGCGATGGGCCGCGCCATCGTCCGCCAACCGAAAGTGTTCCTGTTCGACGAGCCGCTGTCGAATCTCGACGCCAAGCTGCGCATCGCGATGCGCGTCGAGATCAGGAAACTGCAGCGCCGGCTCAACACCACGTCGATCTACGTCACCCATGACCAGCTCGAGGCGATGACGCTCGCCGACATTCTCGTCGTCATGAATGGCGGCCAGGTCGAGCAGATCGGCAATCCGCTCGATATCTACCAGCGGCCGGCCACCACCTTCGTCGCCTCCTTCATCGGCGCGCCGCCGATGAACTTGATGCCGTTGCGGTCGGACGAACTGAAGTCCCAGATATCAGACGTCGACGGCGCCGGCATCGTCGGTATCCGTCCCGAGGATTTCGTCATCACCAGCGAGACCGCATCCGGCGGCGTGGCGCTCGGCCTGACGGTCGAGGCGATCGAGCATGTCGGCGCCGAGACCTTCGTCTATGGCAGCCGCCAGCGCGAGGAACAGGGTGTTGCGGCCAACCCGGGCGACCTGCCGCCCGGCGAGGTGATCGTTCGGGTTCCCGGCGCCACCGGCCCCGCCATCGGCGAACGGATCCGGGTGGTCGCCCCACGCGACAAGCTGCACCTATTTACCGCCGACGGCCGCTCG
Source organism: Bradyrhizobium macuxiense (assembly GCF_001542415.1). GTDB lineage: Bacteria > Pseudomonadota > Alphaproteobacteria > Rhizobiales > Xanthobacteraceae > Bradyrhizobium > Bradyrhizobium macuxiense. The sequence continues at coordinate 7,983 of NZ_LNCU01000120.1, forward strand.
CGGATCGGCCCATAGCCGGCCGGGACGGAGAAAACACCTTCCCCTGGGGCATTTACGCTGGTTTCAGAGGCGCTTGAACGCTATCCAAATCACACCCATATTGGCTTTTGATCGACGGGCAAGAGGCCCGTCGATTGCATGGGGTGCCGCAAGGGCCCCTCAAAGTCGCTTCGAGAGGACTTTGTAATGTCTCGTGTTCCATCGTTGTCCAGTCCGTTCCTTCTGGGATTCGACGAAATCGAGCGTGCGCTCGACCGCGTCGTGAAGGGCGCCGACGGCTATCCTCCGTACAACATCGAACGGTTTGACCGCACCAACGGGCAACCCGAACGCCTGCGCATCACGCTGGCAGTGGCGGGCTTCACCCGCGACCAACTCGATGTAACTATTGAGGAAAACCAGCTCGTCATCCGCGGCCGCCAGCAGGACGACAAGGCTCGGCAATACATCCATCGCGGCATCGCCGCGCGCCACTTCCAGCGCACTTTCGTGCTGGCGGAGGGGATGCATGTGCTGGGCGCGGACCTGAAGAACGGGCTGTTGTCGATCGACCTGGCCAGGCCGGAACCTGAACGGGTCATTAAGACAATCGCTATCAATGAGCACGAATAATAGAAACCTGGAGCGGACTCGACCGCTTGTATCATTGAGGAGTCGAGACCATGAGTGACATGAGTACCACCACCATCGAATCCAACAGCGTCACGCCGGAAGCGCTGGCCCATCTCGGCGAAGGCCATATCGCCTATGTGAAGCAGGTCCGTTCCGAGGATGTGCCCGAATTGTTTCCGGAGGCACCCCAGATCGCGCCGGGCCTCAAGCTGTTCGCACTCCACGCCGCTGACGGCACGCCGATCATGCTGACCGACAGCCGCGAAGCCGCGATCGCCAACGCCTGGAGCAACGAGTTGCAGGCGGTCAGCGTCCACTGACGCAAGGCTGAAAATATCCGCGAGTTCAGATGCGCGGGCATTGCCTCGATACCGATCGAGGCGGCCCGCGCATTTTTTCAGGATAAAGCTGTTGATGTTGCGAGCAGCGGCCCCATGCTGAGCTGCACCTCGCCGGGAACATTGTAATCGCGCATCAGCAGGCGGTTATTACGGAGACCACACGACTCCCGCTGCACGACGAACATCCAGAGCGCATGGCCGGCCTCCCTCACCAGAATACGCCGTGCCTGCTGCGTTGCTTCAGAGCGCGGATGCGCCGCATCGAACTCCCGCAACTTGGCGAGCGCCTCTTCGAGCGCGCGCCCCATTCGCCCGAGCGCGGTCGCTCTCTCTTCGGCGAGCTCGTAGGCGAGAACGTCAACGGGAACACGATCAAGGCGAAAATCACGGGACATCAGCAATCCCTCGGGTCGCATTTGCGATACTGGACCCGCTTGTCTGGCGCCGCCCGCCGGTTGTTGTCAACACACGTTCAGGCCAACCGCGCACGGATGTCCGGCTTCAGCACCTTGCCGACCTTGGAGCGCGGCAGATCGTCCCAGACCTCGATCTGTTTCGGCGTCTTGATGCTGCCGATCCGCTGCTTGACGAAGGCCGCAAGCGCGGTCACATCGATGGTGTGACCGGCGCGGGGCTGCACCACGGCGACGATCCGCTCGCCCCATTTGTCGTCAGGCAGACCGATCACCGCGCAATCCTGCACCGCATCGTGGGCGCGCAACGCGTTCTCGACCTCTATCGAGTAGACGTTGAAGCCGCCGGTGATGATCATGTCCTTGGCGCGGTCGACGATATAGAGATAGCCGTCATCGTCGATGTAGCCGATGTCGCCGGTGTGGTGCCAGCCATGCGCCGAGGCTTCGGCGGTGGCTTCGGGATTCTTGTAGTAGCCCTCCATCACCAGCGAGCCGCGCACCACGATTTCGCCGCGCGATCCTGTCGGCAGCAGATTGCCGTCGCCATCCATGATGCCTGCCTGCACCAGCGGGCTGATCCGCCCGGCGGACGCGAGGCGCTGCATCGCGATCGTGCCGTCCGGATTGTAGTGCTTGTCGGGCGCCATCGTCGAAATCATCATCGGCGCTTCGGTCTGGCCGAACAGCTGCGCCATCGGCCCGATCCGCTGCACGGCTTCCGCAAGCCGCGTGGCCGAAATCGGCGCTGCGCCATACCAGAAGCACTGCAGCGAGCCGAGCTCGGCCGCATCGAGCTTCGGATGATCGAGCAGCATGTAGATCACGGTCGGCGGCAGGAAGGTGTGCGTAACGCGATAGCGTTCGATCAACGCCAGGAACTCGCCAATGTCAGGATGGTGCATGATCACGACGCGGCCGCCGAGCGTCATGATCGGAAAGCAGAGCACGCCGGCGGCGTGCGTCAGCGGCGCCAACGCGAGATAGATCGGCCGGCCCTTGAACTGATAGCCCATCAGCGTCAGCGCGGTCATCGCCTCGATGTTGCGCCCCGACAGCATCACGCCCTTCGGCTTACCGGTGGTGCCGCCGGTGCCCGGGAGCATCGCGAGGTCGTCGATCGTGTCGCGCTGATAGACATCATCGGCGAGGCCGGACAGCCATCGATCGAAGGATGGCGCGAACGGCAGCTCCGCATCGAGACAGACCAGCGTACGCAGCTTCGGCAGGTCCTGCCGGACAGCTTCGACCATCGGCGCAAAGCTCGAATGAAACAGCAGCAGGCTGCAATCGAACTGGTCGAGGATGAACTTGTTCTCGGCCGCCTCGTTGCGCGGATTGATCGGGCACCACACCGCGGCGGCGCGCGAGATGCCGAACACGCAGGCAAAGGCGAGCGGATCGTTGCCTGAGAGGATCGCGACCTTCTCGCCGGGCGCGATGCCCGATCGGTCGAGCCCGCGCGCGATCCGGTAGCTCAGCCGCTGCACGTCGCCGTAGCTGAGGTCGCGTCCATCCATCGTGAGGCAGGGCGCGTCGGCGCCGAGCGAGGCGCCCTTGTCGAGGTAATCGATGAAGCGCATGGCTGACCTCACTGACCGAGATGCGGGTGGCGTGCGTCACCACGCTACCCGCGACAAAAGCGTTTTCGAGCGAAGCCTGTCGCGGACTTGATCCGGGATGGATACCGGTTCGCGTGCAGAAAACGCGTCAAAGAAGAATCTTGGGCCCCGATATCATCGGGGCTCAAGTTCAATCGTGCACCGTAAGGATCGGCTTGCCCACGAGCCCGAAACTGCGCAGCTGCCCGAGCAGTTCGCGATGGCCGAACGCCTGGCAGCCCGAGGCGAAGCCGGCGCGCTTCGGCGGCTGGTGCAGCAGCGAGAACGCCGCATAGGCCTGCAACATGGCGGTCTGCTTGTAGTTGCAGTTGCCGTAGATGACGCAGTGCGCGCGCCCCAGCGGGCCGGAGGCATGCACCGAATCCAGCGACTTGTTGACGCGCGGGTTCTCGCGCGGCGGCATGGTGTTCATCACGCCGGCAGCGGTCTGCGCCAACGCAGCGTAGCGGTCGTCGGGGTTCATCTCCTTGGTCGCCTCCAGCGCGGCAGCGACTATCTGCGGCACGCCCAGCATCAGCGCGCGGTTGAACACGCCGCCCAGCACCTTCACGTTGGCCACGCGCGGATCGCGCCTGAACCACACGGGATGCGAGGTGCCGCCCCAGGGCAGCGCCAGCGCCAACTCGTGCTGACCGGGGATGGTGAGGTTGTAGAGGCCGGCATCGGGCTGGTGCTCGACGTATCTGTTCTGTTCGAGGTAGTAGGCTTTGGCCATCGCGGCGTTGACCAGGATGGTCTGCGTCGAGGCGATGGTCGGACTGCCGCCCCAGAACACGGCGATATCAAGCGTGTCGAGGCCGGGCGTCTCCAGGCAGAGCTGCGCGGCGATCTCGCCGGTGGTGTACATCTGCGCGATGCCCGGCGCCAGCAGCAGGCCGGCATTGGCGAACTTCGTGCCCCACTCCTGCTCGAGCGTGATCAGCCAGTCCTGCTCGCCGGTGGTGTCGGTGTAGTGGCACTTGGAAGCGAGGCAGGCCTGTACCACCTCACCGCCGAACTTGGCGAAGGGGCCCACGGTGTTGAGCACCACCGAGGCGCCCTTGAACAATTCGGTCAGCGCGGCCACGGTGTGCGGCACCGCCACCACCTCGTAGTCGGCGGTCTCGATGCCTGATACGTTTGACTTCATCGCGGCGTTGAGCTTCTCGGCGCTGCGGCCGGCGGCGATGAAGGGGATGTTGTACTCGCGCAGATATTCGCAGACCAGCCGGCCGGTGTAGCCGGAAGCGCCATAGACGATGACAGGCTTCTTCTCGCTCATTGCGATCCTCCGAAATGATTGTCGTTGCGCGTGTGGCTACATGCCCATGCCACCGTCGACCGGCAGACCGATGCCGGTGATGAAGCGGGCTTCGTTCGAACACAGGAACACCGCGGCGTCGCCGATGTCGCCAACCTCGGCGAGACGGCCGAGCGGCGTCTGCTCGACCACCGAGCCGACCGCTGCGTTGACGTCAGGCGCGAGCCCGACCTTGACGATGTCGTTGGCGAGCTGCATGCCCATGTCGGTCGGGATCAGGCCGGGATAGATGCAGTTGACGCGCACGCCATAGCCGAGCTTGCCGGCTTCCATCGCGCCGATCCGCGTCATGCGATCGACCGCGGATTTGGTGCCCGAATAAACGGCGATGCTCGGGAAGGCGATCGTTGCCGCGACCGAGGCGATGTTGACGATCGTGCCGCCGTTGCCTGCTGCGCCGCCAGGGCGCATCGCGCGGAAGGCGTGCTTCATGCCGAGCACGGTGCCGACGATATTGACCTCGCACATCCGCTGCGCGTCCTCGGCCTTCACGTCGCTGATCAGCGAGGTGATCTCGATGCCGGCGTTGTTGATGAGGATGTCGTAGCCGCCAAGCGTAGCGACCGTGGCCGCTACGGCGCCTTCCCATTGCGGATCCTTGGTGACGTCGAGCTGGACGAAGCCGGTCTTCACGCCGGCCTTGGCAAGCTCGGCGGCGGTGGCCTTGCCGGTCTCTTCGAGAATGTCGCCGATCATGATCGAGGCGCCGGATCGCGCCAGCGCCTGCGCGATCGCCGCACCGATACCCCGGGCGCCGCCGGTGACCAGGGCTTTCCTGCCTTCAAGGCTCTTCCCACTCATGACGCACTCCTCCCTTGCTGGTGATTGATTGATGCTGAGGCGATAGGCAGCACGTGCCGGCGAACTGGGCGCCTTCGGGGCGGCAGCAGTCACGTCCGGCTGTCGGCGGAGCGCAGCGGTGGCGCTCCGGCGATACATCTCCTCCCTGTTCGGCGTCTTGACGACTGTCCAAATTGTTGGCCCGAGCCTCCGCCAGAAACTTGACACTTGTCAAGACGAAATTTGACAAGTGTCTAAGAGAATGGTTGTGAGGGATGGAGCGCGCCGCAATCCGCGCGCTATAAGACCTGATAGGGACAGAACAGAGGAAGGGCGGGAAATGGCGCGGCAGGCAACGGCCCAACGGGTGGCGGTGGCGGCCGAGGCGCTGCGCGACGAGAAATTCAACGCGCGGCGGATCGAGCTTGCAGAAGCCGCGCTGGAAACGCTCGGCGAGCTCGGCTTCGCGCGCACCAGCCTGCGCGAGATCGCACAGAATTCCGCGTTCACGCACGGCGTGTTTCACTACTACTTCAGCGACAAGCTCGACCTGATCTGCTGCTGCGTCCGTCACTACAAGGCGAAATGCGTGACGCGGTACGACGAGGTCGTCGCGACCGCGAAGAGCCGCAAGGAGCTGACGGAAGGCTTTCTCGCCAAGCTTGCGATGACGCTGCGCGAGGACGCGCGCATGCATCGGCTCTGGTACGATCTGCGCTCGCAAGCGATGTTCGAGGCCGCGTTCCGCAAGGACGTGCTCGAGATCGACAAGAGCCTGGAAGCGATGATCTGGCGGGTTGCCTCGCGCTATGCCGAACTGGACGGCAAGCGGCTGGCGACGTCGCCGGCCGCGCTCTACGCGCTGTTCGACGGTCTGTTCCAGAGCGCGCTGCTCAGGCACCTCGCGAATGACGAGACAGCAATCCCGGAATTTCTCGACGAAGTCAGGCGCGTGCTGCCGACGATTTGCTGAGACGATTGCAACGCGTCGACGCGGGCTGCGGCTACGCTACGGCTTGTCCTGAGCTGATTGTCAGGCCGCGCTCGCGGGCGGCAGCGCCAGCACCGAATAGATCGCCTGTGCGTCGCGGGAGGCGCGCAGCTTCTTGGCGACGTCCTGGTCGCGCAGCAGGCGGGCGATGCGCGCCAGCGCCTTGAGGTGGTCGGCGCCGGCGCCTTCGGGCGCCAGCAACAGGAAGATCAGATCGACCGGCTGACCATCCATCGCCTCGAAATCGATCGGGCGTTCGAGACGGGCAAACAACCCGAACAGCTTCTCCAGCTTGGGCAGCTTGCCGTGCGGAATGGCGACGCCATAGCCGACGGCTGTGGTGCCAAGCTTCTCGCGCTGCAACAACACCTCGAAGATCGCGCGCTCATTCTGCCCGGTCAGCGCGGAGGCGCGCGCCGCGAGTTCCTGCAGCGCCTGCTTCTTGCTGATGACTTTCAAAGCCGGGAGAATCGCCTCGGGTGCGACCAAATCGGTAATCGGCATGGGACGTTCCGAGGTGAATGAGACCGTCAGGTTGCGAAATAGGCGTTACAGCAGCGGCGTCAAGAAGGTGAGGTGGGATGCGGGCTTAGCCCCGGTCCTGGTTGGCAGGGCTTCTACTCCAACGCATCGGCGGTGCCAACACCTGCGGACCCTGTTCCGCCCCCTTATCCGTTGGGGCGGCGGACCATAAGCAGGGCTGGCTTTCGACGTCAATGCCATCCGCGACATATCTCAGGGGTTAACCGTCGGCGGATCGACCCAGCCGACGTTGCCGTCCGTACGGCGGTAAATGATGTTCACCCGGCCGCTGCCGCCGTGCTGGAAAACCAGGCAGGACGCACCCGTCAGGTCCAGTTCCATGACAGCTTCACTGACCGACAGCCGCTTCAGTGCGGTGGTTGCCTCCGCAATGATGACAGGGCTGTACTCGGTGACCTCGTCCTCGTTCTCGGGCGCCTCGATGACATAGCTCGGCGCGTCGAGCCCGACGCCGTTGAGTTCAGCAAGTGCGGCCGTCGCGGCGTAAGCCTTGCGGGCCGAGCGATCCTTCAACCGGCTCTTGTAGCGGCGCAGGCGCTTCTCGATCATGAGGAGCGCGGCATCGGCGCTGGCATAGGCGTCGGTGGCGTTGGACTCCGCCTCCAGCGTAATGCCGGAATCCAGATGCAGTGCGCAATCGGTCCGGAAACCGAAGCCATCCTTGCTCAGCGTGATGTGACCGGAATAGTTGCCATCAAAATACTTCCGCAGGACCTCGTCGGTGCGTTCGCTGACGCGCGCACGAAGCGCCTCGCCGATGCTGATGCTCTTTCCCGAGATTCGAAGGGTCATTTGATGCCTCAATTGCTGGATGCCTCGATCACTCTCTTGCCGGAGCATAATGGTTCCTGGGATGCCGGTTACCTTCCTTTCTGGACGACGTTCGAAGGAAAGATTGAGACTATCGCGATTTGACGCGAACGCAATGAGAGCATGATCCTGTCCGTACTCGGACGGGGTCATACTCAAAGAGTAACCTAAACGGGGGCTGTATCACGCGACCGGTCGGACGAGGAAGCGGGAGCCGAAAGGGCATTACCGAGCATGCTCTGTTTATCACGGCGGCGTTGCACCGAAGACGGTATCCGCATCGCTTCGCGATACTTCGCGACGGTGCGGCGGGCAATATCAATGCCGGACTCACGCAAACGTTCCACGATCGTGTCGTCGGACAGGATCGCCGACGGCGCTTCGCCATCGATCAACTGCTTGATGTGGTGACGCACCGCTTCCGCCGAATGCGCCTCGCCGCCGTCGGCGGAGGCGATCGACGCGGTGAAGAAATACTTCAATTCAAAACTGCCGCGGTTCGTCGCCATGTACTTGTTGGCGGTGACGCGCGAGACCGTGGATTCGTGCATCTGGATCGCGTCAGCAACCGCCTTCAGGTTCAGCGGCCTCAAATGCGCGACGCCGTGCGTGAAGAAACCGTCCTGCTGGCGCACGATTTCGGTTGCGACCTTCAGGATGGTGCGGGCGCGCTGATCGAGCGCGCGCACGAGCCAGGTCGCGTTCTGCAGGCAATCGGTGAAGTACGACTTGTCACCGTCCTTGCGGATCGTCTTCGAAAGCTCGGCGTAGTAGGTCTGGTTGACCAGCACACGCGGCAGAGTGTCGCTGTTGAGCTCGACATGCCAGCCGCCGTCGGGACCGGGCCGCACATAGACGTCGGGCACCATGGTCTGCGCCCGCGCGGTGCCGAACTTCAACCCCGGCTTCGGATCGAGCCGGCGGATCTCCGCGATCATGTCCGTGATGTCTTCGTCATCGACGCCGCAGAGCTTTCGCAGGCCGGAAATGTCGCGCTTGGCGAGCAGATCGAGATGCTCGACCAGCGCCTGCATCGCGGGATCGTAACGGTTGAGCTCGCGCAGCTGGATCGCCAGACACTCGCTCAGGCTTCGCGCACAGACGCCCGGCGGATCGAACTTCTGCAGCACCGCGACGACCTCCTCGACCGCGGCCTGCGAGGTGCCGAGCCGCTCCGCGGCCTGGCCGAGATCGGGCGGCAGGTAACCGGCTTCATCGACCAGGTCGATCAAATACTGCCCGATCATGCGCTGCGCCGGCGCGGAGAAGGCCACCGCGAGCTGCTCGGCGAGGTGGTCGGACAGCGTCAGCTCGGCGGCAACGAAGGCTTCGAGATTGTATTCGTCGTCACTGGAGGCGCCGCCGCCCCATTCGGTGTAGACCGAAGGCGGCGCGTCCTGCGCGGCGCGCGCGGCTGCTTCGCCCGGCTCCTCGGAGAACACGTTGTCGAGGCCGGTATCCAGCGTCTGCTCGATTTCGGCGCGGGTGCCGAGGTCGCGGTTCAGCCACTCCTCCTGCCCGGGCTCGAAGCCCTCGCCCGCGGAACCGCCGGCCGTGTCGAACTGGTCCCCACCCTCATCGCCGTCGCTGCCGGACCCGTCGGAATAGTCCGGCCGCTCCATGGCCGGCTCGCCGGCCACCGGCGGCTCAGGACCGTCGGCCGCCCGCTCGAGCAGCGGATTGCGCTCCAGCTCCTCCTCGACAAACGCCGACAGATCCAGGTTCGACAGTTGCAGCAGCTTGATCGCCTGCATCAGCTGCGGCGTCATCACCAGCGACTGCGACTGGCGGAACTCTAGTCTTTGCGTCAGTGCCATGGAGGCAAGATCGATTCCAAAAGTTGGCTCGATTCTTGCTTATCCTACTCCGAGGCTGATGTATACGGCTTGACGGATTGGAAAATCGAACTACAGGCGGAACTCTTCGCCAAGGTAAAGGCGCCGTACGTCCGGATCATTAACGATCTCTTCCGGGCTCCCCTCAGTCAAGATTTCACCGGCATAGACGATGTAGGCGCGATCGGTGAGGCCGAGCGTCTCGCGGACATTGTGGTCGGTGATGAGCACGCCGATGCCGCGGTTGGTGAGATGGCGCACGAGGTCCTGGATATCGCCGACCGCGATCGGGTCGATGCCGGCGAACGGCTCGTCGAGCAGCATGTAATTGGGCCGCGTCGCCAGCGCGCGGGCGATTTCGACGCGGCGGCGCTCACCGCCTGAGAGCGCGATCGACGGGCTCTTCCGCAGGCGCGTGATGTTGAACTCGTCGAGCAGCGAATCCAGCTCGTGCTCGCGCTTCTTGCGCGAGGGCTCGACGACCTCGAGCACGGCGCGGATGTTCTGCTCGACGGAAAGACCGCGGAAGATCGAGGCTTCCTGCGGCAGATAGCCGATGCCGAGGCGGGCGCGCTGATACATCGGCAGCTTCGTCACATCGTGGCCGTCGAGTTCGATCGCGCCGCGATCGGCCTTGATCAGGCCGGTGATCATGTAGAACACCGTGGTCTTGCCGGCCCCGTTGGGGCCCAGCAATCCAACCGCCTCGCCACGACGCACATAGATGCTGACGCCGCGCACGACCTGACGGCTGCCGAAGCTTTTTTCCACGCTGTGCACAGCCAGATAGCCCGGCCGCTTGATCAGCTGCGGCGCCCCGGCGGCGCCGTTGCGCCTGGCCGGCCGGGCGCGCGACGGCGCGGGCGCAGGCTGAGGCCGCGGCAACTCCACGCTCGGAGCCGGGGCGGCCGCACGCGCCATCGGCGGCGCGTCGCGCACCGGGCTCGCCAGCATATCGCCAAATGAATCGCCGAGCGCCGTGATGTCGTCTTGCGCGCGCGCGAATCCGGCACTGCGTTTCGCAGGGCGCCGTCGGAACATGCCGAGTAAATCCACCATCCCCGCTTCGCTTCAGCCTTTCACGGTGATCCCGCGACTCTGCCCGCGCAACAATCGATTCGCACGCGAACCCGAGCATGATCCGGAAGACGGGCTAGCAACGTCCGGATTGATCATGCTCAAACAACTCGGCAAAGCGCGATGACCGCGCTTTGAATGAATGGATGCCCCCAACCCGGCCGATGTCGCAATGCCTCTCAGGCGCACCTCCCGACCGGGCCGCTCCAGTAAATACAATCTCGCCCCGCACGCTTCAACCTCGCGGGTCGAAAATTTTATCTAACTTATTGATTCTACTTAGGCTTGCCTGGAAGGAGCTGGAGCGGCGACGGCGGGGCTGCGCCGGGCGTGGCCGGCGTTCCGCACTTGCCGTTCTGTCCGCCCTGCGATTGGATGAACAGGCCCTGCACCTTGCCGTTGTCGGCTTCCACCCGGGAGACGCCCGTGGTCATGTCGACCAGCAGACGGTCCCCGCGCAGCACGTTCTGGCACTGGGTCAGCACCACCTGGCCGCCGCTGCCGCCGAGCATGGTGATCAGGTTGGTCTTGGTGTCGAAGATCGCGGTCTCGCCGGTGACCACCTGATCCTTCTGCGTCACGACGACGTTGCCCCTTGCCTCCAGCCGCTTGATCGACGAGGCGCCACCGGGCCCGGGGGTCGCCGACTGCATCGGGGCGGCGGCACCCTTCGCGGCCTTGGCGTTGCCCTTGGCTGGCTGCGACTGACCGGAGTTCGGCTGCGATTGGCTCGAGCTCGATTCATAGAACACGACCAGCGTCTTTGACGTCATGGTGGTGTCGCCCTGCACGACCTTCACATTGCCGGCGAAGGTCGCTTCCTTCTTCTTGTCGCGCATCTCGAGCGAGGCGGCCTCGATCTGGATCGGCTGGTCGCGGTTCTGCGAAAAGCCCTGCATGGCGTTGGGAACGCCGGTCATCGAGCCTTGCGCCATCGCGGCATTCGTGGCGAAGAGCGAGAGCACGAACGCCACTATTGCCGTGCCGCGCGGAAAAAATCTCATCATCAATGTCATTTCGGGTTGGCGGATTTGCGTGTCTTCGGCGGCGGAGGCGGCGGTGCAGCCTCCGCGGGCGGGTTCGCCGGATTGTTGTCGCCGAGCTTGTCCAGATGCATCACGACGTTGCCCTCGAACCGAACCAGTTCGCCGTTGTTGTAGATCCGCAGCTTGTCGGAGGTCAGCGTGCCGTCGAGCAGCTTGACGTCGACATGTTCGTCCGACGTTACAGTACCCTTGTTCATGTCAACGAATGCTTGCGTCAGCCTGGCTTCGTAGCCCGTCGACGACTGCAGGAAGATATCCTTGCGCAGGTCGAGCAGCTGCTGCTTGTTGTCGAAGAAGCCGGTGCGCGCGTCCATCGTCACCGTCGACTGATCCTCCATCGCCACCTTGGCGCGGATCGTCTTCAGCTCGACGTGATCGGGATCGGTGACGTCCTGGACCGCGGCTTTGGCCCACATCTCGTAGGGCCGCCCATCGGTGGAGAAGCCGGAAATATGCGGCGATTCCATCGTGATCTTGGTGCCCGAGACCACGAGATTATCCATCTCGAGCGGCAGCTTGGGGATCACATCGTGAAATGGATTGAAGACCGAGATCGAGATGATCGAGGCCATTGCCAGCCCAACCACCGTGGGGACCGCGATGCGCAGGATCCGCACCATGCGGCTGTGCCGCGCGGCCGCGGCAAAGCGCGCCTCGAGGCCGGCACCATAGGCTGGATTCTGAACCGAATTCACCGCTGCTCCAGAGGCGCGAAACTGCCGTCTATTCTACCCGCGGCTGCACAAATATGCAGCCCGGACCTCGCGTCGCTCCCCCGCCGGAGACCTCGCGTGAACAGTTTGGCCGAAACGGGGCGGAAATGCCGTTCCGCGACCGAAATCGTCGCGGTTCATGAATGGGCGAAGATGTCCTCGGCCTCCCAGCCGTCGAGATCGAGCCTGGCGCGGGTGGGGAGGAATTCGAAGCAGGCCTTGGCCAGATCGGTGCGCCCTTCGCGCGCCAGCATGACATTGAGCTTGTCGCGCAGCGCATGCAGGTGCAGCACGTCGGAGGCGGCGTAGGCGAGTTGCGCCTCGCTCAGGCTCGGCGCGCCCCAATCGCTCGACTGCTGCTGCTTCGACAGGTCAACGTTCAGCACCTCGCGCACCAGGTCCTTCAGACCATGGCGATCGGTATAGGTGCGGGTCAGGCGCGAGGCGATCTTGGTGCAATAGACCGGGTTCGGCATCACGCCGAAGGTGTTGTAGAGCACCGCGACGTCGAACCGCGCGAAATGGAAAATCTTGGTGACGTTGGGATTGGCGAGCAGCGCCTTCAGGTTCGGCGAGTCGGTGTGCCCCTTCGGGATCTGGATCACATCGGCGGTGCCGTCGCCGTTCGACATCTGGACCACGCAGAGCCGGTCGCGATGCGGATGCAGGCCCATGGTCTCGGTATCGATCGCAACCGAATCGGTGTAGCGGGACAGATCGGGCAAATCGCCGCGATGCAGGCGGATGGTCATACTGTCAAAACCTCGTCGAATCGCTCTCGGATCAAACTATCGCCCAATCCCCCGGCAGGCGAGCATCCACCAAGCTTCGGATTATGCCTTGAGGGGCATCCGCAGCCGGGCGAAACTCGGGATGGGTCGGGGAGCGACCACCGAGAACCCTTGATTTCATTGGTACAATTGAAGCAACGGTGTACCGCCATTGGGCAGCGGAGACAATGGGCCCTGCCCTAGATGGCGCGCCCGTTGAGCCCCGTCAACGCGCGTCAGTCGCGGCGGCGTTCCGTCAGTGCCAGCTCACGCGGAGGCCGAGCCGACCGGTGATGTCATCGCGATGGGTGCTGTCCACCGACGTGGTGTAGCCGGCGCTCGCATAGGCGCTGACCGCGTGATTGATCTGCGCCGCGATGCCGGCGTCGACCTCAATCGCGCGCCGCGTCGATCGTCGCCCCGTCTCTGTTGCACCCGAACCGATTCGGTGCGTTCCGCGGGCTCGGCAAATCTGTCACGGGTCCCCGATTTTCAGCGGAACTTGTGCGATGCGACGGGTGCAATTGCCGTACCCCCACCCTATGTGTTGCCGGCCTCTCGCCCGCTTGTGCCTCAACGAAAAAGAATGACATGACCGAACAAACTATGGCGGCGCCGATCGACGACCCAACGGCGCGCGGCTTTACGCGCTACCAGTCGCTTCTGATCGCGTTGCTTGCGTTCACGCAGTTCACCATCATCCTCGATTTCATCATCATGTCGCCGCTCGGCGCCATCCTGATGCCTGCGCTCAACATCACCGCCGGGCAATTCGGCGTCGCGGTTTCGGCCTACGCGTTCAGCGCCGGCATTTCGGGCATCCTCGCCGCCGGCTTTGCCGATCGCTTCGACCGCAAGCGCCTGCTGCTGTTCTTCTATGTCGGCTTCACGCTCGGCACCGCGCTCTGCGCGCTGGCGCAGAACTTCCACGTGCTGCTGCTCGGCCGCATCGTCACCGGATTGTTCGGCGGCGTGATCGGTTCAGTCGTGCTCGCGATCGTCACCGACCTGTTCCCGCTGCAGCAGCGCGGCCGCGTGATGGGGTTCGTGCAAACCGCGTTCGCCGCGAGCCAGGTGCTCGGCATTCCCGCCGGGCTCTTCCTCGCCAATCACTGGAACTGGCACGTCGCCTTCGTCGCGATCGTCGGCCTGTCGATCGCGGCGATCGCCGTCATCGCATTCGCAATGCAGCCGGTCGATGCGCATCTGCGCTTCAAGCAGGACGGCAACCCGTTCCACCATTTGATCGCGACCGTCGGACAGCCGCGCTACACGTTGGCCTTCCTGGTGACGACGCTGCTGGCGACCGGCGGATTCATGCTGATGCCGTTCGGCAGCGCCTATACCGTGCACAATCTCGGCATCGATATCGTCCACCTGCCGACGATATATCTCGTCTCCGGCCTGTTCAGCATCATCATCGGGCCGCTGGTCGGCCGCGCCAGCGACGCATTCGGGAAATATCCGACCTTCGTGTTCGGCAGCCTGGTGTCGATCGTCATGGTGCTGATCTACACCAATCTCGGCCCGGTCTCACTCCTGACCGCGATCGTCGTCAACGTGCTGATGTTCGTCGGCATCTTCTCACGCATGATCCCGTCGCAGGCGCTGATGTCGGCGATCCCCGATGCGAGCCAGCGTGGCGCGTTCAGCGCGGTCAGCGCGTCCGTGCAGCAGCTCTCGGGCGGGCTCGGCTCGGTGCTGGCGGCCGCGATCATCTCGGAGAATCCGGACGGTTCGCTGCTGCATTTCGACCGGATCGGATACGTCGTCGTGGCGGCGTCGATCCTGTCGCTGACCGCGATGTATTTCGTCCAGCGACCGATCGCGAAGCGGAGCGGCAGGCGCATAGTCTGACGGCATAACCGAATGCTCTCCGCAAAACTCAAGGAGCTCTTCCCATGCCGCTGATCTACATCTCGCTCCTGAAGGGCAAGTCGAAGGACCACATCCGCGCCATCTCCGACGGCGTCCACCAGGCGCTGATCGACACCTACAGTGTGCCCGCAGGCGATCGCTTCCAGTTCATCCGTCAGCATGAGCCGGGGGAGTTCATCTACGACCCCGACTATCTCGGCATCCACCGCACCGACGATGTGGTGTTCATCCACATCATCGCCGGCAATTGGCGCGACACCGCAACCAAGAAAGCGCTCTACAAGACGATCGCCGACCGCCTCACCGAGAAGCCGGGCTTGCGGCGCGAGGACGTGCAGGTTGTGCTGTCATCGAATGAGCGCGACGAATGGTCGTTCGGTAACGGGCTCGCCTCGTATCTCAAGGACTGATTCCGTCTGACACGGATGCGTGCCTACAGGCTCGGCGCACCAACCCGAAAGCCCCTGGCGCGGCCTTACATACAGCGACCCCACCTAGCGGCGGCGCTCGGCGGGGCCCTGCTCCACACGCTCCCGCCGGGGGGCTGGCAAGAGCTTTGTGGAAACGCGATCAGTCTACGCCCCGGTCCCTGCAACGAGGATTGCGCATCGGAGGCACCCCTATCGGGTCCCGCGCCATCGGGACGACTCCAGTGTGGGCTTTGGGGGCTAATGCACCGAAGCCGTCCCAGGTCGGACGGCAGGCACCCGACTGTTCCAACAGTTCCAGTCGGACGAAAGTTCCTAGCTAGGGTCGAGGGTAGATTCGCCGATGGCGCCATACGCCATCTCGGCGGGTTACGGGTTCGACCAACCCGCCCTCGGGATCATGAGCGATTTCAATTGCTTGAAAAGGGAGTGGTGCCCAGGAAAGGACTCGAACCTTCACGGCCGTGAAGCCACTGGCACCTGAAGCCAGCGCGTCTACCAATTCCGCCACCTGGGCACGTGGGTGCGCTCTGTAAGGTTCGATGACGCGCTTGTCAAATTCGCGATTGGAAAATCAAATACCCTGTACAGGGTTGAGTTGATGGCGTATCGCCAACCGGCTAAATGCCCTCAATAACTCTCGAATCCGGCAGGAACTGACCTCATGGCATCGAACCTCGACACGCTCGTCACGGTCTTCGGCGGATCGGGTTTTCTGGGGCGGAACGTGGTCCGGGCACTCAGCAAGCGCGATTACCGCGTCCGAGTCGCGGTGCGGCGGCCCGAGCTTGCCGGCCACCTGCAGCCGCTCGGCCGGGTCGGCCAGATCCACGCCGTTCAGACCAATGTGCGCTACCCCGCCTCGGTCGAGGCCGCGATGCGTGATTCGCGCGTCGCCATCAATCTGGTCGGCATCCTGGCCCAGGGCGGCGGACAGACTTTCGACGCCGTGCAGGTGAAGGGGGCCGAGACGGTCGCGAAGACGGCGGCAGCCGCCGGCGCCCGGATGGTCCATGTCTCGGCGATCGGCGCCGACGAGAATTCGCTGTCGCACTATTACCGCTCCAAGGCGGCCGGCGAGCAGGCCGTGCTAGCGGCGGCGCCCTCGGCCACCATCGTGCGCCCGTCGCTGATGTTCGGGCCCGAGGACGAGTTCACCAACCGCTTCGCGGCGCTGGCGCGGATCTCGCCGGTGCTGCCGCTGGTCGGCGGCGGCGTCAACAAGCTGCAACCCGCCTATGTCGCCGATGTCGCAAAGGCCGTGGCCGACGTCGTCGACGGCAAGGCCAAGGCCGGCGCGGTTTACGAGCTCGGCGGCCCGGAAATACTGACCATGCGCGAAGTCATGGAGATCATCCTGGAGATCACCCAGCGCCACCGCATGCTGGCGCCGCTGCCGTTCGGCCTCGCCAAGCTGCAGTCGCTGTTCCTGCAGTTCGCGCCCGGCGCGTTCAAGCTGACGCCGGACCAGGTCGCGATGCTGCGCTCGGACAATGTGGTGTCGGACACTGCTAAGGCCGCAGGCCTGACCTTCGCGGGCCTCGGCATCACACCGGACTCGATCGAAGCCGTCGCCCCGCAATATCTCTGGCGCTTCCGCGCGACCGGTCAATTCCAGAAGAACGGCGCGTAGCTCTCTCCACTCGTCGTCCCGGCCAAGCGAAGCGCGAGCCGGGACCCATAACCACGAATGTCCGAGTTATACAGGGCCGGGGCCACAACCTTTCGCGATTGAAAGAGCTGTGGTTATGGGTCCCTGCTTTCGCAGGGACGACAGAGGAGTAAGCCTTAACGACCCATCGCCAGCGCGATCAGGCCGAGCGTGCCGATGATGACGCGCCACCATGCGAAGAAGGTGAAGCCGCGGCGGGTGACGAAGTTGAGGAACGCCCGCACCACGATCAGCGCGGTGATGAACGAGACCACGAAGCCGACGGCGATGACGGAAAGACCATCGGTCGAGAAGTCGCCGCGGTTCTTGTAGAAATCATAGGCGAACGCGCCGACCATGGTCGGGATCGCGAGGAAGAACGAGAACTCCGCGGCCGAGCGCTTGTCGGCGCCGAGCAGCATCGCGGCCACGATGCTGGCGCCCGAGCGCGACACGCCGGGGATCATCGCCATGCACTGCGCAACACCGATCCAGAAATACATCAGCAGCGGGAATCTGGTCGCGTCGTCCTCGTAAACTTTGAGATCGAGCTGATCGACCCACAGCAGGATGGCGCCACCGACGATCAGCGAGAAGCAGACCACCCACGGATTGAACAGGAATTCCTTGATGTATTTGCCGGCGATCAGGCCGATCACTACCGCCGGCAGGAAGGCCACCAGCACCCCGATGACGAAGCGCCGATCATCGGGGTTAGAGAACATGCCGAGCGCAATGCGCCACAATTTGGCGAAATAAAGCACCACAATCGCCAGAATCGCGCCGAGCTGAATCAGGATCGCAAAGCTCTTCCAGAAGTCGCCTTCGCCGAGATTGAAGAAACGCTCCGCAAGCAGCAAGTGCCCCGTCGAAGAAACCGGCAGGAACTCCGTGACACCCTCGACGATGCCGAGAATCACCGCCCGCAGCATATCTGTCATCATGATGTGGTCTGCCCTCGTCTGGAAGAACCGCGCCCTTCTCGCCTATTCACCCCTATGCTGCAATCGCAAAAAAACGGCAAACAGTTGTTGCCTGACGGATTTGCTGAGCTATAGCGTTTTTGTGACCCGCGCCCTCCGCGGGAGTGGCTACCGCTTCGCGTCATCACGCGACATAGAGACGATCGGAACTGGTTCGGGCATGCTCCTCCAGTTCAGGTCACACAGGTTGATGGTTTCTTAAGCGCCGCGACACTACCAAGGACTGCATGTACACGCTCTATCACCATCCGTTCTGTCCGCATTCGCGATTCATTCGCCTCGTGCTCGGCGAGTATGGCCTCGATCTGCGCCTTGTGGAGGAACGGGTCTGGGAGCGGCGCGAAGCATTCCTTGCGCTCAATCCGGCGGCGACCACCCCGGTGCTGATCGGCGAAGGCTTCCCGCCGGTTCCGGGGGCTGCGATCATCGCCGAATATGTCGACGAGGCGCATGGCCTCGATGCCGGCGAGCGGCGGCTGATGCCGACGTCGATGGCCGAGCGCATCGAGGTGCGCCGGCTGATGGCGTGGTTCAACGAGAAGTTCTTCGAGGAAGCCTCCAACCCGCTGATGACCGAGCGCATCTACAAGCGCTTCATGAGCGAGGACAATGGCGGCGGCCCGCCGGCGCCCGACATCATGCGCGCGGCCAAGGTCAATGTGCGTTATCATCTGAGCTATATCGGCTGGCTCGCCAAGACGCGGAACTATCTCGCCGGCGACCGGCTCACTTACGCGGATCTCGCCGCCGCGGCGCATCTTTCGGCGATCGACTATCTGGGCGACGTGCCATGGAGCGAGGACGACGCGGCAAAGTCGTGGTACGCGCGGGTGAAGTCCCGCCCGTCGTTCCGCCCGCTGCTCAGCGAATGGCTGGCGGGGGTGCCGGCGTCGCGCACCTATGTGGACCTCGACTTCTGAACCAGGCGGTCAGGCTCTCTCCTGATGATCTCAAGGCGGCGCTGACGCGCGAAGCGCACGCGCTCGGCTTCGACAGCATCGGCATCACCGGTCCCGACGCCATCGCGCAAGCAGGCCGGCATTTCCTCGAATTCCTCGACAGCGGCGGCCATGGCGACATGGACTGGCTCGCCTCCAGCCCCGAGCGGCGCACCGATCCGCGCGGACTGTGGAATGGCGTGCGCTCGATCATCATGCTCGGCGTCAATTACGGGCCCGACGACAATCCGCTCGATGTGCTCGCGCGCCGTTCGCACGGCGCGATCTCGGTCTATGCGCAGGGCGACGACTATCACGACGTGATCAAGAAGCGCCTGAAGACGCTGGCGCGATGGCTCGCCGCTATGACAGGCGACGAGGTGAAGGTGTTCGTCGACACCGCCGCCGTGATGGAGAAACCGTTGGCGCAGGCCGCCGGCATCGGCTGGCAGGGCAAGCACACCAATCTCGTCTCGCGCGAGTTCGGCTCGTGGCTGTTCCTGGGCGCGATCTATTCCGCCACCGACCTGCCGCGCGACATCAGCGACACCGATCATTGCGGCAGCTGCCGCGCCTGCCAGGACATTTGCCCGACCGCGGCGTTCCCCGCGCCATACAAGCTCGACGCGCGGCGCTGCATCTCCTATCTGACGATCGAGAACAAGGGCCCGATCCCGCACGAATTCCGCAAGAGTATCGGCAACCGCATCTATGGCTGCGACGATTGCCTGGCCGTGTGCCCGTGGAACAAGTTCGCGCAGGAGGGACGCGAACAAAAGCTCGCCGCGCGCGAAGCCCTGCGTGCGCCACGGCTCGCCGATCTCGCGCAGCTCGATGATCCGGCTTTCCGCGCATTGTTCTCGAAATCGCCGGTGAAGCGCATCGGTCGCGACCGTTTCATTCGCAATGTGTTGATCGCGATCGGCAACTCCGGCGATGCCGACTTGGCCGAGGTGGCGACGCGATTGCTCGACGATGCAAGTCCGCTGGTGCGGGGTGCGGCGGTGTGGGCGCTGTCGCAACTGATCGGGCAAGATGAGTTTGCGGCGCTGGCGCTGCGGGCCGATGCAGAAACGGAATCCACGGTGCAGCAGGAATGGGCGGCCGCGCTCACAACTTCCCCTCATCCTGAGGAGCGCACCGCGCGTCTCGAAGGATGAGGCCACAGAACGGGCCTCATGGTTCGAGATGCAGCTTCGCTGCTCCTCACCATGAGGAACGGAAAGCTTGATTTCCGGTAAGCGTTCCCGTCATGGTCCCACGCCATGACAAACCAGCCCTTCTTCACCAGGCACGGCGACGGCTTCATGCCGACGTCAGTCGCGAACGGACCGTGGAGTCCGGAATCCCTGCACGGCCGCGTCGTGATCGGCCTGCTCGCTTTCGTCATCGAGGAGCGCCACGGCTCCGACGATTTCGTGCCGGCGCGGCTGACCGTCGACATGTTCCGGCTGCCCAACATCACCACGCCGATCGAGGTGACAACGAGGCTCGTGCGCGACGGGCTCCGCATCAAGGTGATCGAGGCCGAGTTCTTGTCCGGCGGCACCAGCATGGCGCGCGCCTCGTGCCAATCGTTGCGCCGGACGGAAAATGCGCCCGGCAATGTCTGGTCGCCGCCGAACTGGCAGGTGCCGGCGCCATCTGACATTCCAAAGCCGACCGATCCCCGGCTCGGCATGAACGGCAAATGGGAGACGCGGCCGATCGCAGGCCACATGGGCTCGCTCGGTGAGCGGCGGCTCTGGATGAGCGAGGTCCGCGAGCTGGTCGCGGGCGTACCGATGACGCCGTTCGTCCATGTCGCGACGGGTGCAGACTTCGCCAGCCCGTTCGCCAACGCCGGCGACCAGGGCCTCGGCTACATCAACAGCGACGTCACGATCTATCTGCACCGCATGCCGGTAACCAGGTGGATCGGCTTCGAGGTGGTGAACCATCACGCCACCGATGGCGTCGCGATCGGCGAATGCTGGCTTTACGACGAGAAGGGGCCAATCGGCACATCGACGGTCGCGGCGCTGGCGCAGCGCAGGCCGATGACCAATCCGCCGCCGCCGTAAGGCTGACCGCCGTCATTGCGAGGAGCTCGCGACAAAATTGCAAAGCAATTTTGCGCTGAAGCGACGAAGCAATCCACCGCTCCGCACATGCCGAAGCATGGATTGCTTCGCGGAGCCTGTCATCGGGCGCGCATTCGCGCGACCCGTTGGCTCGCAATGACAGAGAACTATTCCACCAGATGCCGCTTCATCTCCGGCCGCGCCCTCAGTGCGGCACCCTGCTTGCCCGCGATCTTCGCGATCCGCTCCGGCGCGAAATTCAGATCGACGAACGCGGGCGCGGTGTTGGCGACCTCGTGATAGCTCGTGATCTTGCCCTCCCGCAGCGTCATGATCGAGACGCCCTCGAACATCGCACGTGCGCCCTTGGCTTCCGGCAGGGTCGAGCGGTAGCTGAACGTGTAGCGTGCGTAGAGCGTCTCGCCGTCAGAGACGGGATCGTGCATGTCCCAGCGGAAGTCGGTCGCGGTCCGGTAGAACCAGTCGTCGATCATCTCGGCGATCCGCGCGTGGCCCTTGAACGCGCCGTAGAACACGTCGTGATAGACGCCGTCCTCGGTGAAGAGATTTGCAAAGGCCTTGCCGTTGCGCTGCTCGACTGCATCGCAGAACGCGCGCAACATTGTCGTGGTGTTCATTGACCTTTCTCCCGACTCTCGTTCTCCTTCCCTCTCCCCTTGTGGGAGAGGGTGGATCGAATGAGCGAAAGCTCATTCGAGACGGGTGAGGGGTCTGCCTCCACGGAGAGAACCCCTCATCCGGCACGGACTTCGCATAGCCGATGCGCAGCATCGGCGTCCTTTGACGGCGGCCGAACGCCGCCTATGGCCACCTTCTCCCACAAGGGGAGAAGGCAAAAGAGCCTAGCTGATCTCCGCCACCGCGGCGATGATCCGCGCGATGTCCTGCGGCCGCGACAGGCGGTGGTCGCCGTCCTGGATCATGGTCAGCACCACATCCTCGGCCGGCAGCCGGTGCACCAGCGCGAACGCGTGCTTCCACGGCACGTCGGGATCCTGCGCGCCCTGCAGGATGCGCACGGGGCAGCCGACGTCGATCTTGCTGCCGAGCAGCAGATGGTTGCGGCCCTCCTCGATCAAATTGCGCGTGATCGGGTAGGGCGTGCCGTCGCCATACTCCGACGGCCTGAGCCAGACGCCCTTGGTTTCGATCTCGGCGCGAATCTCGGGCGAAAATCCCTTCCACATCAGCTCCTCGGTGAAATCGGGCGCCGGCGCGATCAGCACCAGGCCCGCAAGCTGCGCCTGGCTATTGCCACGCCTGGCGAGCTCGCGCGCCAGCAACAGTGCCATCCAGCCGCCCATCGAGGAACCGATCACCACCTGCGGCCCGCGACAGAACCCGGTGAACACAGCCACGCTGTCCTCGAGCCAGCGGCCGATCGTGCCGTCGACGAATTGCCCGCCGGATTCGCCATGCCCGGAATAGTCGAACCTGACGCAGCCGCGGCCGTGCTCGGCGGCCCACGCATCGAGCGCGATCGCCTTGGTGCCCTTCATGTCCGAATTGAACCCGCCGAGCCAGAACAGCCCGGGCGCACCACTTGTGCTGCCGGGGGTGCCGCTTGGGCCCCCGGGACTGCCGCCGGAGCGGGCCCGCACCGCGATCCGGCGCCGGGCAACGCCCTCGCCGACGTCGATGAAAGCGGGTTCCTGATCGGGGGCGGCGGTTTGGCTCATGGTTCGGTCACTCGCGTGTCAGATAGTTGGTTTTCGATTGTCGCGCGGCATCGGTCAACGGTTGCGGGCGAGCGTCTTGCGGAGCACGCGCGCCCGCTATATGTGCCGGGCGTGGCGAAAATGCCTCGCAATTGACGGTTTTGCCGCGTATGTGGCGAGTTCGCTTGCTCGTTGCAGCGTCTTGCTTCAAAATATCCGCCTTCCCTTTCACAACTTTGGAGAGTTACCCATTCGCCGTCCCAATAGAGCCCCGCCCACAGTCGCCAAAGACGGGCCGCGCACCAATGACGAGATTCGCAACGCACAGATCCAGCTGATCGATCAGGACGGCGCCAACAAGGGCACCGTCGAAACCATGGTGGCCATCAAGATGGCCATGGAAGCCGGAATGGACCTCGTCGAGATTTCGCCGAACGTCAGTCCGCCGGTCTGCAAGATCATGGACTACGGCAAGTACAAATATTCCGCGCAGAAGAAGGCCGCCGAAGCCCGCAAGAAGCAGAAGGTCGTCGAGATCAAGGAGATCAAGCTCCGCCCGATGATCGACGATCACGACTATGACGTGAAGATGCGCGCGATGCAGCGCTTCTTCGAGGAAGGCGACAAGGTCAAGATCACCTTGCGCTACCGCGGTCGTGAGATGGCGCACCAGGAGATCGGCACCAAGCTGTTGGACAAGGTGAAGGCCGACGTTGCCGAGTTCGCCAAGGTCGAGCAGGACGCGAAGTTCGAGGGCCGCCAGGTCGTGATGGTGCTGGCGCCGCGCTAATTCGAATTAGTCGCTTTGCCGATGTTGGAACGGCCCGCCAGATTGGCGGGCTGTTTCATTTCCGTAGCCCGGATGGAGCGCAGCGAAATCCGGGATCGTCGAGCCACGGATGCACCGTCCCGGATTACGCTCCGCTCCATCCGGGCTACCCGGCTCCCCGGCCCCGCTTCAAACGTTGCAAAAAGCCCGATCCTCTGTCATAAGCCGGGCCTTCGCCGCCCGGCTGATCAAGGGCTGCCGTGGCGACGTTTCGTGCGGGTTCTTTCAATTCGGGAAAAACCTTAGCACTTTCAACGCTCTAACGAGCATTTTAGCCGGCCGGACGCCTCTCGGGGCGCCTTTTGTGCTTGGCCAGAAGGAGAGCCAAATGCCCAAGTTGAAGACCAAATCGGGCGCCAAAAAGCGCTTCAAGGTGACTGCCACCGGCAAAGTCATGCACGCCCAGCGTGGCAAGCGCCACGGCATGATCAAGCGGACGAAGAAGCAGATCCGTCAGCTCCGCGGCACTCGCGTGCTGTTCAAGACCGACGGCGACAACGTCAAGAAGTACTTCTTGCCGAACGCCTGATCGCGCCAATCGCTTGAACCCGGCCGCGCCCGGCGCGGCGACCCGTCACCACTTCAATATTCCTAAGGATTTCCGTCATGTCTCGCGTCAAACGCGGTGTGACCGCTCACGCCAAGCACAAGAAAGTCTACAAGGCCGCCAAGGGCTATTACGGCCGTCGCAAGAACACGATCCGCGTCGCCAAACAGGCCGTCGAAAAGGCCGGCCAGTACGCCTTCCGCGACCGCAAGCGCAAGAAGCGCACCTTCCGCGCGCTCTGGATCCAGCGCATCAACGCGGCCGTCCGCCCCTTCGGCATGACCTACAGCGTGTTTATCAACGGCCTGTCCAAGTCGGGCATCACGGTCGACCGCAAGGTGCTGTCGGATCTCGCCATCGCGGAGCCGGCTGCGTTCCAGGCGATCGCCGAGAAGGCCAAGGCGGCGCTCGCGGCCTGATGCTAGCGGGCTTTGGAGCCCGCTTTCAGCGCCTTCTGCGAATAGCGCTGTGAAACCTCTGCCCGGCAGAACGCCGTGAACGAGCGGTACATGGTGCCGCTCTCGTTCCGGTATTTGGCGTCGCAGCGGTTGAGCTGGCTGGCATAGACCTTCTTCTGCGACGCTCCGAGGCCGGACAGGAAGTCCGCCTCGCATTTCCGCTCGACGGTGGTGCCGAACTGGACGTCGCCGCTCGCGCCGTATTCGCATGCCTCGAAGATCGTCATCGCGCGGTTGCAGCTCGGCGCCGCCTTTAGCGCCGCGATGATGTCGTCCATGTCAGTCGATTTGGCGGGACATTCCTCCGTGGCGGCCTGCGCCGCGCCGAGAGCGAACAGCACCGCCGGAATCGCCAGGCAAGATCTCGAGAACATCGCTAGTCTCCCCCTCGTCCCCTTGGTGCCGCGCCGGCACGGCGGGTTCAATGCAGCCGGTCATCCGCCCGAAATGACCGGCTTTTTGCTTGACGTTACGGCCTTCGGGCGGCGACAACCCAGCCGCATTTTGGCGCATTGTCCGCAAGGCAGGGGTCCGGTTCGCTTCCCGGTTCTTCCCTTTGGATCATGCTCCGCTCTAGCGCAGGAATTGACCGTGTCCGACCTCGCAACGCTCGAAAAATCCATTCTCGACCAGATCGCCGCCGCCGGCGACGAGCCCGCCCTTGAGGCGGTGCGTGTCGCCGCCCTCGGCAAGAAGGGCTCGATCTCGGCTTTGCTTTCGACCCTCGGCAAGATGTCGCCGGACGAGCGCAAGACCGAAGGCGCCAAGATCAACCTCGCCAAGGATGCGGTGACGCAAGCGCTGACCGCGCGGCGCGACGTACTGAAGTCCGCCGCCCTCGATGCGCGGCTCGCCTCGGAGACCATCGACGTCACCTTGCCGCTGCGCGAGACGCCGGCCGAGACCGGCCGCATCCATCCGCTGAGCCAGGCGTGGGACGAGCTCACCACGATCTTCGCCGACATGGGATTCTCGGTCGCCGAAGGTCCCGACATCGAGACCGACGACTACAACTTCACCAAGTTGAACTTCCCCGAAGGCCATCCGGCGCGGGAGATGCACGACACCTTCTTCTTCAATCCGAAAGAGGACGGCTCGCGCATGCTGTTGCGCACCCACACCTCGCCGGTGCAGGTGCGCACGATGCTGACGCAGAAGCCGCCGATCCGCATCATCTGCCCCGGCCGTACCTATCGCATCGACTCGGACGCGACCCACACGCCGCAATTCCACCAGGTCGAGGGCCTCGTCATCGACAAGGGCTCGCATCTCGGGCACCTCAAATGGATCCTGCACGAGTTCTGCAAGGCGTTCTTCGAGGTCGACCACATCAACATGCGGTTCCGGCCGTCGTTCTTCCCGTTCACCGAGCCGTCGCTCGAAGTCGACATCCAGTGCCGCCGCGACAAAGGCGAGATCCGCTTCGGCGAGGGCGAGGACTGGCTGGAGATTCTCGGTTGCGGCATGGTGCACCCGAACGTGCTGCGCGCCTGCGGCATCGATCCCGACGTCTACCAGGGCTTCGCCTGGGGCATGGGCATCGACCGCATCGCGATGCTGAAATACGGCATCGCCGATCTCAGGCAGCTGTTCGAGAGCGACGTCCGCTGGCTCAACCACTACGGCTTCAAGCCGCTCGAGATCCCGACGATTGCGGGGGGATTGAGTTCGTGAGTTTCGCCTTTGCTCCCATCGCGGAGAGAGCCCCCACCCTAACCCTCCCCCGCAAGCGGGAGAGGGAATGGATGGAGTGTGCCCTCCGGCGTCGAATGGATATGAAGACCCTATCCACGAGAGCGGTCGGACTCCCTCTCCCGCTTGCGGGGGAGGGCTGGGGTGGGGGTCTCGCCGCAATGGGGTTGCCAATGGTCGATCCAAAACAACCGGACTGGAAAGTCTCCGAGAGAATTCGCTCCAACGCACGCACGCTTCGCAAGAATTCGACCGACGTCGAGCGCATCCTTTGGTCGGAGCTGCGCGGCAATCGACTGAGCGGTGCAAGCTTCCGCCGCCAGGTTCCGATCGACAACTACATCGCCGATTTCGTCTGCCATGCAGCCAAGCTGGTGATCGAGCTCGATGGCGGCCAGCATTTTTCGAATGAGGGCGAGCGCGCCGACGCTCGACGCTCCGCAATCATCGAAGCCAATGGCTTCAAGGTCCTTCGTTTTAGCAATCTCGACGTGATCGAAAATCGCACAGGCGTTCTCGAAACAATCGCCGCCGCCATCGCGGAGAGAGCCCCCACCCTAACCCTCGCCCGCAAGCGGGAGAGGGGACTGGAGAAGCCGTCGTCATGAAGTTCACCCTCTCCTGGCTGAAGGACCATCTCGAGACCGACGAGCCGCTGGAAAAGCTGGCCGACAAGCTCACCATGATCGGGCTCGAGGTCGAGAACATCGAGGACAAGGCGAAAGCCCTGGCGCCGTTTACGATTGCGCGCGTGATCTCGGCCGAGCAGCATCCGAATGCCGACCGGCTGCGGGTGTGCATGGTCGACACCGGTGACGGCGGTGCGCCGGTGCAGGTAGTGTGCGGCGCGCCGAATGCGCGTGCAGGGCTGATCAGCGTGTTCTCGCCGCCCGGCACCTACATTCCCGGCAAGAACATCACGCTCGGCGTCGGCACCATCAGAGGCGTCGAGAGCCGCGGCATGCTGTGCTCGGCGGCCGAGCTGCAGATCTCCGAGGACCATGACGGCATCATGGAGTTGCCGGCCGATGCGCCGCTCGGCAAGGGCTATGCCGAATGGGCCGCGCTCGGCGATCCCACGATCGAGATCAATCTGACGCCGAACCGGCAGGACTGCACCGGCGTGCACGGCATCGCGCGCGATCTCTCCGCCGCCGACATGGGCAAATTCAAGGATCCCGCGATCAAGCCGATCAAGGGCGAATTCCCCTGCCCTGTGCAGGTGACGGTGGAAGACGCCATGCTCTGCCCGGGCTTCGCGCTGCGCCTGGTGCGCGGAGTAAAGAACGGTCCGTCGCCGGAATGGCTGCAGAAGCGGCTGACCTTGATCGGCCTGCGCCCGATCAACGCGCTGGTCGACATCACCAACTTCATGACCTACGACCGCGCCCGCCCGCTGCACGTGTTCGACGCAAAGAAGGTGAAGGGCGACCTCACCGTCCGCCGAGCCAGGGATGGCGAGACGCTACTCGCGCTCGACGGCCGCACCTACACGCTCGACAACAATGTCTGCGTCATCGCCGACGAACACGGTGTCGAATCGCTCGCCGGCATCATGGGCGGCGAGGCCTCGGGCTGCGATGAGAACACGACCGATGTCTTGATCGAATCGGCACTGTGGAACGAGATCAACATCGCGCAGAGCGGCCGCAAGCTCGGCATCAATTCGGACGCGCGCTATCGTTTCGAGCGCGGCGTCGATCCGGCCTTCATGGTACCGGGGCTCGAGCTCGCGACCAAGATGGTGCTCGATCTCTGCGGCGGCGCGCCGTCCGAGAACGTCGTGGTCGGCAACCGCTTCGGCGAGGACCGGGTGATTGATTTCCCGCTCACCGAGGTCAAGCGCCTCGCGGGCATCGAGGTGCCGCTGGTCGAGGTGAAGCTGATCCTGAGCCGGCTCGGCTTCATGCTGGCCGGCAACGGCCCCGTCGTGAAGATCGCGATTCCGTCCTGGCGCACCGACGTGCATGGCAAGGCCGATATCGTCGAAGAGATCGTGCGTATCGTCGGCGTCGACAAGGTTCCGATGACGCCGTTCGATCGCGGCGAGGAGCCGCGCAAGCCGGTGCTGACGCCCATGCAGCAGCGCACCCGCCGCGCCAAGCGCGCGCTGGCCGCGCGCGGCATGGTGGAGGCCGTGACCTGGTCATTCATCACCAACGACGCGGCAAAGATGTTCGGCGGCGGACAGCCTGAGCTCGTGCTCGCCAACCCGATCGCGGCCGATCTTTCGGACATGCGGCCGAGGCTGCTGCCCGGCCTCGTTGCAGCCGCGCAGGCCAATATCAACCGCGGCTATCCCGACGTCGCGCTGTTCGAGGTCGGCCAGGTGTTCCGCGGCGACAGGCCCGAGGACCAGCTGATCGCCGCTTCCGGCGTGCGCCACGGCTATGCCTCATCGAAGGGCGTCGGGCGTCACTGGACCGGCTCCGCGACGGCAGATGCGTTCGACGCCAAGGCCGACGCCTTCGCCGTGCTGGCAGCCGCTGGCGCGCCCGTGCAGGCGCTGCAGATCGTCCCGGGCGGCCCCGCCTGGCTGCATCCGGGACGTTCCGGCACCATCCAGATAGGCCCGCAGAACGTGCTCGGCACGTTCGGAGAATTGCATCCGCGCGCAGCCGAGGCGCTCGGCGCCGACGGCCCGATGATCGTGTTCGAGGTGATTCTGGAGCGCATCCCGGAAGGCAAGCAACGGGCGACGCGCGCCAAGCCGCTGATCGACCTCTCCGCGTTCCAGCCGGTGTCGCGCGACTTCGCCTTCATCGTCGACCGCAGCGTCAAGGCAGGCGACATCGTCCGCGCCGCGCAGAACGTCGACAAGAAGCTGATCTCGGGCGTGACCGTGTTCGACGTCTATGAGGGCAAGGGCATCGATCCCGACAAGAAGTCGATCGCGATCGCCGTGACGATCCAGCCGCGCGAGAAGACGATGACGGATCAGGAGATCGACGCCGTCGCGGCGAAGGTCGTCGCCGAGGTGACGAAAAAGACCGGCGGCACGCTGCGCGCGTGATGCCAACCACAGGCGATGTACTAACACCGTCACCCTGAGGAGCGCGCTCTTGCGCGCGTCTCGAAGGGTCGACGACCCCGGCTGTGGCCGATTCACCCTTCGAGGCTTGCCCAGCGTCGCAAGTGCGCCGCTGGGCGCGCACCTCAGGATGACGGGTCTGATAGGATTAACGCTGCTCGCAGGTCGAACCTTACTTCCCGCATCCCGCATGACCGCCCTCACCTTGATCCCATCAGATGTCAGCACCGCCGTCGCACTCGCGATCTGCGGGATCGCGTTCGTCTCCGGCACTGCGCGCGGCTTTTCGGGCTTCGGCTCGGCGCTGATCTTCATGCCGCTGGCGAGCAGCATCGCGGCGCCGCGGCTGGTGGCGGCGCTGCTGCTGGTGATCGATTTCGTCGCCGCCACGCCGCTGCTGCCGAACGCCTGGACGCATGCCGACCGCAAGGCCACCGCGGTGATGGTGGCCGGTGCGCTGGTCGGCGTTCCCATCGGCACCTATTTCCTCACGGTGCTAGATCCCGTCACCACGCGCTGGATCATTTCCTGCTTCGTCGGCGCGCTGTTGTTGCTGCTGCTGTCCGGCTGGCGCTATCGCGGCAAGGATCACGCCGCGCTGTCGGTCGGCATCGGCGGCCTGTCCGGCTTTTGCAGCGGCCTTGCACAGACC
>NZ_LNCU01000120.1:37680-114439 GCF_001542415.1 Bradyrhizobium macuxiense
CCCGCCGATCGTCGGCTATTGGCTCGGCCGTCCGATCCCGTCGGTGATCTCTCGCGCCAACATCCTGCTGTTCTTCGGCGCCTCCGACTTCTTCTCGCTGGTCAGCTACTGGTTCACCGGACTGATCACCATCGACTCGGTAAAATTCTCGCTGATCGTCGGCCCGGTCTACGGTATCGGCGTCTGGTTCGGCGCGTCGCTGTTCGGCAAGGCGAGCGAAGCCATATTCCGAACGATCTGCTACGCGCTGATTGCCGCCGCCGTCATCGCCGGACTGCCGGCGCTTGATGGCATTTTGCGCGGCGGCTAGAGCGGTTTCGAGCGAAGTGGCCCCTGTTCGCGTGAAGAAAACGCGTCAAAACAAGAATCTAGAGCTTCGGTTCTGATTCAATCAGAACCGAAAGTGCTCTAGGCTTCGCTCGACCGAATATGAGATTCAGGGAGGAATTCATGATCGACCGCCGCAACGCAATGAAGCTGGCGCTCGGCAGCGCCGCGATGCTCGCCGCACCAGCCGTTCGCGCGCAAGGCGCGAAGCCGCGGACGCGCATCGTATTCCTCGGCACCAAGGGCGGGCCGCGCGTCGGCATCGGCGCCTCCAATCCCGCCAACCTCGTCGTCGTCAACGACACCCCGATCGTGATCGATTGCGGCATGGGCGTCAGCCGCCAGCTCGTGAGCGCCGGCGTGCCGATCCCCTCGGTGAAGTACATCTTCATCAGCCACCACCATTCCGATCACAATCTCGAATACGGCAACCTGTTCTACAACGCCTGGGCCGCCGGTCTCACGACGCCGATCCACTCGTTCGGCCCGAAGGGAATCGAGGAGATGACCAGGGACTATTGGGAGCTGAACAAGTTCGACGTCGAGACACGGATCGCGGACGAGGGCCGTCCCGATCCGCGCAAGCTCCTGATCGCGAAAGACATCACCGAGGATGGCGTGGTGCTGAAGACGCCTGATGTGACCGTCACCGCATTCCGCACGCCGCATCCGCCGATCACGGACAATTTCGCCTACAAGTTCGAGACGCCCGACGGCGTCATCGTGTTCTCGAGCGACACCAATTACAATCCGAAGCTCGCCGACTTCGCCAGGGGCGCCGACGTGCTGGTGCACGAATGCCTCTACATCCCGGCGGTCGATCGCCTGGTGGCCAAAACCAAGAACGGCGCGACGCTCCGGAAGCATCTGCTCGACAGCCACACCTCGACCGAAGACGTCGGCCGCATTGCCGCCGCCGCCAACGTGAAGGTGCTCGCGCTCAGCCACTTCGTCCCCGGCGACGATCCTGATGTCACCGACGACGACTGGACCAGAGACGTGAAGAAGCACTATTCGGGCCGCATCGTGGTGGCGAAGGACCTGATGGAGCTGAAGCTGCCGGTGTGAGGGGGACCGCGGAAATCGTGCAGGCCTGACGCTCTGGATCATGATGCGAATAAATGGAATCGCATCATGATCTTATGTCTTTGTTTGAGCATGATATCCGCGCAAAGCGAGAAAGCGTTCTTGCGTGGACGGTGACTACGTTCGGTGTCGTCCCTGCGAAAGCAGGGACCCATAACCACGAATGGTCGATGTTGATCGATGCTGGAACGACGAATCCCGTTCACAACACACGGAGTATGGGTCCCTGCTTTCGCAGGGACGACAGCTGTTATGCGGGGCACTCAACACCAGATCGCGATAGACCCCGCGGTCGCACGACTTGACCAACCGGTCTCCGCCATTGCGACATCAATCCAGCGGTGCAGCGCGGCGCGCCGGTGCACGGCGGCGGTGCTTAGCGGTCGGCGCCGGCGCTACCGGCGCCGCCTCCTTCAGTGCACCGATCCGCCTCAGCGCGGCATCGGCGGCGCGCTCGCCGCTCTCCCAGGCGCCATCGACGGTGCCCCACAGCGTCTCATGCGTAGCTTCACCTGCGAGATAGAGACAGCCAATCGGCTCGGTCAGGATTCGGCGCGAGAGCTGGCCGCCGGGTGCGGCTGCCGACATCGCGCCGAGGATGAAGGGCTGTGCGTTCCAGCGCGTGGCGCTCGTCTTCTTGACGGCGGCACCGATCTCGCTGCCGTAGAGCTTGGTCAGCCACTCCACCGCGAAGGCCGCCATGGCCTTCTCGCCCTCCCCGGACAAATCTCGGCCGAACGAACCCCCGACATCGATCGTGCACAGCGACGAGCCGCCGATATTGCCGTAGAGCAGCGCGGTCTTGGTCGAGTTGCTCTGCTCGATGATGACGTCATCGCGCGACAAGCCAAGCGGATTGCCGGGAATCTGCAGCGCGATGCGATCGTAGCTGCCGAGGCTGAGCTTTCCGGCGGCGTCCAGCGTACGCTTCGGGATCTCGGGCGCGAACTTGATCGTGCCGCTTGTCAGCACATTGCTCGATACCGTGATGATGGCGGCACGCGCGGTGATCCTGCCCGAGGGCGTCTCGACCACCACGTCGCGATTGCTCCACGAGATGCGCTGCGCCGGCGTCGACAACGCCAGCGGAAGCTGCGCGCCGAGCTTTGCGACCAGCGTGCCGAGCCCCTGCCGGCAGGCGATCGCGGAATTGCGGTCCTGCGCGCGGGCCTTGTCGACGACGGAGACGTCCTTCAGATCCTTGCCGCTGAAACCAGCGCCGAGCAGAAATTCCGCAGTGCCGGCCCAGTCACCAAGGTCCTTCGGCAGCGCCGCGGCGCAAGAGATATCGGCCCTGCGCGAGGCATCATCGATGGCGCGGTTGGTGCGAACCAGCGTCGCCAGAAACTCCTCCGTCTCGCCAGGACGGGCATAACGGCGGCCGATGCGGATCTTCTGGCCTGCGGGCGCGGTGACGATCTCGAGGCCGGCCGCACGCGCGAGCCGGACCATCGGATTTGTCTCGGGATTGTGCATCCAGCGCGCGCCACGATCGAACGGCACGTCGAAGCTCGACACATCGGTCTGGCAACGCCCCCCAATCTGGCCAGCCGCCTCCAGGACAATCACCTTGCGGTTCGCGGCAGCGATGCGCCGCGCCGCCGCGATACCTGCGGCCCCCGCGCCGATCACGATGACGTCGGCCTCGCGCGGCGGCGGCGCAGCGAAGACGCGGCCACCCAGCGCAGGCGCCAGCGCGAGACCTGCAGACGCCGACAGGAAATCGCGGCGGGTCATTGTCATGGCATAGCTTCTGGCATGGTTTCCGGGGACTTGCGGCAAATGGGAACGCTTCGCGAACTGTGCCGCATCTCGCGCATCGCAGCAACCGTCATGGTAAATCAATCATGATTGATCCACGTCGTGCATGAACTAAATTGAAACGGCTTGCGAGCATCATTAAGTCAACGGAAGCGGTCGTAGAACCGCTCGGGGGGATTCCATGGGCTTCATGCTCGATACCGTCGGCAAATGGATCGCGGGGTACCTGCAAAAGGAGATCCCGGGCTACGAACCGTTCACGCCGAGCGACCCGGATCATCTGCGCGGCATCATTCAACCCGGCGATGTTCTGCTGGTCGAAGGCAACAACCGGATTTCCGGCATCATCAAGTACCTCACGCAGTCGACCTGGTCGCATGCGGCGCTTTATGTCGGACCGATCGACGGTGCGTTCGAGCCTGACGGCGAACCGCATGTGCTGATCGAGGCCAATGTCGGCGAAGGCGTCACCTCCTCGCCGCTGTCGAAATATTTCACCTACCACACCCGCCTCTGCCGGCCGGTCGGGCTGTCCTACGAGGATCGCACCACGGTGTGCCGCTACGCGATCAATCGCATCGGCTTCGGCTACGACACCAAGAACATCGTCGACCTCGCGCGCTATTTGTTTCCGCTGCCGATCCCGCAACGCTGGCGGCGGCGCATGATCGCGTTCGGCTCCGGCGATCCGACCAAGATCATCTGCTCGGCGCTGATCGCGCAGGCCTTCGACGCGGTGCGCTATCCGATCCTGCCCAAGATCACGCGTGCCGCGAGCCGCAAGGCGCGCCGCGAGATCCTGCACATCCGCGACTCCTCGCTCTACATGCCGCGCGACTTCGACATCTCACCGTATTTCGAAATCGTCAAACCCACCATCGTGCACGGCTTCGACTACACCGCGCTGCACTGGGCCGACAAGCAGAAGCCGCTCCCGGAGGTAGCGGGCGAATTCAGTGTGTTTCCGGAAGGAAAGTCTCCGCCGCTCGTTCCTGAAGAGATTGACGAAGAGGCACCGCTTCCGGCTGCGGAAGTGACGACCTCCGCCGAGGCTCCGGCAGTCGCGTGAGGCGTCAGAACGTCGCCGCCAGCGTCAACCGCACGGCAAGCGGCTCGGCAGGATGCACATGGCGATCGGCGACACCGTCGATCGGTTCGCCGGGGAGACGCGACAGATAGTAGTATTCGATGCAGCGGAAAATATCCGCCATACAGTCCTGTGCAATGCCCCCGCATGATACCTGCTACAGTCATGCGACGACCGCATCAGTCCAACCAACCCGGCACGCGGCGCTAGCAAGCAGCCAACACGGACAATCCATGCAACGGATCACCATCACCATCGAGGATGATTTGCTCACGGAGATCGACGCTGCCGCCGAGGCGCGCGGCTACCAGAACCGCTCCGAGATCATCCGCGACCTCGCGCGCGCCGGGCTGCAGCAAAGCGCGGAGCAGGCACCCTCAGGGCAATGCGTGGCGGCGCTGGTCTATGTCTACGATCACACCGCCCGCGATCTGTCGAAGCGGCTGGTGCAGAACTTCCACGGCCATCATGATCTGTCGCTGGCGACGCTGCACGTTCATCTCGACGACGACAGCTGCATGGAAGTGACGGCGCTGAAAGGCGCAAGCAACGAGGTGCGGCATTTCGCCGACCACATCATCGCCGAGCGCGGCGTTCGCTACGGCAAGGTGGTGATGATCCCGACGGCGTCTGGGAAGAAGGGACGCAAGCGTGAACATCGCCACGATTGAGCTTCACCTCGCCCCGCTTGCGGAGCGAGGGAGAAGAAAGACTACGCCGCCTTGGCCTTCGTTCCGCACGGCAGGCCGGCGCGGGCGAGGCCGCCGTAGAGCTGTTCGTTCGGCATCTCCGACTTGAGGATCGAACGCACCGCGACCAGCCGGTCGAGGTCGATGCCGGTCGAAAATCCTTTGCTCTCGCAGAGGAACACAAGATCCTCGAACACGACATTGCCTGTCGCGCCTGGCGCGAACGGACAGCCGCCGAGACCGCCGAGCGAGCCGTCGAGCACGCGTGCGCCCTCATCGAGCGCGGCGGACGCGTTCGCGATGCCCATGCCGCGGGTGTCGTGCAGGTGAACGCAGACCGGCTTCGATCCCGCGATCCTGACCGCGCCCTTTGTTAGCTCGGCGACCTGCTTCGGCCCGGCATAACCGACGGTGTCGGCAATCGCGACCATGTCGACGCCGACCTCGTAGAGCTTCTCGGTGAGGCGCAGCACCTCCTTCGGATCGACGTCCCCCACGATCGAGCAGCCCAGCGCCATCGAGATCCCGACATTGACGAGTGGCTTGTGCGCGCTGGCGTCGCGCAATTCGCAGAGGCGCTTGACGTTCTCGATTGCGGATTCGCGCGAGCGGTTGGCGTTGGCCTGGCTGTGCTCCTCGGTCGCCGACACCACCGAGGCGATCTCGGCCACGCCCGAGGCCAGCGCCTCGTTGACGCCGCGTTCGTTCAGCGCCAGCGCGACGCCATGGGCACCGGGCAGCGCGGCGATGGTCGCGACGACATCACGGACGTCGACGAATTGCGGAAAGGTCTTGGCGGGCAGGAACGAGCCAACCTCGAAGTGCCGGACGCCGGCGGCATATTCATCGCGCACCCAACGCTGCTTCGCCGCGGTCGACGGGAACGTCCTCACCAGTTGCAGCCCGTCGCGCAGGCCGACTTCGCGCAGGCTCACTCGGTCGTTGGGATAAATATCGTGGAC
The DNA here is from genome assembly GCF_001542415.1 of Bradyrhizobium macuxiense. Lineage (GTDB taxonomy): Bacteria > Pseudomonadota > Alphaproteobacteria > Rhizobiales > Xanthobacteraceae > Bradyrhizobium > Bradyrhizobium macuxiense. Next base: position 43,593 of record NZ_LNCU01000120.1, read on the forward strand.
ACGGGTCATGACAGCCCTCACGCAGCGTTTCCAGTTGACGGGAGTTTTTGTTGGTCGAGTTCGGCGCGAACTGCATCCGTATCGGCGCCGAGCACCGGCACTTTCAGGCCCTCGCCGATATTGCTGCCGTTCCATTCGAGCGGAAGCGCGGGCACGCGGAACGGGTTGCCGTCGGCATTGACGTTGTTGACGAGCCCGCCGGGCCGCAGCACGTGCGGATCCTGCAGCAGATCCTCGGGCCGGTTGATCGGAGAGAAGCAGATATTGAGCGCGTCGAGCCTGGCCGAGAGGTCCGCGACCTTCCAGCGTTTGATCTCCTCGGCGACGCGCGGAATGATCCGGTCGCGCGCCATGATGCGGTCGGTGGTGCTGCGCAGCGTGGGATCCGCGGCGAATTCCTTCAGACCGAACTCGCGGCAGAAGCTCTGCCAGTGACCTTCGGTGACGACGCCGATGAAGATGCGATCGCCGCCGGCGGCATCGAAGATGTCGTAGATCGGCCAGGCATGCTCGCGCTCCGGCATCGAGCGCGGCTTGCGCCCGGTCATCTCGTACTCGACCATGTGCTGGGCGACCAGGAACAGGCAGTTCTCGAACAGGCCGATGCGAATGTCTGCGCCATCCGTCTTGCCGCCGCGCTTCTGGTAGAGCGCGGCGAGGATCGAGATCACACCGAACATGCCGCCCATGATGTCGTTGGCGGAGGAGCCGACCCGCTGCGGCTTGTCCCGCGTACCGGTCATCGCAGCCAGCCCCGACATCATCTGCACGACTTCGTCCAGCGCCGGGCGATGGTCGTAGGGACCGGACAGGAAGCCCTTGTGGCCGGCGACAATCAGATGCGGATGCTTCTTGCGCAGCTCCTCGCCGCCAAGCCCCTGCTTCTCGAGTTGGCCATCACGGAAATTCTCCAGGAACACGTCGGCGCTCGCGAGCAGCCGGTGCATGGTCTCGCGATCTTCAGGCTTGGCAAAATCGAGGACGACGCTGCGCTTGCCGCGATTGAACAGCGGAAAGAACGAGACGCCCATGCCGCCAAGGATACGGGTCTTGTCGCCGGCCGGCGGCTCGACCTTGATCACCTCGGCGCCGAGTTGCGCCAGGATCATGCCGCAGGTCGGGCCCATCACCATGTGGGTCATCTCGACGACCCTCACGCCTTCCAGCGGCAGTCCGCTCCCCGTCATCGGTTGCTCCGTGCTCGTTTCGTTACCGCGGCAAACTAGGCTTCCGAACGCTATCTGAAAAATATAATCTGTCGAATAGTGTATTCGTGGTTCTAGAACGCTTGACCCCATGGACTCGCGCCAGCTTCGCTATTTCATCGCCGTTTACGAGCAGCGCAACCTGTCGCGGGCGGCGGATCAGGCCAATGTCGCGCAATCCGCGCTCAGTCATCATATCGCAAACCTCGAAGCCGAATTCGCCACCCCCCTGTTCGAACGCAAGCCGCGCGGCATGGAACCGACCGCGGCCGGCGAACGGCTCTACGAGCACGCCCGCATCATCCTGCGCGCGATGGCGGCGGCCGAGCGCGAGATCAAGGAAGGCGGCAGCGAGATCGCCGGCGACATCTCGATCGGCATGGCCAATTCCGGGATGAAGGCGATCGGGGTACCGCTGATGCGAACGGTGCTGACGAAATATCCGAACCTGAAGCTGTCGCTGACCGAAAGCCTCTCCGGCGCGACACTGCTGCACCTGATGAGTTCCGAGGTCGACCTCGCACTGGTCTACAATCCGCCGTCGGAAAAGGACCTGATCGCGGAACCGGTGCTGGAAGAGCAGATGTATTGCGTCGGCACCGAGAAGCTGATCGGCAAGAGCAAGGCGCCGATCAGCTTCGAAGAAGTCGCGCAGCTACCGTTGATCTTGTTGCGGCACGGGCTGTCGGCGCGCGCGCTGCTGGATGATCCCGTGCCGCTGAAGCGACTGGAGGCCAATGCAATCCTGCATCTCAACTCGACCAGTGGCATGATCGGCGCCCTCACCGCGGGATTGGGCTGCACGATCGCGACGACCCATTTCGTGAGCGAGCCATTGAAGGCAAAGGCGGTGGTCGCACGCGAGGTGATCGAACCAAGGCTGACCCGCACGCTCTATCTCTGTCGCCTGCGCAACCGTCCGATGACCTATGTGATGGAGGAAATGTGCCGGCTGATCCGCTCCCTGGTGGCCGAGCAGGTGGGGCGCGGTGCCTGGGAAGCGACGCTGCTGATCTGAAGCGCTATCGAAAATATCGAACGATTGCTTCGATATGTTCGTCTGGATTTCTGCCTTCCGGCTGCCAAACATGGCGCCAAGCAGCACGCCTCCATGAAGAAAGGCGGCCATTGGACCACCCGGGAGGACCCGCATGAGCGCCGTTGATGTCGGCTCAGTGATCGATCGTGCCAGCACGACAAGCGAGCCCGACGAGATCTCACGACGGCTCGAGGCACTGCCCGCCTCCGCCTGTGTCTGGCGGCTGGTGATCCTGCTCTCACTCGGCGGCTGTTTCGAAATCTACGATCTGTTCTTCACCGGCTATATCGCCCCCGGCCTCAGCCGCAGCGGGTTGATGACCACGACGACCCAGGCGTTCTTCGGCTTCTCCGGCATCGGCGCCTTCGTCGCCGCGACCTTCGCGGGCCTGTTCGTCGGCACCTTCTTCCTCGGCTTCCTCGCCGATCGCTTCGGACGCAAGGCGGTCTTCACCTATTCGCTGCTGTTCTACAGCGCAGCCTCGGTGATCATGGCGTGCCAGACCACGCCCGGCGGCCTCCTGCTCTGGCGCTTCATTGCCGGCATCGGGATCGGCATCGAGGTCATCACCATCGACGCCTACATCACCGAGCTGGTACCGAGCTGGATGCGCGGCCGTGCCTTTGCAATCAACCAGGCCGTGATGCTGTCGGCGGTGCCGATCGTCGCAGCGCTGTCGTGGTGGCTGGTGCCGCTATCGCCTCACGGTATCGACGGCTGGCGTTGGGTCATCCTGATCGGCGCCGCCGCGAGCATGGTGATCTGGGTACTGCGGCTCTACGTTCCCGAAAGTCCGCTCTGGCTCGCCCGCCACGGCCGCGCGAGTGAAGCCGACAAGATCATGCGGACACTCGAGGCCGCGGCCGGGACGATTGCCGCGCGACCGGCGGCGAGGGTTGCGATGACGCCGGCGCGCGCGCCGATCAGGCCGGCCGGCTTTGCCGAGCTGTTCCGGCCACCCTATGGCGGGCTGGTCGTGCTCTTCATGATCTTCAATCTCTGCCAGGCGTTCGGCGTCTACGGCTTCGCCAACTGGGTTCCAGCCTTGCTGGTCGAGAAGGGCATCAACGTCACCAAGAGCCTGCAATATTCCTTCATCATCGCGTTCGCCTATCCGCTCGCGCCGCTGCTTGCCGCGACCTTCGCCGATCGCTTCGAGCGCAAATGGATCATCTGCGGCGCCGCCGCGGCGATTTCGGTGTTCGGCCTCGCCTTCGCGCAATTCACCGCGCCGGCGCTGCTGATCGCAAGCGGCGTGCTGGTGACCGGCGCCAACATGACGCTGTCCTATGCCTATCACGCCTATCAGACCGAAGTGTTCCCGACCGCGATCCGCGCCCGTGCGGCCGGCCTCGTCTATTCGATGAGCCGGCTCAGCGCGACCTTCTCCGGTTTCATCGTGGCCTTCATGCTCCGCGAAGCCGGCGTCGGCGGGGTGTTCGGCCTGATCACAGCAGCGATGGTCATTGTGATCGTCGCAATCGGCGTTTGGGGACCCACCGTCCGCGGCAAGCCGCTCGACGCCTAGAGTTCTATTGGACGCGTTTTCTCCACGCGAACCGGCGTTCATCCCGGATCAAGTCCGGGACAGGCTTCGCTCGAAAACGCTCTAACCGCGACACAAGCGGCACTTGCCGAACCCATATTGGGTGGCTACCTCTCGCGAGAACTTTCCGAGAGGTAACCCAATCATGTTGGATGCCGCCGTCAAGGCGCTTTCGCAGATCCTGTCACTGCCGATGCGCTCGATCCTGTGGCGTTCGATCGGGCTTGCGCTCGTGCTCATTACGGTGCTGGCGGTTGGGCTGCAGCGGCTGCTCAGCTGGTTCGCCGACTATGGCGAGGTCTGGGCCGAGGGCATGCTGGGCCCGAACTTCCATACCACGCTGCACGTGCTGTCCTGGGTCATCTCGATCGCCGCAGGGCTTGGCGTCGTGCTTGGCGGCATCTTCCTAATGCCCGCGATCACCTCGCTGGCGGCGAGCCTTTTCGTCGACGACGTCGCCGACATCGTCGAGCGTGAGCATTATCCGGCCGAGCAGCCGGGCGCGGCGTTGCCGTTCACGCTTGCGATCACCGAAGGCAGCAAGACGGCGCTGCTGACCATACTGGTCTACCTCGTCGCGCTGCCCTTCGTGCTGTTCGCAGGCGTCGGCTTCATCGTGTTCTTCATCGCGACCGCGTGGCTGTTGGGACGGGAGTATTTCGAGCTCGCCGCGATGCGCTTCCGCTCGCCGGCTGAGGCCAAGGCGATGCGCCGGGACCATGCATCGACCATCTTCACCGCGGGCCTGTTCATCGCGGCCTTCGTCTCGATCCCGGTCGTCAATCTGGCGACGCCGCTGTTCGGCATGGCCTTCATGGTCCACATGCACAAGCGCCTGTCCGGTTCGCGCCCGGAGCTGATCGAACCGGCCCGACGCAGCAACGTGCCCACGGCCTAACTACGCATCAGGTTAAAGAGCCCGCTGGTGTCGGCCACCTCGGTGCGAGCGGCGCAACCGGAGCGGCGGGCGGCGGACTGGATTGAACTTGGTCGGTCACGACACCCCTCTCACCACACCCTGGAAGGCCGAAGGAAACTACAAGCAAGTGATGTCGATCATGCCTCACACGGTCTTTTCCGGCCACCCGCAAAGATCATTGATCAGGCATACCTCGCAACGTGGCGAGCGCGCGAGGCAGGTGTAACGGCCATGCAGGATCAGCCAGTGATGAGCGTGCAGCATGAACTCCGGCGGGATCACCTTCTCCAGCCCCAGCTCGACCTCGAGCGGCGTCTTGCCCGGCGCAAGCCCCGTGCGGTTTCCAACGCGAAACACATGGGTATCGACCGCCATCGTGTGCTCGCCGAAAGCCATGTTGAGCACGACATTCGCGGTCTTGCGGCCGGCGCCGGGCAGCGACTCGATCTCGGCACGGGTGCGCGGCACCTCACCACCGAATTCGGCGATCAGCTTCTCGGACAGCGCGATGACGTTCTTCGCCTTGTTGCGATAGAGCCCGACGGTCTTGATGTAGTCGCGCACCTTTTCCTCGCCGAGCGCGAGGATCTTCTCCGGCGTGTCGGCGACAGCAAACAACGCGCGCGTCGCCTTGTTGACGCCGGCATCGGTCGCCTGCGCCGACAGCACGACCGCGACCAGCAGCGTATAGGGGTTGAGATGTTCGAGTTCACCCTTGGGCTCGGGATTGGCTTTGCGGAACCGGCTGAAGGCCTCGTAGACTTCCGCCGCCGTCCATGGCTTCGGTTTCGCCGTCTTCTTCGCCGCGCGTTTGGGCAGCGGCTTTGCCGTTTTCGCGGGCTTCTTCTTCGGCGCGGACCGAACGCTTGGCGTCTTGGCGCGTTGAGAGCGGATGATTTTGGCCATGACCGGGATATACTGATACGTCATGACTGCAGGCAACGACTTTGATCCCAAGGACGAGCTTGAGACGATCGGCCCCGAGCTGGAGCCGACGCTGTTCTCGGCGTTGCTGACGCCGCATCGCTCACTCAACCGGACCGGTTTCGTGGTGCTGATGACAGCGGTCACCGCGATCAGCTTCATCGCCGGCGCGGTGTTCTGGTGGATGGGCGCCTGGCCGATCTTCGGATTCTTCGGCCTTGACGTGCTGGTGGTCTATTGGGCGTTCAAGGCCAATTTCCGCACCGCCAAGGCGAGCGAGGAGATCACCGTCACGCCGTCGGAATTGCGGGTGCGCCGGGTCAGCCATCGCGGCCATGTGGTGGAATGGGTGCTCAATCCGCTCTGGGTGCAGTTCGAGCAGAAGTCGCACGAGGAGTTCGGGATCGAGCGGATTTACCTGGTCTCCAGAGGCCGCCGGATCAGCGTCGGGAGCTTCCTCGGTCCGGACGAAAAGGCCAGCTTTTCCAAAGCCTTGATAGCGGCACTGAATGCCGCGAAACGCGGCCCGACCTACAATCCCATTCATTGATTTGGCGTTTTTTTGAGCATGATCTTTGCGGAAAATCGGTTTCCACTTTTCCGGATCATGCTTGTCAGAAATCGGGTGGTTTGGACGCGCCATGGCTCCTAAGTCAGACAGCATGATGACACTCGCCATACACGACCAGCGCCTGGCCAAGCCGGGCCCCCAGAACGCAGCGCTGCGCGACTACGACTCGGTGCGGCGCGCGATCGCCTTCATCTCGGAGCACTGGCGTGCGCAGCCGACCATCGAGGCGATGGCCGACTCCGCCGGTGTCACGCCGGATGAACTCCACCATCTGTTCCGCCGCTGGGCGGGGCTGACCCCGAAAGCCTTCATGCAGGCGCTGACGCTGGACCACGCCAAGGGCCTGCTGCGCGACTCCGCCAGCATCCTCGATGCGGCGCTCGACTCCGGCCTTTCCGGCCCGGGACGGCTGCACGACCTGTTCGTGACTCACGAGGCGATGTCGCCCGGCGAGTGGAAGAACGGCGGCGCCGGCATGACGCTGCGCTACGGCTTCCATCCCTCGCCATTCGGCACCGCGATCGTGATCGCGACGGGCCGCGGGCTGGCGGGTCTCGCCTTCGCCGATCCCGGTGACGAGCAGACCGCCTTCGCCGACATGAAACGGCGCTGGCCGAACGCGACCTATGTCGAGGATACCGACGGCACCACCGCGCTCGCCCAGCGCATCTTCGATACGCGGCTGTGGCGGTCGGACCAGCCGCTGCGCGTGGTCCTGATCGGCACCGATTTCGAGGTGCGGGTCTGGGAGACGCTGCTGAAGATCCCGATGGGCTGCGCGGTCAGCTATTCGGACATCGCCAACAAGATCATGAACCCGAAGGCCTCGCGCGCCGTCGGCGCCGCGGTCGGCCGCAACCCGGTGTCATTCGTGGTTCCGTGCCATCGCGCACTCGGCAAGAGCGGCGCGCTGACCGGCTATCACTGGGGCGTCACCCGCAAGCAGGCGATGCTCGGCTGGGAAGCCGGCCAGGTGGGATTGCACTAACTGAAGCGCGATGAGATCACGTTTAATCGTCATCGCGCTTTAGCTTCTTATTTGAGCATGATCTCCGCGCAAACGCGTTCCGCGTCTGTCGCGAGGGAATACCGCGCCGCACTTTTCCGGATCATGCTTTGGACAAAAACTTCGAAAACAACCCCATGCACAGTAGGGATTGGGCCACTAAGGCATGATCCGGCCGTGAAGCCTTCGAGACGCGCGCAAAGGTGCGGTCCTGAGAGGATGGCGGGCTGAGCGGTCTTCAAGCGGCCAGATCGACCTTCGACGCGACAGTCGAATCCGCATTGAGCCGGTAGACCACGGGCGCACCGGTAGCGAGCTCGCGCTTCAGGATCTGCTCGGGCGTCAGCTTCTCCAGCACCATGATCAGCGCGCGCAGCGAATTGCCGTGCGCGGCGATCAGCGTGCGCTGGCCGTGCAGCACGCCGGGCAGGATCTCCTGCACATAATAGGGCAGTGTACGCGCAAGCGTATCCTTCAGGCTTTCGCCGCCGGGCGGCGGCACGTCGTAGGAGCGGCGCCAGATCAGCACCTGGTCCTCACCCCATTTCTTGCGGGCGTCGTCCTTGTTGAGGCCGGAGAGATCGCCATAGTCGCGTTCGTTGAGCGCGAGATTCCTGGTCGTCGGCAGCCCGGTCTGGCCGATCTCGGCAAGCATCAGCTTCAGCGTGTGCTGGGCGCGCGTGAGGTCGGAGGTGAAGGCGACGTCGAACGACAAGCCCTGCGCCTTCAGCTTGCGGCCGGCTTCCTTGGCCTCGTTGATGCCTTGCTCAGTGAGATCAGGATCCTTCCATCCGGTGAAGAGATTCTTCAGGTTCCATTCGCTCTGGCCATGCCGTACGAGCACAAGAAGACGATCGCTCATTTCCAGGATTCCGTTTCAGCTTCAGGATTTATTCGCTCAGGCCGAGCACGTCAGCCATCGAGTACATGCCGGGCTTCTTGCCATGAGCCCACAGCGCCGCCTTCAGCGCACCTTGCGCGAACAGCGCGCGATCCTCGGCGTGATGCGACAGCGTCAGGCGCTCCGAGGGACCGGCAAAGATCACGCTGTGATCGCCGGCCGCGGTGCCGCCGCGCAAAGAGGCAAAGCCGATGTCACCGGCGCGCCGTGCGCCGGTCAGGCCGTCGCGGCCACGCGCCGAATGCTGCTCCAGCACGATCTTGCGTCCGGCGGCCGCAGCTTCGCCGAGCATCAATGCCGTGCCTGACGGCGCGTCGATCTTGGACTTGTGGTGCAGCTCGAGAATTTCGATGTCGAAGCTCTGGTCGAGCGATTGCGCGACGCGCTTGACCAGCGCGGCGAGGAGATTGACGCCGAGGCTCATATTGCCCGACTTCACCACGATCGCGCGATTGGTCACGCTCCTGATCACGGCATCATCCGATGGTGACAGACCGGTGGTGCCGATGACGTGAACTATGCCGCGCTCGGCTGCGATCGCGACATTGGCGATGGTTGCGGCCGGCACGGTGAAATCCAGGATGCCGTCGGCATTGGCCGACATCGACCACAGATCGGCCGACAGCACGACGCCGTTGGCGGGCAGACCGGCGAGCACTCCAGCGTCTTTGCCCAGGAGCTCAGAACCCGGTGCTTCGAGTGCGCCCACCAGGACCGCTCCCGGGGTTTCGGAAATTATGCGCGTCAGCGTGCGGCCCATCCGGCCGCCGGCTCCCGCAACAATCAAACGCATGTCAGCCATGGCTCACCTCTCAGGGCCGTATAAAGCATGATCCGGAAAAGTGGAAACCGGTTTTCGGGCGCGACAAATGCGGAACGCGTTTGCACGAGGATCATGCTCAAACGGAGGCCAGCGCAGGCTGTTCCCGTAACCCGATCGGCCAGCCCGGGATCAGGGCTGCGGACCGTCGTAACCCTCGATGATGATGAGATCGGCGATCGAATGGGGCTGCCGAACCTTGATGTTGGCCTGGTATTCCGGCGAATTGTAGCAGGCCATCGCGGTCGCATAGTCGGGGAATTCGATCACGACATTGCGCGAGCGGCTCTGGCCCTCGACACCATTGAACTGACCGCCGCGCACGACATAGCGGCCGCCGAACTTCTTGAAGATATCGAGGTTGGCCACCGCGTAGGGCTTGTAGCCTTCGTCATTGTGAACGTCGACGCGTCCGATCCAGTATCCCTTCGCCATGTTTTCTTCTCCCTTTTGTTCAGGCCAGCGCCTGCGCGATTTCGGTTTGAATGGCTTCGGCGGCGGCCCCGGGATCGGCAGCCTCCATGACCGGGCGCCCCACCACCAGATAGTCGGCGCCGGCGGCAATCGCACGAGCCGGTGTCATGATGCGTTTCTGGTCGCCGGTGGCAGACCCCGCGGGGCGAATGCCCGGCGTCACCAGGTGCATCTGGTGACCGACGATCCCGCGCAAGGCCGCCGCCTCTTCGGGCGAGCTCACGAGGCCATCGACGCCGAGCGCCTGCGCCTGCCTGGCGCGCGCCTCGACGAGATCGGAGACGTTCAGGCGATAGCCCGCTGCATGAAGGTCGCTGTCGTCATAGGAGGTCAGCACGGTGACCGCGAGGATCTTCAGGCCCGACCCGGCGCGCGCCTCGACTGCCGCCTTCATGGTCTGCGGGTAGGCATGCACGGTGAGGAAGGTCGCGCCGAGGCTCGCGATGCTTTCGACACCGCGCGCGACCGTGTTGCCGATGTCGTGCAGCTTGAGATCGACGAAGACCTTCTTGCCGCGGCTCGCAAGCTGCTTCGCCAGCGGCAAGCCGCCGGCATAGGCGAGCTGATAGCCGATCTTGTAGAAGGTGACGCTGTCGCCGAGCTTTTCGATCATCGCTTCCGCCGCGGCAACGGACGGTAGATCGAGCGCGACAATCAACCGGTCTCTCGGAGCGATCTTGGCTGGCTGCATGTCACCTCACATCATGCGTTGGGAATGGTCGATCAACTGCCGCACCAACGCTCGCATCGCCTCGATGTCGGCGGGATGCCTCAGACGGTTCATATCGTCATAGGCCTGCTCGGCGAATGACAGCGCGAGCTGGTTCGGGATCACCGTCGCGTGGCATGCCGAGAGGATCAACCGCAGCGCCGCCAGCGCGCGCGTGCCGCCGAGCCGGTTGCCCGAGGCCGCTGATATCGCAAAGACGCGATCGCGGAACACCTGGCCGCGCGCCTCGTGCGGATCCTGCACGCGGCTGACCCAGTCGATCGTGTTCTTCACCAGCGCCGGCACCGAGGAATTATACTCCGGCGTCACCACGAGCACGCCGTGGTGGGCGCCGATCATCCGCTTGAGGTTGACCGCATTCTGCGGCACGCCCGATTTGGCCTGGAGGTCACCGTCATAGATCGGCAGCGGAAAGTCGGCGAGCGAGATCCGGGTGACGTCGGCGCCCTGCTGCACCAGTTCCAGCGCGGCCACGGCCGCGAGCTTCGCGTTGAGCGAGCCGGTGCGAAGCGATCCGGGGATCACGAGGATTTTCAGCGCGGACATTTTGAAATCGCAGGCAGAGCGAGCTCCGCGCGACGGCGCAGAGCGATCAGCCCTTGCGATACACCCAGACCCGGGCGGGCGGAAGGTTCATCCAGATTCGCTCGGACGCCTCTGTGGACACGCCCGGCAACGATTTCGGAATCGGGGGCACGACCGAATAGGTGAACTGAATGAAGGGAGCGCCGGGCGCGAGCGCCACGAAGGCATCGCGGATCAGCTTCAGGCGCGTCAGCATCGGCTTGGTGACGAGCGGCAGGCCGGAGACCACGGCCGAGGCGGGAGATTTCAGGACCTCCCAGAGCGCATCGCGGAGCGCGTAGGCGTCACCCTGGACGACCTTGGCTTGCGGATAGCGTTCGCGCAGCAGCGCACAGAAGCCCGGATTGTATTCGACCAGCACGAGCCGCTTTTGATCGACGCCGTGCTCGATCAGCGCGTTGGTGATCGCACCGGTGCCGGGTCCAAGCTCGACGACCGGCCCTTCGGCATCCGCATCGACATATTGCGCCATGGTGCGGGCGAGCAGCCGTCCTGACGGCATCACCGCGCCCATATGCAGCGGCTTCTCAATCCATGAACGGAGAAAACGGACCTCGTCGTCGAGACGGAGGGGCTTCTTCAACGCACGCGCGGACGATTGCAAGGGCATGTCGCTACCAGGCGGGACCGCACAATCGAGCGGTGTCAGAAAACAGTCACAAAGACGTATAGGTCAGAACCGTTACGGTCAAGCACGACGACTACTGCTGAGCCGAGCGATTTCCGAAGAAGTCCTTGACCTTAGAGAAGAAACCCGCCGCCTCCGGCTGGGTTGCACCGGACGACAGCTTTTCGAACTCCGCCAGCAATTCTTGCTGTTTCTTGGTCAGATTCTGCGGCGTTTCGACTACGACCTGGACGTACATATCGCCGGTCTGGCGCGACCGCAGCACCGGCATACCCTTTGATGCGATGCGGAATCGCCGCCCAGATTGGGTGCCCGCCGGTACTTTCACCTTGGTCTTGTTCTTGTCGATGGTCGGCACCTCGAACTCGCCACCGAGCGCGGCGGTTACCATCGAAATCGGCACGCGGCAGTGCAGGTCGGCGCCGTCGCGCTGGAAGAACTGGTGCGAGGTGAGCGACAGGAAAATGTAGAGGTCTCCAGGCGGGCCGCCGCGGATGCCGGCCTCGCCTTCGCCGGCGAGACGAATGCGCGTGCCGTCCTCGACGCCCTGGGGAATGTTGACCGACAGCGTCCGCTCGCGCGTCACCCGGCCGGAGCCGGCGCAGGAGGCGCAAGCGTCCTCGATCATCTGGCCACGGCCCTGACAGCCCGGGCAGGTGCGCTCCAGCGTAAAGAAGCCCTGCGCCTGCCTGACGCGGCCGGCGCCGCCGCAGGTCGAGCAGGTCTTCGGCTTGGTGCCGGCCTTGGCGCCGGTGCCCGAGCAGGCTTCGCAGGTGACCGAAACCGGGATCTCGATCTGCGCGGTCTTGCCCTGGAAGGCTTCCTCGAGCGTGATCTCCATGTTGTAGCGCAGGTCGGCGCCGCGCTCGCGGCCGCCGCTGCGGCGCTGGCCGGCCATGCCGAACAGGTCTTCGAAGATGTCGGAGAAGGAGGAGGCAAAGCCCGCGCCGAAGCCGGGGCCAGCTCCGCCGCCGCCCATGCCCTGCTCGAAGGCGGCATGGCCGAAGCGGTCATAGGCGGCGCGCTTGTCGCCGTCCTTGAGCACCTCATAGGCTTCGTTGATTTCCTTGAACCGGACCTCGCTGCTGGCGTCGCCCGGATTCCTGTCCGGATGCCATTTCATCGCGAGCTTGCGGAAAGCTGCCTTGAGCTTGGTCTCATCCGCGTTCCGATCGACCTCGAGGGTCTCGTAATAGCAGCGCTTGGTGGACATCCTTCAATTCCGTCCGAAGTTCGTCGCGATCGCAGAGGATTGCGCCCGTCTGCAAGATGTAGCGATCGCCTTAAAGAAAAATGACCCCCACTCCATCGAGACGCGACGCGTGCTCTTTGGTGTGAGGGCCATGATCCAACCCGCGTTTAAGCAGATTTCTTGTTGTTCTTGTCGTCGTCGACCTCGGTGAACTCCGCGTCGACAACGTCATCCTTCGCAGCGTCCTTGGCCGCATCGGCCTCGGCCTGCTGCTTGTACATGGCCTCGCCGAGCTTCATCGAAGCCTGGGCGAGCGTGTTGGTCTTGGCCTTGATCGCCTCGGCGTCGTCGCCCTTCAGCGCTTCCTTCAGGTCGCTGACGGCATCCTCGATCGCGCGGCGCTCGGTGTCGGCGATCTTCGAGCCGTGCTCGGCCAAAGCCTTCTCGGTCGAGTGGACGAGACCGTCGGCGTGGTTCTTGGCGTCGACCGCCTCGCGGCGCTTCTTGTCCTCGGCCGCATTGGCCTCGGCGTCCTTGACCATCTTGTCGATGTCGGCCTCGGACAGACCGCCGGATGCCTGGATCCGGATCTGCTGTTCCTTGCCGGTCGCCTTGTCCTTGGCCGAGACGTTGACGATGCCGTTGGCGTCGATGTCGAAGGTCACCTCGATCTGCGGCATGCCGCGCGGAGCCGGCGGAATGCCCATCAGGTCGAACTGGCCGAGCATCTTGTTGTCGGCCGCCATCTCACGCTCACCCTGGAAGACCCGGATGGTGACGGCGCCCTGATTGTCTTCGGCCGTCGAGAACACCTGGCTCTTCTTGGTCGGGATCGTGGTGTTGCGGTCGATGATGCGGGTGAACACGCCGCCCAGCGTCTCGATGCCCAGCGACAGCGGGGTCACGTCGAGCAGCAGCACGTCCTTGACATCGCCCTGCAGCACGCCGGCCTGGATCGCAGCGCCGATCGCGACGACCTCATCCGGGTTGACGCCCTTGTGCGGCTCCTTGCCGAACAGCTGCTTCACGACTTCCTGGACCTTCGGCATGCGGGTCATGCCGCCGACCAGCACCACTTCACCGATCTCGCCGGCGGTGAGGCCGGCATCCTTCAGCGCCTTGCGGCACGGCTCGATGGTCTTCTGCACGAGATCATCCACCAGCGCCTCGAACTTGGCGCGGGTCAGCTTCATCGTCAGATGCTTCGGACCGGTCTGGTCGGCCGTGATGAAGGGCAGGTTGATCTCGGTCTGCGTCGTCGACGACAGCTCGATCTTGGCCTTCTCCGCAGCTTCCTTCAGACGCTGCAACGCGAGCTTGTCGTTGCGCAGGTTGATGCCCTGCTCCTTCTGGAACTCGTCAGCGAGATAGCCGACCAGGCGCATGTCGAAGTCTTCGCCGCCGAGGAAGGTGTCGCCGTTGGTCGACTTCACCTCGAACACGCCGTCGCCGATCTCGAGGATCGAAATATCGAACGTGCCGCCGCCGAGGTCGTACACCGCAATGGTGCCGGTCTTGGTCTTGTCGAGACCGTAGGCGAGCGCCGCCGCGGTCGGCTCGTTGATGATGCGCAGCACTTCGAGGCCGGCGATCTTGCCGGCGTCCTTGGTGGCTTGACGCTGCGCGTCATTGAAATAAGCAGGAACCGTGATGACGGCCTGATCGACCTTCTGGCCGAGATGCGCCTCAGCGGTCTCCTTCATCTTCTGCAGGATGAAGGCCGAAACCTGCGAGGGCGAATAGGTTTTGCCGTCGGCTTCGAGCCAGGCGTCGCCGTTCGATGCCTTGACGATCTTGTAGGGAACGAGCTTCTTGTCCTTCTCGACCATCGGGTCGTCGTAGCGGCGGCCGATGAGGCGCTTCACCGCAAAGAAGGTGCGCTCGGGGTTGGTCACCGCCTGGCGCTTCGCCGGCTGGCCGACAAGCCGCTCACCATCATCAGTGAAGGCAACGATCGACGGCGTCGTCCGCATGCCTTCCGCGTTCTCGATCACCTTGGCATTTTTGCCATCCATTACGGCGACGCACGAATTCGTGGTGCCGAGGTCGATCCCAATGACCTTACCCATGGTTTTCATATCCTCTTTGCTACGGCAGGTTGGTTGGGCCCTGACGGCGCTCCGTACCGAACCCCCAGACGTTCACATACTCGCGATATTGCGACGGTGAGCCTGATATAGGAGAGAGGGTCCTGCCCGCAAGGACTGGACGCAACGTTGAGGCCTGAAAAGACTGACGTTTGAAAGATTGTGTCAGCTCCGGGATCGCATGGGTCCACCCTCAAACATGTTAACAAATCGGCAATGTTCGCGACGCTTCCGACAGCGATCAGCCGCCGCGCCATCGACCCGGATTGTTGAGTGAACGCTCACAACGGTCCCGCGCCCCGCGCGCAAAGAGGCGCGCTATTTGGCCGCTGGCGACTGTGCCGGTCGCACGAGCCTCCCCCCGGAGAAATGCCGGGAAACACCGGAAAGTACCGCCCTACCAGGGGAAACGCCCCGGGAATCGGGGCGCCAAGGCCGGAACGAAGACACGGCGGCCCTGTTGCAGGGTCATCAAAACCGCTAAAAGCGGGCCGACTGAGTGCGGCCCACCCAGCCCTGCATCGGCCCGTCGAGCGGCCGCCGAGCAAACCGGTAGATCCTCCATGATGCCTTTTCGAGTTCTCGCTGCGGTCGCCTTGCTGATTGCCGCCACGTGTTCTGCCTACGCTGCCGACGTGGTGTTTCCGCCAGGCGCGCATGTCGGGATGAAGCCGCTGGTCGGCCTCTCGCGCGCGAAGACGTTCATCGGTTTCGAGACCGAAGACCAGAGCGTGAGGGTGCTGATCGCGGATCTGCCCGCCGATGCCTATGGCGAGGTCGTCAGCGCCTTCAAGGCCAATCCCGCCGGCAGCGGCGGCATCAAGCCGGAAAGCCTCGAGACCCCGGCCGGGCTCGGCTACTACACGATCGAGAGCGCGCGGGACGGCGCGACCAATGTCCGGCGCTATTCGATGATCCTGCCGGGCTCGACCTTCTCCGGCTATGTCGCGGTGCAGGTGCCCGAGAACGCCGCCAAGATCTACACCGATGACGCGGTGCGGCAGATGTTCGCCACCGCCGTGATCCGCAACGAGGTGCCGGTCGACGAGCAGCTCGGCATGATGCCGTTCAAAGTCACCCAGCTTGCCGATTTCAAGACCGTCCGCATGCTGGCACCCGGCGCGGCGCTGATCCTGGCCGATGGCGACGAGAGGACCGGCTTCGAGGCCAAGCCCTTCATGATCCTCGGCGTCATCACCTCGACCGCAGCCTCCCCCGACGATCGCGGCCGTTTAGCCCAGCAGGTCGCCACCACGATTCCCGGCGTGCGCGACGGACGCATCACCATGTCCGAGCCGATCCGGATCGACGGCCAGCCGGGTTACGAGACCCGGATCGACGCGACCAGCGGCAAGGACAACACGCCGGTGACCATCGTGCAGTGGCTGCGCTTCGGCTCGCAGTCGTCGGTCCGCATCATCGGCAGCTCGCCGCGCACCGATTGGGAGACGGCGTTCCCGCGCTTCCGCGCGGTGCGCGACGGCATCGAGCCGCGCGGCTGATCGGCCGTTTCGCAAGGCGCGCCAAAAAACGGACTTTCGCCGATACGCAGACGGAACTAGCCTCCTCGCGCGGTTTCACGCAAAGCGGGGAGAGGCACGATGTTGGATCGACGAGGGGTTGTTGCAGGTCTCGGCGCGGCGGCTGTGGCAGGCCTGGTTCCGAGCCGGCTTTGGGCAGCAGCAATCAAGCCTGACGACGCCTCGGCTCTTCTGGTGATCGACGTCCAGAACTGCTTCCTGCCCGGCGGCAGCCTCGCGGTGAAAGACGGCGAGCAGGTCGTGCCGGTCATCAACAAGATCGCCAAAAGCTTTGCCAATGTGGTGATGACTCAGGACTGGCACACGCCCGGACACGTCTCCTTCGCCTCAGCGCATTCCGGCAAGAAGCCGTTCGAGACGATCGACCTCGCCTACGGCAAGCAGGTGCTGTGGCCCGACCATTGCGTGCAGGGCACCGACGGTGCCGCGCTGTCGAAGGATCTTGCGATCCCGCAGGCCGAGCTGATCATCCGCAAGGGCTTCCACCAGGACGTCGACAGCTACTCGGCCTTCACCGAGGCCGACGGCAAGACCACGACCGGACTTGCCGCCTATCTGAAGGCGCGCAACGTCACGCGGCTGTTCGTCGCCGGGCTCGCCACCGATTTCTGCGTGGCCTGGACTGCGCTCGATGCCCGCAAGGCCGGCTTCGAGACCTATGTGGTGGAAGACGCCTGCCGCGGCATCGACACGCAGGGATCGCTCGCCAAGGCGTGGGCCGACATGGACAAGGCCGGCGTCAAGCGCATCAAGTCGTCCGATATCGCGTAAGGCTTTTCGCGCGGGGGCAGTATGGCCGGGATCGCGGCGCCTGTCGCATTCGACTTCGCCCAGCGCTCGCCGTCATCGCGCATGGCGGGCCTGATCGTCGGAATGACCGGCTATCGCGAGACGGCGGCGGGCTGGTTTTCGCAGCGCCAGACCGCCCCGCTCATCGCTCCGCTGATCGTCAGTTTCGGCACGCCCTTCCTGATTGCGCTCGCGCGTGAGCCTGGCGCATCCGACCGCCAGCTCAGCTTCGCCGCCGGCCTGCATGCGGGCCCCGTCTACATCAAGTCCGACGGGCGGGCGGAGTGCGTGCAGGTCGATTTCACGCCACTTGGCGCCTACCGCTTCTTCGGCGGCGCCGTCGCGGAGCTCGCCGGCCGCATGGTCGATATCGACGACGTGCTCGGCCGCGAGGGGCGGCGGCTGCGCGAACAGCTCGGAGGCGCCGCGAACTGGCACCGGCGCTTCGATCTGATCGAGGACTTCGTGCTTCGTCGCGTGGGCTACGTGCCATCGCCGGAGATCGTGTTCGCCTATCGCGGGCTGGCGCGATCGGCCGGCGCCGCCAGAATCGCGACACTTGCCGCGGACATCGGCTGGAGCCGCAAACACCTCGTCGACCGGTTTCGATCCGAAGTGGGACTCGCCCCCAAATCGGTGGCACGCATGATGCGCTTTCGTGAAGCTTGCCGGCTCGCACAGGGCGGAGCGGCCGGCGGCTGGGCGGGGATCGCGACGGAGAGCGGCTATGCCGACCAGGCGCATCTCGCCCGCGAATTTGTCGAGTTCGCCGGGGAGCCACCGACGGCCTGGGCCCGCCGGCTGGCGCTGACCGACAACCGCTTGGCGCGTTCCGGCAATCTGACGGCCGACTGGTAACAAACCTTCAAGCCATCGGCGCATTGCGCTGCGCATACTGGCGCCATCAGTCCAACAGTGACGGAGGCATACGACCATGAGCGACATCGAGCCACCGCGCATCTTCCCGACGATGCGCTGCCGGGATGCAGAGGCGATGATCAGCTGGCTGAAGGCCGTGTTCGGCTTCACCGAATATGTCGTCTACCGCACGGATGGCGCAGTCCAGCACGCCGAGCTCGCTTTCGGCTCGTCCTTGCTGATGCTCGGCCAGAGCCGCGACGACGCGTACGGCAAGCTGGTCGGCGACGACACCGGTCGCCGCACCGACTCGATCTATGTCGCCGTCAACGATCCCGATGCCCTGCACGCAAAGGCCAAGGCCGCCGGCGCGAAGATCGAAATGGACCTGCACGACACCGACTATGGCAGCCGCGATTTCGCCTGCCGCGATCCGGAAGGAAATCTCTGGAGCTTCGGCACATATTGGCCGAAGGCCCATGAGAAACCCCCGGCATGATGCCGCGCAACCCGCAAGCAGACTGGACGATCAGGCCGTGAAATCGGCAACCGGGGTGGCCTTGGCGCCGCCCTTGGAGACGCCGACCAGGGCCGGACGCAGGATGCGCTCGCCGATCATGTAACCGGCCTGCACGACCTGGACCACGGTGCCGGACGGCACCGACGGATCGGGCACCTCGAACATCGCCTGCTGGAAGTTCGGATCGAACTTCTCGCCGATCGGATCGAACTTCTTCACGCCGTTCTTTTCCAGCGCGTTGAGCAGCGAGCGCTCGGTCAACTCGACGCCTTCGATCAGCGCCTTCAGGCCGGGATCGGCGGCTTCCTTGGCCTCGGCCGGCACAGCATCGAGCGCGCGCTGCAGATTATCGGCGATATCGAGCACGTCGCGGGCAAAGCCGGTGATCCCGTAGGTCTTCGCGTCGGCCACCTCGCGGCGGGTGCGCTGACGGAGATTCTCCATCTCGGCCAGCGTGCGCAGCGTTCTGTCACGCGCCTCCGCCAGTTCCTTGGTCAGCGCCTCGGCCGATCCGACCTCGGGATCGTCGGGCATGATGTAAGGCTTGGAGACCACAGGCTCACCCGTCGGGTCCGGATTCTCGGTATTGTCATTGGTCCGGTTCGGATCGGTCATGGCTTGCCTTCTCGAAAACTCGCGTCGGTTCAAATCTTGGGGATTGGTTAGGCCGGATATCGTGCTTTGGGCTCCGAAAATCAAGCGCCCTTATGTCCTCCGGTCAGCCGCCCAGGATCTTGCTGACGATGCGCGCGGCGTAATCGACCGTCGGGATCACCCTGGCATAATTCAGCCGCGTCGGGCCGATCACGCCGAGGACACCGACGATCCGCCCCTGCGCGTCGCCATAGGGCGCAATGATGGTCGAGGAACCCGACAGCGAGAACAGCTTGTTCTCCGAGCCGATGAAAATCCGCACCCCCTCACCGCGCTCCGCGCGACCGAGCAAATCGATCACACCGCGCTTGGTTTCGAGGTCGTCGAACAACGACTTGATGCGCTCGAGATCGTCGAGCGCATGCAGATCCTCCAGCAGATTGGCGTGGCCGCGCACGATCAGCTGCCGATCCTCGTTCTCGCCGCCGGACCAGCTCGCGATGCCGGCCGCGACCACCTTTTGCGTGAGCTGATCGAGTTCCGCGCGGTTCTGCGCCAATGCGGTCTCGAGCTCGAGGCGGGCTTCGGCCAGCGTCCGGCCACGGATCCGCGCATTGAGGAAGTTGGTCGCTTCGATCAGCGCCGAAGACGGAACGCCCGGCGGCAGCGCCAGCACCCGGTTTTCGACCTGGCCGTCTTCGCCGACCAGCACGACCAGCGCCCTCTCCGGTTCCAGCCGCACGAACTCGATGTGCTTCAGCCGCGCATTCGACTTCGGCGTCAGCACCACCGCCGCGGCGCGGGTCAGGCCCGACAGCCGGGTCAGCGCCTCGCTGAGTGCGGCCTCGACCGTTTGCGCGCGGCCGACCGCGGCGAGTTGGGTCTGGATCGACTGCCGCTCGTCCTCGGTGAGATCGCCGATCTGCATCAGGGCATCGACGAAGAAGCGCAAGCCGAGTTCGGTGGGCAGCCGCCCGGCCGAGGTATGCGGCGCATAGATCAGGCCGAGCTGCTCGAGGTCCGACATCACGTTGCGTACGGAGGCCGGCGACAGCGGCAAGGCGATCAGGCGCGAAATGTTGCGCGAGCCCACCGGCTCGCCGGTCGCCAGATAACTTTCGACGATTTGACGAAAAATGTCGCGCGACCGTTCGTTGAGCTGGGCCAACCCGGCATGCGGCGCAATCAGGCTAATCGGATCGTGGTGAGCCACACTCTACTCCCTCACATTTCCCTAATCTGTCGATCCGGGAGGCCGGTGACAAGCATGCATTCGGCCCGGGAAATGGGAGGCGGACCAGGCGCATACACCGGGCCGAAAACCCTTGCCGCTGCCCGTTCCCGATCCTACAAGCACGGTGAGCGTGATCCGGACCGATACGCCCGCGTTAGCGGAAAATGGAAGCCGGTTTTCCGAAAGATCGTGCTCAAACAAAAAGATAGAACGCGAAGACGATCGACGATAAGTCATCGCGCTCTAGCCACTTCTTTCTCGGATTTTTGGAGGACTCCATGCGGCCAAGCCGCCGTGCGCCCGATGAACTGCGTCCCGTGTCGCTGGAACGCGGTGTCGTCAAATATGCCGAGGGTTCCTGCATGGTGAAGTTCGGCGACACCCATGTGCTGGTGACCGCCACGCTTGAAGAGCGGCTGCCCCCCTGGCTGAAGGGCCAGGGCCGCGGCTGGGTCACCGCCGAATACGGCATGCTGCCGCGCGCCACCCTGGAACGCACCCGCCGCGAGGCCTCCGCCGGCAAGCAGGGCGGCCGCACCGTCGAAATCCAGCGGCTGATCGGCCGCTCGCTGCGCGCCGCTATCGATCTCGAAGCATTGGGCGAACGCCAGATCACCGTCGATTGCGACGTGATCCAGGCCGATGGCGGCACCCGCACCGCCTCGATCACCGGAGCCTGGGTGGCGCTTGCCGACTGCCTCAACTGGATGAAGACCCGCAACATGCTGAAGGCCAACGTCTTGCGCGACAATGTCGCGGCGATCTCCTGCGGCATCTACCAGGGCACGCCGGTGCTCGATCTCGACTATGCCGAGGATTCCGAGGCCGAGACCGACGCCAATTTCGTCATGACCGGCGACGGTCGCATCATCGAGGTACAGGGCACCGCCGAGAAGACGCCGTTCTCGCAAGACGAATTTTTGGCACTGATGGCGCTGGCGCGCAAAGGTGTCGCGCGTCTGGTCGACTTGCAAAAGATCGCGGTGGCGTAGACACATTGGTCATGCACCGCCGAATCACCGGAAGGCTCGTGATCGCGACCCACAATCCCGGCAAGCTCGCCGAGATGCGGGAACTGCTGGCGCCGTACGGTGTCGAGGCGGTGTCGGCCGGTGAGCTCGGTCTCGCCGAGCCCGAGGAGACCGGCGACAATTTTCGCGCCAATGCGGCGATCAAGGCGATCGCTGCGTCCAAGGCAACAGGACTGCCGGCCTTTGCCGACGATTCCGGCCTCGCGGTCGATGCGCTTGACGGCGCACCCGGCATCTATTCGGCGCGCTGGGCCGGCGAGGGCAAGGACTTCATGGCGGCGATGACGCGCATCGAACGCCTGCTGCAGGAGCGCGGCGCCACCACGCCGGACCGGCGAAGTGCGCATTTCGTCTCCGCGCTGTGCGTGGCCTGGCCGGACGATCACCTCGAGGAGGTCGAGGCCCGCGCCGATGGAACCCTGGTCTGGCCGCCGCGCGGCACCGCCGGATTCGGCTATGATCCGGCCTTCCTGCCTGACGGACATGCGCGGACCTTCGGCGAGATGACGAGCATCGAGAAGCACGGCCTGCCGCCGCTCGGGCTTGGCCTGTCGCATCGCGCACGCGCCTTCGTGAAGCTCGCGGAGATCTGCCTTGAGCCACGCTGAACGAGAGGCCTTCGGCGTCTACGTGCACTGGCCGTTCTGCCTGTCGAAGTGCCCGTATTGCGATTTCAACAGCCATGTGCGGCATGCGCCCGTCGACGAGGAACGCTTCGTGCGCGCATTCGCCCGCGAGATCGAGACGACCGCCGCGCGCGTGCCCGGACGTGAAGTCTCCTCGATCTTCCTCGGCGGCGGGACGCCTTCGCTGATGCAGCCGCAGACCGTCGGCGCAGTGCTCGACGCGATCGGCAAGCACTGGTCGGTGGCGCGCGACGTCGAGGTCACGCTCGAGGCGAATCCGACCAGCGTCGAGGCGACACGCTTCCGATGCTATCGCGCCGCCGGCGTCAACCGCGTCTCGCTCGGCGTGCAGGCGCTGGACGATGCATCGCTGAAGGCGCTCGGCCGCCTGCACACGGCGCGCGAGGCGCTCGATGCGGTCGCGATCGCGCGCAGCGCCTTCGACCGCTATTCCTTCGACCTGATCTACGCCCGTCCCGACCAGACGCCGGAGATGTGGGCCAGCGAATTGAAGCAGGCGATCTCGGAAGCGGCCGAGCATTTGTCGCTCTATCAGCTCACGATCGAGGAAGGCACGCCGTTCTTCGGGCTGCACGCCGCCGGCAAGCTGAAGACACCGGATGAAGCGACCGCACGCGCGCTCTACGACGTGACGCAGGAGGTCTGTGCGCGCGAGGGATTGCCGGCCTACGAGATCTCCAACCACGCGCGCGCCGGCGCCGAATGCAAGCACAATCTCGTCTACTGGCGCGGCGAGGAATATGCCGGCATCGGCCCCGGCGCGCACGGCCGCCTCGACATCGATGGCGTCAGGCACGCGACCGCGACCGAGCGGCGCCCCGAGGCATGGCTGCTGAACGTCGAGGAACGCGGGCACGGCGTCGTCACTGACGATAGCCTCAACAGCGAAGAGCGCGCCGACGAATTCCTGCTGATGGGACTGCGGCTCGTTGAGGGCATCGATCCCAAACGCTACGCGGCGCTGTCGGGTCGCCGGCTCGATCCCCATCGGATCGCCATGCTGCGCGAGGAGGGCGCGATCGCGGTCGGTGCCGACGGACGGCTGCGGGTGACGAAGTCGGGCTTCCCTGTGCTCGACGCCGTCGTTGCGGACCTCGCGGCTTAGAGCATGATCCGGAAAAGTGTGAAGCGGTTTTCCGAAAAGATCATGCTCAAATAACAAGCTAAAGCGCGATGACGATTCAATGTGATCTCAGCGCGCTTTAGGCGCCAAAGCTCTTCGGCGAGCCGGCAACCGCCGTGCTGCCGCCCGACGCCACCTTCATGACGGCGAGGCCGCGTTCGTTGGTTCCGTCTGAGCGGAAGCGGAACAGGCCGTCGATGCCAGCAAAGCCTGACGGATTGGTCAACGTCTCCGGCGCAAAGCGCTGCGCGCCCTGCGTGCGCGCCAGCGCCGCGACCAGCGCGACGGCATCATAGGCAAGGGTTGCGGTGCGCACCGGCTCACCGCCGAACTTGGTGCGGTAGCGGCCGGCGAAGCTGCGGAAACCGGCCGGATCGGGCGCGGCATAGAGGCCGCCCTGCAAAACCGGACTCGCTGACACGCGCGGATTGTCCCACAGCCCGGTGCCGAGCAGCTGGATGTTGCGCAGATTAGCGCCCGCCGCGGTCAGTGCATCAGCGGTGGCGACAACCGAATCGCCGTCATCGGCAATCAGAAGCGCATCAGCCTGGCCGAGTGCCTGCGCCACGTTCCGCGCCGGCGTCGCGCGATCCGCGCCGTATTTCTCGAATGCGACGACGCGGCCGTTCTTGCGGCTCACCGCCTGCTTGAACGCGGCCTCGACCACGTTGCCGTAGGCATTCTCAGGCACCATCGCCGCAAAGGAGTGCTTTCCGATGCCGGACGCGTAGTCGACGATGCGATTGATGTCGGACTCCGGCAGGAAGCTCAGAAGATAGACGCCGCGCCCGGCGACGCTCGAATCTGTCGAGAACGCGATCATGGAGGTGCCGCGTGGGCGCGTCAGTTGCGCGGCGGCCGGCACCGAGCCCGCAAACAGCGGCCCCAGAATGATCTCGGCCCCTTCGGACAGCGCCTGCTGGGTTCCCTGCGACGCGCCTTGGGGGCTGCCGGCATCATCCTTGATCAGCAGCTGGATGTTCGGATTCTGAAACTCCGCCAACGCCATCTCGGCGGCGTTCCGCATCGATTGCGCGGCAACCCCGGCATTGCCGGACGCCGACAGCGGCAGAATCAGCCCAACCTTGACCTGCCCCGTCCCAATCGCCTGCGGCTGTTGCTGCGGCCCAGCGGAAGGCCCGGCCTCCGGGGTGGAATACTGGTTGAGAGTTTGCTGCACGCCCGAGCAGGCCGACAGCAGCGGCGCGCCCATGATAAGGCCAAGCGCGGTCCGCCGGGTCGTGCCCGACGGCGGGGACTTGCGGTTATGCGGGCCTGCCATCGTCTCTCTTCTCTTGACCGACCATCATCGGCCAGGACTCCATCCAGCCTGATGAGGCCGGTGGATTCAGGCATATTGTCGGCGAATAGTTAACTAAAACAAAAGGATTATGGCCTCCCCGCGCCGTTGCGGGGGCTTCCGTTTCCTGGTTCGGCGGCGCTTAGCCAACGCCTTGGCCGGTGTAGCGCAAGCACTGCCGTCCCTCTAGATTGTCGTTATGCGCGCAAAAGCTGGTTCCCTGTACGGCTCTGAGACCACAACGGGTTCTTCCGACAGAACCTTTTCCATCGGTGGCCAGATACTGGCAGCCCCCAAGGCGGCTCCGGGACTGCATCTTGTCGCGACCCCGATCGGCAATCTCGCCGATATCACCCTGCGCGCGCTGGAAACGCTTGCGGGTGTCGACATCATCGCCTGCGAGGACACAAGGATTACGCGCCGCCTGACCGAGCGTTACGCGATCGCGGCCGAACTGCAACCCTATCACGAGCACAATGCCGCGCAGGCGCGGCCAAGAATCCTGGCGCAGCTGGCGCAGGGCGCCTCGATCGCGCTGGTCTCGGATGCCGGCACGCCGTTGATCTCCGATCCCGGCTTCAAGCTGGTGCGCGAGGTCTCCGCCGCCGGGCATCGGGTGATCGCGGTCCCCGGCCCGTCGTCGGTGCTGACCGCCCTGTCGGTCGCGGCGCTGCCGACCGACCGCTTCTTCTTCGAGGGATTCCTGCCGGCGAAGGAGCACGCCCGCCGGACGCGGCTCAACGAGCTCGCCAGGATCGATTCGACGCTGGTGATGTTCGAATCCGGCAATCGTGTGCAGGAGACATTGCAAGACCTCGCCGCGATCATGGCCGGGCGCGACGCCGCGATTTGCCGCGAGCTCACCAAGCTGCATGAGGACATCAAGCGCGCGTCCGTCGCCGACCTTGCCGCGGCCGCGGACACGCTGGAAACCCGCGGCGAGTTCGTGCTGGTGGTCGGACCGCCACCCGACGATGCCGGGGTGATGGACGAGGACGCACTGGACGAGCTGCTGCGCGGGCAGCTCGCGCAAGGCAGCGTCAAGGACGCCGTGGCCCATGCCGTCGAACTGTCGGGACGGCCGCGCCGCGAGGTCTATGCCCGCGCCCTCGAACTGGCCAAGACGACCAGGGGCGACGATGGCGAAGACTGAGAGCGCCTCCCCCGAACGCGTCGCGGCATTCCGCACCGGCATATCGGCCGAAAGCCGCGCTGCCGCCTATCTGATGGCCAAGGGCTATCGCATCCTCGCCAAGCGCTTCCGCACCCCCTATGGCGAGATCGACCTTGTGGCGCGCCGGCGCGACCTGCTCGTCTTTGTCGAGGTCAAGGCCCGCGCCAGCCTCGATGAGGCCGCCTATGCAGTGACGCCGCGCCAGCAGCAGCGCGTCATCAATGCCGCCCAGGCCTGGCTCATGGCGCATCCCGAACATGCGGAATTTGATCTCAGATTCGATGCCGTCCTGATTGCGCCGAGGAGCTTGCCGCGCCATCTGTTAGCTGCATTCGACGCAAGCCCGTAGAATTTCCTCCAGCCCTCGCGGAACACGCCCCATGAAATTGAACGTCGCCGTCCAGATGGATCCCATCGCGCGCATCAACATCCGCGGCGATTCCACCTTTGCGCTGCTGCTCGAGGCGCAGAAGCGCGGCCACGGCATTTCCTATTACACGCCGGACAAGCTGTCGCTGCGCGGCGACGAGCTGGTGGCGCCGCTGCAGCTTCTCACCGTGCGCGACGAGGTCGACAACCACTTCACGCTGGGCGAGCCGAAGCGCGAGCCGCTGAACGCCTTCGACGTCGTACTGCTGCGGCAAGACCCGCCCTTCGACCTCGCCTACATCACCTCGACCCATCTGCTCGAACGCATCCATCCGAAGACCCTGGTCGTCAACGACCCGGCCGCCGTGCGCAACGCACCGGAGAAGCTGTTCGTGATGAATTTCCCGCAGCTGATGCCGCCGACCCTGATCTCGCGTGACCTCGACGAGATCAACGCATTCCGCGACCAGCACGGCCCCGTCGTCATGAAACCGCTGCACGGCCATGGCGGCGCCGCGGTGTTCCGCGTGATGCCGCAGGACATGAATTTCGGCTCGCTGTTCGACATGTTCTCGGTCACCTTCAAGGAGCCGTGGGTGATCCAGCGCTTCCTCCCCGAGGTGAAGCATGGCGACAAGCGCATCATCTTGGTCGACGGCGAATTCGCGGGTGCCGTCAACCGCGTGCCGGCAGCGGACGATCTGCGCTCCAACATGGTGCGCGGCGGTGCCGCCAAGGCGACCGAGCTCTCGGACCGCGAACGCGAAATCTGCACCACGCTCGGGCCTGCGCTGCGCAAGCATGGGCTGCTGTTCGTCGGCATCGACGTGATCGACGGCAGCCTCACCGAGATCAACGTCACGTCCCCGACCGGCATCCGTGCGATCCAGCGGCTCAACGGCACGGATATCGCCGCGAAGATCTGGGATACCATCGAGGCCAGGCGGGCCGCGAAATAAGCTTCCCTTATGCGGCGCATAGCCTGGTTGCATTCTCGCCCGGCCACACCGTGGGCCACACCATCTTCATGGTGAGCTCGGGCGGCAAATCCTTCGCCTTCCTCGGCGACCTCTCGCATCATGCGGTGCTCCTGCTCGAGAAGCCGCTGCTGGAGTTCTCCTACGACACCGATCCGAAGCAGGCCGCGCAATCGCGCGTGAGGCTTCTGGAGATGCTGGCGGCGAACAAGACGCCGGTGATGTCCTATCACTTCGCTTGCCCCGGCTATGGCCACGTGGCCAAGGCCGGGGACGGCTTCCGGTACTATCCGGAGCCGACGCAGATGCTGTTGTAACCAGCCTATCGAAGGTGCCTTCGGGGGCGGCGGCTGTCGCTCCCGAATGATCCCGTCGCCTGCGACGAATTGGCACCGGGCGCCGGCAGAGGGGCGCCGCAGATGTTCCCGTAATGTTCTTGCACTCAGCGCCAGGTTCCGCTACCCTCGATTGCGGAAGACAGGGGCAGCATGGTCCAGCGCGTTTCTACCGTTGCTTTCGAGGGGATCGAGGCTCGTGCAGTCGACGTGCAGGTGCAGGTCGCACCCGGCCTGCCGGCCTTTGCGATCGTCGGCCTGCCGGACAAGGCAGTGTCGGAGGCACGCGAGCGGGTGCGCTCGGCGCTGATCGCCTCAGGCCTGGCGTTGCCGGCACGCCGGATCACCGTCAATCTCGCGCCGGCCGACCTGCCCAAGGAAGGCAGTCACTACGACCTGCCGATCGCGCTCGGGCTGATGGCTGCAATCGGGGCAATCCCACCGGACGCGCTGAACGGCTTCACCGTGCTTGGCGAACTCGGGCTCGATGGTTCGATCGCGCCGGTCGCAGGCGTGCTGCCCGCCGCGATCGGCGCCAATTCACGCGACGAGGGCCTGATCTGCCCGGCGGCCTGCGGTTCGGAGGCCGCATGGGCCAGCCCGGACATCCAGATCATCGCGGCGCATTCGCTGATCCAGATCGCCAACCACTTCAAGGGCACGCAGGTCCTGTCACGCCCCTCACCGAAGGTGCATGAGCGCGAGGAGGCGCTCCTCGACCTGCGCGACATCAAGGGCCAGGAGAGCGCCAAGCGCGCGCTCGAGATCGCCGCAGCCGGCGGACATCATCTGCTGATGATCGGCTCGCCCGGCGCCGGCAAGTCGATGCTGGCGGCGCGGCTGCCCTCGATCCTGCCGCCGCTGTCGCCATCGGAATTGCTCGAGGTCTCGATGATCGCCTCGGTTGCTGGCGAGATCCGCGACGGCGCGCTGACCGCACAGCGGCCGTTCCGCAGTCCGCATCATTCCGCCAGCATGGCCGCGCTGACGGGCGGCGGCATGCGCGCCAAGCCCGGCGAGATCTCGCTCGCCCATCAGGGCGTGCTGTTCCTCGACGAGTTGCCGGAGTTCGATCCGCGCGTGCTGGATTCGCTGCGCCAGCCGATCGAGAACGGCGAGGTCTCGGTGAGCAGAGCCAATCATCGTGTCACCTACCCGGCGCGCTTCATGCTGGTTGCGGCGATGAACCCCTGCCGTTGCGGCCATGCCTATGAGCCCGGCTATTCCTGCAAGCGCGGCCGGCTCGACCGCTGCACCGCGGACTACCAGATGCGGATCTCCGGTCCGCTGATGGATCGGATCGACCTGCGGATCGAGGTGCCAGCCGTGACCGCGGCGGACCTGATCCTGCCGCCGCCGTCGGAGGGATCGGCCGAGGTCGCAGCCCGCGTCGCAGCCGCGCGCGACATTCAGCTCGCGCGCTATGCGGCGGCCGGCTTGCCGCATGTCCGCACCAACGCGGAAGCCCCGAGCTCACTGCTCGACACCATCGCGCAGCCTGATGCACACGGGCAGAAGCTGCTGCGCGAGGCGGCCGACACCATGCATCTCACCGCACGCGGCTATCACCGGGTGTTACGCGTGGCGCGCACGCTCGCCGATCTCGACGGTGCCGAGACGATCGGCAGGCTGCATCTCGCCGAAGCGCTGTCCTATCGTGCGCTCGCCGACGATCTTCGCCGCGCCGCCTGATGAGGGCGTTTTCCAGCGACGTGAACACCGGTTCGCGTAAAGAAAAACGCGTCACAGGAAAATCGAGAGTTTCGGTTCTGAAGTCAGTCAAAACCGAAACCCTGTCCCGTTTCGTGCCGGAGATCGCGCAGCGTCAACGCGATGGTAACGAGTTTTGTTTACGCTCCGCAAACCATAAGCCCCGCGATCTGTGGGTAGCTCGGGTCGAGCGAGTAGCGTCATGTTGCGTTTCAAGATTCTGGCCTCGGTGGTCCCCCTTGCCGTCGCCGCGGTGTTTGCCCGCGGCGAGTTCCTGCCGGGGCCCCGGCCTTGTATCGAGGTCGGCGATGCGGCTCTGCAGATCGCCTCGATCCCCTGGTTCGCTCCGCTTCATGTCAGCTTCACCGACGATCCCCGCCTTGCCACTGTCCGGGTCCAGGTCACCGACAGCGCCGACGCCGCCGACTTCACCGTGATCGACGACGTCGACGACAGCGAGACCGGCGCCTGCGAGAGCAACGCCGTGCCGCAGCTGATCGCGATTTCCAGCGACCCGTCGACGACCGATCCGGTCATCTATCTCTCCCATGACGGCCCGTCCGACTACCGCGTCTTCGTGCAGTCGAAAACATTCTCCGCACGCGAGGCGGCTGCCCTGATCGTCAGCGCCCGTCGCGGACAAAGTCGCCTCGAAGCCGCGTCGCTCTAGCCTGGCGCGGCGCTTCGTAGCCCGAGCATGCCGGAATTAACGTTTCGCTAACCCCGTTCTCAGGGCGGCATGAAACGGTCGTCAGCTTCAAGCACTTTGCAAGGTCGCCGACGCATCGTCCTCAACGGATCAAGCTATCTCAGGGCCACCATTGATGGGGCGTTTCTACAGGATCAAGTTGCGCCTTCGTCGTTTCCTGCGGCGTCATTCCTGGATCGCATTCATCGTCCGCTCCTTCATGATCTTTTCCGCCGCGTTCGGCGGCGCGTTCGGATTCATCACGGGCACCCTCTCTGAAAAGAGCGGCTACGACCCGAATCTTTTCGCGATCGGCGTCAGCTTCCTGTTTGCGCTCGCCTGCCTCTGGATCGTCACGCTGGGCATCCGGCTGCGGCTCATGCGCAAGAAGCTGCGTATGATCGCCACGCACAACGAAGCGATGGCCGACCGCAACTGGGAACTGCAGGAGGCCGCGCAGCGGGTCAGCCATCTGTTCGAAGCCCAAGGCGACCTGATCGCACTACGCGACCCCGAAGGCCGCATCACCTACGCCAACGACGCCTATTGCGAACTGGCGCAGGTTCCGCGCGATGACCTGATCGGCAGCACCGCCACCCTGAAGGTGCTCGAACAGGGCGACACCGCGCTCGAAGCCAACGGCACCCGCGTCTATGACCAGAGGATCGAGGGGCCGCTCGGTCCGCGCTGGATCGCCTGGCGCGAGGGCCTCGTCCGCAACGACGCCGGCGGACCGGCCGAGATGCAGAGCGTCGGCCGCGACGTCACCGATCGCACCGAGAGCGAACGCGTGCTGGCTGAAGCGCGCGATCAGGCCGATGCCGCCAACCGCGCCAAGTCGCGATTCCTGGCGATGGCGAGCCACGAGATCCGCACGCCGCTGAACGGCATCATCGGCATGAGCGGATTGTTGATGG
The DNA here is from genome assembly GCF_001542415.1 of Bradyrhizobium macuxiense. Taxonomy (GTDB): domain Bacteria; phylum Pseudomonadota; class Alphaproteobacteria; order Rhizobiales; family Xanthobacteraceae; genus Bradyrhizobium; species Bradyrhizobium macuxiense. The sequence goes on from NZ_LNCU01000120.1 coordinate 74,027, forward strand.
ACACGTCGCTGACGCCGGAACAGGCCAACTACGTCAAGGCGGTCAAGACATCGGGCGATGCGCTCCTCGCGCTGATCGAGGAGCTACTCGACTATTCCAAGATCGAGGCCGGCAAGATCGATCTCGAGCACCGGCCGTTCGCGCTCTCCGGCCTGATCGAGGACATCACCGAGTTGCTGGCGCCGCGTGCGCAGGGCAAAGGCATCGAGATCGCGGCCTATGTCGACGAGCGCTTGCCGTTGCGGGTGATCGGCGACGCGGCGCGACTGCGGCAGGTGCTGCTCAATCTCGCCGGCAACGCCATCAAGTTCACCGGGAATGGCGGAGTAGCGCTGATCGTCGAGCCCGGTCTCTTGCCGCACGAAACCAGCTTCCTGGTCCGCGACACCGGGATCGGCATCGCACCGGAAGCACAGCAACGAATTTTCCGCGAGTTCGAGCAGGCCGACGAGCGCATAGCGCGCAGCTATGGCGGCACCGGCCTCGGCCTCTCGATCAGCGATCGCATCGTCAAGCGCATGGGCGGGCGGATCGCGCTCGCGAGCACGCCCGGCGCCGGCTCGACATTCGAGGTGTCGATCCCGCTCGCCGCCGCCGAGACCGGTGAGGCCAACGCCTTCACCGCACCTGACCTCTCCAGCCAGTCGATCATGCTGGTCGCGCCGCAGAGCATCGAGGTCTCGCTGATCTCGCGGCGGCTGCAGCGCTGGGGTGCGCAGACCTGCATCGTGTCGGATGCCGAAGTGGCCGAGGCGCTGTTGCCGGAGCGAAGCTGGCACGCGATCCTGATCGACCACGCGTTCGGTACGTCAGCGATGGAAGCGCTTGCCAGCGCCGCACGCACCCATGCGACACATCGAATCGTGATGTTCACGCCGACGACGCGGCAGGAGCTGTTGGCCTCCTCGACGCCCACCTTCACCCGATATCTGGTCAAGCCGTTGCGCGCGTCGTCACTCGCCGCGCGCCTGACCGCGGCACCCGAAATCGCGGCACCCAGCCTCGCGATCGAGGCGCTCGCCGAGCCCGCGCCCGCAGCAGTTCCGGCCACCGCGTCTGACAAGCGGCTCTCGATCCTGGTCGCCGAGGACAACGAGATCAATGCGCTGTTGATGCGCTCGCTGCTCGGCCGGCTCGGCCACAACGCTGTCATCACCACCAATGGCGAGCAGGCGATGGAATCCTGGCTGTCGGCGAAATCCGCCGGCACGCCCTACGATCTCGTGCTGATGGACATCCAGATGCCGCTTCTCAACGGCATCGAAGCCACCAAGCGCATCCGCGCGCATGAGGCGGACCAGCCGGGACGCCGGACGCCGATCCTGGCGCTGACCGCCAACACGCTGGTGGAGGATCGCTATGCCTGCTTCGAGGCCGGCATGGATGGCTTCCTGGTCAAGCCGCTCGATCACGAGAAGCTGGAAGAAGCGCTGGCGGGGCTGGCCGCGTCACGGCATCTCGCGGCGTAGACTCCAAATTCTCCGCTGTCGTCCCTGCGGAAGCAGGGACCTATAACCACCGAGTATGATTTTGCGACGTGCTGCGGCCACAGCCCTGTAGATGACGGGCGCCTGTGGTTGGGTCCCCGCTCCCGTGCGCAATAGGCGGGGACGACATCGGTGATGTGGTTAGTTTGGGCGAGCCATGCTCACAGCCGGCGCAGCGCGACCGATTGCACGACGTGATCGGCGCCCTTCTTCAGGATCAAAGTCGCGCGCGGTCGTGTCGGCAGGATGTTGTCCTCGAGATTGGCGAGGTTGGTGCGCTCCCAGATCGCGATCGCAGTCGCGGTCGCCTCCTCGTCGGACAACGGCGCATAGCGGTGGAAGTAGGACCTGGGATCGGTGAACGCGGTGTCGCGCAGCGCCAGGAAGCGCGTGATGTACCACTGCCGCAGCGCCGATTCATCGGCATCGATATAAACCGAGAAATCGAAGAAGTCAGACACGAAAGGCACCGCCTTGCCGTCACGTGGCAGCCTTCCGGTCTGCAGCACATTGACGCCCTCGACGATCAGGATGTCGGGCTGGTCGATCTCGACCCACTTGTTCGGCACGATGTCGTAGGTCAGATGCGAATAAACCGGCGCGCGCACGCGACGCCGCCCCGCCTTGATGTCGCTGAGGAACGACAGCAGCGTCGGCAGATCGTAGCTTTCCGGAAAACCCTTCTTCTGCATGATCCCCTGCCGCTCGAGCACGGCGTTTGGGTACAGGAAGCCGTCCGTCGTGATCAGGTCGACCTTCGGCCGCGGTGACCAGCGGGCCAACAACGCCTGCAGCACGCGCGCGGTGGTCGACTTGCCGACAGCGACCGAACCGGCGACACCGATGATGTAAGGCATCTTGCGATCGCGGATGGCGAGGAACTGGCGCTGCGAATAATACAGCCGCTGCGTGGCATCGACATAGATCGAGAGCAACCGCGACAGCGGCAGATAGATGTCCTCGACCTCCTGCAAGTCCAAGCGGTCGTGCATAGACCGCAGGCGATCGAACTCGCCCGGCTCCAGCGTCATCGGCGTGTCGTCGCGCAGATGCGACCACTGCGCGCGCGTGAAGACGCGATAGGGATTGTACTGCTGATCTGGTGCCCGGATGTCCATGAGACCGTCCCCTTGATCAGTCGCGCTTGCGCGACGCCTTCTCTTCCAATCCGGACATCGACGTGCGCTTCTCCAGCGCCGCCTCGACGTCCTCCAATTTCACGCCACGCGATTTCAGCAGAACCAGCAGGTGAAAAACCAGATCAGCGCTTTCGGAGATGAGGTGATCGCGATCATTCTCGACCGCGGCGATCACAGTCTCGATCGCTTCCTCACCCAGCTTCTTGGCGCAATGCTCCGCACCCTTGTCGAGCAGCTTGCGGGTATAGGACGCCTCACCGCCCGTTGCAGCGCGGGCATCGATGGTGGCAGCCAGATCGTGGACCGTGAAATGCGACATCGACTCAACTCAACCGTGAGCACTGGCACTGTCCCAGTGCCGTCTCCCTAAATGGAGACTTAGCATTTTTGTGACAAGGAGTCCTAGGGATCGAGACGCATCGGCAGCCCGGCGCGCACCATGTGATCCTTGGCTTGGCGGATGGTAAATTCGCCGAAGTGGAATATCGACGCGGCGAGCACGCCGGTGGCGTGACCCTCGCGGACGCCGTCGACGAGGTGATCGAGGTTGCCAACGCCGCCGGACGCGATGACCGGTACCGAAACACTGTCGGCGATCGCGCGGGTGATCGGCAGGTCAAAGCCCTGCCGCGTGCCGTCCCGGTCCATTGACGTCAGCAGGATCTCGCCGGCGCCGAGCGCGACCACTTCCTGGGCATATTCGATGGCGTCGATCCCGGTGGCATTACGTCCACCATGGGTGAAGATCTCCCAACGATCAGACCCACCGGCGCGCTTGACCCGCTTGGCGTCGATCGCAACGACGATGCACTGCTCGCCGAACTTCTCGGCCGCTTCCTTCACGAACTCACGACGGCTGACGGCCGCCGAATTGATCGAGACCTTGTCGGCGCCTGACCGCAGCAGCGTCTTGATGTCGTCGACGGTGCGCACGCCGCCACCGACCGTCAGAGGCATGAAGCAGGCTTCCGCAGTCCGCCGCACCACGTCGAGCATGATACCGCGGTTTTCATGGGTCGCGGTGATGTCGAGAAAAGTGAGTTCATCGGCGCCGGCGGCATCATAGGCGATCGCGGCTTCCACCGGATCGCCGGCGTCGCGCAGATCGACGAAATTGACGCCCTTGACCACGCGCCCGTCCTTCACGTCGAGACAGGGGATCACGCGAACCTTGAACATATTTTTCTCCTAGGCCGCGGTCCGAGCGTTCTTGATCAGCGTGAGCGCGGCGGCGGGATCGAGCCGTCCGTCGTAGAGCGCACGGCCGACGATGGCGCCGGCGAGCTTGCCGGCACGCGGCTCCAGCAGCGCCTTGACGTCGTCGATCGAGGCAAAGCCCCCTGAGGCGATCACCGGAATGGAAATGCGATCGGCGAGCGCGATCGTGGCATCGAGGTTGAGCCCCTTGAGCAGGCCGTCACGGGAGATGTCGGTGAAGATGATCGCGGCGACGCCGGCATCCTCGAAACGCTGCGCGATCTCGAGCGCCGTCACGTGCGACGTCTCCGCCCAGCCTTCGACCGCGACCTTGCCGTCGCGCGCATCGAGGCCGACGGCCACGCGCCCGGGAAATTTCTTCGCTGCGTTTTTCACCAGATCGGGATCACGTACCGCCGCAGTACCGATGATCACGCGCGTGATGCCCTTGTCGAGCCAGGCCTCGATCGTCTTGAAGTCCCGGATGCCGCCGCCGAGCTGCACCGGCATGGTGACGGCCTTGAGCATCGCCTCCACCGCATGCGCATTCATCGGCTTGCCGGCAAAGGCGCCATCGAGATCGACGACGTGCAGATATTCGAATCCCTGCGCGGCGAAAGCGCGGGCCTGCGCCGCCGGATCGAGATTGAATACCGTGGCGCGTGCCATGTCGCCCTGCTCCAGGCGCACGCACTGGCCGTTCTTCAGATCAACCGCAGGAAAGAGAATCACGGCTTCCACTTCAAGAAATTCGAGATCAGGGCGAGGCCGAAGCGCTGGCTCTTCTCGGGGTGAAACTGGGTGCCAACAGCGGTGTCCTTGCCTACGATCGCGGTAACCGGCCCGCCATACTCGGCACGCGCCAGCACGTCCGCCTCGTTGGCGGGGGCGAGGTGGTAGGAGTGCACGAAATAGGCGTGACGGCCCTTCGGGCCGAGCGGCAGCCGCTCCAGCACCGGGTGCTCGCGGACGAGGTCGAGCGTGTTCCAGCCCATGTGCGGGACCTTGAGGTTCTCGTCGCGCGGCTCGATCTTCACGACGTCGCCGGCGATCCAGTCAAAACCCTCGGTCGTGACATGCTCCTTGCCGCGCGTCGCCATCAGCTGCATGCCGACGCAGATGCCGAAGAACGGCCGCGCCTTGACCCGCACCGCCTCGGTGAGCGCCTCCAACATGCCGTCGACCGCATCGACGCCACGGCGGCAATCGGCAAAGGCGCCGACACCGGGCAGCACGATGCGATCGGCGCGATACACCGCGTCGGGATCGCGCGTCACCTTGATTGCTTCCGGATCATCCATGCTGCGGGCGGCGCGCTCGAATGCTTTCGCCGCGGAATGCAGATTGCCGGAGCCGTAATCGATGATTGCAACGGTCATCGCGATCCTCCTGGCTCTGGAAACAATCCGATAATGCCGCCTTGCGGCAGCGGCGGCGCCTTCGAGAACGGTTGACCCGGAACATTCCGGGTCGGAGGCGGTCCGCCGCGATCGACCGACCATTGGTCGTTGACGGCACCACCATGCCGCGCCGTCCAGCGATCGAAGAAGCGCCGCTCGGCGGCCTCCGCGCTATCGGCCACGACGATATCGAGCTGGCGCCATTTGCCCCGCGACAGCGTCCAGCGTTGCAGGTTGGCGGCCTCGAATCCAAGCAGCAGCATCAGCACCAGGTCGACCAGAGAGATCGCGCCGCGGCCGACGCCGAGCTTGGCCAGCCCGAAATCAATGACAGTGGTGACCAGAAGCCAACCGATCAGCGCCAGCCAGAGCCGATGCCAGGCAAGCCAGATCACGCCCGCAACGGCGGCCCAGAAATGGAAGCCGTCGCGCACGAAGGTGAACTTGTCGGTCGCCGCAAGATCGACGCCATCAGCCACGGGGGCATGCACTGTGTAGACCGGCATCGGAAACTCCGCCGAGGATAGACTCTCTGTCTTGGAGCATCTTGCTCCTTGGGTCAGCCGCCGAGCTGACCTTTCGTCGAGGGCACTTCGCCCGCAGTCCGCGGATCGATCGCAACCGCCGTACGCAGCGCCCGGGCCAAACCCTTGAAACAGGATTCGGCGATGTGATGGCTGTTCTCGCCATATAGGGTCTCGACGTGGAGAGTCACGCCGGCGTTCATCGCGAACGCGTTGAACCACTCGCGCACCAGCTCGGTATCGAACTCGCCGATCTTGTCGCGCGGGAATTCGGTCCGGAACACCAGCATCGGGCGGCCGGACACGTCGATCACGACGCGGGACAGCGTCTCGTCCATCGGCATGTGGATCGAGGCATAGCGGGTGATGCCGGCCATGTCGCCGAGCGCCTGCTTCACGGCCTGCCCGAGCGCGATCCCGACGTCTTCGGTGGTGTGGTGGTAATCGACATGGAGATCGCCATCCGCCTTGACCGTAATGTCGATGCGCGAATGCCGGGCGAGGAGATCGAGCATATGGTCGAAGAAGCCGATCCCGGTCGAAACCGTGGATATGCCCGTTCCGTCGAGGTTGACCGTCACCTCGATGTCGGTCTCCTTGGTCTTGCGCTTGATGGTTGCCGTGCGCATGAAAATGAGCTTTCCCGTGTCGAAAACGCCGGTCTTTTAACAGGCGGATGTCACCTTCGCTACTGCGGGATGACGCCGAAATGCCCCGACTTCGGGCCATGGTGACCGGAATTTCTTGCCCGTCCCCTCTGGCGCGTTTTCTTCACGCGAACCGGTTCCCATCCCGGATCAAGTCCGGGACAGGCTTCGCTCGAAAACGCGCTAAATCGCCCGATTGTAACCCCCTGTCCGACCGCCTAAATCTGCCACCGAGAGAGGTAATCTATGCAAGCATCCCAAAATGAGTTGCCGGTCTGGCATGGCACCACGATTTGCACGGTCCGCAAGGGCGGCAAGGTGGTGATCGGCGGCGATGGGCAGGTCTCGATCGGCCAGACCGTGATCAAGGCCAACGCCAAGAAGGTCCGCCGGATCGGCAAGGGCGATGTGATCGGCGGCTTTGCCGGCGCCACCGCCGACGCTTTCACCCTGTTCGAGCGGCTTGAGAGCAAATTGGAACAATATCCGGGCCAGCTGACCCGGGCAGCCGTCGAGCTCGCCAAGGACTGGCGCACCGACCGCTATCTGCGGCGCCTCGAGGCCATGATGATCGTGGCCGACAAGGACGTCACCCTGGTGCTCACCGGCACCGGCGACGTGCTGGAGCCCGAGGCTGGGGTCATGGCGATCGGCTCGGGCGGAAATTATGCGCTCGCCGCGGCACGCGCGCTTGTCGACACCGACAAGGACGCCGAGACCATCGTCCGTCGTGCGCTCGATATTGCTGCCGACATCTGTGTCTACACCAACCGGAACGTGACGATCGAATCCGTGGGCGGCTGAGCATGGCCGGTCCGTACCGCTTCCGCCCGATGACATCGGCCGACCTGCCGCGGATCAAGCAGTGGCTCGGATTGCCGCATGTCCGGGAGTGGTGGGGCGATCCGGCCGAGCAGTACGCTCTCGTCGCCGGCGACCTCGAGGAGCCGGCCATGGACCAGTTCATCGTGTCGGCCGAGGACGGCGATTTGGGTTACATCCAGTGCTACGACCCGACGGCGTGGAATTCCGGCTTCGGCGCGCAGCCGCAGGGCACGCGCGGCATCGATCTCTTCATCGGCGAAGCCGGCATGATCGCGCGCGGCCACGGCGCCGCGCTGATCCGCAGCTTTGTCGAGGAGCGTCTGGCGCAGGGCGTGCCGCGGATGGTGACCGACCCCGATCCAACCAACGCGCGCGCGGTGCGTGCCTACGAAAAGGCGGGTTTCCGCAAGACGCATGTAGTTGACACGCCTGACGGGCCGGCGCTGCTGATGATCCACGACAGATGACGTCGAGGTCGCAGGTCCGGAACAGTGCTTGCCGACAGAGTTCTTTCAACCTAGCTAGAGCCAATGACCGACTTCTCCCCCCGTGAAATTGTTTCTGAACTTGATCGCTTCATCGTCGGCCAGGCCGATGCCAAACGCGCGGTATCGATCGCGCTGCGCAACCGTTGGCGTCGGCTGCAGCTCGCCGGTTCCCTGCGCGAGGAGGTTCTGCCCAAGAACATCCTGATGATCGGGCCGACCGGCGTCGGCAAGACCGAGATCGCGCGGCGGCTCGCCAAGCTCGCGGGCGCACCGTTCCTGAAGGTCGAAGCCACCAAGTTCACCGAGGTCGGCTATGTCGGCCGCGATGTCGAGCAGATCGTCCGCGACCTCGTCGAGGTTGCGATCGCGCAAACCCGCGAGCGCAAGCGCAAGGACGTCCACGCCCGTGCCCAGCTCGCCGCCGAGGAGCGCGTGCTGGATGCGCTGGTGGGGCCGGCCGCCAGCGCCGGAACGCGCGAATCGTTCCGCAAGAAGCTGCGCGCCGGCGAGCTCAACGATAAGGAAATCGAGATCGAGACCCAGTCGTCCGGCAGCGGCATGCCGATGTTCGAGATTCCCGGCATGCCGGGCGCCCAAATGGGCGCGATCTCGCTCGGCGACATCTTCGGCAAGATGGGCGGACGCAGCAAGACGCGCCGCCTGACGGTGGAAGGCTCGCACGAGATCCTGGTCAACGAGGAATCCGACAAGCTGCTCGACACCGACCAGCTGGTGCAGGAATCGATCAGCGTCGTCGAGAACAACGGCATCGTCTTCCTCGACGAGATCGACAAGATCTGCGTGCGCGAGAACCGCCAGGGCGGTGATGTCTCCCGCGAAGGCGTGCAGCGCGATTTGCTGCCGCTGATCGAAGGCACCACGGTTTCGACCAAGCACGGCGCGGTCAAGACGGATCACATCCTGTTCATCGCCTCCGGCGCGTTCCATATCGCCAAGCCGTCGGATCTGCTGCCGGAGCTGCAGGGCCGCCTGCCGATCCGCGTCGAGCTGCAGGCGCTCACCCGCGACGACATGCGCCGCATCCTGACCGAGCCCGAGGCATCGCTGATCAAGCAGTATGTCGCGCTGATGAAGACCGAGGGCGTGACGCTCGATGTCACCGACGGCGCGATCGACGCGTTGGCCGACGTCGCGGTCGCGGTCAACTCGACGGTCGAGAATATCGGCGCGCGGCGGCTGCAAACCGTGATGGAGCGGGTGCTGGACGAGATCTCCTTCACCGCGCCCGACCGCCACGGCGAGACCATTCAGGTCGACGCGGACTATGTCACCCGGCACGTCGGCGACCTCGCCAAGAACGCGGATCTGAGCCGGTTTATTTTGTAACGTGTCAATCTCCACCGTCGTCCCGGCGCAGGCCGGGACCCATAACCACCGCCGCCCGTATTGAGCCAAGACTCGGGCCTGCATCCCGTTTACAAACTGACAGTCGTGGATATGGGTCCCGGCCTGCGCCGGGACGACATAGGTGGGCGAATGAATCTGCGGGTCTGGCAAAACCCTTGGCGCGTGATGCTTGCCGTCAACGCCGCCATGATGATCGGGCTGTTCTTCTACAAGATCACGCTGCGGCCCTTCGTCCCCTACATCCACCTGCTGGTCGACTATCATTACGGCTTCACCAAGCGTGCGCTGATCGGCGCGATCGTCTCGCTGTTCACCGACAAGGTGCCGGTGTGGCTGGTGTTTGCCTTGGGCGGCGCGATCTGGCTGGTGACGCTCGGCCTGTTCATCGAGCTCTTCCGCCGCACCTTCAGGTTCGACGACACGCATTGGCCGCTGTTCGTCTTCATCGCGGGATCGCCGTTCTTCCTGAAGAATTTCATCTTCTCGCTCGGTCATTTCGACATCTATGGCTGCGCGCTCACGATCGTGCTGCTGCTCATCCCGGCGCGCTCGGTCGCCTATGTGCTGCTGGCTGCGCTGTTCTCGATCGTGCTGATCCTGATCCACCACATCTTCATCCTGATGTATGTGCCGACCATCGCAGCCATCGTGGTGCTGCGCTTCTATCTGGTGCAGGGCGTGACATCGCGGAATGTGGCGGCGGGGGTCGCGGCACTCGCCACGGTCGGCATCCTGTTCCTGGCCGCGCAATTCCTTGGCACCGTCGACGTGCCCTATGACGAATTCCTCCGTCATCTGCGGAGCCGGATGGCCGATCCGTCACGGACGGATCTGCTTGAGTTCGGCTACATCTGGTACCAGCCGCTGTCGAAGGAGATCACCGACACCTGGGCGCGCATGCCCTCGAACATCCTGGGCGTCCCGGTGTTCGCGCTGCTGATCTGGCTGCACGCGCCGCTCTGGCAGTATTTCGCGCGCCTGATCGACGCGCTCGCAAGCGAGCTGCACCGCCGTCTTGTGATCGCCGCGCTCGTCATGATCAGCGCCGGCTTCTTCATCATGTTCGTGATCGTGTTCGACTATTCGCGCTGGATCTCGAACTGGGCGGTCTGCATGTTCCTGATACTGCATGCGGTGAAGAAGCTGCCGGCCTCGAAGGAGGTGCCGGTGATCCCGTCAGACGATCGCAGGACGACGACGTTCGGCTGGATTCTCACGCTGATCCCGCGCGTCGGGATCGTCAGACCATTTTAGAATCGTTGATTGTGAGCTTGATCTGTCCGGAAAACCGCTTCTCACTTTTCCGGATCATGCTCTCGCGCGCCGCACGCGCACATAAAGCGCGCCCTCGCCGCCATGGCCGATATGAGCCTCCTCGAATCCCACGATCAGGGAACGAAATTCCGGCAGGCTAAGCCATTCCGGCACCTGGCGCCGCAGCACGCCGCGTTCGCTTTCCAGGCCGCCGACCTTGCCCTTGCCGGTGATGACGAGCACGAAGGTCAGCCCGTCGTGATGGGCGCGTTGCAGGAAGGCGAACAGCACCCGATGCGCGCGCATTTGCGTCATGCCGTGCAGATCGAGCCGCGCATCGATCTCCTGCCTGCCGCGTGACAGTTTTGCGCGATCGCGGCGGCCGATCGGCGCCAATGGCGGGACTTGCGGCCGCGGCGCAGGCGCCTTGACCGGTACCTGCTTTGCCGCGACGTGATGGGTGACCGGATCAGAGGTTGTTACGGGCGCTTTCGCGGCAGCCGCCCTCTTGCGCAGCGGCTTGACCTGCTTTGCGACGCTCTCCCAGAGCGCACGCTCCTCCTCGCTCAGCGCACGCCTGCGCCGCGACGGAGCGGAAAGGTCGGGGATCGACGCGGGACGTTTCATTGATCGTCGCGATGGCGATAGCGCCGAGAGCGCCGCTTCTCCTGAGATTGCGGAATGTCGGGCCGGACTGCCGGCAGCGGCACCGCTTTTGCCACAGTTGCGTCCTGCGCGACAGGGGCTGTTGCACCTGTCTGTGCGGGAGCCGCCGTGCCCTTCGCGGCCGGACCCTTGGTTGCATTGCCGGTCGTATTCTTTGCCGGATCCTTGGCGGTACCCTTCGCAACATCCTTCCCGGCATCCTTGGCGATCGGCGCAACGGGCGCGTCCGCCGGCTTTGCGGCCGGCTTGTCCTTCTGCGGATCGGTCTGCGGATACAGCTTTGCTATCTTTGCCGACGGCCGCTCATCCGGGATCGGCAGCTTGCGGCCGCGGGCGACAGGATCGAGCTCCTTCGGAACCAGCATGACGAACTGCATGCTGTTTTTTAGCCGGCCCGACACTTTTCCCGCATCGGCGCCGGCGCCGAAATAGAGGTCGGCCCGCGCAGGACCCACGATCGCAGACCCCGTGTCCTGCGCGATCATCAGCCGGTGGAACGGTGTCTTCGACGTTTCGGATTCGATCGGCAACTCGCCCTGGATGAAGAACGGCGTGCCGTAGACATGAAGCGCCTTGTCGACCGCAATCGAGCGGCCCGGCGTCAGCGGCACGCCTTGCGCGCCGACGGCTTCGTCCTTGTCGGATAGCGGAACTTCACGGAAGAAGATGTAGGAGCGGTTCTGCCGGCGCAACTCGTTCGCGCCATCCGGATTCTGCTCCATCCACTCCCTGATCTTCTGCATCGACATCTGATCCTTCGGGATGATGCCGCGGTCGATCAGGATGCGTCCGACCGGCGTATAGGGATAGCCGTTGTGCGCATCATAATTGATGCGCAGCGTGGTGCCGTCCGTCAGCTTGATCCGCGCCGAGCCCTGGATCTGCGCGAACAGCAAATCGGTCTGGTTCTTCAGCCAGCAGATCTCCAGCCCACGGCCGGCGATCGCGCCGTCCTCTATCTGGGCGCGGTCGTAATAGGGCACGAGCTTGCGCCGGCCGATCTTGCGATACACCGGACCGCTGTTGGGCAGGCCGACCGAATCCTGCGTCTTGCCGCGCACGAACAGGTTGGACGGGCGGCGATAGACCGGAACGTTGTAGACGTCGGTCTGCGTCCGCGAGCCGTCGAGCACCGGCTCGTAATAGCCGGTGACGAAGCCTGCATCTTCGCCGAGCCGCGAGATGCGCAAGGGTACGAAGTTCTGCTCGAAGAAATCCTTCGCTTTCGTGCTGTCGGTGAGATCGAGCCGCTTGGCGATCCGGCAGGGATCGCGCAGCGAGCCTCCGAGCGCCTTCGATTCCGGTGCCAACCCCTGTTGGGCGGCGATCGGCTTGCAGCTCGTCCGGAATGCCTTGTAGGCGGCGAGATGATCGTCGTCGTTCCAGCCCGGGATATTCGTCCAGGTAAGCGGCTCATACTGGCTGCCGCTGATGTGCAGCGGCAGTTCCAGATTGGGGTAGGGAAGCGCACGGGCAGGGACGTGCCGCTGCACTGCGTGCCGGCTGTATCTGTAGTGAGCAGCTATCGCCGCAGTGGAACACAGAACCGCGAGCGCGCAACTCGCAACGGCAAGGCGCCCGTAGCTGATATGTTTAGTGAGCGCTTCCAGTGCCAACCAGCTTCCAGTTCGGATCGCGGGACGCCGAGTCACGGGCGAACGTCCAGACATCGGTGATGTCGGCCACCTTGTCCGGGCTGCCGTCGACGATCGTGCCTGCCTTGTCGCGTGTGACCGAAATCATCTGCGACACGAAGCGGACGGTCAGTTGCGCCGTGCGATCGCGCGTCTCCGCATTGACGATCTCGGCCTTGTCGATAGACACGAACCGCGTTTCGGTCTTCTGCTCGTGGTTCTCGCGGTCCTTGATCGCGGCCTCGAAGCTCTCATAGACCTCAGTCGATAACAAATCCTTCAGGGCGCGGCGGTCGCCATTGGCGAAGGCCAGCACGATCATCTCGTAGGCGGAGCGGGCGCCCGACAGGAAATGCTTCGGATCGAAAGTGGAGTCCTGGAGCGCCACCGCATCGAGGCCCTGGGCCAGCGGCGTACCCGGCTCGGCGACACCCTTCCAGCGGTCGGTCGGCTCCGCGGGCTCGGCGCGCGGGGCCGCCGGCTGGTCGATCACCGATCCCGGGATCGGAACGACATTGTTGTCCTGCGTCCGTTGCACGACGTTGGGTGCGGCCCGATCATAGGGCGGCCGCTCGCTTCCGGTGCGCTGTCCGAGAACGCTGCGCAGGCGCAGGAAGATGAACACCGCCAGCGCCAGGAAGATGATGGTATAGATATCCACGTCGAATTCGCTTTCTGCTCTGCCGGCAACGGGCCGGCCGTACAAGCGTTCCCGGTTGGGGAACGGCGGAGATTACATCACCTATTGAGTCCGCAGCATGTAGGCATGAAACTATGCCCGGCCAATGGCGCTTTTTGGCACGGGCAATTGTAGCGCGATTTACCGGCGGGGGGAAACCCGTTCCTGCCCAGAAATCGCGCATCTTCAATTATTTAGGAAGCCGTTAAGAGATTGGTCAGGTCTCCTCCACCGGCTGCGGCGCGGGAATCGGTCGCGCCCTGATGCGTCCTCGGCTCGTCGTCCTTGTCGACTGCGCCGGGCCTATGATAGCCACTCGCGCGGCATCGGCATTCTCAACACCCGTAAAGGCTGCCGTCGGACATCCTGTCCATCGAGCGCCACTTCAGGAGACATTTTCATGACCAATGGCAACGGCGCACCCATCGAACAGGCTCCTCCCCAGCTCAACGTGCTGGCGCAATACACCAAGGATCTCTCGTTCGAGAATCCGAACGCACCGGCTTCGCTCGGCCCGCAGCAGCAGCAGCCGGCGATCAACATTCAGATCAATGTCTCCGCCAACAATCTCGCCGACAGCGAATTCGAGGTGATCCTGTCGATCGAGGGCAAGGCTGAAAGCGCCGGCAAGGTGATGTTCAGCTTCGACCTGGCCTATGCCGGCGTGTTCCGGATCGTGAACGTTCCGCAGGAAAATCTGCACCCGCTGGTCATGATCGAGTGCCCGCGACTGCTGTTCCCGTTCGCGCGCGAGATCGTCGCGACCTCGGTCCGCGACGGCGGCTTCCCGCCCTTGATGCTCGATCCCGTCGACTTCGTCGGCCTCTACCGCCAGAACATGGAACGGCAGGCTGCCGCCCAGGCCGCGTCCGGCGTCAAGCCGAGCTGATCCGGCACATTCCTAGAACTGACGGTAAGCTTGAGGTCCGGCTCTGATTCCATCAGAGCCGGATTTTCTATGCGGCCGGTGCTGCCACGGCTACCGGCGGCAAGTAATCGTTCCAGATCGGCTTGTCGCCCAGGGTGGCGACGAAGGCGCGGTGCGCCTCGCGATCGGCGTCGCTGACCCGGGCCGCCAGCGGAATTTCGCGCTGCCGCCGCGGCGTGTCGCCATGGCCGCCGACGCGGGTGTCCGTCGTCTCCGAGGCCAGGATGAGCTGCGACTGTCGCGCACCGATCAGGTCGATATAGACCTCGGCCAGGAGCTCGGCGTCGAGCAACGCGCCGTGCTTGGTCCGGTGCGAATTGTCGATCGAATAACGCGAGCAGAGATCGTCCAGCCGGTTCGACACACCGGGATGCTTGCGCCGAGCCAGCAGCAAGGTATCGACAAGGCGGTCCTTCGAAATGATCTCGCGCTTGATCCGATCGAGCTCGGCATTGATGAAGCTGACGTCGAAGGACGCGTTGTGGATCACCAGCGGCGTGTCGCCGATGAAGGCCAGGAAGTCGTCGACCACCTCGTGAAACAGCGGCTTGCTGGCCAGGAACTCGGTCGACAGGCCGTGCACGGCGAATGCTTCCGCCGGCATGTCGCGCTCGGGGTTGATGTAGACGTGGTAGGTCTGCCCCGTCGGCATGCGATTGAAGATCTCGACACAGCCGATCTCGACCAGCCGGTCGCCGCGCAGCGGATCAAGGCCGGTGGTTTCGGTATCGAGAACGATTTCGCGCATGACGTTGAGGTATCCAGAAGCAGCGAATCAGGCACGCCGCTTCGGCATCTTAACAACCTCGGCCAGAATGTCGCGGATGCGCGCCCGCACCGGGTCCAGTCCATGCGAGGTATCCACGATGAAATCGGCACGCTTCCGCTTCTCGGCATCCGGCACCTGCTTGGCGATGATGGCATCGAGCTTCGCGGCATCCATCGTGCCGCGTGCCAGCACGCGCTCGCGCTGAAGTTCCGCCGAGGTGGTGACCACTACCACAGCATCGACGCGCTTCTCGCCACCGGTCTCGTACAGCAGCGGAATGTCGACGACAACAATCGGCGCGCCGGCGGCCTCCGCGTCTGCGAAGAATTTCGCCCGTGACGCGCCGAGCATCGGATGCACGATCTGCTCGAGCTGCTTCATCGCCGCGGCATCGTGCACCACGCGCGCGGAGAGTTTTGCGCGATCGACCTTGCCATCGACGGTGGTGCCGGGAAACGCGGCCTCGATCGCGGGTGCCGCTTCTCCTTCGTACAATTGATGCACGGACGCATCGGCGTCGTACACGGGAACGCCGGCTTCCATGAACAGTTTCGCGGTGGTGGATTTTCCCATCCCGATCGAGCCGGTCAGTCCAAGAATCAACATCTGATCAGCATCTTTCCGTCGCTATACCTTTCAACAGCACTTCAGACCGCGAGCAGCTTCTCACTGCGCAGGAATGCGAGCAGCGACAATAGCGGCAGGCCGAGAATGGTGAAATGGTCGCCCTCGATGCGCTCGAACAAATGCACGCCCAAGCCCTCGAGCTGGTAGGCGCCGACACTTGTCGTCACTCTATCGCCGGCCTGGTCGAGATAGGCGCCGATCTCGCGGTCGCCAAGCCGCCGCATCGTCATCCGCGCGACGCTCACATCCGCGAACAGGGTTTTCCCGTCGCGCACCACCGAAACCGCTGAGTGCAATTCATGGACGTGGCCGGCGAGGAGGCTCAACTGCTCCGCGGCCTGCGCGCGGCCGGCCGGCTTGCTGAACAACCGGTGTCCCAGCGCCAGCGTCTGGTCGGCACCGACGACATATTGACCCGGCCTCTGCCTGGAAATGAACAGTGCTTTCTCACCCGCCAGCAGCGAGGCGATTTCGCCCGGCGCCGACCGGCCGGAGTCATTCTGCACCGCACGCTCGTCGAGATCGGCCGGCAGCGCCTCGAAATCGAGGCCGGCGTTTTCGAGCAGCATTTTCCGCGCGCGGCTCTGCGACGCAAGAATCAGCTTCTGCTGTCCGCGCCAGATGCTCATGACGCCGCGATCATTCCGACGGCCGCGCGCGCTGGCGATCGGCATAGAGCTTCATCACCGCGGCCGCGGTTTCCTCGATCGAGCGGCGCGTCACGTCGAGCAGGGGCCAGTTGAACTTCGCGCTCAAGCGGCGCGCAAAGGCAACCTCATCGGCCACCGCCTGCTTGTCGATGTAGGTCTCGTTGTCGCGGTCACCCAAGGTGAGCAGGCGGTTCTGCCGAACCTGGATCAATCGCTCCGGCGTTGCATGCAGACTGACCACCAGCGGCTTCTTCAGAGTTCCGAGCTGATGCGGCAGCGGAATGCCGGGCACCAGCGGTACGTTTGCCGCGCGAATGCCGCGGTTGGCAAGATAGATCGAGGTCGGCGTCTTCGACGTGCGGGATACACCGACCAGGACGACGTCGGCTTCCTCGAGACCATCGACGTGCTGACCGTCGTCATGCATCATCGTGTAGTTCAGCGCATCGATCCGTCGGAAATATTCCGCGTTGAGCACGTGCTGCGCGCCAACACGCCCGGTGGTCGCGGCACCCAGATAAGCCTCGAACAATTGCATCACCGGCCCGATGATCGACAGGCTCGGAACGTTGATCTCCTTGCACTTGCCTTCGAGCCGGCCGACGAGATCTTTTTCCAGAAGCGTGAACAGCACGATACCAGGCGATTCCTCGATCTCGTCAAGCACACGATCGAGCTGCTTCTGGCTACGCACCAGGGGGTAGACATGCTCAACAGCAGTCACGTTGGCGTATTGCGCGGCAACTGCGCGCGCGACCGTGATCAGCGTCTCGCCGGTCGAGTCCGACACCAGGTGCAGATGGAAATAGTTGGAGTTCGTGGGCACCAAAACCCCTGTCTATCGTGTGAATCCCTGTGGAGACCGAGGACGAGAATCCGGGGCCGCCGGCCGGCCACGGGATATCTCATCCTTTTCTTCACAGCACCTCGCAAAAGGATAAGTCGAGGTCATGGAGACGATGATAGTGGGTAGGTGTGGATTTGTCTCTGCATAAGCTGACCACAGAGGAGCGCAAGCAATTGAGTCAGGGCAACGAATCCGCGCGACCATGCCCTCTCGCAAGAATGTTGAGGGATGTGAACAAGCCTGCGACAACGGCTGGATCGCCTTGCATGAGTCAAATCCACCGTCATTCAGACTCAAACCTTAGAATCTAAAATTAATAGGTTTAGGAGAGCCGAGCTTGCGGATATGTATCCGTCCCTCGCTTGGAGAGCTTTGCTCGTAACGCTGAGACCGCCCGAGCCGTTCCCTGAAAGGCACCCCACGATGTATGAGTGGATCAAGGCCCTGCACATCATTGCCGTCATCTCGTGGATGGCGGGCATGCTCTATCTGCCGCGGCTGTTCGTTTATCACTGCGAGGCCGAGCCCGGGTCGAAGCAGTCCGAGACGTTCAAGGTGATGGAACGGCGCCTTTTGAAGGCGATCATCAATCCGGCGATGATTGTGACCTGGCTCGCGGGGCTCTATTTGGCCTGGGCCGGACACTGGTACCTTTCGGGTTGGTTTCACGTCAAATTTACGCTGGTGCTCATCATGTCCGGCGTCCACGGCTTTTTGTCCCGCTGCGTGAAGGATTTCGCGGCGGACCGGAATTGGCGCAGCCAGAAATTCTATCGTATTATCAATGAAGTACCGACTTTTCTGATGATTCTTATCGTCATCATGGTGGTCGTGAAGCCGTTCTAACCGCAACAATGCACAAGAAGCGGGCTTCAGTCCTTCTTGCGGAGTACGAAGCGATTTTCTATATAGGCAATATCCCACCCCACGCAGGCGGATGTGGTCGCGTTTCGGTTCGTTTTTGGACCGGCGCCGCATCAGGTTTGAAGCCCTAACGGCACTTTCCTGGCTGAGACCTGCGGACCTTCCTTTGGCGTCCGCTTTTTCCAAAGCCACCTCGCACCCCTTCCCTACTTACTCCCTCACAGGACTACCCCAATGCGGGAAATCAAACTCCAGGACCTCAAATCGAAAACGCCGGCTGAGCTCGTCTCGTTTGCGGAAGAGAATGGGGTCGAAAATGCCAGCACCATGCGCAAGCAGGAGCTGATGTTCGCCATCCTCAAGCAACTCGCGGCTGCCGAGACCGACATCGTTGGAGAGGGCGTCGTCGAGGTTCTGTCCGACGGCTTCGGCTTTCTTCGCTCGCCCGATGCCAACTATCTGCCCGGCCCGGACGACATCTATGTCTCGCCTTCGCAGATCCGCCGTTTCGGCCTGCGCACCGGCGACACTATCGAAGGCCACATTCGCAGCCCGAAGGAAGGCGAACGCTATTTCGCGCTGCTGAAGGTCAACACGCTTAATTTCGAGGACCCGGAAAAGTCCAGGCACAAGGTCAATTTCGACAATTTGACGCCGCTGTTTCCCAATCAGCGTTTCCGGATGGAGCTCGAAGACTCAACCAAGAAAGACCTTTCCGCCCGCGTCATCGACATCGTCGCGCCGATCGGCAAAGGTCAGCGCGCGCTGATCGTCGCGCCGCCGCGCACCGGCAAAACGGTGCTGATGCAGAACATCGCGCACTCCATCACCGCCAATCATCCTGACTGCTATCTGATCGTGCTGCTGATCGACGAGCGTCCGGAAGAAGTCACCGATATGCAGCGCTCGGTGAAGGGCGAGGTCGTGTCGTCTACTTTCGACGAGCCGGCCGTGCGTCACGTTCAGGTCGCCGAGATGGTGATCGAGAAGGCCAAGCGTCTCGTCGAGCACGGCCGCGACGTCGTGATCCTGCTCGATTCGATCACGCGCCTCGGCCGCGCCTACAACACGGTGGTGCCGTCATCCGGCAAGGTGCTGACCGGCGGCGTCGACGCCAACGCGTTGCAGCGGCCGAAGCGCTTCTTCGGCGCCGCGCGCAACATCGAGGAAGGCGGCTCGCTGACCATCATCGCGACCGCACTGGTCGATACCGGCAGCCGCATGGACGAAGTCATTTTCGAAGAATTCAAGGGCACCGGTAACTCCGAACTGATCCTCGACCGCAAGGTCTCGGACAAGCGGACCTTCCCGGCGATCGACATCGCGCGCTCCGGCACCCGCAAGGAGGAGCTGATCACCGATCCGCAGGTGCTGAAGAAGATGTACGTCCTGCGCCGCATCCTGAATCCGATGGGCACGATGGACGC
Organism: Bradyrhizobium macuxiense; assembly: GCF_001542415.1. GTDB lineage: Bacteria > Pseudomonadota > Alphaproteobacteria > Rhizobiales > Xanthobacteraceae > Bradyrhizobium > Bradyrhizobium macuxiense. The sequence continues at coordinate 93,447 of NZ_LNCU01000120.1, forward strand.
GATCGACTTCCTGCTCGACAAGCTCCGGAACACGAAGAGCAACTCGGAGTTCTTCGACTCGATGAACACCTGAGGCCAAGGCCTCGAAAGGAAAGGGCGCTCCGCTGCAACGGGGCGCCCTTTTTCATGCTGCGGTATTGCTGCAGCAGACGTGCAGCATGGGTAGATGTGTCTTAACACTCTGTTTATGATTTAACATATTGATATATCTAGCTTAATTTTTTGGATGCGAGACGTCCCTGATCAGCCAGGGCTAGTTGGAGCATAGTAGCTGCGGGAATGCGGCGGTTACTCTTGGCTATGTTGCGACGCAATATGTTCAATGAGCGTGTGCAAAATGAAACAGCATTGCCTTTGCGGAGGCACGAGAACAAATAGGCGATGCATCCCCGAGACCAGACCATCTTTGCGTTGTCATCCGGCCGGCCACCGAGCGCGATTGCCATCGTCCGCGTCTCTGGTCCAATGGCCGAGTCGATCGTATCGGCGCTGGCCGGCAAGACGCCGGCCCCGCGGATGGTAACCCGCGCGCTGCTCCAGGATTTGAATCGTCAACCGATCGATGATGCTGTCGCGCTTTGGTTTCCGGGTCCGGCCAGCGCTACAGGCGAAGACGTCGCGGAATTTCATGTCCATGGTGGGCGCGCCGTATTGGCGGCGATGTTCGGCGTGCTGGCTGCATTCGACAATGTGCGTCCGGCCGAGCCCGGCGAATTCACGCGGCGGGCGCTCGAGAACGGCAAGCTAGACCTGACCGAAGCTGAGGGTCTCGACGATCTCATCCACGCCGACACGGACCGTCAGCGGCGCCAGGCGCTGCGCCAACTGAACGGCCTGCTCGGCAACCGCGCGCGCGATTGGCGCGAGCGGATCGTTGCTGCGTCGGCGCTGATCGAAGCTGGCATCGATTTCTCCGACGAGGGCGATGTACCGGACGAACTGATCGCACCCGCGTTGGCGAAGGTCAGATCGCTTCACGACGAGATTCAAGAAGTCCTTGCGGCACAGGGACAAGGTGAACGCCTGCGCGATGGTCTGGTGGTTGCGATCGCGGGTCCACCGAATGTCGGCAAGTCGACGCTGATCAACCAGCTGGCGCGGCGCGAGGTCGCGATCGTCTCGCCGCATGCCGGCACCACGCGCGACGTGATCGAGGTGCAGCTCGATCTCGACGGCTATCCCGTCACGGTGATCGACACGGCGGGCATTCGCGAGACCGACGATCCCGTCGAACAGGAGGGCGTCCGCCGCGCCCGCGCCCGCGCCGCGGAAGCGGACCTCGTCCTTTGGCTGACCGATAGTGCGGACGGAGCCGGAGTGCACGGCACGACGCCGGTCTGGCTGGTGCGTAACAAGGTCGATCTTGATGCTGCGCGAGCCGGCGGAACGGGCGGGGGCACCACGCAACCCCAATTCAGGATCTCCGCCGCCCGCGGCGACGGGATCCCCGAACTGATCACCGCGATGGTTGGCTACGCTCATGATTACTTCGGAACCAGCGAAGGCGGCTTGATCAGCCGCACGCGGCAACGAAAGGCGCTGGAAGAGACGGTCCAATCGCTTGCCCGCAGCATGGATGTGATCGGGCAGGGCGAAGAACTGGCGGCCGAGGAACTCCGTAACGCTGCCGTGTCCCTCGGCCGCCTGCTCGGTCGGGTCGATGTGGAAGACATTCTCGATGTCATCTTCCGGGAATTCTGCGTCGGGAAGTAATGACTCCCAGTTCGTCTGGTTTTGGTGTTTCACGTGAAACACTGGCAATGGTCGGATTGCGATCCTCTCTGTTTCACGTGAAACAGCCATAGCCCCAACTTCGTTCTTCCGGCTTTCATCACTCCGCGATAGAAGTCCCGCCATGGTTTCCAGGGCAGACTCATTTGACGTCATCGTCATCGGCGGCGGCCATGCTGGCTGCGAGGCCGCGAGTGCGGCTGCGCGGATGGGTGCGCGTACGGCCCTGGTGACCCACCGCTTCTCGACCATCGGCGCGATGTCCTGCAATCCCGCCATCGGTGGTCTCGGCAAGGGTCATCTGGTACGCGAGGTCGATGCCCTCGACGGTTTGATGGGCCGGGTCGCCGATGCCGGCGGGATCCAGTTCCGGATGCTCAACCGCCGGAAGGGTCCGGCGGTCCGCGGTCCGCGCGCGCAAGCCGATCGGAAGCTCTATGCCGCGGTGATGCAGGCTGCGATCGCCGAGACCGTGAACCTCAGCGTCATCGAAGGTGAAGCAGACGAGTTGATCGTCTCCGATGGGCGCGTGTCCGGCATCCGCCTCGGTGACGGCCGGACATTCTCCACGGGTGCTGTCGTGATCACGACGGGCACCTTTCTTCGCGGTCTGATCCATCTCGGTGAGAAGAACTGGCCCGCCGGTCGGGTCGGCGAGGCGCCGGCCATGGGGCTGTCCGCTTCCTTCGAGCGGGCGGGATTTACCTTGGGCCGGCTCAAGACCGGTACGCCGCCGCGCCTGGATGGAACCACGATCGACTGGTCGGCGGTCGAAATGCAGCCGGGAGACAATCCACCTGAGCCGTTTTCGGTGATGACCGACCGGATCACGACCCCGCAGATCCAGTGCGGCATCACCCGGACCACGCCGGCGACACACGAGGTGATCCGGGCCAATGTCCACCGCTCGCCGATGTATTCCGGCCAGATCAAGAGCACCGGCCCGCGTTATTGCCCGTCGATCGAGGACAAGATCGTCCGTTTTGGCGACCGCGACGGCCACCAGATCTTCCTAGAGCCCGAAGGTCTCGACGACACCACAGTCTACCCCAACGGCATCTCCACCTCGCTGCCGGAGGAAGTCCAGCTCGCGATCCTCGCCAGCATTCCCGGTCTCGAGCGGGTGAAGATGGTCCGGCCGGGTTATGCGATCGAATACGACCACGTCGATCCGCGCGAGCTCGATCCGACCCTGCAGACCAAGCGCCTTCAGGGGCTTTTCCTGGCCGGGCAGATCAACGGCACGACGGGTTACGAAGAGGCGGCCGGGCAGGGCATCGTTGCAGGGCTCAATGCGGCACTGGCGGCGAGTGGCGCCGATCCGATCGTATTCGACCGTGCCGACGGCTATCTCGGGGTCATGATCGACGATCTCGTCACCCGCGGGATCACTGAGCCCTATCGGATGTTCACTTCGCGCGCCGAATACCGGCTGACACTGCGGGCCGATAACGCCGACCAGCGGCTCACCGACAAGGGCATTGCGCTCGGATGCGTCGGGACGGCTCGCGCGGAGCGACATCGGAGCAAGATGGCAGCGCTGGAGGCGGCGAAGGCATTGGCGAAATCGCTTGCGATCACGCCGAACGAAGCCGCCAAGCACGGGTTGTCGCTCAATCGCGACGGCCACCGCCGCTCGGCCTTTGAGCTACTGGCCTATCCGGAGATCGAGTGGCCCGCAGTCCAGGCGATCTGGCCGGAGCTGTCGGCCATCGATCCCGCTATCGCGGTGCATCTCGAGATCGACGCCAAGTATGATGTCTATCTGAAGCGCCAGACCGCCGACGTCGATGCTTTCAGGCGCGACGAAAGCCTGCTCCTGACTGATGTCGACTATGCCGATGTCCCGGGTCTCTCGAACGAGGCGCGCGCCAAGCTGCAAAAGGCGCAGCCGCGCACGGTCGGGCAGGCGGGCCGGATCGACGGTATGACGCCGGCGGCGCTCGGCATCCTGGCGGCCTATCTGCGCCGCGAAGCGCGACGGAAGGCGACCAAGGCGTCAGCGTAACGTTTCACGTGAAACGGCGTCGCGGCTCGCAGCGACGGCTCCGACGCCGATGATCGGTACGACGGAATGACGGCGATACATATGAGCTCCCCAATTCTACCTGCCGACAAGGCCGCGGCCCTCGCGCTGACCCCCGTTTCACGTGAAACAGAGGTCCGGCTCGATCGGTACCTCGCGCTCCTTCTGGAGTGGCAGGNCAGGCCAAGACCAATCTGGTCGCGCCGTCGACGCTTCCGAATCTCTGGACCCGCCATGTCTCGGATTCGCTGCAGCTTCTGAGCCTGGCGCCTTCGGCAAAATCCTGGGTCGATCTCGGCAGCGGCGGTGGCTTTCCCGGCGTGGTGCTGGCCTGCGCGCTGGCTGAAACGCCGGGAGCGCAGGTCCATTTGGTTGAGCGAATCGCCAAGAAGGCGGCATTCTTGCGCGAGGCGATTCGCGTGACGGCGTCGCCGGGTACGGTGCATCTCGCTGATATCGGGGATACTGTGGATAGAATCTCCGGTCCCATCGATTGCGTCACCGCGCGGGCACTGGCTCCGTTACATCAACTCATCGGCTTTGCGGAGCCGTGGGTCAGAAAGGGCGCGAAGGCGCTGTTCTTGAAGGGTCAAGATGTAGAGGCCGAATTGACCGAGGCCACTAAATACTGGAATATCAAGCCAGAACTTCATTCCAGCCGCACCGGCGGACAGGGCTGGATCGTTGAACTCGGGTCAATCGAGCGGCGCTAGGGGACTCCGCGACAGCAAGTGGTATTTTGGTATGACTGTGATGGATGAGGTTTATCAAGAGGATAGGGCGCCGCAGGCGCCGGGCCATCCGCGCATCCTGTCGCTCGCCAACCAGAAGGGCGGTGTCGGCAAGACAACCACAGCGATCAATCTTGGTACGGCACTCGCTGCGATCGGCGAGCGCGTCCTGGTCGTCGATCTCGATCCGCAGGGCAATGCGTCGACCGGCCTCGGCATTGACCGCCGCAACCGCAGCTGCTCGACCTACGACGTGCTGATCGGCGAAGCGCCGCTGCGGGATGCCGTGGTCGCGACGGCCGTGCCGCGGCTGCACATCGCGGCCTCCACCATGGATCTCTCCGGCCTCGAGCTCGAGCTCGGCACCACGCCGGGCCGCGCATTCCGGTTGCGCGATGCGATCGCCGGACTGAACAACAACGTCTCGCCGGACTCCGACTACACCTATGTGCTGATCGACTGCCCGCCGTCGCTCAACCTGCTCACCGTGAATGCGATGGCGGCGTCGGATGCGATCCTGGTGCCGCTGCAATGCGAGTTCTTCGCACTCGAAGGTCTGTCGCAATTGCTGCAGACCGTGGAGCAGGTGCGCTCGACGCTCAACCCGACCCTGTCGATCCACGGCATCGTGCTGACCATGTTCGACTCGCGCAACAACCTCTCCAACCAGGTCGTCGCCGACGTGCGCCAGTTCATGGGCAGCAAGGTCTACGACACGATGATCCCGCGCAACGTGCGCATCTCGGAGGCGCCGTCCTACGGCAAGCCGGTGCTGGTTTATGACCTGAAGTGCGCAGGCAGCGAAGCCTATCTGAAGCTTGCCACCGAAGTGATCCAACGCGAGCGCGAGCTGCGCACGCATTGACGGTGCGTAGGATGGGTGGAGCGCAGCGATACCCATCACGGCACGTGAAGAGAGCGATGGGTTTCGCGGCGCTTGACCCATCCTGCAATCCTGAAATTGAAGTTCGGAGTACTGCGCGTGAATCCAAGGGAGCTCGCAACAATGGCCGATGAAGCGCGTTCGCGACTGGGGCGCGGGCTTGCAAGCCTGATCGGAGATGTCGGCGGCGAGGCCGCGCATGTCGAGCGGCCGCGCGGACAGCGCAAGGTGCCGATCGAATTCCTCAAGGCCAATCCGCGCAATCCGCGGCGCACCTTCGCCGATGCCGAGCTCGGCGAGCTCGCCGACTCGATCAAGCAGCGCGGCGTGATCCAGCCGATCGTGGTGCGCGCGATCAAGGGCGTGCAGGATCGCTACGAGATCATCGCCGGCGAGCGCCGCTGGCGCGCGTCGCAGCTCGCGGGCCTGCACGAAGTGCCGATCGTACCGGTCGAGGTCAACGACTCCGACGCGCTCGAGATCATGATCATCGAGAACGTCCAGCGTGAAGACCTCAACGCGATGGAAGAGGCGCAGGGCTATCACGCGCTCGCCGACGAGTTCAAACGCAGCCAGGAAGACATCGCCAAGATCGTCGGCAAGAGCCGCAGCCACGTCGCCAACATGATGCGGCTGACCAAGCTGCCCGCCGAGGTGCAGGCGCTGATCGCCAAGGGCGATCTCTCCGCCGGCCATGCCCGCGCGCTGATCGGCGTGCCCGATCCGCTCACGGCTGCGAAGCGCATCGTCGCCGAAGGCCTCAACGTCCGTCAGGCCGAGGCGCTGGCGCATGAGGAGGGCGTGCCGGAGCGCAAGCCGCAGAAGGCGCGTGCCAGCCGCGGGGCGAAGGTCGACAAGGATGCCGACACCTTGGCGCTGGAGAAGCGCGTCAGCGATGCGCTCGGCCTCACCGTCACGGTGTCGCATCGCGATCCCGGCGGCACCGTGCAGATCAACTACCGCAACCTCGAGCAGCTCGACGAGGTGGTGCGGCGGCTGGAAGGCGGTTAGGCCGGCTGCGCTCTTTCCGTCATTGCGAGCCAACGGGTCGCGCGAATGCGCGCCCGATGACGGGCTCCGCGAAGCAATCCATGCATCCGCGAACGCTGAGCGTTGGATTGCTTCGTCGCTTCAGCGCAAAATTGCTTTGCAATTTTGTCGCGAGCTCCTCGCAATGACGGTCGTTTCAACGGCTCGGCTATCCCCTCCGCTTCGCATTTGCCGCGATCGACAGCAGCGCGCGTTGGCCGATCACGGCGGCGAGCGCGGCCTGCTTGCGCATGTCCAGCGCGGCGGTGGCAAGCTGATCGATCACCGTCACCAACCGCTGTGGGCTGAAATTGCGCAGCGCGATCTCGACTGCGGCTTTGCGCGAGAAGTGCAGCCGCGGAAATCCGCCCTCGAGCACGGCGCTAACCGGCGTGCCGTCGGCCACCGCGAGCGCCGATTTGTGCAGCCACGCGGCATGGCGCTGTGCTGTCGAGATGATCACGCCGGGATAGGTGCCGGCGACCATCGCCTTGGCGAACTCGCTCTCGACAACAGCGGCGTTGCCGGCGAACGCGCCGTCGACGATCGGATCGAGCTTCAGCTCGGATGCGTCGGAGACGACGGTCATCACGTCGTCGAGTGTGATCTCGCCCTTGCCATGCGCGAACAGCGCGAGCTTGCGCAGCTCGTTGCGCGAAGCCTGGCGGTCGCCGCCGAGCAGCGACATCAGCACCGCGCGCGCATCCTGTGCCAGCCGCAGATTCGAAATCCGCAGCTCGTCCTCGATCAGCTTTGTCAGATCGCGCTCGGTGTCGGGATAACAGGCGATCGCCACCGCGTTCTTGGCGCGCTCGCACGCCTTGCGCAGCGGCGACTCCGGCCTGAGCTCGCCGGCCTCGATCACGATGCGGCAGTCCTTCAGCGCCGTCTCGGCCAGCGTGTCGACGCCGCTCGCAAAATTGCGCGAGCCGGCGCGAACGCGGATGGCGCGGCGGCCACCGAACAGCGGCACCGTCATCGCTTCATCCACCAGCCGCGAGGGTTCGGCGGCGAGCTCGTCGCCATCGAGCCGCACCAGCGAGAACGGATCGTTGGGGTCGTCGACGGCGGAGGCCATCAGCGCGTCGGCGCGCTCGCGCACCAGGCCCGCATCCGGGCCGTACAGCAGGATGATCGGGCGGCCGGCGTCAGGCCGGGCGAGGAAGCTGTCGATCTCTTTTCCGCGAAGCGCGACCAATGCGGTGATCAGGTCCCGGCGGAGAAGAACGACGCCAGCCGGGTCTGGATGTTGTCGGCGATCTCCTGCGCGGCGCGGTCCTCGGCGTCGCGGAAGGCGCGGGTGCGGGCGAAGCGCTGGTAGGAACCCGGGATGTCATAGGACACACGCGAGAACGTCGTGCCAGTCATGACCGACTTGTTGGACGCGATCTCGATCAGGTTGAACTGCGCATCGATGCCGTAGTTCTCGCTGGTCGGCAGCGCGGTGGCGGGGTCGATCATCAGCGAGGAGCGGCTGGTCGTGAACCGCAGCACCAGCCGGTGGGTCGGTGGCATACCGGTGGCGTTGCCGTAGAGCTTGAAGGCGAGCGCATTGCGGATCTCGACGCCGATCCGCGCCTCGCGGGAGGCGTTCGGCTTGTCGACCGGCGGAACCTCGACGCCCATCAGCTTTTCGCGCAGGCCCGGGGTCCCGTCGCTATGCTCGGCATACATCGGGTGAAAGCAGCCGGCCGTCAGCGCGGCCAAGGCAGCCACGGCGATCAACCGGGCAGCGATCCTGATCCTAGCCGACGACATTCACGATCCTCATGGGCACCACAATCACCTTGCGGACGGGTTTGCCGCCCAGGGCGACTTTTACCGCATCGAGCGCCAAAACGGCAGCCTCTATATCCGCATTTTGGGCGGTGCGTGGCACAGTAACATCACCCCGCTTCTTACCGTTGACCTGGACGACCAGGGTCACGCTGTCTTCGACCAGCAAATCGCGCTCGATTTGAGGCCAACCCGCTTCGGATACCAGTCCGCTCTGGCCCAAGACCACCCAGCACTCCTCGGCGAGGTGCGGCATCATGGGCGAGAACAGCTGAACCAGGATGGTCGCGGCCTCCTTGACCGCCCAGGCAATGTCGGGCGCCGGTTTGTCGCCCTTCGCGGCTTCCCTGGTCAGCACCTCGGCCAACGCATTGGCGAACTCGCGGATGTGCGCCAGGCAGACGTTGAAGTGCAGTCGCTCGATGCCCGACGATACCTTGTCGAGCGCACCATGGGCCGCCTTGCGCAAGGCGAGCGCCTCGGGGACGAAGCTGGCCGGCCGCGCCGCCGGTGCGGACTTCGCAATCTCAGCCGATTCGTTCACCAGCCGCCACAGCCGCTGCACGAAGCGCGAGGCGCCCTGCACGCGTTCGTCGCTCCAGATCACGTCGCGGTCCGGCGGCGAGTCCGACAGCATGAACCAGCGCGCGACGTCGGCGCCGTAGCTCGCGATGATGTCGTCGGGGTCGACGGTGTTCTTCTTCGACTTCGACATCTTCTCGATCGGGCCGATCTCGACGTTCTCGCCGGTTGCCAGCAGCACCGCGCGGCGGTCGTTGCCGGCAACCTCGACCTTCACCTCGGCGGGCGTGACCCACGTGCCGTCGGCCTTCTGGTAGGTCTCATGCACCACCATGCCCTGGGTGAACATGCCGGCGAACGGCTCCTTCATGTCGATGTGGCCGGTGGCCTTCATCGCGCGGGTGAAGAAGCGGCTGTAGAGCAGATGCAGGATCGCGTGCTCGACGCCGCCGATATACTGGTCGACCGGCATCATCCGGTTGGCGACCGCGGGTGTCGTCGGCGCGGTCTCGTTCCAGGGATCGGTGAAGCGTGCGAAATACCACGAGGAGTCGACGAAGGTGTCCATCGTGTCGGTTTCACGCACGGCCTTGCCGCCGCATTTCGGACAGCTGACGTGTTTCCAGGTCGGATGATGGTCGAGCGCGTTCCCCGGCTTGTCGAAGGTCACATCCTCCGGCAGCGTCACCGGCAGCTGGTCGTCCGGCACCGGCACCACGTCGCACTTCGGACAATGGATCACCGGGATCGGGCAGCCCCAATAGCGCTGGCGTGAAATGCCCCAGTCGCGCAGGCGGAAGTTCACCTGCCGCTCGCCGACCGGTGCGTTGCCGCGCAATTCGGCTTCGAGACGCTTGGCGACCTCTTCCTTCGCCGCTTCGATGGTCATGCCGTCGAGGAAGCGCGAATTGATCATGCGGCCTTCGCCGTCATAGGCGGTGTCGGTGATGACGAATGTCTTCGGATCCTGGCCCTCGGGGCAGACCACCGGCGTGACGCCGAGATTGTACTTGTTCACGAAGTCGAGGTCGCGCTGGTCGTGCCCAGGGCAGCCGAAGATCGCGCCGGTGCCGTATTCCATCAGCACGAAGTTCGCGACGTATACGGGCAGCTTCCAGCTCGGGTCGAACGGATGGATCGCCTTGATGCCGGTGTCGAAGCCCTGCTTCTCGGCGGTGTCGATGATCTCCTGCGCGGTGCCGATCTTCTTGATGTCGGCGATGAACTCCGCGAGCTTGGGGTTCTTCGCGGCAGCCGCCTGCGCCAGCGGATGATCCGCCGAGATCGCCATGAACTTCGCGCCGAACAGCGTGTCCGGCCGCGTGGTGAATATCTTCAGCTCGTTCTCGCCGGCCGGCGTGGTCGCCGCATCCAGCGCAAAGCGGATCAGCAGGCCTTCGGAGCGGCCGATCCAGTTGCGCTGCATCAGCCGCACCTTGTCGGGCCAGCGGTCCAGCCCGTCGAGCGCGTCCAGGAGCTCCTGCGAATACTTCGTGATCTTGAAGACCCACTGGCTCATTTCCCGTTGTTCAACAACGGCACCCGAGCGCCAGCCGCGGCCGTCGATCACCTGCTCGTTGGCGAGCACGGTCATGTCGACCGGATCCCAGTTCAGCTTGCGCTTCTCGCGCTCGGCGAGGCCGGCGCGCAGCATGTCCAGGAACATCTTCTGCTGATGCTTGTAGTAGCTGGGGTCGCAGGTCGCGAATTCGCGGGCCCAGTCGAGCGACAGCCCGATCGACTTGAGCTGCTTCTTCATCGCGGCGATGTTGTCGTAGGTCCAGGCCTTCGGCGCCACCTTGCGCTCGATCGCGGCATTCTCCGCTGGCAGGCCGAACGCATCCCACCCCATCGGGTGCAGCACGTTGAAGCCCTTGGCGCGCATGAACCGCGCCAGCACGTCGCCCAGCGTGTAGTTGCGGACATGCCCGATATGGATGCGCCCGGACGGATAGGGAAACATCTCGAGCACGTAGTATTTCGGCCGCTGATCGTCGTTCTTGGAGGCGAAGATCGCCTTCTCGTCCCACGTGGCTTGCCAGCGGGGCTCGGATTCACGGGCGTTGTAGCGTTCAGAGGTCATGAAATCGCAGGGCTTTGGGTGATTTTCGGGTCCCATCGGGGACGGCGGACTAGGCCACAAAAACGCCCATGGGGTCAACGGTTTGGGCCTTCACAAAGCCTCATCCCTCGCGGCGCGGCCCTGCCGTTGCCGCAGGGGCGGATCGGGCTTGATTGGGCCGGCCGCAATCGGCTGGCCTGGGGCACCCTCGCGGAACCCATTCAGTGTCATCACCCGACAACGGGTCGGCGCTGAGCGCCGCCCTGCTCCAGCGGGTGATCCAGCACGCCGCTGCCCATCGGCTGCCACGTCGGGCAACTCAGCGGTAACGGCAGCACGCTGCCCGTCTCACTTGCCATCAAAGGGTAGTTGGACATGAGCAGCATTAGGTAGCAACCTCACTAACCCTTGGCTGGGAGGATGCTGGCTGTTTCGCTATCATCCACGCTTATGAGACTAAGACCGCGGACTAGAGACGACACCCTCTCCATTCTGAAGCTCACTCCGCTTACCCTTGGACTCGGAGTGCTCTGGGCGCTCGTCGGCATCGCCACCGGCGGAGGATGGCTCTATGCAGCGATGTTTTGTGCCGTTGGGATGGCGGAGGTCCCTGTCTATTCCATAGCGGCACGTTACTACAACAGACGCCACCCCAATGAGTGAGCTTGTCAAATGGGCTGGTGAAGCGCCGGACTGAGCTCACGCAAATGTGCGTAATCCATGGTTCCGATAAGCGCGGGCGGATCACGCTTCCGGCGCCAGCTCAACTCGCCAGCGCCATCCCTGCCTCGTCCACCCTCTTCCCAAAACCATGCTCGACCACCGCGTTGCGGCCGCGATGCTTGGCGGCGTAGAGCGCGGCGTCGGCGGCTTCGATCAGATCGCCGGGGCGATGGTTGTCATTCGGCTTCGTCGTGGCAACGCCGATGCTGACGGTGACGATGCTGTGGCTCGATGTTGCGTGCGGCACCGCAAGCCCGAGCACCGCCGTGCGCACGGTCTCGCCGATCGCGAGCGCCTGCGCGGCGTCGGTGTTCGGCAGCAGCAGGCAGAATTCCTCGCCGCCGTAGCGGCCGGCAAAGCCCAACGTGTCGGCGGCGATGCCGGATAGCGTTTCGCCGATCCTGGTCAGGCAGGCGTCGCCTTCGGGATGGCCGTAGGTGTCGTTGTAGAGCTTGAAGTGATCGACATCGATCATCAGGAGCGACAGCGTGCAGTCATATTGCTGCGACTTCAGCCACTCGAAGTCGAGCCGGCTCTGGAAGCCGCGGCGGTTCGCAAGGCCCGACAGCGCGTCGATCGAGGCCATCACGGTGAGGCGATCATTGGACGCGAGCAGCTCGCGCTCGCGCTGGCTGAGCTGCGCGGCCATCGCGTTGAAGGCGCGCGCCAGCGGAACGAATTCCGACGGCAGCTTGTTCTTGGCGACACGCGCGGACCAGTCGCCCTCGCCGAACCGTCGCGCCATGCCGGTCATCACCTCGATCGGCTTGATGATCAGCTTCTCGGCGCCGACGAGAGCACCCAACAAAACAAAGAGGCAGACGAAGCCGAGCTGCAGATAGGCGGTGCGGATCTGCTGGTTGATCGCGGCCGTCACCTTGGCTTCATCCATGCTCACGATCAACCGTGACTGCGTGCCGGCAATGCGGGCAAAGCTCAGCGTGCGTTCGGTGCCGTCGGCGGCCGTGAACGACACCGAGCCCGAGGGCTCGTCATAGCTCAGCGCCTTCTCGGCGATCGCCGCCATCAGCGGCACAGCGTCGAGCGGGCGGCCGATCAGGCTCGCATGGTCTGACGGCGCTGCGATCACGACGCCGGTGCTGTCGACCAAAACCGCAGACATGCCGGGCTGGCCGCCGAGATTGGCCATGATCTGCGACAGCCAGTCGATATTGATGCCGGCAACGACGACGGCGTCTTCCTCCGGATTGATCGCGGCCACAGGATAGGCGGCCATCATCATCGGCCGGCCGTTTGTCTTGCCGAACAGATAATCGCTGAAGACGAAGGCGCGGGTGTCCTGCGCCTTCTTGAAATATTCACGGTCTCCGAGATTGATCCCGACCTGTACATTGAGGGTGGAACACTGCACCACCCCGTCCCTGGAGACGAACATGATGCTGCGGATCCACGGCAGGTTGGTCGGCAGGCTGGCGCGCAGCACGTCACAGCTTCGCCCGATGCCGGCGGACGCCCTGATATAGGCGGCCGATTTCAGCATGGTCTCGACCGAGGACACCACCTCGCGCTGGGTTTCGGCAGTGTGGCTGGTCAGATTGGCGTAGGTTTCCGCGGCCTGCGCGATCTGCTTGGCGCGGAATTCCTCCAGCGTGCGAACGCGGTCGAGCATCAGGGGCGCGACCAGCATCAGGGCAAGCAAAGCGAGCCGGGCACGAATGCCCAGAAGCTTCTTGAGTTTGACCCGGTTGCGGTTGAAAGTCACGCCGACATTTTTTCCCTTGCCCGGCGCGAGGGTAGAATGAAGGGCTTCAAAAAGCCTTTCCCGAATTTGGTAAAATTCGAGCCAACACCCACATCCGTCAGAAAACGATACAAGCATGCCGCAAAGCCCGACCACGCCGTTATCAGCCCATTCACCAAGCGGCCTTGCCGCCGTCGAGCAGGAGATCGCGCGCGCCTGCAAGGAAGCACGGCGCGATCGCGCCTCGGTGATGCTGATCGCGGTGTCGAAGACCTTCGCAGCCGACGCGATTTCGCCTGTTATCGACGCGGGACAGCGCGTATTCGGCGAGAATCGCGTGCAGGAGGCGAAGGGCAAGTGGCCAGCGTTAATGCAGTCCTACCCCGGACTGGCGCTGCATCTGATCGGGCCGCTGCAATCGAACAAGGCCAAGGAAGCGGTCGCGCTGTTCGATGCGATCCATTCCGTCGACCGCGCGAGTATTTGCGAAGCGTTAGCCAAGGAAATCAAATCCCAGCAGAAGCAGCCGGAATTGTTCGTTCAGATCAACACCGGTGAAGAGCCACAGAAGGCCGGTGTCGCGCCGCAGGACGCCGATGCCTTTATCGCCGCGTGCCGCGACAAATACGGTTTGCATATCTCGGGCCTGATGTGCATCCCGCCGGTCGACCAGGCGCCGGCGCCGCATTTCGCCCTGTGTGCCAAGATCGCCGCGCGCAATGGGCTGACGAATCTCTCGATGGGCATGAGCGCGGATTTTGCGGTCGCGATCCAGATGGGCGCGACACATGTGCGCGTGGGGTCGGCGATCTTTGGGACGCGGACGGTGCAGCATACCTAGTCGTCGTCCTCGTGTAATCCGCTCGACGTTGAGTCCGTCATTGCGAGGAGCGTAAGCGACGAAGCAATCCATCCATCCGCGGAGCAAAGCCGTGAGATGGATTGCTTCGCTTCGCTCGCAATGACGGTGATGCGGCTCTACGCGAACCTCACCGACACCTTCCCCAGCACACCGAAATCCGCGGCGACGTGATCGCCGGCTGCGATCGGCAGCGGCGGGTGGCAGGTGCCTGTCGTGACCACCTCCCCTGCCCGCAAGGTCAGTCCGAGCCCGCGCAGTTCGTTGGCGCACCAGGCGAGCGCGACGCGGGGATCGCCGAGCACGTTCTTGCCGTGGCCGGTGTAGCGCTCACCGCGCAGCGCGATGGTCGGCCGCTCCTCGACCAGGTCCATCGCGCGCCAGTCCGACGACGTCGCGGGCCCGAGCACGAACAGATGCGCGCAGGCGCAGTCGGCGATCAATTGCGCCTCACCGGCTGCGGTGAAATCGGCGAATCGCGAATCCGGAATCTCGATCGCGGGATGCAGCGTATCGACGGCGTTGAGCACCTCCCGCACGCTGTAGGGCGTTGCACGCGGCGCCAGATCGCGCGCCATGCGGAAGGCGAATTCCGGTTCGCCGACGCGCATCTCGTTGCCTGTCATCGACGCTGTGCCGCCGTCGGTAATGACAGTCTCGGCAAGAATGCGTCCGGCTAGCGGCCCTGCGACATTGATGTGCTTCTGGCCGGCCGCGCTGGTCGCCGCGATCTTCCAGCCGAACAGTTTTTCGCGCGACGTCTTTTCCAGCGCGGCCTGCACCGCATAGCCCTCGGCGCGATCGCGCGGCCGGATCGCGATGTCGAGATTGCCGAGCTTGGTGCCGGCGCGCCAGTGGTTGTGCAGTGTCCGCGATGCGGCGATGATTTGATCGTTGTCGAGCATGAGCTGAATTCCAGGATCTGTTGGTCGTACTACGTGAACTCGCCCCGCGTCATTGCGAGGAGCGATAGCGACGAAGCAATCCATTGTTCTGCACGCTCGGTCGCAATGGATTGCTTCGCTGCGCTCGCAATGACGGGGATAGAGATGTGCATATGGTCTCTCAGCCCTATCCCAAGAGTCTTTGCCCCGCCGCTGGTCTACCCGATGATGATCCTGGTCCGCGGGCTCAGCCGCCGCAACAGTCGCAGCATCGACGTCCGGGTCATCGACACGCAGCCGGCGGTCGGCGAGAAATTGGTGCGCGCCAGGTGCAGGAACACGGCGCTGCCGCGGCCGGCGATGCGAGGCGCAGCGTTGTGGTCGATCTCGACGATGAAGTCGTAGAGATGATCCTCGCGGGTCAGGCGGTCGCCTCCCTGCGCGCCGTCGAGCCGGATCGGCTGGTTATAATGACGATCCGCCGGGTCCTCGCACCAGGCATCCTCGGGGCGGATCGGCCGGGTCGGCAGGAAGGTTTGCGGCCGGCGATGGCGGTCGGCGCGCCACCACAGCCTCAAGGGATGGAAGATACCGCGCGGCGTGCCGCCGTCGCCCTCGCGCTTGTTGGCGAGGATGCCGCCGCGCCCGAGCGCCACCGGCACCGTCCAGCCGTCGGCGCTGAGCCAGCCCCGGCGCGGGTCTCCCGCGCCGCGGTGGACCCGGATGGCAGCGAGCGGGCGATCACGTAAATCTGTCATATAAGTGATTGAAATAGCTGGCCTTCCCTTCAGAATCAATCCAAACCAAACTTGCCTTGGCGACCCCGCTTGATCTATCAGGCGGGGATTACAGGACATTCACCTCGCCCCTGCCGATTTTGGGATAGACTGCCCCCGCCTTGTGAATCGGTAACAATCGCCTACCTGAAGCCCCATCTACCCCGAATCTCGGCTGCCCAAATCTGGTCTACCGAGTCTCGTCTACCGTAAGTCCCGGCCATAAGCGCCCTCCGCTTCTGTCCGCCCGCCGCCCCCGAAGGATTGTACCTATGGCCAATGCCCGCAAGATCTTGATCGTGGATGACGATACCGATCTGCGCGATACGCTGGTCGAGCAACTGTCGCTGCACGAGGAATTCGAAGCCTCCGCAGTCGATACCGGCGCCAAGGGCGCCAGCGCCGCCAAAGCCAATTCCCCCGATCTCGTTCTCATGGACGTCGGCCTGCCCGACACCGATGGCCGCGAAGTGGTCCGCTCCCTGCGCAAGGGCGGCTTCAAGGCTCCGATCATCATGCTGACCGGCCACGATACCGATTCGGACACGATCCTGGGCCTGGAATCCGGGGCCAATGACTACGTGGCAAAGCCCTTCCGCTTTGCGGTGCTGCTGGCCCGGATCCGGGCGCAGCTCCGCCAGCACGAGGCCAGCGAGGACGCGGTGTTCTCGGTCGGCCCCTACTCGTTCCGGCCCGGCTCCAAGATGCTGACCGGCGCCAACGCCCGGAAGGTGCGGCTGACCGAGAAGGAAACCGCGATCCTCCGCTTCCTCTACCGCGCCGGCCAGATGCCGGTGTCGCGCGAGACCCTGCTCCAGGAGGTCTGGGGCTACAATTCCGGCGTCACCACCCACACGCTGGAAACCCACATCTACCGCCTGCGCCAGAAGATCGAGAAGGACGCCGCCAACCCGGAAATCCTGGTCACCGAAGCCGGTGGCTACAAGCTGGTGCCGTGATACGATTCGCGCCCAACGATTCGTGAAATCGAGGCGCAATCCGGTTCCCGGTCCTGAATGTCGATCGATGATGATGTAGCCCTGCTCGAGCGGGTCCCGACGATGCGTTTGTTGGGCGATACCTCCTTGCGCATGCTGGCGATCGGCTCCGAGCAACGCGATTTCGAGAATGGTGACGTGCTGTTCAAGGCCGGCGACACGGCCGATGCCGGCTATATCGTCCAGCGCGGGACATTCCGCGTGGAAGAAGGTGGCGCCGAGATCGTCGCCGGCCCCGGCGCGCTGATCGGCGAGCTCGCGCTGATCGTGGCGATGAAGCGACCCTCGACCGCGACCGCGCTGGAACGCGCCTCCGTGATCCGCATCGCGCGCAGTCTGTTTCAGCGCGTGCTGGAAAGCGACCCCGCCGCCGCTCGCCGCCTGCGCGACGAACTCGCTACACGCACGAGCCAGCTCGCGAGCGATATCCTGATGGCTGGCGCGAAGCTGAGCTCGTAGCTGCTGAAACCGAACGACGGCCGAGCCGCATACTCGACCTCTCCCCTTGTGGGAGAGGTCGGATTGCATCGTCAGATGCAATCCGGGTGAGGGGGGCAGGTGTATCGGCGAGTGCACGTCCCTCGAGAGACTGCGACCCCTCACCCGGATCACATTCCGCTTCGCTGCATGCGATCCGGCCTCTCCCACAAGGGGAGAGGCAAACTGAGCAAGCGTCTATGGCTTGCTCTTAACTCCTAAACCTCCAGCACCGCGGTCACCGGCACGTGGTCGGACGGGCGCTCCCAGCCGCGGGCGTCGCGGGTGATCCGGAAATCGCTGACGGAGTCTTTCAGCGCGCGCGAGACCCAGATGTGGTCGAGGCGACGGCCGCGGTCGCCGACGGTCCAGTCGGCGGCGCGGTAGCTCCACCAGGTGTAGACCTTTTCCGACATCGGAATGCGCTCGCGCGCGATGTCGAACCACTCGCCATGCATCTGCGCGGCGAGCAGCTTCTCGGTTTCGATGGGCGTGTGCGAGACGACCTTCAGGAGCTGCTTGTGCGACCACACGTCGTTCTCGTGCGGCGCGACGTTGAGGTCGCCGACCAGGATGTGGCGATCGTCGCCGCGCGGATGCAGCGGCTCGCAACTCTTCATCTCGTCGAGGAATTGCAGCTTGTGCTCGAACTTCGGATTGAGCGCGGGATCGGGAATGTCGCCACCCGCCGGCACATAGAAATTATGCAGCACCAGCGGCTTTGACAGCTGCGCCTTTTCACCGAAGGACACGGAGACATGGCGCGAGTCGATCTTGTCGCAGAACGTCCTGATGTCGGTCGTATCGAACGGCAGACGCGAGACGATGGCGACGCCGTGGTAGCCCTTCTGCCCGTTCAGCGCGATGTGCTCATAGCCGAGCCGCTTGAAGCGCTTCAGCGGAAACGCATCGTCGATGCATTTGGTTTCTTGCAGGCACAGCACGTCCGGCCGCGCCGCCTTGATGAACTTGGCGACGATATCGATGCGGAGCCGCACCGAATTGATGTTCCAGGTCGTGACGGAGAAACGCATGGGAGATGCGTCTTAGCACGGTTCGCGCGGCGGATTTCAATTGTCCACAGGGGGAGATTTGTGCACCTCGCCCCGCAAGAGCGGGGCGAGGAAGAAGATAGGCTACCCCGGCGAGGTGCCCGGATATTGCGTGAAGTCGATCTTGAACAGCGCCGGGTCGGGCTTCTGCGTCGCGTCGAGATTGTAGACCGCGACCGTGGTGTCGTAGCCCTGCGGATCGGTGACGGTCCACTGCTTGAGCTTGCCGTCCTTGGCGCCGATCATCAGCATCAGCCTGGAGGTGCCGACCAGCGCCTGCTTCTCCTCGATGGTCACGCTGACATACACGTCGTCGGCCGTGACGCTGACGACGTTGGTGTCCTTCATCAAATCGATGCGGTCGGACAAGAGATAGCGCAGCGGGGTCTGCGACAGCGGATAGATGTCCTGGGTGGCGAGCCGGCGATCGCGCACCGCGACCGACGAGCCGTCGGCGATGATCTCGACCGGGCTCGGATCGTCATATTCGAAGCGCACCTTGCCCGGCTTCTGGATGTAGAAGTCGCCCTTGGTCTTGGTGCCGTCGGGCCCGACCTGGACGAAGTTGCCGACCAGCGTCTGCAGCGAGGATAGATAGGCCGAGACTCTGGCAGCCTGCGCCTTCTGGTTGGCGTCGAAGGTCTGGAAGATGCTGGCGGGCACATTGCGGCGCGGATCGGGAATGATCGGCGTCGGCTCCTGCTGGGTCGCGCCCGTGGTCGCGGGACCCTTGTCCTGCGAGCCCCCATTCTGGCTCTTCTTCGGTGCTGGCCGGGGTGTCGGGACGTTCTGCGCGCCGGCGGAGGCGATGGTGCCTGCGAATGCGGCGGAGACGAGGAGTGCCAGCGCGTGGCGCATGAAGCGGTGAGTGTGATGCTTTGCCATCAGATATGTCAGGTCTCTGTTCGACGCACGTCCCGCTTGTGCGATCCTATCGCGCCTCATCCGAGGGAGATATGGTTTTTCCGTGATGATTGTCCGATCAGAACTGGCCTTCTTCTTCACCGACCAGAATTTCGCGTTTTCCGGCGTGATTCGCAGGGCCGACGATGCCTTCGAGTTCCATCCGCTCCATCAGCGATGCCGCGCGGTTATAGCCGATTTGCAGCCGGCGCTGAATGTAGGAGGTTGACGCCTTGCGGTCGCGCTTGACGATCGCAACCGCCTGCGTGAACAGATCGCCGCCGCCGTCGCCGCCCATGCCGGTGGAATCGAATACCGCACCGTCCTCGTCGGTCGGCTCTTCCGCGGTCACCGCTTCCAGATATTCCGGCTGGCCCTGCGTCTTCAGGTGGCGCACCACCTTCTCGACTTCTTCATCCGATGCGAACGGCCCGTGCACGCGGCTGATGCGGCCGCCGCCTGCCATGTAGAGCATGTCGCCCTGGCCGAGCAGCTGCTCGGCGCCCATCTCGCCGAGGATGGTGCGGCTGTCGATCTTCGACGTCACCTGGAAGGCGATGCGGGTCGGGAAGTTCGCCTTGATCGTGCCGGTGATGACGTCGACCGACGGACGCTGCGTGGCGAGGATCACGTGCAGGCCGGCGGCGCGCGCCATCTGCGCGAGGCGCTGCACCGCGCCTTCGATGTCCTTGCCGGCGACCATCATCAGGTCGGCCATCTCGTCGACGATGATGACGATGTAGGGCAGCGGCTCGAGGTCGAGCTTCTCTTCCTCGTAGATCGCCTTGCCGGTTTCCTTGTCGAAACCGGTGTGCACGGTGCGCGTCAGCTCCTCGCCCTTGCCCTTGGCTTCGACGAGCCGCTGGTTGTAGCCGTCGATGTTGCGCACGCCGAGCTTTGCCATTCGCTTGTAGCGCTCTTCCATCTCGCGCACGGCCCATTTCAGCGCCACGACCGCCTTCTTCGGGTCGGTGACGACAGGCGTCAGCAGATGCGGGATGCCGTCATAGACGGAGAGTTCGAGCATCTTCGGATCAACCATGATCAGGCGGCACTGATCGGGACGCAGCCGGTAGACCAGGCTGAGGATCATGGTGTTGATCGCGACCGATTTGCCGGAGCCGGTGGTGCCCGCGATCAGCATGTGCGGCGTGCGCGCGAGATCGATGATGACGGGATCGCCGCCGATCGTCTTGCCGAGACACAGCGGCAGCTTTGCCACCGACTCGGTGCTTTCCTTGGCGACCAGGAGCTCGCGCAGATAAACCTTCTCGCGATGCGCGTTCGGCAGCTCGATGCCGATCGCGTTGCGGCCGGCGACGACAGCGACGCGCGCAGACAGCGCGCTCATCGAGCGCGCGATGTCGTCGGACAGGCCGATGACACGCGATGACTTGATGCCGGGTGCGGGCTCGAGCTCGTACAGCGTGACCACCGGGCCGGGATTGGCTTTGACGATCTCGCCGCGGACGCCGAAGTCCTGCAGCACGCCTTCGAGCGCGCGCGAATTGTTTTCCAGCTCGGCCTTGCTGAGCGGCTGGCGGTCGCTCGCCTTGGGCGCGGAGAGCACGGAAACCGACGGCAGCTCGAACTTGTCGGAGGATTTCTTCTTGACGCGCGGCTCGGCCTTCTTGCGCGGGGCACGAGCGGCGGGAGCTTCCTCTTCTTCCTCCTCCTCCTCGTCCTCGAAACCCTGCCCGTGATCCTCGTGTTCGTCGCCTTCGCCCGCGGGCGCGATCGAGGGTGCGGCACGGCCACCGCTGCCGAGATTGGGCTCCTGGCGCTCGAAAGCCGCGGCCCGGCCCTGCGGTGCGCTCGAGACCAGCGATTTGTAGGCTCGCGAAATCAGCCAGCCGAGC
>NZ_LNCU01000120.1:114612-126200 GCF_001542415.1 Bradyrhizobium macuxiense
GTCATCGTCGGCGAGCGGCGACTCGTCCGGATCACTCTCCTTGGCGCCCCAGCCGCAGGCGAACAGGAACGCGGCCGCCATCGCGGAAAACAGGATGAGGCCGAGCACGAAGCGGTAGATGAAGCCGGGCGGTCCGAACACGACGGCCGGAGCGCGCACCAGCGCGTCACCGACGACGCCGCCGAGCCCGGTCGGCAGCGGCCATGCCGTGTTGTGCGGCCAGCAGCTGGCAAAGCCCGCCGCAAGCACCGTGCACAGGATCCAGCAGCCGAGCCGCAGCGCCTCGCGATCGAACGGACGGTGCGTCAGCATCCGCCAGCCCCACACCGCGACGGGGAGGATCAGCATGATCGCGCCGAGCCCGAGAATCTGCATCAGCAAATCGGCGCCGATCGCGCCGGGATACCCGACGACGTTGCGGATCGCGCGCGAGGTGGCGTGGCTCAGCGACGGATCCTGCACCGACCACGTCATCATCGCCGCGGCGATGACGCCAGCGAGCGCAATCAGCCCGAGTCCGGTCAGTTCGCGCAGCCGCCGCGCCAGCGACTCGCGCATGGAGTGCGGCAAATGGCCGACCAGGGGGATGACACGTTCGATCGCTGCCATGCTCAATCTTTGCGCTTCGCGATTAATCCAGGGTTTCGACCAGCCGGTGCAAGGCCTCGGCGGTCGATTGACTGTCGGAGACGAGCGCAAGGCGGATATAGCCCGCGCCCGGATTGGAACCGTCGTTCTGCTCGCGCGCCAGATAGCTGCCGGGAATCACGCGGACACCGGCGTCGCGATAGAGTCTGACAGCCGCGGCCTCGTCGCCGCCGCGCTGCGAGACGTCGAGCCAGACGCAGAAGCCGCCCGCGGGGCGCTTGTAGCCGTAGCGATTGCCGAGGATCTGGTCGGCGAAATCGAACTTGATGCGATAGAGCCTGCGGTTCTCCTCGACATGCGCCTCGTCGCTGTAGGCGGCGACGGCGACATGCTGCAGCGGCACCGGAACCTGCGGCGCCGCGACGTTGCGCAGCTCGTGGAACGCGGTCAAAAACTTTCTATCGCCGGCGGCGAAGCCGACGCGCATGCCCGGCAGGTTCGAGCGCTTCGACAGCGACTGGAACGCAACCACATTGGTGAAGTCGGGTCCGGCGCATTCCAGCGCGCTGCCCGGCGCCTCGCGGGTGTAGATTTCGGAGTAGCACTCGTCGCTGAGGATGATGAAGCCGAAGCGGTCGGCGAGCTCCTTCAGGCGCGCGAAATAGGCGCGCGAGGCGACCGAGCCTTGCGGGTTGGCGGGCGAGGCGATGAAGAACGCCACGGTGCGCGCCCAGGTCGCCTCGTCGATCGAATCGAGATCGGGCAGGAAGCCGTTGGCGAGCGTGGTCGGCAGATAGATCTGCTCGCAGCCAGCGGCGCGGGCGCCGGCGCCATAGGCCGGATAGAACGGGTTCGGCATCAGGATCGCCGGCCGGCCTTTTCGCGGGGCGACATAGCGTGCTGCGGTGATCGCGGCGAAGAACAGCCCCTCGCGGCTGCCGTTCAGCACCATTACCTCCCTCTCGGGATCGACCGCGCGCGGCAATTGGAACCGGCTGGACAGCCAGGCGGCCACCGCGCGGCGGAACGGCTCGATGCCCTTGGCAATCGGATACCGGCCGAACTCCGCGGTATGCTTTGCCAGCACCGGCCCGACGAAATCGGGTACGGGGTGCTGCGGCTCACCCAATGACAGCGTAATCAAGGGCTTAGCCGGCTGATAGGGTGCCAGCAGCTCGGTCGTGCGCAGGAACGGGGAACGCTCGGCCTGGCCGGCGGGTGCAACATTGCCGGCGCCCTGCGCCGCGCCGGATGAGGCGGTCATTGCCATGTTTGAGGCGCCAGTACTTTCACTGCGGTCGGGGGTGAGGAGGTCCGACCGTAAACTGATCAAATCACCAT
Organism: Bradyrhizobium macuxiense; assembly: GCF_001542415.1. GTDB lineage: Bacteria > Pseudomonadota > Alphaproteobacteria > Rhizobiales > Xanthobacteraceae > Bradyrhizobium > Bradyrhizobium macuxiense. Next base: position 116,542 of record NZ_LNCU01000120.1, read on the forward strand.
AGATAGGGCGAGGTTAAGACGCGATTAACCATCGGCCGTCGGGTGTGATCTGCCGGCGATCCCAAGGTTGCAGCACGGCATACGCCGGCAATCGGCACGCATTTGAACGTCTCGCTTTACCCGCCATTAAGGCCAGCTTGCGCTGCACAAGTTCCTTCAGCAATTGGCAAGACGCCCGGACGAATGATCCGTCATTCGAAAAGCGCGCGCAGGGGCATGGCCATCAAGATCGAAACACACGGCGATGTGCTGCGCCGCACCGGCAAGGTCGTGGCGGTCGCAGCGGCGGCGAGCGCCGTCATGTCGTTCACCATGGTCGCGCTGGCGTTCGGCCGCGACCTCGCCGCGCCGATCACGGTCGGGCAGATGCAGCTGTTCGGACTGACGGCAGGCACCTTCATCGCGGTGTCGCTGAGCGGCGCGATGTCCTATCGCGCTGGTCTTTTGATGCTGGAGCTGGCGCAAACGCGCCGCGAGCTTGCGCAGATCTCGCAGACCGATCAATTGACCGGCCTCCTGAACCGGCGCGGCTTCGATGCCGAGGCTGCCGCGGCGCTTGACCAGGCGCAGGCCGATGGCGCGTCGGCGGCGGTGCTGATGTGCGACATCGATCATTTCAAGTCGATCAACGATCGCTACGGGCATGAGATCGGCGACAGGGTGCTGGTCGCGATCGCCGACGTGCTGCGCCAGTTCGCGATCCGGCGCGGCGCCCTGGTGGCGCGGTACGGCGGCGAAGAATTCGCCGTGGTCCTCACCGGGCTCAGCCACGAGCAGGCCGCGCATCGCGCGGAAGAAATCCGCCGCGACTGCGCGGCGCGGACGATCCTCGACGACGTCACCCAGCTCCCCGTCACGATCAGCATCGGCTTCACCGTGAAGCCGAGCGGCTTCGATCTCGGCGACCTCATGCGCACCGCCGACCAGGCGCTCTACGCCGCCAAGCGCCACGGCCGCGATCGCGTCGAGCGCGCGCGCGATGCGGCTTGAAGAGGCCGCTTGATGGGGCTTCTCGCGAGTCGTCATGCCCGGGCTTGACCCGGGCATCCATCAATCGGGAAAGAATTTTGCGAAGCGGGATGGATGGCCGGGTCAAGCCCGGCCATGACGGCAGTAGCAGGTGTATGGCGCTCCCGTAGCACGCGACGTGAAGTCTACCGCGCCGGCAGCTTCTCGAATGCCGGCATGCCTTCGGGCACGTGGTGGAAGGACTGGATGTCGCAGGTGTAGATCGCGACCTTCGGATTGAACAGCTTGGGATCGTCGAGGGTCCCGACCTTCAGGATCGCGGCAGGCAGGCCGGGCGCCTTGGTCACCAGATGAGTGCCGCACTCGGGACAGAATTCGCGCGTCACGGCGCGCTTGAGATCCTGGCGGGTGAATTGCTTGGGTTCGCTCGCGGTGTATTTGAACCCGGCGATCGGCATTGCCATGAACATGTTCGGCCCGCCGCCGGTGATGTACTGGCATTCCCGGCAATGGCATTGCGCCGCCATCATCGGCTCGCCCTCGGCCTCGTAGCGCACCTTGCCGCAATAGCAGCCGCCTGCGACCTTCATGACGTCCTCCCTTTGTTGGTCGGCCCAACCGGATCATTCCGTTGTTGGGGGCCGTTCGGGTAATTTTTTATCAAACCACGGCAAAAAGAAAGGGGCTCCAACTTGCGCTGGAGCCCCTCAACGGTCCGGACATTGCCGGGTATGTGCCCGAACCGTAGTTCTGGACTCGACCCCGGAGGGAGCCAGAGTCCCGGGAGAACTCACATGTTGTAAGCGCGCTCCGTGTGCTCGGTGATGTCGAGGCCTTCACGCTCCGTCTCGACATTGGCGCGCAGGCCGACGATCACGTCGACGACCTTGTAGAGGATCGCCGAACCGATGCCCGACCACACCAGCGTGGTGCAGACGGCGGTGATCTGCGCGATCATCTGCGCGGCGAAGTCGTAGTCGGCGACCTTCGGCGGGATCGCGGTGTAGTCGATGATGCCGGTGCCGCCGAGCGCCGGGTTGACCAGGATGCCGGTGCCGAGCGCGCCGACGATGCCGCCGATGCAGTGCACGCCGAACACGTCGAGCGAGTCGTCATAGCCGAGCGCGTTCTTCACGACCGTGCAGAAGAACAGGCAGACCACGCCGACCACGAGGCCGAGCACGATCGCGCCCATCGGACCGGAGTAACCGGCCGCCGGCGTCACCGCGACGAGGCCCGCGACCGCGCCGGAGAGCGCGCCGAGCAGCGAGGGATGGCCCTTGATGATCCATTCCGCGAACATCCAGGACAGCGCCGCCGCGGCCGTGGCCACGAAGGAGTTGGTCATGGCGAGCGCGGCGCCGCCATTGGCTTCGAGGTTGGAGCCGGCGTTGAAGCCGAACCAGCCGACCCAGAGCAGCGAGGCGCCGATCATGGTCATGGTCAGCGAGTGCGGAGCCATCAGCTCCTTGCCGTAGCCGACGCGCTTGCCGATCAGGAGTGCGCCGACCAGGCCGGCGATGCCGGCGTTGATGTGCACGACGGTGCCGCCCGCGAAGTCGATCGCACCCTTCTTGAAGATCCAGCCGGCATCGGCGTTGATCTCGTCGAGCTTGGCCTGGGCCGCGGTCTTCGCCGCACCGTCAGCCGCCGCGGCGAGCGCCTTGGCCGCATCCTGGATCGCGTCCGGACCGGGCCAGTACCAGACCATATGCGCGATCGGGAAGTAGATCAGGGTCGCCCAGAGCGGAATGAACAGCGCGATCGCCGCAAACTTCATGCGCTCGGCAAAGGCGCCGACGATGAGGGCGGGCGTGATCGCCGCGAAGGTCATCTGGAAGCAGAAATAGACCAGCTCCGAGATGTTGGCGTCGACCGAGAAGGTCGCGGCCTTCGAGTCCGTGGTCACGCCCATCAGGAAGGCCTTGGAGAAGCCGCCGATGAAGTCGGAGCCGCCGGTGAAGGCGAGGCTGTAGCCGTAGAGTGCCCAGAGAATGGTGACGACGCAGACCGTGTAGAACACCTGCGCCAGCACCGAGAGCATGTTCTTGGAACGAACCAGGCCGCCGTAGAACAGCGCCAGGCCGGGGATGGTCATCAACAGCACGAGCACCGTCGAGGTGAGCATCCAGGCGTTGTCGCCCTTGTTGATGGTTGGCTCAGCGTGGGCGGCGGTCGCGGCGAGGACGCCGACTGCGAGGGCCGCCAGTCCCGCGACCGTTGGTCTCGCGCCTTGGGGACGCTTGAACGTCATGTTGTCTTACTCCTGAGGTCTTTTATGGTTTGAGCGCGAAAATCAGAGGGCCGCGGCATCGGCCTCGCCGGTGCGGATGCGCACGGCGTGCTCGAGGCTGATGACGAAGATCTTGCCGTCGCCGATCTGGCCGGTCTTGGCGGCTGAGGTGATGGCGTCGATGGTCTTGTCGACCTGATCGGAGGCGATGGCGACCTCGATCTTGATCTTGGGCAGGAAGCTCACCGCATATTCGGCGCCGCGATAGATTTCCGTGTGGCCCTTCTGACGGCCGTAACCCTTGACTTCCGTCACCGTGAGACCGTGAACGCCAATGGCGGTCAGGGCATCGCGGACCTCTTCGAGCTTGAATGGCTTAATGATCGCCATAACAATTTTCATGAGTCCTATCCCCGCTTGGGCCCGGTGCGCGACACCGGGAGAATTGCGACTGAGGTTCACCACGCGGAGAGCTTCCACTACGCGGGCACAGCCGGGACCCTTAGAATCAAATGCCGTGCCAGATCGGCCGGCTCAGCTAATGGATTATGAATCCGAACCTTTTCCCGCTTTGCGGGAGGTCTGCCGCACTGCGCCATTCCGACGCGCCTAAAATATCATCACGGCTGTTTAAAACGCGGGCACGCCAGACTCCGGACACAATCCTGCCCAGCCGCGGGGCAGCGCGCGGGATCCGGCTGGAGCACCGGTGAGGTGGCTCCAATCTCCCCTTGAAAAGGGGAGGTCGCTTTGCTCGCCAGAGCAAAGCGGGTGGGGATCTGCTCTCTCCGCATGGAGCGTCGCTTGTGGCTGACCCCCATCCCGGCCTTCCCCCTTTCAGGGGGGAAAGCGAAGACGGACCTGCCGCCCGGATGGAGCCAACGGTTCGCGCGAACAGGCTCTGCGAAATTCCGCTTCAGACCGCCTCGCGCTCCCCGAAAATCTTGTCGATCAATCCCCACTCCAGCGCCTGCTGCGCGCTCATGAAGTGATCGCGGTCCAGGGTTCGTTCCACCTCCGCTTCTGGACGCCTGCAATGCTGGGCGTAAAGGCGGATGATGCGGCGCTTGGTCTCCTGCATTTCGGTGGCGTGGATCAGGATGTCGGAGGCCTGGCCCTGGAAGCCGCCGAGCGGCTGATGCATGTGAAGGCTGGCATTGGGCAAAGCGGCGCGGTGGCCGGGCTCGCCGGCCATCAGCAGGAACGAGCCCATCGAGCGCGCGGTGCCCATGCACAGCGTATGCACCGGCGCCTTGATGAACTGCATGGTGTCGTACATCGCAAGCCCGCTGGTGACCACGCCGCCATAGGAGTTGATGTAGAGATTGATCGGCTTGTTCGGGTTCTCGGCCTCCAGGAACAGAAGCTGCGCGCAGACCAGTCCGGACATCGCATCGTTGACCTCGCCGCTCAGGAAGATGATGCGCTCGCGCAGGAGCCTGGAATAGATGTCGAAGGATCGCTCGCCGCGGCTGGATTGTTCGACGACCATAGGGACGAGTTGCAGCATGTCGCGCATCGGCGACCTCCCTTTCAGCAGGTGATGAAGTCTGGCGGTTTGAGCGTTTGCGGGCGCTAGGCCGCGCGCATCAGGCAGCGGTTGTTGGTATTGGCCGGCTGCGGCTGAATCCGTCTGTTGTCGCAGGCTTCCTGGATGATGCGAAACCGGGTGCCGCCGGCCTCGTTCGGTTCGATCCGGAAAGTGACGTGGCTCTCGCGAAACGGCGGCTCGGAGTCGCGGAGCCGGTAGCGCACCTCTTCGCCCGCAACAGACGATTCAGGCTCGGCGCCGGCAAGATCGGCATCGGGCAGCCAGCGCTCGCGCAGCGCGGGAATGGTCACGGCGCGCCAGACCTTCTCGGGCGGCGCGTCGAGGTCATATTCGAGCACCAGGGAAGCGTCGGCGTGATCGGGTTTGGCTGCGTCGCTCATTGATCCATGTCCTTCAAGAGGTCGGCGAGCGCTTCCACGCGCTTCGGCCAGTAGGCGCGGTAGCGTGCAAGCCATGTCCCGATGGTGGCGATGCCGTCCGGGTCGACCTCGTAGTTCACGAAGCGGCCCTGCCGCTGTTCGCGCACGAGCCCTGCCGCGCGCAGCACGGCGAGATGCTGCGACATCGCCGGCTGGCTGATCTCCAACCCGTCGCGCAGCGCGCTGGCATTCAGGCTGCCGCCGGCGAGCTTTTCAAAGACCTTTCGGCGCGTGGGGTCGGCCAGCGCCTTGAAGATGTCGGCTTCGATCATGGCAACACATAAGCATACACTTATGTGTCGCGCAAGCCCGAACCGAACGGGAAGCTGAGCTGGCTTATTGCAGCGCTTCGCCGTGCTGTGTGATGTCCAGCCCCTCCAGCTCCTGCTGCGCCGAGACCCGGAGCGGGACGAAGGCGCTGACCAGCTTGAGCAGCACGAAGGTCACGCCGCCGCACCAGATGAACGTGACGGCGACGCCGTAGAATTGAATCAGGAGCTGCTTCGGATTGCCCTCGAGCAGGCCCGACGTGCCGCCGATTGCCGACGCCGCGAAGATGCCGGCGAGCAGTGTACCGGTCAGGCCGCCGATGCCGTGCACGCCGAACACGTCGAGCGAGTCGTCATATTTGAAGCGGTGCTTCAGCCAGGTGCAGGCCCAGTAGCAGACCAGACCGGCAATGATGCCGATGATCACGCCGTGCCACGGCGCAACGTAACCGGAGGCCGGCGTGATGGTGCCGAGGCCGGCGACCGCACCCGAGATCATGCCGAGCACCGACGGCTTGCGGCGGGTCGTCCATTCGATCGCGCCCCAGGTCAGCGCGCCCGCGCAGGCCGAAAGATGCGTAGCGGTGATCGCCATCACCGCGCGCGAATTGGCGGCGAGCGCCGAGCCGCCNGCCGTTGAAGCCGAACCAGCCGACCCAGAGCAGGCCGGTGCCCATCACGGCGAGCGACAGATCGAACGGCGACAGATTGTCATGACCATAGCCGTGCCGGTTGCCCATCACCTTGGCGGCGACCAGGCCGCTGATGCCGGCGGAGAGATGCACGACGAGGCCGCCTGCGAAATCCAGCACGCCCGCCGAAGCGAGGAAGCCGCCGCCCCACACCCAATGCGCCAGCGGCACATAGGCGAAGATGAACCAGCCGATCGAGAACAGCACATAGGCGGAGAAGCGCATGCGGTCGGCGACTGAGCCGGCGACCAGCGCGACCGTGATGATCGCGAACGTCATCTGGTACAGCATGAACAGCGCCTCTGGGATCGTCTTCGCCGCCGGATTGACGCTGTCCATCGTCAGCCCGGCGAGGAACCAGCGGTCGAGCGAGCCGAGCCACGGGCCATCGCCGACAAAGGCCAGCGAATAGCCGAAGGTGACCCAGAGGATCGAGACGATCGCAACCGCGGCAAGGCTCTGCGCCATCGTCGCCAGCACGTTCTTCTTGCGCACCATGCCGGAGTAGAACAGCGCCAGTCCCGGGATCGTCATCATCAGCACCAGCGCGGTGGCGACGATCATCCAGGCGGTGTCGGCGGCGTTGATGGTTGAACCGGCATTGCCCTGCGCGAAGGCCGGCGTGCCCATCGCGTACAGGATTGCAGCATTGATCGGCGCAGCGATTTTCGCTGCACGAAGAGCCCGTGCCCCCATCATCATTCCCCGGCGTATGGTGTTTGTGGCGCGCCGGCGTCGTTGTCGGCGGCGATCATGAATTTAAGCTTTAGAGCGCGTCGTTGTCGGTCTCGCCGGTGCGGATGCGCAGGGCGTGGTCGATCGGCGTCACGAAGATCTTGCCGTCGCCGATCTGGCCGGTGCGGGCGTGCTGGGTGATGACCGCGACCGCCTTCTCGGCGAGGTCGGTATCGACCGCGATCTCGATCCTGAGCTTGGGCAGGAAGTTCACGACATACTCGGCGCCGCGATAGATCTCGGTGTGGCCCTTCTGGCGGCCATAGCCCTTCACCTCGGTCACCGTCATGCCGTGGACACCGATCGCGGTCAGCGCCTGGCGCACCTCATCCAGCTTGAACGGTTTGATGATCGCGACGACGAGTTTCATGGTCAGGCCTTCATTTCCTTGAGGTTTTTCCGCAGACGCCCCGTCCCCAAAGCGGTGACTTGCCGTCCGGGGAGCGCCAATCTGCCGGCCAAGGAGCCAGCGTTCTACGGTCCCCAAATCTGGCATCTTTCTGGGCAAATGGCACAAAAAACTTGCAGGTTGAAGGGGAAAACGTGCGCAGCGCGTGAACCCCGTCACTATACGGGACGACAACCCTCGGCCAGAATATGGCTTTCTTACCCCGGCCAGCGGTCTCGCTGGCTTGTTCTGCCCCAGAGCGCATCCAAAGGCGCGCGCGCCCCGAGGAAAATAAAAAATGTCGAACCGAAACTGGTTTTATGCATCCGATGGCCAGCAAAAAGGTCCCCTCCCCGAGGCTCAACTCCGTGACCTGATCGCCCGCGGGATGGTGCGGCCCGATACCCTGGTATGGACCGAGGGCATGTCGGGCTGGCAGAAGGCCGGCGAAATTCCCGGTTTGATCCCGAGCATCGGTGCGCCGCCGGCGTTCCCGCCCGCGCAGGCCGGCGGCCCGTCGCCGGTGGTGGCGTCCGGAGGCTACAGCGGCGGAGCGCTGTCGATCGATTTCGGCATCTGGGAATTCGTCTGGCGCAGCCTCGTGTTCGCGATCGCAAGCGGCTTCGTCATCCCGTTGCCATGGATGCTGGTCTGGTATCTCAAATGGCTCATCCCGTGCCTGCACGTGCCCTCGCGGCCGAACCTCAGCTTCGAGGGCAGCGCGATGACGATCGTGCCCTGGTTCTTCGGCGTCGTCGTGCTGATCGTCGCGCTGTCGATGACCGGGATTCAGTCGCTCAACATCGTCGTGTTCCTGCTCGAGATCGCGCTGTACTGGCTGTTCCTGAAATGGCTGGTCGCCAACATCGCCTCCAACGGGCAGCCGCTCGGGCTGAGCTTCAGCGGCTCGTTCTGGGCCTATCTCGGCTGGACCCTGCTTGCGGTCATCTCGTTCATCACGATCATCGGCTGGGCCTGGGTCTACGCCGCGTGGACGCGCTGGTTCTGCAAGAACATCCAGGGCACGCGCCACGAGGTGACGTTCAACGGCACCGGATTGGAATTTCTCTGGCGCGGGATCGTGACCCTTATCGGCATCTCCTTCTTCATCCCGATTCCGTGGGTGTATCGCTGGATGATGCGCTGGATCGCGTCGCAGACCGCACTGGTCCAGCGAGGCGCGCAGCCGGCTGAGCGTCTGGAGCTTCGGTTCTGATAGGTCAGAACCGAAGCCCGTATTCCTGTCTTGCCGCGTTTCGCGGCTTACGCCTTGCGTTCGCGCACCGAGCCTTCCTGCGCGACCGAGGCCACCAGCGTGCCGTCGGGCTTGAAGATCAGGCCGCGCGTCAGACCGCGGCCTGATTGCGCGCTCGGCGAATCCTGCGCGTAGAGCAGCCATTCGTCGGCGCGGAACGGGCGGTGAAACCACATCGCGTGGTCGAGGCTCGCCGGCATCATCCGCTTGTCGAACAGCGTGCGGCCATAGCGGGCCATGACAGCATCGAGCAGCGAGAAATCCGACGCATAGGCCAGCGCGCACATGTGCAGCGCCGGATCGTCGGGCAGCTTCGCCGCGGTGCGGATCCAGACATTGATCCGGCCATCGTCGATCTTCTGGCCGAAATAGCGGCCGAGCTCGACCGGGCGCAGCTCGATCGGCCGGTCGGATTCATAGTAGCGGCGAATGAACTCCGGCATCTCCTTGAACATCGGCTGCTTCGACACTTCCTCCGCGGTCAGTTTCTCCGGCGGCGGCACGTCGGGCATCTTCTCCTGATGGTCGAAGGCGCCCTGCTCCTCAGCGTGGAACGACACCATGATCGAGAAGATCGCGTTGCCGTGCTGGATCGCGGTGACGCGGCGGGTGGTGTAGCTCTTGCCGTCGCGCAGCCGTTCGACCTGGTAGATGATCGGGATCTGCGGATCGCCGGGCAGAATGAAATAACAATGCAGCGAATGCGGCAGGCGGCCCTCGACGGTGCGGCAGGCCGCGACCATCGCCTGCCCGATCACCTGGCCGCCGAACACGCGCTGCCAGCTCGTCTTCGGGCTGTTGCCGCGGAACAGGTTCACCTCGAGTTGCTCGAGGTCGAGGATGGACAATAAGTCGATCAGACTCTTGGACATGGATGGCTTTCGGTTTGATGACACCCGTCATTCCGGGGCGACGCGCTAGCATCGAGCCCGGAATCTCGAGATTCCGGATTCACGCTCCGCGTGCCCCGGATGACCTGCAAGGGCTTGTTTCTGTCCCCTGTTTCGCCCAGCTAATATCAGGTAGCAAGCACAGTCTGAGAGCGCCGAACGCGTAAAGGAAGGGCATGCCGGGTCAGCGAAGTATTGTCATCTGCGGGGGCGCGTTTGCCGGGCTGGCACTGGCGGTGGCATTGCGCCAGGGGCTC
>NZ_LNCU01000120.1:126221-161004 GCF_001542415.1 Bradyrhizobium macuxiense
TCCGGCGCTGGCGATGCGGCCGAGCCGCGACCCGCGCGCGACTGCGATCGTGGCCGCCTGCCGGCGGCTGTTCGAAACGCTCGGTGTCTGGGGCCAGGTCGCGCCGACCGCGCAGCCGATCACCGACATGGTGGTCACCGACTCCAAGCTGCAGGATGCGACCCGGCCGGTGTTCCTGACCTTCGCCGGCAATGTCGCGCCCGGCGAGCCGTTCGCGCATATGGTCGAGAACCGCTATCTGATCGATGCGCTGGCCGCGCGCGCGGAGGCCGAGGGCGTCGAGCTGCGCGCCACCGCGGTGTCGAGCTTCGATGCCCGCGCCGACGGCGTCAGCGTGACCCTGGCCGACGGCACCGTGATCGATGCCAGCCTGCTTGTGGCCGCCGACGGCGCACGCTCGAAGCTGCGCGAACGCGCCGGCATCGCCACCCATGGCTGGGACTACGATCAATCCGGCATCGTCGTCACCGTTGGGCATGAGCGCGAGCATCACGGCCGCGCCGAGGAGCATTTCCTGCCCGCTGGTCCCTTCGCGATCCTGCCATTGGCCGGCAATCGCTCCTCGCTGGTGTGGACCGAGACGCGCAAGGATGCCGCGCGCATCACCGCGCTGAGCGATGAGGAATTCCACGCTGAGCTCGAGCAGCGCTTCGGGCTGCATCTCGGCGAGATCAAGGCGCTCGACAAGCCGCGCGCGTTTCCGCTCGGCTATTTCGTCGCGCGCTCCTTCATCGCCGAGCGGCTGGCACTGATCGGCGATGCCGCGCATGTGATCCATCCGATCGCAGGGCAAGGGCTCAATATGGGCCTGAAGGATGTCGCGGCGCTCGCCGAGGTCGTCGTCGACGCGGCGCGGCTCGGCATGGATCTCGGACAGGCCGATGTGCTCGAGCGCTACCAGCGCTGGCGGCGCTTCGACACGATGGCGATGGGGGTTGCCACCAACTCGCTGAACTTCCTGTTCTCCAATGAATCGACGCTGCTTCGCACGGTACGCGACATCGGCCTCGGCCTTGTCGACCGCGCGCCGCCGTTGAAGGAAATGTTCATTCGCCAGGCGGCCGGCCTGTCGGGCGAAGTGCCGCGGCTCTTGAAGGGCGAGGCGTTGTAGCGCTCGACGCGACCGCTATTCGTGCGAGATGAACTCGGCCACCGCGTCGATCATTGTGGGGTCGAGTGGCCGGTCCGGCTGATTGTAGCTCGCGACGTCGTCCGCCTCGTCGGTCACGTCGACCAGCACGTGGTTCATGTCCGGCAGCCACAGCGACTTGGCCGCGATATCGGCGGCGGTGAGCGCGAGCAAATCGACCCGAGGCAATTGACGGTCGCGGCCGCCGGCGATGATCAGCGTCGGGCCGGTGATCTTCTTCATCGCATCGATCGGATCTTCGTTGAAGGCGGATGCCATGCCGGGCTGCATCGACGGCGCGATCGCGAGCCCCGCCGGCGGCGGGTCGACGATCTGCCCGGCCATGATGTCATCGATCGCCTTGCCGATCGGCGCGTATTTTTCTGGCGGCAGCTGCTTCTCGAGCTGCGCCTTCAGGAGATCGCCCTGCTTGCGCGATGCCGTTGCCAGCAGCACCAGACGGTCGATCGGCGCGCGCTGTACGGCCAGCAGCGCGACGAGGCCGCCTTCGCTGTGCCCGACCACGTTGAGCCGCGAGAATTGGCCGCTTGCCCGGAGATATTCGATCAGCGATGCGGCGTCGTCGACGAAGTCCTTGAAGCGGAAATCCTCGGGACGGCCGAATTCCTTCTTCCAGCCGCCGGCGCCGCGCTTGTCGTAGCGCAGTGTCGCGATGCCGCGCGCGACCAGTTGCTCCGAGAGTTTCTTCAATGTCGCCGGCTTGAGCTTCGGTCCGTTGCCGTCATGATCGGTCGAGCCGGAGCCGGCGATCAAGAGCGCCACCGGCGGCTTCGGGACACCGGGCGGAACCGTCAGCACGGCGTCGATCGGGCCGACGCGGACCTTGCTCTCGTCGGCCGCCGCGCTCGCCAATGAGGCGAGCAGAAGCAGCAATGTGACGATCGCCCGCATGTCGTGATGCTAATCGATCTTCCTGGCTTCTTCCGGCAGCATGATCGGGATGCCGTCGCGGATCGGATAGGCGAGCTTGGCGGAGCGCGAGATCAGCTCCTGCTTCGCCGCGTCTAATTCCAGCGGCCCCTTGGTGATCGGGCACACCAGGATTTCCAGCAGTTTCGGATCGGCGGTACTCTCGAGATGGTCGGGCGTGGAATTCATCGATGTCTCCGGCTCACTGCAGTCTAGCACGTCCGATCGACGGCTGTCATGACGGCGGCCGGGTCGCCATCCGCAACAGCTCCTCGAGCACCGCCCGTTGCCTGTCCTGCGGCAGGGCCTGGTCGGTCGAGGCGAAGCCGAGAAACGTCCAGTAAAGAATCTGCGCGCGGGCGCGTGCGACGGCGTCGGGCAGCCCGGTCTTTTTCAGCAAGGCTTCGACATAATCAAGCCGGCGGCGATCGATAGCCTGCACCGCGCTGCGCGCGGCGGGTTCATGCGCCGCCCAGCTGCGCACCGCGCGCTCCAGCGCGAGCTTGCTGATGAAGGTCAGGCGCAGCAGCACCGCCACCGGGTCCTCGTCCCTGGCGGCCTCGATTCCGGCGATGATCTGCTCGGCGGCGACGTCGCGCCAGCGCTTGAGGATCGCGGCATGGAACGCGCCGATGTCGGCGAAGTGCCAGTAGAAGCTGCCGCGCGACACGCCCATTGCCCTGGCCAGCGGATCGGCCTTCAGCGCCGTGAAGCCGCTCTTCGCCAGGGTCTTCAGACCCAGATCGAGCCAATCCTGCGCCGAGAGTTGATCGGCCATGGTTCCCCCTTCATGTCTCTCCTCACCATACACAAGTGTATTGACAGGCACCAGCGCCGGGATCATAACCATACATAACTGTATGGAGCCGTCAGATGCGTGATTGTCTGCTGCAGGGTGCCGGTGTCGTCGCGATCGTGATCAGCCTGATCCACGGAGTGCTCGGTGAGACCAAGGTCTTTGCACGCGCTAGCGTCGAGCCGCCGCGGCTGCGCCTGTTGCTTAGGCTGGTGTGGCAGGCCGGCACGATCGCCTGGATNCGGCGGCGGTGTCCTCCTTCTCCTGGCACCATCGATGGCAAGCGACGTCGCGCGGCACTGGATCGTCGTCACGCTCGCCGTGGTGTTCGGCTTCGCCGCGCTGGCCAACGCGATCGCGACGCGCGGTCGTCATTTCGGCTGGATCGGGATGAGCGCCGTCGTGGCGCTCGCGGTCGCTGGCTACTAAAGCATGATCCGGAAAAGTGTGAAGCGGTTTTCCCTCGCGACAAACGCGGACGCGTTTGCGCGGAGATCATGCTCAAACAAGAAGCGAAAGCCCGATGACGATTCAACGTGATCTCATCGCGCTTTAGTGACAGGGAGGCGCCATTATGGACGATCGTATCGACCTCAGCATCGCCAACGGCATTGCGGACGTTCGCCTCAATCGTCCGGACAAGCTGAATGCGCTCGATCCGGCGATGTTCAGCGCGATCGCGGACACCGGTGCGCGGCTGAGGGACGACCGCCGCGTGGGCGCCGTGGTGCTGTCGGGCGAAGGCAAGGCGTTTTGCGCCGGGCTCGACATCGAGCGTCTGGTCGCAACCACCGAAGGCGAATCGATCCTGCCCTTCGCCGATCTTGGGCAACGCACGCATGGCATCGCCAATTGGGCGCAGCATCTGGTGTGGCTGTGGCGGGAATTGCCGGTGCCCGTCATCGCCGCGGTCCACGGCGTCGCGTTCGGCGGCGGCTTCCAGCTCGCGCTCGGCGCCGACATCAGATATCTCGCGCCCGACACACGGCTTTCGATTGTCGAGGCCAAATGGGGCCTGGTGCCCGACATGGCCGGTACGCAGCTCATGCGCCATCTCGCCGGCGAGGATGTCGTGCGCGAGCTGACCTACACCGCCCGCATCTTCTCCGCGCGGGAGGCACTCACCTACGGCCTCGCCACAAGGATCGTCGACGATCCCCGAGAAGCTGCGTTCGCGACCGCGCGCATGATTGCGGGTCGCAGCCCGGATGCGATCCGCGCCGCCAAGCGGCTGCTCAACCTCGCTGCAACCTGCGATGCGGCGACGGGGCTTGCGGCCGAGACCGCCGCTCAGGCAGCGTTGCTCGGCACGCCCAATCACGTCGAGGCCGTGCGCGCCAATCTCGAACACCGCCTGCCGCAATGGAGCTTCGCATGACCACGAGCCCTGGATACGATCTGAAGCATCTCATCGCGACCAATGCATCGGCCGCCTTCAACCGGCTGATCGGGCTGGAGGTGGTCGCGGGAGCCGCCGGCGAAGTCGAATTCCAGATGCCGTGGCGCGATGACTTCACCCAATATGCCGGCCATTTGCATGCCGGAATGATTGCCGCCCTGCTCGACACCGCCTGCGGCTTCGCGGCGGCGACCGTTGTCGGCAAAGTCACTGCATCGCACTTCTCGATGAACTGCCTGAGACCGGCCGTGGGCCGGCGCTTCGTCGTGAAGGGCCGCACGCTGCGCGCCGGCCGCAAGCAGACGTTCGCGCAAGCGGAGCTGTTCGCCGAAGACGAACAGGGTGAGTTGTCGCTGGTCGCGACCGGCGAGACCGTGCTTGTTCCCCTCGGTATGTGAGACGAGCTCGACGCGCATTCTTTCGGAGAAGACGGCGCGCGGCATGGGCTTTGTCGTGAGCCGCGGCGTGCGTGGAACGTTGTCCTGGATGGATTGGCTGACCCGAGGTCCTGCCGCACTTCAAAGCGAGACATGAGAGGGGCGATCGCCCCGCGTTGATACAACGCAGTGGCGTTGTCTTACGCTACGTTTCGCGAAATTTATGGGGGCATCAATTTCGCTGCAGAGTCGGCTTACGCGCGGATAACCATGCCATCGAATGCTTGGAAAATTTATCCAGAAGCAAGTTCGAGCGGACTATCACTCGGGGCAGATAATCATGGGCCGACGCGATGTTCCGTATTTTTACGTGCATTTCCGGTGAGCATGACTGGCGGCTTGTGCTGCTCGCCGGCCTGGTCTGCTTCGTCGCAAGCATTGTTGCCGTCAACATTTTCCATCGGGCAATTTCATCGCAGGCGGGGACGCGCCTGATCTGGATCGCGATCGCCGGTGCTGCGATCGGTTACGGAATCTGGGCGACGCATTTCATCGCCATGCTCGCTTATGAGCCCGGGGTGCCGACCGGCTACAGCATCGCGCTGACCGCGTTGTCGCTCGCCGTGGCGATGCTGCTGACGTCAGGCGGCCTCGGCTTTGCCGCCACCGAGTCGAGCCGCTGGCGCGCGCCGATCGGCGGCGCGATCATCGGGGCCGGCATCGCCAGCATGCACTATCTCGGCATGTGGGCGCTCGAAGTGCCGGGCCACGTGACGTGGTCGCTCGACCTCGTCGCCGCCTCGATCGTGCTTGGCATGCTGTTCGGCTACGCCGCGCTGGCGATCGCGGTCCGCTACCAGGACCGCTGGATGTCGACCGCCGCAGCGCTGCTGCTCACGCTTGCAATCGTCTCGCATCATTTCACGGCGATGGGCGCCGTCGGCATCGTTCCGGATCCGCGGCTGGCGCCGGACGCGATGTCGCTCTCTCCCGCTTTCCTCGCCGTCGCGATCGCCGGCGTGGCGCTCTCGGTGCTCGGGATGAGCCTGGTCGGCGTGCTGGCGGATCGCCGCCTGGCGCTCCGCACTCACCGTTTCGAGGAGATCATCAGCCAGCTCTCGCTCGCACGCCATCAGGTCGAAGCGTCGCAACGCGAGCTGCAGGAGCAGAAGCTGCGGCTGGATACGGCGATCAACCACATGGGCGAAGGCCTCTGCATGTTCGATGCGGAGAAGCGCCTCGTCGTATGCAACGACCGCTACGCCAATATGTACCGGCTGCCGCCCGAACTGCTGGTGCCCGGAACCCATCACCGCGACATCATCACCCATCGGATCGTGAACGGCATCCTCAAGGGCGAAGCGAGCGACAGCGCCGCGACGCAGCGGCTCGCGACATTGAACGCGCTGCCGGCCAACGAGATCAGCAGCCGGGTCGATGAGCTTGCCGACGGCCGGTTGATCTGCGTCACCCGGCAACCGATGGCGGGCGGCGGCTGGGTGGCGACACATCTCGACGTCACCGAGCAGCGGCGCTCCGAGGCCAAGATCACCCACATGGCGCAGCATGATGCGCTGACCGATCTGCCCAATCGCGTGTTGCTGAAGGAGCGGCTGGCCCACGCCCTTTCGATTACGCGCCATGGCGGGCCGAACCTTGCGGTGCTGATGCTGGATCTCGATCGCTTCAAGGACATCAACGACACGCTTGGGCATTCGGCAGGCGATGCGTTGCTGCAGGCGGTGGCGGCGCGATTGCGCCGCTGCGTCAACGACACGGCCTCGATCGCGCGCCTCGGCGGCGACGAATTCGCTGTGATCGACTATGTCACCGACCCGATCATTGACGGGGGTCTGCTTGCCGAAAAGATCAAGAAGGCGCTCAGCGAGCCGGTCGACCTCGGCCACCACCGGGTGACCACCGCGACCAGCATCGGCATTGCGATCGCGCCGCGCGACGGCACCGACTCGGACGAGATCCTCAGAAGCGCCGATCTCGCGCTCTATTCGGCGAAGAGCCGTGGGCGGGGCTCCTTCCGCTTCTTCGAGCCGGAGCTCGATCAGCTGCTGCAGGCCCGGCGCGGCCTCGAGCGCGATCTGCGCAGCGCGCTCCTGAACGGCGAGTTCGAGCTTCACTATCAGCCGTTCCTGAACGTCGCGACCGGCGAGACCAGCGGTTTCGAGGCGCTGCTGCGGTGGAATCATCCGCAGCGCGGCATGGTGTCGCCGGTGAAGTTCATCCCGCTGGCGGAAGAGACCGGCCTGATCGTGCCGCTCGGAGAATGGGTGTTGCGAACCGCCTGCGCCGAAGCGGCCAAATGGCCTGACGATCTCAAGATCGCGGTTAATCTGTCGCCCGCCCAGTTCAGGAGCCAGGACCTTGTTCCGGTGGTGATCAGTGCGCTTGCGAACGCTGGAATAGCCCCGCATCGGCTCGAGCTCGAGGTCACCGAGACGGCCATCATCCACGACAGCGAAGCTGTCTTCGCCGCGCTCGGTCAACTGCATGACCTTGGGGTGCGGATCGCGCTCGACGATTTCGGTACCGGCTATTCGTCGCTCAGCTTCCTGCAGAGATTTCCGTTCGACAAGGTCAAGATCGATCGCAGCTTCGTATCCGAATTGTCGGGACCGACGGATGAGTCGCGCCGGATTGCGCGCGCCGTGGTTCGGTTCGCCGTCAGCCTCGGCAAGACGACGACGGCCGAAGGCGTCGAGACTAGGGAGCAGCTCGACATTCTCCGCGCCGATGCCTGCGCGGAAGTGCAGGGCTTCCACTTCAGCCCGCCGATCCAGGGCACGAAGGTCGCCCAAATGATCAGCGAGCGGGCTCCGGCAATGACCGAGCGTCCCGTCGTCCGCCGTGCGATCGCGGGCGCCGCTTCCTGACTGCGGGCCAAAGCGACGGATCGAGCGTCGTGAGGCGTAAGGCCGCAGCGAGCCGCCGAACGCCAGTTTGTGCACGGAGATTGCAACGGTTTTCTCGACCGTTAGAATTTCTCTAAAGCCTTCAAGGCGCCGCACCGCATTGACTTCGCGATCGCCTCCGCGTCCTTCGATCACCGCGCCCAGCGTGAAGGCGTTTTGCGCGATCGAAAATCGGGAGGAGATGTTGGTGAGGGTCATTCGGAGTGCTGCGTTTGCAGCGTCTGTGCTGGGGCTGATGGGATCGGCGGCACTTGCCGACGGCTACAAGGACTGCACCAAGCTCGACAAGGCCGCGTGGAAGCCGGCGAGCGAAGCCGAGGCAAAGGCCAAGGCGGCCGGTTACGAGGTGCGCCGCTCCAAGATCGAAGGGTCCTGTTACGAAGTGTACGGCGTCAAGGAAGGCAAGCTGTACGAGCTGTTCTACAGCCCCGAGGATCTCAGCCTGAAGCACACGATCGCGAAGTGACCTGAGGTCGATGGCAGAGACAGTGCCGGGGCTGCACGATGCGCCCGCGCGGCGCTCCGCGTCGCGTGTGGTGCAGGTCTGGGATCTGCCGCTGCGACTCTGGCACTGGGCGCTTGCGACCGCCGTGCTGGTCGCATGGGTCACGCCCAACAGTCATGACCGGCTGCACCGGCTCGCCGGCTATTGCGTGATCGGACTGTTGGTCTTCCGGCTGATCTGGGGCTTTGCCGGTGCCCGGTATTCAAGGTTCAGGATGCTCGGCGTGCGGCTGCACGCCGCGCCGCGATACATCTGGAATCTGCGCCGCGGCATCACCGGGCGATATATCGGGCTCAATCCTGCCGGCACCGTAATGCAGGTGGCTTTGCTTGCGCTGCTCGCGGTCTCCGCGATCACAGGTGGGATGCAGGTCACGGTGAGCTTCTTCGGCGTCTGGTGGGTGGAGGACATCCACGCCTATGCCTCGGATGCCGTGATGATCCTGGTCCTGCTGCACGTGCTCGGCGTCGTCGCGATGGGATGGGTGCAGCGCCAGGACCTGGTGCGCGCGATGCTCACCGGACGGAAGCGGATCCGCAGCCACTGACGATCGGCGATGCGCAGCGCGGGCCGACCGTCGCCAGGATGATGGGTGGGCTCACTGCACCGGAGGGTCGCCGCTGGTGCGCTTCTTGGCGAGATCCATCTCGGTGACCGCGATCAGGATCTCGGCCCGGGTCTTCAGGTCGGGCGCCTCGAGCATGGCCTGCTTCTCGGCGGGACCGTAGGGCGACATCATCGCCAGCGCATTGACCAGCGCCTCGTTGGGCGCAGCCTCGATGCCGTCCCAGTCGACCTTCAGATTGTTGGCCTCCAGGAAATCGGTCAGCACCTCGAGCAGCGCCTTGCGGTCGACGGCCTCCTCGCCCTTGCGCGCGGTGAAGTCGCCGGTGAAGGAGAAGAAATCGACCTTGCACTGGCGATACGGCGTCTG
The DNA here is from genome assembly GCF_001542415.1 of Bradyrhizobium macuxiense. Classification (GTDB taxonomy): domain Bacteria; phylum Pseudomonadota; class Alphaproteobacteria; order Rhizobiales; family Xanthobacteraceae; genus Bradyrhizobium; species Bradyrhizobium macuxiense. The sequence continues at coordinate 135,219 of NZ_LNCU01000120.1, forward strand.
CACGGTCAGTTCCTCGACCACCTTGAAGCGCGACACGCCGGTCAGTTCGAGGATGTAGCGGCCGTCTCCGGATTCAGCGAGCTGGGTGATGCGGCCGACGCAGCCGATGCGGAACAGCACCGGCCTCGCTTCGTTCGGCGAATGCGTCACGTCGGGCTGAATCATGCCAATCAGGCGGTGGCCGTCGCGCAGCGCGTCGTCGACCATCGCGAGATAGCGCGGCTCGAAGATGTTGAGCGGCATCTGGCCGCGCGGCAGCAACAGCGCGCCGGGCAGCGGAAACACCGAGATCACTTCGGGAAGCTCGGCGGGTCCGCGGTATTCGGCATTGATCGGCATCTGCGGTCCCGCTGCTGTTACAGGCGCGGTCCAAACATGATCCGGATCCGTAGGGCCGCGCTGGCGCGGAATGTATCGCGGTCTTCCGGCAAGATCATGCTCAAACAAGATTCCACCGCGCGGTCGCCCCGCGCCTTACGAGAAGAGGATGGTCGACAGCCGCTTGCGTCCTTCGACGGTTGCCTCGTCGGTGCCACCCCACGCCTCGAAGAACTGCACGAGCTGCTTGCGCGCGCCGTCGTCGTTCCACTTGCGGTCACGCCTGACGATGGTGAGCAGCTGCTCGGTCGCCTCACCGCGCTTGCCCATCGCATTCAGCGCGGTGGCGAGATCGAACCGGGCCTGATGATCGAGCGGGTTTGCGGCAACTTTCTGTTCGAGCTCCGTGACCGGGCCAACCGACTGCGCCTGCTCGGCGAGATCGATCGCCGCCTGCACCGCCGTCACCGCGGCGTCGTTGCGCTTGGATTCCGGAACCATCGCAAGCGTCTGCTTGGCCTGCTCGATCGCGCCGGTCGTGACATAACATTTCGCAAGGCCCGCCAGGGCTGCGATGTTGGTGGCGTCGTGCGCCAGCACTTCGGCGTAGATCTGCGCGGCCGCAGCAGCATCGCCCTCGGCGAGCACGGCCTCGGCCTCTTTCAGGATTTCCCCGAGATCGGGTTCACCGGCCGCCGGCACGCCCTTGGTGATCTTCTCGATGAAGGCGTTGACCTGGCTCTCGGGCACCGCGCCCATGAAGCCGTCGGCGGGCTGGCCGTTGACGAAGGCGATCACCGCCGGAATCGACTGGATGCCCATCTGGCCGGGGATCTGCGGATGCTCGTCGATGTTCATCTTGACCAGCTTGACGCGACCCTTGGCGTTGCGGACCGCCTTTTCCAGCATCGGCGTGAGCTGGCGGCACGGACCGCACCAGGGCGCCCAGAAGTCGATCATCACCGGCTGGCGGCGCGATTCCTCGATGACGTCCTTCACGAAGGTCTGGGTCGTCGTTTCCTTGATCAGATCGGGCGCTGCCTGGGGCGTTGAGCCGCCCTGCTCCACTATCGTCACGTTGTCCTCGCCTGGTCTTTGCGAATGAGGTCAAAAATCCGGGGCCGTTCTAGCACGCTCCGCGTGGCTGGTTCAGCCGTTCTGTCTGGCTAAATGGCGGTCGGCGGGCAAATTTCAATCATTTGTCGCAAGCCCTGTTCCATCGGAGATCGGGTGGGTTCGCGCCACCGGGTGGCCGATGATCGCACCGTCGAGGCAATCCCGGGAGACGCTCGCCAATGGCAAGGGCCTATTACAGCACCGTGTTCGAGCAGCCGGCCGGCGAAGTCTGGAAAATCATCCGTGATTTCAACAATTACCCGGTCTGGGTCCATGGCGAGGGGACGAGCGAGATCGAGGACGGCAGGTCCGGCGACAGCGTCGGCGCCGTCCGCAGTCTGCTCTACCGGGAGCGGCGGATCCGGCAGCGGCTGCTGGCGCAATCCGATGTCGAGTGCTTCCAGACCTACGAATTCGCCGGTCCTGCCACCCTCCCGGTGACCGATTTCAAGGCGACCTTGCGGGTGACCCCGGTCATCGACGGCAACCGCGCCTTCGTCGAATGGTGGGCAAATTTCGACTGCGAGGCTACCGCCCGCGCCGAACTGACGCAGACGCTGGCCGGCTGGTTCGAGACCTGGCTCGAATCGCTGCGCGATGCGATGGCGGTCTGAGGTCGGTTCCCGGCCCAAAAGCAAAGAAATCGTGATGTGGAGCAGTTTTCGGCCGATTCGAGCTCAATTTTTAAGGAAACCGGGCGATTTCGTCGCTACGCCACTGCGCTCTTGTGTTGCATTCGCTCAAAGCATTTGGCATAGGTCTGCCGTTGCCGGCGAGCGATCGCCGCCATCTCGGATGCGGGTGTAGCTCAGTGGTAGAGCACGACCTTGCCAAGGTCGGGGTCGAGGGTTCGAGCCCCTTCGCCCGCTCCAGAACTTCTCGCCGTCCGAGCTGACAGTCTGATGAAGGCCCGCCGTCCGATGCGGGCTTTTTTTATTGCCATCTGAGATGTCCGCTTCCGGGGTGCGATGTTGTAGCCGCCAGCCAAGCAAGGTCGCGCTGCGTCCTTGTTGGCGCTCATGGTTGATCGGGGCCTCGCCGCCGCCTACTCCCGCGATCGCGTCGTTCGAGGCGACCGTAAGATCTTGCAATCAGCGATCCGTGGCGTGTGCGATGTGTCTATCTGAAAAGATTCGGATCGCCGAACCGACATAACTTGACTTGGCCGGAAGGCGGCCAAAGGCGAGAGTAGCAAGCGCGGCACAATCATCATTGCGCATCAGGTGCTGAGCGAACGTCTTGGCTTGCGCGCAGACAATGTCAGGTGCTGTTGCATCGCCCGCCATAGACGCTCCTGTGTTTGCGCGCTTGCAGTACCGCGCAACAACCGTTCGCTTCATCTGAATATTGCGTTGCAACGCGACTGCCTCTTTCGTGCGCACGTCGTGAATGAAAATGTTCTCTCAACTTGTTTTGACAGCAATGCACCTACAGCCGTACGCTTTTCAGCGTCGTCGAATGTGCTACCATTTTGCCGTCTGACCTATCGCACAGACCGCCACATTCATCTCTCAAGGCGTTCAAAATCAATAACAGGGCAGGCTGCAACGGCTTGCATAGGGGAGTGACGCTATGAAATCGGCTTTCAATCGATCCATACTTGCGTTCGCGGCGATCGCGCTTTTGGCGGGGACGACCTTCGCCAATGCGCAGCAACAAACGGACAAGAGTCGTCCGTTGAAGAAATACGAATCCGGCAACAAGGAATTCTGGACGCATCCGCCGGATGACTGGTTCCTCGGCGATGAGACCGAGGCACAGAAGGGCCTCGCCCCGCCGTCCGGGCCGCCGACCGGCTCCTCCGACGCCGAGCTCGCGGCGACGATCAAGAAGATCAAGCTGCCGCCGGGCTTCAAGATCGAGGTCTATGCCTCGAACGTGCTCGCCGCCCGCCAGATGGCGTGGGGCGACAAGGGCACGCTGTTCGTCGGCTCGTTCGGTCTCGGCAACGTCTATGCGATCAAGGACAATAACGGGAAGAAAGAGGTCAAGACGATCCTCAAGGGCCTCAACATGCCGACCGGCCTCACCTTCAAGGATGGCGCGCTCTACGTCATCGCGGTCGACAAGCTGATCAAGTACGATAACGCCGAAGCCAATCTCGACAATCTCGGCCAGGGCAAGGTGGTGTATGACGACATGCCGTCCTACGCGGCGCATGGCTGGAAATACATCGCCGTCGACAAGGACGGCTGGTTCTACATTCCGTTCGGCCCGCCCTTCAACATCGGCATCCCGCCGACCTCGGTGTCGCAGATCCGCCGCGTCGATCCGAAGACCGGCAACGCGGAAATCTGGGCGCTCGGCGTGCGCAACTCGGTCGGCGGCGACGTCGATCCGCGCACGGGCAAGTACTGGTTCACCGAGAATGCGCGCGACTGGGTCAGCGACGATCTGCCGAGCGACAAGCTCAACATGATCGACAAGATGGGCGAGCACTTCGGCTATCCCTATTGCCACCAGGGCAATCTGCCGGATCCGAAATTCGCGATGGGCCACAAGTGCTCGGAGTTCACCCCGCCGGTACTCAATCTCGGCGCTCATGTGGCTCCGCTCGGCATGAAGTTCTATACCGGCAGCCAATTCCCGGCTGACTACAAGAACAACATCCTGATCGCCGAGCACGGCTCCTGGAACCGGCATAAGTACCAGGGCGGCCGCATCGTACGCGTCATCGTCGGGCCCGACGGCAAGAACGCCAAGCAGGAGGTGCTCGCCTCCGGCTGGATCGAGGGCGACCAGGGCTATCTCGGCCGTCCCGCCGACATCCTGCTCGACAAGGACGGTTCGATCCTCGTCGCCGACGACTGGGCCGGTGCGATCTATCGCATCAGCTACAGCAAGAAGTAACGGCTGAGCGCGTGCGGGGCTGCGGTGGCCGACGAGGCGGCCGCAGCCCCGTTGGCGTGGTTCGGTACGGCGGCAACGGAACAGACTCGTCATGCCCGGACTTGATCCGGGCATCCATCCAACAAAAACCCTTCAGCAAGCACGATGGATCGCCGGGTCAAGCCCGGCGATGACAGCCGGAGAAACTGACATGCGCGTTGCGTCCCTTGGAATTCTGCTCGCGTCAGCGATGGTGCTGTCGCCGTTTGCCCACGCCGCCGATATCGCCGCCGGCAAGGAGAAGGCCGAGCTGTGCGTCGGCTGCCACGGCGAGAACGGCATCTCGCAAACCGAGAACATTCCCTCGCTCGCGGGCCAGCTCGATCAGTTCATCCAGTGGCAGCTCGTGTTCTTCCGCGCCGGCGCGCGCAAGAACGAGCAGATGCAGCCGATCGTCGAGCAGCTCAACAACGAGGACATCCGCAATCTCGGCGCTTACTTCGCATCGCTGACGCCGTTCAAGGGGGGCAAGGACGACAATCCGGATCTATCGGAGAAGGGCAAGCAGGCCGCGGCCGGCCGCCGCTGCGCCTCATGCCACACCGACACCTTTGTCGGCACCAAGGCGGTGGCGCGCATCGCCGGCCAGCGCGAGGAATATCTCGTCAAGGCGCTGCACGACTACAAGTCCGGCCTGCGTTCCGGCGGCGCGCAGGCCGCGATGGCCGACGTGGCCTATCCGCTCAGCGACGAGGAGATCACGGCGCTCGCGCATTATCTGGCGCATCTCTAGCTGCAGAAGAGATTGTCGTCCCTGCGAAAGCGGGGACCCATAACCACCGATTTCAATTGTCTTGAACGGATATTAACTCCGACCGTCTCAAATCGAGAGGCCGCGGCGTATGGGTCCCGGCTTTCGCCGGGACGACACCGGCTGTGGGTCAGGCGCCCCGCTGCTTCTCATACGCCTTCAGATGCGTATACGCTGTGCGCAGCTTCGGCACCGGAATCTTCGCCGCGTCCGCGCGCACGATCAGGTCGCCGATCACATGATCGGCTTCGACCGGCAGCCCCGCCTTGATGTCGCGGAACATCGACGCCGTCATCTGTGAACCCTCGGCTGTGAGCAGCCCGCGGGTGCGCTGGAAGAACGGTCCGCCCGGCATATGGCCGGCGGCACCGGCGATCGCGCTGCATTCGTCGAGGATGCCGAGCAGGAAATCCTTGCCGCCGGGCGCGGCCAGGATGTTGCCGACCGAGGTCCGCATCAGGCATGTGGAGGCGGCGAGCGAGGCGAGGAACACCCACTTCTCCCACATGTCCTGCATGATGTGATCGCTGGCGGTCGCGCCGTTGACGACAGAGAACGTATCGGCGATCGCGCGCACCCGGTCCGACGTTCCGCCGGCGCGCTCGCCGAAATTCAGCGATTGCATCGGCTGCAGCTGCACCACCTCGCGCTTATCGTTCAGTGTTGCCGCGATCGCGCAGAGCCCGCCGAGCACATGGGCCGCGCCGAACTTCTTGTCGAGCGCGTCGAGATGCAGCATGCCGTTGAGCAGCGGAATGATCGCGGTCTTGTCGCCGACGGCGGGCGCAAAGGACTTGATCGCATCCTCGAGATCGAACGCCTTGCAGCTGAGCAGCACGATGTCGAACTTCTCGGAGAGCTTGTCGGCTTGCACGGTCGGCGGATTCTTCAGCGTGACATCGCCGTTCGGGCTCTTGATCACCAGCCCGGCGGATGCCAGCTCAGATGCGCGCCGAGGCCGCACCAGAAAGGTAACGTCGCGGCCGGCCTGAAGCATTCGGCCGCCGAAATAACCGCCGATCGCGCCGGCACCGACCACGAGAACGCGCATGGGATTTTGTCCTTCTTTGTTGCTTGAGGAGAGCTAGCGAATAGCGAATAGCAATATGTGCGTGCCATTCGCCATTCGCTACTCCCTATTCGCTCCCTTGATCATTTCCTCGACTTCGCGCAGCTGCTCCTTGCCGAAGAAGATCTCGTTGCCGACGAAGAAGGTCGGCGAGCCGAATGCGCCGCGCTCCACGGCCGCTTGGGTGTTCGCGATCAGCTTGGCCTTCACGTCCGGATCCTGCGCACGCGCGAACAGTTTGGCGGCATCAAGACCCGACGAGGCGATGGCTTTGCCGGCGACCTCGGGGTCGTCCATCTTCTTCGGCTCCACCCACATATGGTGGAACGCGGCCTCGATGTACTTCTCGAACACGCCTTCGAACTGGGCTGCGACGGCTGCGCGCATCAGATTCAATGTATTGACCGGGAAGAACGGGTTCCAGGTATAGGGCTTGACGTTGAAGCGCTTGAGGAAGCGCTCGGTCTCCAGCTTCATGAACTCCGGCTTGTTCTTGACCCCGGCCAGCGTCTCGGCCGGCGACTTGTTGTTGGTCGCCTTGAAGATGCCGCCGAGCAGGATCGGAACATATTCGAATGTGACGCCGGTGCGCTTCTCGATCGCCGGGATCGCCTCATGGCTGAGGAAGGCATTGGGGCTGCCGAAATCGAACAGGAATTGCGGATTCTGGCTCACGGCAGTCTCTCCCAGGTCTTTATTCAGGTTGGGCTCATGCAGCATGGGCCCGCTCTCGCAGGCGCCATCCGTAGAATATGATAGTCATCATGTGAGCCGTGGCGTGCGATGTCAAATCAGACGCTTGATCGTCTGCTTGCGCCATACCAGCCTGTAATAGGCCATCTGCAGTACGAACATGGTTGCAAAAGTAACCGGGTAGGCGATCCAGATGCCCTGCACGCCCATCGTGCGGCTGAGCAGGACCGCGACGGGCACCTCGACCAGCGTGATCGCGATGATCGAGATGAACAGCGGCATCCACACCGTGCCGCCGGCGCGCATCGCCCCCGAAAACACCGTCGCCATGCCGAACAGGACGATGCTCCACAGCACGATGTGAAGCAGCTGCTCTGCGAGCGCGAGCACCGCGCTGTCGACGATGAAGAAGCCCATCAAGGGCCGCGCGAACAGGTAGCCGAGCACGACCAGTCCGCCGGTCAGCACCAGATTCATCTCGAGACCGGTCCGGACGATGGCGCCGACCTGGCCGGGAGTGCCGCGGCCGATCGCCTGCGCGCCGAAGATCGACACCGTGATCGCGATCGAGATCGCCGGAAACTGCACGTAGCCTATGACCTGGTTGACCGCGCCATAGGCGGCGGTGGCGTCCGAGCCGAAGCCGTTGACGAGGCCGAGCAGCACCAGCTCGGCGAGCGAGATCACGACCATGCCGATCGCGGTCGGAATGCCGAGCCGCAGCACGATGCGCAGCAATGCGCCGTTGGGCCGCATCGCGCGCAGGAACGCGGCGTCGAAGGCGAGCGCATGGCGCCGGCGCAGCATGTGAACATGCAGCCACAGCAGCGTCACCACGCCCGAGACCGCGGAGGCGACCGCAGCACTCGCCACGCCGAGCATGGGCAGGCCGAGCCAGCCGCGGATCAGCGCGGGCGTCACCACAAGGCCGACGGCGGTCGAGACGGTCAGCGCGATCAGCGGCGTCACGGTGTCGCCGACGCCCCGCATCATCGCCGTCAGCAGCAGGAATGCGAAGGTCACCGGCATGAAGATCATCATGATCCGCGCATAGGACACCGCGGCGTCGAGGACGTCGGGCGGCGTGGCGAGCGCGATCAGCAGCGGCCGGGTGAACAGGCCGCCGAAGATCGCGATCGCGATCGCAAGCAAGAGCGTCACGGTCATGGTCGTGCCGGCGACCGCCTTCACCCGTTCGGGCTCGCGGGCGCCCCAGGCCTGGCCGATCATGACGGAAGCGCCTGCGCTCAGGCCGATGACGAAGGCGATGAAGAAGAACATCACCGGGAAGAACACCGACACGGCGGCGAGCGCGTCGACGCCGATCATCTGGCCGAGATAGACGCCGTTGATGGTGCCGAACAACGACTGCAGGACGTTGCTCAGCAGCATCGGTGCAAGGAAGAACAGAAAGGCTTTGCGTAGAGAGGGAAGCTTGGACACGTTCAAATTCCAAAAGTGGTACCGAGCTAGTGCGGCTTGGTGATTAAGTCAGGCAGCACGCACCGCTGTCGTCCCTGCGAAAGCGGGGACCCATACTCCGCGGCCTTTGCCAAGGGCACGCGGCTAGTTCGACGCGCTGCAACGCTCTTCAGTGGCTATGGGTCCCCTGCTCCCGTGCGCAGTTGCGCACTAGGCAGGGACGACATCCCGTTCGAGGTTCAGAATAGTCAAAGACGAGCTAGTCCGCTTGATCGCTATAGGCGAGCTTGATCGCATGGTCGCGGATGTCGACCGGCCAGTCTGCGATCAATGTCGCAAAGCGGCGACGGTCATGCGCGAACAGGGCGCGGATCGCGTCCTCGTAATGCGGACGGTTGCCGGCCATCGCGGTCATGAAACGATAGGCGGCGTCCTGGGCGAGGCGCGTGCGATCCCTGTCGCCGCTGGAGCGCCGCGCCTCGTCGATCAGCTTGCGGAGGGCAACCGATGCGCCGCCTTTCTGCTGGGCCAACCAGTCCCAGTGCCGCGGCAGCAGCGTGACCTCGCGCGCGACGACGCCGAGCCTGGGTCGGCCGGGGCCGCGCGGCGCGGCAGGCGCGGGCTGTTCGTCCGCGGTGGCCGATTCCGGCTTCGGCAGGCGCGCCAGCACGTCGTCGACCGAGCCGCGGAGATCGATGTCGACCAAGGCGGAGCTGTGGCCGTTGAACACCAGGATCGCCGCGTCCTTGCGCTGGTCGAGCAATTGCCTGGCGGCGCGGGCGACGTCGGCGAGGTTGCCGGCGGCAATGCGGTGGTCGCCCTCGAAGGCGACATAGGCCGGGTTCATTGGAGGTACCTCCGATAGCGCGACATATCGCCCGGGTAATTTAAGGCAATCCCGACGCGTGCATCTCGACTTTCTTGTTCCAGGCTGGCACCAAGCGCCGCTTGCCTGCGCTGACATTCCGGGGAACGCCAATGCTGACGGTTCATCATCTCAACAATTCCCGCTCGCAGCGCGTGCTGTGGCTGCTGGAGGAGTTGGGCGTGCCTTACGAGATCGTGCGCTATCAGCGGCAGCCGGACATGCGGGCGCCGAAGGAGCTGCGCGCGATCCATCCGCTCGGCAAATCGCCCGTCATCACCGACAACGGCAACACCATCGCGGAATCCGGCGCGATCATCGAATACATCATCGCGACCTACGGCAATGGTCGCCTGATCCCGCAGGCGGATACGCCGGAGCGGCTGCGCTACACCTATTGGCTGCACTATGCCGAGGGATCGGCGATGACGCCGCTGCTGCTGAAGCTGCTGTTCACGCTGATGCCGAAGCGCGCGCCGGCGCTGCTGCGGCCCCTCGTGCGCAAGGTATCCAACCAGGCGCTGTCGACGCTCGTCAATCCGCAGCTCAAGCAGCACATGGCCTATTGGGAAGGCGAGCTCGGCAAGGGCGAGTGGTTCGCCGGCAGCGAATTTTCCGGCGCCGACATCCAGATGAGCTTTCCGCTCGAAGCCGCCGCTGCGCGCGGCGGGCTCGAAGACGGCCATCCCAGGTGCATCGCCTTCCTCGAGCGCATCCACGCGCGCCCGGCCTATGCACGGGCGCTGGAGAAAGGTGGGCCGTACGAGGTCGGCCGCTAGCGCCTTGCTCATCACGGCAGCTCGACCAAAGGAAGCAGCCGCGAGTCCGGCAGCGCCGCCGTGCGATGTCCAATGCCGGCGACGCTGGGCGAAGTCGCGCCCGGCATTCCAGGTCGGTTCCAGATAACAGGTGGCATCCATGTCAGGACATCCCATCGGATTTCATCTGGATGGTGTTTTATCCGGGTGTAATTGCATCGTCAATAATACCCGGATATAAATCGATGGCCAATCCGAATGGAGCCGCCATGAAGTCCGAGACCCGAAAGCTAGCCATCGCTGAGTACAAGAAGCGCGAGAGCGTCGCGGGCGTGTTCGCGATCCGCTGCCGTGCGACCGGCGAGGTCTGGGTCGCGCAGGCGCTCGATCTCGAGAAGATCCAGAACCGCATCTGGTTCACGCTGCGCATGGGCGATCACCGGAATAGCGAATTGCAGCGGGCGTGGTCGGCGCATGGTGGAGCGAGCTTCTCGCTCGAAACGCTCGAGCGCATCGAGGATGAGGAGTTGGCCTATGTGCGCGACACGCTGCTCAAGGGGCGCGTGCAGCACTGGCGCGCGCGGTTGAACGCGGGCGCGATCTAGGCATCCGCGCTATTCCTTGATCGTTGACAGAACCTCGGAGATGAGCCGTTCGACACCACCGCCGGACGGGCCGGTGGAATCTCCCAGGCGCACGATCACGACGTTCCGCGACGGAATGATCGCGATGCGCTGGTCGAGGAAACCGGTCGCAAAGAATGCGTCCCGCGGGATGCCTTGCCTGATCCGCTTCTCTGCGCCCTTGGCCGTGCTGCGATTGGTCCAGAGCCCGGCGCCATAGTCGGTATTGAGCGTCGCGGTCGCGGAGAAATTCACCCAATCCTCGCTGAAGAGACGCATGCCGCCGACCTGACCGTTGCTGAGATAGAGCATGCCGAGCCGCGCCCAATCGCGTGCGCTGGCAAGCATGTTGGATGCGCCTTGCAGCGTACCGAATGCGTCGAATTCCAACGTCACGTGGCGCATGCCGAGCGGATTGAACAGTTCGCGCCACGCAAAGGCGAGTGTCTGTTCCGGCCCGCCAACGGTGTCACGAATGATCCCTGCCAGCAGTTGATACGATCCGCTGGAATAGTGCCATCGCGTGCCCGGCGGCGCGATCAGCCGCGCCTTCGCGGCATAGCGGGTCATGTCCTCGTCGAGATACATGCGGCTTGCCTCGTCGAAGCCGAGGAATGTCTCGTCCAGCGCCAGTCCGGACGTCATCCGCATCAGATGCTCGATTGTGATCGCGCGACGCGGATCACTTGCGCCCTGCCACCGAGAGATCGGCGCTGCCATCGCGGGATCGATGAGCTTCTTTTGCTGCAGAATCCCGATCAACGCATTCACGACCGACTTGCTGAGCGAAAATCCGAGCAGCTGCGTATCAACGCCAACGCCCGGCGCATAGCGTTCGGCAATGACGCGGCCGTTGTGGACCACCACCACGGCCTTGGTCCTGCGGGATACTTCCCCCGCCGGCTCCTCGAACGCATGATCGAGCGCCGTCGCGAGCGCCGCGTCCGGCGTCTCGACAACCGCCGGAGGGGCGATCTCCGGCAGCAACGGAGGCGATGTCGGAATTCTCAGCGCGTCGAGGTCGCTCCGAAGCAGGTAGGGAGGTTTTGACCCGAGCCGCAAGGTGCAACCAAAGCCTTGGCGAAACGTGGCCTGGCCGTGCACCAATCCCATGATCGATGTCTCGACGACCTTGGCTGTCTGATCGACCCGGTAGCTCATCACGTATCGCCACGGCCGGACGCTCGGAATATCCGTGATCGCCGCAAAATTGGCATCCGCGTCGAGCCCGGAAACGAAGGTCCTGATGCAGACATTGTGCGCGACGAAGTCGGCCATGAAGCGGGCGGCCTTGTCGGCTCGAAAATAGCCGCCGGCAACCAGAACCGCGGCGGACAGCAGCACAGCCAACGCGATCCAGATCCGAGCGCGCACGCGTCACCTCTTCGAGAAAAGCCACGCGCCTAGAGCACGGTGAGATGAGGATGCATCATTATTATGACGCCTTGTCTGAGCGCGATCATCCCTTAGCGGATGGCAAGGGTTGTACGATGACGCCGGGCGGCGGCACGTCGTCGTCGGGAACAAAGAAATCCGACATTAGCGGCACCGAGCGGTCGACGCGATAGGACTCGAAGTCGCGCACGCCGTTGGCGTAGAGCACCTTGTCGTCGATGCAGAAGTGGCCGGTGAACTCGCGCGACGGCCGGGTGACAATCGCATAGGCCGCGTCGCCCATGATCTCGGGCGTGCGGCTCGCGCGCATCATGGTGTCACCGCCGAGCAGATTGCCGACCGCGGCGGTCGCGATCGTGGTGCGCGGCCACAGTGCGTTGACGGCGATGCCTGCGGACTTCAGCTCGCCGGCCAGCCCGAGCACGCACATGCTCATGCCGTATTTCGCCATCGTGTAGGCGGTCGAATGCTCGAACCATTTGGTCTTCATGTCGAGCGGCGGCGACAGCATCAGGATGTGCGGGTTCTCCGCCTTCTTCAGATGCGGGATGCAGTATTTCGACACCATGAAGGTGCCGCGGGTGTTGATTCCCATCATCAGGTCGAACCGCTTCATGTCGGTCGCCTGCGAGGTGGTCAGGCTGATCGCGCCGGCATTGTTGACGCAGATGTCGATGCCGCCGAACTCGGCGGCAGTCTGCTCGATCGCCGCCACCACCTGCGCCTCATCCCTGATATCGCAGATCACCGGCAGCGCCTTGCCGCCGGCGCCTCGGACCTCGTCGGCGGCGGTGTATATTGTGCCCTTCAGCTTCGGATGCGGCTCGGCGGTCTTCGCCGCGATCGCGACATTGGCGCCGTCACGCGCGGCCCGCAGCGCAATCGCCAGCCCGATGCCGCGGCTCGCGCCCGAGATGAACAGCGTCTTGCCTTTGAGCGATGTCATTTGCCGGCTCCTTCACAGTTAGGGACGCGCGACTGCTAGGGCTCCCACAAGGGGAGAGGCGAAGTGGAGCAAGCGGTGTGGCCACGATGCTACCTCATCACCTCACGCATCCGCATGCAGCACGCGACCGCGTGTCTCCGGCAGCGCGTAGGCGGCGAGGAAGAACACGCCGTAGGCCGCCACCGCAAAGATCGCGATCGCGTTCGCGAGCGTCGTTGTCGTCGACAATGCACCGACCAGGTACGGAAACAGCGCGCCGACGCCGCGGCCGAAATTGTAGCAGAAACCCTGGCCGGAACCGCGCAGCCGTGTCGGATAGAGCTCGGTCAGGAACGCGCCCATGCCGGAGAAATAGCCGGAGGCGAAGAAGCCGAGTGGGAAGCCGAGGACCCACAGCACCTCATTGGACAGCGGCAGCTGGGTGTAGAGCAGCACCACGGCGATGGCGCCGAGCGAGAAGATCAGGAACAGGTTACGCCGGCCGATGCGATCGGCGAGCCAGGCGCCGACCAGATAGCCGATGAAAGAGCCGATGATCAGGGTCGCCAGATAGCCGGTGGAACCGACCACCGAGAGCTTGCGCTCGGTGGTGAGGAAACGCGGCACCCAAAAGGTGATGGCGTAATAGCCGCCCTGCATGCCCGTGCCCACCAGCGAGGCCAGCAGTGTGGTCTTCAGGATCGGCCCATGAAATATCTCCCACAATGCGGCTGGCCCGCTGCCGGACGCCTGCCGTTTCGCCATCGTCGCCGCGGAAATCTCGGGCTCGGTGACATAGCGGCGGAGGTAGAACACGAGCAGCGCCGGCAGCGCGCCGATCACGAACATCCAGCGCCACGCGCTTTCCGCCGGCAACATCGAGAACAGCACGGCCTGCGCCACCACGGCGAACCCCCAGCCGATTGCCCATCCGGATTGCACCGAACCGACTGCGCGGCCGCGATATTGCGCACGGATTGCTTCGCCCATCAGCACGGCGCCCGCGGCCCATTCGCCGCCGAAGCCGAGGCCCAGCAGCGCGCGGGCGATCAGGAGTTGATCGAAATTCTGCACGACGGCGCAGATCAGCGAGAACACCGAGAACCAGAGGATGGTGAATTGCAGCGTCCTGACCCGCCCGATGCGGTCGGCGAGGTATCCGCCGAGCCAGCCGCCGACGGCCGATGACAGCAGCGTCACGGTGCCCGCGAGTCCTGCGGTGCCGGGATCGACCTTCCACAGCGTGATGATGGTGCCGATCACGAGCGGGTAGATCATGAAATCCATGCCGTCGAGCGCCCAACCCGCGCCGCAGGCCCAGAAGGTGCGCCGCTCCTGCAGGTTCATGTCGCGGTAGAAGGCGAGAAGGCTGGTGTCCTCGATCTCGGCGACTTCAATGGGTTTGGATTCGGCTGAACTCATACGCGTTCCCTTGGAGGCTATTGTTGCCGGCACTTGGAGGGCGCAGCCAGCTCGCGCGGAACCGACAATTTAGCGCGATGCCGTACGGTGGGCAAAGGGGCGTTTGCGCCGTGCCCACCAGGATTCAGCGTGCTCGCGAGGGTGGGCACGCTCGCGCTTTGCTCACCTTACGCTTGTGCCGCCGAGTTTCACTGTCCTGCCGCTTCCGAACCGCGCGTGCGCGGATCGGGCGCGCCGAGCAGTCCGTTTGATGTGACGAGGATCGAGTTGGCCGAGGAGTAGCCGAGCGGCTCGACCAGCCTGTGGCCCTTGGCCTTCAGCTCGTCGAGGACATCCTTGGGAAACCCGCGCTCGATCCTGACCTCGTCGGGCAGCCATTGATGATGGATGCGCGGCGCCGCAACGGCGGCGGCGATATCCATCTTGTAGTCGATCACGTCGACGATGATCTGCGTCACCGCGGAGATGATGCGGCTGCCGCCGGGCGAGCCCGTCACCAGCACCGGCTTGCCGTCCTTCAGCACGATGGTCGGCGCCATCGACGACAGCGGACGCTTGCCCGGTCCGGGCAGGTTGGCCTCGAAGCCGACCAGGCCGAACGCATTGGAGGCGCCGGGCGCGGCGGTGAAATCGTCGAGCTCGTTGTTGAGCAGCACGCCGGTGCCGTCAGCGACGAGGCCGACGCCATAGGGGAAGTTCAGCGTATAGGTGTTGCTGACGGCGTTGCCGCTGGCATCGACGACGGAGTAGTGCGTGGTGTTGTCGCCTTCGTGCGGCTGCTTCGCGTTCCGCACATCGGTCCACGGCGTGGCGCGGGCGGGGTCGATGGTCGCGCGCTGCTTGGCGGCGTAGTCCTTGTCGATCAGCAGTTGTGTCGGCGCATCGACGAAGGCGGGATCGCCGAGATAGCGCGCGCGATCGGCATAGGCGCGCTTCATCGCTTCGATCATCACATGCAGCGAAGTGGCCGAGCCCTGCTTGAAGTCGGACATCGGAAAGCCTTCCAGGATGTTCAGGATCTCCAGCAGCACCACGCCGCCCGAGGAAGGCTGCGGCATCGAGACGATATCGTAGCCGCGATAGGTGCCGCGGATCGGCTGACGGATCACCGGCTGATAGGATTTCAGATCGTCGAGGCTGATGATGCCGCCGGCATCCTTGATGCCCTTGACGAGCTTCTCGGCAACCGCGCCGTCGTAGAAGCCGCGTGGACCTTGATCCGAAATCGCGGTCAGCGTCGTGGCGAGATCGCCCTGGATCAGCCGGTCGCCCTCGTGCAATGGCGTGCCGTCGGCCTGCAGGAAGCCCTTTGCCGAATTCGGCCAGCGCGACATACGGCGATACATGTCGTGGAGCGTATCCGACGTGTCGTCGGTGACGATGAAGCCGTCGCGCGCTAGGTCGATTGCGGGCTTGATGATCTGCGCCAGCGTGAATTTGCCGGAGCCGTATTTCTCGAGCGCCAGCGCCAGTCCGGCCACGGTGCCGGGCACGCCGATGCCGAGGGCGGAGTTGCGCGACTTGTCGGGATCCGGCTTGCCGCCGGCGCCGAGGAACATGTCGCGCGTCGCGGCCTGCGGCGCGGTCTCGCGGTAGTCGATGGTGACGTCCTCGTTGCGACCGGCGAGATGGATCACCATGAAACCGCCGCCGCCGATATTGCCGGCGCGCGGATAGGTCACAGCCATCGCAAATCCGGTGGCAACCGCGGCGTCGACCGCGTTGCCGCCCTGGCGCAGGATGTCGGCACCGGCCTGTGCGGCGAGTTTTTCCTGTGCCACCACCATGCCGCTTTCGGCGGGGATGCTGTGAATTGTGTCGGCGGTTGGCGGCGTATAGAAGCGGCGCTGCACCTGGCCGAGTACCGGCGCCGCGAAACCGATCACCAGAAGAGCGGCGAACAATCGTCGCGATATCATTGCAACATTTGCCATCGAAACTCCCGCCCCGTTCATCACCGAACTGACATCCACCAAACAAGCTCATGCTATATGGGGACGAGACGGTGAGGCAAAACGCCTGTTCGTGAGGCGAGTTGAGGAATCTTTATGGCGATGACGGCGACGGCACAGGACGTGGGCGATGTGAGGACCTATCCGGGACGCGCCGCCGTCATCAGCTGGATCTTCTTCGACTGGGCCGCCCAGCCCTATTTCACGCTGATCACGACCTTCGTCTTCGCACCGTATTTCGCGAGCTTCGTCGCGCCGGACCCGGCGAGCGGACAGGCGCTGTGGGGCTTTGCCACAGCAGCGGCCGGGCTCGCGATCGCGCTGCTGTCGCCGGTGCTGGGCGCGATTGCCGACGCCAGCGGCCGCCGCAAGCCGTGGATCGCGGGCTTCGGCGCGCTGCTCGTGATCGGCGCGAGCGCGATGTGGATCGGCAAGCCCGGCAATCCCGAGGTGATCCCCGCGCTGCTGCTCGCCTATGCGATCGCAAGCGTCGGCGTCGAGTTCGCCACCGTCTTCAACAACGCGATGATGCCGACGCTGGTGCCGCCGGACAGGATCGGGCGATTGTCAGGCACCGGCTGGGCCACCGGTTATGTCGGCGGCATCCTGAGTCTCGTGCTGGTGCTCGGCTTCCTCGCCGCCAATGCCGAGACCGGCCGCACGCTGTTCGGATTCACTCCGCTGTTCGGTCTCGATCCCGTGATGCACGAAGGCGATCGCATCACCGGACCACTGACGGGGCTGTGGTTCATCATCTTCGTGGCGCCGATGTTCCTGTTCACGCCGGATTATCCGGCGAAGCGGCGGCTGCGCGATGCGCTCGGCGAAGGCCTGCGCGAGCTTCGGCAGTCGCTCGCCAGCCTGCCGAAGCAGAAATCGATGGCGCGGTTTCTGCTCGCGAACATGATCTACACCGACGGGCTGGTATCGCTGTTTGCCTTCGGCGGCATCTATGCCGCCGGCACGTTCGGCTGGGACACGATCCGCATCGGCACCTTCGGCATCATCCTGGCGATTGCCGGCACGTTCGGCGGATGGCTCGGCGGCAAGCTCGACGACGCGTTCGGGCCGAAGCGCGTCATCACGGGCAGCCTGCTGATCCTGCTGTTTGCGATCGTCACGATCCTCACCGTGAACAAGGACTCCGTCCTGTTCATTCCGGTCGCGCCGCCGGTATCAGGCGGTCCGTTCTTCGCCGGCGCGGCCGAGCGCGCCTACATCGTGCTCGGCTGCCTGATCGGCGCCACCGGCGCGCCGCTGCAGGCGGCCTCGCGGTCGCTGCTGATCCGCCTCGCGCCGAAGGATCGCATCGCGCAGTATTTCGGCTTGTTCGCGCTGACCGGGAAGGTGACGTCGTTCATCGGCCCGCTCATGATCGGGGCGATCACCGCGGCGACCGCGAGCCAGAAGGCCGGCATGGCCGTGCTGGTGCTGTTTTTCCTGGTGGGCCTGGCGCTGCTGGCGAAGGTGCGGGAGCAATAACCGCTGTCGTCCCGGCGAAAGCCGGACCCATACCGCGTGATCTATCGAAGGCGCGCTGGGGTTAGTCGCCCCTCACCAAGCAAGTTCGGTGGTTATGGGTCCCTGCTCCCGTGCGCAATTGCGCACTAGGCAGGGACGACCATGCCGAAAGATCAGTGCCGGAAGTGCCTGACGCCGGTGAACACCATGGCGATGCCGTGCTCGTCGGCGGCCTTGATCACCTCGTCGTCGCGCATCGAGCCGCCGGGCTGGATCACCGCGGTGGCGCCGGCCTCGATGCAGGCGAGCATGCCGTCGGCGAACGGGAAGAACGCGTCGGAGGCGACCACGGAGCCCTTGGTCAAGGGCTCCGCCAGCTTTAGCTCGGCCGCTGCATCCAACGCCTTGCGGGCGGCGATGCGCGCGGAATCGACCCGGCTCATCTGCCCGGCGCCGATGCCGACGGTCGCGAGGTCCTTGGCGTAGATGATGGTGTTCGACTTGACGTGCTTGGCGACCCGGAACGCGAATTTCAGATCGCGCAGCTCGGCATCGGTCGGCGCGCGCTTGGTCGCGACCTTGAGGTTCATGTCTTCGACCACGGCATTGTCGCGGCTCTGCACCAAGAGACCGCCGGCGACTGTCTTGGCGGTGAGGCCGACCGCGCGCGGGTTCGGCAGGCCGCCCGCGAGCAACAGGCGCAGATTGCGCCGGCCGGCGATGATCGCGATCGCTTCCTCGGTCGCGTCGGGCGCGATGATCACCTCGGTGAAGATGCCGATGATGGCGCGCGCGGCGTCCGCATCGAGCGTGCGGTTGACCGCGATGATGCCGCCATAGGCCGAGGTCGAATCGCAGGCCAGCGCACGGGCGTAGGCAGTGGCGAGATCAGGGCCCTCGGCGACGCCGCACGGATTGGCGTGCTTGACGATGACGCAAGCCGCGGTGCGGTTCGGATCGAACTCGCCGATGCATTCATAAGCGGCATCGGTGTCGTTGATGTTGTTGTAGGACAGTTCCTTGCCCTGCAGCTGCCGCGCGGTGGCGACACCCGGCCGCTTGTCCGGCGTGGCGTAGAACGCCGCGCTCTGGTGCGGATTCTCGCCGTAGCGCAGCGACTGGATCAGCCTGCCGCCGAAGGCGCGGAAGTCCGGCGCCTTGGTATCGAGTTGCACGGCGAACCAGTTCGAGATCGCGGCGTCATAGGCCGCGGTGCGCGCATAGGCCTTTGCGGCGAGCCGCCGGCGCAGGCCGAGCGAGGTCGCGCCCTTGTGCGCGGCTAGCTCGTCGAGCACCGACTGATAGTCCTGCGCCTCGACGACCACGGCCACGTCGTCATGGTTCTTCGCCGCGGCGCGGATCATCGCGGGGCCGCCGATGTCGATGTTCTCGATGCACTCCTCGAAGCCGGCGCCTTTGTTGACGGTCGCCTCGAACGGATAGAGATTGACGACCAGGAGATCGATCGGCGCGATGCCGTGCGCCTGCATCGCCGACGCATGCTCCTTGTTGTCGCGGATCGCGAGCAGGCCGCCATGCACCTTCGGATGCAGGGTCTTGACCCGGCCGTCCATCATCTCGGGGAAGCCGGTCAGCTCGGAGACGTCCTTGACCTTCAATCCTGCCGCGGCGATCGCCTTGGCGGTGCCGCCGGTCGAGACCAGCTCGACGCCATGGTCGGCAAGCGCCTTCGCAAAATCGATCAGTCCGGTCTTGTCGGAAACGGACAACAGAGCGCGGGTCACGCGGCGAAGCTGTTCGGTCATCTCATAAATCCCTGGCTGTTAAGGCAGCCGGGTAGCATGGTTTGGTGGGTCACGGAACCGGGAAGGTCCGGTTTGGGGACAAATTTACAGCGGCAGTTCCGGCTCGCGGCGGGCGTTGCGCCGGGCATTGGTGGCGGAGGCCGAGGTCGAGGAGCGCATGAAGCTCCAGCGGATCGTGGACACCTGCCGCGCGTCCAGCCGGAGCACGATCTGGGAGGTGCGGCGCGGGCCGTCATTGCCGGCGAGGAACACGCTGTCCTCGAGATCGACCTTGTCGTCGAGCGCCTCGAAGGTCCAGACGTCGCGGTTGGGCAGCACCAACATCACGCCGCGTGCGTCCGACAGGCGGCTCGCCTTCACCGAAGGATGCAGGTGGAAGCGCAACGCAAAGCCGGTCTCGCTGCCCTTGATGCGGCCGCCCGATGCCGGCGAGAGCTGATCCTCGCCCTCCAGGCGGGTGCCGTCGTGAGACAAGACCAGCAGGCGGCGATGGATCACGCCGAAGCGGGAGAGATAGCCGTCATGCGAGGTGGTCAGCATCTCGCCGTCGGTGACGGGTTCGCGGTAATTCTCGACATGGCTGGGGCCGCTGGTGATCGGCGCGCCGCGCAGCAGCCGCTTCATCGCGGAAAGCTCGACGAACTGGCACGACGAGGCCTCGCGATAGGTCAGCGTCGAATGCGCCGCGGTGGAGCGTGCGAACGGCCGCCAATTCTCGCGCCCGGTGCTCGGCATGCCGCAGTTGACGACGATGCGGCTCGGACCGGACGAGAGCTCGAAGGACAGGCAGCCGGCATGCGCATCCTGGCTGACACTTGGTGGCGGCGGTGGGCCGGTGTCGACGATCAGGGTGGCCGTGCCGGCATCGATCCGCTGAAAGCCGGAATGCGGCATGCTCGACATCGGCACGCCGCGCGTGTCGTCATAGGCGAGCAGGGTTGCGACGAGATCGGACGGCGCGGTGCTCATGCCGTTGAACAGCGCGAAGCTGCCGTCGCCGTGCCGGAAGAAGCGCAGCATCGGCATCATGCGGTCGATCGCATTCAGCAGCGCCGGTGGCGGTGCGATGTTCCGCGCGGCAAACGTCTGCCGCAGCGGCAAGAGATCGCTGAGCAGTTCGACCAGCGCTCCGGGATTGCGCGAGATGTGGCCGCCATCGGGCAGGATCTGGCGCTGCAATTCCTCGGAGAGCTTGCGCGATGTCGCCTTGATGTTGCGTGCCTGGTTGGCGAGGCAGAGCGAGGCGTAGCACTGCGCGATCAGCACCTGCAGGCGCGGCACGCCGTCATTGTCGAGCGCCGCGTAGCGCAAATAGCGGATCTCGCGCGCCAGCCCGCGCAGATATTTACGGTAAAACTTGCCGTCGCTGTCACCGAGCACCAGTGGCGCCTGCGACAACAGCGAGATCACGCGGCGCGCGCGCACATCGGCGCGGCCTTCCAGCGGCCGCCTGCGCGCCTGGTTCGAGATCCAGTCGTCGACCAGCGAGCGCGCATTGGCGCGGGTCAGCGCGGTGTCGGCGGCGCGCAGATGGCGCAGCCAGCCGAAGCCGAGCAGGGCGGCTTCCCAATCTTCCGACGGCGGTTCGAGATCGAAGATCGAGCGCCCGTGACAGGTGACGATCTTGCCGGCGAAGACGAATCGGCCGGCATAGATTTCGGCGGCGCGGGTGGCGTCGGCAGTCCGCAGGTCGTGCGGCGCGATGATCAGCCGGTCGGTGCGGCCGGGCCACAGCCGCGACAGCGCGACGGTTCCGCCGCTGGCGCGTGCGACCATGCTGCGGGCGAAGCGGCCAGCAATCAGCGTCGAGATGCGTCTGCTTTGAGCGACCGACACGCCTAACCTTGTGGGGAGGGGATCTTGAACGAATCCTTATTTAATCCGGAAACGCGCCCAAGACACCCTCTTGAATCTGCGCGAATCAGTCGGAGCTTAGAAGACACAAGTTTAAAATCAGGATTTAACCAGCCTGGCCGCGTAAAATCCATCCAGCCCGCCCAGCCGCGGGTCGGCATGGGGCAAATGGCAGGGCAGGGTGCGCAAATCGCCGGCGGCGGTGACGATTTCGTTGAGGCCCGCGACCTCGTCTTTCGCGACCGGCGCACGGCGCAGGCCTGATTCGCCCGCCAATAGCGCTGCAATTGCCTGTTCGCCTTCCTCAGGCTCCAGCGAGCAGGTGCAGTAGACCAGCGTACCGCCGGGCTTCAGCAGCGCGACGGCCCTTTGCAGCAGCCGCCGCTGCAGTCCGGACAGCGCGGCGATGTCAGCCTCCTGCCGCAGCCAGGCGACGTCGGGGTGGCGGCGAATCGTTCCGGTCGAGGTACAGGGCGCATCGACCAGGATGCCGTCAAAGCCTTCGGCTTCGGTCGACCATTCGGCCGAATCAGTCACCACGTTCTCGGCCTGCAGCGACAGGCGCGTGAGGTTGTCGCGCAGCCGCGCCATCCGCGCCGGCGACCGATCGACGGCAGTGACGCGCGCGCCGGCAAACGCGAGCTGCGCGGTCTTGCCGCCGGGCGCGGCGCAGAGGTCGGCGATCGCCTTGTCCTTGACGTCGCCGAACAGGCGCGCGGGCAGCGCGGCGGCGGCGTCCTGCACCCACCACTGGCCTTCAGCGAAACCCGGCAGCATGGTCACGGAACCCTGCAGCAGCGTGCGCACGGTTCCCGTCGGCAGCGTCTCGCCGTGCAGGCGGCTCGCCCATTGCGGCGCATCCGACTTCACCGTGAGATCGAGCGACGGCTCATGGCCGAGCGCGAGCGCCATGTCGCGTGCGGTCGATTCACCGTAATGCGCGATCCAGCGCGTCAGCATCCATTGCGGCAGATCGAGCGACTGCGTCTTGACTTCGTCGATCAGGCCCTGGCCCTCGCGCGCGCAACGGCGCAGCACGGCGTTGACGAGCCCGGCATATTTCGCCGCGCGCCGGTCCGACTGCACCAGACGCACCGAGAGATCGACCGCGGCGTGATCGGGCACATCCATCCAGAGGATCTGTGCGGCGCCGATCAGGAGCGCGCTCTGCGCGCGCGGCGCATCGGTCGGGACACCACGGTCGAGCAGGCGCGACAGCAGGTGACCGAGCGTGCCGAGCCGGCGCAGGATGGTCGACACCAGCCGGCGCATCAGCGCGCGATCGCGATCGGCGAGCGATTTCAGGCCGGGATGTGCACCGGCGCCGTCGAGCTGGTCGTCGAGCGTGCGATGCTTGTGCAGCACGCCGTCGAGGATGTCGGCCGCGATTCGTCGGGCCGCGAGACCGGGTACTTCTGAGGGAACTGCAAATCTTGAAGGAGGCATGGAGCGGAGATATCTCGAAAGGTGCTGAGTTACATTCGGCTCATGCCTATGAACTGGAAAGCACCTGTGGCATGCGAATATGCCAAATGTAAGAATCGTGCCGGGATATCTTGTGACTGTGATGCCGCCGCTGCGCCGACATCAAACGGCGAGACGCGCAGCCGGAAAATTTTGCCATGTCTGACAAATCTTCAGCGTCTGACAAATCTTCAGCGCCATCGGAGCCCGCCCCGCGCAAGCAGCTAGCGCCGGCAGCGCAACGGGCACTTGCCGAGGCCGAAGCGCGGCGAAAGGCGGCCGAGGCGGCAGCCGCGCAGGATGCGTCCACCCGGCCGAAAGAATTCCAGGGTCCGAAGGGCCCGGAACCGACCCGTTACGGCGATTGGGAAACCAAGGGCATCGCCTCGGACTTTTGAGACCCTTGTGTGACCGGCCGACTCAGGGGCTAGATCATGATGCGATAGAATAGAATCGCATCATGATCTCATCTCTTTGTTTGAGCATGATCTTTTCGGAAAACCGGTTTCCACTTTTCCGGATCATGCTCCAGCTCGGGAATATGTCCCCATACGAGAGAATAAATACTCATCGTGCGCCGGGACGGCCGCCCTTCGGCAGGTCGCCCTGGGGCCGGCGATTCTCGAAGGCGCTGCCCTGGGTGTTCGTTCTCGGCATGGCTGCCGGCAGCATGTTGCCGATCCGCCAATGGGTGCATTTGCCGTTGCCGCACTGGTCCGACAGCCGGTCTCGCGAAACCGACGCGATCTGGAAGCGGGCCGGCGCACCGGATGCCCGGCATCCCGCTGACGTCATCAGGACAATCGATGGCGACACCTTCGCGGCGCGGGTGCATGTATGGCCGGGCCTCGACCTGACCACCCACGTCCGTTTGCGCGGCATCGATGCGCCGGAGCTGAAGGCGTCCTGCCCGCAGGAATTGCAGATGGCGGAGGCGGCGACTTCAGCGCTACGCGATCTGCTCCGGGAAGGCGACGTTACGATCTACAATGTCGGTCCCGACAAATATCAGGGGCGTGTCGTCGCCGATGTCGCGACGGGGAAGACCGCCAACGTATCGGCGGCGTTGCTCGCAGGCGGTTATGCGCGCACCTATAACGGTGGTCATCGTAGCGGCTGGTGCGCCAACGCCTGGCGTTGAGCGCGACGATTGCAAGCCGCGACGCGTCGTTGTGCATCAAGCTCAAGCGCCGCAATTAAAAAGCCGCGCGCATGCGCGGCTCTTTTCATCAGTTCTTGCAGACGATCAGCGGGTCACGACCACGGTCGTACCGACCGACACGCGCGAAAAGAGGTCGGTGATGTCGGGGTTCAACATGCGGATGCAGCCGTAGGAGACGAAGCCGCCGACCGAGCCCGGCATATTGGTGCCGTGGATCGCGTATTCGCCGCCGGCGAGAGTCATCGCGGCGACGCCCATCGGGTTATGGGGCGAGCCGCCGGCGATCACGTCCGGGATGCTCGGCTTGTCGCGCTTCACTTCGGCGGGCGGCGACCAGGCCGGGTAGCGATACTTGCCGTCGATCCGGGTGGTGCCGGCCCACTGCTTGCCGGCCTTGCCGACGCCGACCGGGTAACGCATGGCGTGACCGGAATCGAGAATGAGATAGAGGTGCCGTTCGTTCGTCCTCACCACGATGGTGCCCGGCGAATAATTCTCGGCGTGAATGCCGACCATTTCCGGCCGTGCTTCGGCCGCCGACGACATCAAAACGCCTGCCCCGATGGTGGCGGCCAACGCCACCGCAATTCTCAACGACATCACCTTCTCCACTGCCCAACAGCCCCTTGCGGGGCCTCAAAAAACAAGGAGCAAAGCCCAAGAGCCGGGCCTGCCGGTCTCACGTACGCAATGTTAACCGCGTGGTTTAACCGGATGGTTGCCACGCTGGTCGCGAGACACGTCCTGATGGTGCGAGGAAAGGAAATGTTCGGATTAAAGTAAATGACCTGGAAACAACACTTGGCCGCAATCGCGCCGCGGCGGCGCCACGCCCCTGACGATTACGTGAAAGGCCGGTGCCGCCAAATGAAAGGGCCGCGGCGATGATCGCGCGCGGCCCTGCGGCTCTGTATCCGGATGCTGGAGCATGATCCGGAAAAGTGTGAAGCGGTTTTCCCTCGCGACAAACGCGGAACGCGTTTGCGCGGAGATCATGCTTAAACAAGAAGCTAAAGCGCGATGACGATTCAATCTGATCTCATCGCGCTTTAGGGGCGCGGGCTACGCCCCCGCCCCCTTCTTGTTCTGGCGGTTATGGACGAGATCGTCGACCACGGCCGGATCGGCGAGCGTCGAGGTGTCGCCGAGGCTGGACGGCTCGTCCTCCGCGATCTTGCGCAGGATGCGGCGCATGATCTTGCCCGAGCGCGTCTTCGGCAGGCCGGGCGCGAACTGGATCAGATCGGGGGATGCGATCGGGCCGATGTCCTTGCGCACCCAGGCGACCAGCTCCTTGCGCAGCGCTTCGGTCGGCTCGGTGCCCTTCATCAAGGTGACATAGGCGTAGATGCCCTGGCCCTTGATGTCGTGCGGGTAACCCACGACCGCGGCTTCCGACACCGCCTCATGCGCGACCAGCGAGCTTTCGACCTCGGCGGTGCCCATGCGGTGGCCGGAGACGTTGATGACGTCGTCGACGCGGCCGGTGATCCAGTAATAGCCGTCGGCGTCGCGGCGACAGCCGTCGCCGGTGAAGTACTTGCCCTTGTAGGTCGAGAAGTAGGTCTGCTCGAAGCGGGCATGATCGCCATAGACCGTGCGCATCTGACCCGGCCAGGATTTGGTCAGGCAGAGATTGCCCGAGGTCTCGCCGTCCAGCGTCTTGCCGTCGGCATCGACGATCTCGGGCACCACGCCGAAGAACGGCCGCGTCGCCGATCCCGGCTTCAGCTTGGTGGCGCCGGGCAGCGGCGTGATCAGGATGCCGCCGGTCTCGGTCTGCCACCAGGTGTCGACGATCGGGCAGCGGTCGTCACCGACCACGCGGTAATACCATTCCCAGGCTTCCGGATTGATCGGCTCGCCGACCGAGCCGAGCAG
>NZ_LNCU01000120.1:161026-170794 GCF_001542415.1 Bradyrhizobium macuxiense
CCGGCTCGTCGCCGCCCTGCATCAGCGCGCGGATCGCGGTCGGCGCGGTGTAGAAGATATTGACCTTGTGCTTGTCGACGACGTTCCAGAAGCGGGAGTTGTCGGGGTAGTTCGGCACGCCCTCGAACATCAGCGTGGTCGCGCCATTGGCGAGCGGCCCGTAGAGGATGTAGCTGTGGCCGGTGACCCAGCCGACGTCGGCGGTGCACCAGTAGATGTCGCCCTCGTGATAGTCGAAGACGTATTGATGCGTCATCGACGCGAACACGAGATAGCCGGCCGAGGTGTGCAGCACGCCCTTCGGCGTTCCGGTCGAGCCCGAGGTGTAGAGGATGAACAACGGATCCTCCGCGTTGACAGGCTCGCACGGGCATTCATTGGTCACCATCTTGGCGGCCTCGTGATACCAGAGGTCGCGCGTCGGGTTCATGTCGACCTTGCCGCCGGTGCGCTTCACGACGACGACCCAGTCGACGCCGCCGGTCTTGGCGATCGCCGCATCGACATTGGCCTTCAGCGGCACCTTCTTGCCGCCGCGCAGGCCTTCATCGGCGGTGATGACCACCTTCGAGTCGCAATCCTTGATGCGCTGGGCGAGGCTGTCCGGGGAGAAACCGCCGAACACCACCGAATGGATGGCGCCGATCCGCGCGCAGGCCAGCATCGCGTAGGCCGCTTCCGGAATCATCGGCAGATAGATCGTGACGCGGTCGCCCTTCTGGACGTTCCTTGTGCGCAGGATGTTGGCCATCTTGCAGACTTCGTCGTGAAGCTGCCGATAGGTGATGTGCTTGGACTCGGAGGGATCGTCGCCTTCCCAGATGATCGCGGTCTGGTCGCCGCGCTTCTCCAGATGACGATCGATGCAGTTCCAGGCGACGTTCAGCTCGCCGTCCTCGAACCATTTGATCGAGATATTGCCCGGTGCGAAGGAGACGTTCTCAACCTTGGTGAACGGCTTGATCCAGTCGACCCGCTTGCCGTGCTCGGCCCAGAAACCGTTGGGGTCCGATACCGAGCGCGCATACATCTCGCGATACTTGGCATCATCGATATAAGCGCGCTTGGCCCAGTCAGCCGGCACGTCATACACTTTCTCGGACATCATTTTCCTCCACTCATTGCCGATCGCAAACGACGCGGTGGCAAGCCGTCTTGATCATTGCCGCGATTATGCGTGGCCGCGTTCCGGCCGGGCAAGGAAAAAGGACTGTCACGTTCGTCGCGGAGAAGCCGTCAGGCGCGGCCTGTCGGCTTCTGCGTATGTTAAGAGGCCTTTACCGCAATTGGTCGACGAGAGAAACCTATGCTCCATCGCGTGGCTCGGGTCACTGGTCTCTTGGTCGTAGTGACGCAGCTGGCCGCGCCGCTGGCCCGCGCCCAAACGGCGGCGCCGGCGCCGTCACCCGAAGCGCTCGCCGTCGTGAAGGAATTGGTCGCGACAATCATCTGATGGACCCGTTCAAGGCGCTGATGCCGGCGATCATGAAAGGCCTCAAGCCCGCGATCGTCCAGGGCCGCAGCGAGGTCGATCGCGACCAGGACACGCTCTCGCGCCGGTGCTGATCGACGGCTTCCAGGCGCGGTTCAGTGAATTGTCCGATGCGGTGGTCATCATCTACGTCAGCCTTCTACAAGAGCCCGATGGGCCAGAAGTTTCCGAGAAGAGCCCCGTCGTGACGCAGCAATCGCTGATCGCCGGTCAGAAGTTCGGCCAGTCGGTGCATGCGGCAACGGACCATCGAGGAACTGCGCAAGAAGGGCACGACCTCTGACCTGAATTTCGGAGCTGCCGCTTTCGAAATCGCCCCGGTCCGCCGCCGTGGCGGACGGTTCCCGCTATCAATTTCCCGTGGCAAGTCAGGCTGACATCAACGCTGTCGGGCGAATGGCACCCATGAGAGGTATTTAGAAACCGTCAATAACTGATTCGCGACTCGCAATGTCGGTCGAGACCCCCTAAATGGCCTCCCCGAGGGCCGATGGCCCGACCGGAACGAAGCCAGAAGAAGCGGCATTACCGGGAGAACAGGCAAAACATGGCGTCTTGAGAGGCATAATGGATCAGCAGAACATCGCGGCTGTGCGGCCCGTTTCCGCCGATCCTGCTGTCGCCCTGGCGAAGGCGCTGGGGCAATGGCCGTCCAAGCCGCCGCGGGCAAAGTTGTCGCCGCAGGCGAAGGTGCCGTCGCCCAAGCTCAAGTTCGACGCTCCCGCCGTCCTCAAGACCTCGGTTGAAGATCTCGCCCACAATCTGGGCCTGAGGCTCGGCGACCAGAACGAACTCACCATCCGCCGCGTCAAGCGCGGAAAGTCATATTCATTCGTTCGCGCCAACGGCTCGCGCGTCCGGGACGCCCGTACCATCCGCCGGCTGCACGCGATGGCGATGCCGCCGGCCTACCGCCAGGTGCGCTACTCCTCCGATCCGAACACGCATCTGCAGGCAGTCGGCCTCGATGCGGCCGGCCGGCTGCAATACCGCTATCACGCCGATTGGGAGAAGGTCCGCGAGCAGCGCAAGGCGCATCGCCTGGGCAAGCTGGTGGCCGCGCTGCCGAAGATCCGGCGCAAGGTCTCGGCGTTCCTGTCCGGCGACGAGCCGACGCGCGAATTCGCACTGTCGGCGGTGATCGAGCTGATCGCGCGTACCGCAATCCGTCCCGGCAACGAATCCTATGCCCGCCTCAACGGCACCCGCGGCGCGACCACGCTGCTGAAGTCCAACGTCACGCTGGAAGATGATTCCCTGGTGCTGACCTTCAAGGCCAAGGGCGGCAAGGCCGTGCGCAAGGAATGCGACGCGGCCAAGCTGGTGCGCGCGATCGGTATTTTGCGCGCCGTGCCCGGCAAGCGCATGTTCCAGTATTACGACCGCTCCGGTGTCGTGCGCGCGGCCTCGACCACTGCGGTGAACGCGTTCCTGCGCGAGATCGCCGGCATCAAGATCTCGCTGAAGGATTTCCGCACGCTGATGGCGTCGGCGGTGGTCGTGGAATCGCTGTCGCGGATCACGCCGGCCACCAGCCAGCGCGGCCGCAAGCGCCAGGTGCTGGACGCGATTCGCGCCGCGGCCGACCAGCTCTCCAACACGCCGGCGATCTGCCGCAAGAGCTATGTCCACGACACCATCGTCACCGCCTTCGAGGACGGCATCCTCGAGCGCTTCGCCGCGACGATGGGGGGCTATCGCACCCAGTCCAAGCGCGAGCAACTGCTGGCGCAGGTGGTGATGGCGGCGGGGGCGTAAGCGCCGCATCCGCTGTCGTCGTCCCTGCGAAAGCAGGGACCTATAACCACCGTTGTCGATCGTTGAATGAGCTGTGGCCACAGCGCGCTCTAACGTTGCTCGACTGTGGTTATGGGTCCCGGCTTTCGCCGGGACGACAGTGGAGTTTGCTGTGACGCTTACAGCCCGCCCATCTTGCAGACGAGCTTCCACTCCTCGGCCGTCACCGGCTGCACCGAGAGTCGCGAATATTTCACCAGCGCCATGTCGGCGAGCTTCTTGTCGGCCTTGATCGCGGCCATCGTCACCGGGGTCTTCAACGGCTTGTCGGCCTTGATGTCGACGCAGACGAACTTGCCGGTCTTGTCGGTCGGGTCGGGATAGGCTTCCTTGATGATCTCGGCGATGCCGACGATCTCCTTGCCCTCGTTGGAGTGATAGAAGAATGCCTTGTCGCCCTTCTTCATGTTCACGAGGTTTTGCCGTGCCGTGAAGTTGCGCACGCCGGTCCAGGCTTCGCCCTTCGCACCCTTGGCGACCTGCTGGTCCCATGACCAGGCCGAAGGTTCGGATTTCACCAGCCAGTAATTCATGTTGCCTCAACCTCTTCGTCATGGCCGGACTTGTTCCGGCCATCCACGGCTTGTTTCGGCGGCATTATTCAAGACGTGGATGCCCGCGACAAGCGCGGGCATGACGAGGGGATGATTATTCCTCCGCCTTGAACGGCCGCGTCAGCAGGCCTTCGATCGCCGCATCGACCGTCAGCCTGTTGCCCAGGATCGCCGCGACGGCTTTTGATACCGGCATATCGACATTTTGCGAAGCGGCGAGTTCGATCAGCACCGGCGCGGTGAACGCGCCTTCGGCGAGCTTGCCGACGGGGGCAGCTTCGCCGCGGCCGAGTGCGCGGCCGAGCGCGAAATTGCGCGATTGCGCGGTCGAGCAACTCAGCAGGAGATCGCCTAATCCCGATAGGCCGGCGAGCGTTTCGGCGCGGGCGCCGCAAGCGCGGCCGAGGCGGGCGAGTTCGCTGAAGCCTCGCGTGGTCAGCGCGGCGAGCGCGGAGGCGCCGAGGTCGCGGCCGACCACGATGCCGGCCGCGATCGCCAGCACGTTCTTCGCCGCGCCGCCGATCTCGACGCCGCGCACGTCGGTCGTGTGATAGGGCCGGAATGTCGCCGAGCCCAGCGCCTGCACCAGGCCGCGCGCCAGCGTCTCGTCCCTTGCGGCCAAGGTCACTGCGGTCGGCAGGCCGCGCGCGACGTCGTCGGCAAAGCTCGGTCCCGACAGGATGGCGGGCACCGCCTGCGGCGCGGCCTCCGCGATCACCTCGGTCATGAACTTGTGGGTGCCGTGCTCGATGCCCTTGGCGCAGGCGATGACAGGCGTGCCTGGTGTCAGATGCGGCGCAAGATGGCTGACGGAGGCACGCAGATGCTGCGCTGGAGTCACCGCCAGGATGATGTCCGCGCGCGCGGCGGTGGCGATATCCGAGGTCACGGCGATGGCGGGATCGAGCCGGACGCCGGCCAGCCGCGGATTGACGCGCGTCGTCTGGATCTGCGTCGCATGCTCGTCATTGCGTGCATAGAGCGTGACGCTGCGTCCGGCACGCGCCGCGACCCCCGCCAATGCCGTGCCCCAGGCGCCGGCACCGATCACGCTGACTGAGTTGTGCGAGGGCATCGGAATCCCGATCTCAGCTTTGCTCCCTCGCCCCGCTCTTGCGGGGAGAGGGTTGGGGTGAGGGGCTGCGTCCGCGGGCACCGGCCGTGCGGAGAGTCCCCCTCACCCGGATCGCATCCTTGATGCGATCCGACCTCTCCCCGCAGGCGGGGCGAGGTAAGCTGGAGACCGTTCCGCGTTTCGTTATCATCTCGACGAACTCAATATCCTGCCCGGCTGTTGGCATAGCCCTTGGGCGCCTTGGCGTTGGCATCGAGCAGCCAGCGGGCGCGGGGCGGCGCCTCCATCGTGTCGATCAATCCGATCGCCATCCGCTCGGCGCCGGCCCATGCGATCATCGCGCCATTGTCGGTGCAGAGCGCCGGCGGCGGGATGATCAAGGTGGTCTGCGCGCGTGCGGCGACATCCTGCAACGCGTCGCGAATGGCGTGATTGGCGGCGACGCCACCGGCCGCGACCAGCGCCCGCGGCGTGCCGAACCGCTCCTGAAACAGCTTGAGCCCGATGCTGAGGCGATCCGCGGTCGATTCCAGCACGGCGGCCTGGAAGCTGGCGCAGAGATCGCTGATGTCCTGCGGCTCCAGCGGCGTCAGCCGGTTGGCTTCGTTGCGCACCGCCGTCTTCAGCCCCGACAGCGAGAAATTCGCGTCCGGCCGTCCGAGCATCGGGCGCGGAAAGGCGAAGCGCTTCGGATCGCCGTCGGCGGCCGCGCGCTCGACCTGCGGCCCGCCGGGATAGGGCAGCGACAGCATCTTCGCGACCTTGTCGAAGGCTTCGCCCATTGCGTCGTCAACCGTGGTGCCGAGGCGGACATATTCGCCGACGCCGACCACGGCGACGATCTGGGTGTGACCGCCCGAGGCGAGGAACAGGCAGTACGGGAATGCCAGCGCGCAGGTCAGCCGCGGCGTCAACGCGTGCGCTTCGAGATGGTTCACCGCGATCAGCGGCGTGTCGTGCACCATCGCGATCGCCTTCGCGGTGGTGAGTCCGACGATCACACCGCCGATCAGGCCGGGCCCTGCCGCGGCGGCGACCGCGGACAATTGCGGATAGCCGACGCCGGCCTCCTTCATCGCGCTCGCAACGATGCCGTCGAGCAGGTCGACATGGGCGCGCGCGGCGATCTCCGGCACCACGCCGCCGAAGCGGGCGTGCTCCTCGGTCTGCGAGCGCACGACGTTGGACAGGATCCGCCCCGAGCCGTCGGCCTGGCGTTCGACCACGGCAGCCGCGGTTTCATCGCAGGTGGTCTCGATACCCAACACCAGCATCGGTGGTTCGTTACTCAACGTCGGCCCTTGTGCTACGAGCATGATCCGGGAATAGCGGGAACCGGTTTTCCCCCGCGACAAGCCGAGGCGCTTGCGCGGAGATACTGCTCAATGAGAGAGAAATGTCCCTTCCGGGGTAGCATTGCGAGGTCTTGAAGTGCAATCGGTCGCAAACGTCCATTTCGTGTCGCGGGAGCCCTGAGCGGTGGCTGTCCTCGTCACGCGCCCGCATCCCGACTATGAGACCACGCTCGCCAATTTGCGGGCACGGGGCTTCGATGCTCTGGCGGCGCCGATGCTGCGCTTCGAGCCGTTACCGTTCCATGACGATGGCGATGCGCATTATGACGCGGTCATCGTGACGAGCGCCAATGCGCTGCGCGGGATCGATCTCGCCGATAGCCGCCTGTTGCGGTTGCCGCTGTTCGCGGTCGGCGGTCACACCGCCGAGGCCGCGCGGGCGGCCGGCTTCGGCCAGGTGCTGGTGGCCAAGGGCGATGCCATTGCGCTGCGCGATCTCGTGCTCAAGCGGGTCGCGGCCGGCGAGCTGAACAATGCCGCGACCCTGCTCTATCTCGCCGGTGCCGACCTCGCGCGCGATCTGGCGGGCGAGCTGGGCAGGAAGGGATTGACCGTCGTCACCCACACCACCTACCGGATGGCGCCGATTGCGAGCCTGCCGGCCGAGGTCAGCGACGCGTTCATGGCGCACCGGATCACGGCGGTGCTGCATTATTCCCGGCGCAGCGCGCAGGCTTTCCTGGACGCGGTGCGCGCCGGCGGGCTGGAGATCTCGGCCTTGGCCCTGCCGCAATGCTGCATTTCAGCCTCGGTTGCCGCCGTCCTTCGTGACGCCGGCGCCACCCAGCTCGCTGTGGCGGCCTCGCCGGACGAGGGCGCCCTGCTGGATGCGCTTGCCCGCGCTTTGCCGTCCTGACTTGGAGCAATACTTGGAGCAATTCTTTCGCTTGGACATGGCGTTAGCCAAAAACCAGTTTTTCGGATCGTGCCCTGAGAAGTGGGGCCGGTTCTGCTAGAGCATGATCCGGAAAAGTGGAAACCGGTTTTCCGAAAAGATCATGCTCAACAAAGACATGAGATCATGATGCGATTCTATTTAATCGCATCATGATCTAGAATACGCCGTCAATCGCTTTGAGGACCCCCGCGATGGCTGAAGACAGGCCCGAGGATACAGGACCATCGCCGGATTCCGGGCGGCCCAGGCGGGCGCCGCCGACTATCGATCTCGAGGCGACCAATGTCTCGAGCGAGCCGCCGCAGGCAGAGCAGTCAGAGGCATCCGCCGATACCGCTGCCACCGATACCGCTGCGCCCGAAGCCGCACCCCAGCCCGAGCCGCATCCCGAAACGGCTTCGGAAGCGCCGCCGTCCGAACCGCCGCGGCCGGTCTCGCCCTGGGTGGTGGCGCCGGTCTCCGGCGCGGTGGCCGCGGCGCTCGTGATCGCCGTCGGCTGGCTGCTCGGCTGGCCGCAGGTGCAGCCAGCGCCTCAGCTCAATGCCGCGGCGATCGACGATCTCAGCACGCGCGTCGCCGGGCTGGAAGCGAAGGTCAACAAGCCGGCGGCGGCCGATCCGCGCCTGGAGGCGCTGGATAAATCGATCGCCGCGTTGCGCAGCGAGCTTGCCGCCACCCGCGCGCAATCCGACAAGCTGGCAGCCGCCGCCACCGGCGCGAAGACCCCGCCGGACGTGTCGGCGATCACCGCGCGCATCGACAGGATCGAAGGCGCGGTGAAGGCGCAGAACGCCGAGATCGCCAACACCAAAGCCGACGCGAAGCCGGCCGATGACGCGACGTTGCGCCGTGTCGTCGCCGCGTCATTGCTCGACGTCGCGGTGCGTCACGGCGATCCTTTCGTCTCCTCGCTCGCGGCCGCGAAGGCGCTCGCCGACGATCCGGACATCCTGAAGCCGCTCGAGGCCTTCGCCGCATCCGGGGTTCCGAATGCCAACGAGCTCTGCCGCGACCTGATCGAGATCGTGCCGAAGCTCGCGCCGCCGCCGCAGGATGCTACGACGGGCGCGGGGCTGGTCGATCGGCTGCAGGCCGGAGCGTCCAAGCTGATCCGCATCGAGCGGACCGACGGCACCGGCACCGATCGCGGCAGCATCGTCGCGCGCATGACCTCGGCCGCCGTGCACAACGATCTTGCGCGCGCCGAGCGTGAACTGAAATCGCTGCCGCCGGCCGATCGCACCGCCGCGCAAGCCTGGATCGAGCGGGTGGACGCGCGGCGCGCCGCGCTCGACGCCTCGCGGAAGTTCGCCGACAATGCGATGGCGGCGCTCGCCTCGGTCAATCAGTAGGTTCTTGATGATCCGGATCATTCTGTTCCTGCTGTTGATCGCGGTCGCCGCGGCGGGCGCGGCCTGGGTGGCCGATCAAACCGGCGACGTCGTGCTGTCATGGGACGGCTGGCGTGTCGTGACGACGCTGCCGGTGCTGGTGCTCTGCATCGGCATCGTCGTGGTGGCGGCGATCGTGGCGTGGGCGATCCTGCGCGCGATCTGGAAGATGCCGGACGGCATCCGCCGCGCGAGGCGCGAGCGCCGCCGTGCCCGCGGCCGCCATGCCATCACGCAAGGATTGCTCGCGATCGGCCACGGCGATTCGTCGGCGGCCCGCGCGCATGCCGAGGTGGCCGGGCGCCATGCCGCAAACGATCCGCTGACGCTGCTGCTGCATGCGCAATCGGCGCAGCTCGACGGCGACCGTGCCGGCGCGCAGCGCGCCTTCCGCGCCATGGCCGAGCGCGAGGACACGCGGCTGCTCGGGCTGCGCGGTCTGTTCATCGAGGCGCAGCGCGCCGATGATCCGGTGTCGGCGGTGATGATCGCGGAGGAGGCGCTGAAAGTGGCGCCCTCGTCGTCATGGGCTTCGCATGCCGTGCTCGGCTTCTGCTGCGCCAAGGGCGATTGGGCCGGCGCGCTGTCGATCCTCGACAACAACCAGTCGTCGGGATTGATCGACAAGGCGACCTACCGGCGGCAGCGCGGCGTGCTGCTGACGGCGCGTGCGCTGGAATTCGAGACCGCCGACCGCGATCTGTCGCGCAACAGCGTGATGGAGGCGGTCAAGCTCGCGCCGACGCTGATCCCCGCTGCGGTGCTCGCCAGCAAGTTCGAGGCCGAGGCGCATCAGGTGCGCCGCGCCATGCGTCTCGTCGAGACCGCCTGGCTGGCGCAGCCGCATCCCGATCTCGCCGACGCCTATGCGCATGTGCGGCTCGGCGATTCCGCGCGGCAGCGGCTGGTGCGCGTCGAGACGTTGGCGGCCAGGACGCCCGGTCATATCGAGGGCGCGCTGGCGATCGCCCGCGCTGCGATCGATGCGTCCGAATTCGCCAGGGCGCGCGCGGCGCTGGAGCCGTTCATCGCGGCGCCGACGCAGCGCGTCGCGTTGCTGATGGCGGAGATCGAGCGCACCGAGCACGGCGACAGCGGCCGGGCGCGGGCCTGGACCTTGCGCGCGGTGCGTGCGCTGCACGATCCGGTATGGACCGCGGACGGCTACGTCTCGGACCGCTGGCGTCCGGTCTCGCCGGTCACCGG
>NZ_LNCU01000120.1:170915-230967 GCF_001542415.1 Bradyrhizobium macuxiense
CGCCGAAGGAGGCGGCAGACGAGCCGCCTGCGCCCAAGCAGGCTGAGCCGATCGAGGTGAAACCCGCGGCTCCTGCCACCCCGGCCGCCCAAGTCTCGACTGCTCAAGTCTCGGCCGCCCAAGCCTCGGCTGCCCAGGACAACGCCCCGGCGCCGCCCGTGGAGGCCGAACCTCCCCCCGCCGAGCCCGCTCCGCCGCCCGAATCGGCGCCGCCGGCGGCTGCTCCGTTGTTCCGTTCCCGCACCGACCTGCCCAAGGCCGCGCCGGCGCCGATCCCGGCCGTGATCCCGATCGTCCGCGCCCCCGATGACCCCGGAGTCGACGAGGAGGGCGTTCCGGACGAATTCGCGGAACAAATCGGCCCGCCCAAGGCCCAGATGGGCGGCTGGAAGGGATTTTTGTCACGTTGGGGGAGTTAAATCCGCGAAGCTACGGCCCGGCTTGTCCTTGCCAATCGAGGCCATGCCCGATATCAGGTGGCGCGCAATATCAGGCAATTGCCGAACGGTTCGCCGCAATAGCTCAGTTGGTAGAGCACGTCATTCGTAATGACGGGGTCGGGGGTTCGAGTCCCTCTTGCGGCACCACTTCGCTTTCGCAGCCGTTCTCCACCGTTCGTTTTGAATACGCAAGGTACTGAAATCAGTGCTCTTTCGCGTCATTCCGTTCGCTCCAGTTCTCTCCGGTTCGTTGACAGCCGCGAAATCTGTGGTTCTTTTGGTGGTGCCCGGCACAGCGGGCGATTCCGAAAAGACCACACTTCGGGGACGGGGAAATGGCGGGCGGAAAGCTGACAGACAAGGCCGTTAAGAACGCCAAGCCGGGTGAGCGGCTTGCGATTCTGTCTGACGGTGGTGGACTGCAATTATGGGTGACGCCGACAGGCGGTAAGCTCTGGAACTACGCCTATCGGTTTGGTGGCAAACGCAAGCGGCTGGCGATCGGACCTTACGGCAAGGATCCGGCCGGTGTGCCACTGGAAGCAGCCAGGAAGCGGAGGGATGAGGCGGCCGGCCTATTGCGAGACGGTGTGGACCCGGCCACACGGAAGCGCCAGGTGAAGGCGGCACGGGCGGAGGCGCAGGCGAACACGTTCGCCGTGGTGGCGGACGAGTTGCTCGACAAGAAGAAGCGCGAAGGGGTCGCTGTTGCGACTGCCGGCAAGCTGGAATGGTTGATAGGTCTCGCCAAGGCCGATCTGGGGACGCTCCCGATCGTGGACATTTCAGCCGGCGAGATCCTCCGCGTTCTTCAGCCGCTTGAAGCGGCCGGCAAGTTCGAGACGGCCAAGCGCCTGCGCGCCGTCATCGGTTCGGTGTTCCGCTACGCTATCGCCACCGCGCGCGCCGGCAACGATCCGACACAAGCCCTGCGCGGTGCAATCGCTTCACCGAAGCCGCAACACCGCGCCGCGATTACAGATCCGAAGGCGTTCGGCGGGCTGTTGCGGGCCATTGAGGGCTTCACGGGGCAGCCAACAACCAAGGCCGCGCTGCAACTCATGGCGCTGCTCGCCTGCCGTCCTGGCGAATTGCGGCACGCGACCTGGATGGAGTTCGATCTTGACGGTTGCGTGTGGGAGGTTCCTGCCGAGCGGACGAAGATGCGCCGGCCTCACCGCATTCCGCTGCCGACGCAAGCCGTGGAGATCCTGAAGGCATTGCATCCCGTCACCGGACACGGCGCCGCCGGACTGCTGTTTCCGGGCCTGCGCAGTGTGAAGCGGCCGATCAGCGAGAACACGTTGAATGGCGCGCTCCGGCGGATCGGATTCTCCCAGGACGAGGCGACCGCGCACGGCTTCAGGTCCACCTTCTCCACCCTCGCCAACGAAAGCGGAAAATGGAGCGTCAACGCCATCGAGGCGGCACTGGCCCATATCGAACCCAATGCGGTGCGGCGTGCCTATGCACGCGGCGACTATTGGGATGAGCGCGTGAAGATGATGCAGTGGTGGGCTGATTATCTCGATACGCTGCGGCAGGGCGGGCGCGTGGTGCCATTCAAACAATCCGCAACCTCTGCCAGCTGAACAGGGAGCGTCGAACGTGCAAGCTGCGCAAGCCCCCCAGGACAGCTGGATTCCAATAGGTCTCGCGATCTTTCGCTTCGGAATTGCGGGCAGTGATGACTCTGTGACGAGTGAAGCGCCCATTGCGGGAGCCGATCTATTTTCGAAGAAGGCGTTCGAACAAGCAAAAGGCCGCGAGGGGGTCTCAAGGATCGGGTACGAGCCCAAGCCGCCGACGCTTGAGGATCTCGCCGAGCATCTTCGAAAGCACACTGGTGCGTACCGAGCTGAAATAGATCGAAGAGATGGAAGTTTTCTATTCTCTTTCCCGGTGCCAGGTGGAGGAGAAGTGTCTCGGGGCGGCGCGCCTTGGGCGATACTGCGGGAGCCGGATGAACCGCCGGAGCTCAACCCGCGGATCGCAGCGCTATTGAGCAGCTCTGGCTTAGCCAGCGACCAGGAAGCACCGTACGAGGGATTCGCCAAGATCGGCGCCATCGAAGCGGCGGAAGGAGCTCGACAGTCAGAAGCTGTGCGCTTTGCAACCGGCCTCGTTTGGCGGAGGTTCATGCTGCCGGCGTTTGATCGCGCTGTCGACGCAGGTCGGGTGACGCTATACGCCCGCGTGCCGTCGCCTCGCGACGATTTCCAAAGACTGCCTACGGATATCTGGTCCCAATTGGAGATCGTGGATTGGGAGCTTGGAGTGGCGCGCGACATACAAGGCACGCTCTACAGCTCCATCCATGTTGCTGACGCTGCGTCACCAATCACTGCAACCCAGGTTGGACGGTCGTCGAAGAACCCGAAAGATGATGAGCCGTCGGCGCTCCACCAGCAGATTCGCGAGGCAGTGGAAGAGATCCGGTTGAGTGGTGGCGTGCCCGCAAGGGTAAAAGAGCGCGACGCGGCTATCGCAGCCTGGTTTCGTGGGAAAAATCAGACCCCGCCTAGTGAACGATCGATCCGTCGCGCGTTAGCTGATGCGTCACCCACCGGTGGGGAAGCGGTACCCCACAGGGAGACGAGGCGAACTGACGACCTAAAACATCACGGCGAGAGCGAATAGACGTCGGCCAATATCGGACAAGTGCGGACTTGTCCGCACTTGTCAAATGACTGTTCGTGCGAGTTCTCCGATGCATGCAGCAAGTCGCGCTCGATAGAGCGGGACCTCCACAGTCCGAAAGGAAGTGCTGCATGTCGTCCCCTCCCACTCCCGATCAAATCGCGTCTCCATCACCCGCCGCGATGACTATCCCAGAGTTTTGCCGTTGGGCGCGCCTCGGCAAGACGGCAGTCTACCGCGAGATCAAGTCTCGCCGTCTCGTGCTCCGCAAGGCAGGCGCTAAGAGCCTGATCCTCATGAGCGATGCCGAGGCATGGCTGCGCTCACTGCCCACAGCGTCGGCGGCCTAACCAATCCCCAAACGAAAACCCGGCGGCACGATCCACATCTTGGCGGATCTGATCGTGCGCACCGGGCTTCATAGGATCTGCAAAGTGAAAACGAGTACCAAGCGCTCCCAAGAAACGCAATTGATTTCCGGCTCTCCACTCATTCCCTGGCAGCCGGTTGTGGATCAGCCGAGCACCCGTGCCGGCCAATTCGTTGCGAGACGATACAGCGTCGCCCCTGCTGTTGCTGATCTGATCGCCAATTTAGCGGGCCTCGGAAGCGAGGTGCGCTCATGAGTTATCCGGAACACCCGGGATTCAAGTCCCTTGGCACGAGCAGCATCGCCGCTCGCCGAATCGCGTCGCGCGCGACGGCTCTGCGAGATCGGGTCTACGCCTTCCTGAAAGAGAACTATCCGGCAGCGTTCACGGCTGACGAGGTGGCGGACAGGTTGGGGGCGTCGATCCTGAGCGTCCGCCCGCGAGTGACAGAGCTACGCCGTGGCAACATGATCGAGCCTACTGCGGAGCGCCGCACGAACGCGTCAGGCATGAGTGCACAGTGCTGGCGCGCGAAGGTGAACGTTACGGAGGCTGCGCAGTGAGCGAGCGAGGCGTCTTCGCAGTCGATCGCGGCATCTGGGATCATCCGAGCTTTGCCGACGAGCCTCTGACCGAGCGCGAGGCGTGGATCTGGCTGATCGGGGAGGCGTCGTTCAAGGCGAGGACCAGGCGCATTGGACCCATGGCGATCGAGCTAAGGCGCGGGCAGGTCGCGGCATCGCTCCGCTTCATGGCCGAGAAGTGGCAATGGAACGACTCGCGCGTGCGGCGATTTCTGGATCGTCTAAAGGCCGTCGCTATGATCGACACAGCGACCGACGCAGGTATCACCGTCATAACCATCTGCAACTACGACAAGTATCAGCGCGTAGCACTTCCGCGCGACGCAGCTATCGACGCAGCAAATGACGCAGCTACGACGCAGCAACGACGCAAAGAAGAAAGCACTGAAAGCACTGAAGGTAGTTCCGAACTACGTTCGGCGCCGCCGGTGGCAAGTGCGCCGGTCTATACGGATTCGCGACACGAGCTATGGGGCGAGGGCGTTCCCATCCTGATCAGCCTTGGCATCGCTGACCGGCAGGCGCGCAGCATGATCGGATCTTGGCTGAAGTCGACGAAAGACGACGCACAGGCCGTGCTCGGCGCCATCCAGCGGGCTCGCGATCACCGCGCGCACAACCCCATCCCGTGGATCACGAACGCACTGCGAGGCAAACATGAACGAAATGGTACCTTTTTCCCCAATTCCAGTGCCGACCAATCCGGCAGCGCTGCCGTCATTGCCGGCGTGGCTGCCGCAGCGGAGCGCCGCGCTCGGCAGCGCAGTACAGCCGGACGGAACGGGGCGGCATCGGGAGATGATCACGCTGCCGAAGGATCTGATCCTGAGTTCTTCGGAGCGCGGCGAGGTTGAGCGGCACATCGCCGAACTCGATCGCTTCACGCGGCTGGATCAGCCCGTCGAATATCGCGGTGCGACGCTGCGCAACGATGCAGCGCTCGTGGCCATGATTGCGGCGCTGCTGCTCAAGGGCGGCCGCAAGCTCGACAAGGAGGCGTCCGACGCCGCGACCGAGGACTATTTAGACGCACTTGAGGACTTGCCGGCGTGGTCCGTGCGCGAGGCAATCCGCGGCTGGAACAGGGGCGAGAGCGTGCCACTGGACGGCAAGAAGCATGATTTCAACTGGCGTCCGGAGCCGCCGACATTGCGGCGCCTGGCTGCGCACGAGCTCGCAGGCGTGAAGGGCCGCATCGTGTCGCTCCGAAAGCTGCTCGCCGCCGTTCCTCTGGTCGAATACAGCGACGAGCACCGGCAGGACATGGTCGACCGCGTCGCCGGGCTGTTCAAACTGCACGTCGTTCCCACTGAAACCGAAGGAAAAGCAGCATGACGGCGAAGTCGGGGGCACACCCGATTCCGAAGGAGGCGCTCGATGACCGACTCGCCTTCGTTGGCACTGCGGGATCTGGGAAAACCTACAGCGCCGGGAGCGGCTGCTGGCTGCTAGGGCTCGCGTAGTCGTTATCGACCCGCTGGGCGTATGGTGGGGTCTGCGGCTACGGGCAGACGGCACCACAGCTTCCGCTTTTGACATCCCAATCTTCGGCGGGGTGCACGGTGACCTTGCCCTGACCGAGCACGCTGGCGCGCTGATCGGCGAGACCGTTGCTGGCATGGCCGAGAGTTGCATTCTGGATTTGAGCCAGATCGGCACGAAGGCTGGCGAGCGTCGGTTCATGCTGGCCTTCTTGACTGCTCTTTACCGCGGTGTGAACGGATCGCCGGTCCATCTGATTCTAGACGAGGCAGATATGTGGGCTCCTCAGCGCCTGCTCGACAAGGAGGGCGAGGCCGCGAAGCTCCTCGGTATGATGGAAACGATCGTTCGGCGCGGTCGGGTGAAAGGCTTCATTCCGTGGCTGATCACCCAGCGGCCGGCGGTGCTGTCCAAGGACGTGCTGAGCCAGGCGGACGGCATCGTGTCGTTCAAACTGACCGCCTCGCAAGACCGTGACGCGATCGGCGCCTGGATCGACGGCCAGGCTGACAAGCAGGAGGGCAAAGCTATTCTCGCCTCCCTGCCCGGCCTCGAACGCGGCCGTGGCGTGATCTGGATTTCGACGCGCGGCATCCTTGAGACGGCGGTCTTCCCGCAGAAAGCCACCTTCGACTCCTCTCGCACTCCGAAGCGAGGTGAGAAGCTTCAGGAGACGACCCTTCGCCCGCTGGATCTGGGCCGGCTCAAAGAACGTCTATCCAAGGTCGAGACCGAGACAAAGGCGAACGATCCTAAGGCGCTGAAGGCCGAGATCGCGGCACTCAAGCGCGAGGCCGCCGCCAAGATTTCAGCCGTTGATCCCTCGGCGGTCGAAGAGGCCTATGAACGCGGCCTTGCGGAGGGCCTAACGCGGGGTGAGAACCGTGCCAAGGCGGCGCTGATGGCGGCACACGACCGGCTCAGGGATGCACTGGCGGTCGCCGGGAACGCGCTGGACTCGCTGGACAACACCATGCCCGTACGGCCTCTCCGGCGGCAAGTCGCGACGCCGTCGGTGCAGTGCCGGCCAGCCGCGCCGCCTCCGCATCCCAACGGCCAATTCAGCCGTTCACAGCATCGCGTGCTCCGGTCACTCGCAATGTGGAAAGCGCTCGGCCACGAGAATCCATCTCGGGAGATGGTCGCCGCAGCGGCCGGATATAGCCCGTCATCGGGCGGCTTCAACAACCTCTTGGGCGGTCTCTCGACGGCGGGCGCGATCGGCAAGCCCATGGCTGGGCATGTTAGCCTACTCACGTCAGTAGACGAGATGACCGTCGATG
This sequence comes from Bradyrhizobium macuxiense, assembly GCF_001542415.1. Classification (GTDB taxonomy): domain Bacteria; phylum Pseudomonadota; class Alphaproteobacteria; order Rhizobiales; family Xanthobacteraceae; genus Bradyrhizobium; species Bradyrhizobium macuxiense. The sequence continues at coordinate 177,716 of NZ_LNCU01000120.1, forward strand.
AAGGCAGCGACCTCCTGCTGAGCTGCCTCAGCAATCCGCAGCGCAAGCTGGTAGACGTCTTGAAAGGCACCGGCGACCTTTCCCGCGACGAACTTGGCAAGCGCACTGGCTATTCTTCATCGAGCGGCGGCTTTAACAATCTGATCGGATCTCTGACCACGCTCGGCCTAGTCACCAAGCCGAAGGTCGGATACGTCGCCCTTTCCGATTGGGCACAAGAACTCCTGTCCCAGTGAGGCGGTCGACGACGACGGGTGCCAGCGCCCGTTTACCGTCTGGAAAGCTCTCTCATTGTCCAATGCCAACATGGCATCGATCCGTATGGAAGTTCGGGATCTGGAAGGTACGCTGCTGCCCGCGTACTGCGACGACTATGATGACCCAAGTTTTTCGATCGATCTCTCAGCTGTAGCAAAGTTGATCTTGCGAACCATCCGCCAAGCTGGCCAACGCGCTGCCTGCGTAGTTCAATTCTTTCGCGCCGGTGAGCTCATCGGGTCATGGTCCCTTGCTCGCGAGCATCTAAGCGGCGCAGAGTGACCTACGTGATTAGGCTCGGCGCGGTCATCTGCTAGACGCCTTGCCCGCTTTCCGGAGGTTGATTGATGCGCTTTAGGCTTGTTTACCATGGCGAGTTGCCTGGCAGCGGAAATAGTTCCAAAAAGCCTGCTGCGGTTCGAGCGATCAGAGATCAACTTCATCCTCAGCTGCAATTTCTCTGGGCAACTCACCAAGCTCTTAGGCGGCTAAGAGAAACGTCGATTGTGTCTTCGCATCCAGGTCGCGATCTCGACCTGTCCGAAAGCCCTTTTCATGCACCGCGTGATCTCAGCAAGTTTCCGATGCGTGATTACGAAGTGGACCTTTGCGAGCCGATCAAAGAGGGGGACAAGAGCTATGTTCCCTTGGTACGGAAATCACTCGATCTGAACTGTCACCTCAACATCCTGTTTTTGAGACAAGAGGATCCAGGTTCATTGGTCCTGCAGGGCGGTGATGTGGACAACAGACTGAAAACATTGTTCGACGCCTTGAGGAAACCCGATCCCGACGTTGCCATCCGTTATCCGCAGGCGCACGAGCCTCTTTACTGTTTGCTCGAAAGTGACACGTTGATCTCCGGCTTCGACGTCGACACGGATCGTCTGTTGTTTCCTCAGTCGAGCGACAACAGTGAGGTCTTTCTGATCATCGAAGTGATTGTACGAGTGCTCAATATCGGGCCGTGGAACATGAGCTTGCTTGGCTCTTAGCCTTGCATAACCTCAGCCGTCGTTGGGTGCGGACGACTCACGGTGAAGGTCCATCGAGATCAGGAACATGGCCTCGCCGGCCAGCCGCTTCTGCTCGGCGGCCTTGGTGTAAACCCACGCCATTCGGGGCGAATCCCAATCGAACATCGCCATCAGCTGGCGATCGGTGGCGCCGTTCTCGGCTGCGATCGTGGCACCAGCCTTCTTCAGGCCATGGGCGGAGCACAGCGGCAGGCCAGCCTCGTCGCAGCGGTCGCGGAACCAGTTGCCGAAGCCCGCCTCGCTGAACGGCTTGCCGTAGTCGGTGACGAGGAAGGTCAGGTCGCCCAGGATGTCGGCGTGCTCGACCAGTGCAGCCTTCAGCACCGGCACGAGCGGCTTCTGCGAGACCGTGCGGCGCTTCTTGAGCGTCTTTTTGGGGATGTACCTGATCCACTCGCCCAGCTGGCCGGGCACAGCGCCGCGGCAATGCTGCTTGCCGAGCGACACCATGTCCTGACGACGCATGCCGGCGAAGAGGAGCAGGCCGAGCGCCAGCAGCGCCTTGCGCGAGCGCCTAGTCTTTTGTTCGGAGTGGTAGGCCACGAACTGCTGCACGTCGGGGATCAGCCACGTGTAGTAGCCAGCGCCCTTGGAAGCCTTGCCAGCCTTGATGTCACGGACGGGATTGCCGGACAAATGGTCGTTCTCGACGCCCCATGAGCACAGCGCCGAGAGGTGCTTGCGGCGGTTGGTGCGCGCGCCCCTGCCGTCCTTCATCTCAATGAGGCGCTTCATCTTCTTCGCCGAGAGGTGCTTGAGCGGGCAATTCCCCATCGGATCGGGATCGTCGTCCTGGTGCGCGATCAGGAAGCACGCCTCCAGATCATTCTTGCGGGCACGCTGGCTCTCGGCATCGAGCGAGAGGAACTCGTCCTCGCCCTTCGAGGCGAAATACTGCACGCCGAGCCAGCCGAATGTGCCCTTCTCCCAGGCGCGCGAGAGCAGAGCATTACCCTTCGGTCGCTTACTTGGCGGCGCGCCGAGCTTCTCGACGGCGGCGGTGTAGGCTTTGGCGAAGGCTGGCGTGCCCTCCTGCTCGCGGATCCTGATCCGTTTGCCGTGGCGGCGCGCGTAGATGCGCCCGTTGCCGTGGCGATCGGGCTCACGGCTGAGATAGGGCAGATCGACCTCTATGGCGATGCTCATCCCCGCCGATCCTCCCACTTGGAGGTCTCGGGACTACCATTGAAATAATCCCCCAGTCGCCGCTTTGGCGGAGGGGATTGTTCCATTTCCTTGGGGGGCACCAAAGAACTGACATCGATCGGCTTATCGCCGACGATTAAGGTACCGTCTGGCTTCACCCCAACTACAAACAAGCCGGCGCGCTGAACCCCTTTGATGGCGCGAGCAAGCGACGCTTCGGTGAAAGTGAGGGATTTCGTCATGTTAACTCATCCGGGACGGGTAGTAGACCGTTCGGATTTGTCGGCGACCTGCTCGTCGTCGCCTGGGCCTGCCCGGCTCGCTCGAACGCCCGTCTGATTGACACCTCGTCCTCGACGTGGCGAGTGTAGTGCGTACCCATGCGCAGCGATTTGTCGCCGATCAGGCGCGCCACCTCGTCGTCGCTGGCGCCATTGCGCTTCCACCAAGCCGCATAGGAGACGCGCAGACCGTGGAGCGTGGTTCCCGTCCCGATCTTGCCGTCGCGCTCGCGATCCCTAAGCCAGTGCGAGACGCGGGTCTGCATTTCCTTCTCGCTCGGCCAGGGCGAGCCGTCATCGCGGATCGCGATCCTGCCTTCCGCGCTGCGCATCTTGCGTTCGGCGAGGAAGGCTTGCAACTCGGGCAGAACCGGCAGCAGCGTGGCCTTATTGTTCTTCCGGCGGGTATACTGGATGGCCTTGCCAGTGAGAGGGTGATCGAGGATCTGCTCCTCGTTGAGACCGACGATCGTCTGCCCGGCAAGCCCGGCATAGCGAGCGATCATGCAGGGGATCAGCACTTCTGTCGGAGCGTTCTCACGCACGAACATCCATTCATGCGCAAACCATTCGCGATTGGCGTTGGGATCTGCCTTGTGGATCTTGTCCATGCCGAAGCACGGATTGCAGGCCATCTTCTTGCGCTTGACCGCCTGAGTGAACATCGAGGACAGCGCCGAGATCATCTTGTCGGCGAAACGCCCCCACTTCTCCTTGGCACAGCGGTCGCGCAGATCGTAAAGCTCTGGCGTGATGATGAGATCGAGCGGGCAATCGAAGACACCCTTCGCCTCCAACCAATCGAAGGTCTTTTCATAGTCGGAACGGGTGGCATCCGATAGCTTGTCGTACCTCGGGCAATCGGTTCTGAACCACGCCACGAGCGAGCCGAGTGTACCCCCTGCATACACGCGGGCGAGATTGCGCTTCCGGTTTGCGTTGTAGGCGGTCAGGACGTCCGGCTCACGAAGTCGGCGCAGCAATGCCTCGCGGTCGCCTTGGAAACCACGCAGGATCGCGATCGGGGTTCCCCGGATGTAGACGTAGTGTTTGCCTGCTGGGCTGCGGACGATGTTCAAACCCTTGAGCTTCATTTTTAAGAGCACCGAAATATCAATGATGGTGCGGGTAAACCGGCCTCCTGCGAAGAGCAGTTGGCGTTCATGTCCCCGCAATACCCGCAGTTCACCTTCGTGAAGATGGCCCCCGTCCGACGCTCGCCGTGGCGCTCATTTTTGAGTCTGCCGCCGAGCCGCGAACCGTAGTCGGTCAGTCTCTGACCGAGCCCATGATAACGGGCACGGACGTAGCAGCGGCGATCTCATCGGCGATACGCGAGAACTCCGTCTCGATGATGACGCGCGTGCGCACTAATTCCAGACCAAGCGACTTGCCAGCGTTGCCGTCCTGGCTGTCGTTGGTCATCGCTCTGACGTCGACCTTGAGCTCGCCCGTGAACACCGGGATGCGCAAGGTGAAGAAGGGCGGAAGCACAGCGCCCTCGACTTTGCGCGCAGTCGCGAGCAGCAATGCAGCGGCCGGGGAGGCGATATCGTCGGAGTTGACGTCGATGATGTGGGCGAACGCCTTATGGTCGTACATACGTCCGCTAATAGCGTTCCACGTATCCCACTCATAAGAACGCGAGAGGCACAGCACGGCGCGATGTTCGCCGAACCCTGCCTTGGCGCTGCCGGCGGTGTGGTAGTCGATCACGGCATGGACTTCGAGTTCATCAACGTCCGCGAAGATCACCGTTTCCGCGGTCTTAAAGCGGTTGACGTAATCGATCAGAGACTGGCTCTGGTCGACGTTGACAAGCTGATCGATGAACGCCCGGTCGGCATGGTTGTGAAAGGGGAAGTGGGATGTGGTAGACAGGTTGGTAGCCTGGTCCATGGGAGCACTCCGTGGGTTAGGTTAGAGCCGGGGCGGAAGTTGGCGCTTCCCCTCGGCTTGATTTTAGTGTACACGAAAATTATGGCGAAGCAAGCAAAAACTGTACACAAAAAATCGAGAGGCAGACCAAGCGGTCAACGATACGCGGAAACGATTCCTGCGCGCTTGGAGCCGTCTACGGTCGCGGCGGTCGATGCGTGGGCCGCAGCAAGCGAAGTCTCGCGCTCTGAGGCCATCCGCAGGCTTGTAGAGATCGGACTGAAGGCGAAGAGGAAAGGCACAGACAGAGAATAGCAACAGCACGGCAAACGTTGCTGGCGCCGGTACATTGGCGTCTCTTGCCCAAGTGAAGGCTGGCGATGCACCGAGCGCTGCTCAGCAAACGGAAGTGAGCTTTAGCTTGCGGGAATTTCGACCTCGGCTGCCACTCGAACAGCAGTTTCAATCTCCGCATACGGCCATTTCTCAAGGCCGTGTGATGCGCTGAGCCTGTTGCAGTTTTGCGGATGCGACCCGGGCCCTATTCTGAACTTCTCGCATCCGCTGCCTGATTTGCTCAATCGCTGCATGCTTCGCGTCATAGGGTTGAGCGCTTGCCCTGACGCGATCTTCCTGCGCTCGCAGGTCTCGCATCTGTCGATCGGCTCGATCGAAGATGGATTTCTTGCTTTCACCACGGTGCTCGCTGACGAAGCGTGCCGCGTCCTGGTCGCCGGTGCGGCGCTCTTTGCGCGCCTGCTTGACGGCGTTCGCTTCGCCTCGGGCTTCGTCCCGCGCCTGGTAGTAGGCGTATTGGTCCGCCTCCGGTCCCACCCTGCCGACGAACCGGCGGAGAACCGGTGTGGTCTCAGGCCTCCACTCGTGGTCCACCACTCCCGAAACGATTGTATTCCAGCCCGACTTGAGGAAGTGACCGACGCCGCCGACGACGGCGCCGACGATGTAATCGAAGGTGCCTGGGTGAACATCGATCGCGCCGCTCTCGTACTTACTGCCGCCGGTCAGATCGTTGAGCGTCTCCGCAACCCACTTCGATGCGCCCGACGTCGAGCGGAATGCCTGTGTCGAATCCGGCAGGCCCTTCGATCGGTCACTGTTCGGATAGATCGCCCGGCCGGTCCAATCCTTGTTGGCCTCGATATGCACGAGCGGACGAAATACGGTCGGGACAATCTCCCTCCACATTTCTGCCTCGTCGCCCAACGGGTTGAAGGCGTTGATGGTCGAACTGAGGACCGCGGCCGCGGCCTTCGTCGGCTTCTCGGCGCCAGCCATGATGGTCGCGGCCTTCGACCCGACGACGCCAAACGGAGCGAAGCCGTAGGGTAGCGGGATCTTCGCGTAGTAGCCATTGGTGAGCATGACCACGACGTTCTTGTCGCGCTCCCAGCTCGGGATCTTCATGTAGTTGTAGGTACCGGCCTCGTCCTTCCCGCCGGCGCCGAGGTCCCACGCGGTGGTCGCCACATTGGCCGCAGCCAGCATGCCGACCGCTGCCCACACCTTCGTATTGCGCGGATGGAGCGCGCGCATCATGCGGGCGATGCCCTGGATGCCAGCGTTGCCGAAGGCGTAGAGCGACGAGACGATGGTGCCGAGCTCGCCCTTCTTGTTGAAGTTGACCGTCAGGTTGCGCGCCAGCATTGCAGCGTCAGGCGTCGACATGCCTGCGTCCTCGGCCGCCATGAAGGCCGCTAGGCGGGTCGCGTTCTCCAGTCCGCCGCCTGCGACTTCGAGCGCCTTGCCCGCCTTCTCGCCCAGATCTTTCAGGTTGTTGATCGGGCCTCCGGAGAGCCGCCGGAGCTTGGCGTCGACATTGCGCTCGATCTCATCCGGATCGTCGAGGCCGAAGAAGTGGATTCGGCCGCCCTCGCGATCGAAGCGGTGGAAGGCGTCGACATACTCGGCGAGCGGCGAGCCGGCCGGCGCCGTCTTGCCGGCGAGCGCCATGGTCGCGCCGCGGATCGCCGGGAATACGCGCTTGGCAAAGTTCCTGGAGAATTGCCGCTGACGCTGTTCGCCCAGGTTGATGAACGCCTCGCTGACGTCGCGCGAGAGGTTCGGGATCATGAACTCGGGATTCCACGCGGTGGCGAGGCGGCTCATGGTGTGCGTGACGGCGGCCAGCATCCGGACGGCGGAATGCGCGTTGGCGCTGCCCATGTTCTTCAGCGCGCGCGCCAGATTGAGGCCGTCGGCGCCGAGCATCCGGATATAGACCGGCTTGCCCTGCACCTTGGTGGCGAACACGTTGTCGTCCTGGTGCGAGAGATTGTCCGGCCGGTTGTAGACGAGCCCCGAGACCTTGCTGATCTCCTTGCGCATCTGCGGCCGATTGACCACCCACAGATCCGGGTCCGGGTTGGCGCGCACGAACTTCAGGAAGGTGTTGCCGACCTTGTTCTTCTCAGCGCGTACCACCGCGCCCTCAGCCTGCATGATCGAATAGGCGAGGGGGCTGGCGGCGCGGCTCTTGCGGCCGAAGGCCTGCTTCACATCCTTGCCGCGCGTCTCCATGCCGCCGGTGCCGAAGTTGAAATGCTCGTCGTCGGAGCCTTCCTGCCAGCCGCGCAGCGGGACGTAATACTTGTAGGTGCTGTTCATCGCGTCGAACGTGTCGCGATCGATGAGACCACCATCGAGCAGGACGCGCCGCGTGCGGGCGTTGAGCGCGTCGACCATGCGCGCGACGGCGAGATAGTCGGGCAGCTTGCCATCGGCGCGGATCGCGCGGATGATCCCCAGCGCCTCGTTCTGGCTCATGCCGGAGCCGCCCACCTTGTCGGGGTCGGTCATCGCCTCGTAGAAGTCGTGGCCGGGCTCATAATGCTGGCCGAGCTTCTGGTTGCGCTCAACGGCGTGGCGCGCATAGAGGAAGTCATCGAGCTTGTTGAGATCTATGTCCCGGGCCTTCATCTCGCGGATGAGCGGGTCGATCTGGTGTTCGCGCAGCTGCTCCAGCCGGTAGCCGGTGCGACCGTAGTAGAGGCTTTCGGCCTGATACGCGGACAGTTGCGTATCGGTGTTGCGCTTCAGCTGCTCCGCCTTCTGCACCCGCAGGAACTTGTCCTGCAACTGGACGCGGGCCTCGGTCGCATTGAGATCGCCCAGGCGGCCGAGCAGGCGCTTGCCGAGCAGATCATTGAACGACTTGTCGAAGTTGCTGGTTGGCTGCGAGAGGAAGCTGAATACGCGGCTGGGTTCGCTCAGTCCTTCTTTTTCAGACGAGCGATCATTTTCTCGGCTCTCTTGATGTCCTCGTCGCGCTGGACCGACGGTTCGAGCGACCTCAGCACGGTCAAATGACGCTCCCATGTTTCCAGGGTGTCGAACGGTCCCGGCGGGTCGATTATTGCGGACAGTAGCCGTTTCGGCATCCGGAAACTCCCGTTTGAGGAGCCCGACGGCCCGCTCCATTGCATCAGATAGACCCTCCATCTTTAGAACTGAAGGATCGAGCTCGAAATTGGTCTTGTAGTCGATGACACCGCCGCGGTGCAGCACCGTATTGATGAGGTGTGCCCAACCGATCTCAAATGCTTCCTTGAGCGCCTCGTTACCCGGTCGGAGCGCCTCCGCGTGAGCCGTCTGCAGCAACAGATCTTCAATCCGGCGCCAGAGAGTTCGGAGGCCGCGGTAGGCGCCTGTCACGTCATCGCGACGTGTGCCGATCATATTCCGCCATGCCGGCATCAACTCGACACGATAGATCCCGCCGCTATGACCGTGCGCCCAGATGGTACGAATGCCGGGCGAAGCCAGAAGACTGATGTCGTCGTCGCTGAAGCTGCGGTTGCGGGGGTGGTTGTGATGAATGACTAAGTCGCTCGCTGGATCGAAGAAGGCTTCTTCCATCGTCTTGGTGACAGCGATACCGTTGGTTGTCCCTTCTGCCGAAAAAGCGAGCTTGCCGCGGGCATCGATCACGCGCAGGTGCTCGTTACCGGTGGCGCGACCGAGCTCAAGCACCTGCGCCTGAGCCGTGCCGCCCTGCGGCTGAATGGACGCTCCCGGCTCGTTCAGGCCAGCCGGCTTTCCGCCGAATTGCTCGTCGACCGCCCGATCAAAGAGATCGTCGAAGTCGACCTTGGAGGAAGCGGCCGGTGCAGCTGCGGGCTTATTCAGCGTATCGAGGAGGTCGACCTGGTTCTTCTCGTCGCCGAACAGGCCGGTATCGGCAGGCTTCTGCGCCACCTTGGGCTTGAGCGGTGCATTCGCCCCGCGCTGCGTCATCGTCTTGCCCGATGCCTTCTCAGCGCCAGGGATGACGGTCTGCTCGTTGTTGTCGGCGCCCTTGTCAATGGGTGTGACCGGCGACTTGCGGTCGTGGCCTACGCCTTGCGCTGCTTCTCCGCCGCCTTCTGTGCGAGCTTTCGGAACAGGTCCGCCATCGCGGTCACCTTCTCGGCTTCCTTCGGATCGGCCTTCCTCTTGGCGACCGCGTAAAGCTTGCTCGCCATTTCCTGATGCTGTTGCGGCGTGAATCGCATCGTTGGCTCCTTGGCCGAATGTATCAACAATCGAGGGCTCTGTCTGCTCATAGAGTTTGTTGTCGTGGTTCACTTGCCAGACGGCGGCGTATTCCACGGCGGTATCGAGATCGTAGCCATCGACCACCATGGCGCGAGCGGCGGTGTCGCGAAGATCCAGTGGCAGGGCCGGATATTCAGCCTCCAACGCCTTGTGCGCTTGGCCGTAGGCCGCCTCGTGCTGCTCCTGCTCATACCGCTCGCGCTCGCTCTCCCGACGGCGTTCACGCTTGGTCTTTGTGCCCTCGTGGCCCAGTGGATAGCGGTGATTTCCCCGCATGCCCTCATCGATGGCGTCCAGCAGGTCGCGGATGGTCGAGGTCTGGTTGTGCTCACCCATGAGATAGCCGGCTTCATCGGCCATCTCGCGCGCGCGATCGAGATGAAGCCCACCATCCTTCACCAGCTTGCGGCGGCCCCCGAAGCCCCGCATGATCACGAGGTGCTTATGCGCATCGAGCGCTTCGAGCTCGGGATGCGGCTTCAAGCCGCCCTTGGAAGCGATGAATTGAAGAAGATTTTCCGGCGCTAGGCTTTTGAATGCGTTGGCAGCTGTGGTGCCTTCGGCACGTGCTTCACTAGACGCCTCACTGGATGATCGCTGTCCAGCGCTGATTTGCAGCGCGTGCCTGACCTGCGGACCATAGATCTGTTCCAGTTGCGTGGGACTGAGTAGATTTTGCTGCGCGGCATTCTCGATGACGGCGTATTGAAAGGCGACGTGTGGTGGAAGGTCAGGGTTTTCTGCAAGGATCTCCGCCGCGCGCGCAACATCGACGGGCAGCACGCGATGGAAATCGCTACCAAGAACCGCCTCGATCTGGGCGTGATGCTCTGCTGTCGGTTCAGTATGCTCGTTGCCAGGTGCGACTACACTCTTTTGCTGAGATTCATCCCCCGCACGAACCGGCGAACGGCCCCCGTCCGACGGCGCGTGTGGCAACTGCGGGGAGCCCTCGTCGCTTGCAACAGCTTCGGGCTCCCCGCCCTTTAGCGGCTTGGACGTGTCGCCATTGAGCCAGTCCGTAAGCTGGTCGGGCGTCTCGGCCTCCGCCTGCGCAGGGCTCTTGGGTTCGGCCGGTACCGCAGCGTCGATGTCGGCCGCGGTGGTCGCCTTGATCGGCGCGGCGCGGGTACCGGGTGTCGGGTTGACGGGCTCTGCGGAGCCGATCTCGACGCGCGCATGATCTCCCGGGCGCGGCGCGAGTAGCTGGCCGGTGCCCCATGGCTTACCCTCCGCATCCCGCATCATCCCGCCTTCCACGGACGAGATCGGGATAGCCTTGCCCTCAACGTGCAGCGTGACGGTCTTGCCCTGATCGAGCGCGGTTTTCACCTGATTGGCGACGTCAGCGCCGACCTTGCGCATATCAATCGCGCCGCTTTCATCGGCGTGCCGCGCCATCAGGCTGCTGCGGTCGATAACCGATACAACCTTATCCGGAGAGGACGTTGTAGCGGTACCGGCCTGTTCGGTTGTATTCTGCTGCGGACGCTCGCTTGGCCTCGTTGCCTGCGCACGTGCCAGATAATCGGCCCGCTGCTCAGGTGTCATCGCCTGGATATGCGGCTCGCTCCAGCCGGCGTCGCGCAGGATCTGATCCTCGTCCCGCTTCTTGGCGTGCGCCTCGCGCTGCGCCTGCTCCTCTGGGGTGTCCCCCTGCGCCGTGTGACCGGTCGACGACGTGTCCCGGAGGTGCTCGTTGACGGCGTTGTAGAGGTCGGCGTCCGACATCTTCGACGGGTCTTGGCCCGGCTCGAAGGTCCGATAGACGCGCTCCATCTTGGCGCGCATCTTCGGATCCATGGTGTAGTCGGCGCCCATGCCTTCGCCGGTGCCGGGCGGCGGCTTCTGAGTAGAACCGGGGCCGCCTTGGTTCGGCTTCGGTCCCCCACCGGTACCGGACTGGTTACCCCCTTGTGGCCCACCGCTTCCGGAGCCGGGTCCGCCACCGGGCTGTGGGCCGCCTTGCGAGCCAGCGCCTGCCGCGCCGGTATCAGGGCCACTAGAGCTCGGCTCCGGCCCAGGAAGAGAACCGGCCGGTGGCGCGCGCGTATCGTCCGCGGTATCGATCCGCACCTCGTCGGGCTTGCTCTCGAACGCATGGTGCAGGCCGCCCATGAGGCCGCCGGTGATGAGCGAGGCGATGATGCGCTTCGCCTCGGGGCTGTAACCGGCTTTCGGGTCATAGTCCTTCGCGATCTGCTGAAGGACATATTCGCTTGCCTCATTGGCGCTGGCGAAGGAAACGCCGGAGGTGAGGATCTTACCGATCAGGCTTTGCGCGAGCTTGCCGGAGCCGAGCGGCAGCGATCCAAGGATACCGGCCGCGCTCGCGGACTTTTCCGCTGCGGCGGTCGCCGTCGCCTCGTCGGCGCCCTTGGCTATCGCGTCGTCATAGACGTGGCCATAGGTCGATGCCGACATACCCTCGAAGCCAGCGGCGATGCCGAGCGCCGGATTGGCAGCGGCAAGGGCTGCGTACGGCGCGATACCGCCGATCATGGTGCCGACCGTGCCACCGAGCGAATTGCGCTCCTGCGGCGACATCTGCGGCGCAATCGAATTGACTGCGTTGCCGGCCTTGTAGAGCGCGTTGTCGACCGGGTTCTGCGGCGGTACCGGCTGATCCTTCGGCGGTTCACCGGGCAGCTGCCACGGCGAATTGAGCGTGTCGACGCCGAGACCGGCCTCCACATCGATGGGCGTAGGCGTCGATCGCGCGCCAGCGACAGCGAGGCCTTTCATTGCACCGCCGACAGCCTCCGCTGCACCGGCAGGAACACCCTTCGCGAACGCTACGGCGTTGCCGCCGACGCCCAGGGCAGGCTGCGGCGCCTGCGGGGACTCGACGGCGGTACCGTAGCTGGAGAGATCATCGGTCGACGGCTGATCGGGCAGGGCATCGCCGAAGGACGAGAGGTCGGGCGCCTTGTCGGGCTTCGCCGCCTTCGCCATCTTCGGGGTGAAATCGATGTCGGTGTTGTCAGCGCTGTCGAGCCCGAGCTTGCGCGCGAGCCGTTGAGACAGCACCACAGGATCAGACGAGAACGGCTCCCCTTCGGCCGCCGACTGATAGTGCGATACGAGATCGTTCCGGATCTGATCGAGGCTTGAGCCGCCGCCAAATACGGAACCGTCGAGCGCCATCAGTAGCGAATACCAAACAGGACCACGGCCGACTCAGGCCGAGCTTCACTGCCGCCCTGAGAACCGGTGCCGAGCGTACCGACGCCCGGAGCACCCGTGATATTGTGGGTGTGAGCGCCGGCCAAACTGATAGAGACGCTGATTCCGGTGGTCGAGTTTTGCAGGAAGAACGAGCCGTCAGAGCCGTTGTTGATTTGCAGGCCGGTCTGGGCTTGGCCGGAGGTGTAATTCTGGTAGTTGCCGAAGAAGCGCCACGCTTGGTTTGGAACGTGCGCGTGTCCAGGATCAGTGACGGGAGCGCTGTGAGTGTGAGCACCCTGCGAATCCGTCCCGAGGGTGCCTGCCGATGGTGCGCCAGTGATCGAGTGCGCATGCGCCGCGTTCTGGTTTGATAGATAGGTGCCGACCGAAAATGAGCCGGAGGACGATCGCAGAAAGCGGCCCGTATCGGTGAAGTTCGGCAGGGTAAAATGGAGGCTATCAACCGATCCCCACGTCGTGCCGATCGCTTGGTAAAGATCTGGGTGATCGGTCCTAAGCAGCGAGGCGCCGTTACAAGCCATCCAGCCGCCCGGGAGACTGGGGCCAGCAAACTGTCCGATCATGCCGACATCGGCGGCATCCATACGCGCCAGAAAACCGCTTCCAGGCCCGTAGCATAGGACATGCTTGTTAGTGCCTTGCGGAATCTCGATCGTGTTGGCTGCACCGGCGGCCTGCAAATGAACCGCGAAATTTCCGGTTGTCGAATTGTTGAACAGCCAGGTCTTGGTGAGGTTCGGCACGATGATCGTGACGTTCTGCGTCAAAGCGCCCGTTACGACCTGAATGTGATCGATGTCTTGCCGTAGCGCCGCCGGGGGCGGCAAGCTGGAGAGATCGACTGTGCCGCCGGTGGAGTTGATGTTGTTCCTGCCCGCAATCGCGCGCTCGGTCGGCACGGTGCACGCATTGTTCTGCGTCGCGCCCCAGTTGTTGTTGTTATTTCCCGTGCCTTGAAGGATTAGGCCGAGGATAGAGCCATAGTTGTCAGCAACCATGTCGGCAGGCCTCTCGCGTAGAGCACCCGGCGTTTCGGCGATGATCTCGGAGTGCGGCGGATCAGGCCGCCTTCACTGGCCGGAGCTCAGATGCTCACCGACTGAAATAACCTGATTTGCGGTGAGTGGGAATATGTTCCTATAAGCCAGACGAGCTTTTCCCTGACAAATCCGGTTGCGATTTGTTCGGCCAGGAGTCGACGGCCCGGCTTCGACGCTTATCGGGAGTTTCGATGGTCGTTCACGCCGTTCGCACGAGGTGTCTCACTGTCTCACTCGGTGACTCGAAACAGTCGCATGCCGGTGGAACACCCTCATGGAACGCCCGAGATGAGCTTCTAGCCGGTGAGCTTCAGCCACGGATGATCATCAAGGGGGCGGCACTTGGATCAAACGCAACGGTGGGGAAGGTCGTCATTGGTACCACTCCCGGTTGACGCGCGGGCGGAGCAAGCGGCAGGATGCCGCGCTTTTGGCTTGGGAGGGGTTGATGAGGTTGGCGGCGGTGCTCTTGATGCTAAGCCTGAGCCTGACGGGCTGCCTGTCGGTACGGCAAGAGGACGTCGACGCTTGGACGGGACGGCCGGTGGGAGAGTTGGACGTCCATCCGGTGTTCCTGACCATGAAGATGATGCGGACGGTGACGCCGGACGGGACCGAGATCCGCAACTACGTGAACTCCAAGGACGTGATGTCCTGTGGCGGTGGGGGCGCGGTCACCCCTGGGTTCAAGCCGCAGGGCTATTCCGCGATCGCGGCGCCGACTACCTATAGCTCAAACGTGATGTGCACGAGCTCCACGCCCACCTGCAACAACCTCTTCTACATCAAGGGCGGCATCGTGCAGCGCTTCACGCCGGTCGGCAGCGGCGGCGCGCGGTGCTTTACCGACGAGCGCATGCGGCCGGGGTTCAGCGGGCCGGTGAACTACTAAACTATCGCTATCGAACGCCTCCGCTCGATCACTCATTCGTCGTCTGTAGCCCCGCGACTCTGTGGTGCTTTCCGTGGTCGGTTCTAAAAATCGCGCAAAAAACTGCGAGTAACATCAATCTGATACTGGCATAGTGGGATGCCCTCTTGCGCACCAGTTCATGCGAAAACCTCCGTGATCGTACCCTCAAGAGGGAGATCGCCCACTCGGCTGAGCGCGACCGGGCTTGAGCACACGAACCGGCCGGCGCTCAATCCTGAGATGGCCCCCAAGCACCACCAACCGCCCATTTCTGGAGGCGTCTGCAAGACCCTGCAGAGAGCTTCGCCGGGCTCGCGCCAAGAACCATCCTTGCCGAGCGCGCAGCGGAGAAGCGCCAAGCCGGTGAGGCGCTGATCCAGGAAGCCGACAGTCGAATGCCAGTCATAGAATGAGCGGATATGGGCGAACGGCGGCCCCTTCGATCGCAGCCCCACGATCGACCGCGCGATCAACGGCGGCTGCCCATGGCTGGAGAGCGAATGCAGCCGCTGCAAGGCAAAGCGCGACGTTGATCTTGCCGTGTTCCAACATGTGCCGGCGACATGAGTGCACGATCTCGTCAGCCGGCTGGCCTGCGCGAAGTGCCGAACCGCCGGCAACGCTGTTGCAGCTATGGGCACGACCGCAGCGCGCCGAATGAAACTCGCCGGGAACGGGTTTTCCGATGCGTTAAAGCGGTTTGTGCTACCGTTGATCGCGCATACATAAGAACACGCCATGGCAGCACGGACGAAAGCATCAAATAATCCGGCCCTAATCACTTGGGCGCGCGAGACGGCTGGCTTCTCTGTCGCCGAGGCTGCCGCCAAATTGAACGTGTCCGAAGAGCAGCTATTTGCATGGGAAAATGTCGCATCGGACGACGCGCCTTCAATCCCTCAACTCCGCAAGATCGCCGGTTTGTTCAAGCGCCCGCTCGCGGCGTTCTTTTTACCCGAGCCGCCAACGGGCTTCGCTGTGATGCGCGACTTGCGCCGCTTGCCGGGCTCGGGCACCCGCCATTTTAGCCCAGCCCTTCAAATGGAAATCCGCGCGTCCAACGAGCGGCGCGAGCTTGCCCTGGAGTTAGCTTCCGATCTCGAAGACGAGCCGCCGCAATTCAAGCTCTCGGCAAAGATCACGGACGACCCCGAAGCCGTCGGCGCAAAAATTCGAACCGCGTTGGGCGTCACTGACGATTTGCAAGCCAAGTGGAAAGACGCGGACGGTCGTACTGCGTTCGCCGCGTGGCGAACGCGCATCGAAGAGACGGGCGTTCTTGTTTTCCAGAGCACAACGTTCACTTCGGAGGAGGCGTCCGGCTTTGCGATATCGTCCGGGACGCTGCCGGTCATCGCGGTCAATCGAAAGGACCCGGTCACGCGCAGAACGTTCAGCTTGCTGCATGAGTTCGCGCATTTGATGCTGCACGTTAGTGGCGTGTCCGAGCTCGAAACGGACGTGACGAGACCTCCCGAAGACCAGCGGATTGAGATTTTCTGCAATCACGTCGCTGCCGCCGCGCTGATCCCGAAGGTGAGTTTGCTAGCTCAGCCAACGGTTGCTGAGCACAAAGCGCGGTCCGTGGCGTGGAAGGATGGCGAGCTGGCTGATCTTTCACGGCTGTATGGTGTCAGCCGCGAAGCTCTTTTGCGTCGATTGCTTACATTCGGGCGCACCACTCCCGAGTTCTATTCATTGAAGCGCGCTCAGTACAACGCGGAGTATGCGTTGCTTAAAAAGCGCCAAAAGGAAACTCCGAAGGAAATGAAGCGGAATATGCCGCAGGAGACCATTAGCACCATCGGCCGTCCGCTCGTGCGCATGTTGCTCGGCAACTACTATCAAGACCGCCTGTCGCTGAGCGCGCTGTCTGGCTTTCTCAATCTGAAAGTCAAACACATTCCCAAGCTGGAGCAGGCTGTAGGGATGAGATAGTTCGCAATGGCGGTCAAGCCGATCTACAGCGTAGATAGCAGCGCGCTCATTCACGCGTGGCGCAGAGCATATAGGCCGCAGAACTTCGCATTCGTTTGGAAGGGTTTCGACGCGCTCATAGCCGAGGGACGGTTGCGGGCGTCGATGGAAGTCTATCTAGAGCTTGAAAAGAAGGACGATGAACTCTTCGCTTGGTGCAAAGAGCGAAAAGAGACGTTGTTCGTCGAATTGGACGACGCGGTCCAAGCCAGCGTCACCAACATCATGAAGAATCATCCACGGCTCGTGGATACTGTTAAGGGTCGGTCCGCTGCCGACCCGTTTGTCATCGCGCTTGCCGAGACAGGCAAGCCTCAGATGATCGTGTTGACCGAAGAGAAGCCGGGGAAGGTCAGAATCCCCGACGTGTGCAACGCGCGGAACATCAAGTGGAAGAACCTCGCGGACATGATCGAAGACGAAGACTGGAAATCGGGCTAAGCCCTCGCGAGAACCCTCAGCTTTGCGATGCGATCCGCCGCAACGGCCTGTAAAGTGGACTTAATTTCATTCATATTGACGGGGTCGGGGGCCGAATCCCTCTCGCGGCACCAGTCCTTAACTATCCAGCCCGGAGACAGCTGACCGCAGGCTACTTTGCATGGGGTTGTTTTCGATATTTCGGTGGGGGCCGCAGTCGCCGGGCGCGATGGCGCCTTTCCTGAAGGCGCATAAGCCTTTCCACGCTGTCGCTCAAATTCGTGGGTTTGGTCCCGGCAGCGAAGATCGGCCGTGTCGGACCGGGAGAAGGTGGCTGCGATCCACAAACGAAAGCGCCCCTGGACCGAATCCAGGGGCGCTCTGTATTGAGCGGATCGTCTCCGCGAACTCGCGAGCTTACTCCGCGACCGTCTGCACGACGTTGCCGACCGGGCGGCCCGCTGTGTTCGGTTTCTCGATCTTGGTCATCATCGCATCGTATTCAGGCAGCGTCTCTAGCTGGGTCTTCGGCTTCATCCAGACCACCTTGTAGCCGCCCGCCTTCAGCCGGCGCAGCAGCGTCGGCAGGGCTTGCGCGGTGTGCTTCTGCAGATCGTGCATCAGGATGATGCCCTTGCCCTGCTTCTCGAGCTTGGTCATCACGTTCGTGGTCACCTCGTCCGCGCTCTTCGACTTGAAGTCGTTGGAGTCGACGTCGACCGAGAACATCGCGATGTTGCGGGAGCCGAGATAGGCCGTCGTCGCCGGCGTGTGGGCCAGTGCCGGGAAGCGGAAGAACGGAGCGGGGTCGGTGCCGAGCGCGATCTTCACCGCGCTGAAACCCTTCTCGATCTCGTCCTTGGCCTGCTGCTCGGTGATCTTCTTGTTCGCCAGATGCGCATGCGACCAGGTGTGGGCACCGATGGTGTGGCCGGCGGCTAGCACCTGGCGGAGGATATCAGGATGATAGGTGGTGTGCAGGCCGATCGGGAAGAACACCGCCTTGGTGCATTCATCCGCCAGCGCCTTGAGCACGGCCGGCGTGGTCGGCCACGGACCGTCGTCGAAGGTCAGCACAACCTCCTTGTCGGTCAGGAAGTCGTATTGCTTGTACTGCAGGAAGCCGAAGCCGGGGCCGCCTGTGGTGTCGACCACGACGGTGCGGCTGACGCCGAGCGCATCGGGATTGGCGCAGGCCTGCTTGGGCGCGGCCGTGACCGGTGCGGGCACCGCCGCGGGGGCCGGAGCCGCAGCGGGCTGCGCGGTCGGGGCGGTGGCATCGGCGCGCTTCGACAGCGCGGCGGTGGTGTCGACGTCGTCCTTGGCCGCGCCCGCAGGCAGCGGATCGGGCGTACGGGCGGCCACAGTTTGCGGGGGAGAAGCGTCGGCGCGCGGGGAGGAGGTCCAGAACCACACTCCGGCGATCGCAACCGCCGCTACAAGACTGGCCAGCATCAGGCCCAACGCATTACGCATCACTACACATTTCCTCAGAACTCGGGATACGCCACAGCTGTAACGAGCGATTAATGCCAACAAGGTCTTAACGCGGTCCCAACAAGGCGCCGGGAGTCCAAGAAAAAGAGCGCCTTGGCCTTGCGTGATAGCCGTCACAGTCCGGGCAGGCTATCTGCCGTCCGCGGCGGAAACCGCTTCACACTTTTCCGGATCATGCTTTAGTCTTACTGCGTCACGAGCGCCTAAGCCTTCATCTGAGAGGCTGTGAATCTCCGAAACCCGTCATTGCGAGGAGCGATAGCGACGAAGCAATCCATGTTTCCACGTATGCCGCACGATGGATTGCTTCGCTTCGCTCGCAATGACGAGGATGGCGGTCACCCCAAGGACCTTGTGACGCAGTAAGATTAGAACCCGGCGTCGCATTCCTTAGAGGCTTTGAGAGATGACCAGATTTCTGCTTGCCATTGTTCCGCTGGTTCTCGTGGCGTCCGCCGCGTCGGCGCAGCAGCAGGGGCGTGATGCCTGCACGCGCGATGCCACGCGGTTCTGCCGCGCCCATCTCAATGATGGCGACCAGGCCGTGCTGGCTTGCCTGCAGGAGCACCGCGGCCGCCTGACCAAGGCCTGCCAGCGCACGCTGGCCGAGCACGGGCAGTAATTCTGTCGCCGTCATTCCGGGGCGCGCGACAGCGCGAACCCGGAATCTCGAGATTCCGGGTTCATCGCTGACGCGATGCGCCGGAATGACAGTGGGGACTACGTGCTGCTGCCCGCCGCGGTCGCGATCACCGGGAGGACTTCGGTTGCGGCGCGGTCCGGCGTCTCTTCCTTCCAGCGCACCGATCCGAACGGACGCTCCAGCATCCGGCGCACCCGGATCGGTTCGGCGCCGATGTGGAAGTTGGCCGCCTTCTGATGCAATTCCCGCTCGATCTGGGTGGCGCGGTTGCGCTGGCGCAGGAAGTCGAGCCAGGTCGGGCAGTGATAGCGCTCGGTCCAGAGCTCGGGATCGGCGATGTCGCGCGCGATCGACCAGCCATAGGCGCCGTTGCGCTGCCGGCTCAGCTGCACATCCTGCATCACATTGTGGAAGGCGCGGGCGTTGTCCTGCGCCACGCGATACTCGATCTCGACCACCAGCGGCCCGCTGCGCCCGGTGAGTTGCAGCCGCACCTCGGGATCCGCGAGCGCCTCCGCGGCCGCCTCGTTGCGGGCGCCGACCGGCGGCATCCTGAGCCAGATGCCGAGCAGCGGCGACAGCAGCATCAGGCCGGCGGAGATCAACAGCGCGATCTCGACACCAGCGACATCGGTGATGCGGCCCCAGCCCCAGCTTCCGATCGCGATGCCGCCTGCGATCGAGGCCTGGAAGGCGGCAAGCGAGCGGCCCGCCACCCAGCGCGGCGCCGAGAGCTGCACGCCGATATTGAACAGCGCGACCGCGAGCATCCACGCCGCGCCGGCAATGACCAGTGCGGCGGCCGTGATCACCGGCTGCTTGCTCAGCGCAACGCCTGCGATAGCGCCGCCCATCATCAGCGTGCAGGCGCGGATCGCGGCCTCGCCGCTGAGACGGCGCCTGATCTCGCTGATGTTGAGCGCGCCGATCACGGCGCCCATGCCGAACGCGCCGAGCATGATGCCGTAGGTCTGCGCGCCGCCGTGCAGCAGGTCGCGCGCCACCAGCGGCATCAGTGCCGAGACCGAGCCGCCGATGATGCCGGTGACCATGGTGCGGGTCAGCACGATCTTGATCGACGGCGAATTGGTGATGTAGCGCACACCAGAGACGATGGCGCGGTTCAGCCGCTCGCGTGGCAGCCGCGACGGCTCGCTGACGCGATTCCACAGGAACAGCACCACCAGCAGCGGCAGATACAGCACGGCGTTGGCAGCGAACGCCGCAACCGCGCCGGCTGCCGCAACTACGATGCCGCCGATCGCAGGCCCGAAGCTGCGTGCGATATTGTAGCTGATGCCGTTGAGCGCGACGGCGGCGGGCAGCGTTTCGGTCGGCACCTGCTCGCTGACCGAAGACTGCCAGGCCGGCCCGAACAGCGCCATGCCGCTGCCGACGACGAAGCACAGCGCGAGCAGGATGTTCGGCGTCACCAGATTGAGCCATGCCAGCACCGTCAGCGTGGTGGCGCCGGAGAGCGCGATCGCCAGCGACACCAGCGCGACGATGCGGCGGTCATGCATGTCGGCGATGGCGCCGGCCGGCATCGAGATCAACATCACCGGCAGCATGAGCGCGGTCTGCACCAGCGCGACCTTGTCGGCCTCCGGCGTCATCTGCGTCATGGCCCAGGCGGCGCCGACCCCCTGGATCAGGATGCCCAGATTGGAGAGGAGGCTGGCGAGCCAGATCCGTCTGAAAATTGAGTGCCGCAACGGCGCAGTGATACTGTCGGTACGCGTCGACGGTTCGGTCATATCCGGTTCCGTGGGACCTGCTATGGCTTGCTGATGATTCCGGCAGCATCAACTGATGCCTGCGAAAAGCGTGCCCTGTCCAGCAATTCCCGGCACAAGGCACAGCTAAAGGACTGAAAGGCTTGGGGGAAGGGGACCATGGACCTGTCGCGACGGACGATTCTGAAGGGGGCCGGCGCCCTGTCCCTGCTCGGGAGCCGCCTCGGCACCTCGGCCCTGGCGCAACCGGCGCCTGCGGGGCCAGGCGCGGACCTCCCGCCGATCCTGTTCGTCCACGGCAATGGCGATCAGGCGCCGCTCTGGGTCACGACGATCTGGCGGATGGAATCCAACGGCGTGCCGCGCGAGAGACTGTTCGCGATCAATTTCACCGATCCGCTGGCGCGCACCGACGACAAGGTGGAGCAGGCCAACCGCTCCTCGACGGAGGACCAGCGCCGCGAGCTCGGCGAGGCGATCGCCGCGCTGAAGCAGAGAGCCGGCGCCGCGCGCGTCGCGCTGGTCGGCAATTCGCGCGGCGGCTACGCGATCCGCAATTACATCAAGAACGGCGGTGGCGGCGACGTCAGCCATGCCGTGCTCTGCGGCACACCGAACCATGGCGTGTATGCCTGGGACGACGGGCTCGGCAACGAGTTCAACGGCCGCGGCCCGTTCCTGCGTGGTCTGAACGACGGCGACAGCGAAGTGACGGCGGGCACCGCGTTCCTGACGCTGCGCAGCGACGGGCTCGACAAATTCGCCCAGGCCGATGGCCGCTTCGTCGGCAAGTCCGGAACGCCCACCAACGTCACGGCCGATGGACCTGCCCTGAAGGGCGCCACCAACCTGGTGCTCGGCGCCCTCGATCATCGCGAGACCGCGTATCATCCGCGCGCCTTCCGCGAGATCTACAAATTCATCGCAGGTCGTGAGCCTTCGCGGATCGACATCGTGCCGGAGCCGACGGTGAAGTTGAGTGGCCTCGTCACGGCCACGCCCGGCGGCGTGCCGACCAATCGTCCGGTGTCGGGCGCGTCGGTCGACATCTATCGTGTCTCGGCAGACACGGGCGAACGCATCGGCGGACCGCTGCACAGCTCGCAAACCAGCGCGGACGGCCGCTGGGGCCCGGCGCAGGTCGATCCCTCCTGGCCGCTCGAATTCGTGCTGACCTCGCCCGGCGCGCTGACGACGCATGTCTATCGCTCGCCGTTCCCGCGCTCGTCCGACATCGTGCATCTGCGCGCGGCGCGGCCGCTCCTGCCTGCCGATGCCGGTGCGGGCGCCATCGTGCTGATGTCGCGGCCGCGCGGCTATTTCGGCCTGCCGCGCGATATCGTGCTGCTCGACGGCAAGGAGCCTTCCGACGTGAAGCCGGGTGTGCCGACGGATTCGGTGACGACGCTGCGGCTGCCGGCGGCGGAGGTCGGCCGTCCGGTGGTCGGCGTCTTCAACCTGGAGCGGATCGTGGCGCGGACCTGGCCGGCATCGGAGAACCGGATTGCGATTGCCGAGCTGACCTACTAGCTCTTGTTGTGGTCCGTGCCTTCACGGCGCCGGGATTGCGTGCCTGGATCTGTTGTCGCGATAGACTGGAGCGAGGACCATGAGCATAGCCGAAGTCTACGACATGACGGTCACGCGGCAGCCTTTGGTGCCGCCGGCCCCGCCACGCGCGCCCGACGACATGACCGCACTCCAGCGAATGCGGGTGATGCGCAACTCACCGATCGAGACCTGGGGCAAGCGCGCATACCAGGACGACATCGTCCAGGGCCGCTTCCTCAGCCACAGCAGTTTCATCTTCAACACGCCGGATGCGATCCGGCATGTGCTGGTCGACAATTACGAGAACTACAGCCGCACGCCCGCCGGCCTTCGCGTGCTGCGCCCGATGCTCGGCCAGGGACTTCTGATCGCCGAGGGGCGCGCGTGGAAACATCAACGCCGCACGCTGGCGCCGGCGTTCACGCCGCGCGCGGTGATGACGCTCGTGCCCACCATGATCGCGGCGACCGACGAGACGATCGCCAAGCTGAAGGCTGCGAGCAACGGGCCGGTCGATCTGCGCGAGGCGATGCAGCGGATGACGCTCGAGATCGCCGGCCGCACCATGTTCTCGTTCGGCATGGAGCGTCACGGCGCCACGCTACGCGACTTCGTCATGGAGTATGGCGACACGCTGGCCCGGCCGCATATGCTGGACCTGATCCTGCCGCTCGGCTGGCCGACCCCGCAGGATTTCCGCCGCGCCCGCTTCCGAAAGCGCTGGACAGCATTCGTCGGCCAGCTGATGGCCGAGCGCCGCGCCGCCGGGAAGAGCGACAACGGGCCGGCCCGCGACCTGTTCGACCTGATGCAGGCCGCGCGCGATCCCGAAACCGGCGATGCTTTCACCGATGCCCAGCTCGGTGACCAGGTCGCGACCATGATCCTGGCAGGTCACGAGACGACAGCGACCGCGCTGTTCTGGGCTCTCTATCTGTTGGCGCTGGATTCCGCGACGCAGGAACAGCTGGCAGCAGAAGTCAGGAGCGTGGCGGCAGCTGGCACGCTCGACCTTGAGAGCCTGAAATTCACCCGCGCGGTGATCGACGAGACCATGCGGCTTTATCCGCCGGCATTTCTGATCGCGCGCGCCGCCGGTGGTCCCGACACCATCGCGGGCCTTCCGGTCAGGAAGCATGACGTGATCCTGATCGCGCCGTGGCTGTTGCATCGCCACGAAAAGTTGTGGCGCGATCCTAATGCGTTCGTGCCGGCGCGATTCATGACCGGAACGCCGCCTGATCGCTTTGCCTATCTGCCGTTCGGCGTCGGCCCGCGCGTCTGCATCGGCGCGCATTTTGCGCTGGTCGAAGCGACGCTCGCGCTTGCGAAGATCATCGGCACATTCCGCATCGCACTGGCGGACAAGGAGCCGGTGATCCCGATCGGCGTGGTGACGACCCAGCCGGACCGCTCTCCGATGTTCGCAATCACGCCGCGTTAGCCCTTGCGCGACGACCTGCGGGTGCTCATCTAAACCTGACGCGATCAGGTTGAACTTCGTCGCACTTCGGCTTTGCGCTCGGGCGCGATCCCTGCGCAAACGCTTTACGTCTGTTGCAACGTCACACGGCTTCACATTTTTGCGCTAGAATGATGCGGCCCCTCCGGGGCCGGATCACGCTTGAGGTCCACCATGAGCGATACGCAGGCCCAATTCGCAGTCCTCAGGCAGACGGCTGATCCGGCCGTCGCCGACGCCATGCAGCAGCTGATCATCGATGGTCATGATCGCGAGCTCAATCGCATCAACCTGCTGGACTTCTCCAACCGCACCGGACTCGATCAGGAGAAGGTGATCTCCGGCTTCCTGCATGCCTCGCGGCTCGGCCTGTTCGACATGAGCTGGAACGTGCTGTGCCCGGGCTGCGGCGGCGTGCTCGACGCGCACGCGACGCTGAAGTCGCTGCGCCACGACGACTACAATTGCGCACTGTGTGCCTGCGGCTATGAGGCGTCCGTAGATGAACTGGTCGAAGTCGCTTTCACGGTCAGTCCGCGGGTCCGCCGGATCGCAGCACACGATCCCAACACACTGCCGATCTGGGAATATTTCCGGCAAATGTTCTGGAGCTCGGGCATTGACCTCGACGAAGGCTCGCTTTCGACTCTGATCAACGAAGTGACGCTCGAGGGACTCGAGCTGCCACCCGGCGAGAAAGCGATCCTGTCGCTCCATCTGCCCAACGAATTCGTCATCGTGTTCGAGCCGGTGACGCATTCGGCGCACTTCTTTGCCGTTGAAGGCGAGCCGACCACCGAGCGTCAGCAGTTTTCGGTCGCGTTCAACAAACTGCAGGCGCCGACCGGCACCTCGACCATGCGACCGGGGCCGCTGCGGCTCTCGCTGGAGAACCAGGCGGACGTTCGCGTGCTGCCCTCAGTCTGGATCGCGGGTGAGCCGCTGCACAAGCTGCTCGGCAAGCGCAAGCCGATCCTCACCGCGAAGCGGATGTTGTCGAACCAGACTTTTCGCGATGTGTTCAAGGCCGACAATCTCAACGTCGACCAGCGGCTGAAGATCACCGCGCTGACCTTCCTGTTCACCGATCTCAAGGGCTCCACGGCGCTCTATGAGCGTGTCGGCGATCTCGCCGCGTTCGATCTGGTGCGCGCGCATTTCCATGCGCTGCTCGAGATCATCGCGTCCCAGCACGGTGCTGTCGTGAAGACCATCGGCGATGCGGTGATGGCGACGTTCATCAAGCCGGAAGACGCGCTGTCGGCGGGCTTGCGCATGCGCGCCGCGATGAAGAAGCTCAATGCCGAGCGCGGCAGGGAGGATCTGATTGTCAAGATCGGCATTCACGAAGGTCCCTGCCTGGCAGTGATGCTGAACGAACGGCAGGACTATTTCGGGCAGACTGTGAACATCGCATCGCGGGTGCAGAGCCTGTCGACGTCGCAGGAAATTCATCTCACCCAGCCGGTGATGGAATCGCCGGAGGTCGCGGGCATTCTGGATCGCGCGGCAATCAAGCCGATCCAGAAGGAGGCGGCGCTGCGCGGAATCGCCGACAAGCTCGTGGTCTACGAGATACCGTAGTCGAGATTGCCGAAACGTAATGCTTTTGCGGGAACCGACGCCGATTGCGCCGGTTCTGTTTCCGCGCCATATAGATTTTCATCAGGCTTCATTCAACAGAGAGAGCGATGCTCGACGGACTCCGCCAATTCATTGCCGATATCGTGTCCCCCGATGCGCAGACCGATCGGACCTTCGACGATAGCGATTATCGTCTGGCGGCGACCGCGCTGCTGGTTCACGTCGTGTCGCTGGACGGCGAGCCGACCGAGGTCGAGAAGCGCAAGCTGCACAGCTTGATCGAGAGCCGTTTCCAGCTCGATCCCGGCACTGCGGGCAAGCTGATCGCCTCGGCTATGCGGGTCGAGGGCGAGGCGGTCGATCTCTATCACTTTACCAGTGTGATCATGCGTTCGGTGAACGAGGAGGGACGGCTGCGCATCGTCGAGATGATGTGGGAATTGGTCTATGCCGACGGCCAGGTCAGCGAGTTCGAGGACAACGTGGTCTGGCGTGCGGCGGACCTGCTCGGCATTTCCTCGCGCGACCGCATCGATCTCAAGCATCGCGTCGCCGAGAAACAGGCGGAGCTGCCGAAAGGCCCGTGGGGCACGGCGGACGCGGCAATCTGACACGCCCCCCGATTGGGCCCGGACATCATCTCACCAACGTCACAGATGACGAAACTTTAATGTGCGTTGTGGCATGCCGTGATCATGGGCGATGCGCCTGAAATCCCGGCGTTTCATTCCAGGCGTGCGCACGGCCGCTTGTCGACATGCTTACGGGTGGCTTGCGTCCCACCGCATGCCTATGCTCTCGTCGCACCCGTTCGAGACCTCTCTGGAATTTGAAATAAGAGTTTATCGTGACCGAGCGTGTGACGCTGATTACCGGGGCATCGGCGGGCATAGGCACCGAACTGGCGCGCGTATTTGCATCGAATGGTCACCGTGTGGCGCTGGTGGCGCGGCGTGCCGATCGCCTGAAAGCGCTCGCTGATGAGCTCAGCGGCAAGGGCAGCGCAGCGCCGATCGTGATCCCTTGCGATCTCCAGGAGCCGGACGCCGGCGACAGGATCGCGAAGGCGCTGACCGAGGCCGGGGTCGAGATCGAGTATCTCGTCAACAATGCCGGCTTTGGCCTGTTCGGCCTCGCCGTCAAAAGCGATCGCGCAGAGCAGCTCAATATCATCACGGTCAACATCCGCGCGCTGACCGATCTGTCGCTGCGCTTTGCCGACCAGCTGATCCGCAACCGCGGCGGCATCCTCAATCTCGGCTCGATCGCCGGATTCCTGCCGGGGCCCGGCATGGCGGTCTACTACGCCAGCAAGGCCTATGTGCTGTCGTTCTCGGAGGCGCTGCGCTGCGAACTGGCGCCGCAGGGCGTGCGCGTCACTGTAGTATGCCCCGGTCCCGTGCCGTCCGAGTTCCAGGCACGTGCCGGCTTTGCGCCCGGTTTCGATTCCGCCATCCTTGACGTTTCGCCGGCGAAGGTCGCCCAGCAGGCCTATCGTGGCTTGATGGCCAACAAGCGCGCCGTGTTGCCCGGCCCCTTCATCAAGCTCGTGCCGTTCCTGCTCCGCCTGTTTCCGCGCTCCTTCATTCTGACCGCGGTCGGCGGTTTTCAGCTCCGCAAGCGGTGATCTGATCCCTGTTGTTTTCAGATTGTTTCTGGCCCGGGCCTTGCTTCGGGAGCGTGCGGGCGTGCGCAAGCTCACACGATATTAAGAATCACTTAGCTATGCTCTCGCCTTACGTGCCGAATCCTTAAGCAGAGATGATGTCGTTCCGGTCGGACCAATCCAGCGTCGTGGTGCCCTTCGCAAATCGAAGGCCGGCCCCGGTCACGCCGGAACCGATCCCGATGCGACCCGTGCTGATCGTGCTGCATCAGGAGACGTCGACCCCCGGGCGGATCGGCAACGCCCTGCGCGCGCTGGGGTATCCCCTGGATATCCGCCGCCCGCGCTTCGGCGATGCGCTGCCTGAGACCCTCGATGAACATGCCGGCGCGGTGATCTTCGGCGGCCCGATGAGCGCCAACGATCCCGACGATTACGTGCGTCGCGAGATCGACTGGATCGCGGTGCCGCTGCGCGAGCAGCGGCCGTTCCTGGGCATCTGCCTCGGCGCTCAGATGCTGGCGCGACAGCTCGGTGCCGTAGTCGCGCCGCATCCGCAAGGGCGCGTCGAGGTCGGCTACTATCCGATCAGTCCGACGGACGCAGGCCGCGCGCTTTGCC
Organism: Bradyrhizobium macuxiense; assembly: GCF_001542415.1. Classification (GTDB taxonomy): domain Bacteria; phylum Pseudomonadota; class Alphaproteobacteria; order Rhizobiales; family Xanthobacteraceae; genus Bradyrhizobium; species Bradyrhizobium macuxiense. The sequence goes on from NZ_LNCU01000120.1 coordinate 205,109, forward strand.
CGAACTGGCCGGCGCGCGTCTACCACTGGCACGGCGAAGGATTTCAATTGCCTGACGGCGCGGAGCTGCTCGCCGCGGGCGACGACTTTCCGACGCAGGCGTTCCAGTTCGACAATGCCTTTGGCCTGCAATTCCATCCCGATGTCACCTACGCGATGATGCATCGCTGGACCACGCGCGGTTGCGTGCGCATGGATTCACCCGGCGCGCAGCCGCGCGATCTGCACTTCGCGCAGCGCGCCGTCTACGATGCCGCCGAGCGCGCGTGGCTGAAGCATTTCATCGATGGCTGGATCGCGCGCGTGCCGCGCACGGTGATGCTGCAAGCCGCAGAATAGCCGCGGCGCGGAATATCGCGTGCAGCGGCCTGCGCCTTTTCATTTCTGTAGATGTGTTAGTGTTGTGGGCAACGGCCGGTGCCGCTGCGGAAAATCCCGGTGCGCGCCGATAACGACAAAACCACAGGGAGATCGCCGTGAGCTACGAACACATCCTCTACGACGTCAGCGACAGGATCGCGACCATCACGCTCAACCGGCCCGATCGCATGAATGCGTGGACCGCGATCATGGAGCGCGATGTCCGCCACGCGATGGAGGCTGCGGCCAACGACGACAATGTGCGCGTCATCGTGCTGACCGGTGCGGGCCGCGGGTTCTGCGCCGGCGCCGACATGGAGGCGCTGAAGGGTATTGATCCCAACGAGGTCCGGCGCGGCGAGAGCATTCCGTTCGACATGAACCGCCGGGCCGACTGGCAGACGCGCTACGCCTATTATCCCGCAATCAGGAAGCCCGTCATCGCGATGCTCAACGGCGCCACCGCCGGCATCGGCCTGGTCCATGTGCTCTATTGCGATCTGCGCTTCGCAGCTGACACCGCAGTGTTCACGACGGCGTTCGCGCGTCGCGGCCTGATCGCCGAGCATGGCATCAGCTGGATGCTGCCGCGGCTGGTCGGCCATGCCAACGCGCTCGATCTCCTGATGTCCGCGCGACGCGTGTCGGCCGAAGAGGCGCTGCGCATCGGCCTCGTCAACCGGCTCTGTGCACCGGACCGGTTGCGCGAGGAAACCTACGCCTATGCCCGCGATCTCGCCGATTTCGTCTCGCCGAGCGCGATGGCGACAATCAAGCGCCAGCTCTACGACGTGCCGTTCCAGACGCTGGCCGAAGCCACCATCGACGCCAACCGCGAGATGCAGATCTCGCTCAAGAGCAACGATTTCAAGGAGGGCGTCGCAAGCTTCGTGGAGAAGCGGCCGCCGCGATTTACGGGGACGTGAGGGGGAAATTGCCAGATAAAGTCCGGCTTCGCCGGTTGGGCTTCGCCGGACATCACGCTTCGCTCTTCCGGCTCTGCGTGGCTGCGCCACGCGTAGCTCTTGGAGGTCTAGGAAAGAGACTCTTGAAACAGTCCGTCTTCGCCCTGCGGGCTACGCCGGACACCACGCTTCGCCCTTCGGGCTCTGCGTGGCTGCGCCACGCGTAGCCCGAAGGGCGAAGGGCGAAGCGTGGTGGAGCCAGGCGGGATCGAACCGCCGACCTCGTCATTGCGAACGACGCGCTCTCCCAGCTGAGCTATGGCCCCATCGCGGCCGGGTTATGCTGAGTGTCCCGGCCGACAGTCGGGCGCCATTTACAGTCCCACCCCAGGTCAAGTCAAGAACGGTGAAACTGCGGTTTTCGGCCCGGCGGCCGGGCAAGTTCCCTTGTTTGCGGGGGAATGAACCGATATCTAGCAGATTGTCCTACCTGCGAGCCCCCACCACATGCGCGCCGTCCTCGACATCGTCATCATCGTCCTTGACCTCTATGTCTGGCTCCTGATCGCTTCCGCGATCCTGTCATGGCTGGTCGCCTTCAATGTGGTCAACACGCGCAACCAGTTCGTCTCCGCGGTGGCCGAGTTCCTGTACCGGATCACCGAGCCGGTGCTGCGGCCGATTCGCAACGTGATGCCGAATCTGGGCGGGCTCGATATCTCGCCGATCATCGTGATCCTGATCATCATGTTTATCGAGCGGGTGATCATGTATTACATCTATCCCAACGTCATCTGACCCTTCTCGATGGACCTCCGTTGATGGACCCTTGGCGCTATTCAACCGAGGGTATCAGCATCGCGGTGCGCGTGACGCCGCGCGGCGGCCGCGACGCCATCGACGGGATTGAAACGCTGGCGAACGGCCGGTCGGTCGTGAAGGTGAGGGTGCGCGCCATTGCCGATGGCGGTGAGGCCAACCGCGCGGTGACCGAGCTGCTTGCCAAAGCGCTTGGCGTGCCCAAAGCCAGGGTGAAAATCCTGTCCGGCGCCACCTCGCGGCTGAAGCAGGTGGCCGTCGACGGCGACCCGAAGGGGCTGGGCGAGACCTTGCGGAAGCTGGCCGCCTCGCGAGAGACAAAAAAGGACTGATATGACTGCCCGGATCATCGACGGAAAGGCCATTGCCGCCGAGCTGCGCACCCGCGTCGCCGACGAGGTCGCCCGCGTCAAGCGCGACCACGAGCTCACGCCCGGGCTCGCCGTCGTGCTGGTCGGCAACGATCCGGCGAGCGAGGTCTATGTCCGCAGCAAGCACACCCAGACCCAGGCCGCCGGCATGGCCTCCTTCGAGCACAAGCTGCCGGCGGATGTCTCGCAGGACGATCTGCTGGCGCTGATCGCCCGCCTCAACCGCGATCCGCTGGTGCACGGCATCCTGGTCCAGCTGCCGCTGCCGAAATCCCTGCACACCGAAACCATCATCAATGCGATCGATCCCGCCAAGGACGTCGACGGCCTGCACCCGAACAATGCCGGACGGCTCGCGGGCGGCTTAGCCGCGCTGTCGCCCTGCACGCCGCTCGGCTGCATCATCCTGACCAAGAGCGTGCATCCCTCCATCGAGGGCATGAACGCGATCGTGGTCGGCCGCTCCAATCTGGTCGGCCGTCCGCTGGTGCAATTGCTGCTGAACGAGAACGCGACGGTGACGATCGCGCATTCGCGCTCGCGCGATCTGCCCAAGCTCGTTGCCCAGGCCGATCTGGTCTACGCCGCGGTCGGCCGGCCCGAGATGGTGCGCGGTGACTGGTTGAAGCCGGGCGCGACCGTGATCGATGTCGGCATCAACCGCATTCCGGTGCCTGGGGGTAAGCCGAAGCTGGTCGGCGATGTCGCCTTCCAGGAGGCGCTCAACGTTGCCGGCGCGATCACGCCGGTGCCGGGCGGCGTCGGTCAGATGACGGTCGCGTGCCTCCTGGTGAACACGCTGCGTGCCGCCTGCGCGATCCAGGGGCTGCCGGCGCCGGCGGCGTAGCAAAGGGCGAACTACTTCGGCCGTCATTGCGAGGAGCGAAGCGACGAAGCAATCCACGACGCGACAAGCGGTGTGATGGATTGCTTCGCTTCGCTCGCAATGACAGGAGGACTCTGCGATCCTCGCCTACTTTTTCTTCTTCGCCCGCTCAATTCCTTCCAGGATCAGCTTGCAGGCTTCGTCGGCGTCGCCCCAGCGCAGCACCTTCACCCACTTGCCCTTCTCGAGATCCTTGTAGTGCTCGAAGAAGTGCTGGATCTGCTGCAGCGTGATGTCGGGGAGGTCGCTGAAGCTCTTCACCTTGTCGTAGCGCTGGGTCAGCTTCGATGACGGCACCGCGATGATCTTCTCGTCGCCGCCGGCCTCGTCTTCCATCAGCAGCACGCCGACCGGGCGCACGCTCATCACCGCACCCGGGATGATCGCGCGGGTGTTGATGACCAGCACGTCGCAGGGATCGCCGTCGTTGGACAGCGTGTGCGGGATGAAGCCGTAATTGCCGGGATAGCGCATCGGCGTGTAGAGGAAGCGGTCCACCACCAGCGTGCCGGCCTCCTTGTCCATCTCGTATTTGATCGGCTCGCCGCCCACGGGCACTTCGATGATGACGTTGACGTCGTGGGGCGGATTCTTTCCGGTCGATATGGCGTCGATACGCATGGATTGCTCCGCGTGGTCTTTGGAAGTTGAGAACGGTGTGATTTTCTTGTTTGGCGCTATCAGGGCGCGAAAGCGGCGTGAACCCGGACTTGTGGCCGGGCAGGCCTTCGCACGAAGCGCTCAGGCTGCTTTAGCCTTGCTGCAGCTGCGAGAGAAGCAGGATTTTCAGTTCGCCCAGGCGAAAGCGACCTTGTCGAGCGACTTCGGCCCGAACCGCTCGGAGGAGCGCGCCACCATGCGGCCGCCCAGCGCGCGATAGAACTCGGTTGCCCCCTCGTTGTCGGAGAGCGCCCAGATCACCATGGTCTTCAGGCCGCTTTGGATGAGATCGCGGCGCGCGGCGGTGAACAGGCGTCGGCCGAAGCCGAGGCCCTGGAATTCAGGCCGCAGATAGAGCTCGTAGATCTCGCCTTCGAAGTGCAGGCTGCGGGCGCGGTTGCGGCCGTAATTGGCATAGCCGGCGATCCTGTCGCCGAACACCAGAACGCTGACGCGGCTGCCCTTGCGGATCGCGCTGTCCCACCACTGCGGGCCGCGACGATTGACCAGCTTTTCGAGTTCGGCGCCCGGGATGATACCCTGATACGCCGAGCGCCAGGCTTCGTCATGCGTAGACGCCACCGCAGCCGCATCTGCAGCTTTGGCCGCCCTGACCTCGATCAGCGTTGTGCTCATGGTGTAATCAAAGCAAGTCAGGCGGCCGCCTTCAAGGTCCATAGTTAATTATCGGTTAACGTGTGCGCTTTTTGCATCAGTGTCATGAAAACTTGTCTCGAAAGAGGACAGGACGCCGACGCAAGCGGCCGATTTCGCTGCTCCATGACAAGGCCAGACGCGACGGCGGTGTATTGTGACAATGTCGATGCCTGGAAAGCGCCGCCGGACTGATTCGACACCGGTATTTTGCAAGGGAATCCCGCCGTGACGCGGTTACGCCGGCTCGCCGACGCCGCCCTCGCCGGGCCCAGTGCGAGCGCGGATTTCCGCACGTGTCCGGCCCGCGGCAGCGCAGGTTGCCGGCCGAATGCGCCGCGCGGTGTTGCGAGCGGAAAACGATGACGCTCTACTTTCTGGTCAAATATCTCCATGTGCTCGGCGCCATCGTGATCCTCGGCACCGGGACCGGCATCGCTTTCTTCATGCTGATGGCGCATCGCTCACACGATGCCGCCTTTATCGCGCGTACTGCGCGACCTGGTCGCTTTGCTCGTTCTGGATAGTCGATAGCGTTTTCAAGCGAAGTGGGAACCGGTTCGCGTGAAGAAGACGCGTCAAAGGAAACCAAGATGATCACCTGGCCCGACGACGACGTGATCCTCTACGATGGCGTCTGCATCTTCTGCTCGCGCTGGGTCCGCTTCGTCATCGCGCGTGACACCGCGCGCCGCTTTCGCTTCACGCCGATCCAGTCGGAGTATGGCTCGCGGCTGGCCAAGGCGTTCGGCATCGACCCTGATGATCCCGACACCAACGCCGTGGTCCATGGTGGCGTCGCATACATGAAATCGGACGCTGCGCTGACGGTGCTGAGCCATCTGCCGGGATGGGCTTGGACGCGCGTGCTGTTCGCGGTCCCAAAGCCGCTGCGCGACGCAGTCTATAGCGTGATCGCACGTAATCGCTACCGGATCTTCGGGAAATACGAGACGTGCTTTCTGCCCGACGCTGAGATGCGGGCGAGGGTGTTGGAATAGCTGCACCGTCATTGCGAGGAGCGGAGCGACGAAGCAATCCATGCATCCGCGTGTGCGGGCCGATGGATTGCTTCGCTCCGCTCGCAATGACGGTGTGGCTACTTCCGCAATGCCGCCAACACTTCCCGCGCCGCCCTCTCTCCACTGTCCCGCGCCCCATGCGCAGTCGAGAAGAAATGCGGCGAGGTCGCTTCGCCCGCGAAGAACAGGCGGCCGTCGACCGGCGCGGCCAGCACGGCGCGCTTGTCGGCGTGGCCGGGCAACGCGTGCGAATAGGAGCCGCGCGCGAACGGATCATGCGACCAGCGGGATTCGCTGAGCGGCTTCAGCTTGCGGCGAAAATCATTGCCGAGGAAGGAGACGATCTCGTCGATGCTGTGCACGGCGATGGCGCCGTCGCCGGCGTCCTCGAGCTGTTGCGCGAATCGGCCGCCGAAGAAGCCTTCGATGCAGGGCTGGCCGAACGGGCGGATGTGATAGGTGCCCATCTCGGTGCGCATCGTGGCGCCGCGTAGATTGCCTTCCTTCGGCAACGCGTCGGGATCGGCGAGCGCCAGCGTCACCTTGTCGGCGAGGCCGAGCGGCAGGCCGCGCGCGGCATCGACCTTGCCGGGCAGCGCCGGCGAGAAGCGGATCGTTTCGTCGGCGATCAGGTTGGTCGGCACGGTGACGATCACCTTGTCCGCTTCAATGATGCCGCGCGAGGTCGCGATGCGGACGCGCTTTCCCGAGTGATCGATCAGCTTGACGGCGCAGTTCAGCGCGACCGGCACCAGCGCGCCATAGGCCGCGATCAGCGCGCCATAGCCGCGCCGCACCCGCCAATTGATGTCGGTGTCCTCATAGGCGTCGATGTCGAGGATCGAGGCCTGGTCGAGCTCGCAGCCGTTCACATAGGTCGAGATCGCATCGATCATCGGATTCCAGCGGTTGCCGGGTTCGAGATAGATGTTGGCAGGGGCGTCCTTGCCGTCCTGTGCGGCTTGTTCGATGCGGTCGTAGAATTCGTCGAGCGCAAGCATGAACGCATCGCGATCGGCCTGCGGGAATGCCTTGCCGTAGGCGCGTTCACGCCACGGCGGCAGGTCCCTGTTGATTTCGAATCCAAGCTGCTGGGCGATGCCGACAAAACTGTTCTGGTCGGCGGAATGCAGCCAGCCGCAGCCGACGTCGAACACCACGTCGGGTCCGGCCTGGATCGTATGCGCCCTCCCGCCGAGGCGATCGCGGGCTTCCAGCACCATCGTGGAGAGGCCGGAATCCTTCAGCGCATGTGCGGCGCCGAGACCCGCGGCGCCCGCGCCGATAACGGTGACATCGACTGTGGAGGGAAGGGAACTCATGCCCCGGCTCTAGCACGTTCGGAAGCGCGCCTAAAGTCAACACGCGCATAACTGTCATCACCCGCGCATGCGCATGCGGGTGATCCGGTATTCCAGAGACAGTCGTTGTTGAACCGATGAGTCGCGGCGTACTGGGTGCCCCGGTCAAGCCGGGGCACGACAGAGGACTTACGCCACCGCTTACGCGACGGCTTCCTTGGCCTTTTCCGCGCGCTTGCGCTCGTTCGGGTCGAGATGCTTCTTGCGCAGGCGGATCGACTTCGGCGTCACCTCGACGAGCTCGTCGTCCTCGATATAGGCCAGCGCCTTTTCCAGCGTCATCTTGATCGGCGGGGTCAGGCGCACCGCCTCGTCCTTCGAGGTGGTGCGGATGTTGGTGAGCTGCTTGCCCTTGAGCACGTTGATCTCGAGATCGTTGTCGCGGGTGTGCTCGCCGACGATCATGCCCTTGTAGACCTTCCAGCCCGGCTCGATCATCATCGGGCCGCGATCTTCCAGCTTGAACATCGCATAGGCCACCGCCTCGCCCTGGTCGTTCGAGATCAGCACGCCGTTGCGGCGGCCCTGGATCTCGCCCTTGTAGGGGGCATAGCCGTGGAAGATGCGGTTCATGATCGCGGTGCCGCGGGTGTCGGTGAGCAGTTCGCCCTGGTAGCCGATCAGGCCGCGGGTCGGCGCGTAGAACACCAGCCGCAGGCGGTTGCCGCCGGACGGGCGCATCTCGATCATCTCGGCCTTGCGCTCGCTCATCTTCTGCACGACGACGCCGGAATGCTCCTCGTCGACGTCGATCACGACCTCCTCGATCGGCTCCTGCCAGCCGCCGGTGGTCTCGTCCTTCTGCAGCACGACGCGCGGACGCGACACCGAGAGCTCGAAGCCCTCGCGGCGCATGGTCTCGATCAGGATCGCGAGCTGCAATTCGCCGCGGCCGGAGACCTCCATCGAATCCTTGTCGGCGGCCTCGACGACGCGCAGCGCGACGTTGCCTTCGGCCTCGCGCATCAGGCGGTCGCGGATCATGCGGCTCGTGACCTTGTCGCCTTCGGTGCCGGCGAGCGGCGAGTTGTTGACGATGAACGACATCGACACGGTCGGCGGATCGATCGGCTGTGCCGGCAGCGGCGTCTCGACGCTGGGATCGCAGAAGGTGTCTGCGACGGTGCCCTTGGTGAGGCCCGCGATCGCGACGATGTCGCCGGCCTCGGCCTCATCGAGCGGGGTGCGCTCGAGGCCGCGGAAGGCGAGGATCTTGGTCAGACGGCCGCTTTCGATCAGCTTGCCGTCCGCGGCCAGCACCTTGACCTGCTGGTTCGGCTTGATGCTGCCGGACGAGATGCGGCCGGTGATGATGCGGCCGAGATAGGGGTTGGCTTCGAGGATGGTGCCGATCATGCGGAACGGACCTTCCTCAACCTTCGGCGGCTCGACATGGCGCACGATCAGGTCGAACAGCGGCTGCATGCCGAGGTCCTTCGGACCCTCCGGGCTCTCGGCCATCCAGCCCTGCTTGGCCGATCCGTAAAGGATCGGGAAGTCGAGCTGCTCCTCGCTGGCATCGAGCGCCGCGAACAGGTCGAACACCTCGTTGATGACTTCCGTCGGGCGCGCGTCGGGGCGGTCGACCTTGTTGATCACGACGATCGGCTTCAGGCCGATCTTCAGCGCCTTCGAGACCACGAACTTGGTCTGCGGCAGCGGGCCTTCGGCGGCGTCGACCAGCACCAGCGCGCCGTCCACCATGTTGAGGATGCGCTCCACCTCCCCGCCGAAATCGGCATGGCCGGGGGTGTCGACGATGTTGACGCGGATGTCCTTCCACTGCACCGAGGCGGCCTTGGCCAGGATGGTGATGCCGCGCTCACGCTCCAAATCGTTGGAGTCCATGGCGCGCTCGGTCACCTTCTGGTTTTCGCGGAAGGTGCCGGATTGTTGCAGCAGGCGGTCGACGAGGGTGGTCTTGCCGTGGTCGACGTGGGCGATGATGGCGACGTTACGAAGGTTCATGGCTCTTCTTCTGGTCGTGCATAGGGTCGTGAGCGCGATCTCGCCGGACCATCGGGGCCGGCCGCTCGCAGACGTAGCCCATCCGGGCCCGGATCACGCTCATACCTAAGAAATTTGACGGGGACGCATCACCCCAAAAAGGAAGCCCGGCCAATGGACCGGGCACCTACTGCGTTGCGGCGCAATATAGTCAGAAATCGCCAAAAAACAATGATTTGTTGGCGGTTCGGGTGACCGAATTTCGGGCCGGAACCGTGGATTTTGCGGGCGCTCCGGCGCGATTTTGGCCGGAGCGCTGCCGCCAGGTGTCGGAACCACGATCGCACCGCGCCTGGGTTAGCTGCGGCCGGTGGGGCTTCCACCTCGCGGGCGGCGCGTTCGTCGAGTACCGTCCAACGTCGAATCCGGCAAAGCTCAGGCATCGTGGAAGCCGTCATGCCGATCAGGAAATTTGCCGTCGCACGCGCAGCGACGTTGTCTCTCGGGCTGCTCCACACGCCGCCGGTCGCAACGGTTGCGATCGTCGGCGTAGCGGCGTCGCTGGCCTTGGTCGCCATCGTGTCTCCAGCCATGGCGGAGCCGGTCGCACTCACGAGCAAGCAATCGGACGCACTCAGGACCTACGAGAACGCCCTGAAAGACTTCGAGTCGATCCTGCGCCAGCGCCGCGCGCAGATCGATTCGCATCAGCCGCTGCCCGATCTACCGGGACAGGCCATCTACCTTGCCCGCGTCGAAATGATGAGCGCGTACAAGGATCTCACCGACGCGCTTCCGTCCAGAATCGGAAAGCCCAACAGATTCGGAATTCCTCCGGCATATTTCGACGCCGCCAACGAGCCGCTGTTCGACGAGTACCGAAAACTCTTCGACGTCATGGAGGCGCCGCCCGCCAACGCGCAACGATCGGATACCCCATTCAAGGACGTCGCCGACCTGGGGACGGCAATTGCGCGAGCCAAAGGTCTCGATGCTGCGAATGCCGCTGCCGCGGGCCGCATCAGCCTCGGTCTTTTCTTTGCCGAGACGAGCGGCAAGCAGAATGCCGGAAATGCGCGCTCGAACACCTACAAGGGCAGTCTGCAGACCGGTCCGTCCGAGGATCGCAACGGTCGAAGGAAGTGGGCCGCCATCAAGCAATCAATCGCAGCGCTCGATCCTGTGCTGAGCCGTCGCGACGACAAGGAGGAAGCGCGGATCGGCAATCTGGATCATCGGCTCAATCACTGGACAGCCGTGCGGGACGCCCTCATGAATGCACACGCGGATATCTTCCCGGAGGTCCCGGCGATCCTCAAAGCCCTGCCTGACCCGATCGATCAGATGAAGGTCTTTGAGCTGATCCAGATCATTCCCACACCGACCAGATCCGCACTCAAGTCGGGCAACCTCGTCGGCTACCGAATTTCCGATGCCAGGATCATGCGATATTTGCGGAACAACAGCATCTTCGCTTACGGCCACGCCGACAGGGCGAAAACTTCTGCAACCTTCCGCGAAATCCTCGATGCGATGTGGCTCTTCAACGGCAAGTTCGAACAAGCGCGCGCGAAATTCGCGGAGATCAAGGCGGGCAAGCAGGAATGACATCGGCAGGTGCCGATCCGATCGCGTGTCGACCGGATGCTCGGGCTGCGCGTCACAGGGCGATCAGAGCGGACCGAGGATGGCCTGTCGCGGTTCGCAGAATTCCTTGACGGCGGCCACCACGGCGCTGCCGATCATGTTCTGCCGTTCCGGCGAGTCCATCTCGAGCTCCTCGTCCCGATTGATGATCGAGCCTGCTTCCAGCAGCACGGCGGGCATCCGGGCTTTTCTCAACACGATGAGCTCGTCATAGCTGTAGACGCCGGTTTCCTTGTCGAGCAGCGGGTGCTGGTCGCGACCCATGATGGGCTGCGTGTATTGTTCGGCATAGTGAAGCCCGTCCGCTTTCAATTCCTTGCCGATCAGTTCGGCGAATGAGAGGCTCGTCTTGAAGTCCGGATTGTCGTGGGAGACGAAGACGGAATACCCGCTGAACCGGTCGCTGTAATGGCTCTTCTTGCCCTCGAACTCCCAGTCCTCGAGCAATTTGTTGGGCACGGAGTCGTGGTGGATCGAGAGCAAGAGGTCCGCGTCCAGGCCGTTGGCGGCGGCTACTCGTTTGAAGAGGCTGGGTCTGGCCTTGCCCTCGGTCACAAGCAGTCTGGTTTCGGTGAAGCCTTCGGTCTTCAACTTCTCCTCGATCAGCCGCGCAAGGCGAAGGTTGAAGACGAACTCGGCAACATTGCGAGCGCTCATCGCGCCTTCGGATTCGGCCGTATGTCCCACGTCGAGAACCAGCCTGAAGGTCGCGGGATCGCAAGGTGTCGAGGCCGGCTTGAGAGCGGAGCGGGGCAGGATGGCTGGTCCCAAGGCGGCGAGCCGTGTGCGGTGGGGCTTCGCCGCGGCTCTGTGTCTCGCGAGCCTTGCCGGCCTTGCAGACTTCGCGTGCTTTGGCGCTGCAGTGTGCTTTGACGGGAACTTGAAGAAATCCGGCAGCCAGCGGGCATCGCTGACCTCGATCGGCAGCAGCACGAACGCTGCTATCGCGACGATAACGAACCGTCGAGGCCGAAATCCCGCAACGATGTCACCGAGCGCACGAACGGACTCGCAGCGCCTCATGCTCCTGCCCCTCCGGGCCCCCAGCATAATGGCTCCGACATCGATACCGGAAGAGGCCGGTAACGTCTATCCCCGGTCAATCGCGGTGCCCCTGGCCTTGGGCCAAGGAGCGCGACGAAAGGGGACGGTTCCGCAGTGGATGCGGCCGGACTACACCGGCTTCGGATCGAGCGTGATCGACCACAGTTCGGCGTCGGCGCGGTCGCGCAGGGCCACCGTCATCTGTCCGCTCTTGCCGTCGATCTTGACGTGACCGAAGAACTGCATGCCGGCCGACGGCGGCAGGTTCTGGTTCGCTTCGCCCGGCGCCTTCACGAACTTCACTTCCGGGCCGAACGTGTTGTCGAGCTCGTTCGGGCCGAACGTGCCGGCATGCAGCGGACCGGAGACGAATTCCCAGAACGGATCGAACTCCTGGAACTGCGCCTTGTTCGGGTTGTAGTAGTGCGCAGCGGCGTAGTGCACGTCGGCGGTCAGCCACACCGTGTTGACGACGCCTGATGTCTTGATGAAGCGCAGGATATCGGCAATCTCGAGCTCGCGGCCGCGCGCCGGGCCGTCACCCTGGGAGAAGGCTTCCGAGCCCTTCTTGTTGGCCGCATCGTCATAGACGATCAGCGAGAGCGGCATGTCGGAGGCGATCACCTTCCAGGTGGCGCGCGAGTTGAGCAGGCCGCGCTTCAACCACGCGAGCTGGTCGGGCCCGATGAAATAGGCGTCGGGGCCGTAGCTCTCCTGCAGGTTCGGGCCGTTCGGGCCGCGATAGCTGCGCTCGTCGAGCATGAAGACGTCGAGGTGGGGGCCGTAGCTCAGCGTGCGATAGACGCGGCCCGGCTCGACGATGCTCTCGCGCATCGGATACATCTCGTGGAAGGCCTGGGCAGCACGCGCCGCAAGCAGCGTGATGTCGCGAACCTTGTAGGCGGCCGGTAGCTGCTTCGACAGCGACCAGTTGTTGGTCACCTCGTGGTCGTCCCACTGCACGAAGATCGGCACCTCGGCATTGAAGGCCCGCACATTGTCGTCGAGGAAATTGTACTTGTGCGCGGCGCGATACTCGTCGAGCGTCTCGGCGACCTTGGCCTTCTCCGGGACCGTGATGTTCTTCCAGAGCTTGCCGTCCGGAAGCTTCACTTCCGAGGTTATCACGCCGTCGGCATAGATGGTGTCGCCGGAATGCAGCAGGAAGTCCGGCCTATGCTTCTTCATCGCGGCGAAGGTGACCATGCCACCGTCATCGGGATTGATGCCCCAGCCCTGGCCGGCAACGTCGCCGCCCCAGACGAAGGAGACGTCGCGGCGATCGCTCGGCGCGGTGCGGAAGCGGCCGACCACCGGCTCGCCGGCAATATCGATATGGGAAAGATCGCGGAAGCGGACGCGATAGAAGATGTCCTGGCCCGACGGCAGGTTCTCCAGCAGCATCTTGGCGGTGAAGTCGCTTTCCGGCAGCGCCGCGATCGGCGGCAGCGTGCGCGCATCCTTGAACGATTCCGTGGTCGCGACTTCGACCATCATCTGCGCCGGGCGGTCAGTCCGGGCCCACACCACGCCGCCATCGACGCCTACATCGCCGGACTGCACGCCATGGGTGACCGCCGGCCGGTCGGCGGCGCGGGACAAATAAGGCATCGCAATGAGGCCTGCCCCGGTCGCAGCCGCAGATGAAAGAAAGCGCCGGCGGGAAATCTTGCGTGAGAACCGGATCGTCATGGGGGCCTCCAGGAACAGAACGCGACACTGCGCCGCAAGCGTGCACAGACCTAGAAAAGTTCTATGACGGAGAGATTACAGGCGACCGAAGGCCGAGAGACATTGGTGTGCGGAAACTTCGGTTCGCGCTTTGTAAGGTGAGCGCTCATGCCGGGCTCCCTCTCCTGCTCGCGGGGGAGAGAGGGGTGGGGGGTGTCGCCGCAAATTGGAGCCTTCGTTTGGAAAGACCCCACCCGCCGCGCTCTGGCGCGCAAGAGCGCTGCCGAGCGCGTCGGCCTAAGAGCGAGCTTGGCCGTCTCGACCCCGCAAGCCGGAGAGACGAAGGGAGCTCGCGGATGGACCTACGCCGAACCCGCCGCGCGGAACTGCGTTGCGGCGCGCTGCAGATTCTGCGGCATGCTCATCAAGAGTGCCTTGCGATCGGCGACCGCGTTGTGGAACTGCTCGAGCGCGATGTTGAATGCGGTCAGCGTACCCTCTTCGATCGCGCCATGCTCGAAGCAGACCAGCGTATCGCGCAGGATCTCGTCGGCTTCCGACTGCATCTGGTCGAGCTCGTCGGTGGAGTCGCTGCGGCGCGCGGCCTTCAGCATCTCCAGCAGCCGATCGCGCTGCGAGGTGTTGGTATTGCGTTCGTCCTGCTTGAGATAGCCGGCGAACCACGCTCCGGCCGAGCCCATCGCCGACAGCGCCATCAGGCTCCACCAGATGTAGTCGCTGTAGCGGTCGAGGAAGGTCTTTTCCTCGCCGTCGACGAAGGCGGCGGCACCGGGATGCACCGGGATGACGGCGTCCTTGTCGGTATCGGGTGTCTCGATCTTGGCCGCCAGCGGAAAGTCGCTCTTGAGCGACTGCCGGATCGAGAACAATTGCCGCGTGAACGCCGCCACCGTCGATTCCGACAGGCCTTTGCGGGCGACGATGTGATGCGAGAAGCTGATCGTCTTGACCTCGTCGTCGGGCCGTTCGGCGGAGCCGAGCGAGCCGGCGGGGATTTCCGCGGCTTCATAGGCCGGATGGTTCTGCGCGATCGCCTCGGAGGCGTCGATGGGCAGGAAGGTCGGTTCGTTGCCCTCGTGGGCCGATGCCGCGATCGCATCGATCGTGATCTTGCTGTTGGCGGGACCTGCGGCGAGATAGGCGTCGGCCTTCTGGTTGCGGATCGCCTCGACGGCTTCATTGACCGGGAACTGGACGATGTCGACCTTCATCGGGTCGACGCCATATTGCAGCAGAATCATCTTCAGCAGATTGACGTTGGCCTGGGTGCGGCCGACGACGCCGATCTTGCGACCGGCGAGCTGCGCGATCTTGGTGATCTTCGGAGCCTTCCGGCGTTTGCCCTTCGCCGTGGGCGGAACCCACATCACCACGATGTTCTTGCGCAGCGTCGCGACGGCTTGTGCGTTCTTCGGCACCTCGAGATCGCCGCGGATGATGGCGAGGTCGGCCTTGCCGTCGGCGAGTGTCTGCGCGCTCGCCGGTGCGCCGTCGGTCTGCACCGGGCGAAGCTTGACCTGGCTATGCTGCTGGTTGTTGAAGGCCTGCGCCAGCGTCTGCACGAGCTTGAGGTCCTCGCTGTTGGGCGGGCCGACCGCGATGCGCAACGTCACGGGGCGCACCGCGAAATAATAGCCTGCGGTCAGCGTGCCGACGATGGCCAGTACACCCGCGATCAAAACGAACATCAGCCGCTGCCGCGCGGTACGGCGCGGCTTGGGCAATATGTCGGCGGGGCCGTTGGTCATCGATCTCGCAAATAAACGTCTGGGGCTCAAAAGTGCCAGCGCGCATACACGCGCGAATTGTAGCAAAATCCGCAGCCGGCTGACGTTACATCTCCGTCATGGTTACCAGCGGCAATAGGACGCGATTTCGGCCTTAATTTTGGCGTGGATCCCATCCCGCGGGCCGGTTGTTAGGCTAAGGTTGGAGCCAAACAGGAGGGGTGCCATGGTGGAGTTGCTGTCTACGGAAGCAAGGAAGGCCGCGCTCTGGGAATTGGCCGGCTGGGCAGAGATGCCAGGCCGCGAGGCCATCACGAAGACCTTCGTATTCAAGGACTTCAACGAAGCATTCGGCTTCATGGCCCGTGTCGCTTTGGTCGCGGAGAAGAACGATCATCACCCGGAATGGAAGAACGTCTACAAGACGGTCGAGGTCGTGCTGGCGACCCACGAGGTCGGCGGGGTGACCAAGCGCGACATAGACCTCGCCAAGGCCATGAACGCGATGGCAAGGCAACTCGGGGTCAGCTGACCTCATCAGCACCTCGCGGTGAGGAGGCCCGGCGCGGAACCTTGCGTCAGTCGCCCCACATCCCCAGATTCGCAGCGGCCGCCGCCGGACTGTTGCGCGGCATCGAGGAACCTGGCGATGGCAACGACTGAACACAGCGTGGGATTTGAGCCTGCCGACCGGCTGGCGCAGGACCGCGAAAGCGTGCGTCGTCGCTTCTGGATCAAGTTCAAGAAGGTGGTGGCGCGGCTGCCTTTCGCAGAAGATCTGCTCGCCGCCTATTACTGCGCCTTCGACCGCGAGACACCGCGCCATGTGCAGGCGACCCTGCTCGGCGCGATCGCTTATTTCATCCTGCCGTTCGACTTCATTCCCGACATGCTGCCGGTGCTCGGTTTCACCGATGATGCCGCAGTCCTCGCAACCGCGATCCGCCTGGTGGCAAGCCACATCACGCCCGAGCATCGCGACGCCGCACGCGCCGCACTGAAGCGGGCAACGCTGAACGAGGCGTGAGCGCTGCTAGCCTCGAAGGATGCACGGCCCGGTCCCGGGCCGTCGTGCTTCGAGACGGCCGCTGCGCGGCCTCCTCAGCATGACGGTGATACTGAGACGCGCACGGATATCTGGCGCACTCAGCTTCCCGGATGCAGGATCACTTTGCCCATCGCCTTGCGGCCGGCGAGCACCTTGAGGGCTTCAGCGGTCTGCGACAGCGGGAAGGTGCGGTCGACATGCGAGGAGATCTTGCCCTCCGCGGTCCACTGCACGAGCTTCTCGAGGTTCTTGCGGTTCTTCTCCGGATTCTGCCGCGCCCATGCGCCCCAGAACACGCCGCGGATATCGCAACCCTTCAGCAGTGCGAGGTTGAGCGGGATCTTCGGGATCTCGCCGGCCGCAAAGCCGATGACCAGGAAGCGGCCTTCCCACGCGGTCGAGCGCAGCGCGGCTTCGGCGTAAGAACCGCCGACCGGATCAAACACGATGTCGGCGCCCTTGCCGCCGGTCAGCTTGCGCAGGCCTTCCTTCAGATCCTCTGTCGCGTAGTTCAGCGTCAGCTCGGCGCCGTGCTGCTTGGCGAATGCGAGCTTCTCGTCCGACGAGGCGCAGGCGATCACCTTCAGGCCCATCAACTTGCCGAGTTCGCACGCCGCAAGTCCGGTGCCGCCGGCAGCGCCGAGCACCGCGAGCGTCTCGCCCGGCTTCGGGCTCGCGCGATCTTCCAGCGCATGCAGCGCGGTACCGTAGATGATGATGATGCCGGCAGCGCGGTCATAGTCGAGATTGTCGGGGATCTTCACGATCGTATTCGCGGGCAACGCGATCTTGTCGCGCGCGCCGTTGTGGCCGCAGGACGCGACGACGCGATCGCCGGGCTTGAGATCGGTGACGCCTGCACCGACGCTCTCGATCACGCCGGCGACCTCAGCGGCCGGTGAGAACGGGAACGGCGGCTTGATCTGGTACTTGCCCTGGATCATCAGGATGTCGAAGAAGTTCAGCGCCGCCGCCTTGATCGCGATCACGGCCTCGCCGGGACCGGCCACGGGATCCGGCACGTCAGCCAGCACGAGATCGTCGGGTTGACAGTATTGCGAGCAGAGGATGGCTTTCATGGACACACCTGATTTTCGGACGCACAAAGAGGCTGAAAGCTTCATGCCGGATTTGAGGCAAAGCGACAATACAATGCGGAGGATCAAACTATGTTTGAAAAAGGCCTGCTGGCGAAAAAACGCATCCTGATCACCGGCGGCGGCTCCGGCCTCGGCGCTGCCATGGGCCACCGCTTTGCCGAGCTTGGCGCCGAACTGATCATTTGCGGACGGAGGCTGGAATTGCTGGAGGAAACCGCAACGAAATTCCGCAGCGAATTCGGCGGTAAAGTCTCCACCGCGCGATGCGACATTCGCGATGGCGCCGCGGTCGAGGCGATGATGGACCAGATCTGGCGGGAAGCGCCGATCGACATACTCGTCAACAATGCTGCCGCAACCTTCATCGCGCAGAGTGAACATCTGTCATTCCGTGCGGCGGACGCGATCCTTGCGCCGACGCTGCATGGCACGATGTACTGCACGCTCGCCGCCGGCCGCCGCTGGATCGAAGGCAAGCACAAGGGCGTGGTGCTCTCGATTCTCTCGACCTCGACCATCACCGGCCGCGCCTTCACCGTGCCATCGTCGATGGCCAAGACCGCGGTACTGGCGATGACCAAGAGCCTCGCGGTCGAATGGGGTCCGAAGGGCATCCGCACGGTGGCGATCGCGCCTGGTGCGTTCCCGACCCCGGGTGCGACTGGACAGTTGCGTCCCGAGGGCCGCGGCGAGACCTGGGCGCATCGCAATCCGCTCGGCCGCGCAGGCGAGCATTCAGAGCTCGCCAACCTTGCGAGCTTCCTGATCTCCGATCAGGCCGGCTACATCAATGGCGAGATGGTGGTGCAGGACGGCGGCTCTCACTTGCGCAGTTCCGGCGCCGAGGACCTGCTGCAATGGACCGACGAGCAGTGGGAAAAGCAGCGCGCGGCGCGCGCCAAGGGATAACAAGGGATAACACGCCATGTGGACGTCGCGGCGCTCGTGTCGCGGCGTATCCGCCTTCCCAAAAAACCGTTTCCCGGTTATCCATCCGAGCCGGCGGACGGGGAATCGCCGGGCCATCTTCCAGTCACAATGATGGGGGAACCAATTGGCCGTGCGGCAGATTCTGACATCATTGGTTGCCGGGGGCGTGGCATGCGCGATCATCTCGCTTGCGCCGGTGCAGGCTGCGCCGAGGAGGGAGGCCGCCAAGCCCGCGGCGTCGCCAGNGGCTGCCGCAGGCGGCGCGGAACCGACACTGATCGGCCAGTTCGGCACCTGGGGCGCCTATACGGCATCGCCGAACGGCAAGAAGGTCTGCTTCGCGCTGGCCAAGCCGTCGTCGTCGAAGACCAACCCGCCGAACAGGCCGCGCGATCCGGCCTACGCCTTCGTCTCGACCCGCCCGGCGGAAAAGGTCGTCAACGAGGTCTCGGTCATGATCGGCTATTCGGTGAAGCCGGGCTCCGAATCGACGCTCCAGGTCGGCGGCGGTACTTATGCGATGTACACGCAGGGCGACGGCCTCTGGATCAAGAACGCTGCTGAGGAGGAGCGGATGGTGGAAGCCATGCGCAAATCGGGTGAGGCGACGGTGAAGGCCATCTCGGCCAAGGGCACCGAGACGACCGATACGTTCTCGCTGAAGGGCCTGTCGCAGGCGCTCGACCGGCTGGCGCAGGATTGCCGGCGCTAAAGCGTTTTCGAGCGAAGTGGACACCGGTTCGCGTGAAGAAAACGCGTCAAAACAAAGAATCTAGAGCTTCGGTTCTGATTCAATCAGAACCGATAAGGCGCTAGGCCGGCGTTCGAGAAGACGCAAAATCGAGGTATTTGGTGGCTTTCCAGCACCGGCTGGAAGGCCTATTTGAGGTTTCATGACCGACACCCTGACCACCCAAGCCGTGCCCGGCGCCAGTGCGCTGGTCGAAAAGGTTCCGCTTGAGACCTATGTGCCGCCGGCCAGGCCGTCGCTGATCGGGCTGTCGCGGGCCGAGATCGCCGATCGCCTCGGCGAGATCGGGATACAGGCCTCGCAGCGCAAGATGCGCACCCAGCAGCTCTGGCACTGGATGTATTTCCGCGGCGCCAAGACCTTCGCCGAGATGACCAACGTCTCGAAGGACATGCGTGCCGAGCTCGAGAAGCATTTTACCGTCGACCGTCCCGAGGTCGTCGCCGAGCAGATCTCCAACGACGGCACGCGCAAATGGCTGCTGCGGCTGCCGAGCGGTGACAAGGTCGAGCGGCCGCACGAGGTCGAGTGCGTCTACATCCCCGAGACCGATCGCGGCACGCTGTGCGTCTCCTCGCAGGTCGGCTGCACGCTGAACTGCGCGTTCTGCCACACCGGCACGCAGCGGCTGGTGCGCAACCTCACCGCCGGCGAGATCGTCGGCCAGGTGATGGTGGCGCGCGACCGACTCAACGATTGGGCCGATCGCGAGGACGGATCGCGCCGCGTCACCAACATCGTGATGATGGGGATGGGCGAGCCGCTCTATAATTTCGATGCGGTGCGCGATGCGCTCTTGATCGTCGGCGACAATGAAGGCATCGGCATTTCCCGCCGCCGCATCACGCTGTCGACCTCGGGCGTGGTGCCGAACATCAAGCGCACCGGCGAGGAGATCGGCGTGATGCTGGCGATCTCGCTGCATGCGGTGCGTGACGAGCTGCGCAACGAGCTGGTGCCGCTCAACCGCAAATATCCGATCGCCGAACTCTTGCAGGCCTGCCGCGATTATCCCGGCGCGTCGAACGCGCGGCGCATCACCTTCGAATATGTGATGCTCAAGGGCGTCAACGATTCGCTCGATGATGCGAGACTCCTGGTGAAGCTGCTCAAGGGCATCCCGGCCAAGATCAATCTCATTCCGTTCAATCCGTGGCCGGGCACAGCCTATGAATGCTCGGACTGGGAGCAGATCGAGAAATTCTCCGAATACATCTTCAACGCCGGCTATTCCTCGCCGGTGCGCACGCCGCGCGGCCGCGACATTCTCGCCGCCTGCGGCCAGCTCAAGTCGGAAACCGAAAAGCTCTCCGCGCGCGAGCGCCAGGCGCTGCGCGCGATGGCGATGACGGATTGAGGACGCACGTGCGTGCTTCGTCGCTTCGCTCCTCGCAATGACAGGGAACCAACATGGCGCTAATTGGTCGCCTGTTCGTCGTCGCCTTTGCCTTCCTGATGGCCTGCTTTGTGGCAGGCATCATCGTGGTCGGCGCGGTGCTCTATCCCGAGATCAGCGATTTCGGCGCCGAGATCGACCAGAGCACGATCAACATCGTGCTCGGCTTCGGCTTCATCTTCATTTCCGGTTTCGCGCTGCTGCCGGCGCTGATCATCGTGCTGATCACCGAGGCCTTCTATATCAGGAGCGTGCTCGCCTATGCCGTCGGCGGCGCGCTGGTCGGCGCGGCCTGCTATCTTGGCCTTGTCCCGTTCGATCCCGATACCATGCAGTTCCATGGCATCGTGCACCGGCACATGCAGATCATGACCGGCGCCGGCATCGTCGCGGGCCTGGTCTACTGGCTGATCGCCGGCCGCACCGCCGGCGCGTGGCGCGAACCGCCGCGCCCGCTGCGGCCGCCGCCGCTGCCGTCGCAATCTCCGCCGCAGCCGTGAAGCTTCCCATGCCGCATCGCCTCGGCTAAACCGCGCGCCATGAACCGGACCGGACTCGTCATCGCGCTTGGGCTTGCGCTCGTCATCGGCCTCGTGTTCGGGATCTATCCCGAGCTCGACTTGAAACTGGCGGCGCTGTTCTACGACGGCGCGCAGAAAACCTTCCCGTTGAAGGCCGACGGGCTCGCGGCGTTCGCGCGCGATGCGGCGATGTGGATTGCCTGGGCGCTGGTGCTGCCGGCGATCGTCGCTGTTGTGGTGAAATTCATCCGGCCGGACCGGCCGATGCTGATGTCGCCCCGCGCGGCGGTGTTCCTGCTTGTCACGATGCTGCTCTCCGCCGGCGTGCTCACCAATTTCACCTTCAAGAGCTATTGGGGCCGGCCGCGCCCGGTGGCGGTGACCGAGTTCAACGGCGAGCATCCCTTCGTCGCGTGGTGGGATCCGCGCGGCGCCTGCCCGCGCAACTGCTCATTCTTCTCCGGCGAGGGCGCGACCGCGTTCTGGACCTACGCACCGGCCGCGCTGGCGCCGCCCGCCTGGCGGCCGCTCGCCTATGTCGGGGCCACCGTGTTCGGCGTCGTCACCAGCGGCTTGCGAATGGCCTTCGGCGGCCATTTCTTCACCGACGTCGCCATTGCCGGCCTGGTGTCCTTCCTGGTGATCTGGCTGACCTACGCCCTGATCTACCGCTGGGCCGCCACGCGCCTCACTGACGAGCAGGTCGATGCAGCACTGACCCGGCTCGCTATGCCCGGCTACCGGCTGATGCAGCGCTGGCGCCGGACCGGCCCGGCCGAATCCAGCCGGCATGAGGCCTGATTAAAGGCGTGCCCAGCCTTCCGAAATTTGATATTCGCCACCCGAGCATGATCCGGAAAAGTGGACGCCGGTTTTCCGAAAGGATCATGCTCAAGACAGAAACATCACCGATTTTGACCGATTGGACCGTTCCATGAGCACGATTCTGAAAAGCCTGCCCACCGGCGAGAAAGTCGGCATCGCGTTCTCGGGCGGGCTCGACACCTCGGCGGCGCTGCTCTGGATGAAGCTGAAAGGCGCCAAGGTCTTCGCCTACACCGCCAATCTCGGTCAACCCGACGAGGCCGACTACGACGCGATCCCGCGCAAGGCGATGGACTTCGGCGCCGAGAAGGCCCGCCTGGTCGATTGCCGCAGGCAGCTGGTCCATGAAGGCATCGCCGCGATCCAGTCCGGGGCCTTCCACATCTCGACCGGCGGCATCACCTATTTCAACACCACCCCGCTCGGCCGCGCTGTCACCGGCACGATGCTGGTCGCCGCCATGCAGGAGGATGGCGTCAACATCTGGGGCGACGGCTCGACCTTCAAGGGCAACGATATCGAGCGCTTCTATCGCTACGGCCTGCTGACCAATCCGTCCTTACGCATCTACAAGCCCTGGCTCGACCAGCAGTTCATCGACGAGCTCGGCGGCCGCGCCGAAATGTCGGCGTTCATGACGGCGCACGGCTTCGCCTACAAGATGAGCGCCGAGAAGGCCTATTCGACCGACAGCAATCTGCTGGGCGCCACGCATGAGGCGAAGGATCTCGAGCAGCTCAACAGCGGCATCACCATCGTCAATCCGATCATGGGCGTGCCGTTCTGGCGCGCCGATTGCGATGTGAAGGCGGAGAAGGTCGTCGTGCGTTTCGAGGAGGGCCAGCCGGTCGCGCTGAACGGCAAGACGTTTGCCGATCCGGTCGCGCTGTTCCTCGAGGCCAATGCGATCGGCGGCCGCCACGGTCTCGGCATGAGCGACCAGATCGAGAACCGCATCATCGAGGCCAAGAGCCGCGGCATCTACGAGGCGCCCGGCATGGCGCTGCTGCACATCGCCTATGAGCGGATGGTCACCGGCATCCACAACGAGGATACGATCGAGCAGTACCGCATCAGCGGCATGCGGCTCGGCCGTCTGCTCTACCAGGGCCGCTGGTTCGATTCACAGGCGCTGATGCTGCGCGAGACCGCGCAGCGCTGGGTGGCGCGCGCCGTCACCGGCGAAGTGACGCTCGAGCTGCGCCGCGGCAACGACTATTCGATCCTGAACACCGAGAGCCCGAACCTGACCTATGCGCCGGAGCGGCTCAGCATGGAGAAGGTCGAGGACGCACCGTTCACGCCGGCCGACCGCATCGGCCAGCTCACGATGCGCAACCTCGATATCGCCGACACCCGCGCCAAGCTCGGGCTCTACGGCAAGACCGGCCTGCTTTCGAGCGGCGACGGCTCGCAGATGTTTCGGCTTGAGAACGACAAGGACTAGTATCGCGAGCGGCCGATACAAACTCGCTGTCGTCCCGGGCTTGACCCGGGACCCATAACCACGACCGTCAATTGTCGTGCAACGCTGCGGCCGCGGCCTTCGTGACAACTCCACCCTGCGGTTATGGGTCCCGGCTTTCGCCGGGACGACGCGCGGAGGGATTTGTGTCCGACCTCATCCTGAGCGCATCCAGCAGCGAACGGAACGCGCGCGCGTAGTCGGTGCCGGCCTTGCCGATGTCGGGTCCGCCGGACACCGCAACCGCAGCTTCCGTCACCGCACCGAGCAACAGCCGCGCCAACGGCTCGATCGGCTGCTTCGCGATCACGCCGGCCTCCATCGCCGCAGCCAGCGCGTGCGGAAACTTGCCGCCGAAATGTTTGGCGTCGATCTCGCGCCAGCGCTCCCAGCCGAGCACGGCGGGGCCGTCGCGCAGGATGATCTGGCCGGTCGGGCCCTTCGAGCACGCCGCGAAATAGCCTTGCGTTCCTGCCGCCATCGCGGCGAGCGGATCGTTCTCGGCACGCGAGATGCGATCGAGATCGGCGACGAGGTCGATCGAGACCTGCTCGAACACTGCCTCGAACACCGCCTCCTTGGTCGCGAAGTGATGATAAATCGCGCCCTTGGCGACGCGCGCTCCGGCTGCGATGTCGTCCATCGTCGTCGCCACAAAGCCGCGTTCGCCGAAGATGCGCCGCGCCGCCTTGATGATCGAAGCCCTGGTTTTCTCGCGCCGTTCGGCCTGCGTTGCCATGCCTACTGTCTAGCGCAGTTCCATCGGCAAGCCAATTGACTTTCCGACTCCTGGTCGGTAAATATCGACCATCAGTCGGTAAATAGGGAGATCCTCATGCCTTCGCTCAAGACCCTGCAAGCCTTCGCCGATACCGTGGAATCCAACGACCATGTCGGCGCGATCACGAATTTCTACGCCGCCGATGCCCGCACCCAGGAGAATGACGGCGAATGGCGCGTCGGCCGCGAGGCGCTCGCCGCGCGCGAGGCCGCGGTGCTGGCGCAGGTCGCCAGCGTCAAGACCACGCGGCTCGGACCGCTGCTCGTCGACGGCGATCGCGCCGCGATCTGCTGGCGGTTCGAGTTCACCGGCAAGGACGGCAAGGTCCGCAGCATGGAGGAGGTCGCCTGGCAGACCTGGCGCGGCGACGAATTGATCGAGGAGCGCTTCTTCTACGATCCGCAGCAGATGGCGCGGTGAGGCCGCCGGGCCAGGGAACACCAACCTCCCCTTGAAAAGGGGGAGGTCGCTTTGCTCGTCAGAGCAAAGCGGGTGGGGATCGGCTCTCTCCGCTTGCAGCAGCGCCCGCGGCTGACCCCCATCCCGACCTTCCCCCTTTCAGGGGGAAGGGGAAGACAGATCTGTTGCCCGGATGTAGTGCAGGGCTTTCACTGCGCGAGCGGCAGCAGGCGGGGTCGCGGAGAGACCTTCACCCGCAGCGCAGTCTCGATGCGATGTCCCCTCGCAAACAGAAATGGCCGGGATCGCTCCCGGCCATCTGCATTCCCGATATCCCGCCCCCTTACTGCGGCGGAGCGGCCGAGGCCGTGCCGCCATTGAGCAGCGGGGTGATACGGCGGACGGTGACGCGCCGGTTGATGCGGCTCGGTCCGTCGGTCTGCTCCTTGAGGTACTGCGAGCCGTAACCCTGCGAGGTCAGGTTCTCGGCCGGCACACCGAACTGCTGTGTCAGCAATTCGGCCGCGGATTGCGCGCGGCGATCCGACAGCGACAGATTGTCGGTGTCGTTGCCGACCGCGTCGGTGTGACCCTCGATCAGGAACACCTCGCGCGGGTTGCGCTGGATCGCGCGGTTGAGGCCGTCGGCGATCACCTGCAGCTTCGCAGCCTGGTCAGGCGGGATGGCCCATGATCCCGTGTCGAAGTTGATGGTGTTGACGTCGATCGACGGCATCAACATGCGAACGTTCGGGCTGTAGCGGATCTCCTCGAGCGAATAACGTCGCTGGATCCGGTCCACCGGCGGCGCTTCCATGGTGTCGTAGATCACGTCGGGCGACGCGTCCTCCGCACTGACGATGTAGCGATCGTACGGGATATTCACCACCGGCGGCGGCGCGTCGACATAGAAGCCGCCGATCGCCTGCGGATCGCGATAGCTGTTGTCGATGATCACGAGCTCGCGCCCGCCGCGATCCCTGCGGATTCGCCGCAGCAACTGGCCGTCCGGACCGACCACGGTGATGATCTCGCTGCCGTCGGGACGGACCACGATGGTGCGGGTTTCGCGGCCGACCGTTTCGGTGCGGATGTCGCGCGCGCCATAGCGGAAGCGATACAGATCGTCGCCGCGAACGTACTCCTGCCCGCTCGGATCGCGGATGATGATGCGGTCCGGTTCGGTATAGATTGTGCGGCCGTCTTCGACGACCTCCTGACGCTGGTTGTGCAGGTCCGCGATGGTCGCGCCGACCACGGCGCCGGCCACGAAGCCCGCACCGACAGCGAGCGGGGTCAGGTTACGCCGCGGCGGTGCCGGCAGCGGTGCCGAGACGGCTGGCGCGGCCCGGAAGGCCGGTGCAACCGTCGGCGGGGCGTACTGCGCCCGGCCGGGCGGCGGGGTGGCGGCCGGCGAGCCCGGAACGACGGTCGGTGCCGCGGGTCCTCCGGGAAGCGGAGGCCGGGCCGGAGCGCCTGCTTGCGGATTGGCCGGTGCGGTCGGCAACGCGCCGGGCCGGCCCGGAGGCGTTGTGGCGCCTGCGGCGGG
>NZ_LNCU01000120.1:230987-231159 GCF_001542415.1 Bradyrhizobium macuxiense
GGTTGCGCGCCACCGGCGGCAGGCGGTGTGGCTGAAGGCGCCGGGTGCTGTCCCTGCGGAGTCGGCGTGGCGGCACCGGGCGGCGTGCCCGGGGCTGGCCGTGCTCCGGCCGGCGGCGTCGTTCCAGCGGGCGGCAAGGTCGAGGGGCGCGCGGCAGGAGCCTCGCCCGGTG
>NZ_LNCU01000121.1 GCF_001542415.1 Bradyrhizobium macuxiense
CTAGTACCCGGAATCAGAGTTGATTGATACGGCGGCCCTTGAAACGGCGTTGACGGATCTTTTTCTTGGTCCAGACGAAGGGCTCGGCTTTGTCGTTGTAGGCGTTGACGTAGGCATCGATGTGTTCCTGAAGCTGCTTGAGGCTTGTGAAGGAGGTGCCGCTGAGCGACTGCCCCTGCAGGATTGAGAACCATACCTCGATCTGGTTGAGCCAGGACGCACTCGTCGGTGTGAAATGGAATTGCACATTGGGATGGGCCTTGAGCCAGCTCTCATTCTTCTTGTGGGTGTTGAGGTTGTCGAGGATGACGTGAAGCTTTCGGCCCGGAAAGGCCGCGGTGAGGCTGTTCATGAAATCGAGAAACTCGACACGGCGACGGCGTTTTGAATGCGTAGCGATGATCTTTCCGGTGGCGACTTCGAGCGCTGCAAACAATGTCGTGGTGCCATGCCGCTTGTAATCGTGGCTCTGGCCGGTCAAGGCGCGGCCATTGGGCAACTTCAGATAGCCCTGCGCTCGCTCCAAAGCCTGGATCGAGGGCTTCTCGTCCACGCAGAGCACAATAGCCTTCGCCGGCGGGGCGACGTAAAGGCCAACGACATCGGCGGCTTTGGCCGTAAAGTTCGGGTCGTTGCTCTCACACCAGGACTTGCGAGCCGCGAGGTCAATCTTGTGGCTGCGCAGGAACCGCCAGACATATTGGACGTCAACATCGCCTAGCGCCTCGGCCAGCAGAGGGCCGGTCCAGCGCGCAAACCCTTGCGGGGGCGGCTTATCCAGCAGCTTCAGAATCCGCTTGTCGGTCGTCTTCGTATAGATCGGCTGCTTGCCGGGCCGCGGCTTGTCTTGCAGCCCTTCAAGGCCTTGGTCGGCATAGCGATGCCGCCAAACGCTGACAATCCGCGGCTGGACCCCAACTTCCTTGGCGATCGACCGGGTGCTGCGCCCGTCCGCCGCTAACAGGACTATCCGCGCCCGCTTCAAATCGCGCTGCAATGTCATCGGTGAGCGACAACACGCCTCAAGCACCTTGCGATCTTTCCTCGAAAGGCGGACTTCTCTTGCTTCGGGTATCATCCCGACCTTGAATCACGACTCACGTTCCAAGAAAAGCGGGTACTAGGTCAACAACGCCAAGCGCTCCCAGAGCTCTAATTCGCATAAGGTATATTATGGAATATTTATATCCACAATTAGATCAAACATTTAGTAGGAAATCTTCGCAGATTTGGTCTCCGCT
The DNA here is from genome assembly GCF_001542415.1 of Bradyrhizobium macuxiense. Classification (GTDB taxonomy): domain Bacteria; phylum Pseudomonadota; class Alphaproteobacteria; order Rhizobiales; family Xanthobacteraceae; genus Bradyrhizobium; species Bradyrhizobium macuxiense. Next base: position 1,242 of record NZ_LNCU01000121.1, read on the forward strand.
GCTACAGTCCTATGGCCCACACCATGGCACGTGCTCGCGCGGATCGGCACGCGCAACCGTCCCGTCTAAAGCCGATATTGCCGCGGCGTACGGACGCTGCAATAAGCGCGACGTGAGCAGAGATCGCTGGTGACCCCGCGGCATCAGGTCCGTATAGGATGGCATCTCAGAACAACAACAAGCCTCTCCGAGGGAGAAACCAATGAGCTTTTCACGACGCACGCTGCTGAAGGTCTCCGCCGCTTCCGCCGTCATGGGCGGAATTGGCGCGCCCTATGTCGCGCGCGCCCAGTCGGCCGAGTTCAGCTACAAGTTCGCCAACAACCTGCCGGAGTCGCACCCGTTCGTGGCGCGCGCCCGGGAGATGGCCGCGGCGATCAAGACCGAGACCAACGGCCGGTTTGACCTGCAGGTGTTCCCGAACAGCCAGCTCGGCTCCGATACCGACATGCTGAGCCAGGTACGCTCCGGCGGCGTCGAGTTCTTCACGCTGTCCGGCCTGATCCTGGCGACCCTGGTACCGGCGGCCTCGATCAACGGCATCGGCTTCGCATTCCCTGATTATCCGACGGTCTGGAAGGCCATGGACGGCGATCTCGGCGCCTATGTGCGTGGCGAGATCAACAAGGCCGGCCTCGAGGTCATGGAGAAGATCTGGGACAACGGCTTCCGCCAGACCACGTCGTCGACCAAGCCGATCAACGGCCCTGATGACCTCAAGGGCTTCAAGATCCGCGTGCCGGTGTCGCCGCTGTGGACCTCGATGTTCAAGGCGTTCGACGCGTCTCCCGCCTCGATCAATTTCAGCGAAGTCTATTCGGCGCTGCAGACCAAGATCGTCGAAGGCCAGGAGAACCCGCTGGCGCTGATCTCGGCGGCGAAGCTGTACGAGGTGCAAAAGTACTGCTCGCTGACAAACCACATGTGGGACGGCTTCTGGTTCCTGATGAACCGCCGCGCCTGGCAGGCGCTGCCTGAGGATATCCGCACCATCGTCGCCAAGCATGTCAACGCCGCGGCGGTCAAGGAACGCGAAGACACCGAGAAGCTCAACGCGTCGGTCCAGCAGGAACTCGCGGGCAAGGGGCTCGTGTTCAACCAGCCTGCCGTCGCGCCGTTCCGCGACAAGCTCCGCACGGCGGGTTTCTACGCCGAGTGGAAGGGCAAATACGGCGAGAAGGCGTGGGAGCTGCTCGAGAAGTCGGTCGGCAAACTGTCCTGATCAATAAAGCAGGAGGCTTGCCATGGCTCATGTCGAGATGACGCCGGCCGTGGCCGGTGAGGCGGCGTCGCAGTCCCCTCGCCGCCGCTCCATCCTCGGTTCCATCGATGCGGCTCTCGGCCTTCTGGTGGAGATCCCGGCGGCGATCCTGGTCGTCGCCGAGGTCGTCATCCTGTTCGCGGGCGTAATCGCGCGCTACGTGCTCCACGCGCCGCTGATCTGGTCGGACGAACTGGCGTCGATCCTGTTCCTGTGGTTGGCCATGCTGGGCTCGGCGGTGGCGTTCCGCCGCGGCGAGCATATGCGCATGACCGTGATGGTCGCGAACGCCAAGCCGGCCATGCGGGCCTATCTCGACGTCGTGGCGACCTGCGCGGCGCTGGCGTTCCTGGTGCTGATTGTGCGGCCAGCCTACGAATATGCCTACGAGGAAAGCTTCATCACGACGCCGGCGCTGCAGATTTCCAATACCTGGCGTGCGGCGGCGCTGCCGATCGGCACCTGCCTGATGGCGCTGTTCGCGCTGCTGCGCCTGGCGCGGGTCGGAGACGTCAAGACGTTGCTGATGGCCGCGATCACGGTTGCGGTCCTGATCGGACTGTTTTGGCTCGCGCAGCCGTTGCTGCGGCCGCTCGGCAATCTCAACCTGGTCATCTTCTTCGTCGGCGTGGTCGGCGTCTGCGTCTTTGCCGGAGTCCCGATCGGCTTTGCCTTCGGCATGGCGATCTTCGGCTATCTCGCACTGACCACGCGGACGCCGCTGATGGTGCTGGTCGGCCGCATGGATGAGGGCATGAGCCACCTGATCTTGCTTGCGGTGCCGCTGTTCGTCTTCCTCGGCCTCCTGATCGAGATGACCGGCATGGCGCGAGCCATGGTCGCGTTTCTGGCGAGCCTGCTCGGGCATGTGCGGGGCGGCCTGCACTATGTGCTGGTCGGCGCGATGTACCTTGTCTCGGGCATCTCCGGATCGAAGGCCGCCGACATGGCGGCGGTGGCACCCGTACTGTTTCCGGAGATGAAGCAGCGCGGCGCGAAGCCGGGCGACCTCGTCGCACTGCTCGCCGCGACCGGCGCGCAGACCGAAACCATTCCGCCGAGCCTCGTCCTGATCACCATCGGCTCGGTGACCGGCGTCTCGATCTCGGCGCTGTTCACCGGCGGCCTGCTCCCGGGTGTCGTGCTCGCGATCACGCTGTCGGCGCTGGTGTGGTGGCGCTATCGCGGCGAGGATCTGAGCCACGTCCAGCGCGCCACCGGCCGCGAGATCGGGAAGGCGTTTGTGTTCGCCCTGCCCGCCTTGGCCCTGCCCTTCGTGATCCGTTATGCGGTGGTCGAAGGCATCGCGACCGCCACCGAGGTGTCGACGATCGGCATCGTCTATGCCTTCGTCATCGGCCTGCTGATCTACCGCCAGTTCAAATGGCGGCGGCTGCTGCCGATGCTGATCGAGACCGCGTGCCTCTCAGGGGCAATCCTGTTCATCATCGGCGCTGCAACCGGCATGGCCTGGGGCCTGACCCAGTCCGGCTTCTCGCGCGCGCTGGCGGCGTCCATGACGGGCCTGCCCGGCGGTTCAGCGAGCTTCATCGCCGTTTCGATCCTGGCCTTCGTGGTCCTCGGCAGCGTGCTCGAGGGTATTCCGGCGATCGTGCTGTTCGGGCCGTTGATGTTCCCGATCGCGCACGCCGTCGGCGTCCACGAGGTGCATTACGCCATGATCATCATCCTGGCGATGGGCATCGGATTGTTCGCACCGCCGTTCGGCGTCGGCTATTATGCCGCCTGCGTCATCGGGCGCGTCGATCCGGCCGAGGGCATCCGGCCGATCTGGGGTTACATGCTGGCGCTGTTGATCGGCTTGATCATCGTCGCCATCTTCCCATGGATTTCGATCGGCTTCCTGTAAGTATTTTGCGAATAGGATGGAGCCATGAGTGGAGCTCAAAACCAATATTCAATCGGATTGGACAAGACCCCGGCCAATTACGTGCCGTTGACACCGCTGAGCTTCCTGGCACGCTCGGCCGCGGTCTATCCCGACCATGTCAGCACGGTCTATGAGGGGCGCAGCTTCACCTGGAAGCAGACCTATGAGCGCTGCAAGCGCCTTGCGTCGCATCTAGCCGGGCACGGCATCGGCCATGGCGACACGATCGCCGCGATGCTGCCGAACATCCCGGCGATGAACGAGCTGCATTTCGCAGTCCCGATGGCCGGCGCGGTACTCAACGCGCTCAATATCCGCCTCGATGCGCCGTCGATCGCATTCCAGCTCGACCATGGCGGCGCCAGGATCATCCTGGTGGATCCCGAGTTTTCCGGCGTGATCGCGGAAGCCCTGACCTTGATGACCGGCCCCAAGCCGTTCGTGATCGACGTTGACGACGCGGCCTTTGCCGGCGGCACGCGGATCGGCGAAATCGAGTACGAAGCGGCGGTCGCGCAAGGCGATCCTGCCTTCGTCGAACGGCCGCCGGCCGATGAATGGGATGCGATCGCGCTGAGCTACACGTCGGGCACGACAGGCAACCCCAAGGGCGTGGTGACGCACCACCGCGGTGCCTATCTGAACGCCGTCAGCAATATCCTTGCAGGCAATCTGGGCCAGCATCCGGTGTATCTCTGGACGCTGCCGATGTTCCACTGCAACGGCTGGTGCTTCCCCTGGACCGTGGCGGCGACCGCCGGCGTCAATGTCTGCCTGCGCAAGGTCGATCCGGCGAAGATCTTCGAACTGATCCCGAAGCACGGCGTCACTCACATGTGCGGCGCGCCGATCGTCTACAACACGCTGATCAATGCGCCGGACGCGCCGACAGGCGGCAAGGCACGGCCGGTCGTCGGGCTGATCGCGGGCGCGGCGCCTCCGGTCGCGGTGCTCGAAGGCGCCGAGCGCATCGGCATCAGGCTGACCCACGTCTACGGCCTGACCGAGGTCTATGGTCCCGCTTCCGTTTGCGCCGAGCAGCCCGGTTGGGATGGACTGTCGGCCGACCAGCGGGCGCAGCTCAAGCGGCGTCAGGGCGTGTCCTACCCGCTGCAGGAAGGCGTCACGGTGCTTGACCCGAAGACGATGCAAGAGGTGCCGCGCGACGGCCAGACCGTCGGCGAGGTCATGTTCCGCGGCAACATCGTGATGAAGGGGTACCTGAAGAACGAGAAGGCGACGCAGGAAGCCTTTGCCGGCGGCTGGTTTCACACCGGCGACCTCGGCGTGCTCGACGAGCACGGCTACGTCATCATCAAGGATCGCTCCAAGGATATCATCATCTCCGGCGGCGAGAACGTCTCCTCTGTCGAGGTCGAGGACATCCTCTACAAGCATCCGGCCGTGCTGTTTGCGGCTGTCGTGGCGAAACCCGATGCGAAATGGGGCGAGGTGCCCTGCGCCTTTATTGAGCTGAAGGACGGCGCCAAGGCGACCGAGGCCGAGATCATCGCCTATTGCCGCGAGCACATGTCGGGATTCAAGACGCCCAAATCAGTGGTGTTCGGTGTGATCCCGAAGACCTCGACCGGCAAGATCCAGAAATTCCTGCTGCGCAACGAGGTCGGCTCCGCCAAGGCGATCTCGGCCTGAGCCTGTCGGTCATTCCGGGGCGATGCAATGCATCGAGCGATGGTGCGCTTGCGCACTTGAAAATCTCGAGACTGCCCGGTGCACGCAATCGCGCATCTGAGGTCTGGTCCTGCGGACCAGCCCGGAACGACGGAAGCGTTAGCTCTTCAGCTCCAGGCGCATGCCGTCATAGGCCGGGATCACATTGGCCGGCAGCGATTGCCGCAGCACCTCGTAGTCGAGGTCGGAATGCATGTTGGTGATGACCGCCCGCTTCGGCTTGAAGCGATCGATCCACGACAGTGCGTCGGCGACGCTGAAGTGGCTGGGATGCGGCGCATAGCGCAATCCATCGACGATCCAGAGATCGAGGTTTTGCAGCGCGGGCCAGCTCTGCTCCGGAATGTCGTGGAGGTCGGGTGTATAGGCGGCATTCGCGACCCGAAAGCCGAGCGCAGGAATCTTGCCATGGTGCACGAGGAAGGCCTCGAGCTTCACCGGACCGCCCTTCCCTTCAGTGGTGTGGCTTTCGCCGGCCTCGATCGAATGGCGCGTCAGGATCGGCGGATAGTCGCTGCCCTCCGGAGAGATGAAGCAGTACGAGAACCGCGCCATCATGTCCTTGGCGGTCGACTGGTTGAAATAGACCGGAATGCGCCGGCGCTGATGCAGCACGACGGATCGCAGATCGTCGATGCCGTGCGTCTGGTCGGCGTGCTCGTGCGTCAGGAACACCGAGTCGATATGGTCGACATCGGCGTCGATCAACTGCTCGCGCAGGTCGGGCGAGGTGTCAACCACGATCCGCGTGATCCCGTGCTCGCCCTTGCGTTCGACCATCATCGAACAGCGGCGCCGGCGATTCCTGGGATTGTTGGGATCGCAGGCGCCCCAACCGAGCGCCGGCCGCGGCACGCCGGCGGAAGAGCCGCAGCCGAGGATCGTCAACGTAACGGTCATGCGGCCTCCTTCGGCGCCGGCACCTTGGAAAACACACGGAAGAAGTTTTCGCTGGTTTGCCGCGAGATCTCTTCCAGCGACACGCCGCGGGTCTCCGCCAGCACCTTGGCGACTTCGACGACGTAGGACGGCTCGTTGCGCTTGCCGCGGAACTTGCCGGGCGCTAGATACGGCGAGTCGGTTTCGACCATGATGCGGTCGGCGGGCAGCTCGGCGGCCAGTGCGCGTAGCGCTTCCGACTTCTTGAAAGTCAGGATGCCCGTGAACGAAATCGACAGCCCGAGCGAGATCGCCTTCATCGCCAGCTCGCGTCCGCCGGTGTAGCAGTGCAGGACGGCCTTGAACGGCCCCTTCGCGACCTCGTCCTCGAGGATGCGGCCGCAATCATCGTCGGCCTCGCGGGTATGGATGACGAGCGGCAGGCCGGTTGCACGGGCGGCTGCAATATGGGCACGGAAGCCGCGCTCCTGCGCTTCGCGCGAGCCGTGCTCGTAGAAATAGTCGAGCCCGGCCTCGCCCAGCGCGACGACCTTCGGATGCTCGGTGAGCTTGATCAGCTCGCTTGCGGGAATGCCATCCTCTTCATCGGCATGATGCGGATGCGTGCCGACCGAGCAGTAGACGTCCGGAAAGCGCTCGGCGATCGCAAGCAATTCGCCGAGCCGCTTCACCCTGGTCGAGATCGTGACCATGCGGCCGATGCCGGCCGCCTCGGCGCGACCGACGATCCCATCGAGATCGTCGGCAAAGTCGGGAAAATCCAGATGGCAATGACTGTCGACCAGCATGACGTCCGAACCGTTCACTCTGTCTTCGGTTCCACGTAGCGCGGGAACACGCCGACGGGCGCCGGCAAGACTGTACCCGGCTTGATCCGCGCAGCGAGCGCCGCAAAGCTGCGGGCATCCGCGGGGACGCCAAGGCTGTCGAGCATCTTGGCGCAGGACGCAGGCATCACGGCCTGTGCCAGGATCGCGATGCGGCGCACGACCTCGGCCGTGACGTACAGCACCGTCTTTTGGCGCGCAGGATCGGTCTTCGCCAGCGTCCACGGTGCCTCGCCCGCGAAATAGCGATTGGCCTCGGCAACCACGGCCCAGACCGTGTTGAGCCACTGATGGATCTGCTGCTTCGCCATCGCGGTGCGCGACGCCTCAAGCATGGCGTCGGCCTGCGCCAGAATCGCCTTGTCGTTCTCGGAGAACTCGCCGGGCTCCGGCAGTACGCCGCCGAGCTGCTTGGCGATCATCGACAGCGAGCGCTGCGCCAGGTTGCCGAAATCGTTGGCGAGGTCTGCATTGATGCGCGCGACGATGGCCTCGTGGTTGTAGTTGCCGTCCTGGCCGAACGGCACCTCGCGCAGGAAGAAATAGCGCACCTGGTCGACGCCGTACTGCTCGGCGAGATTGAAGGGATCGACGACATTGCCGACCGACTTCGACATCTTCTCGCCCCTGTTGAACAGGAATCCGTGCGCATAGACGCGCTTTTGCACGGGAATACCGGCCGACATCAGGAAGGCCGGCCAGTACACGGCGTGGAAGCGGATGATGTCCTTGCCGATGACGTGCACGTCGGCCGGCCAATAGCGCCAGTTCGCATCGCTCTCGTCGGGGTAGCCGACGCCGGTGATGTAATTGGTCAGCGCGTCGACCCAGACATACATCACGTGTTCAGGGTCGTTGGGCACCTTGACGCCCCAGTCGAAAGTCGTGCGCGAGATCGAGAGATCCTTTAGTCCTCCCCGCACGAAGCTCATCACTTCATTGCGACGCGAGTCCGGACCGATGAAATCGGGCTGGCTCTCATAAAGATGCAGCAGCTTGTCCTGATAGGCGGACAGCTTGAAGAAGTAGCTCTTCTCCTCGACCCACTCGACCGGCGTCCCCTGCGGGCCGCGACGGACGTTGTCCTCGCCGACGGTGGTTTCGTCCTCGGCGTAATAGGCCTCGTCACGCACCGAGTACCAGCCGGCATAGGTATCGATGTAGATGTCGCCGTTCTCCTGCATGCGATTCCAGATCGCCTGCGACGAACGGTGATGGGCCGGTTCGGAGGTGCGGATGAAACGATCGAACGAGACGTTGAGCCGCTCGTCCATCTCCTTGAAGCGCGCAGCGTTGCGAGTTGCGAGCTCGACCGGCGTCAGTCCTTCGCCCTGCGCGGTCTGGATCATCTTCTGGCCGTGCTCGTCGGTCCCGGTGAGGAAGAACACGTCCTTGCCGTCGAGCCGCTGGAAGCGCGCCAGCGCATCGGTCGCGATCGCCTCATAGGCGTGCCCGATATGGGGCTGGCCGTTCGGATAGGCGATTGCCGTCGTGATGTAGTAGATGTTGCCGCGGTCGGTGGCCGGGGCCGATACGGAAGCGGACGCGCGCGCAACTGCCGCGGGTTTGGCTTGCTTCGGCGCCGGGGCGGTCTTCGGGGGCTTCCTGGCCGCCGGAGCCTTCGACGTGACAGGCTTTGCAGGCGCCGGCGCGGCGACCTTCACGGTTTCCTGCTTCGGCGCAGCCTTCGCGGTTTTCCTGACGGTTTGCTTGGCGTTCTTCTTGGCGCTCTTCTTGGCAACCTTTTTCGCAGTCTTCCCGGCCACCTTTTTGGCAACCTTCTTCGCGCCCGACTTCCGGACGGCTTTCTTGGTTGCCTTCTTCGCTTTTTTGGCGACGCGCCCGCTTGTCTTGGCAGCACGCGATTTCGCGGCGGCCTTCTTCCCGGTCGCGCGAGCAGGCGATGCCTTCTTGGCCTTCTTCGACGATTTTTTCTTTGCGGTCGCCACCACGGAATCCTTTGCAGATCGAAACGAGATTGTCGGGAGTGTTGTCAGACGAAGCGTCTATCGGGTTGCGTCCGCAAGCATCGAAAACACCGAGAAAACCAGCGGCTTGCGCTCCAGATTGTAGGCCTCGGTATCGCGCGCGGCGCGGACGATCTTTTCCCATACCTCCGCCAGCCGTGCAAGGCGCGGCAGATTGGCGTTGGCATCGCCGGTGCGCATGCGTTCGCTCATCCAGCGGTCGATGCCATCGATGAACGCGGCGAGCGCGACACGGTCGCTGGTACCGAGTGCATCGCCGAGCGCGTGCAGTTCGCGCGGATCGATATTGGGGAGCGTCGCGAGCAGCGCGGCAGTGCGCTGCTGCATCCTGAACGCGTCGCCGCCGAGCAATGAGAGCGCCCTGCCCACGCTGCCCTCGGAGGCTGCCGCCGCCTCGGCCAGCGCGGGATCATCAACCGCAAGATCGGTCGCTGCCGCGGCCGCGCGCACGACATCGCTCGTGTCCAAGGGACGCAGCAGCAATTTGCGGCAACGGGACAGGATGGTCGGCAGCACCCGCGACGGCGCGTGGCTGACCAGGAGGAACAGGGACTGCTGCGGCGGCTCCTCGAGGATCTTGAGCAGCGCATTGGCGGCGTTCGGATTGAGCTCATCGACGGTATCGACGATACAGACGCGCCAGCCGTCCACCGCGGCGGTCGAGCCGAAGAACGAGATCGTCTCCCGCGTTTCGTCGACCGTGATCACCGTCCGCATCACGCCGCGGTCGTTCAGCCCGCGCTCCAGCACCAGCAATCCGCCATGCGCGCCTGCGGTGACCTGACGCGCCACCGGATCGGCCGGATCGAGGCGCAGCGTCGGCGCCTGCTGCACCTGGGAGGCCATCGGATTGCGGAACGCCAGCACGAACCGCGCCATGCGATAGGCCAGCGTCGCCTTGCCTATGCCCTGCGCTCCGCCGATCAGCCAGGCGTGCGGAATCCGTCCGCTGCGATACGCCTCGAGCAATGCGGTCTCCGCCTCGCGATGCCCTGACAGCTCGGACGTTTCGCGTGGATGCCGGACCGCGATCTCCTGTTCGACCTTGCGCGCGCTCATGCGGAACTTGCAGTCGTCACCGTGCGCAAATGCTCGCGCAGCGCGGCCCATATCTTCGACGCGACCGTATCGGGATCGGCGGTCGCATCGATCAGGACGCAACGCTGCGGGTCCTCGGCCGCGATCTGTCGGTAGGCCTCGCGCAGGTTCTGGTGGAACTGAACGTCCTCAGCCTCGAAGCGATCGGCCACAGCGCTGCCGCGGCGCGCGGCGGCGCGCTCCAGGCCGATCTCGACCGGCACGTCGAGGATGATGGTCAGATCCGGCTTGAGATCACCGATGGTAACGCGCTGCATGGCGTTGACGAGGCCGGGCAGCACGTGCCCGAGCTGGCCCTGATAGACGCGCGTCGAATCGAAGAAGCGGTCGCACAGCACCCAGACGCCTTGGTTCAGTGCCGGCAGGATCACGGTGCGCACATGGTCGTCGCGGGCGGCGGCAAACAGCAAGGTTTCGGCATCCGGCCCGAGCAGCTTGCCCATCCCCGACAGCACGAGGTGGCGGATGATCTCCGCACCCGGCGAGCCGCCAGGCTCACGGGTCACGATGGCGCGTAGCTTGGCGGCATCGAGGCGTTCGGCGAGCTTGCGGATCTGGGTCGACTTTCCGGACCCTTCACCACCCTCAAAAGTGATGAAGCGACCACGCAGGCTGGGCCGTTTGACCGCTACTTCAGCCATGTCAGAGCTTCTCGATACCTGCGCGGAACATGCCGATGACGAGCTCCTGGGCGCCGTCGAGCGCGCGGCGCATGGTCGATCCCGTGCCGACGGTGTTGGCGGCGAAGACCGGCGATTCCACCGCGACATCGGCGCCACGCCAGACCCTGACCACGCCGATCTGCTGGCCGGCCGCGATCGGAGCCTTGACCGGGCCGCTATAGATGATGCGTGCGAGCAACTTGTCGTTGCCGTTCTTCGACACCATCACCTTGATCGGATCGGGGCTGGTGAGCTTGACCGAGCGGCTGTCGCCGCCGAACACCCGGGCGTATCCGATCGTCTGGTTGGCGGCCATCAAAGTGCGTGTCTCGAAGCTGCGGAATCCCCATTCCAGCATCTTTTTGGCTTCGGTTGCGCGGTCCTCGGAATCCTCCAGACCATTAATCACGACGATCAGCCGCGTGTCGTTCTGCACCGCCGAGCCGACCATGCCGTAGCCGCCCTCCTTGGTGTAACCCGTCTTCAGCCCGTCGGCACCGGGCATCGAGTTGAGCAGCGGGTTGCGGTTCTGCTGGCGGATCTTGTTCCAGGTGAATTCCTTCTGGCCGAACAGCTTGTACATGTCCGGATAGGTCAGGATGATATGGCGGGCCAGCATCGCAAGTTCCCGTACCGTCATCTTGTTGCCGGGGTCGGGCAGCCCGTTGGAATTGGCGAAGGTCGATTTCAGCAGGCCGAGCTCGCGGGCGCGCTTGGTCATGAAATCAGCGGCGAAGCTCTGCTCGTTGCCGGCGATCCCTTCGGCCAGCGCAATGCATGCGTCGTTGCCGCTCTGGATGATCGCGCCGTGCAGGAGATCGTCGACCGAGACCTTGCTGTGGATCGCCGCGAACATCGTGGAGGTTCCTGACGGCGCGCCTCCCCGCCGCCAGGCGTTTTCGCTGATCCGGTACTCATCCGACAGCTTGATGTCGCCCTTCTTGAGGGCGTTGAGCACCACCTCGGCGGTCATCAGCTTCATCATGCTCGAGGGGGCGCGCAATTCGTCGGCATTCTTCTCGAACAAGACGCTGCCGCTGGACGCCTCGATCAGGATCGCGGTCGGGGCATCGCCGTCGAAGCCCCCCTCTTCCTTCTTGGCGCCCTGGACGCTTTGGTTGGCGGCGTAGACGACCCCGCCGCAGCCGACGGCAAGCACGACGACGGCCGCGAGCAGGCTGCGCCAGCCACGCCCAGCGCGAGCGGCGAACGTGCTGGGAACTGCGGTCTGGGCTGCCATCGGCGATGTCCTGAAAGGCTGCGTTCTAACAGCTGGAAGTATCGCAAACAACTGAGGTATTCGCGCCTGTCCACGGCCGGCTGGATTGCCGCTCGCGGCAAACATCCCTATCCTTGGAACCGGCTCATAACAGAACCGGCAAACAAGGCGGAAACGCGATGTCCTCCTCCCGCACCATTTCCGCCAACGGTATCGACATGTTCGTGCGCGAGGCGGGGCAAGGCCCGCTGGTCGTGCTCTGCCATGGTTGGCCGGAACTGTCGTATTCCTGGCGACACCAGATCACAGCGCTCGCAGGCGCCGGCTTTCGTGTCGTCGCCCCCGACATGCGCGGCTTCGGTCGAACCAGCGCGCCGGCCGACATCAGCGCCTACACCATCTTCGATATCGTCGGTGACATGGTCGCGCTGGTTGCCGCACTCGGCGAGAAGCAGGCCATGATCGTCGGCCACGACTGGGGGGCGCCGATCGCCTGGCACGCAGCCCTGTTCCGGCCCGATATCTTCACCAAGGTTGCCGGCCTCAGCGTTCCGCCCTCATTCCGTGGACGCGGCCTGCCCCTCGAGACCCTGCGCCAGAGCGGCATCACCAATTTCTATTGGCAGTATTTCCAGCCGCCTGGCGTGGCCGAGGCGGAATTCGAGGCCGACATCGCCCGCACGATGCGCCTCGTGCTCGGGCGCGGCGTATCCGATCCGAGTGCGATGTTCGTCGACGAGACAAAAGGCTTCCTCGGCAATCTGCCGGCCGGGCGGTCGTTGCCGAACTGGCTGACCGACGCCGATATCGCGGAGTTCGCGGCGGGCTATGCGGTGTCCGGCTTCCGCGGTGGCCTCAACTGGTACCGCAACATCGACCGCAACTGGGAACTGACTGCGCCATGGCAGGACGCCCGGATCCACCAGCCCGCGTTGTTCATCGCGGGATCGGCGGATGCTGTGATCACGGGATTGATCGGCTCCAAACGGGTCGCCGACATGGAGCGCATCCTACCGAACCTGAAGCAGAAGTTGATCATCGAGGGCGCCGGCCATTGGATCCAGCAGGAGTGTCCCGGCGAGGTCAACGCCGCCTTGATCACGTTTCTCAAGTAATCTGGTGAAGTGCCTGATTCAGTAGAGGCCGCGCCCGCTCAGCACCTCGGCCGGGCCGCGCGCATCGATTGGCACATAGGCCGGCGCCGGGTTCGCCGCATAGCGGGCGTCGTTCTCGTATGAGACTTCCCGCGGGTTGTTCAGGGCCCGACCGTGCGAGCGGCTCGAGGCGGATATTTCGGAAGTGGCATTGGTCGAGGCGTAATCGGCCTGGGTATTGCCGAGACTGTAAGGCCGTCCCTCCGGCATCGGAACCTCGCCGCGAACCCGACCGGCGGAAGACGGCATCTCCGGTACGAACGACCGCGCCGAGGCGACCCGCACCATCGAGGGCGACGGTGCCGGCGTTCCGGTCCGCAAGGTCGCCATCAGCTGGCGGTCATCGGAACCTTCGAGCGGCGCCCGGCCGACATATTCGACGCGAACATGGGCCGTACCATTTCCTTTGAATTCAAGAAGTTCGGCGGCTTTGTTCGAGACGTCTATAAGGCGGTTCCCGTGATATGGGCCGCGGTCATTGACGCGGACTATCAGCGATTTGCCGTTGCTCAGATTGGTAACGCGCGCGTAGCACGGCATCGGCAGGGTCGGATGAGCGGCCGTCAGCGACCCCATGTCGAACACCTCGCCATTGGCGGTCAGGCGGCCGTGGAAATCATCGCCGTACCAGGAAGCAATGCCCTCGGCGCGGTAGTTCACGTTCTCTTCCGGGACGTAGGTTCGGCCGCCGACGACATAGGGTTTGCCGACGCGGTAGGTGCCGCCACCCTTCGGCACGGGGTCACCGAACGCCACGACACGCGGGCTCGACGAGACGCCGTATTTGGGATCGACGCGGCTTGCGAACTTGTTCGATGCGGCGCAGTTCACAAGGACGAGGCACGCGGCCACAGCAGCAGCGCCGCGCGCCGTCCGGATGATCGAATCTGGCCGTGTGATCCCCATCTGCCCCAAGTACCATTCTGCGGGACCCGCGCCCACTGCGAGGCGTCAGAATCCCTTTTGTCACGATGCGGCCCACCTCCGCACCGGATGGTGAAGATATCGCAACCGGAACAAGGCGGAAATGGGGTGAGCCGCCCCGTGGTGAATGATTGGTTGTGCGGCCCTCCGTTGATCTACTGAGCTTCATGGGCGGCGATCGTCCTCGCCTGTCCCGCCATCAGACACACTGTTGCAACAAATCATCAGTCCGGGTGGATCTTCGATTCCAACAATTGAATCTTTTTGACTGTGCAGGGTTGCAATCGTTCTCTCTCGTGCGTGGGGCGCAAAGGAACGTTTGCGATGATCGAGACGGTTACAGCGGTTATGGGCCTGGTGAGTGCAGCCATCTTCTTGGCTCATGCCGTGGAAGGCTATCGGTACCGGGCCTGATGGCCCATCGACGCGGAGAGAGCGCATCACCTCTTTCCAGGAGAGACTGTTCGGAAAGCTTTAATCAATTCGGATGAGCATCGGGTCCAAGGCAGGTGTATCATGCGTAGCCACGATTTAGTCTCCGACGGATTTCTGACCCTGACGGCAGCAAGCCTTGTGCTGCTGTGCTCGAGCTTGCTGGCTTTCGCGCTCAGCTGAGTTTGACGCTTTCAGTGCCCACGGGCGCCTATTCCGGGGCCGCCGTTGCCTCTTCCCCGATCTAACTCCCTTTGCTATGTCGCTTCCGCGAATGGAAGGGTGGCCGAGTGGTTTAAGGCACCGGTCTTGAAAGTGCGCCGCTGTGTCGGCGATTTGTGTGTGATTCGCGAGAATCACCGGAGTGATCTCATCTCCGTAACGCACCTCGGTTAGGTTAATCTGAAAGGAGAAACTGAACATAGCATCCGAGGAAAAGGTCCACGAGGGGCACGGGTAAGTCCCCGAGAGGGTGGATCAGCAATGATGCATATGGGTAGGCCCATACTGGTCGAACCTAAGTCGTCCGCGGTTATACGGGGCTGATAGAGGAAAACCCGTGCCTCTATCTCATCCTTCGGTCGGAAGGTTTTCGAGTCCGAACGAGAGATCAGGATGAGCGGAACTTCAAGAAGAAGTGGAACGACGGAATAGGACCCTAAGTGCATAGACACAGATCGTTCGGAACTGCGGGAAGACCTAAGGGGAGCAATCCCTACGGTCTCGGAGCCATCGTAGTATCCATCAGGTAACTGATACGTCCGGGGTAACGCCCGGAGAAGGAAAAGGATGGCAGGTGATCAAGCTGCAGAAGCGAGGGCTGTGCCGGATGGCACAAAAGGCCTGAACAGACTGCAGACGATTAGGAAGCTGAACGAGAACCCTGCTTGGGTAAACAGAGACCTCTACCGCCTAATGTATGAGCGTGACTTGTACATCTGGGCCTACGAGCGGATCAAAAGTAACCCAGGCAACATGACGGCAGAGGCAGACGACGAAACGATTGACGGCTTCTCTACGAAGTGGATCGACCGGATCGTCTCGGCCATGAAGGATCAATCCTTCACCTTCACCAGAGCCAGAAGGACGTACATCCCCAAGGCAAACGGTAAACTTCGTCCGCTGGGGATTCCGTCCCCGAAGGACAAGGTCGTCCAAGAGGTCATGAGAATCATCTTGTCGTCCATCTACGACAACGATGTGCCGACTTTCCTCGATTGTAGCCACGGCTTCAGGTCGCGGCGGGGAACTCACACGGCCCTGAAACAAGTGCGTTCATGGCATTCCGTGAACTGGTTTGTCGAAGGAGACATAAAAGGCTGCTTTGACAATATCGATCATGGGACCCTGATTCGAGTGCTCTCCAAGCGGATTGAGGACAAGCGTTTCCTCGATCTAATCTGGAAGGCACTTAAGGCTGGCTACCTTGAAGGTCCTACGCAAGTAAACTCACTTGCCGGGACTCCACAGGGAAGCATAGTCAGCCCGATACTGGCGAACATCTATCTCCACGAATTCGATTTGTGGGTGACGAAGTTTATTGCAGAGCACGAGGTTGGCAAGACGAAGCGGGTCAATCCCGCCTACACTTCCATCGTCAAGCGACGCAATCGTCTGTTGAAGAAGGGAACGCCGAAAGAGAGTGACGTGATAACCGACCTCGAAAAGAGGCTCCGGGAAACCTCGTCAATGATGCACGATGATCCGAACTACGCTCGCATAAAGTACGTCCGCTATGCGGACGACTGGTTGGTGGCTATCGACGGCCCTAAAAAGCTGGCGATGCTTCTCAAGGAAGAGGCAACAGCATTCTTCCGAGACGAACTGAGATTGGAATTGAGTGCTGAAAAAACTCACATAAGGCATGCTAGATCCGAGAGTGCAAAGTTCTTAGGGACCTACATCACAATCGGAAGGGGGGACGACTCCGGGGTTCACAGAAAGATCGTCACGAAGAACGGCCTCGTTTTCACTAGACGTGCGAACGTGGAACACCTGACTTACATGACGGCTCCGAAAGAGGACCTTGTGAAGCGTCTCTTTGAACGTGGCTTCTGTACTTCGGATGGAGTGCCGTTAGCGCGGCACGGTTGGATCGCACAAGATGATCATGTGATTGTCGAACGCTTCGGCCAGATACTTGCGGGAATACGAAACTACTACGCGTTCGTAGATAACCCAGAGGCACTGCGCCACATCCAATTGATACTCCATCTATCGTGCGCAAAGACACTGTGCAGGAAGCATCAATTCTCCCTGTCACAGTTATTCAGGCGGAGACGGTCTGAACTGATCACACCCAAGCGATGGGATGAGGACGGTAAGCCTACGGCATACACATCCCTTCCACTGCGAAGGAAGTGGCTCAAGAACAGACAAGCGTTTTTGATCAACGCCGAGATAGAAGATGTCATCTCGATGGGGATCAACAAACGCACCCGCAGCAAACTGGAGAAACCGTGCGCGATATGCGGATCGCCAGATGACGTGGAAATGCATCACGTCAGACACGTACGTAAGGGCAAGAATACAGGCTTTGCCGCCATCATGTCGGCACTGAACAGGAAACAAGTTCCGACCTGTCAGAGCTGTCATCAGAAAATCCACGCTGGCAAATACGATGGCATTGCGCTATCGGACTTTGCTCTGCCAAACTTGGCAAAGGCGTAGGAAAGGTGGCCGAGTGGTTTAAGGCAGAAGTCTTGAAAACTTCCGGGCGGGTAACCGTCCCGTGGGTTCGAATCCCACCCTTTCCGCCACTCGCTGAGATCACGAGAGAGCCGTGTGCTATGAAAGTTGCAAGCACGGTTCGGAGGAAGATACGTGGCGCCTCTCTGAGGTCTGCGTATCGATCCTACACCGGCGTGCCCGCAAGGGTACCGTGGGTTCGAATCCCACCCCTTCCGCCATTTCAGCTTTCCAGAACAATCCCAGCCAGCCCCAATCAGGCCCACAAGCCCTTGATAACCCACTTTACCGGGGAGCCAGTCATGGTCAGTATTCAGCCTGATATGGCTAAGGCGCTAGACGACTGGCGCCGGAAGCAAGACGACCTTCCCTGCCGGCCAGAGGCCATCCGCTGGCTTGTGGAAATTGGGCTGAAGGCCAAGAAATGACTGACGATCCGCGGCCCGATCCAAAGCAGTTCCCCTGCTTCGCGCCCGAGATGACAAAAGGCGGTCGTTGGTTTGTTGCGGTAAAGACCGGAAAGGGTCCGGACTCCCATATTGGAGACTTCGCAACAGAAGCCGAGGCCAAGGACTGGATTTCGACAAAATCGAAATACTGGCCAGGCAAACCAGATCAGCAGATGACAATCAGGGCGAAGGCGACGAAATAGGTGGATTTCACCAAGGCCGCGATTGAATCGTTACAACCCGCGCATTGGCTCATTGCGGTGGGCGTACTGCTGGTGATTGTCGGCCTCGTCGGGATTCTGATCGGTCGTGGGCAATCGACTAAGGATCACGACGATCCGTCCCGCGCGCTGAACCGTGACCCGCGTGCTCGGATGCCGCCGTTGCCAGATCTGCTCGACTCGCGACCACGGAACGATCGGCGCCCGAAGCCAGACTAACAAACGACCACCGCCGCCGGCCCGGGTGATCCTCTTTTCAGCTTGAAGGCAAACGAACCGCGAGATCATACTGTCCCTATTTCAGGGAGAGATTTATGAAGACATTTTTCGTATTGCTCGCGAGCATCGCGTTGATTGGTCAAACGCACGCCGAAGGGATCAAGAAAACCGAACTAAAGAAAGCCGACCTGACCGGCAAAAACATGGACATCATCGTGTCCGTACTCGAAGTACCGCCCGGAGAATCCTTGGCCAGGCACATCCATCCTGGTGAGGAGGTTGTTTACGTCTTAGAGGGGGCAACGCTGGAGCTTCCCGATGGAAAACAGATACCCTTCCCTACCGGAGCCGCAATAATCAACGCGCGGGATGTCCCGCATGCGGGCGTCAAGGTCGTTGGCGATAAAACGCTCAAGATGCTGAACGTTCACATTGTCGACAAAGGAAAGCCGATGACCGAGTTCGTAAAATAGTTGGCGAGATCATTTCGGGCTTGCCTGAGGACCTGATCGAAGCGCTCGACAAATGGACCGCCGCCAATGGCGTTGAGCGCTCCGAAGCTATTACAACGCTGCTGTGGCGGTCATTGAAGGACACAAAGGGATAGTTGAATTTCGAATTTTTGACTTTGGAGATGACGCATGTCGTTTGGGAAGTCGCTTGTCGTCGCTGCAATCTTAATCCCCGCAAAGGCAATAGCCGCTTCAGAAGAATATACCCGCGCAGCTGAGGCATTGTACGATAACGCCTGCGCCAACGCGGGTGCGGTATTCGTTAGCAACGCTGAAAAGCAGCATGCGGACGAGCTTCCGAACTGGATTAGGTTATGCAAGGCGCACCCCTACCGCTCGACTTGTCGCGATACCATCAGCATCATCGAGAGTGTGACAAAGACGAGGCCCTTCTCTTGCGATTGATGCGTGCGGAAGGCGATTGGTAGCCTCTTGGAGCGGGCTGCGGGACTCGAACCTGCCTCTCCAGCTTGGAGGGCTGGGCACAGCCCCTATACCAAACCCGCGTCGTAGTTAGTGTTGCCCCCTTAGAGCCCTCTAACATCGTGACCGCAGATGAGACCACGGAATTATCGGCGTTCGAAGCCCGGCTGAGGTAACGCGACTGCCGCGTCTCTTTCAGCCGGCCGTGCAGAACTCAGCTGTTGTCGCGCTGCCCCGCTGCTCGACAGGTTCTGACGGCCTATAGCGGTTCGCAAACAGGCATGCGGCGGAATATTGCCCCTGCCGATATCCCCTCTGGTGCCCCAATCGGAAGGCCAGCAAGGCGGTTACAACCAAAAGCAAAGAAAACTCGGCAAAATACATCCTTGGTCCCCCAATGAACCATTGCTCGTTATTGAGCGACTGTTACACCCCGCGGCCAACAGAAGCCACGGCCGGTCGGCGATGGTGCGTCGACGCACAACCCTTGTCGAGAATCGGCAAATGCCGCCCGGCGCCCGCGCGCCCTAGGTAAGCCGTGCCAAGGACCGAGCCGGTCGACGGCCCTCATGGGGCGTCTGTTACGCGTCCCAGTGAGACCGCCGCGCCTGATGACCAGGCCAAATAGTCTGCGTCCGTCCCGCGCAAATCCTGTTCCAACACTGAGATATCCCATGCCTGATCTCGATGTCCTGTTCAGACCTTACCGGCTGAACTCGCTCCACCTGCCGAACCGCATCGTGATGGCTCCGATGACCCGGTCCGTCTCTCCGGGCGGCGTGCCGACGTCGGAGGTCGCCGCCTACTATCGCCGCCGCGCGGAGAATGGTGTCGGCCTCATCATAACGGAGGCGGCCGGGATCGGTCGTCCGGCCGCGCTCAATGAGCCCGATATGCCTCGTTTCCATGGCAAGGCGGCGCTCGCCGGCTGGAAGAAGGTCGTGGATGAGGTTCACGCCGCAGGCGGGCGCATCGCGCCGCAGCTGGTTCATGTCGGACACAAGCTCTCGAAGGCGGCGCCGGGCTGGATTCCACCCTCGCCCTATGAAAGCCCCTCGGGCCTTTCCGTGACTGGCGAGCGCGTCAGTGAGCCGATGAGCGAAGCTGATGTCGCCGACATCATCGAGGCCTTCGCGCGCGCGGCGATGGATGCCGAGCGGCTCGGGTTCGACGGGATCGAGCTGATGGGCGCGCACGGCTACCTCATCAATCAGTTCTTCTACGACGATCTCAATTTGCGCAACGATGGATATGGTGGCTCGACGCTGGTCGAACGCTCCCGCTTCGTGGTCGAGATTCTGAAGGCGATCCGGTCCGTGGTGACGTCCGGCTTCCCGGTGATCCTTCGTCTTTCGCAGTGGAAGCCAAGCGACTTCAATGCACGGCTCGCCGAGACGCCGAAGGCGTTGGAGCGATGGCTCGGAGTGCTCGTCGACGCCGGTGCGGATGCTTTCCACCTCTCGCAGTCGAAATTCTGGCAACCGGCCTTCCCTGAAGTCGATGCGGAGCTGAACCTCGCCGGCTGGGCGAAGAAGCTCACGGGCGCCACGGCGATCACGGTCGGCGCCGTCGGTCTGTCCGGTGACGTCTATGAATCCTTTGCGGGTAAGAGCGCCCAATCCGCGCCACTGGATGGGTTGCTCGCGCGGCTGGCACGCGACGAGTTCGACCTGGTCGCAGTCGGACGCGCGTTGCTGCAGGATCCCGCCTGGCTTGAGAAAGTGCGGCACGGTCGCGTCGACCAAATGACCGACTTTACGCCGGCAGCGTTCGCCACCCTGAGTTAGCAGCAGGAGGTGCGGTCAGGCCGTGGATGATCGAGCGCAGCGCTTGATCGATGAGCACCAAACGTTAACCCGCGCTGCTGCAGCATTGGCCCAACGAGGGCTGGGCCAATGCAGACATTCCGGATTTTGCTGAGCGACGGGACGCGGAAATTCCACACGGTGATCCAGGCGCCCGATTCCGGCTCGGCCCACATCAAGGCCACCTACTTCTTCGATACATCGAAATGGCGGATTCTGAGCGTATCGCGCACCGACGCGGTCGCAGCCTGACGACGCGATGCGCCGTCCTTTCGGTTGAGCCGTCAGGTCTGCCGGATGAACTCGGCGATCAGGCCGGCGATAGTCTCCGGGGCATCTTCAAGGCAGTAATGGCCGACGCCGGCAAGGCGCTTGACGGGTGCCGCGGGGAAGATCGCCGAAAACAGCGGCAGGAAATGCTCGGCAAGCAGCGTGCGGTCGGCTTCACCCCAGATCGCGAGCGCGGGCTTGCCGCGGATCGCGCGGTCAGCCGTAGCATCCGGTGTCTCGAACCTGTGGGCACTAATAGCAAAGCCCCTCGCCCATCCGATCGCGCCCAGGCAATCGGCAGGACGCGCGAAAGGCGTGCCGTACGCTGAGAGCCAGGCATCGGTGATAACGGTATTGTCCTCGAAGCCGTTGAGCTTGAGCGTGCTCAGAATGTTGAAGCCGAGCTGGCCGAGCACGGGCTCGAGCTCGCCGCTTGCTTCGGCCCTTGCGATCCACTGAAACCACGGCGAGACCAGCGCATTGGCCGTCAGCCGGTCGAGCAAATCCTTCTGACCGAACGGCGTTGGACCATTCGCCGAGATGATGCGGCGGATGCGATCGGGATGCCGAGCGGCGAGCCCCATGCCGACCGGCCCGCCGAAATCATGCAGGACGAGACTGATATTCGTGAGGTCGAGTGCAACGACGAAGGCCTCGAGATTATCGAGGTGGTCCTGCAGCCAGTAACTCCGATCTGCGGGTGTCTGGCTCTTTCCGAAGCCCATGTGGTCAGGAACGACCACGCGATGCGTCTGGCTCAGCACTGGGATGAGATGGCGAAACAGGTAGCCCCAGGTCGGTTCACCGTGCAGGCAAAGCACGACCTCGCCGCCGCGCGGTCCCTCGTCGGCATAATGCATCTGAAAGCCTGGAGCGTGGGTGAAGCGGGGCGCGAAGGGAAAAGTACCGTCGAACGTGGCGTCGGATCGGATCATGGGGTTCTCGTTCGTCTTGGTTGCAACTTGAAACCACCGTGTACCGCTTGAGGTTTTAGTTTGCAACCGATATCTTTGCCGGAGCAGCGACGCCTTTGCGGGCGCACCCCGCGGGCGATTTGAGCGCAGACGACGAGGAACGGCAGGCGGATCACAATGGCCAAGAGAGTGAGCCACAAGGACTCGATGTGCGGCGTGGCGCGGCCGCTCGATGCGATCGGTGACTGGTGGTCTCTGTTGATCGTCCGCGATGCCTTCGACGGATCGCGGCGGTTCGGAGAATTTCAAAGGAGCCTGGGACTTGCCAAGAACATCCTCTCAGCCCGGCTCCGCAACCTGTTGGCGCACGGCATCATGGAGACCGTGCCTGCAGCGGACGGCCCGTATCAGGAATATGTGCTGACCGAGAAGGGGCGCGGCCTGTTCCCGCTCCTCGTCGCGCTCCGGCAATGGGGTGAGGATTTCTTCTTCGCGCCTGATGAGGCGCACGTGCTCCTGGTCGACAAAAAGTCCGGGCTGCCAGTGCGTCGGCTCGAACTCCGTGCGCAGGACGGACGTGTTCTGGGAGCGGAAGATACCGTTGTACGGTTGCCGCCGACCTTGGCCGGAGGCGAAAAGCGCCCGAAGCGAGCAACCAAATGTTAACCTTCCTCGCCCCAGCATTCGGTCGTGGAGGGTTCGGCCAATGCAGACATTCCGGATTTCACTGAGCGATGGAACGCGCAAGTTCCACACGGTGCTTCAGGCGCCTGATCCCGCGTCCGCCCACGTGAGGGCTGCCTACTTCTTCGACACGTCGAAGTGGCGGATCTTGAGCGTATCGCTGACCGGCGCGGTGGCGGCCTAGTCACGCACCGCGCGACGTCATCAGGTCAAGCTCGGCCGCAGCGAGCGTCGCGATCTTGAGATCGATCTCAGCGAGCGGATCACCGTCTCCCAGGAACCATGCGGCCGACAATCCGGTCCAGGCAATGATCCAGGACAGCAGGCGGCGGCGATCGAACTGAGCCGCCTCCACGACGATATCCAGGCGGCGCAAAAATCGACCGGGCTCGATCGCAACCGGCCAGGTCGGATCGGCGAGATCCGGATTGGTGAAGATGTTGGCGAAGTCGAAGCCTCGTTCGCCGACGAGATGCTTGGGGTCGATCGCCAGCCAGCCGCGTCCGCCGAAGTCGAGCACATTGTCGTGGTGCAGGTCGCCATGCAGCACCACGATCTCGCGCTGATCCGCGAGCAATGCCTCCGCGGCCTCCGCCGAACGGAGCAGGATGCCGCCACGAGCCCGCGCGGCGGGCCACAGGTCGCGAAACCAGTGTACCAGCGGGGTCAGCTCAGGCCGCGGCTTTGCCCTGGCGGCGTGAAGCCGGCCGGCGGTTTCGCAGAGGATCCTGCAGGCCTCGTCGTCTCGTCCGGTTCGCGCCATCTCGCTGAGCGAACCCCGTCCAGTCGCCCGCTCCAGCAAGAGCGCTTCGCTGTCACGCACAAGGACGCGCGCCGCGCCCTCGCCGCCCCACCACTCCATCACGATGGCGCCGAGGCACTCGTCCTGCTCGACCGACAGTTTGAGCATTGCCGGTTCACCGTGCCGCCGCACCGGCAGCAGCCGCGCCGCGTGAGTGACAATGGGGCTGCCGTCGGGGACGAGGCTCCATAACGAGAGATAGGGCTCGAACATCTGGCGGGCTCGCTCGAACGGATTGGCTTGAGCCGTCGTTCTAGTCATTGCCGCCATGTTCTGCCATGGCGGGTTCCCTGCGGCTCTTGGCGGCAGCTGGTCTCCAATCACGGTTTCCGCTGTTTGGATAATGTTGGCTGATGACAGCCCCCACCCGCGTTGCGTTACAATGTCGCGTGCCGGCGTACGGGAGGTGTGGCGATGCCGCGAAAGGGAATTACCGGACACGACGAATGGGTGGTCACCGAGGCCCTGGCCACGGCGCTGGTTGCCATGGAGCAGCTTGCGTCAAAGCATCAGCCGCGCGCGCATATGGAGGATGTTCGAAAGTTACTGACCGCCAAGTGCGAGCCGGGCGCCGTGACCCTGCATCTTGCGCAGGCCAAGTGCAGATTGTTTCCCGACACCGATCCTCTGACGATCTATGAGGAGTACGGCCTCAAGGATGGTCAGGGCTGAACGTGACTGACGCGCCAGATCGTGCCGTTGCCGTCCTCCGAGACCAGCAACGCACCATCGCGCGCCACGGTGACGCCGACGGGGCGACCCCACACCTCGTTGTCGTTGACGACAAAGCCCGTGACGAAATCCTCGTACTCGCCGGTCGGCACGCCGTCCTTCAGCTTGATCCGAACGACCTTGTAGCCGGTCCGCTTCGCCCGATTCCATGAGCCGTGTTCGGCGGCAAAGGCATCACCGCGATATTCGGGGGGAAAGTTGCTCCCGGTGTAGAAGGCCAAGCCGAGCGAGGCGGAGTGGGCCTCAAGCAGGACGTCGGGGATCGTCACCTTGTTCTTCAGATCCGGACGCCGGCCGACATGCGAGGGATCTTCGTTGTCGCCGATGTAGAACCACGGCCATCCGTAGAAGGCGCCTTCGCGGATCCGCGTCACGTAATCGGGCACAAGATTGTCGCCGCGCCCGTCACGCTCGTTGGTCGAGCACCACGGCGTGCCGCTTCCCGGCTGGATCGCAAGCCCGACACAGTTGCGGATGCCGGTGGCGAACAGCGTCTTGTTCTTGCCGTCGGGATCGAAGGCGAGCACGACGGCACGATCGGTTTCGGAGCCCCAGGCGGCGCCAAGCGCGCGGTCGCGCTTCCAGGCCTCGACACCCTCGGGCGGCTGACCGAGCCCCTCGCCTGCGTTGCTGGCGGAGCCGACCGACACCAGCATCCGTTTGTCGTCGGACGTGAACACGATGTCGCGCGTGGAATGACCGTAGCTGTGCGGAAGATTGGCGACGATCGTCTCGGGCCTTCCCGAAGCCTTGAGGTCGCCGTTGCGGTAGGCGAAGCGCACGACGCTGTCGGTGTTGGCGACATAGAGCCATTGCGGATTGTCGCCGCTCGGGAAGAACGCGATGCCGAACGGCTTGTTCAGGCCGGTCGCGTAGACCGTGTTGGTCGCAGGTTTCGTGGCATCTCCATCGCTGCGCAGGATGCGGATGCGGCCGGCGCCGGTCTCGGCCACGAAGATATCGCCATTGGGCGCGGTCCGGATGATCCGAGGCCCGCTCAACCCGCCGGCAAACAACTCGATCTTGAAGCCCGCCGGGACCTGAGGCATCGCGGATGCAGGTCTCGGCACGATACGCGAAACATTGCTGGCCCACGCCGTCGCGCCCGGCTTGGGCAAGTCCTGCGGTCGGATCAGGCGAACGGTGCCCGGTCTGTCGCGCCGCCAGTCGCCAAAGGCTTCCGTGCCTCTGAGCACCGTCGGCTCGGTCCTGGCGACGATCGTCGCTGCAATGAGGCAGGTGACAGAAAGGCCCGCAAGAACCACATGTCGTTTGTTCAGCATTGGCTGGTCCCGGCGCACGATCACAGCATCAGGCGCGATCGCACTCACCGGCAATGTTTAGCTGAACACCCGCGCCGCCTCATCTCACAATCGCGGATGTCGGTTACCCGACCCGCGACCGGACGGCGGGCTTGCGGTCCTCCGCCGGCAATTCGTGGAACGTCTGAGTGTCGGAGACGACAGATCGCAGCGGAACGGTCAGGCGACAGATCAGGCCCTCTGCCCGCCACTCGAAATCGGCCTGCCCGCCAAGCTGGGTCTCGATGCTGGCGATGACGCTCCTGGTGCCGAACCCTTTCTGCTTGGGTTTGGTCACCTTGGGTCCGCCGGATTCCACCCAGGCCAGGATCAGCGTGTCGTCCTGCACCTCCCAGGTGATCGCGAGCCGGCCCGACAGCACCGACAGGCTGCCATACTTGGCCGAGTTGGTTACGAGTTCATGCAGCGCCAATGCCAGCGTTTGCGCGGTCGCAGGCTGCAACTGCACCTCGCTGCCCTCGATCTGGATCTGCCCGGCTTCGGAATAGGGCGCGATCTCCTCAGTGACCAGCCGCCGGATCTCGGCCCCCTGCCAGCTCGACAGCGACAACACCGTGTGCACCCTCGCGAGCGCGGTGATGCGCCCCTCGACCGCCCGCACATAGGCCGTCACGTTCTGCGCGCGCGTCAGCCGCACGATCGATTGCGCCAGCGCGAGCGCGTTCTTGGCACGATGATCGACCTCGCGGGTCAGGAGGCTCTGGCGCTCCTCGGCGCGCTTGCGATCGGTGATATCGACGGTGACGCCGCTGACCCGCACCACCCTGCCGCTCCTGTCGCTCGTGGCCGCCGCAGTGCCGACGCACCAGCGGACCTCGCCATCGGGACGCAACACCCGGAATTCGGCTTCATAGGAGGTCTCGCCCTTACCGAAGCCGGCCCAGGCCTGCCGGAGTTCGTCTACGTCCTCCGGATGAAACAGCCCCTGGATATTCTCGGAGGTAAGCTGGAAGGATTTCGGATCGACGCCGAAAATCTTGTACTGGCCCTCGTCCCACATCCAGTCGCCGTTGACCCAATCCCAGTCCCACGACCCCATCTTGCCCGCGGCGATCGCCATGCTGCGGCGCTGCTCGCTTTCGACCAGGCGCGCGGTCGACTGCTCGAGCTCGGCGGTGCGCGCGCGCACGCGGTCCTCGAGCTCGGCATTGAGGCGCTCGAGCTGCCGCGTCTTGCGGTAGAGCTCGGCGAACACGCGGATCTTCGCGCGCAACACTTCGGGCACGACGGGCACCGGCACATAATCGACGGCGCCCATCTCGTAACCGCGAAGCCGGTCGAAATCGCTGACCTGGATCGCCGAGATGAAGATCATCGCGGTCTTCTGGAAGCGCGGATGCTCGCGGATCATCGCTGCGAGCTCGAAGCCGTCGAGCTCGGGCATGCAGACGTCGACCAGGATGACCGCGACCTCGTTCTTGAGCAGGAATTCCAGGGCGTCGCGGCCGGACGACACCGCCACGAGATGTTCGCCGAGCTCCTTCAGGATGACCTCATAGGCCAGCAGCTTTGCCGGCTGATCATCGACGAGAAGGATATTTATCTTTTCATTGTCCATCATTTTCGAGCGCCGATCAGCGGTGCAGCCACATGCGGATGGCGAGCAGCAGTTGTTCGGTATTGACGGGTTTTGCCAGATAGTCTGACGCGCCTGCCTCCAGGCATTTCTCGCGGTCACCCTTCATCGCCTTCGCCGTCAGCGCAATGATCGGCAGCCGCGTAAAGGCGGAGTTTTGCCTGATCGCACCGATGGTCTGGTAACCGTCCATCTGCGGCATCATGATGTCCATGAGGACGATCGCGATCTTCGGATTGGACTCGACCAGCGAGATTGCCTCGTGACCGGTTGTCGCAGTCAGCACCTTCATACCGCGCCGCTCGAGCACGCTGGAGAGCGCGAAGATGTTGCGAGCGTCGTCGTCGACCAGCAGCGCGGTCTTGCCAATGAGATCCTCATCGGAGCTATTGAGCTTTTCCAGCATCTTCTGTTTTGCGGCCGGCAATTCCGTGATCACTCGGTGCAGGAACAGTGACGTTTCGTCGAGCAGCCGTTCCGGCGATTCCACACCCTTGACCACGATGCTGCGCGCCATCGTGTGCAGTTCGGCGTCCTCTTCGGCCGAGAGTTCCCGCCCCGTGAACACGACGACCGGTACATTCGAGAGCCTGTCGTCCTTGCGGATCTGGTCGAGCACCTCGAAACCGCTCATGTCGGGCAGCCGCAGGTCAAGCACGACGCAGTCGCACGGGTTCTCCCGCAGCGCCGACAACGCCCCTGCTCCGGTAGCGCTGGTCACGATCTCGATATCTTCGTGCCCGAGCAATTCCTTGATGCTGAGCTGCTCGGCGGCATTGTCCTCGACGATCAACAGCCGCTTGCGGCGCGGCTTGGCGTATTCCTTGATCTGCGAGAGCGCCGCGCTGACGCCCTCGGTCGTGGTCGGCTTGTTCACGAAGGAGAAAGCGCCGCGCGCCAATGCGTGCTGCCGGTCCTCGTCGAGCGTAATGATCTGGACCGGAATGTGACGGGTCAACGGATTGTGTTTGAGCTGGCTCAGCACGGTCCAGCCGAGCATGTCCGGCAGGAACACGTCGAGCGAGACCGCAGTCGGCTGATATTGCTTGGCAAGATCGAGCGCTTCCGCACCGCGGTTCGCGATCAGGACCTTGAAGCCCTTGTCGCGCGCCAGATCGATCAGGACCCGCGCGTAATGCGGGTCGTCCTCGACGATCAGAAGGATGGTATCGCCGGGCTCGAGATTGAGCCGGTCATCCGGAAGCTGCTCGATCGTCCGCTCCTGCGTGCTCGATGCTTGCAGCGCGGGCGCTGCCGTGTGCGGCATCGGCAAGGGCTGAGCGTGTGGGCGCAGCCCGACCGACGGCCCGGCATATTTCAGCGGCAGATAGAGCGTGAACGTCGAGCCCCTGCCCGGCGCGCTGCGCAGATGGATCTCGCCGCCGAGCAGGCCGGCAAGCTCGCGGCTGATCGCAAGTCCAAGACCGGTGCCGCCGTATTTGCGGCTGGTGCCGG
Organism: Bradyrhizobium macuxiense; assembly: GCF_001542415.1. GTDB lineage: Bacteria > Pseudomonadota > Alphaproteobacteria > Rhizobiales > Xanthobacteraceae > Bradyrhizobium > Bradyrhizobium macuxiense. The sequence continues at coordinate 29,362 of NZ_LNCU01000121.1, forward strand.
CGTCGGCCTGCTGGAATGCCTCGAAGATCAGCTTCTGCTTGTCCTGGGGAATGCCGATGCCGGTATCCGACACCGCGAACGCAACGACGGCGGGAGCCGTGTTGAGGATCGGATGTTCCGCGCTCCACCCGCCGACGGCCGCCGAGACGGTCAGGCTGACGCCGCCTTCCGCGGTGAACTTGAACGCATTTGACAGCAGGTTCTTGAGCACCTGCTGCAGCCGTTTGGAGTCGGTCACCATGCTGCGCGCGAGGTTGGCGTCGACGTCGATGCTGAAGGACAGATGCCGGGTTTCCGCCTCATGCCGGAACGGACGGCCGACGGTCTCCAGCAGGCTCGACGTCAGGATCTCCTCGGCATCGACTGTCACCGTACCGGACTCGATCTTGGAGAGATCGAGGATGTCGCTGATCAGGTTCAGGAGATCGGTGCCGGCGCCGTGAATGGTGCGGGCGAACTCGACCTGCTTGCCGGTCAGATTGCCGTCGGGATTTTCCGTGAGCTGCTGGCCGAGGATCAGGATCGAGTTCAGCGGCGTCCGCAGCTCGTGCGACATGTTGGCCAGGAATTCGGACTTGTACTTCGAGGTGAGCGAGAGCTCGGTCGCCTTCTCCTCGAGCGCCCGGCGCGCCTGCTCGATTTCCTGGTTCTTGCGCTCCACGTCGACGTTGCGCTCGGCGAGCTGCTGGGCCTTCTGCTCCAGCTGATCATTGGTCTGTTGCAGCTCCTTCTGCTGGGTCTGCAGTTCACCGGCAAGCTGCTGCGACTGCTTCAGCAGCGCTTCGGTTTGCATCGTCGCCTCGATGCTGTTGAGCACGATGCCGATGCTGTCTGTCAGCTGCTCGAGAAAGATGACCTGAGACGTCGTGAAGGACGAGATCGAGGACAGTTCGATCACGGCCTTGACCTGGTTCTCGAACTGCACCGGGAACACGACCAGGTTCTTCGGCATGATCCGCATCAATGCCGAATTGACCGGCATTGCGTCGCCGGGAATGTCAGATACGAGACGCTGGCGCTTGTCGAGCGCGCATTGACCGATCAATCCCTCGCCGAACTGAATGATCTGCGGATGCGGATTGCTGCTGTCGCTGGCATAGGCCGACAACAGGCGCAACTGCGGGTTCTCGGGATTGTCGACCTGGTAGATCACGCCCATATGCGCGTTCATCAGCGGCGCGAGCTCGGTCAGCAGCAGGCGGCCCACGGTTGCGAGGTCGCGCTGGCCCTGCAGCATGTTGGTAAAGCGCGCCAGATTGGTCTTCAGCCAGTCCTGCTCGGTGTTGCGCTCCGTCGTCAGACGGAGATTGCCGATCATCGTGTTGATGTTGTCCTTGAGCTCAGCCACCTCGCCGCGGACGTCGACCTGGATCGAGCGCGTCAGGTCGCCCTTGGTCACGGCGGTCGCCACCTCCGCGATCGCGCGCACCTGGGAGGTCAGGTTGGCCGCGAGCAGGTTGACGTTGCCGGTGAGGTCCTTCCAGGTGCCTGCCGCACCCGGCACTGCGGCCTGACCGCCCAATCGTCCCTCGACGCCCACTTCGCGCGCCACGCTGGTGACCTGTTCGGCGAAGGTCGCGAGCGTCTCCGTCATGTTGTTGATGGTGTCGGCGAGCGCCGCCACCTCGCCTTTCGACTTCACGGTCAGGTTCTGCTTCAGGTCGCCGTCGGCGACCGCGGTCACCACCTTGACGATGCCGCGCACCTGCTCAGTGAGGTTCGCCGCCATGACGTTGACGGTGTCGGTGAGGTCCTTCCAGGTGCCGGCGACGCCGCGCACCTCGGCCTGGCCGCCGAGCTTGCCCTCGGTGCCGACTTCGCGCGCCACGCGCGTCACTTCGCCGGCGAAGGCATTGAGCTGGTCGACCATCGTGTTGATGGTGTTCTTCAGCTCGAGGATTTCGCCCTTCACATCGACCGTGATCTTGCGCGACAGGTCGCCGCGTGCCACCGCGGTTGTGACTTCGGCGATGTTGCGGACCTGCGTGGTCAGGTTCGCAGCCAGCAGGTTGACGTTGTCGGTGAGGTCCTTCCACGTGCCGCCGACGCCGGGCACCACGGCCTGGCCACCCAGCCGCCCTTCGGTGCCGACCTCGCGCGCGACGCGTGTCACTTCGGCTGCGAACGAGCGGAGCTGCTCGACCATCGTGTTGAGGGTGTCCTTGAGCAGCAGGATCTCGCCGCGCACGTCCACCGTGATCTTCTTCGACAGGTCGCCGCCGGCGATCGCGCTCGCGACCTCGGCGATATTGCGGACCTGCGCCGTCAGGTTCGACGCCATGAAGTTGACGTTGTCGGTCAAATCCTTCCAGGTGCCGGCGACGCCGGGCACTTCGGCCTGGCCGCCGAGCTTGCCCTCGGTACCGACCTCGCGCGCCACGCGCGTCACCTCGCCGGCGAACGCGTTGAGCTGGTCCACCATCGTGTTGATGGTGTTCTTCAGCTCGAGGATTTCGCCCTTCACGTCGACCGTGATCTTGCGCGACAGGTCGCCGCGCGCCACGGCGGTGGTCACCTCAGCGATGTTGCGGACCTGCGCCGTCAGGTTGCCCGCCATCGAGTTGACGTTGTCGGTCAGATCCTTCCACGTGCCCGCGACGCCGGGCACGTTGGCCTGGCCGCCAAGGCTGCCGTCGGTGCCGACCTCGCGCGCCACGCGCGTCACCTCACCCGCGAAGCGGTTGAGCTGGTCGACCATGGTGTTCAGCGTTTCCTTCAGCTGCAGGATTTCGCCGCGCACGTCGACCGTGATCTTGCGCGACAAGTCGCCGCCCGCGATCGCGGTCGCGACTTCCGCGATGTTGCGGACCTGCGCCGTCAGATTGCCGGCCATCGAGTTGACGCTGTCGGTGAGATCCTTCCACGTGCCGGCAACGCCGGGCACTTCGGCCTGGCCGCCGAGCTTGCCGTCGGTGCCGACCTCGCGCGCCACGCGCGTCACTTCGCCCGCGAACGCATTGAGCTGGTCGACCATTGTGTTGAGCGTTTCCTTCAGCTGAAGGATTTCGCCCGACACGTTCACTGTGATCTTCTTCGATAGGTCGCCCTTCGCCACCGCGGTCGCGACATCCGCGATGTTGCGGACCTGCGCGGTCAGGTTCGACGCCATCGAGTTGACGCTTTCGGTCAGGTCCTTCCAGGTGCCGGCGACGCCGCGCACATTGGCCTGGCCGCCGAGCTTGCCCTCGGTGCCGACCTCACGCGCCACTCGCACCACCTCGCCTGCAAAGGCGTTGAGCTGATCCACCATGGTGTTGATGGTGTCCTTCAGCTCGAGGATTTCGCCGCGCACGTCCACCGTGATCTTCTTGGACAAGTCGCCACCGGCGACCGCGGTCGTCACCGCGGCGATGTTGCGAACCTGCGCGGTCAGGTTCGACGCCATGAAGTTGACGTTGTCGGTCAGGTCCTTCCAGGTGCCGGCGACGCCGAGCACGTTGGCCTGACCGCCGAGCTTGCCTTCGGTGCCGACTTCGCGCGCCACGCGCGTCACTTCGGACGCAAAGGCATTGAGCTGGTCGACCATGGTGTTGAGCGTCTCCTTCAGCTGAAGGATCTCGCCCGACACGTTCACGGTGATCTTCTTCGACAGATCTCCGCCCGCGATCGCGGTCGCGACGTCGGCGATGTTACGAACCTGCGCGGTCAGGTTCGACGCCATGAAGTTGACGTTGTCGGTCAGATCCTTCCAGGTGCCGGCGACACCGGGCACTTGGGCCTGGCCGCCGAGCTTGCCTTCGGTACCGACCTCGCGCGCCACGCGCGTCACTTCGGAGGCGAACGAGTTGAGCTGGTCCACCATCGTGTTGATGGTGTCCTTCAGCTCGAGAATCTCGCCGCGGACGTCGACCGTGATCTTGCGCGACAGGTCGCCGCGCGCCACGGCCGTGGTCACGTTGGCGATGTTGCGCACCTGGGCGGTCAGGTTGCCGCACATCGCGTTCACGGAGTCGGTCAGGTCCTTCCACGTGCCGGCGACGCCGGGCACGATCGCCTGGCCGCCGAGCTTGCCGTCGGTGCCGACCTCGCGCGCCACGCGCGTCACTTCGGATGCGAAGGAGCGCAGCTGATCGACCATCGTGTTGATGGCTTCCTTCAGCTGCAGGATCTCGCCGCGGACGTCGACCGTGATCTTCTTGGACAGGTCGCCATTGGCGACCGCGATGGTGACCTCGGCGATGTTGCGGACCTGGCCGGTCAGGTTGTTGGCCATCGAGTTGACGCTCTCGGTCAAGTCCTTCCAGACGCCGGTCACCTCCGGCACCTGAGCCTGGCCGCCGAGCTTGCCTTCGGTGCCAACCTCGCGGGCCACGCGCGTGACCTCGGAGGTAAAGACCGAGAGCTGCTTGATCATGGTGTTGACGATGTTGGCCGACTGCAGGAATTCGCCGCGCAGCGGCCTGCCCTCGACGTCGAGCTGCACGGTCTGCAGCAGGTCGCCCTGCGCCACCGCGGCAACCGCGCGCGTGACCTCGCGCGTCGGCCACAATAGATCGTCGATCAGGGTATTGACCGAGCTTTCCATGTCGGCCCAGGAGCCGCTCGCGAGCCCGAAATTGACGCGCTGGCGGGTCTGTCCCTCGCGGCCGACGACTTGACCGACACGCGCGAGCTGCTGCGCCATCCGCTCATTGGCCGCAGCGATCTCGTTGAAGGCGTCGGCGATCTTGCCCTCGATCGCAAGATAGTCGCCGCGCATGCGAACCGAAAAATCGCCGGCGCGCATCGCCTGCAGGGACTGCAGCAGATCCTGCGAGGAATCGATTTTTCCGTTTGCTGGTTTGGCGCGACGACCATCGGTACGGGGGCGAGATGCGGAACCGAGATCGGCCATGGAATTTCCCCTGCGCGCTGGATGCAAATCCGAAGACTCGTGCGAGCCAGCGAAACCATAAGAATGACAGCTAGAGATCTAATCAAGCGAGAAAACGGTGATGACTGATCTTGGTCAAGAAAGTGAACTAAGCCTGTTAATCGCAATCGAAAAACAAAGTTCCAATGCTCGGGAACGTATGCTGCTTGCGGTAACGATTAGTCGCGCGCCGGCCAGGTTCGCCGGACCAATCGGACCCGCTCGATCCTGCCGCATGCCCCGCAGCGATATTGAAGGATGTCCTTGCCCCGGCTGTCGGGATAGCTGGTCTCGAGCCGCATCGTCCTGTCGCAGCTGACACAGGAGATCAGCGTCAGGAGCGGACTCCGATCGTCATTCATCGATGCCCGCGGTGGCGCGGTCGGATCGGCAATCATTGCACTGGACAAGGCAACAGGATTTAACGTCACCACGAGAAAATGCCGATCTCGCAGCTCGGTTCCCGACCCGAAACCTCATTCCAGCGATCAGAGCCGACATGGCCGGCGCCGCTCGGTTCAGCCGTGCAGATCAGACCCGGGCGTTCGGACGGCTCGGTCCGGATTTGCCCTTCTCGAGCTTCGTCTTTGCGACGGGGCGATCGCCGTGGCTCCGGCTCAGGCGCTCGCGAACCGACGGCAGATGATCGCCACCGCCGGCGGCTTTCCAACGGCCGATCAGTTCGGTCACTTCGGCCCGCATCGCCATCAGTCGGTATGACGCCTCGCTGCAATCGAGGTCACGATTAACCTGATCCCGGATCGCGGCCTCGACCAGGGTCATCTCAGTTCGCAACATGCTGATCTTGCGACGAATTTCATTAATTTTGTTGTCCATGGCTTGTTGGAACAAAAATAGAACATATTGTCAAGTCACGACACGGCTAACGAGGTGAAATATGGGCATGGCAGCACTGAGATTCGGTGGGATTGCGGAGCGCGTCGGCGGACAGATGACCCGCGCCCAGGGCCTTCGGCTGAGGAGCCTCGCGGAGGAGGCCTATCAGCCGATGCAGTACGCACGCGACCTGACCTTCGAGGAAGCCGAGCGGCGCATCAATGCCCTGAAGGCGGAGATTGCGCTGGCAGACTCCTTCTGAGTCACCTGCCCTTGGCGGCGCCGGGCGACGCAGTTAGAGCTGTTCCCGTCGTTACCGTCCGCCCCCGGGGAGCCTCACACGTGCAGGAACTTGAGAAGCGATCGCCGCTCGCGTTCCCGATCGTGATGAAGGACGGGCGGATGCTCGAGACCGTCGGTGACGCCGCGGATTACCTGTCCAGGCTCAGTCTGGATCAGCGCGAGCGGTCGCACTGGAAGACGGTGATCATGATGTTCAACAACGCGATGCGCGAACCGCGTTATCTGAAGATCGCGACCATGAACCTCCGCTCGGCTCTTGTGTATGACCGGCTCGTCGACGACACCGGCCACTGACTGTGGTGTCACGGCTACAGCCGAATCATCAGCCGTTTCGTAAGCCGGTTTCCGTTATGGCCGCAAACAAGGTAACGGCGGTACACACCACGGTTAGGGGCTGATCGCGCTCCCACCGTTATCTGGGGCCGCCGCGGAGGGCCAACGCGGCCCATTTCTTTTGAGCGCCTGCAAGCTCCCGTCAGAGCAATTTGGCGCGGACGAACAGCACGCGCAGCGCGTTGGTTGCCTGCACCGTCAACATGGCATTGTCGGCCGCCTTCTCGAGCGCAACGACGGCATCATCATGCAGCGAGCGGAATTCCATCCATTCGACCGCGCTGAGATTGCTGATGAAGCGATAGGCCTGGCCGACCGTCGCGAGCGTCACCGTCTCGCCGTTCAACCGCACCTTGAATGTCGCCTTCAGTGGCGTGTCGGATTTTGATGGATCGCCCATGGCGCGGTTGTGTGCAATGCGCCGCGTCAATGTCAATCTAATTTCTGCGCCTCCCCCCGGCACATTGGCCCCAATCGTCGCGATGTCTGTTAGCGTCGGGTCGGGGGTGATTCGTGCCTGTTCCTGCCAACACAGCCTATCTGGATGCGCTCAATCCCGAGCAGCGCCGTGCAGTTGAGCATGGCGTCGGGACGGACGGAACCGTGGGCGTCCCGCTGCTCGTGATTGCGGGCGCCGGCTCGGGCAAGACCAACACCCTCGCCCATCGTGTCGCGCATCTGATCGTCGCCGGCGCCGATCCGCGACGCATCCTGCTGATGACCTTCTCGCGGCGCGCCGCCGCCGAGATGGCTAGTCGCGTCGAGCGCATCGCACGCCGCGTGCTCGGCGACCGGGCTTCAGTGATGACTGATGCGCTGAGCTGGGCCGGCACGTTTCATGGTATCGGCGCCCGGCTGCTGCGCGAATTCTCCGAGCGCATCGGGCTCGATCCCGCGTTCACAATCCACGATCGCGAAGACTCTGCGGACCTGATGAATCTGGTCCGCCACGACCTCGGCTTTTCCAGGACCGAAAGCCGCTTCCCCACCAAGGGCACCTGCCTCGCCATCTACTCGCGTTGCGTGAACGCGGAGATGCCCATCGAAGCTGTGCTCGGCCAGTTCTTCCCCTGGTGCTCGGGTTGGGCCAACGAACTGAAGCAGCTGTTCGCCGCTTACGTCGAGACCAAGCAGCAGCAGAACGTGCTCGATTACGACGATCTCCTGCTCTACTGGGCGCAGATGGTTGCGGACGCGCCCCTGGCAGACGAGATCGGCGCCCGCTTCGACCATGTCATGGTCGACGAATATCAGGACACCAACCGCCTGCAGTCCTCGATCCTGCTGGCGCTCAAGCCTGCCGGCCGCGGGTTGACCGTCGTCGGCGACGACGCGCAATCGATCTATTCCTTCCGCGCCGCGACCGTGCGCAACATCCTCGACTTCCCGAAACAGTTCAGCCCAGCAGCAGCGATCGTCACGCTCGACCGCAATTATCGGTCGACCGAGCCGATCCTGTCGGCCGCTAACGGCGTGATCTCCCTCGCCAAGGAACGCTTCACGAAGAACCTGTGGACCGACCGCACGTCGACGCGCAAGCCGCTCCTGGTCGCGATCCGTGATGAGGCCGATCAGGCCCGCTACATCGTCGAGCAGGTGCTGGCGACCCGCGAGGAAGGCGCGCTGCTGAAGCATCAGGCCGTGTTGTTTCGGACCTCCTCGCACAGCGGACCGCTGGAGGTCGAGCTGACTCGCCGCAACATTCCGTTCGTGAAATTCGGAGGCCTGAAATTCCTCGACGCCGCGCATGTCAAGGACATGCTGGCGCTGCTGCGCTTCGTCGCCAATCCGCGCGATCGTGTCGCGGGTTTCCGTATTCTGCACCTGTTGCCCGGCGTTGGGCCAGCTTCGGCGCAGCGCGTGCTGGACCGCATGGCCGAGGCCTCCGATCCGATCGCCGCGCTTGCCGCGCTGCCCTCACCGCCCCGCGCCGGCGCAGACTGGCGCCTGTTCGTCGAGGCGATCGAGAACCTCCGCTACTCGGAATGGCCGGTCGACATCGAGCGCGCGCGGCTTTGGTACGAGCCGCATCTCGACCGCATCCATGAGGACGGCGAGGCCCGCCGCGCCGACCTGATCCAGCTCGAGCAGATCGCCGCGGGCTATCCGTCGCGCGAACGCTTCCTGACCGAGCTCACGCTCGACCCGCCGGATGCAACCAGCGACCAGGCCGGTGTGCCGCTGCTGGACGAGGATTACCTGATCCTGTCGACGATCCATTCGGCCAAAGGCCAGGAGTGGAAGTCCGTCTACGTTCTCAACGTCGTCGACGGCTGCATGCCGTCCGATCTCGGCGCCGGCACGTCAGCGGAACTCGAGGAGGAACGCCGCCTGCTCTATGTCGCCATGACCCGTGCCAAGGACGATCTGCATCTGCTGGTGCCGCAGCGCTTCTTCGTCCATGGCCAGGCCGCCAAGGGCGACCGCCACATGTACGCCTCGCGCACTCGCTTCATCCCGGAAAAGCTGTTGCCGATGTTCGAACGCACCGTCTGGCCTCGCGCGGCTGCGTCAGGGCCTTCGTCGGCGAACCGCGCCCCGCCGATCGACATCCGCGCCAGGATGCGCGGCATGTGGCGCTGACCACCCAAAAAGAATTGTCAGAAGGGGCGGAACGACCCCGCCAACATGGTGTTTGAGCGAGGTTCGTAATCGGCAAACGACGATCCCCGACGGCTTCGACGCGTGGTCCTGAGAGTCTGACTCAAAAAGCGTGTTGGGGCCTGGCGAGGCGTCTGATCAGGAGCCTGAGATGGGCGACGAGAAGCCAAGCGACTTCGGTTGCCGCGGAGCCCTCGAAGTCCTTGGCGAGACGACGGCACCTGCCGAACCAGGCAAAGGTACGCTCGACGACCCAGCGTCGGGGTAAGAGCTGGAAGCCTTTGACGCCGGGTGGCCGCTGGACAATATCGATGGTCCATTGGCCGCAATGGGACAGTGCGTCGAGCAGCTGTTTGCCGCGATAGACTCGGTCAGCAAAGACATGCTGAAGCCTGGGGAAGTGTTCTCTCAGATGTTCCAGCAGAGGGACAGCACCGTGGACATCCTGAACGTTGGCGGGATGCACGTGGACTGCCAGCAGCAGACCATTGGTGTCAGTGACGATGTGCCGCTTACGTCCATGAAGGCGCTTGCCGGGGTCGAAGCCGCGTGGCCCGCCGGCCTGCGTCGTCGGAGCCGTCTGGCTATCGATGACGGCAGCCGTCGGTCCCGGCTTGCGCCCGAGTTTCCGCCGCGCTTGCCGGACCAAGGCTCCGACGATCCGGTGCCACCGGCCACTGTCGCGCCAGGCATAAAAATAGCCTTGGACCGTCGAGTATGGCGGGAACTCGCTCGGCAGGGCTCGCCATTGGCAGCCCGTCGACAAAATGTAGAAGATCGCCTGCACGACCTCGCGCAAATCGACTTCCCGCGGGCGTCCTCGTCGCTGTCGCGCCGGCATCTTCCGGGATATCAGCGCCCACTCCGCATCGGTCAGATCGCTTGTGTAGCGCAGCCCTTTGCGTTGATACTCGACACGAGTGATTTCGGTCCACGGCATCGTACCCTCCCTCGAATCTTCGCAAATCCGAAGGAATCACAGCCAACCGAAATCACTCACTCCTTTTTCAGTCAGGCTCT
>NZ_LNCU01000122.1 GCF_001542415.1 Bradyrhizobium macuxiense
CTAGTACCCGGAATCAGAGTTGATTGATACGGCGGCCCTTGAAACGGCGTTGACGGATCTTTTTCTTGGTCCAGACGAAGGGCTCGGCTTTGTCGTTGTAGGCGTTGACGTAGGCATCGATGTGTTCCTGAAGCTGCTTGAGGCTTGTGAAGGAGGTGCCGCTGAGCGACTGCCCCTGCAGGATTGAGAACCATACCTCGATCTGGTTGAGCCAGGACGCACTCGTCGGTGTGAAATGGAATTGCACATTGGGATGGGCCTTGAGCCAGCTCTCATTCTTCTTGTGGGTGTTGAGGTTGTCGAGGATGACGTGAAGCTTTCGGCCCGGAAAGGCCGCGGTGAGGCTGTTCATGAAATCGAGAAACTCGACACGGCGACGGCGTTTTGAATGCGTAGCGATGATCTTTCCGGTGGCGACTTCGAGCGCTGCAAACAATGTCGTGGTGCCATGCCGCTTGTAATCGTGGCTCTGGCCGGTCAAGGCGCGGCCATTGGGCAACTTCAGATAGCCCTGCGCTCGCTCCAAAGCCTGGATCGAGGGCTTCTCGTCCACGCAGAGCACAATAGCCTTCGCCGGCGGGGCGACGTAAAGGCCAACGACATCGGCGGCTTTGGCCGTAAAGTTCGGGTCGTTGCTCTCACACCAGGACTTGCGAGCCGCGAGGTCAATCTTGTGGCTGCGCAGGAACCGCCAGACATATTGGACGTCAACATCGCCTAGCGCCTCGGCCAGCAGAGGGCCGGTCCAGCGCGCAAACCCTTGCGGGGGCGGCTTATCCAGCAGCTTCAGAATCCGCTTGTCGGTCGTCTTCGTATAGATCGGCTGCTTGCCGGGCCGCGGCTTGTCTTGCAGCCCTTCAAGGCCTTGGTCGGCATAGCGATGCCGCCAAACGCTGACAATCCGCGGCTGGACCCCAACTTCCTTGGCGATCGACCGGGTGCTGCGCCCGTCCGCCGCTAACAGGACTATCCGCGCCCGCTTCAAATCGCGCTGCAATGTCATCGGTGAGCGACAACACGCCTCAAGCACCTTGCGATCTTTCCTCGAAAGGCGGACTTCTCTTGCTTCGGGTATCATCCCGACCTTGAATCACGACTCACGTTCCAAGAAAAGCGGGTACTAGCTTTTTCTCGGAACTATCGTCCAATGCGGCGGGGAAGGCGGGGTTCATCTCGCCGCTGACCAGTTGCTTCAACTCCGGGCTTGTCTTGGTGTGATCAGTGATCATCCGATCGGCGAACGGCTCGTTCGGTTGCCGGCGTGGATCGGTTGCATGCCGGCCAATGTTCGCCGCGGCTTTGCTGAACCTCTGCCCGAAGTAGGAACCGACCATTCCGGGATGGGTTGTCGCCGCGATCAGAACAAGGAGCCACGCCGTGCGCCTCGCTTCGTTCACGTTCCTTCATTTTCTTGCCCTTGTGATAACGGCAGCGTTCGGACCTAGCCTTGCCGTCGCGGCCGGTGATCCCGCGCATGGCGCTGTGATCTTCGTCCGTCAGTGCGCACTGTGCCACACCGTCGGCAGGGGCGAGCCAAATCGCTTCGGACCAAATTTGTTCGGAGTTACAGAGCGCAGAGCTGCCACAGCGCCGGGATATGACTACTCGCCGGAATTCATCACCATGGCGATCTGGACCTGGAGCCCTGATACCATCGCGTCATTTGTCGCAGCTCCTGGCCTGACCATTCCTGGCAACAAGATGTCGGTATTCCCTGGCGTTGCGGATTCCGACCTCGACGATCTCATCGCCTATTTGGCGGCCCAGAAATAGAGGAACCGATGCGACATTCGAGAGGTCTGCTCGTCGCCGTAACCTTCGTTCTGTCGTTCGCGGACCCAGTACCTCTGTCCGGACAGGAAACTGCTCAGCCCGCGCTGGTCGAGATCGACGCAAAGGATATCACCGGGGTCGTCAAGAGCGCGAACGGACCGGAAGGCGGCGTCTGGGTGATCGCCGAAACCAGGGATCTCGGCACACGCTTTGCCAAGGTGGTCGTCACTGACGAGGCGGGGCGTTTCCTCATTCCGGATCTTCCTGCGGCAGCTTATCAGGTTTGGGTCCGCGGCTACGGTCTCGTCGATTCGCCGAAGGTCGTCGCCGAACCTGGGCAGCGCCTGAACCTCGAAGCATCGGTTGCACCCGACCGTGCAGCGGCGGCGCAATACTATGCTGCGATATACTGGTTTTCCCTGCTGAGGCCGCCTGGTCCCGAAAAATTTCCCGGCACCGGACCCAACGGAAACGGCATCCCGCCCCAATTCAAGACCCGCGAGCAATGGCTCGACGTCATCAAGACCAATGGCTGCGGCAATTGCCATCAAATCGGAAATTATGCGACGCGCACAATGCCGCCGGCCTTCGACCATTTTCAATCCAGTATCGCGGCGTGGGCGCGGCGTCTGCAGTCCGGGCCTGGCGGCAGCACCATGGTGCGCACCATGGGCCGCTTGCTGACGCCTGATGGCGGGCATCTGGCGGCGCTGGCGGACTGGACCGATCGCATTAGGGCAGGCGAGCTCCCGAAGAGCGCGCCACCACGGCCAAGTGGTATCGAGCGCAATCTCGTCGTTACAGTGCGCGACTGGCTCGATCCGAAGCACTACCTGCATGACCTCACTGCGACGGACAAGCGCCAGCCGACCGTGAATGCGAACGGCCCCCTCTACGGCGCGACCGAGCTCTCCACGAATACGATGCCGGTGCTCGATCCCTTGCGCGACATCAAGCGCGTTGTCCCCGTGCCGGTCCGCGAGCCCGACCGGACGCCGAGTTCGTCGCTGGCCAATTTAGTGTTTGCATCCTCGCCGTATTTCGGGCGCGAGCAGGTGTGGGACAGCCAAGTCAATGCGCATTCACCTGTTATGGATCAGGATGGCCGCATCTATTTCACCGCACAGGCGCGGCCGCCGACAGAAGTGCCGGCTTATTGCGGCAAGGACTCGTCGCTTCGTTCCGCCCAGCTCTATCCGCTGACGACGAAGCCCGAGGGGTTCAGCCAGAACTCGCGGCAGGTGACCGTGTATGATGCCGGGAGCGGCAAGTTCACCTTTATTGACACCTGCTTCGGCACCCAACATCTGAACTTCGCCGAGGACGAAGCGAATACGCTCTGGTTCAGCAACAATACGCAGGGCAAGAACGCAGTCGTCGGCTGGGTCAATACGAAGAAATTCTGGTCGACCGGCGATGCAGCGGCAGCGCAGGGCTGGACCGCGCTCGTGGTCGATACCAACGGCAATGGTAGGCGCGATGAAAACTACAACGAGCCGGGCCAGCCGGTCGACCCGCACCGGGACACCCGCATTCCGTTCGGGCTCTACGGTATCTCCGTAAGTCCACTCGACGGCACGATCTGGGGCTCGAGCCTGCCGCATCCAGGTTACATCGTGCGCATTAATCCCGGACCGAATCCACCCGACACGGCGCTCGCCGAACTCTACAAGGTGCCGCTGCCCGGCTATGGCATTCGCGGCATGGATGTCGATCGCAACGGCGTGGTGTGGGTGCCGCTCGACAGCGGTCATATCGGAAGCTTCGACCGTCGCCTGTGCAAAGGGCCGCTCAACGGTCCCGGCGCCGAGATCGGCGACAGGTGTCCCGAAGGCTGGCGCTTCTATCCGCTGCCTGGACCGCCATTGGAGGGGACGATAGGGGCGGCCGAGAACCCCTATTATCTCTGGGTCGATCAGCATGACATTCTCGGACTCGGCGCGAACACACCGATTGCCACCGGCAACCAATCGGATTCTCTGCATGCGCTGGTGGACAGTCACATCGTCGAGCTACGTGTTCCCTATCCGATGGGCTTCTTTGCCAAGCAGATCGACGGGCGGATCGACGACCCCACGGCGGGCTGGAAAGGCCGCGAACTATGGGTAACCTCTGGCAACCGCACTCCATTCCATGTTGAGGGTATTGATGCGCCGCATCCGGGAGCGCCGGGAACGACCGATGCCACACGGGCGAGTCCGATGGTCGTGCAATTCCAGTTACGTCCAAGTCCGCTGGCTCACTGAATCGGATTCGTGCGGAACATCAGGATCGAGGGAAGGGAGGCGGACCAATTCAGCTGAAATAGGAACCTTCGCAACTGGCCAACAACGTGCATTTCCTCTGATTGGGGGACACTGAGCGGGTGCGGCGTTTACGTTGCACGTGCCGCGGCCACACGTTTTGGTTCGATCCATGCAAGCCGCAACTGCTGTCGGTGAGCGAGAGGAACGGCGCTTCCGGCAAATCATTGGACCGATCAATCCAACTCCTCCTCTTCGCCCGGCAATCCAGAATAACCGCTCCGTCCGTGTAAGCTCGATGGACCTTGAACTCCGCATCGCGAAGCGCGGAGCGATGTCAGTCAACTGATCAGGCCATGGGGAACGCTCGGTCAGCGCCGTCGAGCGCCTGTGAAACGGTGGGCTCATCGCCGTTCTACGCAGCAAGTAGGGAGGGGCTCTGCAATTGACGCTCGCTACGGCTGCGTACGTCGCGATTACAGCTCAAGGTGCACCTGGCAATGGACGCGCTCGCAGCGGTTGCAGAAGCTCGTGACGCTAGTTTCATCGCAGTGATGCGCGCGGTAGTGATGCGCGCGGCCCCCAAACCTTAGCAACGAATGCTGGCGCTGGCCGTTGGCCGGACATCGTCGGGACGTGGACCCCCGGAAGTTCCGTTCCGCCTCGATCATGGAATGCCAGGATGGACGAGTGCAATCAAAGCCAGGAAGCCGCGATCGAGATGATACCGATCGATTACGGTAGTCATACAACTTGAGAGCGGAGGAACCGCAATGACGATGACATATTCTCGCGCGTGGTTCGACGACCGCAGCCATGAGCTCGACGACCGCGGCTATTTCGTAGCCCCGCTCGACGATCTCGTGACGTGGGCGCGTTCGGGATCCCTGATGTGGATGACCTTCGGGCTCGCCTGCTGCGCGATTGAGCAGATGCAGGTGTCGATGCCGCGCTACGACATCGAGCGCTTCGGCGCGGCACCGCGCGCCTCGCCCCGTCAGTCGGACGTCATGATCGTTTCGGGAACGCTCTGCAACAAGATGGCTCCCGCCCTGCGCAAGGTCTACGACCAGATGCCGGAGCCGCGCTACGTGATCTCGATGGGCTCCTGCGCGAACGGCGGTGGCTACTACCATTATTCCTACTCGGTCGTGCGTGGCTGCGATCGCATCGTCCCGGTGGACATCTACGTGCCGGGCTGCCCGCCTACCGCCGAGGCTCTGCTCTACGGCATCATGCTATTGCAGAAGAAAATTCGCCGGACCGGCACGATCGAGCGATAGATCCTGATCCAGCGAGCGGCGTGTCGAACAGGCTCCGCGTCCAGATTAGAAAAGAAAGGTGTCCAGCATGAAGATTACGACTTTCAAGGACATGTACATCGCCGAGCTCCAGGAACTGGCCAGCGTCGAGAGTCAGCTTTCAGCGGCTTTGCCGAGCATGGCAGAAGTCGCATCGCACCCGTCGCTGAAGGATGCGTTCAACCGTCATGCGCGCGAGACCATCGTGCAGGGCGAACGGCTGAAATCGCTGCTCAGGATGCATGGCGCCGATCCGGGCCTGCACACCGACCAAGCCATGCAGGCGCTGATCGGCGAGACAGCCAAGATGGTCCCGCTTGTACTCAACGACGATCTTCGTGACGGCGCGCTGATCGCGTCAGCGCAAAAGCTTGAGCATTACGAGATAGCGGCCTATGGCAGCGCGGCTGCGCTCGCGGGCCAGCTTGAGCTGCGCAACGATCAGCGTCTGCTGCACGACTCCCTGGAGGAAGAGCGGCATGTAGACACGCTGCTGACGATGCTCGCGAAGGGTGAGATCAACCAGGATGCCCTGGCGGCGTAATCGAGCCATCAGAGCGGTTGGGCGTGATTGGAACCGACGCGTCCCTTCGGGCCGGCTCCCGCGCACAGTCCGGCGTCAATCCGGCGCTATCTTGGAACTAGTGCGGCACCGCATCATTAGCCATGGACTGCGATCTCGCTGTTTCAACCCGAGACACGTCTCCAACCGAGGTATTCGCATTGGATACCCAGACGAGAAAGCGCGGCCTCGCCGCCGAGAAGCCCGCGAAACCTGAGGCCGATCGCGGAGCAAGCGAAAGGCAAGAGATTACGGACAAGCGGCGATCGATCCGCGACCGATTGCGCGAGCATTGGCTGGTCGTAACCGTTGCGGGCTGTCTCGCTCTGATCGCAATCGTCGGGGCTACCGGCTACTGGCTCGAGATTCGCGATTACGAATCGACGGATGATGCTTTTGTTGCCGCGCGCAGCTTTTCGATCGCGCCGAAGGTCGGGGGCTATGTCGTCGACTTACCGGTCACCGATAACCAGCATGTCAAGGCGGGCGATGTGCTCGCCCGCATCGACGAGCGCGACTACAAGATCGCCATCGACCAGGCGCAAGCACAGGTCGCAGTGGCGCAAGCCAACATTGACAATTATCAGGCTCAGATCGACAGCCAGCACCAACAGATCGATCAGGCGAAAGCTCAGCTCGATCAGACCCAGGCCGCGCAAGGGTTCGCGGAGCAGGAAGAAGCACGTTCATCGGATCTGTTGAAAAAAGGTGCCGACACGGTTCAGCATGATCAGCAGAATCGGTCCAATCTACAGCAGGCGCAGGCCAACACGTCGCGGGCCAAGGCCGCCCTGATCGCAGCCGAGCTTGGGATCAAGACGCTGGAAGCGCAGCTCGAAAGTGCCCGTGCCTCGCTGCAGCAGGCGCAAGCGCAGTTCGATCAGGGAAAGCTCAATCTTGAATACACGCACGTTACTGCGGCTCAAGCCGGGCGCGTCGTCAAGCTCACTGGTGCCATCGGTACCTACGCGACTCCAGGTCAAAGTCTGATGATGGTCGTGCCGGACGATATCTGGGTCGTCGCCAACTACAAGGAGACGCAGCTCGCCGACATGCGCCCGGGTCAACGGGTCGACTTGTCCATCGATGCCTATCCCGGTCGCATGATCACGGGCCATGTGGATTCGGTGCAGCCCGGCTCGGGCACTGCCTTCAGCTTGCTGCCTGCGGAGAACGCCACCGGCAATTATGTGAAAGTGGTGCAGCGCGTGCCGGTCAAGATCGTGGTCGATCACTGGCCTGACGATCTTGCCATCGGACCGGGCATGTCGGTCGTACCCTGGGTCAAGGTCCGGTGACTGACACCACGCACCACGGCGCTGCGGGTGGCTGGTCGCCGGAACGCTCGGCGGCCGGCGGACATAGTCCCTACCTGATTGCCTTCGTGGTCTCGATCGCGACCTTTATGGAGGTTCTCGACACGACCATCGCCAATGTTGCGCTGCGCTACATTGCAGGCGGCCTTGCGGTAGGCATCGACGAGAGCACCTACGTCATCACAAGCTACCTCGTCGCCAATGCGATCGTGCTATCCATCTCCGGCTGGCTGTCGACCGTGATCGGCCGCAAGCGCTTTTACATGATCTGTGTCGCGACCTTCGCGTTAGCCTCGCTGCTGTGCGGGCTCGCCTGGAGTCTGACAGCGCTGGTCGTATTCCGTGTGCTCCAGGGGCTGGGAGGCGGTGGCATGGCGACCAGCGAGCAGGCGATCCTCGCCGATTCCTTTCCGCCGGAAAAGCGCGGTCAGGCCTTTGCGATCTATGGCATTGCAGTTGTTGTTGCGCCGGTCGTCGGTCCCACGCTGGGTGGCTGGATCAGTGACACCTATTCGTGGCATTGGGTGTTCCTGATCAACGTACCGATGGGATTGATCTCGCTGGTCCTGGTGGGAGCATTGGTCAGCGAGCCATTCGGTGCGGAAGCGGAGCGCAGAGCCATGCTCAGACAGGGCCTTCGTGTCGACTATGTTGGCTTTGTCCTGATTGCAATTGGATTGGGTTCGCTCGAATTCGTGCTCGACGAAGGCCAGCGCAACGACTGGTTCGGCTCCAGCTTGATCACAGCCTTTGCCATTGCTGCAGCATTCAGCCTGCTTGCGTTTGTCGTATGGGAGATCCTGCAAGACGATCCGATTGTCGACATCCGCCTTCTGGGCCAGCGGCAATTCGGCGCGTGCTTTCTCGTGATGCTCGGCACGGGTGCTATCGTGATTGCCACGACCCAAATACTGCCGCAGCTCCTGCAGGCCGAACTGGGCTATACGGCCTATCTGGCAGGTTTGGTGCTATCGCCCGGCGGACTTGTAACGATGGCGATGATGCCGATCACGGGATGGCTAATCGGCCATGTGCAGCCGAAATATTTGCTGGTGGCCGGCTCTGCCATTGCGGCGTTCTCGATGTGGCATCTGACCGGAATCACTGGCGAGATAAGTTACGGATATGCTGCGATGTCGCGCATCTATCTGGCATTCGGCCTTCCTCTCCTGTTCCTTCCAGTGACGACCGCGTCCTTTGAAGGGATTCCGCCGGATAAAACCAATCAGGCCTCGGCGCTGATGAACGTCGCCCGCAATTTCGGAGGCTCGATGGGCGTTGCGCTGGCTCAGACAGTTCTCGCCCAGCGGATGCAATTCCATCAGAGCCGGCTCGTCGAGCACATTGCACCGCCCGATCTCGGTTACCAGCAGACGCTCGAGGCGATGACGCGATTTTTCGAGGCACAGGGATCGAACGCCTCCGATGCAGCGGGTCAGGCGATTGCATGGGTTGGACAGACGTTGCAGCAGCAGGTCGATCTCCTAGCCTATATCGACGTCTTCCGTTCGCTGGCGATCGTCGGCGCCCTCATGATCCCGATTTCGCTGACGCTGAAGTGGATCGACTTGAGAGGGCCGGCGAGGGGGCATTGACCCCGGGCCGATCGAATTCATCCGACCCGAGAGGCAAGAGTCACCAGCGCCTCCGCGGCGGGCTCGACCAAATGGAACGAGGTGATGGGCCCGACGCAGCGCTCGTGAGGGTTCCTATTCGTACGTCGCAAGCCCATTCAGGATTTCTCTCTTCTTTCGCGAGGATCACGCTCCTGCACCATTCGGGTATTGGTGTCGAGCTGTCGTTCCTCGCGCGGGCTGAACCAGCCGGCACGGTGTATCGCGTAAATCAGGACAATCGCCAGGACGATTGTCGGGATTCCATAAGCTATCCAATAGAGCATCGTTAGCTTCCTCCATGACTGTCCATGGGGTGAAGAAGAAGCGGGCTATTCGTTCCTAGATGTTGGATGCCGGCCTGATATTGGAGGGGGGCGGCGAACCGCTTGCCTCGTTGCCGGGCATGAACGCGCAGCACGTCATAAGACCTCGCTGCCGCGCTGAGCTGATCGGGCACACGCTGAACCGCGTTCCTTCCAGGCGATCCGCGCCCAACATTAGGATCCGGGTGACCGATGCCTCTCCCTATTAGGCGGATCGCCGACGCCAGCAGAACGGACCAGTTTCCAATATTGGGTCCACCCATCAGTTCAGCGGTGGTAGGCCGCCAACCGCACGCCGCCCGTTCGCTTCCAGCACCGCTATTGGGCCCGCAGCATGATCGGCTGGCGCCACTTGGCACGGCCCAACGATGCCCACTTTGCAGTCGATATCGGGCTCGATGACGGGCTGTTCGAGAAGATCGATCGGATTGAGCTGAGCCGCACCAGCGGCGAGTCGGAGCCGTGTGCGTAACGGCATGTCAACAAACCGGATGCCTGTACTGTAAACGAATGTTCTCGCGGATCGTAAAGTAGAGTGATCGGGGTCCTCGATTGGGAATTGTCGACGCTGGGCCATCCGCTTGTCGACCTTGCCTTCAACAGCCAGGCCTGGCGCATGGCGCCGGACGAGAACGGAGGGCTGCTCGGCTGTCCGCTCGCGGAGATGGGCATTCCGGCTGAAGCGGAATATCTCGATCACTACTACGAGCTTTCCCGCGCGAGCGAGCGGCTCACGGCCTTTCATCAGGTCTTTGCGATGTTTCGCGGGGCGGTTGGAAGTGCTGGCGTTGCGGCCCGAGGCGATCTGGGCAACAGCGTCTTGCCGGATGCCGCGAATGTGGGGCGGCATCTCGCGCACGCCTATGCGACACGCGGCATGGCATTGATCGCGAACGATCCCTGAGCATGGCGGAGCAGCCGATGATGAATGTCGATGAGGCGATCCGCCGTCGGCGCTCGGTGCGCGGCTTTCTTCCGCGCGAAGTGCCCGAGGCGGCCCTACGGGAGGTCTTTGCGATCGCTCAACATGCGCCGTCCAATTGCAACGTGCAGCCTTGGACGCCCCATGTGGTGTCGGGGGAGAACCTCAAACGCCTTCGTGAAGCCCTCGTCGCAGCCGGAATGCGCGACGAGCCGATCAAGCCGGACTGGCCGGCAGACGGCAAGTATTCCGGCATCTATCGCGAACGTCAGGTCGGTGCCGCGCAGGCGCTGTATGGCGCGATGGGCGTTGCGCGAAGCGATAAGGCGGGACGCAAGCTGGCCTACGTCCGCAACCATGCATTTTTCGATGCGCCGCATGCCGTCTTCATTTTTATGCCGGAGCCGTTCGATACGCGAGAGGCGACCGATATCGGCATGTACGCCCAAACCCTCATGCTGGCGTTGACGGCGCGAGGCATCGGCTCCTGTGCGCAGGGCGCGCTCGGCCTGTTCCCCGATATCGTCCGCAAACAGCTCGACATTCCTGACAACTACAAACTGCTGTTTGGCATCTCGTTTGGCTATGAAGACGATGGCGTTCACGCCAACGCAGCGCGCGTCGATCGGGCTCGGATCGATGACGTCGTGCGCTTTCATCGCTGAGGATGGCCGAGTTTAACGAGAGGAGTTCGCCTTGACGGGACCCTTGCAAGGTTTTCGTGTCGTGGAGATGGGAGGCATTGGACCCGCGCCATTTGCTGGCGCGCTACTCGGCGACCTCGGCGCGGATGTGGTGCGGATCGACCGAATAGCGAAACCGGGAGCCGAACTCGATTTGCCGGCGCGGTTTGACTTCTACAATCGCAACAAGCGCTCGGTGGCACTCGATCTAAAGAGGCCGCAGGCAATCGCCACTGTGCTGAAACTCGTCACCCAAGCGGATGCACTGATTGAAGGGTTCCGTCCTACGGTCATGGAGCGCCTTGGGCTCGGCCCTGAAGCGTGCCACGCCGTGAACCCGCGCTTGGTCTATGCTCGTATGACTGGATGGGGACAGGAAGGACCTCTGGCGCAGGAGGCGGGACACGACATCAACTACCTCGCTTTGACCGGTGCGCTGCATTGTCTTGGTGATGCCGATCGACCACCGCCGCCTCCGCTCAATCTCGTTGCCGACCTCGGGGGCGGCGCACTCTATCTTGTCGTCGGTGTGCTTTCGGCGGCCATGGAGGCCCGGCAATCGGGGCGGGGACAGACCGTCGATGCTGCGATGATCGATGGCGTGACGCACCTGATGTCGGCATTCCAAGCGTTCCGTCAGCACGGAAGCTGGACCGAGCGGCGAAACGATAACATCGTTGATGGTGGCGCACCGTTTTACCGCACCTATGAAACCAAGGACGGAAAGTTTGTCGCGGTCGGCGCGATCGAGCCCCATTTCTACGCCAACTTGCTGCAGGTTATGGAACTAAAGCCGGATGGGCTGCCAAGGCAGGGCGATCGCTCAACATGGCCGGAGATGCGGGAGCGCTTTGCCATGGTCTTTGCCGAACGAACCCGCGATGAATGGGTGGCCGCAGCAATCGGGCGCGACGCCTGCCTTGCGCCGGTCCTGTCGATCGATGAGGCGCCATCGCATCCGCAGATGGCTGCGCGAAGCGCATACGCGGTGTTTGATGAAGTTCGGCACCCCGGACCGGCTCCGCGCTTTTCGCGCGCGCGATCCGAACTCAGCCGATCGCCGCCAGGGCCCGGGCGCGATAGCCGGGCTGTGCTGACCGATTGGGGTATTTTGCCGGAGAGATCGGCGATCTTCTGGCGGCTGGGGTGTTGGCGAACCGGCAATAGCCAGCGAGCAATGGGAGTTGGTAGCCTTGGGAACTCGAGGTGAAAGTCAGCGATCTAGTACCCGGAATCAGAGTTGATTGATACGGCGGCCCTTGAAACGGCGTTGACGGATCTTTTTCTTGGTCCAGACGAAGGGCTCGGCTTTGTCGTTGTAGGCGTTGACGTAGGCATCGATGTGTTCCTGAAGCTGCTTGAGGCTTGTGAAGGAGGTGCCGCTGAGCGACTGCCCCTGCAGGATTGAGAACCATACCTCGATCTGGTTGAGCCAGGACGCACTCGTCGGTGTGAAATGGAATTGCACATTGGGATGGGCCTTGAGCCAGCTCTCATTCTTCTTGTGGGTGTTGAGGTTGTCGAGGATGACGTGAAGCTTTCGGCCCGGAAAGGCCGCGGTGAGGCTGTTCATGAAATCGAGAAACTCGACACGGCGACGGCGTTTTGAATGCGTAGCGATGATCTTTCCGGTGGCGACTTCGAGCGCTGCAAACAATGTCGTGGTGCCATGCCGCTTGTAATCGTGGCTCTGGCCGGTCAAGGCGCGGCCATTGGGCAACTTCAGATAGCCCTGCGCTCGCTCCAAAGCCTGGATCGAGGGCTTCTCGTCCACGCAGAGCACAATAGCCTTCGCCGGCGGGGCGACGTAAAGGCCAACGACATCGGCGGCTTTGGCCGTAAAGTTCGGGTCGTTGCTCTCACACCAGGACTTGCGAGCCGCGAGGTCAATCTTGTGGCTGCGCAGGAACCGCCAGACATATTGGACGTCAACATCGCCTAGCGCCTCGGCCAGCAGAGGGCCGGTCCAGCGCGCAAACCCTTGCGGGGGCGGCTTATCCAGCAGCTTCAGAATCCGCTTGTCGGTCGTCTTCGTATAGATCGGCTGCTTGCCGGGCCGCGGCTTGTCTTGCAGCCCTTCAAGGCCTTGGTCGGCATAGCGATGCCGCCAAACGCTGACAATCCGCGGCTGGACCCCAACTTCCTTGGCGATCGACCGGGTGCTGCGCCCGTCCGCCGCTAACAGGACTATCCGCGCCCGCTTCAAATCGCGCTGCAATGTCATCGGTGAGCGACAACACGCCTCAAGC
>NZ_LNCU01000123.1:0-39179 GCF_001542415.1 Bradyrhizobium macuxiense
CTAGTACCCGGAATCAGAGTTGATTGATACGGCGGCCCTTGAAACGGCGTTGACGGATCTTTTTCTTGGTCCAGACGAAGGGCTCGGCTTTGTCGTTGTAGGCGTTGACGTAGGCATCGATGTGTTCCTGAAGCTGCTTGAGGCTTGTGAAGGAGGTGCCGCTGAGCGACTGCCCCTGCAGGATTGAGAACCATACCTCGATCTGGTTGAGCCAGGACGCACTCGTCGGTGTGAAATGGAATTGCACATTGGGATGGGCCTTGAGCCAGCTCTCATTCTTCTTGTGGGTGTTGAGGTTGTCGAGGATGACGTGAAGCTTTCGGCCCGGAAAGGCCGCGGTGAGGCTGTTCATGAAATCGAGAAACTCGACACGGCGACGGCGTTTTGAATGCGTAGCGATGATCTTTCCGGTGGCGACTTCGAGCGCTGCAAACAATGTCGTGGTGCCATGCCGCTTGTAATCGTGGCTCTGGCCGGTCAAGGCGCGGCCATTGGGCAACTTCAGATAGCCCTGCGCTCGCTCCAAAGCCTGGATCGAGGGCTTCTCGTCCACGCAGAGCACAATAGCCTTCGCCGGCGGGGCGACGTAAAGGCCAACGACATCGGCGGCTTTGGCCGTAAAGTTCGGGTCGTTGCTCTCACACCAGGACTTGCGAGCCGCGAGGTCAATCTTGTGGCTGCGCAGGAACCGCCAGACATATTGGACGTCAACATCGCCTAGCGCCTCGGCCAGCAGAGGGCCGGTCCAGCGCGCAAACCCTTGCGGGGGCGGCTTATCCAGCAGCTTCAGAATCCGCTTGTCGGTCGTCTTCGTATAGATCGGCTGCTTGCCGGGCCGCGGCTTGTCTTGCAGCCCTTCAAGGCCTTGGTCGGCATAGCGATGCCGCCAAACGCTGACAATCCGCGGCTGGACCCCAACTTCCTTGGCGATCGACCGGGTGCTGCGCCCGTCCGCCGCTAACAGGACTATCCGCGCCCGCTTCAAATCGCGCTGCAATGTCATCGGTGAGCGACAACACGCCTCAAGCACCTTGCGATCTTTCCTCGAAAGGCGGACTTCTCTTGCTTCGGGTATCATCCCGACCTTGAATCACGACTCACGTTCCAAGAAAAGCGGGTACTAGGCGCGATGCCGGTGCGATCGCGCCAACGGCATGTTGGCGTTCCAGTGTCCCCAGCTCACATTGGCGAGGCTGCCGCGGTCCGTTGCCAGCGGTCGCCGGGTCCGGCGCTCATATTCGGCGATGCACCGACCGGATTCACCGATCTTGCGCTCCAGTTCATCGATCGTCTTTTGCGTCCGGCGGTTAATACCGCAGGTGGGGTCGCTGAGCTGATCGACTTCGAGCGCCTTCAATGCCGCGCGATGCTTTTTGAGCTGCGCGCGTTGCCAGGCAATGTGACTGTTGCTGTCTGCTGTCATGTGGCCGCCACCATCATTGATCGTTGCACGCCGTTGGGCACCTCGATATCGACCTCGAGCATCGAGACGAACTTGCCCCTGTCCATCTTGACCACGACCTTGTCGGGATCGAGATCGATGTGTTTCGACACCACGCCGAGGATTTCGGAGCGAAGGACCTCCAGAAGATCGGGTCCGCCGTTCCGGCCGCGCTCGTGCGCCAGCAGGATCTGCAGCCGTTCCCGCGCGACAGGCGCGGAGCCGGCGCGACCGCCGAAAAGCCGCATCAGGTTCATCATGCAGCCCTCCGTCGCAGCAGCCGATCCATCAGCCCCTTGCGTTCGACCGGCACGGTCATCGCGATCGTCTCGCCCATGAGGCGGCGCACAGCGTCGATATAGGCACGGGCCGGCGCGCTGTTCGCGTTGTTCAACGTCACCGGGCTTCCGACGTTGGAGGCCTTCAATACGTCCTGGCTTTCCGGCACTATGCCGAGCAGCGGCGTGGCGAGGATCTCCAGGATATCGTCGATCGACAGCATCTCGCCGCGCGCGGCGCGAGCGGCGTCGTAGCGGGTGACGAGCAGATGCTTCTCGACCCGTTCGCCGCGCTCGGCGCGGACCGTCTTGGAATCCAGCATGCCGATGATGCGATCGGAGTCGCGCACCGAGGAGACTTCGGGATTGGTGACGATGATGGCTTCGTCGGCGTAGCGCATCGCCAGCGTCGCACCGCGCTCGATGCCGGCCGGGCTGTCGCACAGGATCCAGTCGAACTTGGTCCTGAGATCTGCGATCACCCGGTTGATCCCCTCTTCCGTCAGCGCGTCCTTGTCGCGGGTTTGCGACGCCGGCAGCAGCCAGAGGTTCTCGAGCCGCTTGTCGCGGATCAGCGCCTGCGGGAGCTTTGCCACCCCCTGCACCACATTGATGAGATCGAACACNCCCGCCGCTCGGCGCCCATCACGAGGTCGAGGTTGCGCAAGCCGACGTCGAAGTCGATGACCACGACGTTCTGTCCCGCTTGCGCGAGCGCAGCGCCAAGCGCGGCGGTCGATGTCGTCTTTCCGACTCCGCCCTTTCCGGACGTCACGACCAAGACTTTGGCCATTCTCTTCTCCTTCTGGTCGATCAGTTCAATGGTGTGATTCGCAGCATTTCGCCTTCGAGCCACGCCTGGGCGGGCCGATTGCGCAAGCTGTCGGAAATCTCTTCAGCGGTCTGGTAGTAGCCGTCGATGGCAAGCAACTCGGCCTCGATCCTCTGGCAGAAGATCCGGGCCTCCGAGTTGCCGTTGATGCCGGCCATCGCGCGGCCGCGCAGCGTGCCGTAGACGTGGATCGAGCCGCCGGCCACGATCTCGGCGCCGGAGCCGACCGAGCCGAGCACGGTGACGTCGCCCTCGGCGAAGACGATCGATTGACCGGAGCGGACCGGGCTTTCGAGCAGAAGCGACGGAGACTTCGCCTTGGTCTTCGCCTGCGGCGGCGGTTCGACATGGGTTATGGCGCAGGCGCGCCCGCCGGTCAGCAGCGGCGGCAGGTTGGCACCGAGCTTCGATTCGTCGACGCCCTCGATGCCGAGCACGCGGATATTGCGTTGATCAAGACTGCCGACGAGATGGGTGATCGCGGCGGAACTCAGATCCACTGCCGCGAGATCAAGCACCACAGGCTTCCCGGTGAAGAAGCCGGGCGAGCGCGCAAGCGTCGCATCGATCTCCTCGAGCCAGGAAACGATCGGCACCACGGGCGAGAAGACGAACGCAACGTAAGAACGGCCGCGCATGCGGACCTGTTGACGTGCTGCCTGTTGAGTAGCGTCCATCGCCCCTGACTCGGTTGTCTTGTCGAATGGTTAACAATCGGCATCCATGGTTAACCAAAGGTTAATACGGTCAGGGTTTTCACGGATTTTGGTTTGAGGATGTCCTCCAGCGATGCGAAGTCCTGATCGCACGTAGCAATCACGACACAACAGGCACGATCCCGGCTAGCGATGGATGAATGACCGGCGGGCGCCTCAGCGCCCTCGCACCGACTGCGATCGCTCGGCCTGCACGGACGCATCGAACACCGCGCGGCACTGCGGTCTGAGCTGATCGACCTGTGACGCCATGCAGCTCTGGACCTTGCGACGGTTGGGGATGTAGGCCCCGCAGAGCCGCATGGCGTCGCCCATGCAGGCCTGGCGCTGAAGTGATTCGTTCGGACCGGACTGGGCCAGAGCGGGCGCGATCGTTGCGGCGAGCAGGACGAGGGCAAGACGAAGCTTCATGGGTCACTCTTTCACTGGTTGGTTGAGGTGTTGGTCGAGGCTGGATGCCTGCCGTGCCTGTTCGCGGGCCGCTCGTTGCCCACTTGCGCCGGCGGCAGGTGCAGAAAGGTCGCGATCGTGGTGTAGATCAGCCGGCTGCGCGCCGTTTCTGCTTCAATCGCGGGAGCCAGCCGCCCGAGCAGCATCGGGAACGCCGGCGTCAGGTTGAGCGCGGCATTGAGCAGCGCGAAGAACAGCGCGGGATGGCTGCTGCGGATGATACCGGCCTCGATGCCGGCCTCGAACAGCTCACGCACCGTCAGATAGGCCGGGCGCAGCAGCTTCTCGGTCACCAATGTGGACCGTTCCAGCGTCTCCGCGCCGTGCCGGACCACAAAAATCCTGACTTCGGGATAGGTGGCGTAGAAAGCGGCGATTCTGACCGTGACGTCGCGAAGCCGATCGGCCAGCGGACGGCCGGCACCGGTCGCGATCGCCTCGATCTCCGCCATCACGGCGTCGCGATCGCAACAGCCCGGTCGAGGCAAGCTTCCCACAGTGCGGCCTTGTTGCCGAAATGGACGCGAACCGGTTCGGGCTGACGGCGGCGACGCTGCGCAGGTCAGCGCCATCGAAACCGAGCCCCCCGAAGGCCTCGGTCGCCGCAACCAGGAGGGCCTGGCAGCCGTCGGGCATGTCGTTTCTGCGGCGTCCTCAGGGCCGGGAGACCGGCGCCGCCGTGGTTTTGCGATCGAGCCTTGCAAGAGGCGCTGGCACGGAAGTCCAGCCCCCATAATTCGCGTTAAATCAATTAGTTATGCCTCATTCCGCCCTGATATGGCGCGCTGTCAGTTTCGACTTGGCCCAGGCCGCAACAAAAAAGCCGGCGCCCATCGGCGCCGGCCCCATGCAATTGTGAGTTTGCGAAGAGCTTAGCTCTTCACGTCAGCCGACCAAGTCTTCTCGATCTGCTTGACGACGCTGTCAGGCATCGGGATGTAGTCGAGGTCTTCGGCACTCTTGGCGCCCTTCTCGAAAGCGAACTTGAAGAACTTGAGCGCTTCCTTCGAGGCCGCCTTGTCGGTCGCATCCTTGTGCAACAGGATGAAAGTCGAAGCGACGATCGGCCACGACTTGTCACCGGGCTGATCGGTGAGGATCAGGTAGTAGCCGGGCGCGTTGGTCCAGTCAGCGTTCGAGGCGGCAGCCTGAAACGCTTCGTTGGTCGGCTGAACGGTCTTCCCGGCCTTGTTGATCAGTGCCGTATAGGTCAGCTTGTTCTGCTTGGCATAGGCATACTCGACATAGCCGATCGAGTTCTTGGCCTGGGCGATGTTACCTGCAACGCCCTCGTTGCCCTTGGCGCCGACGCCGACCGGCCACTCGACCGCCGTGCCAGAACCGACCTTGCTTTTCCAGTCCGGGCTGACCTTGCTCAGATAGTCCGTGAAGTTGAAGGTCGTTCCCGAACCGTCGGCACGGTGGACAACCGAAATGGCCTCCGAAGGCAGCTTCGCATTCGGATTGAGCTTCTTGATCGCCGCGTCATCCCACTTGGTGATCTTGCCGAGGAAAATGCTGGCGAGCGTCGGACCGTCGAGGACAAGATCGCCGGCCTTCACTCCGTCGATGTTCACCACCGGAACGATCGCGCCCATGATCATTGGCCACTGAGCGAGACCGTCCTTCTGCAGCTGATCGGACTTCAACGGGGCGTCGGTCGCACCGAAGGTCACGGTGTTGGCTTGAATCTGCTTGATGCCGGCACCCGAACCGATCGACTGGTAGTTCACGCCATTGCCCGTATCTTTCTTGTAGGAGTCGGCCCACTTGGACAGGACGGGGAAAATGAACGTTGAGCCGGCGCCGGTAATGTCGGCCGCGAAGCTCGGCGTAGCCATGGCCACCAGACTGGCGGCCAGGATTGTCTTGACGAATTTCATGCTGATCTCCGTGGAAAACGCGAGAAGCCCGCGTGTTGGATGCTCTCGTAAACGGCGGCATGGTTCTTTCGAATGCTCGTGACAATTGGATGACAAATGCGCATGACCTTCGGCTTACTTCGAAAGTTCGAAAAACGGAGAGATTTATAGAGCGTCCAGAATGGGATCGCCCTGCTTGCCTTGATGTTGGCGAATTTGACGATCAGCCACCGCTCGCCGCCCGATATCACTGCCGCACTGAATCCGATGTTCGATCGCGCAAGGGTCACCGCGTACATCACGCATTGATGCGCGCTCAGTGAAGCGTCGGCTGCACTGAGGTCCCGATCGCGCATTCGCAGACTTGCGACGTCCGTCAAAACGCGGCGCGCAATCTTTCGTACCGGCTCAAACCACCATCCGAGTCGCAGCAGGGAGACCGCGGCCAACACCGGCCACGGCAGCGGGAATATATTGAGCAATCGCCCGCCGAGAATCTGCGGCGACCCCGGCCGCTAGATCATCATGTCGTTCGTGCGCGCTTCTTCGCCGCGATGCAGGTCGTGGTCAGCAAGGCGCGCCGGCATGGACAGGAGCCTGCCTGCACCGAGCAGCGCCGGCGTACTGGCGAAGGCGCTGAACGCAACGCCGGTCGGCGTCATGCACACATGCTCGGCCGGCGGCGCCGCCAGGGTCACGCGACTCCGTACTCTTACGGGATCATTTATCATGCTTACGCCCCATTGAACCGTGCACACTCCGCTCCGGGACAGAGGGTGGAGTGCGTTATGCCGGCGGATGCCAAACCATCTCCGGAGGCCGTGACGTATTCGTGCGAAGCCTGCGGAAATCAAATGACCTTCCTGGCTGCCTTGCCCAAAACGGCGAGGCACGAGGCCGTTCGCATCTTCCGTTGCTATGCCTGCAACGCGGTCAGGACTGAGCGTAGCTGAAGCTCAGCCTCATGGGCTGACCCGGTCAGATATGCATCGAGAGCTTGCGTCAGGGTTGCTTACACTTAGCCATGCAAAATCGCCGTAGCGGACGCCGGCGACGAACCCGGTTGCGACTGCTCCCCACGCCCTCATCGGACAGCAAGGCGGACGTGTCCTGGTGGGTTTCTCTGCCCCGCAGTGTTTTTTCGCGCTCGCGAAGACGAGCGTTGAACCAAGGTCTAACCTGCAGCGTTGGCTTTCCGTTCGCATACGAACGCAAACTGACTAAGCTTGCAGGCAACAACGCCGGCTTCAGGACCATCGAAGGCCCGAGGCGCCAAGAAAATCAAGGTCTTCAAGGAAACGCACATTCGCGCTCGACAGGAGGGCGCGGCTCCGATCGGTTGAAGGAGAAGATGCGCTGGCCATCCGATGGTTTCAGGGCATGAACAACAGCATTTCTTCCCCATTCATCCGCTATCCGATCGGGACCTCGCTCTTGATGGCGGGCATCCTGTTCGTCGGGCTCGTCGCCTACCCCCTGTTGCCGGTGGCGCCGCTGCCGCAGGTCGACTTTCCGACTATCCAGATCTCCGCGAGTCTGCCCGGCGGCAGCCCGGAGACGATGGCCTCCTCCGTCGCCCAGCCGCTCGAGCGCCAGTTCGCGCAGATCCCCGGGATCGCGCAGATGACGTCGACCAGTTCGCTCGGCTCCACGTCGGTGACCATCCAGTTCGACCTCGACCGCAAGATCGACGCGGCCGCCAGCGATGTGCAGGCCGCGATCAACGCGGCCAGCGGACAGTTGCCGAAGAACCTGCCGTCGCCGCCGACCTATCGCAAGGTCAACCCCGCCGATTCGCCGATCATGATCCTGTCGGCGACCTCGGACACGCTGCCGCTGACCACCGTGAGCGACCGCACCGACGCCGAGCTCGCACAGCAGATCAGCCAGATCTCCGGCGTCGCCCAGGTCTTTGTCGGCGGCCAGCAAAAGCCGTCGGTACGCGTCCAGATCGACCCCGCGAAGCTCGTCGCCAAGGGCCTGTCGCTGGAGGACGTCCGCGCCGAGCTCGCGCTCGCGACGACCGATAGCCCGAAAGGCAATATCGACGGCGATCGGCGCGCGTTCACGATCTACGCCAACGACCAGCTCACGCAGGCAAAGCCGTGGAACGACGTCATCATCGCCTATCGCAACGGCGCGCCGTTGCGGGTCCGTGACATCGGCGAGGCAGTGGATGGCCCGGAGGACATGAAGACCGCGGCCTGGGCCGACGGCCAGCGCGGCGTGTTCCTCGTCATCTTCAAGCAGCCCGGCGCCAATGTGATCGACACCGTCGACCGCATCAAGGCGGAGTTGCCGCGGCTGATCGCGGGAATTCCGCCGACCATCAATATCAAGATCATCAGTGACCGCACCCTGACCATCCGCGCCGCGGTCGAGGATGTGCAGATCACGCTCATGATCACCATTGCGCTGGTGGTGATGGTGATCTTCCTGTTCCTGCGCAGCTTCTGGGCGACCATCATCCCGAGCATCACGGTGCCGCTGGCGCTGCTCGGCGCCTGCTCGCTGATGTGGGTGTTCGGCTATTCGCTGGACAATCTTTCGCTGATGGCATTGACGATCGCGGTCGGCTTCGTGGTCGACGATGCGATCGTGATGCTCGAAAACATCACGCGTTACGTGGAAAAGGGCGAGCAGCCGATGGCCGCCGCCTACAAGGGCGCCAGCGAAATCGGTTTCACGATCGTCTCGATCAGCGTCTCGCTGGTCGCCGTGCTGATTCCGCTTCTGCTGATGGGCGGCATCATCGGACGGCTGTTCCGAGAATTCGCCGTCACGTTGTCGATGGCAATCTTCGTATCGCTCGTGGTCTCGCTGACGCTGACGCCGATGATGGCCTCGCGCTTCCTGCGCGCCGATCACGAGGTCAAGCACGGCCGCTTCTATCAGTGGAGCGAGCGGATGTTCAACGGCCTGCTCCACGCCTATGAGCGAGGCCTCGATCTGGCGCTGCGACACAGCCTGACCACGCTCTGCGTCTTCTTCGCGACGGTTGCGCTCTCGGTCTATCTCTTCGTCATCATCCCCAAGGGCTTCTTCCCGCAGCAGGACAACGGCTTCCTCACCGCCGTATCCGAAATGCCACAGGACATCTCGTTTGGCGAGATGAAGCGGCGGCAGGAGGAACTCAGCCGGATCGTCCAGGCCGACCCCGCGGTCTCCTCGATCGCGATGTTCATCGGCGGCGGCGGCACGGCGCTGAATTCCGGCCGTATGTACATCACCTTGAAGCCGCGCGAGGAGCGCGACGTCGACGCGCAGCAGATCATCGCGCGGCTCCGTCCCAAGCTCGACAAGGTCATCGGCGCCCGCCTGTTCATGCAGGCCTCGCAGGACGTGCGGCTCGGCGGTCGCGCAACGCGGACGCAGTTCGAATATACCTTGCAGGACGCCAATCTCGGCGAGCTGAACGAATGGGCGCCGAAGGTCCTGGCGAAGATGAAGACGCTGCCCGAGTTGCGCGACGTCGCCACCGACCAGCAGACCGAGGGCACCACAGTCCAGCTCACGATCAACCGCGACAAGGCCGCGCGCTTCGGCATCCAGCCGCAACTGATCGACGACACGCTCTATGACGCCTTCGGACAGCGTCAGGTCGCGCAGTATTTCACACAGACGAACAGCTATCACGTGATCCTGGAGATCACGCCCGAACTGCAGGGCAAGATCGACACGCTCAACAAGATCTATCTCAAGTCACCGTTGACGGGAGACGAGGTGCCGCTGTCGACGTTCGCCACATGGACCGACGTCCCGGTGCGGCCGCTCGCGATCGCCCATCAGGGGCAGTTTCCGGCCGTGACGATCAGCTTCAACCTCGCTCAGGACGTGGCGCTGGGACAGGCCACCAGCGCGGTGCAACGCGCCGTCGCGGATATGGGCATGCCCGGCACGCTTGCGACGAGCTTCCAGGGGACCGCGCAGGCGTTCCAGCAATCGCTCAGCACGGTACCGATGCTGATCGTGGCCGCGCTGATCGTGGTGTATCTGATCCTCGGCGTGCTCTATGAGAGCTACATCCACCCGCTGACCATTCTCTCCACACTACCGTCCGCCGGCGTCGGCGCGATTGCGATCCTGATGGCGTTCGGATTCGATTTCAGCCTGATCGCGCTGATCGGAATCATCCTGCTGATCGGTATCGTCAAGAAGAACGGCATCATGATGGTGGATTTTGCGATCGCCGCCGAGCGCGAACGGCATCTGACGCCGCGGCAGTCGATCCGCGAGGCCGCGCTGCTTCGTTTCCGTCCGATCATGATGACGACGATGGCAGCCCTGCTCGGCGGCGTCCCGTTGATGCTCGGCACCGGGACCGGCGCGGAGATCCGTCAGCCGCTCGGCTATGCGATGGTCGGCGGCCTCTTGGTGAGCCAGGCGCTGACGCTGTTCACGACGCCCGTCGTCTATCTTTATCTCGACCGCCTCTCCAACTTCCTTTCGGACAGGGTCCAGGGCAAGCCGCGCGAGGAGACGGAGGATCGATTGAAGGATGCCGCGGAGTAACGCGATCACACTCAATCGCGGACGATAGCGCCGGGTCGGACGGCGCTATCGCGTAAGCTTGTGCGCCTTACGGCTGCGACGACACAGCCGCACTCGGCAGCGGCGCAAATTGCATCCCGGCAACGGCGGAGCCGGCGTATGCGATGGCGATCAACATCATGATGCGAATTGCGACGAACATGCGCTTCCCTCTTGTTCTCGTCTTTGTCTCAGCATCGCAGAGACTCATTGCCAGCAAGTGAGAGAAGCTGGTTGTCAGTAGCTTTACGGCCTTGGTGAGCGAGAGGTTTACGGATCGCGTTGACAAACCGGAACCGGGTTCACGCGACGAGAACGGTGTTGAGAAATCGATCCGGGAGTTAAACGCGCGGTTCAGCGCCACCTGCGCAGTGTCGAACGATACAGCCAGGAAGGCGCAAATCATTATGCCAATCGTGCGATATTCGCTTGTTCCCGCATCGGCGCTGCTCGCTTCTTTGTTTGTTTACGATGCTTGCTTCGGCCACGTTAACGATCCGACGTCTCCAGCCGGCGTGATCGCGCTACGCTGGCCGGAAACCGACGCATTTCGCTTAACCGTGAATGCGGATCATGCGGTGCCTGCCGCAATGACCCCTGCCGCACGCGTTAGGGAAACGTTTGCGATGTTTCTGCCCGGCGACTACCGGCGCATGCACGACACGACCCGGTCGCCGGCGGCCGCAGTAGGCCGGCAGGGGTAAAGCACGTCCAGGGAGATCGCGTCGCGGGCGGGCGAGCGGGCCGAACATAGCTCGTCGGCGGCGTCCTTGTCGGATAAAATTCATGGTACGAGCCGACGATCTCAATCGTTTAATGCTAAGATTTTGGGTCGCAAGCCTCGATATTTTCAATCGCCCGCTTTCAAGGAGGCGGAGATTTTCAGCTCTCCAAGAATAGTTAAGTGCCAATGAAGACAATTTTGGACCGGGATGCTTCTGCGGGGAATGACCCGGCACTCGCGGTTGCCTGCGTTCTCCTGATACTCTTCTCGATATTGCTATTTGTCAGTGGTGGCGGCGAACCTCCCGGATTCGATTTTTCATGCTTTTGGGGCGCGGGCACGATGGCGCTCGATGGCCACGCGGCGTCCGCCTACGATTGGGAGCAACTGCATCAGCAACTTATTCTTCGGATGCAGTCGATCAATCATGATGCGTATCCTTACGATGAGTTTCCAATTCCGTTTTTCTATCCGCCCGTGTTTTTCCTGATTTTGGCGCCCTTAGCACTCCTGCCGTTTCCGATCGCGTTCTGGGTTTGGAGCACGGCAAAGCTATTGTGCTGGCTTCTCGTTATCTATGTCATCAGGCCACGCTTCACCGCGCTGCTGCTGGCACTCGCCACTCCGCCCGTCTTCTACGACATGTATCACGGGCAAAGCGGCCTGCTTGCGGCATCGGTGCTCGGCGGCGTCCTGTTGACATTGAACAGGCGTCCGCTCTTCAGCGGCTTGTTGATCGCGCTACTTATCTTCAAGCCTCAATATGGCGTTCTTCTACCCTTCGTGCTGGTCACCACCGGGCGTTGGAACGTCATCATCAGCACCTGTTTGGTATTGCTGGTCCTCATGCTGCTCACCGGAGTCATGTTCGGCTGGGATATCTTCAGAGCATTTGGCGAGGCGGCAACTTCCGGAACGTCGCGATTTCATCTTGGTGGAGAGCTCGCGTGGTATAATTTGTCGAGTGTTTATGGCCTGTTTCGGCTTCTCGGCTTTGGCTACGGCGTGGCCATGTCGTTCCATGTTGCCGTCGCGTTAGCCGCGGTGATGTGGGTGGTCGTCATATGGCGCCGCAACGTCAGCTTCGCCGTTCAGGCAGCCGGCCTGCTTGCGACGACGCCGCTCATTTCTCCTCACTTCGCCATCTACGATCTGTCGATCCTGGCGATGGCGTTGGTCTTCCTCATGAACGCCGACATGGATCAGATCTCATCGCTCTCGAATCGACTAACCCTTTGGATCGGTGTCGGTGCCATCGTCGTACTGGGATACGCGTTCCCGTTCGTGCTCGTGCCCGTCGGTCCGTTTATGTGCGCGACCGTGATTGCGATCATCTGGATGAGATTGCGGCAACTCGAGGCTAGCGGGACGACCATGAGCGAGCAGCCTTGCCAATGAAGAAAATCCTGGACTGGGATGCTTCTGCGGGGGATGACCCGGCACTCGCGGTTGCCTGCGTTATCTTGCTAAGCATCGCAATCCTCTTCTCGGTACCGGCCTTCGTCAGTGGTGGCGGCCAGACCGGGATCGATTTTTCGTGCTTCTGGGGCGCGGGCGCGATGGCGCTCGATGGCCACGCGGCGGCGGCCTACGATTGGGAGCAGCTGCGTCAGCAACTCATTCTCCGGGTGCAGCCGCTGAACCATGTCCCGTATCCTTACGATCAGGTTCCCGTACCGTTTTTTTATCCGCCGGTGTTCTTCTTTGTGCTGGCGCCCCTGGCACTCCTGCCGTTTCCGATTGCGTTCTGGGTCTGGAGCGCGGCAAAGCTATTGTGCTGGCTTTTCGTTGTTCATGCCATCCGGCCACGCTCCGCCGCGCTGCTGCTGGCACTCGCCATTCCGCCCGTCTTTTACGATTTCATTGCCGGCCAAAGCGCGCTGCTCGCGGCATCGTTGCTCGGTGGCATCCTGTTGACTTTGGATAGGCGCCCGCTCCTCAGCAGCGTCTTGCTCGGGTTGCTCATCTTCAAGCCTCAATATGGCATTCTTCTCCCGTTCGTATTGCTCGCTACCAGGCGTTGGAGCGTCTTCATCACCGCCTTCGTGGTCGTGCTGACCCTGATGCTGCTCACGGGAGTGACTTTCGGCTGGGATATCTTCAGGGCATTCGGTACGGCGGCAACATTCGCGACGACGCAGTTTCACCTCAGTGGCGCGCTGCCATGGTATAAATTGCAGAGTATCTATGGCCTGTTTCGGTTTGCCGGCTTTGACTACGGATTGGCCTTGTC
The DNA here is from genome assembly GCF_001542415.1 of Bradyrhizobium macuxiense. Lineage (GTDB taxonomy): Bacteria > Pseudomonadota > Alphaproteobacteria > Rhizobiales > Xanthobacteraceae > Bradyrhizobium > Bradyrhizobium macuxiense. The sequence continues at coordinate 13,067 of NZ_LNCU01000123.1, forward strand.
AATCCACATCGCCGTCGCTTTGGCCACGGGGATTTGGGTAGTTGTGATATGGCGCCGCGACGTCAGCTTCGCCCTCCAGGCGGCCGGCCTGCTTGCGGCAACGCCGCTGATGTCTCCTTACTTCGCCATCTACGATCTGCCGATCCTTGCGATCGCGCTGGTCTTTCTGATGAATGCCACCACGGACCAGATCTCGCCGCTCTCGAACCGACGTGCCTTGCGGATTGGTGTCGGTATCGTGTTCGTATTGGGGTACGCTTTCCCGTTCGTGCGCTTGCCCGTTGCGCCGTTCATGTGCGCAATCGTGATTGCGATCATCTGGATGAGATTGCGACAACTCGAAGCTAGTGGGATGGCCATAAGCCGGCAGACGCAAGACTCTGCGACAGTCCGAGGCTAATAACTCGGCTCTGGCTTACAAACGACCGAAGCAACGGCAAGCGGCGGAGGACTAGCGCTTGGCGTGAAAGTCGAACCACTCGCCGAGACGGTTCTTGCCCGTACGTTCGTCGAACTCCTTCAGAAAGGCCCAGAGTCCTCTGACGTCGCTCACCGAGCGCCACCGGCCGGGCGTGCCCTCAGCGAATGGGCCGGACGAGCCCAGAGGAAATTTCCGGCCATGGGACGACCGCACACCCAAAGTTCGCTTGATCGCCGCTCTCAGCGCCTTCTTGGGAAATCCCGACAGCATGCCATCGATTTTCATCAGTGATGGAACCGGCTGAGCGCGCGTCACCTGGCTGATGATCTTGAAGTGCCGGTATCCCAGCGCGTCGAGTAGGTTGAGATCCACGCCGCCATCCTTGTGTGACATTTCGATGGATAGATAAGGAGGCGCTGTCTCCTCGGTCAAAGCTCGCACGCAGCACCGATCGTTACCTTCGATATCGACCTTGCAATAAAAGGGAACCCCGAACTCCTCGACGATCGAGGAGAAGCGTCTGGTCGCTATATGCACGGCACGATGCGGTGTCCCGTCGCGGGATGCGACATCCTTGTTGAAAGATGACCACTCGGTGACATCAGACATCCAGAATTCAGCTGAGCCGTCGTCGTCAGCCACTCCGACCTCCAACAGAGTGTAGCGGCCTTCTCGTATGTCCGGTTCGAACTTCTCTCTCAGCTTTGCAGCCAGGACCGGGCTCGCTTCTATGCCGAGCACTCTGTATCCTCGCGAGAGATAATAGGCGGAGTCGACTCCGTCATTGACGCCGACATCGTAGATCAGATCGTTAGTCGCCATCGTCTTCTCCCGCGCGGAGGCGTGTCTTTGGCGACAGGCGCACCGCAGCGGTCGGCGAAAATACCGCTCGGCTGCTCCCGCCATCACGCCCCTCACAACCATTGATTTTTATCGACGCATTATTAGCGCCGTGTTTTTTGAATTGGCGCGGTGGCCTTTTTGGGGCGCAGGAGATGTGAGCGCCGAAGAAAGCGAGTTGGCTATGCGAGGAACCCGCTATTCACATCGTTGGCCGCTGTTCCATGGGAGGAGCGACGGATCGCGCGTCAGCATCTCCTTAAGCGGCTGTTTCATGATCTTGCCGTTCGACGTCTTCGGCAGTTCCTCGACAAGGACAACGTGCTTGGGAATTTCCGGCTTCGACAGCTTGTCGATGCAGAAATCCATGATGTCGCGCCCGCTCAGGCGGGAATGACTGCTCTTGACCCGCACGAAGGCAATGACGGCTTCGCCCCATTCGGGATGGGGCGCGCCGATGACAGCCACCTCGGCAATACCATCGTGCTCGGCAAGCACGGCTTCCACGGTCGCGGGAAACACATTGACCGCGCCGCTGATGATCATGAACTTCTTGCGGTCGAGCAGATGCAGCAAACCGTCCTCGTCCAGCAGCGCTATGTCGTTCGTGCACAGCCAGCCGCCCTCGCGCATCACCTCCGCCGTCTCCTCCGGGCGGTTGAGATAGCCCTTCATGACAGCGGTGCCGCGAATCCAGACTTCGCCTTGGGTATTCGGCGGCAAGGGCCTGCCGTCGGGATCCCGGATCGAGCATTCGAAATGGGGACCGAAGCGCCCGACCGATTTCAGCCATTCGGGACGCCGTGCGAACGCTTCCCTGTGATCCTTGTCGGACAGATAGGTGGCCCATCCTCCGGTGATTTCGGTCAGACCGTAGGTCTGCACCAAGGCGCAAGGCAGAACCTCCCGCATCTGGCGGATCAGCGCCGGCGACGACGGCGCCGAGCCGTAGATCAGAAACCGCCAGGACGACAGATCATAGCTCCTGGAGCGGAGCTCGTTGATGATCCACTGGATCATGGTCGGCACCAGGATCACGCTGGTCACGCCGAAGCGGCCGACATCAACCAGGAACTGATCGATCCGGAAGCCGCCGTCCGGAATCACCGTGGTCATTCCGTTGGCCAGGTTGAAGCTGCTCATGACGATGGTGACCCACGCCGACGCAGACGGGTTGTACCAGACATCATCGGGCGAAAAGCCGAACGACGAGACCGAGAACAGAATGGCATCGACGACGCCCTGCTGGGTCAGAATGACGCCTTTGGGAAAGCCGGTCGTGCCCGACGTGTAGCTGTAGAACAGGGGATCATCAGGCGCGAGCGCGGGCCATGCCGGCTCACCTTCCGCCGCGGCAATCAGCGCCTCCTGTTCGTAGGCGAGTGCGGTGGTGCCGATGCCGATCAGCACGATCTGCATGGCCTCAATTTCTGTGAGGTGATCCCTGATCAGGGGCGCGCAGCGGTCTTCGACAAACAGAAACCGGGTCTTGCTGTCGCGCAGGACATGCTCGATCTCGCGCCAGACATAGCGTGCGTTGACCCCGACGCGGATCGCGCCGGTCTTCATGCAGGCGTAGAAGTGCTCGTGAACCTCGATCCGTTCCTGCGACAAGGTCGAGACCACGTCGCCCTTTTGCAGCCCGAGCCCCTGCAGGGCCTTGGCAAGCCGGTCCGAACGCTGGTCCATTTGCGCCCATGTGGCACGACGGTCACCGCAGATGAATGCGGTCTTGTTCGGATAGTTTCGGCTGGCAGCCTTCACCAGGTCGCGCGCAAACGTCATCGTTCCCTCCCCTTTCTCCGCTTGCCGGCTGCGTTCACCTGCAAACCAGCGTGTCGGCACGACCTTCTGCGGGCCGCTTGTCCTGTTCCGTAAGATACCGTCCGAGAAATCGACCGGCGCTGGCGAGTGCCCGTCCGGCGGCGCTCAACTCGCCAAAGGCTTGAAAGACGTGGATCATCGATGGATAGACCTCGAGCTCGACGGCGACGCCGGCCTTCGCAGCGCGGTCGGCCAGGCACATGGAGTCATCGAGGATCGTCTCGCAATCGCCGCACTGGATCAGCAGCGGCGGCAACCCCTCGAGCTCGCCGTAGAGCGGTGAAGCCAGAGGATCGAGCGGATCGCCTGACGGCCCAAGATAGGCCTTCGCCATGCTCAGGATCATCGGCCGCTGATGCAGCGGATCGACATCGGCCCGCGACACAAAGGTCGCTCCGGTCGCAGCGAGATCGGTCCAGGGCGACATCAGAAGAGCAGCGGAAGGCAATGCAAGGTTTGCCGCGCGCGCCGCGAACATGCAGGCAAGCACCAGGCCTCCGCCTGCCGAGTCACCCGCGAGCGCGATCGATCCGGGAGGGACGCCGCTGTCGAGCAGCCAGCGATAGGCCGATAGCGCATCCTCAACCGGTGCCGGGAAGGCATGCTCGGGGCAGAGGCGATAATTGATGCCGAGCACCCGGGCGCCGACTGCGGTGGACAGTCGCTGCATCAAATCGCGATGCGATTCGATCGAGCCAATGCGGAAACCGCCTCCGTGTACATAAAGGATAGTCCGGTCCGCCGGCGCATTCGCGGCAACGATCCACTCGGCGGGCACGCCGCCGGCCTCAAACCTGTGTTCCGGCCAGACCCGCGCGCGGCCGCGGAACAGATCGTCCCAGTCGTCGCGCATTTGCGCGATCTGGGTTGTTCGCGTCCAGCGCGCATAGACGTTGCGTAGGCGTTCGACCACGACAGCAACGTCGTCGGCTGCGGCGGAATGGACCGGTCCCGGCTGCTGCGCCGCGGTCATGTGCCGATTCCCATGCCGCCGGAGACGCCGAGCGTCTCGCCCGTGATGTAGCCGGCTGCGTCGGATGCGAGGAACACGGCTGCCGCCGCCACCTCGTCCGGCGTCCCCAGGCGCTGCAGCAGCGTGGCGCCCTTCATCCCCTCCAGAAGCCGTTCGCCGCCGGCCGCCACCGCGCGGCGCAGCATCGGCGTATCGATCGGGCCCGGCGCGATCACGTTCGCCGTGATGCCGTAGCGGGCGTTCTCGAGCGCCATCGATTTGGTGAAGGCAATCACGCCGCCCTTGGCCGCGGCATAGACCGAGCCACCGCGCGAGCCACGGCGTCCCGCTTCGGACGCGATGTTGATCAGGCGGCCGAAGCGCGCCGCCTGCATCGCCGGCAGCACGGCATGGGTGGTCGCGAACACAGCCTCGAGATTGATTGCGAGCCAGCGGCGCCACTCGGGCGGCGAGGTCGCCGTGAAAAAAGCATGCTGATCGACGCCCGCGCTGTTGACGAGAATGTCGAAACTGCCCGCGGCGGCAATGCACGCGCGCAAGTTCTCCGTATCTGCAACGTCAGCCTCGATGAAAGCGAGCTCGTATTCGCCGACCATCGCTTCGCCGGCACGTCGGTCGCGATCGAGGATGGTGGCTTGCGCGCCCTCGCGGACAAAGGCGCGCGCGATCGCGGCGCCGATGCCACTGGCGCCTCCGGTGACCAAAGCACGACGTCCTGTGAGCGCTCCGGTCATGCTTGCAGCTATCGGCCAACGAAGGTCGGTGCGCGTCGCTCGATCACCGCAGCGAGGCCCTCGCGGGCGTCGGCCGTTCCCGAGAGCTCGGATACGGTGCGCGCTTCCTCCGACAGGCACGAATCGATGCTGCTCCCGATACCGCTCGTCAGCAGGCGCTTGGTCGCGGCAAGCGCCTTGGGCGCACCGGAAGCGATCTCCCGGGCCCATTCCAGCGACGCCTGCTCGAGCTGCGCTTCTGGGACGACGCGGTTGACGATGCCGAGATCGCGCGCGTCCTGGGCGGTGAGAACAGGGTTGGTCAGGAGGATTTCGGTCGCGCGGCGCAGGCCGACCAGCCGGGGCAACGTGACGCTGACACCGGCATCCGGCGCCATGCCGACCCGGGTGGCTCCCGCCAGGAATTTGGCGCTGTCCGCCGCGATCACGAGATCGGCGGCGCAGACGAGACCGAAGCCACCACCACCGGCGGCAAATCCCTGCACGCTGGCGATCACGGGCGCCTCGAGCCGCATCAATCCCGTGACGGCATTCTGCAGCCAGGCTGTTGCGACCCGTATGTAGTCCGGCATGTGCTCGCCGCGCGCCGCGAACGCATGAATGTCGCCGCCGGCGCAGAAGTTCTTGCCGCGTCCCGTCAGCAGGACGGCACGAATCCCCGGCTCGCCGTGGCAAGCCATGATCGCCCGGCACAACGCCTCGAGAAATTCAGCGTTCATGGCATTCGAGGCGCCGGCACGATTGAGCGTGATGCGCGCCAGGCCCCGTTCGACGGAGAACAGCACCGGATCATCTGCAGTCATGGGATTTCCTCCGCGTGCCGGGGGGCCTCCGGCCATCACACCAGGAACGACAGTGTGAAGATCGCCTTGTGATTGTTGACCAGGGATACTTTCTTGCGGGCAATCCTGAAGTCGTCGCCGTCCCGCCGCAGCACGAATTCGTTTCGTGAGGCCCAGATGATGTCGCCGCGCAACGCCGATTCGAAGATCATCGTGTTGCACGCGACGTGCAGCTCACGATCGTCCTCCTTCACGACCTCGATGTCGCCGACGATGCGGCGGAGCCGCGACTGCGGCTCCTGCGTGTGGCGCTTGCCGGTCAGAAGCTGCTTCACGCGCAGACCGATGCGCGAGCGATTGTCGTAGATGATCGACATCTGCCGTTCCGGATCGATGTCGTCGCCGTTGGCCGGAATCCAGTAGACGCCGTCGTCGGCCCACAGCGCTTCCCAATCCTCGTAGCGGTGATCGTCGGCGTAGCGCGCCTCGCGGAACAGGAATTGCGAGACGTCGTGGATCAGGTCCGCCTTGCTTTGCACCTGCAGCATCAGGCCTGCTCCATCAATGCACGGTAGTGCCGCCACATGCCGCGCGACGGCACCTCATCGGTCGCATGCCCCACCATGAAGCCGTCGCCGTCGCGGCGCTCGCGATGCTCTCCGCGCCCGAGATAGATCCAGTCGGTGTCGCTCGCATGCACGCCGCGCTGCGTGCGCTCATACATCTCCGAATCGTCGGCGAGCAGCAGGCCCGCCGGCCCGACCGAGCCCATGGTCTGCTGGCGCATGCGGCGGTTCAGATCGGGCGCCCCCTTGAACTGCAGCGCCGTCACGTGCTGCACGCTGTCTTCCACGCCGAGCGGCTCGATCACGAACATCTGGATCTCGGCGATGAAGAGATTAGGGAAGATCATGACGTGCGGCGTGCCATCGATCATGATTTGCCGCGCTTTCGCCTCTCCGTAAGCGCTGTTCATGCGCGCGGCATAGTCCGGCAGGCGCTCGATGGTCGTGCCGAACCAGCTCAGGGGCGCATCGCGCTTGCGGAACTCGGGCCTGAGGTCGAGCTCGGTGTGACCGTTGCCGTAGTCGCGGGTCAGCGCCGTCGACTTCGCGCCGTAGAGATTACCGATACCGCTGTCGGCGACGGCGAAGATCGACGAGTGAACAAAGGCGGGATGGTAGCCGTCAGTCTCGTTCTCGAGGATGAATTTCCAGTTCGCCCTGACGCGGTGTTTGAGGAAGCCCGCCGTGATCTCGATCTCGCCCTCCGGCGAAGTCATCGCCAGTCGATCGAGGGTTTCCGCGGCACCGCCGAGATGCTCTTCCAGCGACGGCCCGTCGGCCGCGAATGAGCCGAATATGAAGCCCTTGTACGAGGCGACGCGCGGCACCCGCCCGAGCCCATGCGCTTCCCTGTTGAGGCCCTGATAGCCATCCGGGAAGGCATAACCGACGAGGCGGCCGTCGCTGGCGAAATTCCAGGCGTGGAATGGACAGGTGAAGTTGACGGCGTTGCCGTGCTCCTTCGCGCACAGCTGGTTGCCGCGATGCGTGCAGCGATTGAGCAGAAGGTGAATGCGGCCGTCCTGGCCGCGCGTCATCAGGATCGGCTGCAGGCCGATCGACTTGCGCACGAAATCATGCGGCTTCGATATCTCGCTCTCATGTCCGACATAAACCCAGGTCCGGTACCAGATCCGCTCCAGCTCGATCTGGAAGATCGCGGGGTCGCGGTAGAGGCCGCCGCGGACGCGGTCGCGGCGGATCAGGTCGCCCCATTCGGGACTCCGGGCGAGCATGTTCATCGGCGTCTCCCTTGATCTGTTTCTCGATCGGCTTAATAATAATCCGACCGTCCGTTCTATTAATAGAACATCTTCCTGCGCCAGGCAAGTGGGTGCCTACAGGCCGCGAAATGCGCGCAATTTGCCCGCCCAGACGGCAGCTGGTACGAGCGTTTCGCGCCGATCGCGGGACGAATCAGGGACAGTGAGGGGATGGCTCGCACGAGATCCGAAAACTACGACGACATCCAGGCCGGCATCCTCCGCAACGCCGCGCGCCTGTTTGCGACGCGCGGCTATGAACGTTCATCCATCGGAGATCTGGTCGAAGCGTGCGAATTGTCCCGCGGCGCGATCTATCACTACTTCGATTCCAAGGAAGCGATCCTGTTTGCCATGCTCGACTCGCTCGTGCGCAGCCTGCTCGCGAGCCTGGAGCAGGCTGTCGCCGAGGGCGGATCGCCGCTCGAGAAATTCGAGCGGGTGATCGAGGCCTTCGTCGGGCACAACGCGCAGTCGCCGGAAGAGCAGATCGTCCTGTTGAACGATCTCGGCGCGCTACAGGCGGAGGAGCAGCGCCAGATCGTTCAGACCGAACGCAAGATTGTCGAGCTCGTCGGCAAGGTGCTGGCTTCGATCGACGTCACGAAAAAGATGAATCGCAGAAATGCCCGCGTTTATACGATGATGCTGTTCGGCATGATCAACTACACCTACACGTGGTACGATGCCAAAGGCCCGGTCAAGCCGAAGGAGTTCGCGCAATTGGCGGCCGGTCTGTTCCTGAAGGGATTTCTGGCCGAGCCCGCGAGCGGCTGACAGCAGACCAGCGAACAGCGCCTCTCGTCCGAAAGGGTCTGCCTATCAAGCTGGGATTGCCGTCACCGAACCGTTTGCCTCGAATAGCTCAACAGCTCCGGACGGTGACGTCGCGACGTTGAAGTCGAACGGGCCGCAAATAATCATGCAGTAGTCGTAAACCGACCGCTGATCGTTTCCCATCAGAAACTGGTAGTGTATCTGCATGAAGTTGAATCGATGACGCCTGAAGCGGATCGGACTTACCATTGAATGTATTTGGACGCGCCGAATCGTTGGGCACCCTTCTGAATGGTCTCGACTGATCCGTTTCAGAGTGACGGGGTCGAAGCGATAGAAGCTGATTGCGTCATCTCGCGCCTGGTATTCGACCCAGTTGACGGCAGGTGTTCCCGCGACAAGCTGTGCCGCCTGCCGTATTTGGCCTCCCATCGGATGCAATGAGAATTTGGGAATAGTAGCGCCTACCGTGAGAATGCATAGCTTCGGCCCGCGGGACCCAAGCAAAGGATCCAACCTGAGCGCGCGCGCGACCGCTGCTATCAAGAGTGCAGCGCCGAGGGAATGACCAACAATCAGGATTTCATCGGCGTCTGACGCCCGCGCGGCTTTTGATATCACGCCCGCAAAATCGTCGATTCGTTTATCAACCTCGCCTTTTTTGCCGTAGAGAAATTTATGGGAGAAAATAGCATCATCGAGAATGTGATTTATCCGGCGCTTCGGTCCAATCCAGAGCACCGAGCCGACGAAGATGGCAAGCGACAGGAAAATGCCAAGCAGCAACTGCCCGACCCAGATTGTATCGGGTATGAGCCTGGTCGCCAGATACGACAGCCCGACGCTGCAAAATGCGATCAACAGCAAACAGAAGTACGGAAAGATGAAGAAGAGCGCATATTTCCAGCTCGCAATCGCATATCTGAATAGTGTTCCCGTCACGATGAAGTCGAACAGCGCTTTCATCGACTGAACGAGACGAGACCCGAGCCCGGCACCCGAATCGCGCCGGATGAGATCATCCCAGCGCAGCATTTCGAAGGTGACGTCGGTTTTCCAGTTAGGCCCCCATGCTTCCAGATTGCATGAAGCACTGATTGCGGATGTGTTCGAGATTTCCGACACCCGTGAAGAAGCGCCCCAGATCTTGTCGAAGCACGACAGCGAGCGGCGCAAACGCTCCACCTGCTCTTCTGGGGTGATTGGATCGTAACCACCAATGTGGAAGACGTGCCGCCGTCGAATCATCTAGCCACTCGAAATCTGCATGGATATTGGCTGCCGCCCATTCCGGGAATTGAAACGCATAGACACTTACTGGGAACTCTTACGACGCTGATCCTGCATCCTCGGTGAACCATAAAACATGGATGAATGCGGACTGCACCCTACTACATTACCGCCCTCTCCGCGAAGTGCCCCTCATTGAGATTGGCTTTGACCACAGAAGTGCCGGGGGACGGTTTCGTGGCGGGAGCCCAATTGACGCTGGAAGGTCATGAACAGTCGCAGCCCGATCGCATTTCCCGGTGTGACAAATCCGCGACAACAAACCAATTGCGCGCCTCAACATGCTTTTCGAAATCGTTCTTGATTGTCACGATTTGCAAGTCTGATTTAAATGCGCCCGAACTTGAAGCGGGCGAGGGATCCTGAAATGGAAAGGTTACGCTACAGCGCGGCGCTGGTATGTGCCGTCCTGACGATTCTTTTTGCAAGCAGCTTGCATTCGAACAGCGCGGCTCAGGCGAGCCCCGGAATTGTGGTTGCACTCAGATCGACAGGTTCGCCCGCTCGACTGCATTATTCTTCCACGACGCATGTTTATTTGTTCCGCGGATTATTGAACGTCTTTTCTTTGGGCATGGACCAGCTTGCCGCTCAACTGCAATCGGTTGGCATCGCCGCGACTGTCGCCAATCACACCCAGTGGAGCAGCGTTGCCGACGACATTGTCGCAAAATACAGAGCTGGCCAGCGTGGGCCTATTGTACTGGTGGGGCACTCTCTTGGTGCCGACGCCGTGATGTCGATGGCAGCGTATCTTGGCCAAATGGGCGTGCCGGTCGCCCTGGTTGTCCCATTCGACGGAACGGATTCTCATGTGGCGACGGCCAATGTCGCGCGGGTTCTAAATCTGTACAAAAATCAAAGCGTTCGAATCAGTCGCGGCCCCGGCTTCCGCGGCGAGCTGACGAACTATTTTGTTCGTGATCCGAACGTCAATCACTTCAACATCGATAAAAGCGCGGCGTTGCATAGCATCGTCATACGAAAGATCCGGTCAATCGGGTCCGCTGTCGCGCGCCCACGAGGACACCAGACGCCTTCGAACGCAGTACCCGCAGCCGGAGCTTCGACCAACTCCTAGCATAGTACCCAAAGGCAGTTTGAAGGCGGGGTTTGAACGCAACATGTGAGGCTTGAGGTTACGCCGCTGCCGGAGCCCGGGGCCCGTGTTATTTTTCTTTAGCACTTCAACCGGGGAGGCAGTTGGTGACAGCGCTTAGACAATTCTCGATCGCCATGGCTGTGTGCATCCTGGCGACCATGTGCGCCGGCTTCACGAAGCCGATCCATATCGTGGCGGTCGGCGCAAGCAACACGCAAGGCTGGTACGTTGGGAAACAGGGCGCTTATCCAGCCAAGCTGGAAGCCCTGCTGAGACAGAAGGGCGTCAATGCGAACGTCGTCAATGCCGGCGTTCCCTTTGATACCACGGCCGGCATGCTCAAGCGCATTGATAGCGACGTGCCAAAAGGAACCGATATCGCAATCCTGCAGCCTGGCGGCAATGATAAGCGTTTCCTCGTTACGAAGGAGCAGCGGGCGGCCAACATCGCGGCGATGGAGCGGCGGTTGCGTGATCGCGGCATCAAAGTCATCGTGTACGACGACGAGATTCCTGCGCGGTATTACGCTTTTGACTTCATTCACCTCACGGGCGACGGTCACGCTTTCATCGCGTCGCAGTTACTCCCGCGCGTGTTGGCGATGATAGACCGGAGAGCCATCGCGGCTTCGCCGCGGGCGAGATAGGAGGCCGCGCATCCGCCTTGGACTCTATCAGTCGCACTGCCAATTTATCAGTGGAAACGACCCGCAAGCCTTGTATGATGACTTCATGTTGGTCTGTGGACCTGTTTCGGTCAAATCTCAGACGCTCGCTAAGGATGGCGCCCTTCCCGTGATCGACAAAGATGGCGCGCCAGCGAAACCAGCGCTTGGCCAACGATGACGCCTGGCATTGCCAAGTTCGCGTTTGTGATGATGGCGGTCGGTTGGTATCTCCTCCGCTACAGATACGCGCGTCGTGCTCGTCGTGAAAAGGTCTTGCGGAGCGCCCGAGGTCCTCGCGAGACCACCCTGCTGCTGATATCGCTCACCGGTCTCGGGATTGTGCCCTTCATCTACGTTGGAACGGCCATGCCTCATTTCGCATCGTACGCCTTCCGGCCGGCTCAGGCCTGGCTGGGCGTTCTCGTGGCGGTTGCAGCGCTGGTCATGTTCAGACTCACCCATCGCGCTCTTGGCCGGAATTGGTCGGTCAGTCTCGACGTGCGGGAAGATCATCACCTGATTACCGACGGGATTTATCGAACGATTCGGCACCCCATGTATTCCGCATTCTGGCTTTGGGCTGTCGCTCAGGCCTTGCTTTTGCCGAATTTCGTCGCCGGTTTCGCGGGCCTGGTCGGATTTGGCACGTTGTATTTCGGGCGGGTTGCCCGAGAGGAACGGATGATGCTGGAAACGTTCGGCGACGAGTATCGCGAGTATATGGCACGGACCGGGCGCATTATGCCGCGCCTGTCCTGAGCCGGCTGTACGAGCTCGGTCTCGCCCGTCCCTGCATACCGAAGACACACGCAAAGCGTGTTGTTTTTGTCACATCCGGCGAAGAAACGACCGCCCGGGCCCAAGCTTTGCCACAGCGTTAATTACGGCATAGCCGTTTGGGGGTAGGGTGATCTTACTCACGCTACCATCTCGGAGATTACGATGCTGAAACTTCTCGTTGCTGGAGTTGCGACCTTCGGTTTCATGGCTGCCGTCAGCGCGGCCGACCTCCCCCATCCGCAGCCGGTTACGGAACAGGCTCCGATTGGCAAGATGCCGATTGGCAAATACCCTGTTGGCAAGTACCCGGTCGGCAAGACCCCGGTTGGAAAAGCTCCGATCGTCACGAAGGGCTAACTCGAGCATCGCCCGGGCAACGCACCCCTTGCTTGCTGAGGGTGCTGCCTGAGGTTGATGTCTTGTGAGGGTTTGAACGTGCCAAAATCGAATCGGAAACGGAGCGGTCTGCGGCTGCTTACCGGACTTGGTATCGTGGTGGCTTCCGTGACTTTGGAAGCCGGCATCGGTTATGCGCAGCAACTGGCTGCGCAAACGGACCAGGCTCCGCTGCAGCAGGAGAAGCCGCGTAAGCCGCCGTCACGGGCGGTTGTGGCAACGGCCGTTGCCGGACCGAGCGCTTCCGCTTCGAGAGCAGACGTGAAACCGGTTCGAAGGGCCACTGCGGCCAAGGGACCGTATTACGTCGACTTCCGTGCCCGCACGGCAGCGTCTTATGGGCATGCGTTCGTTTGGTACGGCAAGACAAGCGAAAAGCAGGTCGAAGTCGCGGGGCTGCACCCGGCGGGCGACGTCCTGCCTTACGTGCTGGGACATCTCACGTTTGTGCCCTCCGAAACGGGGGCAAGCTACGGCGATCTTGACGAGCAGTATTTGACGGCCAGCTATCGCGTGTACTTGAGCGAGGCCGACGCGCAGAAGGTTTTTGCGTATATCAAGCACCTTCAGGCGACCTCGCCGGTCTGGAACGCGGAAACGGCCAATTGCACAGCTTTTATTGGTCGTATCGCCAGCTTCATGGGTTTGAAGGCTCCATTCCATTTGTTGAAGCCCGAGGAATACGTAAACCAGTTGCGAGAGCTCAACGGCGGGCGCCAAACGGTGCAACTGGCTGCGGATCATTAGCTTTCGCTTTCTCGCCAGGGACTTCACGGCTGCAACCGAACCAAGCCGCTATCGGTAATGCGTAGCGACACGTCGTCGGACAAGCCTGGACCGAAGGCCAGCGCCGTTAGCTGGCACATCCGCGAGATCTGAGCGCAAAGAGGCTCAGGCCATCCGGCAGACGTCCGGGTGCATCAGCGCTGCATCCTTCAGCCAGACCTTCGCACCTTGGGGTCCCGCGACAGCCCGCAGCGCTAGACCGGCCGGCAAGCGAATCCAGCCTTGCGACGTCAGGTTCTGATCGGCGATCAGCAGACTGCCGTCGAGAACCAGTGCTTCAAGCCCGCGAGCGTTCTCGATCAGGACCGCGCTGTCCGGTGCCATGCGCTCGATCCGCACGTTCTCGAACCCATCGTCGAACAGCTCGATCGCGCTCGCCGTTCCTGAGCCCCGTTCTCCAGGACGCCGTACGATCTGCTCGCGATCGCTCTCGCGGAACTGCCAAAGGCGGACGAAGATCGTGCAGCCTTCGGCCGAAGCGGGGACATGCGAAGTGCCCGGCGGATTGCGGAAGTAGCTGCCGGCCGGATAGTCGCCGTGCTCGTCCTGAAAGACGCCATCGAGAACGACGATTTCCTCGCCGCCGCCGTGGGTGTGGCGCGGAAATGCGCTGTTCGGCGCGTAGCGCACGATCGACGTCGCCCGCGCCACCTCCTCGCCGATGCGGAAGAGCATGCGCCGGTCCACGCCGGCAGCCGGGCTCGCCACCCAAGGAAGCGCCGAAGCTTGAACGATCACGGGAACCGTCAGGTCGTCATTGATACGCATCGCTTTCCTCCATCATGGTCAAAACCATTCTGAAATTCGCCTGACCGGACCTGAGACTTGGACACGCCGGGAAGATGCTCGCCCGTCGGCGTTTCTTCAAACGGGACAATCTTGGCGACCGCCAAAGAAAATCTTTCGCGGTCGCCCGACGCATGTCGTCAAGCCGCCTCTGGAAGGGACGCGGCGAATTGCGGATAGGTCTCGGCGAGTTCGGTCCTGACCTGGCTTCGCATCAGCGCAAGGGTCTCTGCGTCCGGTCCTGGCGTCTCGACCTCGCAATGGTCGTTGTCGAATGAGAACCCCGTCATCCCTCGAATGTCAGCCGCGCTGCGCCCCGGATGGACACTTTCCAGCCGGAAGCGATTGGTGTCGCGCTGAAACGTGAACAATGCCGCGCTGGTCAGCAGCGCATGGGGACCGCCGCGCCTGTAGACTCCGTCTTCGGTCGCACCCGGTGCCGAGATGAAATCGACCTGATCGACCAGCACGCGAGGACTATGCTCTTCGCGAAACAGGATTACGCGCGGCACCAGAAAGTACAGATAGGCCGAACCGTACGATCCCGGCCACCTCACCTCCGAGTTCGGATAGCCGCCGGTGCCGACCAGGTTCACATTGCCTTTGCCGTCGATCTGGCCGCCACCAAGGAAGAAGGCGTCGATGCGGCCCTGCGCCGCGCAGTCGAACAACTCTTCGGAACCGCTGGTGAAGGCGTTGTGCTTGACCGAGCCGAGAATCGAGACCTGCACGTCGCCGAGCCCTCGCTTCTTGTTGAGGACCCGCAGCAGCATCGCGCCGGCCGCGGGCATCGGCGACGACATCCCGACGGCGACATGCCGCACTCCGGTCAAAAGGCGCGAGATCGTGTAGATCAGCAGTTCGCGGTTGGTGCATTCACGCGTCATGCTGCACTCCTGGCGCTGCTCATGTAGGCCTGAAAGCCCTCCGGCGTGCGCGCGGCACGGGCATAGTTATCGACCTCGCGGGCATCCAGTTCGTATTCGGCGTAGAGGCCAGTCGGCCAGGCCGCGTTCTTGTATTCGGCCACGGCGCTGACGTACATCGCCGGCAGGATGCCGGCGGCAAGCTTCTCGTCGTCGAGCAACGAAGTCTCGGAGATGCGCTCGACGGTGACGAAGGTCTTCTTCGATGCGTGTGCCAACAGCATGATCTCGCGGCGCCGGCCGAGACGGACATTACCGAGGCGATCGGCTTCCGGCGCATGGATGAGCGTGATGTCAGGCTGGATCGCCGCAACCACAACGATCTTCTCGTTCTCGTCGAACGGATTGGTCGTGACTTTCCAGTCCAAACGGTTCTCCAGAACGTCGCTGCCGATGATGCCGCGGATCGGCATGTACGGCACGCCCTTCTCCGCCGCGCTCAGACCGGCGAACACGGCAGGGCACGTCGCATCGAGCATGCGGATCTTGCCATTCCGGATCGCGCGGCCGAAGCATGGTGCCCCGCCGGTCTCGCCAAGACTGACCGCACTGGTCTCGAGGACGGAGATCGCGCCGGCGCCGATCAGCATGTCGACCTGCATGCCGCCGATCGGTGCGCACACCACGTGAAGGTCGCGGATTCCGCGTTCGATCAGCAGCCGGATCATCGCGGGACAGGATCCCGAACCGTCAGGAGCCAGGCCGAGCTTGACACCGGAGGGGATCATTTCGGCCATCGCCTCGGGCGACACGAATTCAGTCATGGTTCATCTCCCCGTTTCCGGCCCGATCGATCGTCGGGCACTTCGCTATTCCAACCGGTCGAGCGATCCCGGAAGATCATCTCGCAGATCATCGTAGTCCTCAAGGCCGACCGAAATTCGGATCAGGCCGCACTGCCGCTGCGGAGCGGTCGCGGAGACGCCACCAGCAACGCGACCACAGCAAAGATGAGAGGCGGAAACGAAAGCCACAGAACCGTGTCCCAGCCATATGCGGAGAGCAGCCCTCCGGACAGGAACGAGCCGAAGGTCATCGTGCCGAACACGACGAAATCGTTCAGCGACTGGACGCGCGCCTTCTCTTCGGGCCGGTGACATTCGAGGACCATCGCGGAGGCCCCGACGAAGCCGAAATTCCAGCCGACGCCCAGTAAAATCAGGGTCGCCCAGAAATGCGCGACCTGGATACCGAGAAGGCCGACTGCCGACGACGCGGCGGTGAACAGCAGACCCGTCGCCACCACCTTCGACGCGCCGAACCGGGTGATCAGTCTGCCGGTCCAGAAGCTCGGCCCATACATGGCGATCACATGCCATTGCAGGCCGAGATTGGCGGATTGCTGCGGGAGGTTGCAGAATTTCATCGCGAGCGGCGCCGCCGTCATTAGGAAATTCATCAGCAGATAGGAGACGACGCCGCACACCACCGCGCCTATGAAGCGGGGTTGGCGCGCGATGACGGCGAGCGGACGGCCATTGCCGGCTTCGGCCGCCGTCGGCAGCGGCAGACGCACACCAGCCAGAACCAGCAACGAAATCGCCGCAACCGCGGCCTGCCCGAGATAGGTCGCCGCGAAGAGATACGGCTGCCAGAGGTCCATCGTGTACGTGACGAGCTGCGGGCCGATCACGCCCGCGAAAACGCCACCTGCCATCACGGCCGACAGCGCGCGTGGTCGGCGCTCGGGCGCCGCGCAGTCGGCCGCAGCGAAGCGGAAGGAGAGCACCACCGCGGCGTAGACACCGCCGAAGAACGTCGCGACGCAGAACAGCCAGAACGAGGCCTGCAGCACTGCCAACGTTCCGATCAGGCCGCCCAGGACGCCGCAGCCCGTTCCGATCATGAACGCAGCACGCCGGCCGTGACGTTGCGCAATTGCTCCGGCCGGCAACGTGCATGCGGCCATCCCGACGACGAAGATCGAGATCGGCAGCGTCGCCAACGCTTTCTCGGGCGCCAGCATGTCCCCGATCACGGCGCCGGTCGCGTAGATGACGGTCGAGTTCGCGCCGGCCAGCGCCTGCGCGATCGCCAGCCGCATGACGTTGGCGCGCTCGAGACGGAACAATGGCGGAGCGTCCACCGGGCCTTGCGCGACGGCTTGCGACATTCAGACCTCGACTTGGCGGCGCCAGCGCGTGTCGCGCTGCGAAGGACGGCGGTGAAGGCGACGATCGAGCAGATCGCGCGCCTTGGCGGACTGGCCGCTTCGCATCAAGGCGAGCAGCAGCATGTCTTCGATGACTTCCCGCTGCGCGCCGCTGCCGCCGACACGCGCGACGTCTCCAGCCACGGGCTCGAGGATCCGCACGCATTCGGCATGATCGGCGTTCGCGAATGCGAGCGCGGCGAGACCGATCGCCGGGACGACAGAGCCCGCCGGCAGCGCGCCGTCCGCGACGCGCCGCGCGTTCGCATCGATACGGTCGGTCGCGGCGACGTGTCGCCCGGTCGCCGCCGCCAACAGACCCATGTGCATTTCGACGAACGCGAGACCGGGATTCGGATAGCGGGATCCGGCGTAGCTTTCGACTTCCTCCCACATGCCTGATGGCACTGCGTAGCCGTTCGCTTGAAGCCGCCACAGCAGCGAGACGGTGTCGCTCACGACGTTGATCGGAAGGCCGAGCGAGACCGACGGCCGCACATGCTTCGCATAGATCGCAAGCGCATGCTGCGGATCGTCGCGCTCCAGCGCAGAGAGTGCCGCGTGCCACGCCAGATGGCCGTGCAGCATCCCTGCCCGGTCGTACTCGGGCAGCCAGCCTTCGAGCAGTGTCTCCGCCTCTCCCGCCGCGCCCTGCTCGAGCATGGCGTGCGCAACGGCATGCGCAGCATTCGCGTTGGCGCGGCGCCGTTCGAGTCCGCGCTGCGCGAGATCGCGACCCTTGGCGACCGATCCGTTCTCGGCGTGGGACCATCCGCGATAGGTGAGAAACCACCAGTCGTCGGTGTCGTAGCGATCAGCCACCCGTTCGCAGAGATCCACGCGGGCTTGGTCATGACCGGTCATTCCCGAGAAGGCGAACAAACCGAACGCTCCCAACGGCAGCGAGAGGATCAGGACGTCGCGCGGCCATTGCTCGAGATGGGCGAGCGCGCTCTCCAGCGCCTTGACCGATTGACCGGTCACCGCGAGCGAGAGGGTCGACACATGACTGATCTCCCGCGGCGAGCCGTTTCGAGCGACGATCTCCAGCGCGGCTGCGATGCTCGCGCGCGCGTCCGCGGGCTGCGCATTGATCGCACGGAGACGCGCGAGAGCAGCGTGCGCAAGCGCGAATTGCGGATCGTGATCGATGGCTTGCCGCAGCGCATCCTCCGCTCCCGGCCAGGCCGAAAGAAGGAGGTCGACGCCGGTGCGGTAGCTGGCCGCTGCTTGCAGCGAGCCCGTTGAAATCGGAAGGCCGCGATTGTCGAACTCGGCCATGCTCGGCTCCTGGTAACGGAGGATGGGCCGGCGAGCTTTCGATGCCGCCGCCCCTCAATTTGGAGCGCTACCAGACCGAAATCAGGCTGTCTTTCGACGTTTTGCCAATTTATATAGAATATCCGCCAATCGGAGACGCGATGACCTGGTCGCATATTTCCACACCGCCGGACGCGCTACCCCCGCGTCCGATCACCATGCGGGCCCAGTCGATTCCGCCACGGCACGAATTCCCGGAGCACGCGCATGACTGGCATCAGGTCGTCTACGCCATCGACGGCGTGCTCATGGTGACCGCCGAAAGCCGCTCGTTCGTCATCTCACCGGACCAGGCCGTCTGGCTGCCGAGCGGCGTTCGTCATCGGGTGGGCTCACTGCTCGGCGCCGAGTTTCGCAGCCTCTGGATTGCCGTGGAGGCGGGACGGAATTTGCCGTCGGCCCCGACACTGCTGGCTGTCTCGCCCTTGCTGAAGGCGTTGATCGTGGAGGCTGCAGCCATCGAGGGGCGCGAGCATGGCGATGGCTACCCCGACCGCGTCGCGACGCTCATTCTCGATCAGCTTGGCAAGGCTCAAGCGTTGACGGCCGGATTACCGTGGCCGCGTGGTGAACGCTTGCTGCGTCTTTGCGAGGCGCTCTATATCGATCCCGCCGATACCAGAAGTTCGGACGATTGGGCCAGGATGCTCGGCATGTCGTCGCGCACGCTTACGCGCCAGTTCGAAGCGGAAATGGGTTCGAGCCTCCGGTCGTGGCGGCGCAGGCTTCGGCTGCTGCGCGCAATCGAGCTCCTGAGCAGCGGCACGGGAGTGACCGAAACGGCGATGCAACTGGGCTACGGCTCCGCGTCGGCTTTCATCTTCGCCTTTCGGACGGAGATGGGATCCAGCCCGCACGCTTACATGCGGTCGGTTGCCGGCACACGTCCGGGCCCTCCCCGAAAGCCGCCGGGCTCCGCTCGCCGCTCGCGGTCCGCGGCATGATGGTCCGATCGAGAGAAGGACGATCAGGGATCGCGGGCGAGCCCGCTACGTTCGGACGGGGAATGTCAGCTCGGACCTCGCCCCGCGGCACCCCGTTCGGTTCGAGATGGTGACTTCGGCGTCGATCTTCGCCAGCGCGAGCTTGACGATCGCGAGGCCGAGTCCGCTGCCGATCGGGCTCCTGAGCCGACCCCGGAAGAAGCGGTTGCCCAGCTTGTCGAGCTCGTCGGACGGTATGCCGGGCCCCTCATCCTCGACCGAGAGCGAGTTCGGTGTCGCGGCCCAGACGATGCGGCCATCGCGCGTGTGCTGAACCGCGTTTTCGTGCAGGTTCCGTAGCGCGAGCTGCAGGCAATCGGCATTGGTGTCGAGGACCATCTCGCGCACACTCGCATCGATCGTGATCACCGTCCCGTCGTGCTTCGGAGTGTCCGCGACGATCTCGGCCAGGATCGGACCGACCGCCACCGTGCTTCGCGGCGCGTCGGCCGCGTCGGCATCGAGCTTGGCGATCGTCAGGAGTTGACGCACCAGGCGCGTGCTCCTGTCGACCGCAGCGACAATCTGCTCGAGCGCGCCGCGCACGACCTTCGGATCTTCGGCGGCCATCGCCACCTGGGCCTGCGTCTTCAGCCCTGCCAGCGGCGTGCGAAGCTCGTGCGCGGCGAAGGCCGTCACTTCCCGTTCGTGGCGACGCGCTGCCTCCACCCTGCTGAGCAGCCCGTTGAGGGCGTTCGCCAACGGCCTGACTTCGATCGGCGCCTGGTCGGCCTGAACGTGACGCATATCGTCCGGCTCCCGGTCGCCCAGATCTTGCGCCATCCGGCGCAGCGGGCGCAGCCCCTGCCCGACACTGGCCCAGATCGCTGCGCCGAGCAGCGGAGCGATCAGAAGCGCCGGCAGCATCAGACCCTTGATGAGATCGGCCACCAGGCGCTCACGAAGAGACAGCCGGTCACCGACCATGACGCGCAGATTGTGGCCGGCGTCCTCGACCGTGAACACGCGCCAGGTCTCGCCGTCGATCGTTCGATCGGAGAAGCCTGACGAAGCGGACGAGAGTTGCTGGTCCGGCGCGCCGCTCGACTTCGCCACCATGCGACCGTCGAGCGACCAGATCTGGCACGACAGCTGGCGTTCGTAGCTGCCGAGTTGCGCGATGGCGGCAGGCGCCGACTTCCCCGGCAGACTTTCGAAACCCGATGCGAGCGAAGCCACCATGCGCGCGGCCTCCTGGAGGCGCGTGTCGAGAACTTGCTCGACCTCGCCGCGACTGCCGACATAGATCCAGACCACCGCCGTCAACCAGACGATCCCGGTCGCAGCGAGCAGCGTCGCGAAGAGCCTCAACCTGAGCGATTTCATAGGGCGGCTCCCATCCGGTATCCGACGCCGCGGATGGTCTGGATCGCGTCCTTTCCGATCTTGGCGCGGAGATTGTGGATATGGACTTCGACCGCGTTGCTTTCGATGTCCTCTTGCCAGCCGTAGAGGCGCTCCTCGAGTTCGGCGCGCGAGCGGACCTGCCCGGGACGCTCCATCAGCGCGGTGAGAATCGCAAACTCCCGCCGCGAGAGCCTGATCGACCGGCCGTCGACGGTCGCGGCTAGGTCCGCAGGCGAAAGCACGATGGAGCCGTGAACCAGCATCGGCGCCGCACGCCCGCCTTCCCTTCGGACAATTGCACGCAGGCGCGCCGCGAGTTCGTCGAGATCGAACGGCTTGGCGAGATAGTCGTCGGCGCCGGAATCCAGTCCTGACACCTTGTCGCCGATGCTGTCGCGCGCCGTCAGAAGAAGGACGGGAGTGGCATCCCGGCGTCTCCGCAGCTTGCGCAGCAGATCGAGTCCGCTTCCGTCCGGAAGCATGATGTCGAGGACGACGGCGGAATATCTCGACGCCGCGATCGCCGCATCCGCTTCTTCGCAGGTCTCCACCGCGTCGACGGTGGCACCCGTCAACGACAGACCGGTGCGCAGACCGTCAGACAGGATCGGATCATCTTCGACGACGAGAATACGCATCGTTACCTCCGGGAACTCCTCTCGACCGGCAACCTTAAGGCTGGCTTAAGGTAGGCCTTCCAATTCGCGGCATCCGCATCCGAAAGCAAGGCCGCCGCAGACAAATGGGCATTCTCCGTGTCTCGATCGCACTACTCCTAGTTCTGTCATCGATTTCGGCCCAGGCCGGAACGCCGCCTCCCGCCGATGAGGCCTTCCGGTTGAAAGTCACCCGCGACGAGGCCGGACTGACGCTCGGCTGGACGATCGGAGCCGGCAGCTATCTCTATCGAGCGATGATCGCCGCAAAGGACGCGATGCCTCCGGGCGCGACGATCAAGATGAGCACGTCTCGGGGAGAACCCAAAGACGATCCGGACTTCGGTCTTCAGGAAGTCTACCACGACACGGCGAAGGCCGAGATCGCGTCCGCCGATCTGCAAGGTCTGAACGAAATCGTCGTTACCTATCAGGGCTGCGCGGAACAATATCACATCTGCTACCCACCGATCCTCAAGACGATCGATCTGCGGGCGTTGGCGATCAAGGTCCGCGACCGCGCCGACTCGTCCGCCACCTCCTCGTCATTCGTAGACACCCCGCAGGACATCTCCGGCGGACCAGGCCAGGGCGGTTCGATCGGCTCCACCTTCGGCTCGGCAACAGACCTCTCCTCCTGGGTCACACTCGGCGGCATGCTGGCCACCTTCTTCGGCTTCGGTCTCCTGCTGTCATTCTCTCCATGCACGTTCCCGATGGTGCCGATTTTCTTCGGATTGCTGGCCCGTTCGGAGGGGCGCCCGTCCGGCATGCGAGGACTGGGCCTCGCAATCGCGTTCGTCGGGGCATCGGCGGCCGCGTATTCATTGCTCGGCGCCTTCTCAGCGTGGTCAGGCTCCGGAGAGAATCTTCAGGTCCTGCTTCAGACACCAGTCGCGATCGGTATCATGAGCACGGTGCTCGTCGTCTTCGCGCTGTCGATGTTCGGGCTCTTCGAAATCCGATTGCCGGCTGGCCTGATCGACAGGATCTCGGGCCAGGTTGCTGCTGAAGGTCGCAGTCCGATCGCCGCGGCGCTGGCGCTCGGTTTCGGCTCCGCGCTGATCGCGGGTCCCTGCGTGACACCTCCGCTCGCCACAGCCCTGCTCTATGTCGCGCGGACGGGCGAGGTCGCTAGGGGTATGGCAGCCCTTTTCATCTTCGGCGTCGGCATGGGCGTGCCGCTCCTGGTGTTCGGCGCGCTCGGACCGCGCTTCCTGCCGAAGCCCGGTCCCTGGCTCGTGCGCATGCGCGAGCTGTTCGGCTTCGTCATGCTGGGCCTCGCGATCTGGATGGTATCGCGTGTCTTGAGCGAGTGGCTGACCTTGCAGCTGTGGGGAGCGCTCACGATCGGACTGGCGATCTATTTCGGCCTGCTGTTTCTGAAGACCGAAGGCCTCAAACGTATTGCCTGGGCGGCCCCGGCTTCGCTCGCACTGCTGGTCAGCTCGACGCTTCTGATCGGCTCGGCGGGCGACGGCAACGCCATGGCGACGCGCCTCCTCGACAACTTCGGCTTGCTCCGTCCCGTCGCGGAGAACGGCCCCGCAGTGATCAGGTCCATGGACGGATTGAAACGCGAGCTCGCCGCCGCCCGCGCCGACGGCAAGCCCATGATGGTCGACGTCTCGGCCGACTGGTGCGTCGAATGCCGCCTCATGGACACGGTTCTGCGCAGGCTCGACATCCGCAAGCAGCTCGAGGCTTTCCGCACGGTGCGCGCGGACGTCACCGCGGTCGATACAGAGAGCCGCGCCCTGATGCAGCATTTCAAGATCGTCGGCCCACCGACCATCCTTCTGTTCGGCCCGCACGAGGACGGCGATCCGACGGAGAAGATCGTCGGCGCGGTCGATGCGGACGCCCTGCTCGCGAAATTGTCAACCGTCGCGGCCGCCGACTGACACCATCAACGACCCGAAAGGAACGCAAGACATGCTGCACACCATCTCCCGACGCACGCTCGCCCAGATCTTCGCAATCGCCGGCGCGCGCTATCTCATTGGTCCGGCGCGCGCCGCAGACGAGCCCACGGAAGCGGACGTGTCGCGCGAAGCCATCCTCCATGATCCCGCGGCACCGACGACCGGAAATCCGAAGGGCGATCTGACCATCGTGGTGTTCTTCGACTACAACTGCCCCTACTGCAAGCAGTCGGAGCCCGAGCTTCAGCGACTGGTCAAGACCGACGGCAAGATCCGGCTGGTCTACAAGGACTGGCCTATCCTCACCGAAGCATCGATCAAGGGGGCGCAATGGGCGTTGGCGGCGAAGTACCAGGACCGCTACGACGATGCGCACTTCGCGATGATGGGCATCCCCGGACCGAAGATTCCCGCGGAGCGAATGCGGGAGGCGATCGCGAAGTCGGGCGTCGACATGGATCGGCTCGATGCCGATCTCCAGACCCACGCCGGCGAGATCACCACGCTGCTCAGGCGCAACCTCGCCCAGGCGGACTCGCTGGGCCTGATGGGAACACCGGCCTACATCGTCGGACAGTACCGGGTGACATCGGCCCTGAACTACGAAGGCTTCAAGCGCGTTGCCGCGGATGCGCGCGCACGCGCGGCGAAGAAGTGAGCGGCGAGCAGGCCGTCATCAAACGAAGGAGCTACTGATCCTGATTCTGGACTTGTTGCGACGGCAAATGCACCGCCTTTGCCAAGGCCCGCGCCGCCTCTCCCGGAGAAGCCTTGTCGGTGTCGCCGTCGACCATGAGGTTGGCGGCGCGCATCGCCTCAACCGAAACCGAGCCGACAAGAGGAGCAAGTGCTCGCTTCAACCGCGCATCGGCGGCGCGCTTTGGCGCGATGAGGATCAGCGCGTCGTAGGACGGTATTGCATGCTTCGGGTCGGCCAGCACGAGAAGATCCTGCGCCGCGATACGTCCGTCGCTGGAGAATGCGGAGATGACGTCGACCTCGCCGGATTCAAGGGCGTGATACATCATCGTCGGGTTGAACGAGCGTCGCGCTTTGAACGACAGGCCATAGGCACTCTTCAGCGAGCTCCATTCCGGTCGTCCCAGGAACTCAAGATCATCGCCGATGGTGAGTTGAGAAGCAACGCGGGCGAGATCGGCGATCGACGTGATGTTCAGCTCCCGCGCTCGTTCTCGTCTCATCGCGAGAACGTAGGCGTTCTCGAAGCCGACCGCGCCGAGCACCGTGACGCCGCGCTCTGCTTTCATCCAGCGAACAATCTCCGCCTGCATCTTTTCGCGCGGCGGCGTATCGGTGCGGCCGATGACATTGCGCCAGAGCGTTCCGGAGTAATCGACGTAAGCATCGATGTCATCGTGAGCCAACGCGCGAAAAGCGATGGCCGAACCGAGCCCGTCCTTGCGCATCACGCCGGCTCCCTCGGCCTTCAGTCGATCACCCATCAGATCCGCCAGGATGAACTGTTCGGAAAAGCTCTTCGCGCCGATCGTATAGGTTGCGGTTTCGTTCGAGAGCAGCGGCGCGAGGCCGGCGAGCGTACCCAGGGCAAGCCCGGCGATACCGAACGCCACGCGCTTCCTGCTGCGTTCGGACGCGCCCGTCTCCACAAGGCTGAGAAAAAGATCGGTGACCAGAGCAAGCCCGGCGGCAGCAACGCAGCCGAACAACACAGAAACCCAGTTCTCGGTCTGCAATCCCGTAAAGATGTAATTGCCGAGGCTGGTTTGGCCGACGGGCGTCGACAGCGTGGCAGCTCCGATCGTCCATACAGCGGCAGTCCGCACCCCCGCCATGATGACAGGCGTGGCGAGCGGCGCCTTGACGCGCATCAGAATCTGCTGCGTCGTCATACCGACGCCTTCCGCCGCTTCGACGATGGCAGGACTAACGCCGTTCAGGCCGACCACGCCGTTGCGCAGAATCGGAAGCATCGCGTAGAGCGTCAATGCAATCAGCGTCGGCAGGAATCCGAGCGCGGGGATGCCGAAGCCGAACAGCCGCACGGTCAGTGTCGAGAGCGCAAGGAGCAGAGGATAGAAAAGGGCGAGCAGCGCAAGCCCCGGTATCGTCTGGATCAGGCCCGCGATGGCAAGTACCAGCGCGCGCAGCCACGGTCGATCGGCGGCGAGGGCAGCCAGCGGCAGGCTGACGAGAAGCCCAAGCCCCAGCGCCGTTGCGCAAAGCACGATGTGTGGCGTGAGATAGGTCGGAAGCAGACGCCAGGCGTCGAACAAGGCGTCTAATTGGGCACCGGACAGCAGCTCTGCGCCAACATCAGGCACTGGCAGGTCCGTTCCTGGCCGCAAGGGCGGCGATACGCTCCGCCTGTCGTCTCGGCACTTCCATCAAGGCGGCAACGTCGGGATCGTCAGAACCCATCATCAGAGTATGCGGTGTGTCGTCGGCAAGCACGTGGCCGTTCTTCATGACGACGATCCGATCGGCCATCAGCACGGCTTCCTGGATGTCATGAGTGACCATCAGGGTCGTGATGCCGAACCGGTCGTGCAACTCGCGGTAGGAGGACCCCAGGCTGTCGCGGGTGACCGGATCGAGCGCCCCCAACGGCTCGTCCATCAGAACGATGCGCGGCCGGGCGGCGATTGCACGTGCGACGCCAACCCGTTGGCGCTGACCTCCGGACAACATGTGTGGAAAGCGGTTCGCGTAGTCCTGCGGCAGATCGACCATATCCAGCATCTCGGCCACCTGCGTTTCGATCTCGTTCGCCTTCCAGCCAAGCAGCCTGAGCGTCACGGCAATGTTGTCGGCAACCCGCATGTGCGGGAACAAGCC
>NZ_LNCU01000123.1:39186-43315 GCF_001542415.1 Bradyrhizobium macuxiense
GCCGATCCCCTGAAAGACATAGCCGATGCTCCGCCGCAGCATCGGCGGTTCGGCTTCGCTGACAGGCACTCCGTCGATCCTGACTTCTCCAACGTCAGGATCGACGAGGCGATTGATGGTCTTCAACAGCGTGGTCTTGCCGGATCCCGAGCCACCGACGAGCGCGACCAGTGAACCTTGCTGCACGTCGAGCGATACGTTGGAAACGGCCGCATTCCGTCCTCCATCGTAGGATTTCGACACAGCATCGATCTCGATATACGGCGCGGGCGCGGATGGATTCGAAACCGGCGAAGCTGTCATCAGCAAGGCCTCCCTGTAGACGACCGACCTGACAGAAAGGGACCGCGCAAGGAGTCAGGGCATGGTCCACTCGGGTGCCCGGTTCTCCGGCTCACACCCACGGCTGTCTTCGGAAAACAAGCCCGTCACGGCTCCAGCGCGACCTGCAAGCCCTTGTTGCCTTCGATGTGGACATAACGGGGCCCGATCGGCCGCCCCCTGCCGCTGGCGACAGTGACAATGTCCTTCAAAGGGGCAACATGCGCATCCGCCTCAGGGCGGGACAAGATCAGATCAGCGTGAAACAGCCCCTCCGATTCAAGACCGGTCGCGTCCACGCCAAGAGCCGCCAAGGCGGCCAAACTGCCTTCGAACTCTTCGGCATCGCGAAAGCGACGCTGGATGAACGTCGCGCCGGTCAGACGCTCCGTTACAAGGCCGTGACTCGCGAACGTCGCAGCCAACTCATCGAACGGGAACATCCGCAGCACGAAGGAGATGATCCACGGACGCTTCTCCGTCGCATCGAGAATCTTGCTGAACGTCTTTTCGGTGACGTAGCCGATGCAACCCGTCGACATGATGACATCAGCGGAGCGGATAACACGCGCGCCGTCCGCCGATAGCGGCTCACTTTCAAGATCGGCGACAATGCCTTGCTCAAGGAGACCAACACCCGTTGCATAGCTGATCGCCGGCGCCGATATATCGAGACCGATAAATCGTGCCAGGCCGACATCCGGCCAAGACGCATAGAAATTGCGATCGAGACGCACCAGCGTCTCGGAACTGATCGCCCTCATCTCGCGTCGCGCGTAGCGGTGACGCAAGCCCCCGAAGGTCAGTGGAAACCGATGCACCGCTGCGTTGATACCGTATGAACAGCCAACATCGAGCACGGTCGGCTTGAGGCCGGTTGCCGAAGCCTTCGCTGCCAGAATTTGGCGTACAACCGGCTCGGCCACGTCCGGGATCATGTAATCCAGATCTCCCAGCACAGAGAAATATGCCCTGGGATCTTCCATGGCATAAATGTCATCGAACACGGCCTTAGACTCGTTGATACGCGAAAAATCTGCTCGCAACCGGATGTCTCCCATTTTCATTTGCATGCCACTCGACGGCTGCTGCCTTCGAGTCATCGATGCTTATTGCAGAGATCGACCGACGCATAAACCCCATCGCGCTTCTTCAGTCTTGCTTCGCGAAGCAGAGGGTCCCGCCTCTGATTGCAGAGCACGCATGAGAAGATGAAGTGGTTCCTCAAGGCGGCCACGGGAATCTTCGGCATCAAAGTTGCAATCTCGATAGCGTCTTGAGTGTCGAAGGGCGGCGATTTCCAATGAACGCAAATGATGGCGCGAAGATGAACCGAGCGTGCATGAAGCTATGCGCTACCGAGAGACCAGCAACATCGCTGAAACGAATCACTCTCTCTGATCGAGATGGAACTCGACTCGCTAGGCTTGAGCCAGCGGCCTATGACTCGACACGCGAATGCGTTTCGGGGACAAAGAGACGAAGTCATGATCCGTCACGACTCACGATCAATGACCACATCATTCAGTGAAGGGTCCGCGCTACCGGCAAACGTCTGGTGTCTCATGACGCTTGGAACTCAACACCGAATGAAGAACACATCAACCGCTCTACGATCGGTAGTCGCGCGTCCGACCTCCGTGCTTTTGGTGAACCGTCCGGGGGAATCATTCGCGACAGCGAACTCGTGGCCGGCGCCTGACTCGCGACGACGGCGGGCGCGGTGCTCCGCGCCCAATCGCATCCGCGGTGTCGGAGAGTTCCCTGGCGTCGTAGTGACGGATGAAGATGCCCGGTATGCCCCCGGTGATGACGATGACCCGCACCGATGGATCTTGTCCTGCAGCCGCGACTGCATCAAACATCGCGGCCGACGTATCACGCGATGTCTGTACGCGCGCGTTCCGAGGATACTGCATTGTTGTCCACAGTGTGGATTGCGCCACACCGCGCGGGCGTGAATCGCCGTAAGCTTCAGGCGTATCTCCCTGGCCTCGAACCCGTCGCGAATGGCGGGCTTTCCTTCGATGGCTAACATGGGCGGCCGGCGCTGATAGAGCCCCGCCAGACAATTGCAACTACAACGCATGCCAGTATCGCGAATGCAAGAGCAGTTACCACTTCCAAAACCGATGGCGCGGCTGCCGTGGATCTATTTCGAGCTGAGAAGATCGCTACAGTCACGGACCGATCACATCATGACTGCCGCTTTTGCGGAGAGAAGCTCACCCTCGTCAGAACGATCATGGAATCTGAAAGTGGAGTTGTCATTCATACGTTTGAATGCGAGCGGTGCGGAGACCGCACTTGGACGGAGTAAGATTAAAAGCATGAAGCTGCCCACTGTCGAGGTCGGTCGCTCGTCGACTTTCCGCTTTGGCGCCAACCGCGACTAATGGTATTTCTATAGAGGGTGAATGGTGGCGCATCAGCGCTCGAACGTAGCTTTTTGAAAGTCGATTTAGGCTCAAGGGTTCCAGAGGATTCTACTGATAGTGCAAACTGGATGGCTGAGGCCGTAGGTCTCGAACGTGCAAATGCTCGTTTGTCATGCGTCCGATCGGTTCAAGCCATTTTGCTTGAGCGAGAGAGATTCAAAACCGGCCCCCTATGAGGGCCTTGTTTTTCGCGAAATGCCGTACCGTACCAATTTCCAGCGTTCTAGGATTCGGAGAAAAACGTGTTCTCCGGCCCCACTCACGGTTCGTTTTCAGTACGGCCGACTTTCTCCAGGGCGAAAAAATGTGGGAAAACGGCCAAGTTTTCGGGCCAGTCTCCGCTTCGAGGTACGAAATTTCGGAGCGAAGTGGCGGAGAGAGTGGGATTCGAACCCACGGTACGGTTTCCCGCACACACGCTTTCCAAGCGTGCGCCTTAAGCCACTCGGCCATCTCTCCGGGAGGCCTCTCTTGAAGGGACGTAGCGGATTTTGCAAGGGAGTGTGGGGCCGCGGCCCAGAATTTCCGCAAACCGCTGGAAATGTTGGATAATTTATACTTTAGCCGATGCTGCAACGGGTGCCCCGAACAGCGATGGGCCGGGTTTTGGCACGGAATGGGCAGAGACCGGTGCAAATCACCCGCGCGAAGGCGCGACTCGCCGATAACCCAAGTCGTTTCGGGCGCGCCAGGAGCACGAACTCCGCGACACCCATGATGCGCGATGACCCGTCGCCCCCGAATGACGAGGGGATGGAGGAGCGCCCATGGCACTGAGTTGCCCGACGGCGCAAGTCCCTGGGTGAAAAATATTTCTGTTTTCCAGAATTGAAACTCAGTGTATGAATCCCTCCGTCTCACCCGATTGAGGGGCGCATCGCGATCGTCACGGGTGTTGCGGTGAGATGCGGTGGACGCCGATTGCGTGACTGACGAGCACGTATGAGGCGGACGGCGAAGTCGTGCAGGCCTGACGCCCTAGTGGCAGGTGTCCTGTTGCAAGACGCCATTGCGTCTTGCAACGGCGGTGACAAAAGAGCCCAGTCTCACCGGGGAGAGCCCGTATAAGCCGTAAACCATCGCGCAGGGAAAGCCGGAGTGTTTCCGGTTACACCTGTGGTCCTACCTCCCGTGCTTACTATTTTGCACGGGACCCATGGGTGCGATCGGCACCCGGCTTTCCCTGCGCCCTCTGCTTGAGGAGAGGGCGGAACGAAATGCAAGACTCGGACAATTCGTGTCGCGAGAATGCAGATGTTTGTCTCACCGGCGGCGCAACACACTCAGTGTCGTCCCTGCGAAAGCAGGGACCCATAACCACCGAAGTTCATTCCTGAGCGATGCAGGAACGACGAGTCCCCTTCACAACA
>NZ_LNCU01000124.1 GCF_001542415.1 Bradyrhizobium macuxiense
CTAGTACCCGGAATCAGAGTTGATTGATACGGCGGCCCTTGAAACGGCGTTGACGGATCTTTTTCTTGGTCCAGACGAAGGGCTCGGCTTTGTCGTTGTAGGCGTTGACGTAGGCATCGATGTGTTCCTGAAGCTGCTTGAGGCTTGTGAAGGAGGTGCCGCTGAGCGACTGCCCCTGCAGGATTGAGAACCATACCTCGATCTGGTTGAGCCAGGACGCACTCGTCGGTGTGAAATGGAATTGCACATTGGGATGGGCCTTGAGCCAGCTCTCATTCTTCTTGTGGGTGTTGAGGTTGTCGAGGATGACGTGAAGCTTTCGGCCCGGAAAGGCCGCGGTGAGGCTGTTCATGAAATCGAGAAACTCGACACGGCGACGGCGTTTTGAATGCGTAGCGATGATCTTTCCGGTGGCGACTTCGAGCGCTGCAAACAATGTCGTGGTGCCATGCCGCTTGTAATCGTGGCTCTGGCCGGTCAAGGCGCGGCCATTGGGCAACTTCAGATAGCCCTGCGCTCGCTCCAAAGCCTGGATCGAGGGCTTCTCGTCCACGCAGAGCACAATAGCCTTCGCCGGCGGGGCGACGTAAAGGCCAACGACATCGGCGGCTTTGGCCGTAAAGTTCGGGTCGTTGCTCTCACACCAGGACTTGCGAGCCGCGAGGTCAATCTTGTGGCTGCGCAGGAACCGCCAGACATATTGGACGTCAACATCGCCTAGCGCCTCGGCCAGCAGAGGGCCGGTCCAGCGCGCAAACCCTTGCGGGGGCGGCTTATCCAGCAGCTTCAGAATCCGCTTGTCGGTCGTCTTCGTATAGATCGGCTGCTTGCCGGGCCGCGGCTTGTCTTGCAGCCCTTCAAGGCCTTGGTCGGCATAGCGATGCCGCCAAACGCTGACAATCCGCGGCTGGACCCCAACTTCCTTGGCGATCGACCGGGTGCTGCGCCCGTCCGCCGCTAACAGGACTATCCGCGCCCGCTTCAAATCGCGCTGCAATGTCATCGGTGAGCGACAACACGCCTCAAGCACCTTGCGATCTTTCCTCGAAAGGCGGACTTCTCTTGCTTCGGGTATCATCCCGACCTTGAATCACGACTCACGTTCCAAGAAAAGCGGGTACTAGCGCCAGTAATAGCGGATCGCGACGTACACCACGACGAGACAGCCGAAGATCAGCGCGACCGGCAATGGACGCTGGGCGTTCGGGCCGGATGCGCCCGGCTTCGGCTTTGCCGGCAGGCGGCGGAACGCGGTGACGTTGCCGCTGTCGGCGACCGGTTCGCGTGAGCGGGCCGGAACCTCGGGGGCTGCGCCGGCGCCGCCCATCTCGGAATAATAGGTGCGGTACATCAGCTGGATGGTGGCTTCGCTCGCCTGGGCGTCGTCCATCTGCTCCAGCAGTTTTTTGTAGGCGGTCAGGAAATTCTGCGCCTCCATGGGCAAGGCCGACGCGCCGTTCAGCTTGGCCATCATCTTCCAGGTCGCAAAATCGGCGCGGGCCCGCGTATCGGCGCGTCGCGCAATCAGCATATCGGCAGCTTTGATCACCATGGCCTCGACGCGTTCCTGCCTGAAATCAAATTATGTGTTCCCTGTTACAAGGAGAAGGGCCTGGATGACATAGCCGGTCAGTGCCCGCAGTATCATGGAAATAACATCAAGATTTAGGCCGAGGCGGGCGCCGAGCATGGGCAGCAGGATCAGGAGCCCGATCAGGATCAGCATGCCATAGGGCTCCAGCCGGGCCAGCGGGATGGCCAGCGGGCGCGGCAGCAGCCCGACCGCGACCCGGCCGCCGTCCAGCGGCGGGATCGGCATCATGTTGAAGATCGCGAGCACAATATTGATCAGGAAGGCATTTTTCAGATTGTCCGCGGTCCATTGCGCGGCATTTGCCGGAACCAATGGCAGCGCGTGGAATGCCAGCGCGGCCGCGGTCGCCAGGATGATGTTGGTCACGGGGCCGGCCAGCGCGACCCACACCATGTCGAGTTTCGGATGCTTGAGGTTGCGGAAGTTTACCGGCACCGGCTTCGCATAGCCGAACAGGAATGGCGAATGCGCCATGAGCAGCACGGCCGGCAGCAGCAGCGTGCCGAAGGGGTCGATGTGCTTGAGCGGGTTGAAGGTGACGCGGCCGAGTTGCCAAGCGGTGTTGTCGCCGAGCCGGTGCGCCACGAAGCCGTGCGCGGCCTCGTGGAACGTGATGGCGATGACGAGCGGCAGCACCCAGACGGAGATACTGTAAAGGGAGATGTTCAAATGCGTGGCGCCTTGCTTCGCTCGGGACCGGACCCTCAGGCTAGCACGAATTTGCTAACGTCTTTGCCGGCGCGGGGCGGCGGTTCTGGGCTTGCCGGTCAACGCGCGTCCGGCGCGACGGCGGCGGCGTCCGCCTGTGCCGCGCGCGGCTGGGTGGTGGCGATCCAGATGCCGGCGAAGACGGTGACGATGCCGGCCGCGACGTTCCAGCGCAGCGGCTCGCCGAGAATTGCCGCGCCGACCAGCGATGCCGCGATCGGGTTGACGGTGACGGAGATTGCAACCCGGGTCGGCGTGGTGCGCTCCAGCGCGAAGGCCCAGAGGTAGAAGGTGAGCGCGGCGCCGAAGGCGCCGAGATAGATCGTGCCGAACCATTGCGGTGCACCGAAATCCGCAACCGGCGCGAAGCTGCCGCGAACCAGCGAGGCCGCAATGAGGAAGGCGCCGCCGGCCGCCATCGCCAGGGTGGTGAACGGAATCGGGCCGGAGCGGCGGATGAAAGGCTTTGACCAGATGCTGTAGAGTGCCATGCAAAGCGCGGCCGCAGCCATCAGCAGGTCGCCGCGCCAGGCGCCGGGCGGTGCGCTGGCGAGTCCGGTCAGGAGGGCCATTGCAACGCCCAGGATGGTGATCAGGACGCCGGTGGTCTTGCGCGCTGTCAAAGGTTCGCTGCCGAGTGCGGCGCCAACCACCATGGTCAGCAAAGGGAGCGTCGAGAGCGCCAGCGCGCCGCGCGCCGCCGTGGTGAAAATCAGCGATGCGTTGAACAGGATCGGAAACGCCGCGAAGAACAACAGGCCGAGGCCGGCAACGCCAGGCCAATCGCGCCGGGGAGGCCACGCCCCGAGTTGTAGCAGGGCCAGCGGCAGCAACAGCAGGACGCCGATGCCGAACCGGAACGAGCCGATCGCCAGCGGATCGATCGCGCCGACCAGAAAGCGCGTCGCCCCGATCGAAGTTCCGCCGAGAGCGCTCGACAACACGGCCGCCAATACCCCCCAAGTCTCGCCCATCAAGTCTCGCCCATCGCTCGATCCTCTTGTTTCGCTTGCGCAATCTAGGGAAGCGGCGATAATCAAGGAATGGAATATGTTTGATAGATGAAATCGCGATTGCTGATGAGCGCTCCCGTCCTGGATCCGGATCTCCTGCAGGCCTTCGTTGCGGTGGCGGATCACCGGTCCTTCACCCGCGCCGCCTCGGCGCTGAATCGGACGCAATCGGCCGTCAGCATGCAGGTGAAGCGGCTCGAGGAGCGGCTGCAGGCCGAGCTGTTTCACCGCACCAAGGCCAATGTCGATCTGAGTGCGGCTGGCGAAGGACTGCTCGGCTACGCAAGGCGCATTCTCAGCCTGAACGAGGAGGCGGTCGGCCGGGTGCGTGAGCACGGCATGGACGGACGGGTGCGCCTCGGCGTGATGGACGATTACGGGACGCTGATCGTGCCGCCGCTGCTCGCTGGCTTTGTCGCCAACTATCCGCTGATCCATGTCGAGATGGAGACCGGGCTGACATCGTCGATGACCGATCGGCTCGGCGAAGCCTATGACCTCGTGATCGCGATGCACCCGGAAGGGCGCGGCGAGGGCGAGCCGCTGCGGATGGAGCAGGCGGTCTGGGCCGCCAGCGCGGAGCATCGCGTCGAGCAACTCGATCCGCTTCCGGTTGCGCTCTACCCGCAGGGCTGCCTGTTCCGGAGCTGGGCGATGCAGGCGCTGGACGATGCGCACCGGCCATGGCGGCTGGCCTTCGTCAGCCACAGCCTGTCGGCAGTCGAGGCGATCGCGGCGCAAGGCCTTGCCGTGACCGTGGTCAAATCGGGGACGTTTCCGCCGACGCTGCGACGCTTGACCGCGCGCGACGGCCTGCCGCTGCTGCCGCGGGCCGAAATCCGCCTGCACCGCGCGCCAAACCTGTCGCGTGCCGCCTCACTGCTCGCCGATCATCTGGTGGCGGCCCTGCGGCAACCTGTCCGGCGAAGAGCGAGCTGACTGTTGCGTGGTCGCGAGCGCTCGCGCAATTTCGGAATAATGGAAAATGCCGGTGAGTTGCCCGACGAGACTGAGCAAGAACTACTGGTGAGCGGAGTTAGGCCGGCGTGGGCCGGCCGATTGCGAGCGGAAGCCCTATGTTTGTCCAGAGAGCCGCGAGAGCAACCTGGATGGGCGTCAAAAGGGCTGCGAGGGTACATCGGCAAGTAGCAACCGCCTTGGCGAGCGCGGCCAGAAACGCGTCGAAGCCCAGGATGTTGAGCACGCGGGTGAAGTTGTAGCAGAGCGCCATCAGGCTCCACTCGCCGCGGACCTTGTCGAAGCCGCGGACCAGGAAATGACGATAGCCGGCACGGCATTTGAGCGTGCCAAACGGATGCTCGACGATGCCAAAGCGACGGCGCATCACCTCGCCCGCGCCCTGCATCCGCGCGCGATGACGTTCGAGAACGTCTTCATGCTCCCAGCGACCGATCGTCCGGTAGGCCGCGTTCGAGCCAAGGCAACGGATCTTGAGCGGGCAGGTCCTGCAGATCGCTCCGCGCGCCGCGTAGCGGATCTCGACGCGGCCACTGGTGTTCTTCTGCCTGCTCTTCATCGGATGTAGCTGATGGCCGCCGGGACAATGATAGGTGTCGGATACGCCATCATAGTTGAAGTCCTTGAGGGCGAAGCGGCCTTGCTTCTCGAGCCGGGCGCTGCCCTCCGGCACCGGCACATAGGCCGTGATGCCATCGTCCTCACAGGCCTTCAGTTCGCGGCTGCTGTAATAGCCCTCGTCTGCCAGCACCTGCAGGGTCTTGACCTCGAGGGCTTCCTTTGCCGCGATGGCCATCGCATGTAGCTGGCCGACATCGCTGCTGTCGTTCACCACCTCGCTGGCGACAATGAGCTTGTGCTTGTCGTCGACGGCGGTCTGCACGTTGTAGCCTGCGACCCCCTGGCCGCTCTTGACCAGAAGTCGGGCATCCGGATCGGTCAGGGACAACTGCGTCTCGCCATTCTCTTCCAACCGAGCAAGATCGGCTTGTGCGCGCGAGCGCTTCGCCATCAGTGCCGCGACCTTCGCGCCAAGGTCACCACCACCTGCGCCGCCACCATCGGAGCCATCCTGGCCTGGCTTCCTGGCTTCCGCGGCGTCATTGTCCTCAAGGGACTTGCCGTAGGCCTCGATCTCCTGATCGAGCTTTCCGATCTGATCGGCAAGCCTCTTGCGCGTAAAGATGCTGGCCTTGCTGGCGTCGCCATGGAAGAACGAGCCGTCAATCGCAACAACGCTGCCGCCGACAAGACCGAGTTCGCGCATCAGCAGCACGAAGCTGCGGTTGGCCGCCTTCAGAGCCACCCAGTTCTCCTTGCGGAAGTTGCCGATCGTCCGATAACCCGGCTTCAGATTCTTCAGCAGCCAGATCAGTTCCAGATTGCGGCAGGCCTCCCGCTCCAACCGGCGCGACGACCTGATCTGGTTGATGTAGCCGTAAAGGTAGAGCTTCAGCAGATCGGCTGGATCGTACGGCGGTTGACCGACCCCTTCGGCCTTGCGATCCGCATGGCGAAAGCCGAGCTTGGCAAGGTCGAGCACACGAACGAAGCTCTCGATCGCCCGGACCGGGTTGTCCGCCCCGACATAATCCTCAATCCGAGCAGGAAGCAGGCTGGCCTGGTCGCGGCTCTCGCCGCTCTTGAATGTCCGATTCGTCATGAACAGAATCGTACATCAACTTCCCAAAATGCCGAGTTCTTGCTCAGTCTCG
>NZ_LNCU01000125.1 GCF_001542415.1 Bradyrhizobium macuxiense
CTAGTACCCGGAATCAGAGTTGATTGATACGGCGGCCCTTGAAACGGCGTTGACGGATCTTTTTCTTGGTCCAGACGAAGGGCTCGGCTTTGTCGTTGTAGGCGTTGACGTAGGCATCGATGTGTTCCTGAAGCTGCTTGAGGCTTGTGAAGGAGGTGCCGCTGAGCGACTGCCCCTGCAGGATTGAGAACCATACCTCGATCTGGTTGAGCCAGGACGCACTCGTCGGTGTGAAATGGAATTGCACATTGGGATGGGCCTTGAGCCAGCTCTCATTCTTCTTGTGGGTGTTGAGGTTGTCGAGGATGACGTGAAGCTTTCGGCCCGGAAAGGCCGCGGTGAGGCTGTTCATGAAATCGAGAAACTCGACACGGCGACGGCGTTTTGAATGCGTAGCGATGATCTTTCCGGTGGCGACTTCGAGCGCTGCAAACAATGTCGTGGTGCCATGCCGCTTGTAATCGTGGCTCTGGCCGGTCAAGGCGCGGCCATTGGGCAACTTCAGATAGCCCTGCGCTCGCTCCAAAGCCTGGATCGAGGGCTTCTCGTCCACGCAGAGCACAATAGCCTTCGCCGGCGGGGCGACGTAAAGGCCAACGACATCGGCGGCTTTGGCCGTAAAGTTCGGGTCGTTGCTCTCACACCAGGACTTGCGAGCCGCGAGGTCAATCTTGTGGCTGCGCAGGAACCGCCAGACATATTGGACGTCAACATCGCCTAGCGCCTCGGCCAGCAGAGGGCCGGTCCAGCGCGCAAACCCTTGCGGGGGCGGCTTATCCAGCAGCTTCAGAATCCGCTTGTCGGTCGTCTTCGTATAGATCGGCTGCTTGCCGGGCCGCGGCTTGTCTTGCAGCCCTTCAAGGCCTTGGTCGGCATAGCGATGCCGCCAAACGCTGACAATCCGCGGCTGGACCCCAACTTCCTTGGCGATCGACCGGGTGCTGCGCCCGTCCGCCGCTAACAGGACTATCCGCGCCCGCTTCAAATCGCGCTGCAATGTCATCGGTGAGCGACAACACGCCTCAAGCACCTTGCGATCTTTCCTCGAAAGGCGGACTTCTCTTGCTTCGGGTATCATCCCGACCTTGAATCACGACTCACGTTCCAAGAAAAGCGGGTACTAGGCCGTGTACCTATAAGCCCCGCAGCGTTGTGTGACTGGTGACTACGTCCGCTTGGCTCACAGCGACCTGGTTCGTGCGGCAGCGCAGTATGTCGCGACGGGCCATAAGCGGTCATTTGCTCCTTGTGAAGGCAGCCGACACCTCCCAGCTTCTGTTCGCTACGTCTCGCGGGTAATATTTTCAACTGCCGTTGCTCTTTCTGAACGCGACAACCCTCATAGGGGGCGGGATATGCCAATTCAGGTGTCGAACCAGCCGGACGCCTTTCGAGACTTTGAGCGAAGCGGATGGAACGCAGTGTCCGAGGGTTACGAAGCTGTCTTTGGTCCGCTGACCGCGCAGTCGGTTGATGTCACGCTCGATGCTGCTGGGGTCATTGGCGCATGTGACGTGCTCGATGTCTGCACGGGACACGGTGTGCTTGCCCTGGCTGCTACGGAGCGCGGGGCCAAGGTATGCGCTGTCGACTTCTCGGAGGTCATGGTCGCCGCCGCCCGCCGGAACGCTCCGTCGGTCGATTGTCGCCAAGGGGACGCGCAAGATCTGCCATATCCCGATAATGCGTTCGATGCCGTCGTTTGCGGCTACGGTATACTCCATGTCCCCGAGCCGGACCGCGCTTTGGCGGAAATGCGTCGTGTTCTTCGTCCCGGCGGCCGCGTGGCGATCAGCGTTTGGGAACGCCCCTCGCCAGCCAATGGCTTCGGCCTTCTTTTGGGGGCGGTGAAAGCTCACGGGCGTCTTGACGTTCCCCTGCCGCACGGACCCGATTTCTTTCAGTTCGGCGATCCGAAGGATATGAAGGCCGCGCTTGCGCAAGCGGAGTTCTCCGATGTCGCTGCGGTTACTGTCGCTCAGATGTTGCTGCTGGAAACTGCGGCCGGATTGGTCAATCTGCCGTTGCAGGGAGGAGTAAGGATGAGGGCCCTGCTTCTTGCGCAAGACAGCACAGCTCTCTCGGCAATCAACGTCGCCGTCGCTGAAGGAATGGATCAGCTATTCCGAAAGGAGGACCGCTTCCAGGTCCCCATGCCCGCCATTCTTGGAAGTGGGGTAAAGCCGCGACAGGAATAGGTCCCATCCTATTTCCGATGGAGCACCGTGACGCCGATCGCTTGGCATGGCGTTTCGCTGGATCGACCCCGGAGACTTACGACTGACGACTGCGCGTTACGCGACAGGATCGCGGGCAAGCCCCATCGCCCGTAGCGCCGACACAAACGCCGCGAGGCGCTGCTCGCGATAGGCGGCCTGGTCGACGCCGTCATAGTTCATGAAGCCCTGCCCGGTCTTCATGCCGATGCGTCCTTCGCGCATGTTCGACGCGATGATCGGCGGCGCGGCGTAACGGCCGTCACCCAGCGCCTCGACCAGATAGCGGCTGGCATGATGCAGGATGTCGCCACCACCCCAGTCGATGAACTCGAGCAGGCCCAGCACCGCGAAGCGGAAGCCGAAGCCATGAATGACGGCCTTGTCGATATCCTCGGCGGACGCAACACCCTCTTCGACCATGCGAGCCGCTTCGTTCATCGCCAGCGTCTGGATTCGCGGCACGATGAAGCCCGGTCGCGCGGCGCAGACGACCGGGACCTTGCCGATCCCTTCGAGCAGCGCCTTCATCCGCGCCGTGGTCTCCGGCGCCGTAAGCTTGCCCGGCGATATCTCGATCAGCGGCACCAGAAAGGCTGGATTGAGCCAGTGCGCATTGAGGAAGAGACTGGGGTGCTCGATCGAACCGGCGAGATCGTCGACCAGGATGGTCGACGTGGTCGAGGCAATGATCGGACCTTCGCCGGCAAGCCGCGAGGCCTCGGCCAACGCCGCCTGCTTCAGCTCGAGGATCTCCGGCATCCCCTCGAAGATGACGTCGCAACGCGGAAGCGACGCTGCCGCCTCCTGCCGGGGCACGATCGTGATCCTTTCGGCGATGGTGGACACGAGCCCCGCGGGCAGGAGATCGATGCGCGAGAGGATATCGAGCGTTGAACGGATTTCCGCCCTTGCATCGGCCGCCAGCGCCTCAAACGCCGAAGCTTCCCGCTCCTTGAAGTCGATGACAACAACCCGGTATCCGGCGAACGCGAATACGACGGCAATGCCTCGCCCCATTCGTCCGGCGCCGAGGCATCCGATGACCGGCTTCATCGAAAACCCTCCGCGAGAAGATTTTGCAATGCAGCCCTGTCGAGGTTTCCAAGACCGAGCGATGACAAGGTCCGGCCGGTCGCCGCAAGATTTTCGCCCGTGACGGCCGAGCCGATCGCGAGGAACGCCTTCACCAGCGGCGTCTGGACACCGGCAAGATCGCCCACGGAAGCCAGGAACGACAGACCCAGGCGCAGGTCCTCCAGCATATAGCGGTGCTCGGTCAGAACGAGGCGTTCGGACCAGTCACCGGAATCCGTGAGCTGCTCATGCGCGTCGCGCGCATACATCCAGGGCTCGCCATCGCGTGAATAGTGATCCGCCAGCGGGAAATGCGGACCTCGATAACCGAGCGCCTCGCGGATCGCGATGCGTTCGGCGTCGAGCGCATCGGTGACGCGGCGGATCGCCGGCTGGGTTCCTTCCTTGTGGATGTCCCACTTGTCGAAGTGTTCGATCGGACCGGCATTCATCGTGATCAGCGGCGGGTGGATAATGGGGCCGGCATTCATCAGCGCTCCCGAGAGCGCATCGCCGCACGGCTCGATGGCATTCGGAAACGCGCGTCCGATCACATCCAGCGCGTGACGGGCGAGACGCGACGGAAACACGCCGGTCGGCAACCGTGCGCCCCGGCCCGAGATGCGGACGGCATAAGGGCCCTGCTTGCGCGCAAGCCACGGCAACGTCCCTGTCTCGGCGGTCGCGATCTCCGCGTGATTGCCGGCATCACGCGCGGCGCGGGCGAAGATGTAGGAGCCGAACGTGCCCGGCGGCAGGAACACGACCTGGCCGCTGCGCAGATGCGGCGCTGCCAGCTTGGCAATCGCCGGCTGCGCGAACGCCGGCGCCGGACACAGGATCAAGTCGGCGGCTTCGACGGCTTCCGCCATCGACGGGGTGATAGCCGCGAGCCTGGCATCGCGGCGGCCCGCGCGGTCGATGACGGTGATCGTGCCGCCCTGAGCCCGATGCGCCTCGACATCGCCTGGATTGCGCCGCCAAAGCCAAACTTCGTGCCCTGCCAGCGCTAGATCCCCCGCAGCCGCGAACGAACCATTCCCCCCACCCAACACTGCAATCTTCAAGATGTCCTCCGCTTCAAGTCGTTACGCAGGCGTCGTTTCGCTGTTCTTTTCCTGCCAGGCTGCCCAGGTCGGTCGATCGATCTGGAACAGCTCAGCAGAGCGCGCGTACCAGCCGCTGCCGTGCATGCGGGCGATCAGGCGTAGCGCCTGGGTATCGATGTGGCAGCGCTCCCTGTCCATAATCACCGCATCGTCGACATGGGCCCGGACCACACGTCCGATCACCACGGTCTGCCGCGGGCCAGTTACGAGCGAAGCGAGAACCCGGCATTCGAACGACACCGGCGATTCGGCGATGCGCGGCGGGCGCACCGCCTGCGAGGCTGCCGGCGTCAGTCCCGCCAGCTCGAGCTCGTCGATCTCGGGCGGCGCATCGATGCAGGTGATGTTCATGGCCTCGGCGTTGCGCTCGGCCACGAGATTCACGACGAATTCCCCGGTCTCGAGAATATTCGCCGCAGTGTCCTTGAAGCGCTGCGCGCCCGCCAGAAGCCCGATCGCCACCGTCGGCGGCTCATGCCCCATCACATTGAAGAAGCTGAAAGGCGCGGCATTGATCACACCGCTTACAGAGAGTGTGGTGACCCAGGCGATCGGCCGCGGCGTCACCGTGGCCGTCAGGATCTTGTAGCGGTTCTGCGCTTCCAGCGTCTCCATATCGAAGATCATGCCGGCCCCTCAGATCGCCACCACGGGATGGCGGAGCCGGCCGATGCCGGTGACCTCCGCTTCCACCACATCGCCCGGCCACAGCCATTCCTTCGGGCTGCGCCCGGCGCCGACGCCCTCGGGCGTTCCGGTCGCGATGATGTCGCCTGGCTCGAGCGTGATCGCGGCCGAAATATCCGCGATCAGAAGCGGGACCTTGAACAGCATGTGTCGCGTATTCGACCGCTGCTTTTCGACGCCATTGACGGTCAGCCAGAGATCGAGCGCGTGCGGGTCGGCGATTTCGTCCGCGGTGACGATGCATGGACCGAACGGCGCGTAGGTGTCCTGGCCCTTGGAGTAGATCCATTGGCCGGCGCAGCGATTGTCGCGCGCGCTGACGTCGATCATCACGCTATAGCCGAACACGTAGTTGAGCGCGTCCGCCTCCGCCACCCGCCGTGCGGTCCGCCCCATCACGACGGCAAGCTCGACCTCCCAGTCAAGCTGCTGCGTGATCTTCTTGTTGTGCTGGATCGCCTCATCCGGTCCGATGACGCTAGTCGGAGGCTTCGAGAAGATGATCGGCTGCTTGGGCAGATCCTTTGCGGTGTCGAGAGCCCGCGAGGATTCCGCGACGTGCTCGACATAGTTCAGGCCAATGCCGAAGATGTTCTTGCGCGGCCGCGGGATCGGCGCCAGCAGGCGGACATTGGCAAGCGGCAACGCGGCGCCGACCGGCCAGCGAGCTTTGCCCTCGTTCAATATCGCCTTGAGCGCCGCCAGCGCCTGCGGGCCGAGATCGATGAAATCCAGCATCGACGAAGGAAGAAGCGCTCCGGCGTGCTGGCCGGCCTTCTCGACATCGACGACCAGATCGTCGACAACCGCGCCGAGACGGGCGGCAGCTTCAACGCTGCTCCGATAGGTCACGAGACGCACAGGTTTCTCTCCTAGGACACGAGGGGCTGGCGACCGCCATTGTCGCCGAAGGCTTCCTCGCGATAGAGCCCGAGCGAGTGCATGACCGGCAGATCGTTGAACGTGAACAGGCAGGCATCCTCGCTGGCGGAAGCATTGGCGTGCTCATGCCAGGCCCAGGACGGCACGCAGAAGATGTCCCTCTCCTTCCAGTCGAACCGCTTGCCGTCGATGATCGAGTGGCCGCGGCCCTTGGCGACCTGATAGATGAAGCTGCCGGTGTG
The DNA here is from genome assembly GCF_001542415.1 of Bradyrhizobium macuxiense. Lineage (GTDB taxonomy): Bacteria > Pseudomonadota > Alphaproteobacteria > Rhizobiales > Xanthobacteraceae > Bradyrhizobium > Bradyrhizobium macuxiense. Next base: position 6,214 of record NZ_LNCU01000125.1, read on the forward strand.
GCGATGCGCTTGCGTGCTCTCGCCCGGCCGCAGCATCTGCATCGACGCCCCGATCGTCTGCATGACCGGGCCGCCGGTCACCGGATTCACGTAGTTCATCAGCAGACCGTCGTAGGGCGAGCCTTCGGTGGCCTTGGCATAGCGCTGCAGGGCCTCGTAGGTCGGCCCCCACTCATATTTCAGGAGCGGTGAATAGCCCCTGGACCATTCGGCACCCGCAGGACGCAGGCCGGGATTGCCCCAGGAGTGCGTCATGTCGTTCACGGGATAGCCGACGCGCTGCTGTAAGTCGGGGTGAACGACATAGAAGTTGGCTTCGAGCGCGTTGACCAGGGGGATGTCGAGGCCATCCTGCCAAATGCAGGGCGTGCCGTCGCTGGAGACGCCATGCTCGTGCCAGGTGCCGTTCGGCGTCAGCACGAAGTCGTTGGCGCCGAGCGTCATCTTGTGGCCGTCGACGATGGTGTAGGCGCCCTCGCCCTCCATGATGAAGCGCAGCGCCGATGCCGAATGGGCGTGCGCTGAAGCGACTTCGCCCGGGTGCATGACCTGCAGGCCCGAATACAGCCAGCCGACTGCGGCGGCATGCTCGCGTCGGCCGGGATTGTTCAGGTAGATGACCCGGCGTCCGGCCTTCTCCGGCGACACCAGTTCGACCGAGCGCAACACATGGGCGCGGAGGTCCTCGTAGCGCCACAGCACTGGGACGGAGGATGATTTGGGCTGCCAGGGCTCGATCTTGTTGGCGACCGTCCAGAGCGCGCCGGCCTCCAGCCGCTCCAGTTCGTTATAATAGGCGAGCAGCTCGGGCGTGTCCTCGACATTGGCGCGTCCGGCCACGTCTTCCCGATGGTTCTCACGCGCTTTGCCTGCCATCTCGCCCTCCTATCCCGGGCGCCTTCGGCGCCTCGTCGTCATTGACCCCAGCGCGGTCCTCGATCAGGCCCCTTTCAGGACGTCGCGGCCGATGATCAGCTTCTGAACCTCGGTCGCGCCTTCATAGATGCGCAAGGCACGGATCTCGCGATAGAGCTGCTCGACGATCTCACCCGAGCGCACGCCCCGCCCACCGAACATCTGCACGGCGCGGTCGATCACCGTCTGCGCGGTTTCGGTCGCGACCATCTTGGCCATCGCCGCTTCGCGCGTCGTGGACGCCTTCTGCACGTCACGCCGCCAGGCCGCCCGATAGGTGAGAAGCGCGCTGGCATCGACATCAGCGGCCATGTCGCCGAGCGCAGCCTGCGTCAATTGCTGGTCGCCCAGAACGCCGCCGAACATCCGCCTGCTTTTGGCGTGCGCCGTCGCCTCGTCGAGCGCGCGGCGGGCGAATCCCAGCGCGGCGGCAGCAACCGACGCACGGAAGATATCGAGCGTGCGCATCGCGATCTTGAAGCCTTCGCCCGGCGCGCCCAATAGCCGCGCCGCCGGAATCCGGCAGCCCTCGAAACGCAGCGTCGCCAACGGGTGCGGCGCCATCACATCGATGCGATCGGCGATCGAAAAGCCGGGATCGTCCGGGAGGACGATGAAGGCCGAAATGCCGCGCGCACCCGGCGCCTCGCCGGTTCGCGCAAACAACGTGTAGACATCGGCAATGCCGCCGTTGGAGATCCAGGTCTTCTCGCCGTCCAGGATGTAGTGGTCGCCCTCACGCCTTGCGCTGCAGCCCATCGCCGCGACGTCGGACCCGGCGTCCTTCTCCGACAGGGCAAAGGCGGCGACCCATTCGCCACGCCGCGCTTTGGGCAGCACCAATGCGCGCAACTCGGGCGAACCCGATATCGCCACCGCGCCGGTGCCAAGCCCCTGCATCGCAAAGGCGAAATCGGCAAGCCCGCTGTGCCAGGCCAGCGTTTCGCGGGCGAGACAGATCATCCGGGAATCGATCACCGCATCCATCTGGTCGCCGGCGACCGACGCCTCGAGCAGCCCCGCGGCACCGAGCCTGCGAACCAGCGAGCGGCAGGTTCCGTCGACATCACCGCCATGGGTATCGCCGAGATCGGCGGCAAACGCATCGAGCGCGGCTGCGTAGTCGCTGTGGCGGGACTCGAAGAACGGCCACGCGAGGTGATCGCGCGATGGCCCGCGTAATGGCGAAACCGGGGTCATGTGACTCTCCCGCAAAGGCCGCACGCCGCGAAGCGCAACGCGCTCCAATAATGTTTCACTCTTAAAATATCTTGTCAAGCAAGCCGATCCAACCGTGAAGCCACGCTGCTGCGCACAAATCCTATGAAACAAGCTTCAGATTGCGCGCCGATCGGCGCATGACGTTCCCGAGCACCGAAACCCGCGAGTTCGATTGACATCATTTTTGTTTGATGTCTAAACTATATTCGGTCGTCCGCAACACCGTGGAAGTCTCGAGGAGACGAGCATGGCAGAACGCTCTTTCGCGCGCGAGGTGGAAGACCTCAAGCTCGGCGCCGGCCAGGAATTCCGCGGCGAAGGCATCCTTGCCATTACCAAGGCCCTGCTCGAATGCGGCGTCAGCTATGTCGCCGGCTACCAGGGCGCGCCGATCTCGCATCTGATGGACGTGCTGTCGGACGCGCAGGATATCCTGTCCGACCTTGGCGTGCATTTCGAAACCAGTGCGAGCGAAGCGACCGCGGCCGCGACGCTCGCTGCATCGGTGATGTATCCGATCCGCGGCGCGGTCACCTTCAAGGCGCCGGTCGGCATCAATGTCGCGTCCGACGCGCTCGCCAACCTCACCTCGGGCGGCGTGACCGGCGGCGCGCTCATCATCATCGGCGAGGATTACGGCGAAGGCTCCTCGATCATGCAGGAGCGGTCGCACGCCTTTGCGATGAAGTCGCAGCTCTGGCTGGTCGATCCGCGCCCCGACGTGGCCTCGATCGTCAAGGCCGTGCACGATTCCTTCGAACTGTCGGAGGCGTCGAATACGCCTGTGATGCTGGAGGTTCGGATTCGCGCCTGCCACGTGCACGGTCGCTTCGCCACCCGCGATAACGTCCGGCCCAGCTTTCCGCTGTCGCGCGCGCTCGAGCAGCCGCAGCGTGACACCAATCGCATCGTGCTGCCGCCGGCCTCCTATCTGCACGAGAAGGAGAAGGTCGAGAAGCGCTGGCCCGCGGCGGTCGACTTCATCCACGCCCGCGGTATGAACGAGACGTTCAACGGCGATCTGGACGACATCGGCATCATCATGCAGGGGGGCATGTACAACGGTGTCGTCACGGCGCTGCGCGAGGCCGGCCTCGCCGACATCTGGGGCGAGACGCGGGTTCCGCTCTATGTGATGAACGTGACCTACCCGATCGTCGACCGCGAGGTGATCGAGTTCTGCCGCGGCAAGAAGGCCGTGCTGATGGTCGAGGAGGGTCAACCCGAATTCATCGAGCAGGCGCTGCACAAGATCCTGCGCAACGCGGACATTCCGGCCAAGCTGCACGGCAAGGACCTGTTCCCGATGGCCGGCGAATACACCGCGCAGGTGATGAGCCAGGCGATCGGCGCCTTTATCCGCCGCTGGCGCCCGGACGCGCTGCCGGATTCCGCGCGCGCGCCGAACATCGACCGCGTCGAGGTCGACGACAAGATCCGCGCACTTGCCGACGTGGTGCCGCCGCGGCCGCCGGGCTTCTGCACCGGCTGCCCGGAGCGGCCGATCTTTTCCGCGATGAAGCTGGTGGAGAAGGAACTCGGCCCACACCATGTCGCCGCCGACATCGGCTGCCACCTGTTCTCGATCCTGCCGCCGTTCAATATTGGCGCCACCACGATGGGCTACGGCCTCGGCCCCGCGTCGGCCTCGGCCTTCAACGTATCAGCGGCGAAGCGTTCGATCTCGATGATGGGCGACGGCGGATTCTGGCACAACGGGCTGACCAGCGGCGTCGGCAACGCCGTCTTCAACCAACACGACGGCGTGATCGTGGTCGTCGACAATTACTATTCCGCCGCGACCGGCGGCCAAGACATCCCCTCATCGCGTGCCGACAACCGCTCGCGCTCAACCAAGCATCCGATCGTCGAGGCAGTGAAAGGCGTCGGCGCCAAATGGGTGCGCCAGATCGACCGCACCTACGACGTGACGCGGATGCGCGACACCCTGCGCGAGGCGCTGACCACGGAGGAAAAGGGACCGAAGATCATCGTCGCCTCGTCCGAGTGCATGTTGAACAAGCAGCGCCGCGTGAAACCTTTGGTGGCGGCCGCCACCAAACGCGGCGAGCGCATCGTGCGCGAGCGCTTCGGCGTCGATGAAGACGTCTGTTCCGGCGACCATGCCTGCATCCGCCTCTCCGGCTGCCCGTCGCTCTCGGTGAAGCCGACCAGCGACCCGCTGAAGGACAATCCGGTCGCCGCCGTCGACAACAGTTGCGTCGGCTGCGGTCATTGCGGCGAGGTCGCGGACGCCGCCGTGCTGTGCCCGTCCTTCTATCGCGCCGACATCGTGTCCAACCCGACCACGTTCGAAGCGCGGTTCGACCGTCTTTGGCGGCGCATGATCGGCGCCTTGCAGCGCTGGCGGGCCGGGCGGCGCGTCCTATTCGAGCAGGAGGCGGCATGAACGTCTCGGTCGCGCCCTCCTCTGTCGGCCTCAGCCAGGCCCGCCCGATCAGCGTCGCAGTGCTTGCGATGGGCGGCCAGGGCGGCGGTGTCCTGGTCGACTGGATCGTTGCGCTCACCGAGCGCCGTGGATGGTACGCACAATCGACGTCGGTGCCCGGCGTCGCCCAGCGCACCGGCGCCACGATCTACTACATCGAGATGATCGCGCCCGATGCGAGCAAACCCGATCGCCATCCCGTGCTGTCGCTGATGCCCGCGCCAGGCAAGGTCGATATCGTGATCGGGGCGGAACTGATGGAAGCCGGCCGCGCGATCCTGCGCGGACTGGTGTCACCCGACCGTACGCTGTTGATCGGCTCTTCGCACCGCTCCTTGGCCGTGATCGAGAAGACGGCTCCCGGGGACGGCACGGCCGACGCATCGCAGGTCTACGACGCCGCCAATGTCGCCGCCAACCGCTTCATCGCGTTCGACATGGCCGAGATCGCCGATGCCACCGGCAGCGTGGTCTCCTCGGTGCTGTTCGGCGCCCTCGCCGGCTCCGGCGCCCTGCCCTTTGCGACCGACGATTTTGAAGGGACGATCCGGGCCGCAGGCGTCGGCGTCGAGTCCAGCCTGCGCGCGTTCGCCGCCGGCCGCGAGCGCGCCGCCGCTGCGCTGAAGCAGGACCCAAAGGTCAGGCCCACGGCAAAGCCGCCGCTCGCCAAGCGCTTTCCGACGCTCGAACCGATCGGTCATGCCGGCTACGACGCGCTGGTCGCGCGGGCGCGCCAGTTGCCGGCTGAGCTGCACGGTATCGTCGCCGCCGGCTTGCAGCGCGTGGTCGATTTCCAGGATGTCGCCTATGGCGGCGAATATCTCGACCGGCTTGAGGCCATGCCGCGCGATGCGACCGGTTTGCTGCAAGCCTTCGCCAAATATCTCGCGGTCGCGATGGCCTATGACGACGTCATCCGGGTCGCCGACCTCAAGACGCGCGCAGGACGGTTCAGCCGGGTGCGCCGCGAGGTGCGGGCCGGCGACGACCAGGTCATTGCCATCACCGAGTTCTTCCATCCGCGGATCGAGGAAATGGCGGGACTCTTGCCGCCGCGGCTTGGCGAGAGGATCGAACGCAGCGAGCGGCTCGCGCGGCTGGTCGATCGCGGACGCAAACTTCGCACCACCGCGCCGGCGTCCTTCCTGCTGCTGTACTGCGTCGCAGGCTTGCGACGCTTCCGCCGTGGTACGCTCCGCCACGCGCGCGAGACGCGTCATCTCGACGATTGGGCGCAGCGCATCCGGAAATTCGCGGCAAGCGATATCGCGCTTGCCACCGCCGTCTGTGAGGCCCGCCGCCTTGTCGGCGGCTATTCCGACACGCATTCCCGCGGTGAATCGAAGTTCGACAAGGTCATGCGGGCATCCGAACGCCTGGCCGGCCGGCGTGACGCCGCCGAATGGGTGCAGCGGCTGACCAAGATCGCGCTGAAGGATGCCGATGGTGCCGAGCTCGACGGCGCGTTGCGTACCGTCGAGACGCTGTTCGAGGACGCCTGAGGATGGATCACTTCGAAGTCGTGGTGTCGAAGGCCGAGGCGCTTACGCCGCGCATCCGCGAACTCGTGCTTTCCCGCGCCAATGGCGCGCCGATGCCGGGCTGGGCCGCGGGCGCTCATATCGACGTCCATCTGCCCGATGTCGGCCGGCGCTCCTATTCGTTGATCGAGACCGGTTCGCCGCGCGCGGCCGAGCATCCGACCAGCTATCGCCTCGCCATTCTGCAGGAAAGCAAGAGCCAGGGTGGCTCGACCTTTATGCACGGCCTGAAGATCGGCGATCGCCTGACGATCTCCCCGCCGGCGAACAACTTTCCCCTCGGCTCCGGCGCGGGCGAAGTCGCGCTGGTTGCGGGCGGCATAGGGGTCACGCCGCTGCTCACGATGGCCTGCGAGCTGAGCGCCGCGAAACGGCCGTTCTCGTTCTACTATGCTGGCCGCAGCCGCGCCGAACTCGCATTCCTCGGCGAGATCGAACGGCTCGCCAGCACCAATGCGGCCATCCACGCCGACGACGAGGCCGGCCGGTTCTTCGATCTCGAAGGCCTGATGACGCGGCTTGCGCCCGACGTGCCGCTCTATCTCTGCGGACCGCTGCCGATGATCGAGGCCGCAATCGCGCTGGCGAAGCGATTGAACTGGCCGCAAGGCCGGCTGCATTTCGAGATCTTCAGCGCACCCGAAGAAAAGTCCGGCGACGATAGTTTCGAAGTCGAGCTCAAGAGCAGCGGCCGCGTCTACGAAGTTCCAGCCGGCAAGACCATCCTCGACGTTCTGCTCGAGGCTGGTGAGGATCCCATACACGATTGCAAGCGCGGCGATTGCGGGATTTGCCAGACCGGGGTGATCGAAGGCATCCCCGACCATCGCGATTACATTCTGAGCGACAGCGAAAAAGCGTCGAACAAGGTGATGCAGATCTGTGTTTCGCGCGCGAAGACCAAGCGTCTCGTGCTCGACCTGTGACGGAGGAACACATGTCCCGATATGCCGGCAACTCCGCGGCGATCCGCGCTCTGGTCCGCGACCAGGAGGTTCACCGCGACGTCTATGTCAGCGAGGAGGTGTTCCAGCTCGAGATGGAGCACATGTTCCCGAACAGCTGGGTCTATGTCGGCCATGACAGCCAGGTGCCCAATCCCGGCGACTATTTCGGCACCACTATAGGCACGCAACCGGTCCTGCTGGTCCGGCACAGCGACGGCAAGGTGCATGTGCTGCACAACCGCTGCCCGCACAAGGGCACGCGCATCACTTCCGAGACCTGCGGCAACACCGGGAAGTTCTTCCGCTGCCCCTACCATGCCTGGAGCTTCAAGACCGACGGCTCGCTGCTCGCGATTCCCCTGAAGAAGGGTTACGAGAACACCGGCTTCGAACAAAGCCACGCGGCGAGCGGAATGGCCCCGGTCCGCCATATCAGAAACTACCGTGGCTTCGTGTTTGCCAAGATCAACGACGGCGGCCTCGATTTCGAGGAGTTCTTCGGCGAGAGCCTGTCGAGCCTCGACAACATGATCGACCGTTCGCCGGTGGGCCAGCTCAAGGTCGCCGGCGGTGTGCTGCGCTACATGCACAATTGCAATTGGAAGATGCTGGTCGAGAACCAGACCGACACCTGCCATCCGATGGTGGCGCACGAGTCGTCGGCCGGAACCGTGGTCGAGGTCTGGAAGAAGGCACCGCACGGCACCAGGAAGCCGATGGCGGTCGAGATCATCGCGCCCTTCATGAGCCCGTATGAGTTCTTCGAGAATATGGGCATCCGGATCTGGGACAACGGCCACGGTCACACCGGCGTGCACCACTCGATCCATTCCGACTATTCGGCGGTGCCGGGCTATTTCGAGAAGATGACGGCGGCCTATGGCGAGGAACGGGCCAAGGCGATCCTCGGCGAGGCCAGGCACAACACGGTCTACTTCCCCAACATCATGATCAAGGGGCCGATCCAGCTGTTGCGGCAATTCAAGCCGATCGCGGCCAACAAGACACTGGTCGAGTCCTGGACGTTCCAGCTCGTCGACGCGCCCGACATGCTGCTCGAGCGCACGCTGATGTACAACCGCCTGATCAATGCGCCGACCTCCATCGTCGGGCACGACGACCTCGAAATGTACGAGCGCGCGCAGGAGGGCCTGCATTCGAACGGCAACGAATGGGTCAATCTCCAGCGCCTCTACAGTCCCGACGAAGCCGGCCAGACCAACGTTGCCATCAACGGCACCAGCGAGTGGCCGATGCGTCACCAGTTCCGGGCGTGGACCAAATTCATGACGATGGGGATGTGACATGACGATCGTTGCCGAAGCCCCCCTCGTGAATACGGTTCCGACGGATCAGGAGTTGATCGACTTCGTCGTGCGCGAGGCGCGGCTGATCGACCAGCAGCGTTTCGACGAATGGCTCGCGCTATATGCCGATGACGCCTTCTACTGGATGCCGCTGGAATGGAATCAAACCGATCCGCGGCTGACCTGCTCGTTGATGTACGAGGACAAGCTGCTGCTGTCGATCCGGGTCGAGCGGCTCAAGGGCGCGCGAACCTTCAGCCAGAAGCCGAAGAGCCGCTGCCATCACGTGCTGCAGACGCCGCAGGTGGATTCACGCGACGCCGCCGCCAACCGCTACGTCACCTGGACCCCGATGCATTATATCGAGACCCGCCTGGACGAGCAGACGCTCTATGCGGCCTGGGCCACGCATCATCTCAGTGTCGAGGACGGCAGGCTGAAGATCAAGCTCAAGCGTGTCGACCTGATCAATTGCGATGCGGCCTTCGGCAATATCCAGCTCTTCATGTGAGGCAAGATGAGCGTGGCCAACTACACGGCGATCGTGACTGGCGGCAACACCGGGATCGGTGCCGCGATCGCACGCGGCCTTCTCGCCGAGGGATATCACGTGATCTCGCTGTCGCGGCGCAAGCCGGACTGGAGCGATCCAAAGCTCTCCGCATACGAGGTCGATCTGCTCGACGCGGCGGCGACACGGCAAGTGACCGCGGACATCGCTGCAAAGGTTGCGATCACGCACATCGTGCATAATGCGGGTGCGATCCGTGCCAAGCTTCTGGAAGAGGTCGAGGACGAGGATGTCGGCGCTCTGGCCCAGCTCCATTTCGGCGCCAGCATCGCGCTCGCGCAGGCGGCGCTGCCATCGATGAAGCAGGCGCGCTTCGGCCGCATCGTGCTGCTGTCCTCCCGCGCGGCGCTCGGCGCCGTCACGCGCACGGTCTATTCTGCCACCAAGGCCGGCATCATCGGCATGGCGCGGACCTGGGCCCTGGAGCTCGCCCCGTTCGGGATCACGGTCAATGTCGTAGCACCGGGTCCGATCGGAGATACCGAGATGTTCGAGAGCGTGATGTCGCCGGAATCCGAACGCGCAAGAAAGCTTGCACAGTCGATCCCGCTTGGCCGCCTCGGCAAGTCCACCGACGTTGCGCGGGCGGTCAGCTTCTTCAGTTCGCCGGAAGCCGACTTCATTACCGGGCAAACGCTCTATGTTTGCGGCGGGGCCAGCATCGGATCGATTTCCATTTAGCATCGGTGAGAACGTCAGCCATGGATGCCACGGTCAAACGCAAGGTCCGCTCCCCGAAGAGCGCACGTCCGCCCCCGCTGCAACCGGTCGAACCCGCGCACGAGTCCGACGGCGCGCATCTCGAGCTGCGCATCTGGCTGCGGCTGCTCACCTGCGCGACCAGGATCGAGAAGGCGCTGAACGCACGGCTGCGCAAGGAGTTCAACACCACGCTGGCCCGCTTCGACCTGCTGGCGCAACTTGCACGCAGACCTGACGGCGCCAGCATGTCCGAGGTTTCCGACCTCCTGATGGTCTCAAATGGCGCCATCACCGCGCTGGTGCAGAAACTGGAAGCCGACGGAATGATCCATCGCGAGGTCGATTCCGCGGATCGCCGCACCTTCCGCCTGCGATTGTCGCAAGACGGCGCAAAGGAGTTCGGCCGGATGGCACGCCGGCACGAGGAGTGGGTGATTGCACTGATTGGCGAGCTGTCACCGGTCGCGCAATCCGACCTGCTGCAACACCTGACCCTGCTCAAACGCCGCCTCGATAAGCACGCCTGACGCGACTACCAATCGCCGCCTGAAACAATTATTCACAACGTCCGACAGAAATGATCATCTCGCGCGGCCTTCCCGTGAGCATCAGGAGGACGCCTGCGTGCCCGACATGCTGCCGCCGGCTCCCGTGCTGATCGTCCCTTGGGCCGTATAGGTCTTGCTGTGGCTGGCCTGGCTGTTCTGCGGGCTGGCCGAGGTCTCCACCTGGGTCGTTCCGTCAGAATAGGTGATGGTCGTGGTCGTCATCCCGTTCATCGTGATCGACACCTGGCTCACGACGGTCCTTGCTGAACCACTACCATCGCTCCCCCCGCCGCCCTTTCCCCCGCTTGCGGTGGCCGGCTGGGCATTCGAGCTGGACTGAGCTGATGCATTGGTTGATTGAGCCGGAGCATTGGTGGACTGGGCCGCCGGCTGCGTTGTGGTAAGCCGGCTCATCGCATTGATCGACATCGGCAAGCTCCCCTAAGGGGTTGGAGCGGACGTCATGATTGACGCGTCTGCTCCTTCAACGCAGATCCGGGCTCAAGCAGGCGCGCAAATATGCGGCGGAGGCCGCACGGTTCAGGCGCGCCGCTTCCGCGGACGCGCAACGCCACTTGAGGGAATGTCTGTCCGGTATGTTGCCAGCTGTTTCCGTGCTTTGTCCCGTCGGCCTTCCGTCTGCTGACAAAAGCGCGATCGGATCAGCGGAACTGCCAGCACCAATATGGGTCGCCACGATCGCGACGCTCCGTTACGTCGACGCGAACGAAGCGGTCGTGCGCGAGCGCGGCTCCAACCCATAGCTCGTTCCAGGCATCGAAGACGGCCGACGACAGTGCCTCGCGCTCCTGCATCAAGCGCCACGATGTCTGCCGGACGGTTGAGATCGCGCCTTCCGTCAACACCTCCGCATCGTCTCCCTGCCCGGCCGCAAGCCTGGCGAACGCTGCGGCGAACCCCGCAGCCCCTGCACCGACACCTCCCAAAAGCGCCCCGACCTCGTCGAAGGTGTGCATACCGACCAGACGCGCGGCCGCACCGGCGAGATGGCCGCCCGCTTCAGGGCCGAGCACCGCGATCGTTTCGGGCACGATCGAGGTGATGTACTCCATCGCGTAGTTGCGCAGCACTTTCTGCAGACGGGCTTCGGGCCAGTCGTTTTCAGGAAGCCGCGGCGCGAGATCGGCTCGAAACGGCGGACAGACTTCGCCGGGCGAAAACTGCAGGCGCTCCTCGGGCGCAAGGTCGTGATCCCACTCCTTGTAGTAACCTTCGAGGCCCGGCTGTCCGTCCACAGTCTGGCCCGTGCATACAAACCCCAGTCGGGGATTGCCGAGGACGACGCCGTTGTTGGCGTGCCAACCGCGCAACATGGCGCGCGACACCTCCGATGGAATGCCGCAGATCGCCGTGCCCGACCAGATCCACCGCGGCGGCGGATAACGGACCCAGGCCTTCCTGTCGCTTTCGTAGACATACTCGACCTTCACGCCGCCGACCTGGTTCGACAGGTAGTGATATTGCGCGCAGGCAACGGCGTGAGGGAGGTGATCGAGCCCGAGCTTCTTCAAGCCTGGAACGAAGCGCGCCAATTGCTGGCGCCTGAACGTCCGAAACACCACATCGGCCGCGCGCGCAGCACCGGCCCGGGACGAGATCATCAGGATCAGTCCCGTGAGATAGGAGTGATAGATCAACTCAATGGCACGATAGGCCGCCACATCGTCCTTCGTTGTGCTGCCGGATCCCTGGCTCATTTCTTTTTCTCCAAACCGGCGACGACGAAGTCGGCAATCTGCTCCGCCAGCTTCTTCTTCGCCGTCTGTGTTTCCCCCGAACGCGGCTGGTACCAGCGCGAGGTCCAATTCAAAGCGCCGAGCAGCGGCTTTGCGGCGAGCTTCGCATCGACGGACCTGAACTCCCCGGACTCCACGCCGTCCTTGATGACGCGGATGTAGAGGTTCTCGTTCGCCTCGCGCAGCGCCGCGACCTCCGCGAGCTCTGCCCTTTCGCTTTCGTTGGTGCGCTCCAGAAGATGCAGTTCCAGCCCCTGCGCGATCACGCGCAGATACGGCAGGTGATCGATGACCAGGATCGTGTGCGCGACGGCCATGCCGTGGAGCCGCTCACGCGCGGACAATTTCGCATCGAAGGACGGCCGGATCGCGGCTTGCGTCAGCTCCATGCCGCGGCGATGCACCGCAAAGAAGAGCTCCGACTTGCTCCGGTAATAGTAGTAGATCGCGCCCTTGGTCGAGCCGATCTCGTCGCTGACCCGGTCGAGCGACGTCGCAGCGAAGCCCTGGCGCATGAAGGCACGCGCGGCCGCATCGAGAATGTCGACCCTGCGGTCGGCCAAGGGTTGGCCGGATTCGATCTTGCCCAATCTGCTCACATGGCCCTCCTGCGCCGGCCGCCGTTGACATCACAACATACTACTCGGTAGGATGCAACATACTACTCGGTATCTAGGGACGGATCGGAATCGGTGACGGACGACTATGCGGGGCTGCGCGTCCTCGACGTGAGCCAGGGATTTGCAGGGCCTTATTGCGGCGCGATCCTTGCGCGCGGCGGCGCCTCCGTGATCAAGGTCGAGCCGCCGGCTGGAGACTGGGCGCGCACGATCGGCGGATCGATCGACGGTCACACGGCGTTCAGCCTCGTCCCCAACATCGGCAAGCGCGCGATCTGCATCGACGGGACAAAGCCCCAGGGCCGGAGCGTGCTGGTCGAGCTTGCGAAGTCAGCTGACATCGTCATCCAGAACTTCCGTCCCGGCGTCGTGGAACGGCTGCAGATCGCAGATGCCCAGTTGCGTCCGGCCAAGCCCGATCTGATCTATGTCTCGATCCTCGGCTTCGGTCCGGGGCCTTACGAAAATCGCCCCGCCACCGACACCATCATCCAGGGCTTCACCGGCATGATGGTGATGAACCGCGATGCGCGCGGCGCGCCGCGGCGGATCGGCATGTTGGCGGTCGACACCGCCGCGGGAATCTACGCCGCCCAGCAGGTCGGGGCTGCGCTCTACCGGCGTCTGTCAGGACGCGGCGGCCGTCACATCAAGGTATCCCTGGTCGAAGTCGCTGCCGCGTTCCAGGCCATGCCGATCGTCGAAGATGCGATGCATCGCGATCGTCCGAGCCCTCCTCTCAGCGTGCCGATCGGCACCTTCGCGACGTCAGACGGTCATATCAACCTGTCGTGCGTTTCGACCGCGATGTTCCACGGGATTTGCCGCGCGCTCGACAAGCCCGAATGGGTCGACGATCCGCGCTTCGCGACCGAAGCCGGCCGCCTCGCACACGCCCAGGACATCACCACCGAAGTCACGCGTATCCTTCAAAGCCGCCCGAGCGCCCATTGGATCGGCACCTTCGAGAAGCAGGACGTGCTGTGCGGCCCCGTGCAGGACTACCGGAGCTTTCTCGCCGACCCCCATGTCCGCGGTCTCGGCCTGACGGCGACGCTGCAGGGCGGCGCCTTCGAGGGACTTCCCCTCACGCTTCTGCCCGGCACCGCGGCGCCTGGCACGCGCATGCCCGCCCCGCCCAGGCTCGGGCAGCACACGTGCGAGATCCTCATCGAACAAGGCTATCCGCAAGCGGCGATCGATCGGCTGATCGCAGATCGAACCGTCATCGCGGCAGAACAAGAAAAGGCAGGTGGAAAATGACAACAAGAATGAAAACGAGCGCCGTGGCGGCCGGGCTTCTCATGAGCCTGATGACGTCCTCAGCAATGGCTCAGGTGTCCGATAATGTCGTCCGCATCGGTATCCTCAACGACATGACCGGCATCTACGCGGACGCCGGCGGCAAGGGCTCGATCCTCGCGGCCCAGCTCGCGGCCGAGGATTTCGGTGGCAAGGTCGCAGGCGCGCCGATCGAGATCATCTCGGCCGACCACGCCAACAAGCCCGACATCGCGGCCAATCTTGCCCGCCAGGAATACGATGCGCAGGGCGTCGACGTTATCGCAGACGGTGGATCGTCGGCAGCCGCGCTGGCCATGCAGAACGTGTCGCGCGAACGCAAGAAGATCATCCTGTTGTCCGGCCCCGCCACTGCCGAGATCACCGGCAAGGCCTGTTCTCCATACAGCTTTCACTGGATGTACGATACTTATGCGCTCGCCGCGGCTCCTCCGGCGGGTGTGCTGAAGCGGGGTGGCGACACCTGGTTCTTCATCACCGCCGACTACGCCTTCGGCAAGTCGATGGAGAGCGAGGCGACGAAGCGGATCGTCGCCGACGGTGGCAAGGTTATCGGCGGCGTCCGCGCGCCGCTCGACACGCCCGATTTCTCCTCGTTCCTGCTTCAGGCGCAGGGGTCCGGCGCCAAGGTGCTCGCGCTGGCGACCGCCGGAAGCGATACCAGCAACGCGATCAAGCAGGCGCAGGAATACAACGTGATCGGGCCGAACACGCAGGTCGTGACCTTCCTGATGTTCATCAACGACGTCGACGCCATGGGCCTCAAGAACGGACAGGGCCTCGTCTCTTCGACGACCTACTATCACGACCTCGATGAAGGCAGCCGCGCCTTCGCAAAACGCTTCTGGGACAAGATGGGACGCCCGCCGTCGATCGTGCAGGCTGGCGTCTACAGCTCGGTGGTTCACTATCTGAAGGCCGTCGCGGCGACAGGAACGGACGACGGCGAGAAGGTCGCAGCCAAGATGCGCGAGCTGCCGGTCGAGGACGCCTTCACGCATGGCGCAAAGATCCGCGCCGACGGCCGCCTGCTTCGCGATCTCTACGTCACCGAAGTCAAGAAGCCGGAGGAATCGAAGGGCCCCTGGGACTACTGGAAGATCGTTGCAACCATTCCCGGGGACAAGGCATGGCGGCCCGCCGAAGAGAGCGAGTGCCCGCTGCTGAAGACCCACTGAGGAGCGTCGAGGCATGGCGGATCATCGCAAGCTGATCGTCGAGAACGATGGTCCGGTCACGATCATCACCATCAACCGCCCGGACGTGCGCAATGCCCTCGATAATGAGACGGCGGCGGCGTTGACCGCCGCGCTGCGTGCGTTTGACGCCGCACAAGACCAGGCTGTCGCAATCTTGACCGGCGCAGGGGGAAACTTCTGCGCCGGAGCAGACCTGAAGGAGCTCGCGGCGGGCCGCGAGTACCTGCCCTGGGCGGGTGATCCCAATGGTCCGTGTCACGACTTGCTGTCGAAGCCGGTCATTGCTGCGGTTGCAGGCTATGCCTGCGCAGGCGGTCTCGGCGTCGCGCTGCGCTGCGACCTTCGCGTGGCGGAGGAAGGCTCGACCTTCGCCGTGCTGTCGCGGCGCTGGGGCGTCCCGATGAGCGATGGCACCACCGTGAGGTTGCCGCGCCTGATCGGCGCCGGACGAGCCCTCGACATGCTGCTGACCGCGAGGAAGGTGTCGGGAGCGGAAGCCGTCGCCATGGGGTTGGCCGACCGGCTGGTGCCGAACGAGCAAGCCCNCCCGCCGCTATCGAGCTCGCGCGCGAAATCGCCGCCTTTCCGCAGATCGCGATGCGCTCGGACCGGATGTCCACGATACGGCAGTGGAATCTCTCGGAGGAGCAGGCGATCGCGCTTGAGACCAGTCTGTCGATCGAAGCAAGGCAGAAGGAAGCTCGCGGGGGCGCTGCCCGCTTCGCATCCGGCGCAGGCCGCCACGGTTCGATCGAGAAGGAGTAGAACATGCGCGCAGTGGTCGGGCACCAGTTTGGCGGTATCGACGACTTGCGTCTCGAGGATGTGCCGCCTCCTCCGCTTGCGCCGGGAACGATCCGGATCACAGTCCACGCAGCCGGCGTGAGCTTCGCAAACCTGCTGTTCATCGCAGGCAAGCACCAGAACCGTCCGTCGCTCCCCTTCATCCCCGGGACCGAGGTTGCCGGCATCGTCACCGAAATTGCTCCCGATGTCGCAACGTCGCTGCGTATCGGCGACCGCGTATGCGCCGGATTGCCGTCGGGTGGATTTGCCACAGAGGCGATCGTCGATGCCGACAACGTCTTTGCAATTCCTGATTCGTTGAGCTTTGCCGGCGCGACGCTGTTTCCAACCATCTACGCGACGGCCTATGCCGGCCTGACCTGGCGCGCGAACCTCAAGGCGGGCGAAACCTTGCTTGTCCACGGCGCGGCCGGAGCGAGCGGATTGGCCGCCGTCGAGATCGGCCGCGCGCTGGGGGCCCGGGTGATCGCGACAGCGGGCGGAGACCACAAGCTCGACGCCGCGCGGCGTTTCGGTGCCGACCACGCGATCGACTACAAGCGTCAGGACTTTCGCGAGGCTGTTCTCGAGATCACCAACGGGCGCGGCGCCGACGTCGTGTTCGATCCTGTCGGCGGCGACGTCTTCGACAACTCATTGCGCTGCATCGCCCCGCTCGGCCGCATCTTGCCGATCGGTTTTGCCTCCGGCCGTATTCCCCAGGTTCCGGCCAACATCGTCCTGGTGAAGAACCTGACCGTGATCGGGTTCTATTGGGGGTTCTACATGGCGTGGGGCAAGTCCAGGGCCGACGCAGCACTGCGCGGTCAGGTCAGGACGTTGTTCGCGGAATTGTTCGCACTCTACGAGGCCCGAAAAATCCGCGCTCCGGTTGACCAGACGCTTCCACTCGCGCAATTCGCGGAGGCGCTTCGACGCGTCGAGCAGAGACAGGTCATCGGCAAGACCGCTCTCGCGCCAGGCGATCCGGCATAATCGTCATGGCTGGGCTTGTCCCGGCCATCCACGTCTTTCTCTCGCGGAAACCAAGACGTGGATGCCCGGCCCAAGGCCGGGCATGACGAGTTTGTGGAGCGATCGAGCCCATATGCGATTGCCTGCATCATAAGCGGTATGCGCCGCCAGTGACTTTTTGTCGGCGACGACATCGTCGCCGATGCAGACCGTGCTGTTGATCGCAGAGAAGACCTGCCTTCGCATAGCGAACAATCCCCACGACAGATTTATACTTTCGTACAAGCTCACGTCGCATCCAACGTCGAAGCTTACCGCGAATTTAGCAACCTATCCCTTGAATTAATGCTCCCGACAGGACGTCGTAATGCTGCGTCGATAGGTTTCTGGCTAGCCACATAGGGCAATCACTCCTGGGAGAAACATCATGCTCGACGACACCAAGCCAGACGCCAACAACAACAGGTTGCACCGCAGGGTCTTGTCGGCCCGACGCCTCACACTACTCGGCTCCGTCGCAATGATCGGCGCCGCCCTCGCCGTTGCGAGCCCGCTGGGACACGGCCGATTTTTCGAACAGGCGTTTGCGGCCACTCCGACGTCACAGACGCAGGGCCCCGCCGGCTTCGCGGACCTCGTTTCAAAGGTCAAGCCGGCCGTCATTTCGGTGCGCGTGAAGCTAGACGAAGGAAGCGATACGAACGGCCCGAGCGTAGAGAATCTGCCTCCGGGCATGAAGGGTACGCCCTTCGAAAAATTCTTCCGCCAGTTCGGTTTCGACGGCACCCCGGGCGGCAAGCTGCAGCGCCATGAGATCATCACCGGCGTCGGCTCCGGCTTCTTCATTTCTGCCGACGGCTATGCGGTCACCAACAATCACGTTGTCGACCATGCCAAGTCGGTTCAGGTCACGACGGATGACGGCACCATCTATACCGCGAAGGTGATCGGCACCGATCCGAAGACGGATCTCGCACTCATCAAGGTTGATGGCAAGTCGGACTTCACCTACGTCAATCTGGAAAGCCAGGTACCGCGCGTCGGCGACTGGGTCGTGGCGGTCGGCAACCCCTATGGCCTCGGCGGCACCGTGACGGCCGGCATCATCTCGGCCGAAGGGCGCGACATCGGCTCGGGCCCCTATGACAACTACATCCAGATCGACGCGCCCATCAACAAGGGCAACTCCGGCGGGCCGACCTTCGACACCAACGGCAACGTCATCGGCGTCAACACCGCGATCTATTCGCCGTCCGGCGGCTCGGTCGGCATCGGCTTCGATGTGCCGGCACCGACCGTGAAGATGATCATCGCCCAGCTCAAGGAGCACGGCACTGTGACGCGCGGCTGGCTCGGCGTGCAGGTGCAGCCGGTCACGACGGGCATTGCCGAGAGCCTCGGCCTGAAACAGGCCCAGGGCGCACTGGTCGACGAGGCCCAGCCGGACACGCCGGCCGCGCAAGCCGGCCTCAAGGCCGGTGACGTGATCACAGCGGTCAACGGCAACCCGATCAAGGACTCGCGAACGCTCGCGCGAGAGATTTCGGGCATGGCCCCCGGCAGCTCGGCGAAACTCGACATCCTACGCAAGGGTAACGCGCAGACGATTACGGTGACCCTCGCCAAGATGCCGAACGATACCCAGAAGGTTGCTCGGGCGGACGAGTCCGAGCAGGGATCGAAGGGCATTCCCCATCTCGGGCTGTCGGTTGCCCCGGCTGGCGACGTCGGCGGTGCCGGCGACAAGGGTGTCGTGGTGACGGCGGTCGAGCCCGACGGTCCGGCTGCCGAGCATGGCCTGCAGTCCGGCGATGTCATTCTTGCAGTCGGGGGCAAGAGCGTCGCCTCCGCGGCCGACCTGCGCAACGCCCTCTCGGAAGCGAAGTCGGACGGCAAGCACGATGTCCTGATGCAGGTCAAGACGTCGGATAATACCCATTTTGTCGCCATGCCGATCGGATAGGCATGACGGCCGGCCTGCCGTCGCGTATTCTCCAAGCGCGACGGCGGAGCCCGATACCGAGTTTCGATCAAATTTCGGTGCCGGCACCGGTCCTGCTATCGGAAAGCCGCGAATGGCTTCGAAGACAATCAACATCTGGCTCAGCGCCGCGGCTTTCGCGGCGCGTTCGCGTCTGAAACGCATTCACCGGACGGGCAAGCAATGAAGACATCCCATTTTCGCGCCATCGGAATTACCTGCGCGGCATCCGCCGCCGTCGTCGGCCTTGGTCTGGCATCCCGTGTTTTTGCGGGTCCTTCAACGGTCGACCTCGGACTTCTCTCGGGCGTGATGCAGCTCGTGCAGGAGGACTACGTCCATCCGGTCGACTCGAACGAGCTCACCAATGCTGCCTTGAAGGGAATGCTGTCCCGTCTCGATCCGCACTCCGCCTACATGACGGAGCCGGAGTTCCGCGAGTCCAGGGAGGACATCAGCGGAAAGTTCGGCGGCATCGGCCTCCAGATCACGTATCATAACGGGTTGCCGACCGTTCTCTCCCCGATCGACGACACGCCGGGCGCCCGCGCGGGTCTGCAGCCGGGCGACGCGATCGTTTCGGTCGACGGTCAGACCACGCGTGGCGTGGACCTGATGGACGTGATCAGGAAGATTCGCGGAAAGCCGGGAACGGTCGTCAGATTGACGATCCTGCGTGACGGCAAGTCGCCCTTCGACGTGCCCCTCACCCGGCAAGTCATCGAAGTCTACAGCGTCAAGTCACGGCTGGAATCGAACAACATGGGATACTTGCGGATCAGCGAGTTCGGCCAGGAAACGCCAAGCGAACTCCGGCAAGCCATCTCGAACCTGCAGCACGATGCCGGCGGCAAGCTAGCGGGCGTCGTTCTCGACCTGCGAAATGATCCGGGCGGCCTGCTCGCATCGGCGGTCGACGTCTCCAGCGATTTCCTCAACGGCGGGACCGTCGTGTCGATCCGCGGGCGCAACGGCAACGACGATCAATCGTTCACGGCTCCCGCAACAGGTGCGTTGCTGCCGGACACTCCCGTGGTGGTTCTCGTCAACGGCGCCTCCGCGTCAGCGTCCGAGATCGTTGCCGGCGCGCTGCAGGATCGCCACCGCGCAACGGTGATGGGAACCCAGAGCTTCGGCAAGGGATCCGTTCAGACCATCATTCCGATCAAGGGCCACGGTGCGTTGCGCTTGACGACGGCGCTCTACTACACCCCGTCAGGCCGTTCCATTCAGGGCGACGGGATCACCCCCGACGTCGTCGTCCAGGCGGCCAAGGATGAGCAGGTCGCGAACTCGCTGGTTTGGCGCGAAGCCCAGCTCCACGGCGCCTTCACCAATCCCGGGACGCTCTCGAAGTCCGACGCTGCGCCGGACGCAAAGGGCCCGTCGCCCGACACGGCTTCACCGCCGATCAAGGAACAGCTGATCGGAACCGATAAGGACTCCCAGCTCAAGGCGGCGCTGAACTATCTCGAACACTTGCCGGCATCAAAACCGGCGCTCATCCGCACGAGTGCACCGGGATGATGCCCGCAGCCCTTTTGGAGCACATTCTACGGGCCTAAGCGTTTGCTGCCCTACTCGGCAAGCTGCTTGAGAATGGTCTCCCCAAAGGCTCCCTGGGCTGCGCATCTGGATACGTCGCTCCGTGTCCAACCAAGCCAGTTCTCGAAGACGTCGCAGGTGTGCTCTCCCAGGGTCGGCGGCGGGGTCGACGGTCCCGGCGGGAGATCGTCGAAGCGCAGCGGCCGCGCGATGAACCTGACTTCACCGGCGGTCCTGTGCGTCGCGGTTTGAACCATATTGCGCCCGGTCAATTGCGGCGCCTCGCAGACTTCGCCGACCGTTTTGATCGCGCCGCACGGGATTCCTGCACCATGAAGCAGCTCGATCCAGGCTGTGCGTGGCCGTGACGCGAATATCGGCCGAAGTATTTCTGCAAGGGCTGCCCGATTTGCCGCGCGCCTGGGTGCGGTGTCAAACAGCGGATCGGTTTCGAGATCCTTGCGAGCGATGACATCGCAGAACAGCGACCAGAACTTGTCGTTCGCAACTCCGACATTGAGCCACCCGTCGCTCGTCTGGAACGTCTCGTACGGGCTGATCGTCGGATGGACGTTACCTCTCCGCTTCGGACTTTCACCGGACGCAAAATACATCCCCGCATTGAACGTCAGCAGCGAGGCCATGGAGTCGAGCATGGACACGTCAACCCGTCCTCCTATGCCGGTCCTCTCCCGCTTCATCAGCGCGGCCAAAACCGCCTGCGATGCATAGAGGCCGGTCACGAGGTCGGCTATCGATGTGCCGACCTTCAGCGGCGGTCCATCAGGAGACCCGGTGACATCCATTACGCCGGATTCGCCTTGAAGGATCAGGTCGTAGCCGGGCCGGTCCGCGTCCGGCCCGGAACGACCGAAGCCCGAGATGCTGCACTGGATGAGCCCGGGATTGCCCGCGCTCAAGGTCTCGTAGCTCAATCCCCACCGATCGAGCGTTCCGGGCCTGAAGTTGTCGATCACGACGTCGGCCACTTTTGCCAGCGCAATAACGGCGTCTTTCCCGGCTGGTGACTTGAGGTTGACGGCGCAGCTCCGCTTGTTGCGATTGACCGACAGGAAGTAGGAGCTCTCCCCGTTGACGAACGGCGGACCGTATCGGCGACTTTCGTCGCCGCCACGGGGATCTTCGATCTTGACGACGTCAGCGCCGAGATCGCCCAGGTGCATCGTGGCGAACGGACCCGACACCACGCGGCAGAGGTCCAGAACTTTGACGCCGAACAGCGGTTCGGTGCTAGACGATCGCATCCGCCAGATCCTGCATCGTCGGCACGTTGATGTCGGGCTGATGAGGCGTCTCGCCGAACGGCCTGCTGCGCCGATCGATGAAAGCGGTTCGCATGCCGGCCGATTTGGCGCCGATGCAATCAAAGGCGTGGTTGGCGACGAAGAGAATTTGTCGAGGCTCGAGGCCGAGGATTTCGGCCGCCTTGGTGTAGGTCGCGACATGCGGCTTGAACGAATTCGCCTCGGCAACCGAGATCACATTGTCGAACGGGATCTGGTGATACCGCTTGGCCGTCTCCAGCATGTCGGGGTCGCCATTGGAGAGCACGACCAGTCTGTACCTGGTCTGCAGCTTCTCCAGAGCCGCAGGCACTTCCGGAAACGGCTTGAGCTTCTCGATCTCGCCGACGAGGTACCTGACCTCCTCCCTGGTGTAGCGAATGCCCGATCGGTCCATCACATGAGCAACGGCGCGGTGTCCGATCTCGCGATACGGCGTGTGCTCGCGATGGAGCAGCGCGTCGATCATGGAGTTCTCGAAGTGGGTGCGGCGCCACCAGGTCACGAACGAGTTCGGATTCCCCGACCAGCCCTTCGCCTTGAGAAACGGCGTCGCGATCGCGGTGAGGCCGCCCTGCATGTCCACGACCGTGCCGTACTGGTCGAACATGCAGACCTTGATGTCCTGCTTGATGTCTTCGTAGCTCATGGAGTTTCCCCTCGGATATCGTTTGGACAGCATCTTCGTAGACCGGAGCAGGCCATCTGAAAAATGGATTTGTCTTCCATCATTATTCATCATATGAATGACCGCGTGGAGAACACGATGAATCTTCGATCCATCGACTTGAACCTGCTGGTAGCGCTCGATGCGCTGCTGTCCGAGCGCCACGTCACCAAGGCGTCGGACAAGGTCGGGCTCAGTCAGCCGGCCATGAGCAACGCACTGAGCCGTCTTCGCGGGATGTTCGCGGACGAGCTTCTGGTTCGAACAGCGACAGGCATGAAGCCGACGCCCCGCGCCCTCGAGCTTGTCGATCCGCTCCGTCAGCTCCTGCGCCAGGTCGAGCGTGTGATGCAGAGCGATACGGCGTTCGACCCTGCCACGACCGAGCGGACGTTTACGATCCGAATGTCCGACATCCTTGCATGCACGCTGCTGCCGCGTCTCGTGGCCCAGCGGCGTACGGCACCCGGCATAGGATTCAACGTGCTGCATCTTCCGCCAGCGCAGACCACCGACGCCCTGGAGCGGGACGAAATCGACCTTGCCGTCAGCATGGGGCTCGATCATTCGAACGCCATCCGCTCCGACAAACTGCTCGTCGATCGAATGGTCTGCATGATGCGAAGATCGCACCCGATCGCACGAAAGAAGAGCATCACCTTCGACGACTTCATCGCGCATGAGCACATGAAGGTCTCGATGAGCCCGACCGACCTGCGCTTTGTTGACGATGTCCTTGGTGAACTCGGGCACCAAAGAAGGATCGTGCTCAATGTCCCGCACTGGCTGGTCGTTCCCCACGTGCTCGAGCAGGCCGACCTTTTGGCTGTTATGCCCGGCCATCTCGCGACGGCTCTGATGGACAAGGACCTGCAGATGTTCGACTTGCCCTTCAAGTCAGAGCCGTTCTCCTGGATGATGTATTGGCATCGGCGTTACGATCAGAGCAACGCAAGCCGCTGGCTTCGGGAGCGTGTCCAGCGGGCGTGCGCTGGCTTGAACTAGTACCCGCTTTTCTTGGAACGTGAGTCGTGATTCAAGGTCGGGATGATACCCGAAGCAAGAGAAGTCCGCCTTTCGAGGAAAGATCGCAAGGTGCTTGAGGCGTGTTGTCGCTCACCGATGACATTGCAGCGCGATTTGAAGCGGGCGCGGATAGTCCTGTTAGCGGCGGACGGGCGCAGCACCCGGTCGATCGCCAAGGAAGTTGGGGTCCAGCCGCGGATTGTCAGCGTTTGGCGGCATCGCTATGCCGACCAAGGCCTTGAAGGGCTGCAAGACAAGCCGCGGCCCGGCAAGCAGCCGATCTATACGAAGACGACCGACAAGCGGATTCTGAAGCTGCTGGATAAGCCGCCCCCGCAAGGGTTTGCGCGCTGGACCGGCCCTCTGCTGGCCGAGGCGCTAGGCGATGTTGACGTCCAATATGTCTGGCGGTTCCTGCGCAGCCACAAGATTGACCTCGCGGCTCGCAAGTCCTGGTGTGAGAGCAACGACCCGAACTTTACGGCCAAAGCCGCCGATGTCGTTGGCCTTTACGTCGCCCCGCCGGCGAAGGCTATTGTGCTCTGCGTGGACGAGAAGCCCTCGATCCAGGCTTTGGAGCGAGCGCAGGGCTATCTGAAGTTGCCCAATGGCCGCGCCTTGACCGGCCAGAGCCACGATTACAAGCGGCATGGCACCACGACATTGTTTGCAGCGCTCGAAGTCGCCACCGGAAAGATCATCGCTACGCATTCAAAACGCCGTCGCCGTGTCGAGTTTCTCGATTTCATGAACAGCCTCACCGCGGCCTTTCCGGGCCGAAAGCTTCACGTCATCCTCGACAACCTCAACACCCACAAGAAGAATGAGAGCTGGCTCAAGGCCCATCCCAATGTGCAATTCCATTTCACACCGACGAGTGCGTCCTGGCTCAACCAGATCGAGGTATGGTTCTCAATCCTGCAGGGGCAGTCGCTCAGCGGCACCTCCTTCACAAGCCTCAAGCAGCTTCAGGAACACATCGATGCCTACGTCAACGCCTACAACGACAAAGCCGAGCCCTTCGTCTGGACCAAGAAAAAGATCCGTCAACGCCGTTTCAAGGGCCGCCGTATCAATCAACTCTGATTCCGGGTACTAG
>NZ_LNCU01000126.1 GCF_001542415.1 Bradyrhizobium macuxiense
GGCGGGCTCGCTTAACATCTCCGGCGGGTCAGTTGCAGGCGGCACCGGTGCTCAAAACGGCCAAGCTTACGGCTCCGGCATGTTCCTTCAGGGCAACGGGTCGTTCTCGACCAACCCGGGCGCAGGGCAGACTCAGACGATCAATGATGTCATTGCCGACCAGACGGGTGTCGCAGGCAGCGGCGGCAGCTGGTCGCTGGTCAAGAACGGCGCCGGCACACTTGTCCTCGCCGGCGCCAATGCCTATTCCGGCGGGACCATCATCAACGGCGGTTCCGTCACAATTTCGGCGGACAATAATCTTGGCAGTGCGAGTGGAACACTCAGCTTCGCCAACGGCGGCACATTGAACGCCACGGCAAACATCACGACGGCGCGAGCTGTCACGCTCAATGGGCCAGACGGCGGTTTTGATGTCGATCCCAACGCGACGCTGACGATGAACGGAGTGATCAGCGGTGCCGGCAGCGCGCGTGTCAACAAGTCCGGCGCGGGCACCCTGGTGCTCAACGGCAACAACACCTACACCGGCGGCACGACGGTCAGCGGCGGCGTGCTGTTGTTCAAGTCCGATGCCAGCCTGGGCAGCACGGGTACCGGTATCGCCTTGCAGACAGGAGGTATGATCGGAACGACCTCAGATGCTCCGGGGCAGACGATCAATCGCCGCGTCACCATCACGAACAACAGCGGCTTCTACGTTGCGAATAACCCGCTGACCTGGAGCGGCGCGATCGGCGGCACTGGCACTCTCGTCAAGTCCGGCGGCGGCGCGCTGACCCTTACCGGGACCAACACCTATTCGGGTGGCACGACGGTCAATGGCGGTGTCCTGCGTTTCACCATCGACGGCGCCGGCTCCGACAACCTGGGCGCCACCGGCACCGGGATCACGTTGAACGGCGGCTCGGTCGGAACCATCGATTCCGCCCCCGTCAACGCGACCATCAACCGCAATATCACCCTGACCGGCAATGGCGGCATCGAGGTCGCCCAGCCCCCACTCATCTGGAGCGGCAATATCAGCGGCGGCGGCCAGTTCATCAAGAGCGGCGTCGGAGTGCTGCGACTGCGGGGCACCAACACCTATAGCGGCGGCACGATGGTGACACTCGGAATCCTTGACATCGACTCCGACGCCAGGCTTGGCGCAGCCGGCACGCGCATCACGCTGGACGGCGGCGGTCTGGACGCCTCCCAAACCTTCACCAGTTCGCGCGGCGTCCAGCTTACCAACCGCGGAGGCTCCATTCTCGTCGATCCCGGCAAGACCCTCACCTTGAGCGGCGTCGTCAGCGGTCCGGGCATTCTCACCAAGGTCGACGCGGGTACGCTCATCCTCACTGGCGCCAACACCTACACGGGCGACATCTTCAACAACGGCGGCACGGTGCAGGGCAACACCACGAGCCTGCGCGGCAACATCGTCTTCGACACCAATGCCGGCAACACGATCGCAAGATCGGTCATCTTCGACCAGGCGACCGACGGCACATTCGGCGGCAGCATCACCGGCCTCGGCAGCCTGAGCAAGATCGGCGCCGGCATGCTGACCCTTTCCGGCACCAACAATTACTCCGGCGGCACCACGGTCTCGGTCGGCACACTGCAAGGCACGACGAACAGCCTTCAGGGCACCATCGTGAACAACACCAACCTCATCTTCAATCAGGACTTCGACGGCACCTTTGCCGGTGCCATCAAGGGGCCTGGCGAGGTAACCAAGCGAGGGACCGGCAAGGTGATCCTGACAGGTGCGCAATCCTTCAGCGTGGCCGATATCGATGCCGGCAATCTGAGCGTGAACGGCTCGCTGGACACCACGTCGCTCGTCAACGTCAACAAGGCCGGCACGCTGTCGGGCAATGGCTATCTGGGCAACGTCGTGGACAATGGCGGCACGATCTCGCCCGGAAACTCGGTCGGGACCCTGCATATCAACGGCAACCTCAACATGGCGCCGACCTCGCAGTATTATGTCGAGCTCAACGGCACGACCAGCGACCGCATTGAGGTGGCCGGCACCGCGAACATCCAGAGCTCGACCTTCGAGATCGCGCACGATCCCAACACCGCAGCAGCGCCGGTGCTGCCGGGCAAGACCTACACGCTGCTCACGACCGGGGGAGGCCTGACCGTGACCTCACCGACGGTCGGGATCGCCGACTTCCCGTTCATCGCCTTCACCCTGAGCGCCGACGCCTTCAACGGCTATTTGACGACCGCGCGCAGCGCCGTGCGCTTCGCCGATCTCGCCTCGACGGCCAACGAGAAGGCGGTGGCGGGCGCGCTGGACACGGTGGCGGCCAGCAATCCGGCGTGGCAGCAGGTGGTGGGCGCGAGCGCAGCCCAGGCGCGCGCCGCCTTCACCAGCCTCAGCAACGCCTCGATCCACGCCAACGCGGCCAACGTTTTGTCGGAGCAGTCGCAAAGCCTGCGCGACGCCGTGACCGGACGGTTGCGGCAGGACTTCGCCTACGGCACGCCCCTGGCGCAGGCCGGCAACGCGCTGTCCTATGCCGACGAAGCGCCGCGCAACGCCTATGCGTCCCTGCCGTTCACCAAGGCGCCGCCGGCGGCCGCAGCACTCCGGCCGGCGCAGGTCTACTCCGTTTGGGCACAGGCGCTGGGCAGCCAGGGCACGCTCAACGGTGACGGCAACGCCGCGCGGACCGATCACTCGCTCGGCGGCGTGATCTCCGGCCTTGACGTCACCTTCAACGGCACCTGGCGCGTCGGCCTCGCCGGCGGCTACAGCCAGTCCACCTTCAAATCCCCTGATATCGCGGCATCCGGTTCGAGCGAGAGCTACCATGTCGCGCTCTACGGCGGCGGGCAGCTCGGCGCGTGGGGCGTGCGCGGCGGCGCCGGCTTCTCATGGAACGACATCCGCACCTCGCGACAGGTGGCCGCGATCAATTTCATGGAGACCGAGCGCGGCGACTATGCCCTGAAGACGACCCAGGTGTTCGGCGAGGTCGGCTACACCTACGGCTTCAATGCCGCGGCGCTGGAGCCGTTCCTGAACCTTGCTTACGTGCGGGTTGACGGCGGCGTCAACGAGCTCGGAGTCGTGGGAGTGACCGGATCGACGCAGTTCGACACCACCTACACGACCCTGGGTGTGCGCGGCGCGACGGCGTTGACGCAGACCTTGACGGCGCGCGGGACGCTGGGCTGGCGGCATGCGCTCGGCGACGTCACGCCGGTGGCGGCGCTGGCGTTCCAGACCGGAGCGCCGTTCGCCGTGGCCGGTTCGCCGATCGCCCGCGACGCGCTCGTCACCGAAGCGGGTCTCGACCTTGCCGTCGGCGCCAACGCCTCGCTCGGCATCTCCTGGACCGGCCAGTTCGCCGACCAGAGCCGCAACAACGCCGTCAAGGGCAGCTTCAGCTGGCGGTTCTAGCTCGCCGCACAGACCAACGCCGCACCACCCGTGGTGCAGCGCCCATCAGCCCCTCCCTTACCTATGAACGAACATCCCCGGCCGCAGCGCGACGCCAGCTGGGGAGCCACTCAGCAACAGGAAGCAGCTCATGAAACAGCCGTCCCAACACCACTCCACGCACCAGACCGCGCAACTGGCTGATGCTGGCCGCGGCAGAAATCGCAGGCAGATGCTGCGGACGAGCACCGCATTGTGCAGCTTTCACGCCATCTGGATGTCCACCGCGCTCGGCATCAGCGGCGCTCAGGCCGCAGACCCGCCATTCCTCTACTGGAATCCGGCCGCGGCGACGCAGAACTGGAACGGCGCCAACTGGTGTATCGAGGCTCTCCCGACCTGCAGCACGAGCAGTCGCAGAACAGTCCCGCCGCCGCAACAGGCGATCTTTCAGAATCCGTTCTTTACCAACAACATCACGATCGACCAGGCCGCAACGGTTGGCATTATCACGTTTCCCGACGCCAACAAGACGAGCTACACCTTCAACGTCACGCCCACCGGCTCGCTCACCTTCACCAGATCCGATATCCCGGCACAGGGGATCCAGAACGGCGGCGGGGCGCTGCAGACATTCGTCAACAACGGCACCATCGTCTTTGCACAGCAGAGCTCTGGAGCTTCGCAGATCGTCTTCAACAACTATAAGACGCTGGAGTTCAGGGACAACAGCTCGCTGTCGAGTTCGGCGATCACCAACCAGGCCGGCGGCACACTGACGTTCAGGGGATTTGCCAACGCCGGAACCTCGGCCGCTCAAATCACCAATCTCGGCCGGATCGATTTCTTCGACGCCGGCAACGCGGCCCAAGCCACCATCAATAATCAAGGCACGATGGTCTTCAATGGAACCGCCAATGGCAACGATCCGCGTACCACGGGAGGTAACGCCAAGATCACCAACCAGGCCGCCGGTCAGTTGACGTTTCAGGGTTTCAGCTCGATGGGCGCCGCCACGCTGACCAACGCCGGCACGACAACCTTCCTCGGCAATTCATCCGCCGGATCCGGCACCATCACCAACAACGCCAATCTGATCTTCAACGAGAACAGCTCCGGCGCGAAATCGACGATCACCAATAACGGCGCCATCCGGTTCAACAACGAGGCCGCGGGCGGCAACGCGAGCATTACCAACAACAAGCAGATCGATTTCTTCAATCTGGGCAATGCCGGCAATGCCACGATCGCCAGCAAGGCGGGCGGACAGATGACGTTTCACGACACCAGTTCGGCCGGCGGATCCGTCATCACCAATGAAGGGACCATCCGTTTCCTCAACAACAGCAGCGGCGCAGGTTCGACTCTCAACAATTCCGGCAGCGTTTTCTTTTCCGATTTCAGCACGCCCGCCAGCGCCAGCATTGTCAATGCAACGTTGAGCGCTGTGGTCGACTTCTCCTCCACAGTTTCCAACCTCAACAAAAGCGCGGGCTCGATCGCAGGGACCGGAACGGTCAAGCTCGGTTCAAACAGACTGAGCGTCGGCGGCAACAATACCAGTACGATATTCAGCGGTACTTTCGCGGATGGCGGCATCAATGGCGGGGTCGGCGGATCGTTGGTCAAGGAAGGCACCGGCACGCTGAACTTGACGGGGGTCCAGACCTACACCGGCACGACCGACATCAACGCCGGCAATCTCAAGGTGAACGGCTCGCTGGCAAGCTCGTCGGTCGTCAACGTCAATAAGGGCGGCACGCTGTCGGGCAACGGCAATTTGGGTAACGTCAACAACAATGGCGGCACGATCTCGCCGGGGAATTCGATCGGGACGCTCCATATCAATGGCAGCCTCACCATGCGTCCCACCTCGACCTATTATGTCGAGCTCAACGGAGATTCCAGCGACCGCATCGAGGTGGCCGGCACCGCGAACATCCAGAGCTCGATCTTCGAAATCGCGCACGACACCAACACCACGTCGACGCCCGTGGTGCCGGGCAAGACCTATACGATCCTCACGACCGGAGGCGGTCTGACCGTGACCTCCCCGACGGTGGCGACCGCCGATTTCCCGTTCATCGCCTTCACCCTGAGTGCCGACGCCTTCAACGGCTACCTGACGACATCGCGCAGTGCCGAAAGTTTTGCCGATCTCGCCTCAACGGCCAACGAGAAAGCGGTGGCACGTGCGCTCGACACCGCGGCGGCGAGCAATCCGGCCTGGCAGCAGGTGGTCGGTGCCGGCGAAGCCCAGGCCCGCGCCGCCTTCACCAGCCTTAGCAATGCCTCGATCCACGCCAACGCCGCCGGCGTGCTGTCGGAGCAGTCGCAATATCTGCGCGACGCCGTCACCGGCCGGTTGCGGCAGGACTTCGGCTACGGCACGCCCCTGACGCAGGCCGGCAACGCGCTGTCCTATGCCGACGACTCCGCGCGCAACGCTTACGCCTCCCTGCCGTTCTACAAGGCGCCGCCCGCTGCTGCAACGCCGCGGCCGGCGCAGGTCTATTCCGTATGGGCGCAGGCGCTGGGCAGCCAGGGCACGCTCAATGGTGACGGCAACGCCGCACGGACCGATCACTCGCTCGGCGGCGTTCTCTCCGGTCTCGACGTCACCTTCAACGGCACCTGGCGCGTCGGCCTCGCCGGCGGCTACAGCCAGTCCACCTTCAAATCTCCCGACATCGCCGCCTCCGGTTCGAGCGAAAGCTACCATGTCGCGGTTTACGGCGGCGGGCAGATCGGCGCATGGGGCCTCCGCGGCGGCGCCAGCTTCTCGTGGAACGACATCACCACCACGCGACAGGTCGCCGTGGTCAATCTGCTGGCAACCGAGCGCGGCACCGATGCCCTCAACACCACCCAGGTGTTCGGCGAGGTCGGCTACACCTATGGCTTCAATGCCGCGGCGCTGGAGCCGTTCTTGAACCTTGCCTATGTGCGGGTTGACGGCGGCGTCAACGAACTCGGTGTGGCGGCGATGTCAGGCTCGGCCAATCTCGACACCACTTACACAACGCTCGGCCTGCGCGGTGCGACAGCGTTGACGCAGACCCTGACGGCGCGCGGGACGCTGGGCTGGCGGCATGCGCTCGGCGACGTCACGCCGGTGGCGGCGCTGGCATTCCAGACCGGAGCACCGTTCGCTGTGGCGGGCTCGCCGATCGCCCGCGACGCGCTCGTCACCGAAGCGGGTCTCGACCTTGCCGTCGCCGCCAACGCCTCGCTCGGCATCTCCTGGACCGGCCAGTTCGCCGACCAGAGCCGCAACAACGCCGTCAAGGGCAGCTTCGGCTGGCGGTTCTGACACCGCGACGCAGATCGCTCGATTCTGCTTCCACCTTCGAGGGTCTCGGCACTCATCCAGATGAGCGCTGTTCAACAGGCCACCCGACGGCGCACAGCGATCGATGTTTCGAACTGCGAACGTTGATCAGGCAATGAACAGCCGGGCACGCGTCGCCTTGGGGCTAGGTCGAAGGCGCGGTGCCCGGCTGTCAGGCCGCGCGGCGGCGCGGCCATCCGCCAGCCTCTCTCGTCCCCAAGAGCGAGGCCGTCGGAATCAGATGTCGGCTGTTGCTAAATCCGCGCCGTCGAATGGAGCGCGTTTCTCCAAAGGGCAAATGCGACGAAGCCAGCCAGCAACAAGGAGCCGCCACCGACCGCGATCAAAAGAAGCGCGAACATCATCTTGGAAAATCCAAATTGAGGAGCGTCATGCGGCGCGATATGCGCCGCAACCTGGCAATCAAATGCACTTCAGGAATTGATTTGCCCCGCCGGCCGCCGCCGGACAGCCCGAAAGATGGCTGGCACTGCGCTCTGCCCACCCTTCGATTTCAGAGAGGCCGTCAAGCCACTCGGCTCTCGCCTCTCGTCGAGCGGTTCGTCACACCGCTCAACTGTCAACAGGATAATCGATAAAATTTTATCGACAATCGAAAGGAAAAATTAAGGTTACCGAGGCAGGCCGCACCGACGCGTTGCTTTCGAAGTCTGCGTGCCCGCGCCGACAACGGAAGCGGTCGAGCCCGGGCTGCGCGCCTATGACGGCGCGCTGCAGACCCGCAGCTTCATCGTGAAGTGGAAGGCTGCCAGCGGGGCGGACAAGCTCCGACGAGTGAATTCGCAAAGGCACCCCGCGAAAGGCCCACCGCTGCGCGCGCAGCAACCACGCGATCGCAGCATGTCGCGGCGAGGCGTCAATGAAGGCGGATGGCGGAGAGGGAGGGATTCGAACCCCCGATAGGCTTGCACCTATGCCGCATTTCGAGTGCGGTGCATTCAACCACTCTGCCACCTCTCCAGTGGCCCGGGTGATTTGCGCCACCCGCGGTCGGGGCGTGTTCTAGGCGAGGATGGCGGGCCAGACAAGGCGCTGCAATAATATTTCCGTCACGGCGTCGTCGGACCGCGAAAATCGCGACGCGACTGAAGAACGCACGTGGAAACAAAGCGCTAGCGTCGCGGCTCCGGTCAGATCGGCGCGGCATCGCGCGAGGCAGAACAGGAGCGGGCCATGGAGCATGTGACGATTCGAGCCAACGGCGCGGCGTTCCACGTTGCAAAGACCGGCGGCGGCAGGCCGCTGCTCCTGCTGCACGGCTGGCCGGAATTCTGGCTGACCTGGAAACCCGTGATGACCCGCCTGGCCGACCGCTTCACGCTGATCGCGCCCGATCTGCGCGGCTTCGGCGATAGCGACAAGCCCGCGGGCCCTTACGGCCCCGATCAACATGCCGACGACATGCTGGCGCTGCTGGACGCACTCGGCATCGAGAAGGCCGGCGTCGTCGGCCATGACGTCGGCGGCGCGGTGATGCAGCCCTTGGCTCGCAAGGTGCCCGGGCGCATCGCCGGCCTGTTCTTCTTCGATTTCGTCTATCCCGGCATCGGGGTACGCATGGCCGCGCCGGACCGGCTGAACCACATCTGGTACCAGTCGTTCCACCAGATGGAGATGGCGCCGGCGCTGGTCGGCGCCAACAGCGAGACCTGCCGGACCTATATCGAGCATTTCCTGCACAACTGGTCGCACCGCAAGGCCGCCTTCGATGACGTGCTCGAGGCCTTCACCGACAATTTCATGAAGCAAGGCAACCTCACAGGCGGCTTCGCGCATTACCGCGCGGCGCATGCGGCGCGCGTCAGTATGATGCAGGGTGAGGCTCCTGTCCTGCCGCCGATCGCGGTGCCGACCTGTATCCGGTGGGCCGAGCACGACCCGCTGTTTCCCTATGCCTGGACCGACCGGCTCGGCGACACTTTCAGCAATCTTGACCTCGCGATGTTTCCCGATGTCGGGCATTTCCCGCATCGTGAAGACCCCGAGCGCGCGGCCGCCGAGATCGCAGGGTTCTTCGAGCGGATCAATTGGAGGTAGAAAATGGGTGGGACCGCCAGACGCGACAAAACACTGGCGGTCCCTTGCCGCTGCTTAAAAATTGCCGGCCTGGAAGTGCGGCTTCGCTAGCCAGCGGGAGCGACATCAGGACGGTAGCAACCGGCACAAAATCGGCAACGCGAAGCCGATCTTAACCTAACCTGTCAACCTTACCGCGCGGTCCGGACTGCGCACGCTCCCCCTTGAAAAGGGGAGGTCGCTTTGCTCGCCGGAGCAAAGCGGGTCGGATCAACTCTCTCCGCAGAAAGCGTCGCTTGCGGCTGACCCCCATCCCTTTCAGGGGGAAGGAGAAGGCAGATGCAGAGCACGCGATCGTTGAAGCGCGCGAGATTCAGGCGCCGGCCTTCTTTGCTTTCCTGGTCTTTTTCTCGCTCTTTTCGTCGCCGTTCTCGTCCCTCACCTTCTCGTCCTTGCCGTTCTCTTTCCGGCGATTGGTGTAGCGGGCATTGCCGAGCCCGGTTCCGATCGTCAGCACGCCCCAGCGCTCGACGTCCTGCATGAAGGGAACCTCGGCGAGCCCCTGCACCACCCCGTCATTGTGCATCACGATCGCGGCGTCATGGTCGCCGATCTCGGGGATCGCCTCGACCAGACTCGCCGGGAGGTTGAATTTGCTGCTCTCCCAGTTGCCGGGCAGGTTCTGCGCGCCCTTCTCGATTCCGCCGTCCTCGTTGATGACGCCGGGACAGGCGATGCCGATGAAGGGCGCGAGCTTCAGCCCCTCGGCCTCGGCAGCGGCAATCAGGTCCTTCAGCATCTTCACCAGCCGCTTCACCGCGCCTTCGCGCGTCGGCTCGTCATCGGCATGGCGCCACAGCTCCGACTTCCAGACCGTCGCCTTGGACAGATCCGGCGCCTTCTTCCAGCGCGTCTCGACAAGACCGCAGCGGATGTTGGTGCCGCCGATATCGACCGCCAGCACGCCGTCATGGGCCTCGAAAATCCAGGATGGCGCCAGATGCAGCGCGCCGATCAGGCCGGCGTCGTCGGGGTGAAAGCGGATCGGCACCATGTCGACCTTGAGATCCTCGGATTTCAGGATGATCTCGGTGCGCGCGATGGCGAGTTCGCCGAGCCGGCTGTCGCGAAAGCCGCCGCCGACCACGATGCGCTCGGTCCTGGCCCAGCTCTTGGTCTTGAGGAAGCGGCGCGTCACATAGGCGAGCTCCTGGGCGAACTCCTCGATCGCGCTGTGCACGACAGCGGAGGCCTCGGTGTCGTCGCCGACCAGCATCTCATCGAGCTTTTTCTTGCTGATCTTGTCCGACGGCTCGTCGTCGAACGGATCCTCGCCCGATTTACGCAACGGCTTGCGCCAGCGGTCGAAAATCTTGCGGAATGCGCCCTTGGAGGCGCGGTCGCCGAGGAACCCCTCGTCGTCCTTGAGCTCGATGTTGAAACTGTCGATATCGACGGATGGCAGCCGCGCGGCGCCGTGCCGGGCGATGCCCGTGGTGGTGGTGATGTCGTCGGCCATGTACCCTCTGCCCGGTGGCAAGTCAGGGGACAACGGGTGGGGAACTCATTGGTTTCACCCCGGGTTCGGGTCCGTGAGCGGATCTGGAGGGCCAAAATGGCGCCAAACCCTTCATTTTTGGCTGGTTTTTGCCCTGCTTTGCCTTGACTCTCGACCGTTTGCGGCTATAAATCGCCCGCATCCGGCGTGGGGATTTCTCGCGCCGTTTGTTTTTGCGCGAATTTGTGCGGGACTTGTGCCCGTTTCGTGCGAGACACGTACCCTGAACCCGACTGAACAAAAAGCTGGCCCGGATGCGTCCGAGGCCGGGATCGAACACGAAGGAATCAAACGATGTTCGCAGTCATCAAAACCGGCGGCCGGCAATACCGCGTCGTTCCGAATGATGTACTCGAGATAGGCAAGATCGCCGGCGACGTCGGCACGATCGTGCAGCTTGGCGAAGTTCTGGTGCTTGGCGGTGACACGCCGGTGCTGGGAACGCCCACCGTGGCAGGCGCGTCCGTTGCAGCCGAAGTGCTGCAGCACAAGCGCGGCGCCAAGGTGATCGCGTTCAAGAAGCGTCGCCGCAAGAATTCACGCCGCAAGCGCGGTTATCGCGACGAGCTCACGGTGCTTCGCATCACCGAGATCCTCGCCGATAACGCCAAGCCGACCATCGGCCCGCGGCCGAAGAAGGAAAAGGTCGCTTCCCCCGCCGATGGCGAGGACGCAGCACCGAAGGCGGCCAAGAAGAAGGCGCCCGCAAAGGCTCCGGCCGCGAAGAAGGCTCCGGCCAAGAAGGCCGCCGCCAAGAGCTAAGAAGAAGTGATCGTCGCGCTTCAAGATTTGAAGCGTGACAAAATGTGAAATGATTCCGTCAAGGAATTGATCTAGAGATCAAAGCGAAGTCGGAGACGAGCTATGGCTCATAAAAAAGCAGGCGGTTCATCGCGCAACGGACGTGATTCCAAGGGCAAGCGCCTTGGCATCAAGGCGTTCGGTGGCGAGCGCGTGATCCCCGGTAACATCATCGCGCGTCAGCGCGGCACCACCTGGCATCCCGGCCTTAATGTCGGCATGGGCACCGACCACACTCTCTTCGCCAAGATCGAGGGTCATGTCGAGTTCCGTGCCAAAGCCAACGGCCGCACATTCGTATCGGTTATCCCGATGGCGGAAGCGGCCGAGTAGACGGTGGACAAATACGAGTCCGCCGGGTCCTGTTGAACCGGCGGAGTCGAAAAGGGCTCCAGGGGAGGCGGGATAACCGGCCTCCCTTTTTTGTTGCGCGTGTTCTCCTTCGACCACGTGTGACGTTCCAAGCGTTGCGTACAGTTATTTTCGCATCACAGGAGCCCGACATGTTGCAGGACATCCCGACGCCGACGTTGCGCCAGGCAAGAGCTTGCGTCCTCGAGACCGAACGGCTGACATTGCGCAAGCCGACTCTCGCGGACGTAAAAGCAATTGCCCGCCTCGCCAATGATCGCCGGATCGCCGAGAACACCCGCCGCCTGCCGCACCCCTACAGCCAGGATGACGCCATCGACTTCGTGCGAGCCCTCGCCGAAGGCGGACGCGAGACGGTTTTCCTGATCGAGAACAATCACACGCCGATCGGCATGGTCGGGATCGACTGGCGTGCGGAAACCACGGCCGAGCTCGGCTATTGGCTCGGCGTCGACTATTGGGGCCAGGGCTTCGGCACCGAGGCCGCGCGTGCGGTGATCGACTACTTCTTCGAGGAGTTCGACCTCGACCAGCTGGTCTCCGGCGCCCGCGTCGTGAACCCGTCGTCGCGCAACATCCTCGAGAAGTGCGGCTTCCAGTGGAGCGGCGTCGAGCTGCACCGCTTCGAGGCGCTGGGCTCGTCGAGCCCGGTCGACTGCTTCCGCCTCGCCCGCGGCGTCTGGGCGTCGCTGAAGAGCTGGAACAATTCGACGCGGCGCGAGAGCTGAGGCTCGACCGCTCAACAATAACAGTCGTCGTCCCCGCGAAGGCGGGGACCCATAACCACAAATGGTCGCTGCTCGGCCAAGCTGTGGCCCCAGCCGGCGCACCAACAAGGATCGGTGGTTATGGGTCCCGGCTTTCGCCGGGACGACAGTTTGTTATGCGGGGTGCATCAGTTGCACAATCATGCCGGCGGATTGACCGCAGGCTCCTCGCGTCCGAGCTGCTGCTCACGCAGGAAGATGTAGAGACCAGCCGCGATGATGATGGCGGCGCCGACGATCGTGGCCCATGACGGCACGTCGCCGAACACCACGAAGCCGAAGATCACCGCCCAGACGATCATCGAATATTGGTAGGGCACGACGACGCTCGCCGGTGCGAGCTTCAGCGAGCGGTTGACGCAAAGCAGCGCCGCGACCGAGATGATGCCGGCGGCGAAGAACAGCACGAGACTTCCGCCGCTCGGCGTTACCCAACCGATCGGCGAGAGCACGGCGCCGAGGATGAACGTGCCGCCGAATTGCGAGGTCGCCAGCACGATATCGGGCGTCGCGCGCAGCGAGCGCGTGATCAGCATCAGAACTGCAAATGAAAGACTGCCGCCAAGCGCGATCATCGCCGGCAAGCTGATCGTCTGCGCCGACGGCCTGAGCGCGATCAGGACCCCGCAAAAGCCGACCACGATCGCCGTCCACCGCCGCCAGCCGATATGCTCACCGAGCACGAGGCCCGAGATCGCGGTCACGAAAATCGGTCCGGCCAGATAGTAGGTGATGACGTCGGCGAGCGGCAGATAGACGGTCGCCAGGAAGAACGCAGCGACCTCCACCGTCGACAGCGTGACGCGCAGCAATTGCAGCCACGGGCGCTCGAGATGCAGGAAATCGGCGCGCCGCTTCCACACGATCGGCAGCAGCACGAGCAGCGCCGCGCAGGCGCGCAGCCACAACAGCTGCCCGACCGAATAGGCCGCGACGATGAATTTGCCCATCGCGTCGCCGAACGAGAACATGAAGATCGACAGCAGCATCAGGCCGATGCCGGCGAGCCGCGCCGATCGATCGTCGTAGGAGGACAGTTTTGCGAACAGGCTCATTTGGCTCTTGTTGCCGCCGCGCGTGAGTCGGGCCGGTTGTGTTGCCGGTTTTAGCGAGGTGGCTGCGCAGGACAACCCCGGGGTTGCGCATCGAACCAATTGTCGCAGTCCGGCGCCTGCGCTACCGGTGGGTCAGCCATTCAAGAAACAATGCAGGAAATGCCGCATGACCGAGTTCGACCCCACCCAGCATCGCATGGTCACCGCGCAGCGCTGGTTCGAGGATTTTGTGCTCGGCGAGCGCTTCGTGATCCCGAGCCGGACCCAGACCTCGGCGGTATTCGCCGCCTTCCAGACCGCGAGCGGCGATACCCATCCGATCCATTACGACGTCGAATACTGCCGCGCCCGCGGCATGCCGGACCTGCTCGCGCACGGCTTTCAGACCCTGGTGCACACCGCGCCCGGCGCGGGATTGTTTCCCTATGTCGTGGAGGAGTCGCTGATCGGCTTCCTCGAACAGTCGAGCAAGTTCCTGAAACCGGTCTATGCCGACGACACCATCTACCCCGCGCTGGAGGTGATCGAGCTCGCTCCCGGCCGGACCACCGGCGTGGTGACGCTGCGCTCGACCGTGCACAACCAGCGCCGCGAACTGGTGCTGGAGGGGATGCAGAAGTTTCTGGTGCGGCGCCGGCCCAGTTAGGAGCATGATGAGCTGGAACGGCGTCGAAAGTTCACCTCCCCAACGGGGAGAGGTGAACCGAGCCCGCGCCAAGCCGATTCAACCAGAACTCATCCCGCTTTTGCCTCGGGCCGCAAAAAGGCCCGAAAATTAAGGCTTTTCGGCAAAGTCCGGGCGCTTCAGGGTTGCCGCACCGGCGGCCCTGGCCTAACTAGTAACGATCATGAAATTCCTCGATGAAGCAAAGGTCTATATTCGCTCCGGCGACGGCGGCAACGGCTGCGTCGCGTTCCGGCGCGAGAAGTTCATCGAGTTCGGCGGCCCGTCCGGCGGCAATGGCGGCCGCGGCGGCGATGTCATCATCGAGTCCGTCGACGGGCTCAACACGCTGATCGACTACCGCTACCAGCAGCACTTCAAGGCGCCGAAGGGCGGCAACGGCATGGGCAAGGACCGCCATGGCGCCAACGGCAAGTCTGTCGTGATGAAGGTCCCGGTCGGCACCCAGGTGTTCGACGAGGACCGCGAGACGCTACTCTACGACTTCACGAAGCTCGGCGAGAAATTCGTGCTTGCCAAGGGCGGCAATGGCGGCTTCGGCAACGCGCATTTCAAGTCCTCCACCAACCGCGCGCCGCGCAATGCCAATCCCGGCGCTCCGGGCGAAGAGCGCTGGATCTGGCTGCGCCTCAAACTGATCGCCGATGCCGGCCTCGTCGGCCTGCCCAACGCCGGCAAATCGACCTTCCTGTCGGTGGTCAGCGCGGCGCGGCCGAAGATCGCCGACTATCCGTTCACCACGCTGCATCCGCAGCTCGGTGTGGTGAACTATGGCGGCCGTGAGTTCGTGCTGGCCGATATTCCCGGGCTGATCGAAGGCGCGCATGAGGGCGCCGGCCTCGGCGACCGTTTCCTCGGTCATGTCGAGCGCTGCCGCGTGCTGCTGCATCTGGTCGATGCGACCTGCGAACATGCCGGCAAGGCCTACAAGACCGTGCGCACCGAGCTCGACGCCTATGAGGGCCACCTCGCCGACAAGATCGAGATCGTCGCACTGAACAAGATCGACGCGGTGACGCCGGAGGAATTGAAGAAGCAGAAGGACAGGCTGAAGCGCGCCGCGAAGAAGACGCCGCTGCTGCTGTCCGGCGCGACCGGCGAAGGCGTGCAGGACGCATTGCGCGCGCTGGTCGAGGTGATCGGCGAGGCTCCGGTGTCGAGCAAGGCCAAGGGCGAGACGGAGCCGTGGGCGACGCCGGTGCCGCAGGGTTGAACGGCTTGGTCCGAACAACACTTGCACTTCCCAACACTTGCACTTCCCAAGCCACATCGTGGCGCGTATTGCTTCCACCTCCCTGCTAGACCGAACCCATGAAACGCCCCGCGCTCAAGAATTTCCGCCGCATCGTCGTCAAGGTCGGCTCATCCTTGCTGGTCGACTCGGAAGCCGGCGAAGTGCGTTCGACATGGCTTTCGGCGCTGGTTGACGACATCGCCAAGCTGCACAAGGAAGGCCGCGAGGTCATGGTGGTGTCGTCGGGCTCGATCGCGCTCGGCCGCAGCCGCCTCAGGCTGCCGCGCGGACCGCTGAAGCTCGAGGAGAGCCAGGGCGCCGCGGCCGTCGGGCAGATCGCGCTGGCGCGGATCTGGTCGGAGGTGCTCGGCCGTCACGGCATCGGCGCCGGCCAGGTCCTGGTCACGCTGCAGGACACCGAGGAGCGCCGGCGCTATCTCAACGCGCGCTCGACCATCGCAAAGCTGCTCGAGTGGCGCGCAGTGCCCGTCATCAACGAGAACGACACCGTCGCCACCAGCGAGATCCGCTACGGCGACAATGATCGCCTTGCCGCGCGCGTCGCCACCATGGCCAGCGCCGATTTGCTGATCCTGCTGTCCGATATCGACGGCCTCTACACGGCGCCGCCGGCGGTCGATCCCGATGCGAAGCTGATCCCGATCGTCGAAAGCATCACCGCGGAGATCGAGGCAATGGCGGGGTCCGCCGGGTCCGAACTGTCGCGCGGCGGCATGACCACCAAGATCGAGGCCGGAAAAATCGCGACCACCGCCGGCACGCATATGCTGATCGCCTCCGGCAAGATCGAGCATCCGCTTGCCGCGATCGCCGATGGCGGCCGCTGCACCTGGTTCCTCACGCCGGCCAATCCCGTCACCGCGCGCAAGCGCTGGATCGCGGGCTCGCTGGAGCCGAGGGGCACGCTGACCATCGACGCCGGCGCCGTGACTGCCTTGCGCGCCGGCAAGAGCCTGTTGCCGGCCGGCGTCATCAGGGTCGACGGCCAGTTCGCCCGCGGCGACGCCGTGGTGGTGCGCGGCCCCGACACGCATGAGATCGGCCGCGGCCTGGTTGCCTACGACGCCGAGGACGCGGAGCGCATCAAGGGCCATTCCTCGCCGGAGGTGATGGCCATTCTGGGCACCAACGGCCGCTCCGAGATGATCCACCGCGACGATCTCGTGGTCGGCCCGGCCGGCGCAATCCCGGCCAAATAGGCCCAAATAAGCCTACTGGGCCGATCTACCGGCCCGGCTGCCCACCTGCCATGCCGGTTCCGCGCCTCGCCACCCCTCAATTGCCATGCTAGAACATGGCCTTAGAGCGTGATCCGGAGGGGTGGAGACCGGTTTCCCGAAGAGACCATGCTCAAACCGAAGCTGGGACGTCCATGACCGTGCCTCTGAAGGCGATCGACGGCAACGCCGATCTCGAAGCCCTGATGACCGACCTCGCCGTCAAGGCGCGCGCCGCCGCGCGTGTGCTGGCGCTGGCGCCGCCGGAGCAGAAGAACCGGGCACTCGCAGCGATCGAACGCGCGACCCGCGCCAACGCGCCGGCCATCCTCGCGGCCAATGCCGAGGATGTCGCGGAAGCACGCGCCGCCGGCATCACATCCGCCTTCCTGGATCGCCTGACGCTGACGCCGGCGCGCATCGACGGCATGGCCGACGGGGTTGCGACCGTGCGCGAGATTGCTGATCCGATCGGTACCGTTACCGAGAGCTGGCGGCGGCCGAACGGCATGACGATCGAACGGGTGCGCGTACCGCTCGGCGTGATCGGCGTGATCTTCGAGAGCCGCCCCAATGTCGCCGCCGACGCCGGCGTGCTGTGCCTGAAGTCGGGCAATGCGGTGATCCTGCGCGGCGGCTCCGACAGCTTCCGCTCCTGCCGCGCCATCCATGACTGCCTGGTGCAGGGCCTGCGCGAGGCCGGCCTGCCCGAAGCCGCGATCACCCTGGTGCCGACGCGCGATCGAACCGCGGTCGGCCTGATGCTGTCCGGCCTCAATGGCGGCATCGACGTGATCGTGCCGCGCGGAGGCAAGAGCCTCGTTGCGCGCGTCGAGGCCGAAGCTCGTGTGCCGGTGTTCGCGCATCTCGAGGGCGTCAACCACGTCTATGTCGATGCCAGCGCGGATCTCGACATGGCGAAGTCGATCGTGCTGAACGCCAAGATGCGCCGCACCGGCGTCTGCGGCGCGGCGGAGACGCTGCTGGTCGATCGCGCCGCTGCGACCAGCCTGAAGCCGCTGGTCGAGATGCTGCTCGACGCCGGCTGCGAGGTGCGCGGCGACGATGCCGTGCAGAAGGTCGATGCACGCGTGAAGCCCGCATCCGACGAGGATTGGGACACTGAATATCTCGACGCCGTCATTGCCGCGCGCGTCGTCGACGGCGTCGACGATGCGATCGCGCATATTCACGATCACGGCTCGCACCACACCGACTCGATCGTGGCCGAGAATGCCAGGACCGCCGAGAAATTCCTGAGCGAAGTCGACTCCGCGATCGTGCTGCACAACGCATCGACCCAGTTCGCCGACGGCGGCGAGTTCGGCTTCGGCGCCGAGATCGGGATTGCCACCGGCAAATTCCACGCCCGCGGCCCGGTCGGCGCCGAGCAGCTGACGAGCTTCAAGTACCGCGTCCATGGCACCGGGCAGACGCGGCCGTGATCATAGTCGCACGCGCGCGGTAGCCCCTTGCAACAAGCTTCGACCGTGCCGTACTCCGCAGCCCAGGCACTGCCGTTCTACACCAACGGCATGCGCATCGGGCTGCTCGGCGGCTCCTTCAATCCGCCGCACGCCGCGCATCGCGCCATCAGCCAGTTCGCGCTCAAGCGGTTGCAGCTCGATCGCGTGTGGTGGCTGCTGACACCGGGCAATCCGCTGAAGAACCACGATGGCCTGCGTGCGCTCGCGGAGCGCGCCGACGCCGCGCGCCGCGTCGCCGACGATCCTCGCATCGACATCAGCTGTCTCGAAGCTGTCATTGGCACGCGCTACACTGTTGACACGATCATCCACTTGCGCCGCCGTGTCTCCGGCGTGCACTTTGTCTGGATCATGGGCGCTGACAACCTCGCGCAGTTTCATCGCTGGAAAGACTGGCGTCGCATCGCCTCCGATGTGCCGATTGCCGTGATCGACCGACCGCCGCAAAGTTTCCGCGCCTTGGCCGCACCGGCGGCGCAGGCGCTCGCACGCTACCGCTTGCCCGAGAACCAGGCGACGCGGCTGGCCGATCAGCGTGCCCCTGCCTGGGTGTTCCTGACAGGAATGAAATCCAATCTGTCTTCGACCGGCCTTCGGAACCCGGACGGGAGCTGGAGGACGGCGTGAAGCACATGAGGGTTACTGGAATATTGAAACCATTAACCCCACATGCGTAGTATGGTGCGTGGACGCCGAGGATTCGGCACCCGCGATACAGTGAAAGGAATGGTCCCTGGCCACATCTGTATTGTCCAAGTCTGTTTTACCCAAGGTTCCCAAGACTGCGCGTAAAACATCGACGAAAACCGCGGCCTTGCAGGCGCAACCGGACGCCAACAAACCGGATGCCGACAAGACGCTGAGCCTGATCCTCTCCCGCCTCGACGACATGAAGGCGGAAGAGACGGTCACCATCGATCTCCGTGGCAAATCCGCATATTCCGACTACATGATCATCACCTCGGGCCGGGCCAACCGGCACGTCGGTGCGATCGCGGAGAATGTGGCGAAAGGCCTCAAGGAAAACGGGGTCAAGAGCATCCATGTCGAGGGCTTGCCCAACTGCGACTGGGTGTTGATCGATTCCGGCGACGTGATCGTGCACGTGTTCAGACCGGAGGTACGCGAGTTCTACAATCTCGAAAGATTGTGGGCTCAGAACCCGGCCGTCGCGGCGGTCTAAGGCCTATCGAAGCCGATGCGAATCGGCTGACGCGCAGCTAGTCTGCCCGCGCGCCCTGGGGGCGCGCGAGTCTCAGGCTTGACGCGTTTTCTGCGGCAAACCGGTTTCCATTTTGCCGGAAGACGCTCTTATGCGCCTTGTTGTGATCTGCATCGGCCGCCTGAAGCAGGGCCCGGAACGGGAGCTTGCGGAACGTTATCGCGAGC
Source organism: Bradyrhizobium macuxiense (assembly GCF_001542415.1). GTDB lineage: Bacteria > Pseudomonadota > Alphaproteobacteria > Rhizobiales > Xanthobacteraceae > Bradyrhizobium > Bradyrhizobium macuxiense. Next base: position 19,340 of record NZ_LNCU01000126.1, read on the forward strand.
GCTTCGACGACATCGGCCGCAAGCTCGGCTTTCGTGGCCTCGATATCCATGACATTGCGGAAAGCCGCGCCCGCGATACCAATGCGCGCATTGCTGAAGAGGCCGCAGCGATTGCTGCATTGATGCCGGACAAACATGTGCTGGTCGCGCTCGACGAACGGGGCAAGAGCATCGACAGCGCGAGCTTTGCCCGGCAGCTCGGCCGCTGGCGCGACGACGGAATCGCAAATACTGTCTTCGTGATCGGCGGTGCGGACGGACTTTCGCCCGAATTGCAGCGTAAGGCTTCCCTGCGCATTGCATTCGGCTCCGCGACCTGGCCGCACCAAATGGTCCGCGTCATGCTTTTGGAACAGATCTATCGCGCCGCCACCATTCTGGCGGGCCATCCCTATCACCGCGCATGAATGCCGTGATGGACAGTCGAGAGCACTGAACAAACCGAATGCAATACAGGCGGGATATGGTTTCGTATTTGGGCGCCGCGTGTCGCAGCTGGCTGCCCGCATCGCTGCCGCTGTCGATTGCCCTGCTCGTCGCGAGCCCGCAGGCGCCGGCGCATGCGCAGGCCACCCCGTCGGAGCAACAGGCCGCGGTGACGACGACATCGCCCGACGCCATCAAGGAGCGCGAACAGGAGCTCGAAGCCGCGCGCGAGCAGCAGCGCAAGGCGACCGAGCTGCAGGAAAAGCTGAAAGCCGATATCGCGGCGATCGGCCAGGACCGCAGCAAGCTCAACCAGCAGCTGATCGACATCGCCGGTCAGGTGCGCGGCGTCGAGACGCGGATCGCCGACGCCGAAGCACGCCTGCAGCCGCTCGACGGCCGCGAGCGCGAAATCCGTGCCTCGCTCGATTCACGCCGCGCCGAGATCGTCGAAGTGCTCGCCGCGCTTCAGCGCGCCGGACGACGGACGCCGCCGGCGCTGCTGGTGCGGCCCGAGGACGCGCTGCAATCGCTGCGCACCGCGATGCTGCTTGGCGCAGTGGTGCCGGAATTGCGCGGCCGCGCGGAGAAGCTCGCAACCGACCTCGGCGAACTGGTCGCGCTCCGCAAGACCATCTCGACCGAACGCGACGCGCTGGCACAGGACCGCGACAAGCTCAGGGAAGACCAGACCCGTCTCACGGCGCTGGTCGATGAGCGCCAGCGGCAGCAGGCCGCGGCGGAAAAGGACATGGAGGCTGAAGGCACCCGCGCGATTGCGCTATCAAAACAGGTCGGCGACCTGCAGGGCCTGATCGCCAAGATGGAACAGGACCTGAAGAGCGCGGCCAAGGCAGCCGCCACGGCCAATCTCCAGGGCGCGCCGGCGACCGTCAACGGCAAGCCGAATCTGGACGCCTTCAAGAACCCGGCCCGATCCAGCCCCGCGGTCGCTTTCGCCTCTGCCAGGGGCCTGTTTTCGTACCCCGTTAACGGTACCAAGATTCGTGATTTTGGCGGTTCCGACGGCGCGGGCGGGCTACAAAAAGGCATTTCCTTGGCGGCCAAGGCCGGCGCGCAGGTCACAACCCCGTGTGACGGCTGGGTTGTTTACGCCGGCCCTTTCCGCAGCTATGGACAACTCTTGATCCTCAACGCCGGGGGCGGGTATCATGTCCTGATCGCCGGGATGGAGCGCATTTCGGTTAACATCGGCCAGTTTGTACTTACGGGGGAGCCGGTAGCGACGATGGGATCGACATCCCAAGTCGCATCCATTCTCGCGACCAATGCGAGCCAGCCAGTGCTCTATGTCGAGTTCCGGAAAGACGGCACTCCAATCGATCCAGGTCCGTGGTGGGCCGCAAATGAAGGCGAAAAGGTTCGCGGATGATGCGCAAGACTTCTGTAATTCTTCTCAGCGCCGCCACCGGCGCGGCACTAACGCTGTTCGTCACGCAGCCCCGCGCTGTGCTGATGGGATCGAGCGCGCGCGCCGCTACGTCTGATACCTACCGCCAGCTCAACCTGTTCGGCGACGTGTTCGAGCGCGTCCGCAGCGACTATGTCGAGAAGCCCGACGACAGCAAGCTGATCGAGTCCGCGATCTCCGGCATGCTCTCCGGCCTCGATCCGCACTCCAGCTACATGGATGCAAAGAGCTTCCGCGACATGCAGGTGCAGACCCGCGGCGAGTTCGGCGGGCTCGGCATTGAAGTCACGATGGAGGACGGGCTGATCAAGGTCGTCTCGCCGATCGACGACACTCCGGCTTCGAAGGCCGGCATCATGGCCAACGACATCATCACCATGCTCGACGACGAGGCTGTGCAGGGCCTGACGCTCAACCAGGCCGTCGAGAAGATGCGCGGTCCGGTCAACACCAAGATCAAGCTCAAGATCATCCGCAAGGGCCAGGACAATCCGATCGACGTCACGCTGGTGCGCGACAACATCCGCGTCCGCTCGGTGCGCGCGCGCGTCGAGGCCGACGACATCGCCTATATCCGCATCACCACCTTCAACGAGCAGACCACCGAAGGCCTGAAGAAGGAAGTCGCCAATCTGCAGAGCCAGATCGGCGACAAGCTGAAGGGCTACATCATCGATCTCCGGAACAACCCCGGCGGCCTGCTTGAGGAAGCGGTCACGGTGTCCGACTCCTTCCTGGAACGCGGCGAGATCGTTTCGACCCGCGGCCGCAACGCCGAGGAAACCCAGCGCCGTACCGCCCATCCGGGCGACCTGACCAAGGGCAAGCCGGTCATCGTGCTGATCAACGGCGGATCGGCGTCGGCCTCCGAAATCGTCGCCGGCGCGCTGCAGGACCACAAGCGTGCAACGCTGGTCGGCACCCGCTCGTTCGGCAAGGGCTCGGTGCAGACCATCATCCCGCTCGGTTCGGGCAACGGCGCGCTGCGCCTGACCACGGCGCGCTACTACACGCCGTCGGGCAAGTCGATCCAGGCCAAGGGCATCGTGCCCGACATCGAGGTGCTGCAGGACGTGCCGGACGAGCTGAAGGCGCGGACCGACACCAAGGGCGAGGCCTCGCTCCGCGGCCATTTGAAGACGAACGATGGCGACGAGAAAACCGGCTCGCAGTCCTACGTGCCGCCGGACGCCAAGGACGACAAGGCGCTCAAGATGGCCGACGATCTGCTGCACGGCATCAAGTCGACATCGAGCGCGCCGCCCGCTGCGCCGAGCGACAAGGCTGCCGTCGACAAGCCGGCCAACAACAAAGCGGCGAACTGATCCGATCAGTCGATTCGGCGGAAAGGGCGGCCTTCGGGTCGCCCTTTTTGCTTTCGGGATCCTAAAGCGCGATGAGATCAGGTTGAATCGTCATCGCGCTTTAGCTTCTTGTTTGAGCATAATCTCCGCGCAAACGCGTCCCGCGTTTGTCGCGAGGGAAAGCCGCTTCACACTTTTCCGGATCATGCTCCAGCACCGTGCTTTGACGGGCTGGCGCGGTGCGCAGGAATGCACGGCGCCGTGCTATCGTTCGCGCTGTTGATTCGGGGAGGGTCATGGCAGAGGCGGCCGACGAACTGAGCACGCCGCTTGGGCAGACGACCGTGGGCAAGACGCGCCGGCTCCGCCTGCCGTTCACGGCGATGCAGGCGGTTGCCGTGCTGCTCGGGCTTGTGCTGGTCGTCTTCGTCGGCGTGGCGCTGTTCAACGACAACCCGCTCGGCGGCGAGCCGATCGCCCATATCGTGCTCCGCAAGACGCCGCCGGTCCCCGCGGATGCCAAACAGGCCGCGGTCAGTCCGGCCGCCGAGCCCGCGGCCAAGGCCGCGCCCAAGCCGCCTGCCGCAGCCAGCGACGCCAGGACAGTCACCATCATCGACGGCTCGAGCGGCAAGCGCCAGGACGTGGTGATCGGCGCCGGCGCTTCCACCGACACGGCTGATAGCGACACACCCGTCTCCATGATGACCGGCGTCGACCCACGCCTTCTCGAGAAATCCCGCTACGGCATGATCCCGGTGGTCGCCGATGGCCTCAAGCCCTTCACGGTCTATGCGGCCGACGCCGACCGCGCCAAGGCGGCCAGGATGCCCACCGTTGCCATCGTGGTTGCAGGCCTCGGCGTCGGCGCCGCCAAGACCACCGAGGCCATCATGAAGCTGCCTCCGGCGGTAACGCTGGCCTTCACCCCCTATGGGTCCGATCCCGGCAAGCTCGCCGAGCGCGCCCGGACGCAGCGCCACGAGATCCTGCTGCAGATCCCGATGGAACCGTTCGACTACCCGGACAACGACCCGGGACCGCAGACCTTGCTGACCACGCTCAACGGTGAGCAAAACCTCGACCGCTTCTATTGGCACCTGAGCCGCCTGCAGGGCTACGCCGGGATCGCCAATTTCATGGGGGCCCGCTTCGTCGCCAGCGACCCCGTGATGCAGCCGATCATCCGCGAGGCGGCCAAGCGCGGGCTCGGTTATTTCGACGATGGTTCCACGCCCCGCAGCGTCGCTCAGCCCCTCGCCACAAGCCAGGGTGTGCCATTCGCCAAAGCCGATTTCGCCATCGACGCGGTGCCGACCTCCGCTGAGATTGACCGCACCCTGGTCAAGCTGGAAACCCTCGCCAAGGAACGCGGAACGGCCGTGGGCGTCGCCTCGGCCCTGCCGGTCTCGATCGAGCGGCTCGGCGCATGGATCAAGACACTGGACTCCAAGGGCATCGTGCTTGTGCCATTGACAACGGCGATGCTGAAATCAAAATCGAGCTGAAGATCAAACCGTTGATGCTGCTTCAGACCTTGCCGGGGGGCCGGGTCGGACGGCTCGGAAATTATGCGAGGGACCTGCGGCATGGCACGTTATGAAGACCTGCCCTATCGGACCTGCGTCGGCATCATGCTGCTGAATGCGACGGGACTGGTCTTCATCGGGCGGCGTGCGGGCGGCGTTGAACACGTCGACGAAGCCCATGTCTGGCAGATGCCGCAGGGCGGCGTCGATCCCGGCGAGGATACGTTTCAGGCGGCCAAGCGCGAGCTCTATGAGGAAACCAGCGTCAGGTCAGTGGAGAAGCTCGGCGAGGTCGCCGACTGGCTGATCTATGACATCCCGCGCACTGTTGCCGGCCGCGCCTGGAAGGGCCGCTATCGCGGCCAGCGGCAAAAGTGGTTCGCGCTCCGCTTCACCGGCAAGGACAATGAGATCAACGTCGCCAATCCCGGCGGCGGCCACAAGGCGGAGTTCATCTCCTGGCGCTGGGAGCCGATGAAGAACCTCCCCAATCTGATCGTGCCGTTCAAACGACCGGTCTATGAACGGGTGGTCGAGGAATTCGCCGCGCTGGGGGCGAAGTAAACGTTCGGCGCGTCCACCATCATGTCACCAAGCAAGCCCTATCGCCCCAACGTGGGGGTCGCGCTGTTCAACGCCTCCGGACGCGTGCTGATCGGCCGCCGCTTCAAGGATGATGGCCCGGAGATCGTGCTGCCCGGGCTTGAATGGCAGATGCCGCAAGGCGGCATCGACGAGGGTGAGGATCCACGCCAGGCCGTCATGCGCGAACTCTGGGAGGAGACCGGGGCCGTCAGCGCCGATTATCTCGGCGAGACGGACTGGATGACCTACGAATTCCCGTCCCATCCCGTGCCGCCGTCGCATCGGCTGGCGAAATTCCGCGGACAGCGGCAGAAATGGTTCGCGCTCCGCTTCACCGGGCGCGACGACGAGATCGACCCGCTGACGCCACGCAACGGCCAGCCCGCCGAGTTCGACCAATGGCGCTGGGAGCGCCTCGATCGGGTCGCGGATCTCGTGGTCCCGTTCCGCCGCGACGTCTACCGCGCCGTCGCTGCGCGCTTCGCGGAGTTCGCCGGCTAGGACACGATGGCTTTACTTCGAATCGAGCAACGGGCTCCGCTTCACCTCGCCCCGCGTGCGGGGAGAGGTCGGAACGCATCGTTAGATGCGTTCCGGGTGAGGGGGAGTCTCCGCAAACACAGCTATCGCCTTATGCGCGGAGATGGCCCCTCACCCCAGCCTCTCCCCGTAAGAACGGGGAGAGGGAGCGCACCACAATCATGATCGCCATTCGATCTAACCTCATCCCGCTCTAGTTGTGGAGCCTCAAGAGGTTGTTCCCGGTCAATCCGAGTCTGCTGATCGGTGGCTTTGAGCCGATACTGCCATGAGGACGATGCCAGTTGTAGCAATGAAGCCATCGTGGCAACTCGGCTGCTCTTTCTGCTGAGGTGTTGTAGGCCTGCGCATAGGCCCATTCTCGTAGGCTGGTTTGAATGAAGCGTTCGGCCTTGCCATTGGTTTTGGGTGTATAGGGCCTGGTGCGGATGTGCTTGAGGCCGAGGCGCTTACACGCCCTTAGGAAGGCGAAGGATTTGTAGCACGCGCCGTTGTCGGTCATGACGCGCTGTACCTTCACGCCGAGGCTCACGTAGTAGGCCACGGCCGCCTTGAGGAAAGCGATGGCGCAACCCTTTCGCTCGTTCTTCATGACCTGGCTGAAAGCGATCCGTGACGCATCGTCGATGCAGACATGTACGTATTCCCAGCCTGGCCCTTGACGGCGAGAACGCAGATTGCTCGACCCATGTCGATCGCCGGTGATCCGATGGCCGATCCGATTGAACTTGCCGAGCTTTTTGATGTCTATGTGGATCAGTTCACCAGGATGCTGGCGCTCATAGCGCCGGATCGGCTCGGCCGGCTCCAGGGCAGCCAGCCTGTTCAAACCGAGTCGGCGCAGGATACGGCTGACGGTTGCTGCGGAGACCCCAACTTCGAGCGCGATCTGTTTGCCGGTGTGGCGCTGCCGGCGGAACGTCTCGACAGCGGCGCATGTGGCTGCCGGGGTTTGGCTTGGCAATGAATGAGGCCGCGAGGAACGATCCCGCAAACCATCGACGCCTAATGCGCGGAAGCGCTTGACCCATTTGGCGACCGTCTTTGCCGTCACATTGAATTGGAGCGCGGCTGTGGCCTTCGTCAGGCCGCCCTCGATCACGCTCCGCACCATCGCCTCTCGACCTTTCGGCGTCAAAGGCGCATTCTTGTGGATGTTCATCTGGTCTCTCCGGGGAACACTGAAGTTTCGCAACCTCAGCTT
>NZ_LNCU01000127.1:0-66052 GCF_001542415.1 Bradyrhizobium macuxiense
AAGCTGAGGTTGCGAAACTTCAGTGTTCCCCGGAGAGACCAGATGAACATCCACAAGAATGCGCCTTTGACGCCGAAAGGTCGAGAGGCGATGGTGCGGAGCGTGATCGAGGGCGGCCTGACGAAGGCCACAGCCGCGCTCCAATTCAATGTGACGGCAAAGACGGTCGCCAAATGGGTCAAGCGCTTCCGCGCATTAGGCGTCGATGGTTTGCGGGATCGTTCCTCGCGGCCTCATTCATTGCCAAGCCAAACCCCGGCAGCCACATGCGCCGCTGTCGAGACGTTCCGCCGGCAGCGCCACACCGGCAAACAGATCGCGCTCGAAGTTGGGGTCTCCGCAGCAACCGTCAGCCGTATCCTGCGCCGACTCGGTTTGAACAGGCTGGCTGCCCTGGAGCCGGCCGAGCCGATCCGGCGCTATGAGCGCCAGCATCCTGGTGAACTGATCCACATAGACATCAAAAAGCTCGGCAAGTTCAATCGGATCGGCCATCGGATCACCGGCGATCGACATGGGTCGAGCAATCTGCGTTCTCGCCGTCAAGGGCCAGGCTGGGAATACGTACATGTCTGCATCGACGATGCGTCACGGATCGCTTTCAGCCAGGTCATGAAGAACGAGCGAAAGGGTTGCGCCATCGCTTTCCTCAAGGCGGCCGTGGCCTACTACGTGAGCCTCGGCGTGAAGGTACAGCGCGTCATGACCGACAACGGCGCGTGCTACAAATCCTTCGCCTTCCTAAGGGCGTGTAAGCGCCTCGGCCTCAAGCACATCCGCACCAGGCCCTATACACCCAAAACCAATGGCAAGGCCGAACGCTTCATTCAAACCAGCCTACGAGAATGGGCCTATGCGCAGGCCTACAACACCTCAGCAGAAAGAGCAGCCGAGTTGCCACGATGGCTTCATTGCTACAACTGGCATCGTCCTCATGGCAGTATCGGCTCAAAGCCACCGATCAGCAGACTCGGATTGACCGGGAACAACCTCTTGAGGCTCCACACCTAGTGGCAGGTGTCCCCCCGCAAAACGCGAAAGCGTTTTTGCGGAGGGCGGTGACAAAACAGCCCAGTCTCACCGGGGAGAGTACGTATAAGCCGTAAACCATCGCGCAGGGAAAGCCGGATTGCTCCGGTTACACCTGTGGTCCTACCTCCCGCGTTTTTTACTACGCGGGACCCATGGGTGCGATCGGCACCCGGCTTTCCCTGCGCCCTCTGCTTGAAGGGAGGGCGGAAAGTGAACCAAAGCTCGGACAGCTTATGTCGCGAGAATGCGGATGTATGACTCACCGGCGGTACAACACATTCGGTGTCGTCCCAGCGAAAGCAGGGACCCATAACCACAAATGGTCATTGTTGAGCGACCGCTGGAACGACGAGGCCCATCAACAACATCCATCGCGGAGTATGGGTCCCTGCTTTCGCAGGGACGACGATGTCGTGAGAGTGACGCAAATCAACTTCAGGCGCCGGCGTCTCTGGAATACTGGATCACCCGCATGCGCGGGTGGTGACACTGAGCAAGCTGTTTGACAATTGAATACGTCTGCCATCGTCGGGGTTGCCGCCGTGACGATTGCAGAAGGCATCGTCGCGAACGACGGCTCGACCGCGCACTACTTCGCCCGTATCGCTTCCGGCGTATCCGGCTGCACGGAGGGATGTGCCTTGGCGAAAGCCGGCAGGGCCATCGCGGTTTCGTGGATGCGCTTCACGGTCGGCCAGGGCGACAGGTTGATCTGCTGGTTGACCGCCGCGGTGACATGGCTGACCAGGCAGATGTCGGCGAGACCGGGCGTGTCGCCGTGGCAGAATTGACCGGTCGCCTTGTGGCCGGCGAGGTGGCCTTCGAGCGCGGCGAGCGTCTCGACCGTCCAGTGCCGTCGCCAGGCGCTTTGCTGGCTGTCGCGCAAGTCCAGCTCGCGGTCGAGATAGCGCCGCACCCGCGGCGTCAGCAGCGGATGGCCCTCGCAGGCAACCATCTGCGCGAGCCCGCGGACTCGGGCGCGGCCGAGCGCGCCGGCCGGCAGCAGCGCTGGAGTCGGATGGGTCTCGTCGAGATAATCGATGATCGCGAGCGATTGGACCAGCACGGTGCCGTCATCGGTCACCAGCGCTGGCAGCGCCATCTGCGGATTGACCTTGCGGTAGGCATCAGTGCGGTGCGCATCCGCATCGATGTCGACCAGGATCACCTCGACCGGCACCTGTTTCAGGTTGAGCGCGATCCGCACCCGAAAGCTCGCCAGCGACCGCCAGAAGGAGAAGAATTGCATGGGCCCCTCAGGTGTCATGCCCGGGCTCGACCCGGGCATCCATCGTTCAGAAAGTGTCCTTGAAGATGGATCGCCGGGTCAAGCCCGGCGATGACAAGTGTCGGAGAGGTGATGATGCTTCCCTCTCCCCCTGTGGGAGAGGGCGGACGCGATGCGACAGTGTCGCGGATTGCATCCGCGACACCTTCTCCCACAAGGGGAGAAGGGAAGGAAGAGCTACCCCGCGCCGACCTTCTTCTTGCGCCAGGCCAGATGCACGGCGCAGGTACAGCCCGGCGGGTGCGAGGCGAGTTCGGTGGCGTCGTTGGCGGGCGTGGCGGCCGGAGCGATCGCGGGCTCCTTCGCGCCATCCTTCGACGGGATGTAGTTCAGGATAGGCGCGAGCCAGCGCTCGATCTCGGCGGGTGTCATGTCCTTGCGCGCGGCGTAGTCCTCGACCTGGTCGCGCTCGATCTTGCCGACGCCGAAATAGAAGCTCTCGGGATGCGAGTAGTAGAGCCCGGAGACCGAGGAGCCCGGCCACATCGCAAAGCTCTCGGTGAGCTTCACGCCGGCGGTGTTCTCGGCATCGAGCAGCGCAAACAGCGTCCGCTTCTCGGTGTGGTCAGGCTGCGCCGGATAGCCGGGCGCGGGACGGATGCCGTCGTACTTCTCGAGGATCAGTTCGTCCGAGGTCCAGGTCTCGTCCGGTGCATAGCCCCAGAACTCCTTGCGCACGCGCTGGTGCATGCGCTCGGCAAACGCCTCGGCGAGGCGGTCGGCCAGCGCCTTGCACAGGATCGAGGAGTAATCGTCATTGGCGTTCTTGAACCGGTCGGCGACCGCATCCTCGCCGATGCCGGCCGTGACGACGAAACCGCCGATATAGTCGGCCACGCCCGACTCCTTCGGCGCGATGAAGTCCGACAGCGCGGCGTTGAAGCGGCCCTCGCGCTTCTCGAGCTGCTGGCGCAGCGTGTGGAAGGTCGCGATCCTCTCCTTCCGCGTCTCGTCGGCATAGACCTCGACGTCGTCGCCGACGGCATTCGCCGGCCAGAAGCCGATGGTGGCGCGGGCGGTGAACCACTTCTCCTTGACGATCGTGTCGAGCATCTTGCGCGCGTCGTCATAGAGCGAGCGGGCGACCTCACCGATCTTGGGATCGTCGAGGATCGCGGGGAAGCGGCCGGCCAATTCCCAGGTCTGGAAGAACGGTGTCCAGTCGATGTAGGAGGCCAACTCGGCGAGGTCGTAGGCGTCGAAGCTCTTTTGCCCGAAGAAGGTCGGCTTCTTCGGCGGCACGGCAGCAAAGTCGATCGCGACCTTGTTGGCGCGCGCATCAGTGAGCTTCAGCCGCTTCTTGTCGGCCTGGGCGCGGAAATGCGCCGCGGAGATCTTGGCATATTCGGCGCGCACCTCGGTGGCATAGGCCTGCTTCTTCTCTGGCGACAGCAGCGAGGAGGCAACGCCGACCGCGCGGCTGGCGTCGTTGACATGCACGACCGGTCCGCCCCGATAGTTCGGATCGATCTTCACGGCGGTGTGCACGCGGCTCGTGGTGGCGCCGCCGATCAAGAGCGNGGTTCAGGCCCTGCCGTTCCAGCTCGGCCGCCAGAAAGCTCATCTCGTCGAGCGAGGGCGTGATCAGACCGGACAGGCCGATGATGTCGGCGTTCTCTGCCTTGGCGGTCTCGATGATCTTGTTGGCAGGTACCATCACGCCGAGGTCGATGACCTCGAAATTGTTGCACTGGAGCACGATGCCGACGATGTTCTTGCCGATGTCGTGGACGTCGCCCTTCACGGTCGCGAGCACGATCTTGCCCGCGGCGCTACGGCCGTCGCCGGTGACGCCATTGGCGAGGTTGCGCGCCTTCTCCTCCTCCATGAACGGCATCAGATAGGCGACCGCCTGCTTCATCACGCGCGCCGACTTCACGACCTGCGGCAGGAACATCTTGCCGTCGCCGAAGAGGTCGCCGACCACGTTCATGCCGGCCATCAGCGGCCCCTCGATGACGTCGAGCGGGCGGGAGGCGTTCTGCCGGGCGGACTCGGTGTCTTCCTCGATGAACTCGGTGATGCCGTGCACCAGCGCGTGGGAGAGCCGCTTCTCGACCGGCCATTCACGCCAGGCGAGATCCTGCTCCTTGGCCTGCTTCTCCTTGCCGCGGAACTTCTCGGCCAGCGCCAGCAGCCGCTCGGAGGCGCTCGCGTCGCGGTTGAGGATGACGTCCTCGCACACCTGGCGCAGCTCGGGGTCGATGTCGTCATAGACGATCATCTGCCCGGCATTGACGATGCCCATGTCCATGCCGGCCTTGATGGCATAGTACAGGAACACCGAGTGCATCGCCTCGCGTACCGGCTCGTTGCCGCGAAACGAGAAGGAGAGGTTGGAGACGCCGCCGGAGATATGGGCGCCGGGCAGGTTCTGCCGGATCCAGCGTGTCGCCTCGATGAAGTCGACGCCGTAATTGTTGTGCTCCTCAAGGCCGGTCGCGATCGCGAAGATGTTCGGATCGAAGATGATGTCCTCGGGTGGGAAGTCGAGCCGGTTGACCAGGATGTCATAGGCGCGCTTGCTGATCTCGGTCTTGCGCTTGAACGTGTCGGCCTGACCGGTCTCGTCGAACGCCATCACCACCACGGCGGCGCCGTGGCGCTTGGCGACCGTCGCTTCGTGGATGAACTTCTCCTCGCCTTCCTTCAGCGAGATCGAGTTGACGATCGGCTTGCCCTGGATGCACTTCAGGCCGGCCTCGATGACGTGGAATTTCGAGGAGTCGACCATCACGGGCACGCGCGCGATGTCAGGCTCGGCGGCGACGAGGTTGAGGAATGTCACCATCGCCGCTTCGGAATCGAGCAGGCCCTCGTCCATGTTGACGTCGATGACCTGGGCGCCGTTCTCGACCTGGTCGCGCGCGACCTGAAGAGCCGCGGTGTAGTCGCCCGCAGTGATCAGCTTGCGGAAGCGAGCGGAGCCGGTGACGTTGGTGCGTTCGCCGACGTTAACGAAGGGGATCGCATCGGTCAGCGTGAACGGCTCCAGGCCGGAGAGCCGCAGTCGCGGCTCGATCACGGGCACCACGCGCGGCTTGTGCGGCGCGACGGCGTTGGCGATCGCCGCGATATGGTCGGGCGTGGTGCCGCAGCAGCCGCCGACGATGTTGACGAGGCCGGAGGCGGCGAACTCGCCGATCAGCGGCGCCATGTACTCGGGCGTCTCGTCGTACTGGCCGAACTCGTTGGGCAGGCCGGCGTTCGGATACGCACAAACCAGCGTATCGGCGACGCGGCCGATATCGGCGATGTGGCCGCGCAGATCCTCGGCGCCGAGCGCGCAGTTGAAACCGATGGTGACAGGCTTGGCGTGCCGCACCGAGTGCCAGAATGCTTCGGGCAACTGGCCGGAGAGCAGGCGGCCGGACTTGTCGGTGATGGTGCCCGAGATCATCACGGGCACGTCGATGCCGCGCTCCTCGATGATTTCGGCGATCGCGTACAGCGCGGCCTTGGCGTTCAGCGTGTCGAAGATGGTCTCGACCAGCAGCATGTCGGCGCCGCCATCGAGCAGGCCGCGGGCCTGTTCGCCGTAAGCCTTGCGCAAATCGTCGAAGGTCACCGCGCGATAGCCGGGGTTCGACACGTCGGGCGAGATCGAGGCGGTGCGGTTGGTCGGGCCGAGCGCGCCGGCGACGAAGCGCTCCTTGCCGTCCTCGGCCGAGACGCGTTCGGCGGCAGCGCGGGCGAGCCGGGCGCCCTCGCGGTTCAGCTCATAGGCGAGGTCCGACATGTCGTAGTCGGCCTGCGCGATCGAGGTCGAGGAGAAGGTATTGGTCGCAACGATGTCGGCGCCGGCACGCAGATAGGCGGCGTGGATGTCCTCGATCGCCTGCGCCTGCGTCAGGATCAGGATGTCGTTGTTGCCCTTGATGTCGCGGTGGAAGTCCTTGAAGCGCTCGCCGCGGAAGGCGGCTTCGTCGAACTGCAGCCCCTGGATCATGGTGCCCATGGCGCCGTCGAGCACCAGGATGCGCTCACGGGCAGCCGCGAGCAAAGCGTTACGCTTGGGAGAAACGGGAACGGTCATGGATCAGGCAGCCTTCTGCGTGCCATTCGGGCGGATGCCGAGCAAATGGCTGATCGCGAACACGAGGTCCGCGCGGTTCATGGTGTAGAAGTGGAAGGTGTCGACGCCGTGCTTGAACAGCTTCTGCACCTGGCCGGCGGCCACGGTGGCGGCGACCAGCTTGCGCGTCTCGGCGTCGTTGTCGAGGCCGTCGAACTTCTCGGCGAGCCAGTCCGGCACGCTGGTGCCGGCGCGGGTCACGAAATTGCGGGCCTGCTTGAAATTGTGCATCGGCATGATGCCCGGCACGATCGGGATCTCGATGCCGCGTGCCCGCACGCGGTCGACGTAGCGGTAGTAGAGTTCGTTGTCGAAGAACACTTGCGTGATGGCACGCGTCGCGCCGGCGTCGACCTTGGCCTGCAGCGTGTCGATGTCGGCGTCGAAATCAGCGGCCTCCGGATGCTTCTCGGGATAGGCCGAGACAGAGATCTCGATGTCGGCGTGACGCTTCTTGATCCCGGCGACGAGCTCGGCCGAGCTCTGATAGCCGTCCGGATGGGTGAAGTAAGGCGTGCCGATGCCGCCCGGCGGATCGCCGCGCAGCGCCACGATGTGGCGGACGCCGACCTCGTGATAGCGGTCGACGATCTCGTCGATCTCGCCCCGCGAACTGCCGACGCAGGTCAGATGCGCGGCCGGCAGCAGGGCGGTCTCGCGCAGGATGCGGGTGATGGTCGAATGGGTGCGCTCACGGGTCGAGCCGCCGGCGCCATAGGTCACCGAGACGAAGTTCGGCGTCAGCGGCGCCAGGCGGTTGATGGTGTCCCACAGATTGCGCTCCATCTCCTCGGTCTTCGGCGGGAAGAATTCGAAGGAGATATTGGGAGTCTTCGGTGCATGGCGTCCGTTCGACGCGGGAGAAAGGGTCTCGGTCATGATACGCAAGGGCTCCGCAACGAGTGGGCAGACGTCTGGCCTGGATATGACGCCTAAGATAGGGAAAATGGACCAAATCAAACAGCCCATCGGGTATGGGAAATTGCCCATTGACGGTTGAAAATTGCTCAAAAGAGAACCGGTAAAGGTGCAAGTGGGAAGCTGATTCTAAATGCGGATGACATATATACTGTTGTTATTGATAATGAAATATGCGTCTTGGCGCGCGTCGACTCCTAAATAAGGTTGGGCAGAGCTGACCTTTCAATGAATTGTTTTATTTCGTCCCAAGGCAGGTGGCGCTGGGAGCATCCGGTACGGGCCTCGCGGCGCGGGCCTGATCTGCGCGGCCTGGGCCTTTGTCGGCCGATCGTACGACACTAGGCTGGCGCCATGATCCCGCTCTCCGTCCTCGACCTTTCTGTCGTCACCACCGGCACGAGACCCGCCGCCGCGCTGCGCAACAGCATCGATCTGGCACGCCATGTCGATGCGCTCGGTTATGTCAGGTACTGGCTTGCCGAGCACCACAATCTCGCTTCCGTCGCGAGCCCCGCGCCCGACCTGATGATCGGGCAGATCGCGGCGGTGACACAGAACATCCGCGTCGGCTCCGGCGGCGTGATGCTGCCCAACCATGCGCCCCTGGTGGTCGCCGAGCGCTTCAAGATGCTGGAGGCGCTGTTTCCCGGCCGCATCGATCTCGGCCTCGGCCGCGCGCCCGGCACCGATAGCGCCACGGCCTATGCGCTGCGCAGCCGGCTCGACCGCCGCGAGGGCGATGATTTTCTCGAACGGCTGCACGAGCTGACCCTGTGGGAGACGCGCGATTTCCCGGCCGGTCACCCCTACAACAAGGTGGTGGCGATGCCGGACGATTCGCCGCTGCCGCCGATCTGGCTGCTCGGCTCGAGCGATTATTCCGCCGAACTCGCCGCGCAGGTCGGGATGGGCTTTGCCTTCGCGCACCATTTTGCAACCCACGATGCGATCGCTGCGATGGTCAACTATCGCGCGCATTTCACGCCGTCGGGGTGGCGTGCCGCGCCGGCCGCGATCCTGGCCGTTGCCGTCGTCGCGGCCGAGACGGATGCGGAGGCCGAGAAGCTCGCGATGTCGATGGATCTCAACCGGCTGCGCCGCGACCGTGGCCAGTATCTGCCGCTGCCGAGCGTCGAGGAGGCGGAAGCCTATCCTTACACGGACGCCGATCGCGCCTTGATCGCCCGCAACCGCTCGCGTCTCTTCGTCGGCAGCCCGGCGACAGTGATGACGAAGCTGCGGCCGCTGATCACAGCGACCCAGGCCGACGAGTTGATGGTGATCACCGCGGTCTACGACCATGACGCGCGGAAGAAGTCGTACAGCCTGCTCGCCGAGGCGTTTGGGCTAAGGAAGAGGGCGGCATAACTGTCGTCGTCCCGGCGAAGGCCGGGACCCATACGCCGCGGCTTCAGCTGTCGAGCGAGGTGGTCATGGCCTTTCGTTTAACTAAGGTCGGTGGTTATGGGTCCCGGCCTTCGCCGGGACGACGTATGCGTGGAGGGCTGCGCGGGCGACTCAGTCCCGCGTTTCGCTGAACGTCGCACGGAAGGGGTGGCCGGGATAGACGCCGATGATGCGGAATTCGCGCGAGAAGAATTTCAGCTCCTCCAGCGCGAAGGCGAGCCCGCGGTCGTCGGGATGGCCGTCGACATCGGCGTAGAATTGCGTGGCGAAGAAATTTCCGTCGACCATGTAGCTCTCGAGCTTGGTCATGTT
Source organism: Bradyrhizobium macuxiense (assembly GCF_001542415.1). GTDB lineage: Bacteria > Pseudomonadota > Alphaproteobacteria > Rhizobiales > Xanthobacteraceae > Bradyrhizobium > Bradyrhizobium macuxiense. The sequence continues at coordinate 9,036 of NZ_LNCU01000127.1, forward strand.
GACGCCGTTGGTGGCGAACCCGCCCAGCGCCTTGTAGAGCGCCGCCGGCAGGTTGCGCACCCGGAAGACAAAAGTGGTGACCAGCGGCCCCGACCCCTGCTCGGCCCATTTGGCCTCGCGCGCCAGCACCACGAAGCGGGTGGTGTTGTGGGCCTCGTCCTCGATGTCCTCGGCGAGGATATTGAGGCCGTAGATGTCGGCGGCGAGGCGGGAGGCGATCGCCGCCACGCTGGTGTCGCCGCGATGGGAGATGTCGCGCGCGCTGCCGGCGGTGTCGCCCGCGACGATCGGCCGGATGCCGAGCTTGCGGATCATGCGCCGGCACTGGCCGAGCGCGTGGACATGGCTCTCCACGGTCTTGATGTCGGCGAGCTTGGTGCCTTTGATCGCCATCAGCTGGTGGCGGATCGGCAGGAACCACTCGCCGACGATGAACAGGCCGGAGGCCGGCAGCAGATGATGGATGTCGGCGACGCGGCCGGCGACCGAGTTCTCGATCGGGATCATGCCGAGATCGGCCTCGCCCGACGAGATCGCGGCCAGCGCATCCTCGAAGGTCGGGCAGGGCATCGGCTCGGCGTCCGGATAGGCCTCGACGATCGCGATATGGGAATTGGCGCCGGGTTCGCCCTGGAACGCGATTTTCAGCTTCTTGGTCATGGTGGGCCTTTTACCAGCGGATCAGGCTTTTGCCAGTATCCGCCTGGTGGTTTCGAGATCGGCCGGGGTGTCGACGCCGCGCGGGACGGTGTCGACGATGGTGACGTCGATCCGCATGCCGGCCTCGAGCGCGCGGAGCTGTTCGAGCTTCTCCTGCAATTCCAGCCGGGAAGGCGGCAGGCGCACGAAGCGCTCGAGCGCGGCGCGGCGGTAGGCGTACAAGNAAGCCGATGTGATGGTAGCGCGGTCCGTCGCCATGGGGCGCGGTGGCGCGGGTGAAATAGAGCGCGCGGAGCCGGTTCGGACCGATCTGCGAGCCGACCGCCTTGACGACGCTGGGGGCCTGGTCCTCTTCCTCGGTATGGATCTGCGAGGCCAGCGTCGAAATATCGACGGCCGGATCGGCCAGCGGCGGCATCACGCTGCGAATGGTTTCGGGCGTGATGGTCGGGAAATCGCCCTGCAGGTTGACCACGATGTCGGCTGTCCCGTCCGGATCGAGGATCGTCATCGCCTCATGGACCCGGTCCGAGCCGGAGGGATGGTCGGCGCGGGTCATCACCACCTCGCCGCCGGCCGCCTTCACCACGTCAGCGATCTCGGCGGTGTCGGTTGCAACCGCGACCCGGCCGATCCGCGCAGCCTCGGCCCGCCGCAGCACGTGGACGATCATCGGCAGCCCGGCGATGTCCAAAAGCGGTTTTCCGGGCAGCCGCGTAGCGGCCATGCGGGCGGGAATCAGCACCAAGGTACGCGGTTCGGTCATTCGTGTCGGGGCCCGTCCGGCCTGCGGAAATTGATGGGGAGGGGGTCAAATCCGGCGCGTTTATACGGGTTGCCAGAGCGCGGGCAAACCGATATCTCAAACCTGCCTGGGGGGAGGCACGAATGGTCGATTCCCGGGTCCTTTCCCGCGGCCGTTTTCCCGGCCTGAAGTTGACATTCAAGGCCCGGAGCCTGACCCACAATGGACTCCTTCGAACTCAATAAGATTCTCGGTGCGCTTCTCGGCACCTGCATTGTTGTCTTGGTGACGAGCTTTACCGCCGGTGCAGTGTTCTCTGCGAAGGAGCCGGAGAAGCCGGGTTTCGAGATCGCAGTCAAGGAAGCGGCCCCCGCTGGTGGCGGCGAGGCCGCCGCGGCCAAGTCGGAGCCGATCGAGAAGCTGCTGCAGACCGCCTCGGTCGAAAAGGGCGCCGCCGCGGCCAAGAAGTGCCAGGCCTGCCACACCTTCGAGAAAGGCGGTCCGAACCGCGTCGGTCCGAACCTCTACGGCATCGTCAACGAGCCTCGTGGCGAAGGCCGCGGCTTCAACTTCTCGGCGGCCATGAAGGCCAAGGGCGGCACCTGGACCTTCGACGACCTCAACAAGTTCCTGACCAACCCGAAGGGCTTCATCCCGGGCACCGCGATGGGCTTTGCCGGCGTTCCGAAGGACAGCGAGCGCGCCGACATTATCGCCTTCCTGAACTCGAATTCGGAGCATCCCGCTCCGCTCCCGACGGCTTCGAAGTAATAACGATTTGCTTTTCGCGATCATGCGCGGACGAGACGGCCAGGCAATGCCTGGCCGTTTTCGCTTGGGCAATCGGGTGTCGCGGGACTGTTATCGGGACGTTTCGCCGCACCGACATCGTTCCCGGGTTATTATCATGAGGAAAAAGCAACGTAATTTGTCGAATCGTTGCCTTATATTGGGTCCCATGTAAGCGGGGGCCGCGAGCAGGAAAGACGAATTTTGGCGATCACCCGACGACATCTTCTTCAAGGCAGTGCGCTGGCCGCAATGGCTCCGGCGCTTGGGCTCAATCCCGGCTTGTCCACGGTCACGCCGGCATTCGCGGATGACGCCCCGAACGGGCTCAAATGGCGCCACGGCCTGTCGCTCTTCGGCAACGTCAAATACCCGGCCGATTTCAAGCGATTTGACTATGTCAATCCGGATGCCCCGAAGGGCGGTCTTGTCCGGCAAATTGCCATCGGCACTTTCGACAATTTCAATATCGTCGTCTCGGGCGTGAAAGGCTCCATCGCTGGCGGCGTCGCGATGGTCTATGAATCGCTGACGACGCCTTCGCTCGACGAAGTCTCGACCGAGTACGGATTGCTGGCGGAGGCTGCAAGTTATCCCGACGACTTCTCCTACGTCATTTACCGTCTGCGTCCTCAAGCAAAGTGGCATGACGGGGCACCCATTACCCCGGAAGACGTGATTTTCTCGCTCGGCGCCTTCAAGACGCATCATCCGATGTTTTCCGCTTATTACAGCCATGTAGTGAAGGCGGAGAAGATCAGCGATCGCGAAGTGAGGTTTGTCTTCGACATGCCGGGCAATCGCGAACTGCCGCAGATCGTGGGCCAACTGATGATCTTGCCCAAGCACTGGTGGGAAGGCACCGATGACCAGGGCCGTAAGCGTGATATTTCAGCGACAACGCTCGAGAAGCCGCTCGGGTCGGGACCGTATCGCATCAAGGAGTTTGTCGCGGGAAGGACTGTGACTCTCGAGCGAGTGAAGGACCATTGGGCACACGACGTCGCGACCAATGTCGGCTGCAACAATTTCGACGAGCTGCGCTACGAGTACTTCAGGGATCCGACGGTTGCGATCGAGGCGTTCAAGGGCGATCAGATCGATTGGCGTACGGAGAACAGCGCGAAGGCGTGGGCGACCGCCTATAGTTTTCCCGCTGTCACCGACAAGCGCGTGGTGCTGGAGGAGTTTCCGAACCGCAGTTCCGGCATCATGCAAGCCTTCGCGCCGAATCTGCGTCGCGCCAAATTCGCTGATCCGCGGGTGCGCCGGGCTTTGAACTTTGCGTTCGACTTCGAGGAAATAAACAAGCAGCTGTTCTTCGGCCAATACAAGCGCATCATCAGCTACTTCGACGGTGCCGAGGAACTGATGGCGACTGGCCTGCCGCAGGACAAGGAGCTTGCCATTCTCGAACCGTTGCGTGGACAGGTGCCAGCCGAGGTATTTACGACGGCCTACACGAATCCGGTCGGTGGAAATCCCGAGGCCGTGCGTGAAAATCTCCGCGAGGCATTACGTCTGCTGAAGGAGGCCGGCTACGAGGTGCGTGACCGCAAGCTGGTGAATTCAAAGAGCGGCGAGCCCTTCTCGATCGAATTGCTGAGCGAAGATCCGAATTTCGAAAGGGTCATGCTGGCCTACAAGCCCTCGCTCGAACGGCTTGGAATGTCGGTCAGTGTGCGCACAATTGATGCAATTCAATATGAAAACCGTCTGCGCGATTGGGATTTCGACATCGTTGTCGGGTCCTGGCCAGAATCCCTGTCTCCCGGCAATGAGCAGCGCGAATTCTGGGGAACGAAAGCCGCGGAAGCGCCGGGATCCCGCAACATCGTCGGCATCAAGAACCCCGCGATCGACAAGCTGATCGAGCGGGTGATTTTCGCGACGGATCGTGACGATCTTGTTGCTGCAACCAAAGCGCTCGACCGTGTGTTGTTGTGGAATCATTACGTGGTCCCGCAATGGAACTATCCCAAGGTGCGTACGGCGCGTTGGGATCGTTTCGGTCGCCCGGATCAGATGCCGAAATACGGTCTCTCGGGATTCCCGCTGATCTGGTGGTACGACGCCGACAAGGCGGCGAAGGTCAAGCGTTCATAACGTCAAGGATCCGCGCATGGTGCTATTTACCCGTCGGCACGCACTCGGTCTCGGCATCGGTGCGTTGAGTGCTGCAGGACTTCGCACAGCACCGGCAGCCGCCGACAACGGAACCGAGATGCATGGCATGTCGGTGTTCGGCGACCTGAAATATCCGGCAGATTTCAAGCAGTTCGACTACGTCAATACGAGCGCCCCGAAGGGCGGGGCCTTTTCGTTCATCCCTTCGGTGCGCGACAACAACCAGTCCTACTTCACCTTCAACTCGCTGAACGCCTACATCCTGAAGGGTGAGGGTGCGCAGGGCATGGACATGACGTTCGCGACATTGATGTCGCGCGCCAATGACGAGCCCGACGCGATGTACGGCTTTGCAGCGAAGTCGGTGCAGATCTCGCCTGACAAGCTCACCTACCGCTTCACCATGCGCCCCGAGGCGCGCTTTCACGACGGCTCGAAGCTGACCGCGCAGGACGTCGTCTTCTCGCTCACTACGCTGAAGGAAAAGGGCCATCCGCTGATCGTCGTGCAGTTGCGCGACTTCGTGAAGGCCGAGGCGCCCGACGATGCGACCGTCGTCGTGACCTTCGCGCCCAATCGCGCTCGCGACGTGCCGCTGTTCGTTGCGAGCCGGCCGATCTTCTCCAAGGCCTATTACGCGACGCGGCCGTTCGACGAAACGACGCTCGATACGCCGCTCGGCTCAGGGCCGTACAAGGTCGGCAAGTTCGAGGTCAATCGCTTCATCGAGTTTGATCGCGTCAAGGACTGGTGGGGCGCCGACCTGCCGGTCAACCGCGGCAGCTACAATTTCGATACCGTGCGCTACGAATTCTATCGCGATCGCGATGTCGCGTTCGAGGGCTTCACCGCGAAGAACTATCTGTTCCGCGAGGAGTTCACCGCCCGCGTCTGGGCGACGCGCTACGATTTTCCCGCGGTGAAGGACGGCCGCGTCAAGCGCGAGACGCTGCCTGACGACACGCCGTCCGGCGCGCAGGGCTGGTTCATCAACATGCGCCGCGACAGGTTCAAGGATGCGCGCGTGCGTGAGGCGCTGATCAACGCCTTCGACTTCGAGTGGACCAACAAGACCATCATGTATGATGCCTATGCGCGTACCGTATCGCCGTTCCAGAATTCGGACATGGTGGCGGAAGGGCCGCCCTCTCCGGAGGAGCTTGCACTGCTCGAGCCGTTCCGCGGCCAGATGCCGGACGAAGTGTTCGCCCTGCCCTACGTGCCTCCGATGTCCGACGGCTCCGGCCAGGATCGCACGCTGCTCCGCAAGGCCGCGCAACTGCTCAACGAGGCCGGTTGTGCCATCAAGGACGGCAAGCGCGTGCAGGCGAGCGGAGAGCCGTTCACGATCGAATTCCTCGTCGATGAGCCCTCGCTGCAGCCGCATCACGGGCCCTTCATCAAGAATCTCGGGACGCTCGGCATCGATGCGACGCTCCGCGTTGTTGACCCCGTGCAGTATCGCGCCCGGGTGGACGACTTCGATTTCGACATCACCATGCAGCGCTTCAGCTTCTCGGCGACGCCCGGCGACAGCATGCGGCCGTTCTTCTCGTCGCAGGCGGCGAAGACCAAGGGCTCCTACAATCTTGCGGGCATCTCCAGTCCTGTCATCGACGCGCTGGTCGAAAAGATCATCGGCGCGAACAACCGCCATGAGTTGACGATTGCCTGCCGCGCCTTCGACCGCGTGTTCCGCGCCGGCCGCTATTGGGTGCCGCAGTGGTATCGCAACACACATCCGATCGCCTATTGGGATCAGTTCGGTCATACCGAGAAGCTGGCGAAATACACCCAGGGCGTCGGTGCGCCTGAGAATTGGTGGTATGATGCGGCCAAGGCCGCGAAGCTCGAACAGGCGAAGTAGCCGATGAGCGCCTATATCGCCCGTCGCATTTTCCTGATGCTGCCGACGCTGCTGGGCATTCTGTTCGTCTCCTTCGTGGTCGTGCAGTTTGCGCCCGGCGGCCCGGTCGAGCGCGTCATCGCCCAGATCAACGGCGCCGATACCGGTGGCACCTCGCGCGTCTCGGGCGGCGGTGGTGATTTCGCTGCCCAGCGCGGCCAGGGCAGCGGCGCGGCCGCCGCGATCAACTCCAAATATCGCGGCGCACAAGGGCTGGATCCCGACTTCATCAAGAAGCTCGAAGTGCAGTTCGGCTTCGACAAGCCGGCGCCCGAGCGCTTTGCGCTGATGGTTTGGAATTTCGCCCGCTTCGATTTCGGCAAGAGCTATTTCCGCGACATCAGCGTGATCCAGCTCATCAAGGAGAAGCTGCCGGTCTCGATCTCGCTCGGGATCTGGATGACGCTGCTGACCTACCTGATCTCGATCCCGCTCGGCATCCGCAAGGCGGTGCAGGACGGGTCGCGGTTCGACACATGGACGTCGGCGGTGATCATCATCGGCTTCGCCATTCCCGGCTTCCTGTTCGCGATCCTGCTGATCATCCTGTTCGCCGGCGGCTCGTTCTTCAACATCTTCCCGCTGCGCGGCCTCACCTCGGACGGCTGGTCGCAATTCCCCTGGTACTGGAAGATCATCGACTATTTCTGGCACCTGACGCTGCCGATGATATCGATGGCACTCGGCGCCTTCGCCACCATGACGCTGCTGACCAAGAACTCGTTCCTCGACGAGATCCGCAAGCAGTATGTCATGACCGCGCGCGCCAAGGGCTGCAGCGAGCGGCAGGTGCTCTACGGTCACGTCTTCCGTAACGCCATGCTGATCGTGATCGCGGGTTTCCCGGGCGCCTTCATCCACGCCTTCTTCTCCGGCTCGCTGCTGATCGAGACCATCTTCTCGCTCGACGGCCTCGGCCTGCTCGGCTTCGAGAGCATCCTCAATCGCGACTATCCGGTTGTGTTCGGAACGCTGTTCATCTTTTCGCTGGTCGGACTCGTGGTCAATCTGATCTCCGATCTCGCTTACATGTGGATCGATCCGCGGATCGACTTCGAGGCGAGGGAGGTCTGATGGCGATGCTCGCTCCCCAGCCGGTCGAGACCTCGACGCAATCGCCGCTCGGCGAGACCGTGCCCGCCACGCAGCATGCTTTCTCGCCGTCGCCGCTGAACAAGCGGCGCTGGCAGAACTTCAAGGCGAATCGTCGCGGCTACTGGTCGTTCTGGATCTTCCTTGTGCTGTTCGTGACGTCGCTGTTCGCGAACGTCATCGCCAACGACAAGCCGCTGGTCGTCAAGTATGACGGCCATTACTACTGGCCGGTGCTGTTCAGCTATGCCGAGACCACCTTCGGCGGCGACTTCGAGACCTCGGCTGATTACCGTGACCCGTACCTGCAGAAGCAGATCGCGGCCAAGGGCGGCAGCATCGTCTGGGCGCCGATCCGCTATTCTTATGACACCCGTAACCTCGACCCGCCGACCTCCGTGCCGTCGAAGCCGACCTGGATGCTGACCGAGGCCGAGTGCAAGGACGTGGTGCAGCGGAAGGGCCTGAAGGGCTGCCGCGACCTCGAATATAACTGGCTCGGCACCGACGATCAGGGGCGCGACGTGCTGGCGCGGCTGATCTATGGCTTCCGTATCTCGGTGCTGTTCGGCCTGACACTCACGATATTCTCCTCGATCATCGGCGTCGCCGCCGGCGGCGTGCAAGGCTATTTCGGTGGCTGGATCGATCTCACCTTCCAGCGGCTGATCGAGATCTGGACCGCGATTCCCTCGCTCTATCTGCTGCTGATCATCTCGGCGGTGCTGCCGCCCGGCTTCTTCATCCTGCTCGGAATCCTGCTGTTGTTCTCGTGGGTCTCGCTGGTCGGGCTGGTGCGCGCCGAGTTCCTGCGTGGGCGCAATTTCGAGTATATCCAGGCGGCGCGCGCGCTCGGCGTCTCCAACGCCGTGATCATGTTCCGCCACCTGCTACCGAACGCGATGGTCGCGACCATGACGTTCCTGCCCTTCATCGTGTCGTCCTCGGTGATGACGCTCACCGCGCTGGACTTCCTCGGCTTCGGCCTGCCGCCCGGCTCGCCGTCGCTCGGCGAGTTGCTGTCGCAGGGCAAGGCCAATGTGCAGGCGCCGTGGCTCGGTCTCACCGGCTTCTTCTCGGTCGCGATCATGCTGTCGCTTCTGATCTTCATTGGCGAAGCGGCGCGCGATGCGTTCGATCCGCGCAAGACATTCTCGAAGGGTTGACGCATGGACGCCATCAACCAGCCCCTGCTCGACGTCCGCGATCTCTCGGTCGCGTTCGGCCGCTCGGTTGCGGTCGACGGGATCTCGTTCTCGATCAAGCGCGGCGAGTGCGTGGCGCTCGTCGGTGAATCCGGCTCGGGCAAATCCGTCAGCGCGCTGTCGATCCTGAGGCTGTTGCCCTATCCGACGGCCTCGCATCCCTCGGGCGCGATCCGCTTCCGCGGCCGCGACCTGCTCACGGCGTCCGACCGGGAGATGCGCGAGGTCCGCGGCAACGACATCTCGATCATCTTCCAGGAGCCGATGACCTCGCTCAATCCGCTCCACACCATCGAATCCCAGATCGGCGAGATCCTGTCGCTGCATCAGGGCATCGGCGGCACGGCGGCGAAGGCGCGGACGCTGGAACTGCTGCGCCAGGTCGGCATCCCCGAGCCCGAGACGCGGCTCAAGAGCTATCCGCATCAATTGTCGGGCGGCCAGCGCCAGCGTGTGATGATCGCGATGGCACTGGCCAACGAGCCTGACCTGCTGATCGCGGACGAGCCGACCACGGCGCTCGACGTCACCGTGCAGGCGCAGATCCTGTCGCTGCTCGCGGAGATCCGCACCCGGCTCGGAATGAGCATGCTGTTCATCACCCACGATCTCGGCATCGTCCGCCGCATCGCCGACACGGTCTGTGTGATGAACAATGGCAAGATCGTCGAGCAGGGGCCGGTCGAGCAGGTCTTCACCGCGCCGAAGCACGTCTATACCCGCGCGCTGCTTGCGGCCGAGCCGAAGCCCGATCCGGCGCCCCCGCAACCCGACGCGCCGGTCGTGATGTCCGCCGACAAGCTCAAGGTCTGGTTCCCGATCAAGCGCGGCTTGCTGCGCTCCACCGTCGGCCACATCAAGGCGGTCGACGGCGTCAGCCTTGCGGTGCGCAAGGGCGAGACGCTCGGCGTCGTCGGCGAGTCCGGCTCCGGCAAGACCACGCTGGGGCTGGCGCTGTTGCGGCTGATCTCGTCGGACGGTCCGATCGTGTTTCTCGGCAAGGACATCCAGGGCCTGCGCTTCAAGCAGATGCGGCCGTTCCGCCGCGACATGCAGATCGTATTCCAGGATCCGTTCGGCTCGCTCAGTCCGCGCATGTCGGTGGCCGATATCATCGACGAGGGGCTCGAGGTGCACCAGCCGCAGCTGTCGCGCGAGGAGCGCGAGGCGCGGGTGGTGAAGGCGCTGCAGGATGTCGGCCTCGATCCCGAGTGGCGCTTCCGCTATCCGCATGAATTCTCCGGCGGCCAGCGCCAGCGCATTTCGATCGCCCGTGCCGTCGTGCTGGAGCCGAACTTCGTCGTGCTCGACGAGCCGACCTCGGCGCTCGACATGCTGCTCCAGGCGCAGATGGTCGACCTGCTGCGCGACCTGCAGCGCAAACGCGATCTCACCTACATGTTCATCTCGCACGATCTGCGCGTGGTGGCCTCGCTCGCGAGCCACCTGATCGTGATGAAGTCAGGCAAGGTCGAGGAGGAAGGGCCGGCCTCCACGCTTTTCAAGAATCCGAAGAGCGAGTACACCCGCACGCTGTTCGCCGCAGCGTTCCGGCTTGAGACGGACGGCGAGGGAGCGGTGGCGACGTAGCCTTACACGTGTCATTCCGGGGCTCGTGAAGCGAGAACCCGGGATCTCCTTCCGCAAAACCTCTGGATTCCGGGTTCACGCGCTCTGCGCGTGCCCCGGAATGACAAGGCAGGGCTAAAGCCGCTTGATCGCCAGGACTTCGCTCCCCGCAGCCTTGATCCGCGCGATGGCCGCCTGCGTGGGTTCGATCACGGTTGCCATGTGATGCGCGTTGGCGTGCACGATGGTTGAGGCGTCGCGCGCGATCGCGACATGGCCCTTCCAGAAGATCAGGTCGCCGCGCTGCAGGTGCTTCTGCTCCGCCGCGCTCAATTCCCGGCCGAGTCCCTCCTGCTGCATGTCGCTGTCGCGCGGGCAGCCGGTGCCGGCGGCGGTCAGCGCGACCTGCACGAGGCCGGAACAATCGATCCCGAGGCTCGACTTGCCGCCCCAGAGATAGGGCGTGCCGACAAAGCGCTCGGCGATCGCGACAAAATCCCGCTCCATCGCATTGAGCGCGCCGACATGCAGGCGCGGCAGATGCCAGCCTTCGCGGGTCACCGCGAAGGGGCCGTCCTCGCGGATCACGGTCAGCTTGGTCCCCATCACCAGCGCGTCGGCCGGCGGCAGCTTGATCGAGGGGCCCGGGAAGGCGAGCGTGCGCAGCGCCGTCACCCTGTGGGTCGGCGCGGCCGCGGGGTCCATCAGCGCAGCGTCGGGAATCCAGCCGACATAGCCGTCGTCGACCAATTGGCCCCAGGCCCAGCCTTCGCCATTGCGGTCGTAGATCGTGACGCGCTCGCCCTTCAGCGCCTGCGTCATCAACTCGGCCTCGGCGGAGGGCGCCTTGCGCAACGGCGCGATGGCCTCGAACACCTCGAACTGCTCGCCCTCGACGAAGCGTGCCGCCTTGACCTTGCCCTCGAGATATTTCGCGGCGAGGTCGGCGCGGGCCGGGGTCAGGCGCGGGTCATGCATAGCGCTGGCTCAACAGCTTGTAGATCGCACGTGCGGCCTGGCACTCGCCGCCTTCGGGGCGCCCGGGTTTTGCCGAGGGCGTCCAGCCGTAGATGTCGACATGCAGCCAGCTTGTCGCCTGCTCGACAAAGCGCTGCAGGAACAGCGCGCAGGTGATCGAGCCGGCGAAGCCGCCGGACGGCGCGTTGGTGATGTCCGCGGTCTTGGAGTCGAGCCAGGCATCATAGGCCGACCAGAGCGGCAAGCGCCACAACGGATCGTTCTCGCTCCTCGCGTGGGCGGCAACGTCGCACGCCAGCGTCTCATCGTTGGTGTAGAACGGCGGCAAATCCGGGCCCAGCGCGACGCGTGCCGCGCCGGTCAACGTGCCCAGATCGACCAGGAGATCCGGCGTCTCCTCGTCGGCCAGCGCCAGCGCGTCGGCGAGCACCAGCCGTCCCTCGGCGTCGGTGTTGCCGATCTCGACGGTGACGCCCTTGCGCGACTTGAAGATGTCGAGCGGACGGAACGCGTTGCCCGCGACCGCATTTTCGACCGCGGGGATCAGCACGCGCAGCCGCACCTTCAGCCTGGCGTCCATCACCATCTGCGCCAGCGCCAGCACGTTGGCGGCGCCGCCCATGTCCTTTTTCATCAGCAGCATGCCGCTCGACGGCTTGAGATCGAGCCCGCCGGTGTCGAAGCAGACGCCCTTGCCGACCAGCGTCACCTTCGGATGCGCCGGATCGCCCCAGGTCAGATCGATCAGGCGTGGCGGACGCGTCGAGGCCATGCCGACGGCGTGGATCAGCGGAAAGCCCTGTTCGAGCGCCTCGCCGGTGATGCAGTTGAAGCTGGCACCGAACCGCGCCGCCAGATCGCGCGCGGCTTCCGCAAGCTCGGCTGGGCCCATGTCGTTGGACGGTGTGTTGATGAGGTCGCGCGCGAGCGCGGCCGCATCCGCCATGCGCGCGATATCGGCGGCATCGATGCCGTCGGGCGGCACGAGCCGCACATCGGGCGCCTCGTTCTTGCGGTAGCGGCCGAAGCGGTAGCAGCCGAGCGCGGCGAGCCTGATGTCATGGGGCGCGTTGGCAAAGCGGTAGACGCCCGGCGGCAGCAGACCGGGCAGCGCGCCCGGCCGGAACACATCGCGCGCCTTGTGGCTCTCGTCCTCGATACCGAACAGCACCTGCACGATGGCGCCGTCGGGTGCCGGCAATGTCAGGCATTTGCCGGGCTTGGCCGCAAAGCCGTTGGCTTCGGCGAATTGACGCGCCGGTGCCGGCAGCTCATTCCGGATCGCGTCCCATGTCGTCTTGGTAACGAAGGTGATCGGGATGGCGTTGGTTGCGTTCTCGAAGACGGACGGCATTGGCAAGCTCGGTCGTGGTAGCATCGCTCATCGCTAGTACACGCCTTTCGGCCGTTGTGGTAGGCTCCGCAAGCCGCAGCATCCGGGGAGGGCTGACATGGCCAAGAAGGGTCTCGACGGCAGGCACCGCGACAAGACGGGCCGCATCGACAAGAAGCACGGCAACACGCTGGTCGGCTCGCTGCGCAAGACCTATGGCGAGCATTTTGCAGCCGGCCGCCGCAAGGACATGATGCTGAAGACGCTGCTCGTCGAGACGGGCACCGAGTCATTGCACGAATATTTACGCAAGCATCACAAGTAGCAGGTCGTTCGATCGCATTTGTCGGTCGGTGTCACGACAAGCATCGCTTTCCCGGAGCGGGGACGCGATCGATATGGTGCTGAGAAGCGTCGGTGAATCCGCCGCGCGATCGCGCTGATCGCCGCGTCTGAAAAGTTGCGACAGGATTTTCGGGCAGCCCCGATCGGCTCATCTCTTCCGGCGCTCTCCCTGTGTCCACGACCGCAACCTCGCTGCGCTTCGGCGTGGGTAGGCAGACCGCCAAGATCCGTTCGCCGAGGTGGGTGCGGCCGGTTCCCGGCGACGCAAGGCCCTCCACCGGGAATTAACCGGGCGTTAGGGTTAACAGTCTATTGCTGGCGCGTTCGGCTCGATCATCTCGCCCGATTTCGTGAGTCAAAGTGCCATGCGTCGACAGTCCAACCTGGGCCGGCTTGTTGCCCGGTATCTCGCTTCCGCGGCGTTTGTGACGGTCCTGGCGGCAGGTCTCGGCGGTTGCCAGACCATGTCCGACGTGACGGGATCACTGACCGCCCGATCGGAACCGGCGTCCGATGATCCGCGCCGTTCCGTCGAGCTCTACGGCGACCGCTACCGCAAGAATCCGAAGGATGCCGCTATCGCGATCGCCTACGGCCAGGCCTTGCGGACCACCGGCCAGCGCGAGCAGGCTTGCGCGGTGCTGGAACAGGCAACCATCGCCAATCCCGGCAACAAGGCGGTGCTCGCCGCCTATGGCCGTGCGCTCGCCGACAACGGCAATTCGCAGACCGCATTCGACGTGCTGAGCCGCGCGCATACCCCTGACAATCCGGACTGGCGCATCCTGTCGGTCCAGGGAACCACCCTCGACAAGATGGGCCGGCACGAGGAGGCGCGCCGCTATTATGCGAGCGCGCTGCGGATCGTCCCGGACGAGCCGTCGGTGCTGTCCAATCTTGGCCTCTCCTACATGCTGACCAAGGATCTGCCCAAGGCCGAGGAGACGCTGCGCCGTGCCTATGCCGGTGCCCGCGCCGATGGGCGGATCCGGCAAAACCTTGCGCTCGTCGTCGGCCTACAGGGCCGCTTCGCCGAGGCCGAAAGCATCGTCAAGGCCGATCTGCCGGCGGCCGAGGCGGAAGCCAATGTCGCTTATCTGCGCGACATGCTGAACCGCAAGGACGGTCCGCGGATCTCATCGCGATCCGCGCCGGTGGTCGCCCAGGACGACCAGAACGACAACTGAGGCTGACATCAGGCCCCATTAAAAAACGCCGGGCAATGCCGGGCGTTTTCGTATCCGTGTGCCGGCGTCCCAGAGCGCGATGAGATCAGGTTGAATCGTCATCGCGCCTTAGTTTCTTGCTTGAGCATGATCTCCGCGCAAACGCTACGCGTTTGCCGCGAGGGAAAACCGCTTCAGACTTTTCCGGATCATGCCCTAATAGATCGCCGAGATCTTGATGTAGGACGGCCCGAGGATCACGATGAACAGACAGGGCAGGAAGAACAGGATCATCGGCACGGTCAGCTTGGGCGGCAGCGCCGCTGCCTTTTTCTCGGCCTCGTTCATGCGCATGTCGCGATTTTCCTGCGCCATCACGCGCAGGCTCTGACCGAGCGGCGTGCCGTAGCGTTCGGACTGCTGCAGAGCGAGGCACACCGATTTCACGCCCTCGAGCCCGGTGCGGCGGGCCAAGTTCTCATAGGCGGCCTTGCGATCCTGCAGGTAGGAGAGTTCGGCCGTCGTCAGCGCGAACTCCTCCGACAGCGCAAGCGACTGTCCGGCGATCTCGTTGGCGACCTTGCGAAAGGCGACTTCGACCGACATGCCAGACTCGATGCAGATCAGCAGCAGGTCGAGCGAGTCGGGGAAGGCGCGCTTGATCGAGAGCTGACGCTTGGTGATGGCATTCTTCAGGAACAGCATCGGCGCCTGGAGACCTGCATAGGTCGCCGCGACGCAGATGCCGATCTTGAGCGTGATCGACCAATTGGCTCCCGTGATGAAGAATGTGTAGACGATGGCGGCGATCAGCATCACGATCGGGGCGACCGCGCGCGCGAACAGGAAGGTGACGTAGGGGGCGTGGCCGCGATAGCCCGCCATCACGAGCTTTTCGAGCGCAGCCTCCTGGGCGAGCCATTTGGTGAGGTTCAGGTCGTCCACCACCTTGGAGACGATCTGTTTCGGCGTCTGCCGCAGCGCCACCTTTTCCGTCTTGGCGAGACGGTCGCGTTCGCGTTGCCGGATGCGTTCACGCTCGCTGGCGACGGACTTCATGCGCTTGTTGAGATTGCCGCCGGCGAACAGCGGCATCACCAGCGTATAGACCGTGGCGCTCGCCGCGAAGAAGGCAAGCAGCATGGTCATGAACCTGACGTCGTGGATCTTGGTCACAAGGAAATCGATCATGCTGCACCGTCAGAAATCGAAATTAATCATCTTCTTCATTACGAGAACGCCGATCGTCATCCAGATGGCGCAGAATACCAGCATCAGCTGGCCGGTCGGATTGGTCCACAACAGTGCGATGTAATCCGGTGTCGTGATGAACACGAGGAGCATCACAATTGGCGGAAGCGAGCCGATGATGCCGGCGGAAGCCTTGGCTTCCATCGACATGGCCTGGATCTTCTCGGCCATCTTCTTGCGGTCGCGCAACACCCGGGACAGGTTGCCGAGCGCTTCCGACAGGTTGCCGCCGGATTTCTGTTGGATTGCGATCACGATCCCGAAGAAGTTCGCTTCCGGCAGCGGCATGCGTTCGTAGAGCCGGGAGCAGGCCTCGGCGAGCGGCATGCCGATGGCCTGGGTTTCGATGATCGCGAGGAACTCGCTGCGCAGCGGTTCCGGCGAGTCACTGGCGACCACCTTGATGGATTCGAACAGCGGCAGGCCGGCCTTGATGCCGCGCACGATGACGTCGACAGCATCCGGCAGCGCCTTCAGGAACGCCTTTTCCCGCCGCTTCTTCAGGAAGCCGAGCAGCCAGCGGGGCAGGCCGAAGCCCATGGCAAAGCCGATGCCGGCTGCACCGAGCGGGCCGCCGCCGGCCAGGAATGCCGCGCCGAACCCGACCAGGCCGAGAACGCCGGAAATGATCCAGAACTTCTGCTCGGACCATTCCAGTCCAGCCTGCGAGATGCGCATGCCGAGCGGGACCTTCTTGTCCTTCTGGCTTCGCGCCTCGAGTTCCTTCAGCGATCCTTCGACCTGCTCGCGGCGCGAGCGTTGCGTGCGTTCGCCGCTGCGCGCGGCCGTGGGCTCGGTACGTGCCACGGATGCGCGGCGCGACTCGGCCTTCTTCTCGCCGGACAGATAGGGATACAGGAACACCCAGGCGAGACCGCCAACGGTCGTGGCGGCGAGGAAGGCCAGGGCAAGGGATTGCATTTGCATCGTGCGGTCCCCTTAGTCCGGCGGCGGGGCTTCGGAGGCATCGAGGGCCGCCGCAAGCCGCTTCTCTTCATTGTAGTAGCGCGCGCGCTCCCAGAATTTGGGCCGGCCGATGCCGGTCGAGCGGTGCCGGCCGATGATCTTGCCGTTCGCGTCTTCCCCGAGCATGTCGAAGAGGAAGATATCCTGGGTGATGATGGTGTCGCCTTCCATGCCCATCACTTCGGTGATGTGCGTGATGCGGCGTGAACCGTCGCGCAGGCGCGCGGCCTGGATGATCACGTCGATCGATGCGCAAATCATCTCGCGGATGGTGCGGGAGGGCAGCGAGAAGCCGCCCATGGTGATCATCGATTCGCAGCGCGACAGCGCTTCGCGCGGGTTGTTGGCGTGCAGCGTGCCCATCGAGCCGTCGTGACCGGTGTTCATCGCCTGCAACAGGTCGAACGCCTCGGGTCCGCGGACTTCGCCGACGATGATGCGCTCCGGGCGCATACGCAGGCAGTTGCGGACCAGTTCGCGCATGGTGACCTGGCCCTCGCCTTCGATATTCGGTGGGCGGGTTTCCAGCCGCACCACATGCGGCTGCTGCAGCTGGAGTTCGGCGGCGTCTTCGCAGGTGATGACGCGTTCGTCGTGCTCGATATAGTTGGTGAGGCAGTTCAGCAGCGTGGTCTTTCCCGAGCCGGTGCCGCCGGAGATCAGCACGTTGCAGCGAACACGGCCGATGATCTGCAGGATGGCCGCCCCTTCAGGCGTGATCGCGCCAAACTTGACGAGCTGCTCCAGCGTCAGCTTGTCCTTCCTGAATTTGCGGATGGTGAGCGCTGGCCCGTCGATCGCCAGCGGCGGCACGATGGCGTTGACGCGGGAGCCGTCGGCGAGACGCGCGTCGCAGATCGGCGAGGATTCGTCGACGCGCCGGCCGACCTGGCTGACGATGCGCTGGCAGATGTTCAGGAGCTGCTGATTGTCCCGGAAGCGAATGCCGGTGCGCTGGATCTTGCCGCCGACTTCGATGAACACGGTGCCAGCACCGTTGACCATGATGTCGGCGATGTCGTCGCGCGACAGCAGGGGTTCCAGCGGGCCGTAGCCGAGCACGTCGTTGCAGATGTCGTCGAGCAGCTCCTCCTGCTCGGCGATCGACATCACGATGTTCTTGATCGCGATGATCTCGTTGACGATGTCGCGGATTTCCTCGCGCGCCGACTCGCTGTCCAGCTTGGCGAGTTGGGCGAGGTCGATCGCCTCGATCAGGGCGCCGAAGATCGTGGCCTTGACCTGATAGTAGTTGTCGGAGCGGCGGGTCTCCATGGCGGGAGCGGGCACCGGCTTCGACGGGGCGAGCGGCGGCGACGGTATTGCCGGTGCGCCGGACTCGCGCGACATGGTCGACGAGCCGGCAGGCTCCGGCGTCTGAAAGGCGGGCTTGGGTGCCCGCAGATCCACATCGCTTCCGCTACGCTTACCAAACACGACGTCTTGACTCCACGCGGGCCACTATTTGGACCGTAACTTTTCGAGCAGGGGTGACAGGAACGATCCCCTCGGCTTCTTGGTTTCGCCGCGGCCTGTCAGCCGCTGCGCCATTTGCAGGAATATCTCGACCGCGCGGTGATTGGCGGAGATTTCCGCGATCATCTGGCCGTTGTTGGCAGCCGAACCGAAAATCTGCGGGTCGAACGGAATGGTGGCGATCGGCTGGCTCTCGATCGCCTTGGCGAATTCGCTCGCCGCGATCTCCGGCCGCTTCGGCACGCCGACTTGGTTCAGGCAGTACAACGGCGCGCGGTCGTTCGGCCGGGCTGCCTTGAGAAGGTCGAACATGTTCTTGGCGTTGCGCAGATTGGCAAGGTCCGGCGCGGCCACGATCAGGATATCGTCGGCCGCGATCAGCGCTCGCTTGGTCCATCCCGACCATTGGTGGGGCACGTCGAGCACGATGCAGGGCATCGTGGTGCGCAGCGTGTCGAAGATCGCGTCGAACGCTTCGGCCCCGAAATCGTAGACCTTGTCGAGCGTCGCCGGCGCCGCCAGCAGGCTCAGATGGTCGGTGCATTTCGAGAGCAGGCGGTCGACGAAGGCGGTATCGACACGGTCGGGCGAGAACACGGCGTCCGCGATGCCTTGTGCCGGGTCCTGATTGTAGTTGAGGCCTGCGGTGCCGAAAGCGAGATCGAGATCTGCGACGACGGAATCCAGCGCGAGGTCGCGGGCAATCGCCCAGGCGACGTTATGGGCGATCGTCGAGGCACCGACGCCGCCCTTAGCCCCGACGATCGCCACGATGCGGCCGACGGCCTTGGCTTCCGGTGCCGAGAACAGGTTGCAGACCGCGCGCACCACGTCGATCGCATGTGCCGGCGCGATCACATAGTCGCTGACGCCGCGACGCACCAGTTCGCGATACAGCGTGACGTCGTTGACGCGGCCGATCACGATCACGCGGGTGCCGGCGTCGCAGACTGTGGCGAGTTGATCGAGGCCGGCCAGCACGTCATTGCGGCCTTCGGTTTCGAGAATGATGACGTTCGGCGTCGGCGCCGAGCGATAGGCCTCGATCGCGGCGGCCATCCCGCCCATCTGGATCTTGAGATGGGCTTTGGCCAGCCGGCGATCTTCGGCCGCCGACTGTACGGCGGCAGCGGTCTCGACCGTCTCGCAGAATGCCTGGACCGAAACCCGCGGTGCCGGCGCAATATGATCCTCCGCGGGCGGCGTCGTGACGTCCGGCTGCTCTTCGGAGTTTTGTCTTGCGTAAGTGATCATTTGCCGGTGTCGCTGAGTTTGGCCTTATCGGACTCGGGATAGCTTGTCGCGGTAGTGGTCCCCTTGCGATACTTGTCGAAGGCGATGTTACGACGCGGTGCGTAGGGCGGGGTCTCTGCACGCGGCTGCACGAGGTCCGTCGGCTCCGCTATCATGGCGGCCATGTTACGTTGATAGGCGCAGCCGTAATTGTAGTAGTCCTTGTTCTCGATATAGGACTTGTTGTGGATCGACTGGCTGAGGTCTTCCGGCCACAGGCCGCACGGTCCGGCGACCGCCGTCATTCTCGGATAGTTGACTCGGATCGCCGGCATCTGGCGCGGATCCTCGGGGTGGTATTTGCGGACGATGACCCCACGCGGCGGCACGCCGGCGGCAGCGAACGTCGCCTGGATCTCGTGCAGCGACTCCTGGGCGGCGCGTGCGTTCGCGGTGTCGACGGGAAGGTCGATGGTGACGGCACCGGTGCCGTCCCGCATCCAGTCCCGCGCCATCCCCATGACATCGGCGCGCTGTTCGGCGGTCAGCCCGCCACGGCTGCGGCCGACGAAGACCACGATCGAGCGATTTGCCTCGGTGACAGCGATCGGATGGCGCTGGCGATAGTCGGCCGGCGCGTTGACCATCGCGAGACTGTCGTCGTTGGTGTGCTGGCAGGCGCCGAGCGTCACGGCAAGACCGACGAACGCCCCCGTGAGACAAAGGGCGCGCTTCCAATCGGCTGATGTCAAGGATGTCGTTTGTGTCATCGTCCCCGCCTCAGTCGGTAATGAAGCCGTAGGTGCCGCGGTAATTCCGCGCCGGCTCGGTACGACCCGGAACGCCGTAGATGCGATTGATGCTGCCGAGCAAGTCGGCTTGCGGATCGGACGCGTTGGCGAAGCCGTCATCCGGACGCGACAGATCCTTCTGGGCCACCGCGCGGACGACATACGGCGTCACCAGCACCATCAGTTCGGTCTGGTTGTTGACGAAGTCGCGGCTGCGGAACAGCGTGCCGAGCACGGGCAGCGACGCCAGTCCTGGAAGGCCGTTGATCGCCTGCTTGGTCTGCTGCTGGATCAGGCCGGCCATCGCCATCGAGCCGCCCGAGGGAATCTCCAGGGTGGTCTCGGCGCGGCGGGTCTTAATCGAGGGAATCGTCGTTCCGTTCTGACCGCCGGTCAGTGCGTTCTCGCTCGAGACTTCCGACACTTCGGTCATCACGCGCAGGCTGATCCGTCCCTCCGACATCACGACCGGGGTGAAGTTGAGCGAGATGCCGAACTTCTTGAAGCTGACGGTCTGGACGCAGTTTCCGATCGCGCCGGTGGTCGATGTCTGGCAGGTCACGCCGGTGGGGATTGGAAACTCGCCGCCCGAGATGAAGGTCGCCGATTCGCCGGAGATCGCCGTCAGGTTCGGCTCGGCGAGCGTCCGCACCACGCCCGCGCTTTCCATGGCGCGCAGCGTCGCCTTGACCGACGGGGTCGACCCGAACGACGTGGTGATGGCGTTGCCCGACACCAGGGGTGCGTTGTTTGCCGTGAACGGGTTGGCATTGTTGAAGTTCACGACCGCGGTACCGTAGTTGAGGGTGCCGGACAGGTCGATGCCGAGTTGCTTGATGATCGAGCGTTGGACCTCGGCGACGGTGACTTTCAGCATCACCTGGTCGCGGCCGCGAACCGCGATGGAGTTCACGACCTTGTCGGCGCCGCCGGCCAGCCGCATTGCGATGTCATTGGCTTGCTGCGCCTCGATCGGGCTCGATGCGGTGCCAGACAACATAATGCTGTCACCGATGCCCTCGACCTGGATATCGGCATTGGGCATCACCTGGCGCAGCGCGGCGCGTATGCCGTTGAGGTCGCGCTTGACGGCGATGTCGTAGGCGGCGATCTGCTGGCCCGCGGCATCGAAGAACACGATGTTGGTCTGGCCGACCGTCGCGCCGATGATGTAGGCGCGCTGCGCCGAGCGGACCACGGCATTGGCGATCTTGGGATCGGCGACCAGCACGTCCTTGATGTCCCGCGGCAGGTCGATCACCACGGACTTGCCGACGCCGAGCGACAGGAAGCGCGCGTTCATCTGGCCGTCGGCTCCTGCCGGCGCCGCGAGGCGATAATCGCTGGCCATCACCGGCGTCAGCGCCGGGTTGAGCGTGAACGCGGCGACCGCCGAAAACGACAGGGCGCGGACCAGCGAGGTCCGCCTCGTACGCTGATTTGCCCCGCATTGCATCCCGTGTGTCCTCATCGTCACTTCTGCATCGTTGCCTGGCTGGCAACGCCGTAACGGATGACGTTCACCGTCTCGCCGCGCCTGTTGCGGTTGTCCTCGGTATTGACGTCGGTTGCGTTGACGTCTGCGATGCTGCGCAGCGCGAGCGACAGTGTGCCGCTCTGGCGCGCCCGCGCCAGCGTCTCGGTCTGTTCGGGCTTCAGCTCCAGCGTCACGGTCTTGCCGACCAGCGCGTTGGCGCCGTCCTTTTCCTTCGGAGCCTGATCGATCGCGAGCACACGGACATTGGTCAGGATGACCTCGGAGTTGACGATGTCGGGGCCGTTGCGGTCGGGATTCTTGTCCCGCTTGGACAGCAGGACGTCGACCCGGTCGTTCGGCAGAATGAAGCCGCCGGCTGCAGTCTCGGGCGAGATTTCGGTCGATACGGCGCGCATGCCGGTCGGCAGGATCGCAGCCATGAAGCCGCTTCCGTCGGCCTTGACGAGCTTCTGCTGGCGGATCGGTTCGCCCTGGATGAAGGGGGCGCGGGCGATCGAGCCGGTGACGTCCTTGATGGCGTCGGCGTTGGTGTCCCGGCGCATGAAAGTGTTGCTGGCGGTCGCCGCCGGCCAGGTCTGCCATTGCAGGTCGTCAGGCTTTACGGTCTGACCGAGACCGATGTCGGATCGTGCGACCAGGATGTCGACTGTCGGCAACTGCGCAACGGGCGGGGTGGCCGGCGCCGGCTTGTTGTCGCTCCCGCTCGCCAGATAAAGGGCCGCGAGGCCGGCGCAGCCTGCGATAGCCAGGACCAGAATGCGGGCCGTATTCATTACGCTTCACTTTCCACATGACGCCGCGACGCTGCCGCCGCCGTGATGGGAGTTGACCAGCTATTCGTCAAAGCATGGTTAATGAGGCGTATCTAAATCGCCTTAACGGGTGGTTACCCGTCGCCTTGCGCCCAGGTTCAACCCATGGCGGCGAAGTGGGTGAGGTCGATCGCCTTGATCCAGACCGTCTCCGGATAGACCAGCAATGCACCCAGCGCGAGCGCGATGCCGTAAGGGATGCCGGTCTGCTTGTCGTGCAGGCGGGCGAGCCAGGCCTGGGAGGCGAGCGGGTAGGGCAGCGGCCACAGCCTGAACTGCAACAGCAGCACGGTCAGCGCGCCGCCGAACAGGGAGGCAAGGACCAGGTATTCGAGCAGGTGCTCGAACCCAAACCACAGGCCGATCGCCGCCGCGACCTTGGCGTCGCCGCCGCCGACCCATCCCATCGCAAACATGCCGAACGCCACGACGAGCACCAGCGCGCCGGCGCCGATATGATTGAGGATATCGTAGGGCCCCATCCCGATCAGCGGCGCCAGCACCGCGAAGCCGGCGAGCAGCGCCAGCGAGACCCGGTTCGGAATCGTCATGGTCAGGAGATCGCTCGCCGCCGCGAAGGCCATCAGGGCCGGAAACAGCATCAAGCGCGCGATGTCGAGGATCATGGTTGAAACGCCATCAAGCTGGAGCTGGGGTCGAGGTCTGACGCTAGCGGCCAATGGTGAACAATCGGGAAAGGGGCGTCCGTCCCCTTTAAGGCAACGGACGATCGACCCCGGACAAATAGCAAAGGCCCCGGGAGCGCCGGGACCTTTGCTGCGAACCCGCCGGAAACTGCTTACTTGAGCGAGGTCGAGATCGAGGTGAAGGTCGTGGACAGCGCCTTGCCGACGCCGTTGACCGCGGCGATGATAGCAATTGCGATACCGGTCGCGATGAGACCATACTCAATGGCGGTCGCGCCGGACTCATCCTTCACGAAGCGCGAAACAAGGTTCTTCATAAATTGCTCCTGTGTACACGTGGCTGGTCGAACTACATTTGGTCTGGCCGGCGTTCTCAGCACCGTGACCATTGCGGCACCGTAAGTTTCGACAATTGCGGCGCAGTTAATTTGATCGCGCAAAATCGGGCCGAACCCGCAGTTGTTGCGCACAGTAAATTTGGAATTAAGCCGATCGCGAAAATTGCACGTTGTTGCTGGATGTCTGGTTTGGTCGGGATTCACAGCTCCTTAAGCGCGAGTCGTTAGCTATAGGACTTGCCATTGGAAGATGCTGTCATGCCCACGCTGCCTCTCGAAGTGATCTCGATGCTCGGCCAGACAATGATCAAGGTCGTGCCGATCACGCTCATGCTGGCGGTGGTCTTCACCGTGATGACGCACTTCTGGGCATGCAATCCCGGCAAGCCATGGTGGCAGAAGCGCGAGCTCGTCACCGACATCTGCTACTGGTTCTTCGTGCCGGTGTTCGCGCGCGTGTTTCGTATCGGCCTGCTGGTGGTCGGCGCCGCGGCCGTCTTCAACGTGCATGGCGCCGACGAACTGATCGCGTTCTACGACAATGGACACGGTCCGCTGTCGAGACTTCCGCTTGCGCTGCAGGCCATCATCTTCCTGGTCGCCTCCGACTTCATGCTCTACTGGCTGCACCGGATGTTTCATGGCGGCGGGTTCTGGAAGTATCATGCGATCCATCATTCATCCGAGGATCTCGAGTGGATTTCGGCGGCGCGCTTCCATCCCGTCAATCTCCTGATCGGCACGATCTCGGTTGACGTCATCCTGCTGATGGCGGGCATCTCGCCGAACATCATGCTGTGGGTCGGTCCGTTCACCACATTCCACTCGGCCTTCGTCCACGCCAATGTGAACTGGGCGCTCGGTCCCTTCAGATACGTGATCGCGACGCCGGTCTTCCATCGCTGGCATCACACCAGCGTCGATGAGGGCGGTGACACCAACTTCGCCGGTACCTTCCCGATCTGGGATATCCTGTTCGGAACGTTCCGGATGCCTGACAACGTGCTGCCTGCGGACTATGGCGCCGACGACAAGGCAATTCCGACCGAGATCACCGGACAACTGGCCTATCCGTTCCGTCAATGAGTTGATCCGGCGTTTGCCGCCATGAGCTCAGAGATCGCAACCATTCCACGGGAGAGAGCCTCCGCTCTCGGCGAGGTGCCTGCCTGGTTGTGGGTGGGGTGCGGCGTCTATGCGCTGCTGCTGCTGACCGGCAGCAAGCTGCTCGCCGATTCCGACACCTACTGGCAGATCGCCGTGGGCCGCTGGATCCTCGACCATGGCGCGGTGCCGTCGGTCGATATCTACTCGTTCACCAGGGCCGGCGAACCATGGATGTCGTCGTCCTGGCTCTCGCAGGTCCTGTACGCGAAAGCCTACGATCTGGCCGGCTGGACCGGGCCGGCGGCGCTGGCCGCGATCTGCATCGCCGCTGCGTTCGCGCAGCTCACCGCCATTCTCAGCCGCCGGATGCCGGCAACCTATGCGAGCGTCGTCGCGCTCGCCGCGCTGGCGGTGTCGACCCAGCATCTGCTGGCCCGTCCGCACGTGCTGGTGCTGCCGGTCATGATCGCCTGGACCAACAGCCTGATGGTCGCCAGCGAACGCCGCGAGGCGCCCTCGTTCTGGCTGCCGCTGCTGATTGCGCTGTGGGCCAATCTGCACGGCGGCTTCCTGTTCGGTCTGGTGCTGGTCGGTGCATTCGCGCTCGATGCTGTCTGGAATGCCGAGCCGGCACGGCGGCCGATGCTGGCGCTGCGCTGGATCGCTTTCGGGATCGGCGCGCTCGCGGCCTGCTGCGTGACGCCCTATGGCTGGGGCGCGATCCAGGCTTCGCTGAAGATTCTCGGTCTCGGTGAGCTGCTGCATCTCATCGGGGAATGGATGCCGGCGGATTTCGGTCGCGTCGGCCCATTCGAGCTGTCTGTTCTCGCCCTGATCGGTGCCGCGCTCTATGCCGGCGTGCGGCTGCCGCCGCCGCGGATCGCCTTGGTGCTCGGCCTGCTCTACATGGCGCTGGCCCATGTCAGGAACGTCGAGATCTTCGCGCTGCTCCTGCCGCTGGCCGTGCTCACGCCGGTGGCGTCCCGGTTCGGCTTGCGGGCGGCGGGCGCTGTCCGGCTGAAGGCTGCGCCGGCCATGGCGCTGCTGGTGCTGCTCTGCGGCGCGACCTGGGCGGTTGCCAGGAGCGAGAGCATCGCGCCGCCGCCTCTCCAGTCGCCGGCGGCCGCAGTCGACGTGCTGAAGGCGCACAATGTCAAGCGGGTGCTCAACGACCTTCCGTTCGGCGGCTACCTGATCTGGCGGCAGGTGCCGGTGTTCATCGATGGGCGCGCCGAGCTGTATGGCGAGACGTTCGACATCGATTACTATCGCGCGCTGCAGCTCAAGGATGTCGGCCGCTTCATGGATCTGCTCCGCACCTATGACATCGATGCAGTGATGCTCGAGCCTGCGACGCCTGCCGCGAAACTGCTGGACCGGACCGGCGGCTGGCAGCGTGTCTATGCCGATGACTACGCGGTGGTGCATGTACGCACCGCCAATTGACCGGCGCTTCTCCGTTCGACAGGATCGGGCATGAGCTTGGCAGGTGCTATCACCGATGGCCGGCAAGGCATCCTGCGGCCGCCTTGGGCCGTGCTCGTGAGCGGCATCGGGATGTCGGTCTATGTCTGGGTCATCCTGGCCACGACCATTTCCTATCCAGGCCGGATCGGGCTCGACTACAATACGCTGGGCACCGACTGGATGGTCTTCTACGGCGCGATCCGTTCGGTCCTCGATGGCAACGCGCCGCTGATCTTCGACGGCGACCGGTTTACCGGCTTCCTCAACACGGCGTTTGCGGACTGGCTCTCCAAGCCGTTGGCTTTCCGGCCGTGGGCCTATCCGCCAAGCTTTCTCATGCTGCTTCTACCGTTCGCCTCCCTCGGGTTCTTTGGCTCCTATCTGGCGTTCCAGGCTGCGAGCGCCGGCCTGATGGCGGTCACGCTGCGAGCGAATGCGGCGGGTTCGCCCTCTCCGGGGATCCTCCTGGCGATGGTCCTGTTGTGCCCGGCATCGGCGATCAATGTGATCGATGGTCAGGTCGCGTTTCTGGTCGTCGCGCTGATCGTCGCCGGCCTGGGATCTCTCGAGAAGCGCCCGGTCCTGGGCGGGCTGGCGTTGGGGCTGCTGACGTTCAAGCCGCAATTCTGCATTCTGGTCCCGTTGGCGCTGATCGCGGCCGGGCGGTGGCGCGCGCTCTGGGCGGCCGGCCTGTCCGCGCTCGCGATGGCCGTTGCGAGCGGCCTGATCTTCGGATGGGATCTGTGGCTGCGCTGGTATCCCGTCATGATCGACAATCTGGTCAGGCCCGATGCGAAATGGATCGAGTACGGCCGCATGTGGGGCAACAGCGTCTACACCTGCGTCAGCCTGCTCGGCGCTCCGCCGGCGCTGGCCTCGGCAATCCAGCTTGCTGCGATGATTGGCGCTGCTGTCTCGGTCGTTCTCGCCTTCCGCTCGCAGTTGAGCCCGACGCAGAAGACGGCCGTATTCCTGGCGGCGACCCTGCTCGCCGCGCCGCATTCCGGGCCCTATGATCAGCTCCTGCTGGTGGTTGCGGGTGTGTACTGGCTGATGACGCAAGGCCGCACGCAACCGATGTGGTGCTGGACGGTGATGCTCATGATCTGGCTCGTGCCGATCGTCAGCCCGCCGCTGCTCTTTACCACGGGCCGGTTCGCCCCGCTGCTGACGGCGATGCTCATCGTGCTTGTGCTTCGCCGCGCGGCGCCGATGCCGGACACGTTGGCCCGGTAGACTTCGCCGCGATGCGACCCAACTCGCACGCGGCATTGCTTTCGATCAATCGAGCCTCTGATCGAGCGTCCCTTCAATCGGTTGGGTCATCTGCTGGCTGCGGGCGTCGGGACGCGTGACGTCGTCGCACCCGGGCAGAGCGCGACGAAATGAGGTTGGGCTGTCGTCGCGCGTTTTCGTTCCGGTCGACGGGCCGGGGCTACCCGTTCCGGAAGTCGGGACATCCACGCAATTGGCGGAGCGATTTTTGCTCTTCTTAAATGAATTGCGGTTAGATTTGCGGCGTCGGGCGCCGGTCCGCTGCGTATCGCTTTTGCCGGCTTGTCAACGTCCCGGGGTAGAGTATGTCGTTTCAGTCCCAACGTATTCGCGCCGTCACGCGCGTCGGATTTATCTCCTTGGCCGCAGCCATGCTGCTGTGGCCCGCGATTTCCTCGGCTGCGCCGGATCCGGACAGGATCGCGGTCAATGTCGATCAGGCCAAGCTCGTCAAGCTGCCCTCGGGCATCGCCACGATCGTCGTCGGCAATCCCCTGATCGCCGACGTGACCTTGCAGAACGGCGGGGTGGTCGTCGTCACCGGCAAGGGCTACGGCGCGACCAATTTCATCGCGCTCGACCGCACCGGCCAGGTGCTGGTGGATCGCCAGATCCAGGTCGAAGGCCCGACTGACCAGCTCGTCACGGTCTATCGTGGGATCGATCGCGAGACCTACAGCTGCATGCCGGTCTGCCAGCGTCGTGTCACGCTCGGCGACGGCGAGAGCTACTTCAAGGCGACGATGGGGCAGGCCAGCACGCTGAGCAACGAGGCGACCGGCTCGGGCGCTGCGGCCAAGCCGACAAACTGATGCGTCCTCGGTCCGGCGTTTCCCCAACGCCGGAGCTACGGACGTCGATCCCAGACCGGCACTTCAACACGGTTAAGATTGGCTTGACGGATCGGGTCGCTCTGTCTCGATCCGACGAAACACTTCAACAATGAGTCTTCGCTAGTTGTTGCCGCCAGTCACCTGGGGTCGTTGATGTCGTTGCCCGCCCGTTTTTCCCTGAAACTCCTTCATCGCTTCCGCCGCAATCGTCGCGGCTCGGCGGCCGTCGAATTCGCGCTGATAGCGCCGCTGTTCTTCGGATTGCTGTTCGCGATCATAGAGACGGCGATGATCTTCTTCGCCGGTCAGGTGCTGGAGACGGTGGCGCAGGATTCTGCGCGTGTGATCATGACCGGTCAGGCACAGAACGGCCAGGTCACGGGCTGTTCTGCGCCCTGCACCCAGGCGCAATTCAAGAGCTATGTCTGTAGCCAGATCAACGCCTTGTTCGATTGCGTCAACGGCATCTATGTCGACGTTCGCAGTTACCCCGCGAACCAGTTCGGCTCCGTCAACATCACTCCGCCGATCGATTCGAGCGGCAACTTTCTCCCGACCATGCAGTACAACATCGGTGCCAGCGGCAGCATCGTCGTGGTTCGCCTGTTCTATCAATGGCCGCTGTTCGTGACCGCACTCGGCTTCAACTCCGCCAACCTGAACAACAACAAGCGGCTGCTGACGGCGACCGCAGCCTTCAAGAACGAGCCCTTCTGATGCGGATCATGCGGCAGATATCACGTATCACGCTCTGCTTGTACCGCTTCGCCGGCGACGGGCGCGGGCTTGCCGCCGTCGAATTCGCGATGGTCCTGCCGGTCATGCTGGTGATGTTCTTCGGCACCGTCGAGTTTTCGTCCGGCGTTGCCGTCGACCGCAAGGTGACGTTGATCGCGCGAACGCTCTCTGACTTGACCTCACAGTCGAGCTCGGTGGCGGACAGCGATCTCACCAACTTCTTCAGTGCCAGCATCGGCATCATGACGCCCTATGATCCGTCGCTCACCAAGGGCACATTGTCGGAGATCTACGTCGACGGCAGCAAGAACGCGAGAATTCAGTGGAGCAAGTCCGGGGTCATCGCCAGCGGCTCCACGCAGGCGACCCTGACGAGCTCGACCCGCAATCCTGGCGATACCGTAACCCCCATCGTTCCGCCCGCGCTGCTGATTCCATTCACCTATCTGATCCTCAGCGAGGTGAGCTACAACTACAAACCGACGGTCGGCTACGTGATGGCGAAAGGCGGCATCAACCTTAGCGACGTCGCCTATACGCGCCCGCGCCAATCGACCTGCGTGTACTATCCGCCGCCGAGCTCCGGAACATCGCAGAACTGTCCGACCACATAGGCCGCCGACGCGGCGGCTCGCTCGCAATCAAAACAAGCGCAATCAAAACAAAAAGGCCGCATCCGAGGATGCGGCCTTCGTTGTCTTGACGCAATTTCCTGGAGCTTAGCGCTCGCGGGAAATCGGCTTATCCAGCGGCGCGGAGATTGTCGGCCGAGGATTTGCCGGAACGGCGGTCAGCCACGATCTCGTAGGAGATCTTCTGGCCTTCACGCAGAGTGCCAAGGCCGGCGCGCTCGACAGCACTGATGTGCACGAACACGTCGTTCCCGCCTTCATCCGGCTGGATGAAGCCGTAACCCTTGGTCGCGTTAAACCACTTCACGGTTCCCATGCTCACGTGGGTAGTCCCTTCTCAGATAGACAGTTCAAAACCCGCTGGTTGGCGGGGTGGTGAGATCGAATTTTTGGAAGGGTCGTCAGCGTCTGAACCGGCTGTACCGGTAATAGCTAATGTCGTCCGGCCGAAAATCGATACCGGATATTATTCGATAGAACGGTTCAAAACAATCCTGACGTGCGCGATTTTTTGGCCGGCGAGCCGCCGGCCAATTGTTGCGCAGGACACCAGGATGTCATGCGCGCAACAGTTGCAAAGTTTCGTTCAGCGGCGGCGGAACTGACCGCCGCGTTGCTGACCGCCCCGCGGCGGGCCGCCCGGCGAGCTCGGGCGCTCGTCCTTGTGGCGGAAAATCAGCCGGCCCTTTTCGAGGTCGTAGGGCGACATTTCGATCGTGACGCGGTCGCCGGCCAGCGTCTTGATCCGGTTCTTCTTCATCTTGCCGGCGGTGTAGGCGACGATCTCGTGCCCGGCATCGAGTTGCACCCGGTAGCGAGCGTCGGGGAGGATTTCGGTCACCAGTCCTTCGAACTGGATCAGCTCTTCCTTAGCCATGTGTTTCTCCAGATCGAGCGACGGCTAGTGCTGTGGTTGCTTGTTGCGGTTGGGTTGCGGTTTCGGCCGGCTTTCGCGGTGCAAGAAGGCGACGCCCTGCATGCTTTCGCTGTTGCCGGCCTGCGACGGACGAGGCGACTCGCCCCGGCCCGTCTGCGGCGCGCCATTATTACCACCTCGACGGCGGCGGCGGCGAGGCCCTTTTGCACCTGGAGCGCCCTCATTCCCACGGACATTATGCGCGCGTGACGCAGAGCGGCCGCCCCGGTGCGGCTGGGTCGCCTGCGCCGGCGCGGCGGCGTCGCGATTGCCCGGCGTGCGGCGGTCTTCCCGCGGCACGGCAATACGGATCAACCGCTCGATATCGCGCAGATAGCCCATTTCCTCGGCGCCCGCGATCAGCGAGATCGCGACCCCGTCGGCGCCGGCACGCGCCGTGCGGCCGATGCGGTGGACGTAGGTTTCCGGGATGTTGGGCAGGTCGTAGTTCACGACATGGCTGATGCCGTCGACATCGATGCCGCGGGCGGCGATGTCGGTCGCCACCAGCGTGCGGATTTCGCCGGAACGGAACGCCGCCAGCGTGCGCTCGCGGTGGTTCTGCGACTTGTTGCCGTGGATGGCGTTGGCCTCGATCCCGGCCTTGGCAAGGCTTTTCACCACCTTGTCGGCGCCATGCTTGGTGCGGGTAAAGACCAGGGCGCGGTTGACCGGTTCCTGCTTCAGCAATTGTGCCAGCACCGCGGGCTTGGCGGTGAAATCGACCTGGATCGCGCGCTGGGTGATCCGGTCGGCGGTCGAGGACACCGGCGTCACCGCCACGCGGGCGGGATCGCGCAGCATCGCCTCGGCGAGCTCGGCGATGTCCTTGGGCATGGTGGCCGAGAAGAACAGCGTCTGCCGCTTGATCGGCAGCTTGGCGACGATTTTGCGGATGTCGTTGATGAAGCCCATGTCGAGCATGCGGTCGGCTTCATCGAGCACCAGGAACTCGACCTGATTGAGCTTCAGTCCGTTGCTCTGCACGAGGTCGAGCAGGCGGCCGGGAGTGGCCACCAGCACCTCGACGCCTTGCATCACGGAACGGACCTGGCGACCCATCGGCACGCCGCCGATCGCAAGCGCCGAGGAGAGGCGGATGTGGCGGCCATAGGCATTGAAACTGTCGAGGATCTGCCCGGACAGCTCGCGGGTGGGGGAGAGCACCAGCACGCGGCAGCTCTTGGGCTGCGGCCGGACGCGGTTCTCGAGCAGCCGATGCAGGATCGGCAGCGCGAAGGACGCGGTCTTGCCGGTGCCGGTCTGGGCGATGCCGACGACGTCACGGCCGGCAAGCGCGAGCGGGATGGTCTGGGCCTGGATGGGGGTCGGCGTGAGATAGTTTTCTTCTCGAAGCGCGCGGGCGATGGGATCGGCGAGGCCGAAATCCTGAAAGGAGGTCAAAAGGGCGTTCTTTCCATAAAGGCAGTCGTCGTCCCGGCTGGTATCGCCAGGAGCGCACGAGGGCGTTGGGACACCCGCGTGTCTAGGGCATCTAGCTTGGTTGGCTGATAAGGCGAGCCAGAAGCCGTTGGGACGGCTTGGAACACGCAGCTCGCGGGGCTCCGCGATTCTCGCGGGCACGGCGGTCATATGGACCAGGAACGCGGCGGTTTCAAGGTGTTGCGTATGTGGGATCAGGGAACCGCCCGATCGTCGCGCAGATTGTCACAGACCCATGCCGGAAATTTAGCCAAAACACCAATTATGCTCAGAAAATAACCAGACTGCTCTTTCGGCATACATTCGGGTCGCCCAATGATTGAGCAGTCGAATTCCGTATTTCTCCGGAATTCGAGGAATTATCTAGTCAGTTCATTGGCTTAATTGGCATCCGGACCGTGGCACGGTTCTTGCGATTCTCTTAACCGCAGGCGGCCAGACGGCCGTTCGCAGCGTTCACGCCTGCGTCAGGGAGATGACATTTCATGCTTACTCAGCTTACTCACGATATAGCGACGATGACCCGTCGCCGCGCTCTCGCGGCGACTGCCGGCCTGGTTTTGGGTCTGGCTGCGTCCTCGCCGTTCTCGCCCGCGCAAGCGGCCGACGACACCATCAAGGTTGGCGTTCTCCATTCGCTCTCCGGCACCATGGCCATCAGCGAAACCACGCTGAAGGACACGATCCTTTTCCTGATCGACGAGCAGAACAAGAAGGGCGGCGTGCTCGGCAAGAAGCTCGAGGCTGTCGTGGTCGACCCCGCCTCGAACTGGCCGCTGTTTGCCGAGAAGGCGCGTGAACTGATCACCAAGGACAAGGTCGCGGTCGTGTTCGGCTGCTGGACCTCGGTCTCCCGCAAATCCGTGCTCCCGGTGTTCAAGGAGCTGAACAACATCCTGTTCTACCCCGTGCAGTACGAAGGCGAAGAGTCCGAGCGCAACGTGTTCTACACGGGCGCAGCGCCGAACCAGCAGGCGATCCCCGCCGTCGACTACCTGATGAAGGAAGAGAAGGTGAAGCGCTGGGTGCTTGAAGGCACCGACTACGTCTATCCGCGCACCACCAACAAGATCCTCGAGGCCTATCTGAAGTCGAAGGGCGTTGCGCCCGAGGACATCATGATCAACTACACGCCGTTCGGCTTCTCCGACTGGCAGACCGAAGTTTCCAAGATCAAGACCTTCGGCTCGGCCGGCAAGAAGACCGCGGTGGTCTCCACCATCAACGGCGACGCCAATGTTCCGTTCTACAAGGAACTCGGCAACCAGGGCATCAAGGCGACCGACATTCCGGTCGTGGCCTTCTCGGTCGGCGAAGAAGAGCTCGCCGGCATCGACACCAAGCCGCTGCTCGGCCATCTCGCCGCCTGGAACTACTTCGAGTCGATCAAGACCCCTGCGAACGAGAAGTTCATCAAGGAGTGGCAGGCCTACACCAAGAACCCGAAGCGCGTGACCAACGATCCGATGGAGGCGCACTACATCGGCTTCAACATGTGGGTGAAGGCGGTCGAGAAGGCCGGATCGACCGATCCGGACAAGGTGATCGACGCGCTCCCGGGGATCGAGACGCCGAACCTGACCGGCGGCGTGGCCAAGATGCTGCCGAACCATCACATCACCAAGCCGGTGTTCATCGGCGAGATCAAGGGCAACGGCCAGTTTGACGTGGTCTGGAAGACCCCGGGCCTGGTGGCCGGCGACGCGTGGTCGAAGGAGCTCGAAGGCTCCAAGGACCTGATCGGCGATTGGGTCGGCAAGAAGTGCGGCAACTGGAACACCAAGACCAACAAGTGCGGCGGTCAGGGCTCCTGATCTGATCCACGACACGACACAACACAACCTTCCAAGACCTTGGAGAAGGCGGCATCGCTCGCCGCCTTCTCCTCACACTCCTGCCGGGGTATTCGACGTGCTTGTTCATTGTTCTGATCGCGTTCGCGCGCTGCTGCTTGCTGTTCTGCTGCTGACCTGTCTTGTCGTGCCGGCACTCGCCGGGCCGTTCGAAGACTCGGTCGCCAAATTCGCCAATGACGACTTCTCCGACACCGAGGCTGCGATCGGCGAGGTCGCATCATCAGGCAATCCGCTTGCGTCAACGATTCTGAGCGCGCTGCAGGATGGCCGGCTATCAGCGGATCCTGACACCAAGAAGATCTTCGTCACGCGAAGCGACGGCAAGATCATCGACGCCGCAACCGGCGCCGCCGTCGACAAGCTGTCGGACAATGTCGCCGACGTCCGGGTCAATAATCGCCTGCGTCGTGCCATCGAGGCCGCGCTCGGCGGCTTGACGCTGTTGTCGTCGGATCCGGCCAAGCGCCTTGCCGCCGCGCAATCGGTGTTCAAGAGCCACGAGGAGAACCTGCTGCCGACGGTGGAGAGCGCGCTTGCGAAGGAGACCAACAAGTCGATCAAGCAGGCCCTTGCCGAGGCGCGCGCCGCCATCATCCTGTTCAAGTCCGATGCGTCCGACAGCGACAAGCTCGATGCCATTGCCGTGATCAAGGCGCGCGGCGACCAGGAGGCTCTGGCGCTGCTCAACGATGTCGGCACGGATCAGCCGGCGCTGGTCACCAAGGCTGCAAGCTCCGCGATCTCCTCGATCCAGAGCAACCTTGCAATGTGGTCGATGGTGCAGAATGCCTGGTACGGCCTGTCGCTCGGCTCGGTGCTGCTGCTCGCCGCGATTGGGCTTGCGATCACCTTCGGCGTGATGGGCGTCATCAACATGGCCCATGGCGAGATGGTGATGCTCGGGGCCTACACCACCTTCGTGGTGCAGGAGATGATCCGCACCCGCTATCCCGCCCTGTTCGACTATTCGCTGCTGATCGCCGTGCCGCTCGCCTTCCTGGTCGCAGGTGCCATCGGCGTTGTGATCGAACGCACCATTATCCGTTTCCTCTACGGCCGTCCGTTGGAAACGCTGCTTGCGACCTGGGGTCTGTCGCTGGTGCTGCAGCAGGCGGTGCGCACCATGTTCGGCCCGACCAACCGCGAGGTCGGCAATCCCTCCTGGATGAGCGGCGCGTTCGAGCTCGGCCAGATCACCATCACCTATAACCGGCTCTGGATACTCTGCTTCACGCTCGCGGTGTTCGCCATCCTGCTCGCGATGCTGCGCTACACCGCGCTCGGGCTCGAGATGCGCGCGGTGACGCAGAACCGCCGCATGGCGGCCTCGATGGGGATCGCCACCTCGCGGGTCGATGCGCTGACCTTCGGACTCGGCTCCGGCATCGCCGGTATCGCCGGCGTGGCGCTGTCGCAGATCGACAATGTCAGCCCGAATCTCGGCCAGAGTTACATCATCGACAGCTTCATGGTCGTGGTGTTCGGTGGCGTCGGCAATCTCTGGGGCACGCTGGTCGGCGCCTTCACGCTCGGCATCGCCAACAAGTTCCTCGAGCCGGTGGCAGGCGCGGTGCTCGGCAAGATCGCGATCCTGGTACTGATCATCCTGTTTATCCAGAAGCGGCCCCGCGGCCTGTTCGCGCTCAAGGGACGGGCGGTGGAAGCATGACACCGCACATCCTCACCCGTTCGCTGGATCGCGCCGCGACCAGCTTCATCCTGATCGTCGCGGCCTTCGGCGTGCTGATCCCGTTGTCGAACCTGCTGCTGCTGCCGGGCTCGGTCTTCCACGTGCCGACCTATCTGGTGGCGCTGTGGGGCAAGTATGTCTGCTACGCCATCCTGGCGCTCTCGATCGACCTGATCTGGGGCTATTGCGGCATCCTCTCGCTCGGCCACGGCGCGTTCTTCGCGCTCGGCGGCTACGCCATGGGCATGTACCTGATGCGCCAGATCGGAAGCCGCGGTGTCTACGGCAATCCTGTTCTGCCCGACTTCATGGTGTTCCTGAACTGGGACAAGCTGCCCTGGTACTGGTACGGCTTCGACAAGTTCTGGTTTGCGGCGCTGATGGTGCTGCTGGTGCCGGGACTTCTTGCCTTCTGCTTCGGCTGGCTCGCCTTCCGCTCCCGCGTCACCGGCGTCTATCTCTCGATCATCACGCAGGCGATGACCTATGCGCTGCTGCTCGGCTTCTTCCGCAACGATTTCGGCTTCGGCGGCAATAACGGCCTGACCGACTTCAAGGACATCCTCGGCTTCAACGTCCAGGCCGAGGGCACGCGCTGCGCGCTGTTCCTGCTGAGTTGCCTCGCACTCGTGATCACCTTCGTGATCTGTCGCGCGGTGGTGACCTCGAAGCTCGGCAAGGTGCTGATTGCGGTGCGCGATGCCGAAAGCCGCACCCGCTTCCTCGGCTACCGGGTCGAATCCTACAAGCTGTTCGTGTTCACGCTGTCGGCCTGCATGGCCGGCGTCGCCGGCGCGCTCTATGTACCGCAGGTCGGCATCATCAATCCGAGCGAGTTCGCACCCGGCAATTCGATCGAGGCCGTGATCTGGGTCGCGGTCGGCGGCCGCGGCACGCTGGTGGGCGCGGCGCTCGGCGCCTTCGTCGTCAACTACGCCAAGACCTTCTTCACCTCGGGGGCACTCGCGCCCTATTGGCTCTTCATGCTGGGCGCGCTGTTCATCCTGGTCACGCTGCTGCTGCCCAAGGGCATCGTCGGCACCTTCAATTCCTGGTGGGAGCCGCGGAGGGTGCAGCGCAACTCGTGCATCGCGGCCGACGAGGCGAGCGCGGCGCGTGAAGACGGCGTCGGCGCCCCGAAGATGGCGGAGTAGGATCATGAACGTGATGGATACCCGCGCCACCTCGGCCATGCTCTATCTCGACGGCGTGCATGTCTCGTTCGACGGCTTCCACGCCATCAACAATCTGTCGCTGACGCTCGAGCCCGGCGAGATGCGTGCGATCATCGGTCCGAACGGCGCCGGCAAGACCACGATGATGGACATCATCACCGGCAAGACCAAGCCGGACGAGGGCACTGTGCTGTTCGACGGCACCGTGGACCTGACCCGGCTCGACGAGACCCGCATCGCCGAGCTCGGCATCGGCCGCAAGTTCCAGAAGCCGACGGTGTTCGAGAGCCAGACCGTGCAGGACAATCTCTTGCTCGCGCTCAATGTCGACCACTCCGTCCGCGGCACCCTGTTCTGGCGCGGCAGCAGGGCCGAGGCCGAGCGCATCGACAAGGTGCTCGAAACCATCCGCCTGACCGATGCGCGCAACCGCCTCGCCGGCAGCCTGTCGCACGGCCAGAAGCAGTGGCTGGAGATCGGCATGCTGCTGGNCCCGAAGGTGCTGCTGGTCGACGAGCCGGTCGCCGGCATGACCGACGCGGAGACGCACCTGACTGCGGAGCTGCTCAAGGAGATCAACAAGAACCACACCATCATGGTGGTGGAGCACGACATGACCTTCGTGCGCGAGCTCGGCGTCAAGGTGACCTGCCTGCACGAGGGCTCGGTGCTGGCAGAAGGCACCATCGACCAGGTGTCGTCCAACGAGCGGGTCGTCGAAGTGTATCTGGGGCGGTAAGCGATGCTGAAGGTCGACAACATCAACCTCTATTACGGCGCGGCACAGGCGCTGCGCGGCGTCTCGCTCACCGCCGAGCCCGGCAAGGTCACCTGCGTGCTCGGCCGCAACGGCGTCGGCAAGACCTCGCTGTTGCGCGCCATGGTGGGGCAGTACCCGATCGCCTCCGGCGCGATCAATTTCGACGGCAAGGACATCACGGCGCTGAAGCCCTACGAGCGGGCGCGGCGCGGCATCGGCTTCGTGCCGCAGGGTCGCGAGATCTTCCCGCTGCTCACGGTGGAAGAGAACCTGAAGACCGGCTTCGGGCCGCTGAAGCGCGAGGACCGCAACATCCCCGACGATGTGTTCTCGCTGTTTCCGGTGCTGGAAACCATGCTCGGGCGCCGCGGCGGCGACCTCTCCGGCGGCCAGCAGCAGCAGCTTGCGATCGGCCGTGCGCTGGTGATGCGGCCAAAACTCCTGCTGCTCGACGAGCCGACCGAGGGCATCCAGCCCTCGATCATCAAGGATATCGGCCGCGCCATCTCTTATCTGCGCAATCTCGGCAACATCGCGATCGTGCTGGTCGAACAATATCTCGACTTTGCCTGCGAACTCGGCGACAGTTTTGCGGTGATGGACCGGGGTGCGGTGAAGTATGCCTGCGCCCGCACGAACCTCGATCCGGCCGAGATCAGCGGCCAGATGGCGCTGTAGTGAGATTGTAGCGCTGCGGCGTGCGAGCAAGGGAGCGTTGGGGCGGATGCGGAGCGACATCGCGGGCGCGGCCTCAGTGACATTTGCAGCGAACCGCGCCCGGGGCGCGGTGCGGTTTGACGTGCACCTTGCGGACGGCGTCACTCGCCGCGGCGACCTGCATGAGTCTGGTTCGCTGCGCGTGCGCTTTCCCTCGCCTGAGGGCGAGGGCCTGTCGGCCATGTTCGTCAACACAGCCGGCGGCATTGCCGGGGGCGACCGCTTCGACATTGCGATCGCTGCCGGCGAAGGGGCTCGGCTGACGCTGACCACGGCGGCGGCCGAGAAGGTCTATCGTGCATCGACAGCGTTTTCGAGCGAAGTGGATACCGGTTCGCGGGAAGAAAAAGCGTCCAAACAAAATAAGATCGCTGCAGCACGGCTCGACATTTCGTTGAAGGCCGGGCCGAGCGCGCATCTGGCCTGGCTGCCGCAGGAGACGATCCTGTTCGACCGCGCCCGCATCCAGCGCCGCTTCGACATCGATCTCGCCGAAGATGCCTCCCTGCTGCTCTGCGAGATCGTGGTATTCGGCCGCGCCGCGATGGGCGAGACCATGCGCCATGGCGAGTTCGTCGATCGCTGGCGGATGCGCCGCGGCGGCCGGCTGGTGTTTGCCGAGACGGTTCGTCTCGACGGCGAGATCGGCGAGAGGCTGGCCCGGCCCGCGATCGCCAACGGCGGCACGGCCATCGGCACCGCGCTGATCGCGCCGGGCGACGCGGCGTTGGTCGAGCGCGTTCGCGCGGCGGCGGACGGCTTCGGCGGCGAAGTCGGCATTTCCGCCTGGAACGGATTTGCAATGGCGCGCTTCTGTGCCCAAGATGCGGCGCGGCTGCGCGCCGACATGATCACCGTGCTCGGCCGCGCCTCCGCGGTCCCGCTGCCGCGGCTGTGGCTCAACTAACCCTTTCAAGACCATCAGAGTGCTCGCATGAATTTGTCTCCCCGCGAAAAGGACAAGCTCCTGGTTTCGATGGCGGCCATGGTGGCTCGCCGCCGGCTCGAGCGCGGCGTCAAGCTGAACCATCCCGAGGCGGTGGCGTTGATCACCGACTTCATCGTCGAGGGCGCGCGCGACGGGCGCACCGTCGCCGAGCTAATGCAGGCCGGCGCCAAGGTGCTGACGCGCGCCCAGGTGATGGATGGCATCCCCGAGATGATCCACGACATCCAGGTCGAGGCCACATTCCCTGATGGCACCAAGCTCGTCACCGTGCACGAGCCGATCCGCTGACGTTCATTGTCATTCCGGGGAGCGAAGGCCGAACCCGGAATCCAGAGATTGTGCTTCGAGATTCTCAGATGTGCAGTGCGCATCATAGTTCACGCTTCGCGTGGCCCGGAATGACGGAGGAAGAAAAATGATCCCCGGCGAACTCTTCATCAAGGATGGCGAGATCGAGCTCAATGCCGGCCGCAAGACCGTGACGCTCTCGGTCGCCAACACCGGCGACCGGCCGATCCAGGTCGGCTCGCATTATCATTTCTTCGAGACCAACCCGGCGCTGAAGTTCGATCGTAAAAGGGCCCGTGGCATGCGCCTCGACATCGCCGCCGGCACCGCCGTCCGCTTCGAGCCTGGCCAGACCCGCGACGTCCAGCTCGTCGCGCTCGCCGGTAAGCGCGTGATCCACGGCTTCCGCGCCGAGGTGAAGGGCAAGTTGTGATCCGATGCTCCCCGCGATCCGCCTGATCTCTGAAGCTGCCGAGTTCGCGGCACGCCGTCACAGCGGGATGGCGCGCAAGGGACGCAGCGGCGAGCCCTACATCAATCATCTCGCCGAGGTCGCGAACCTGCTTGCTGCGGTCACCGATGGCGCCGATGCCGAGTTGGTGGCCGCCGGCTGGCTGCACGACACCATCGAGGATACTGCGACCACGCGCGACGAACTTGCGCGCGCATTCAGCGCGCGTGTTGCCTCGCTCGTCGTCGAGTGTACCGATGACATGAGCCTGCCGAAGCCTGTGCGCCGGCAGAAGCAGATCGACGACGCGCCGCACAAGTCGCAGGCGGCGAAACTCATCAAGACCGCGGACAAGATCAGCAATATCGGTGCCCGGATCGTGCTGCATCCGAGCAAGCACGAACGCGACGATCTTGCCGATTATGCCGGCTGGGCCGAGAAGGTCGTCGCCGGTTGCCGGGGCGTCAATCCGCGGCTTGACCGCATTTTCGATGACACCATTGCGCGCGCGAAGGCTGCGCTGACTGAAGCAGGGGGTTGACATGTCCGTGAAAATCAAGCGTTCCGTCTATGCCGACATGTTCGGGCCGACCACCAGCGATAAGGTGCGGCTTGCCGACACCGATCTGATCATTGAGGTCGAGAAGGATTTCACCACCTATGGCGAGGAGGTGAAGTTCGGCGGCGGCAAGGTGATCCGCGACGGCATGGGGCAGTCGCAGGTGACCAACGCGCAAGGCGCCGCCGACACCGTCATCACCAACGCGCTGATCGTCGACCACTGGGGCATCGTCAAGGCCGACGTCGCGATCAAGGACGGGATGATCGCGGCGATCGGCAAGGCCGGCAATCCCGACATCCAGCCCAACGTCACCATCATCATCGGCCCCGGCACCGACGTGATCGCAGGCGAGGGCAAGATCCTCACCGCCGGCGGATTCGACAGCCACATCCATTTCATCTGCCCGCAGCAGATCGAGCACGCGCTGATGTCTGGCGTTACCTCGATGCTGGGCGGCGGCACCGGCCCGTCGCACGGCACCTTCGCCACCACCTGCACGCCCGGTCCATGGCACATGGGCCGGATGATCCAGTCGTTCGACGCCTTCCCGGTCAATCTCGGCATTTCGGGCAAGGGCAACGCGTCGCGTCCGGCGGCCCTGGTCGAGATGATCAAGGGCGGCGCGTGCGCGTTGAAGCTGCACGAGGACTGGGGCACCACGCCGTCGGCGATCGACACCTGCCTCTCGGTCGCCGACGATTACGACGTCCAGGTCATGCTGCACTCGGATACGCTGAACGAATCCGGCTTCGTCGAGGATACCGTGAAGGCGTTCAAGGGCCGCACCATCCATGCCTTCCACACCGAGGGCGCCGGCGGCGGCCATGCACCGGATATCATCAAGATCGCGGGCTTGAAGAATGTGCTGCCGTCCTCGACCAACCCGACCCGGCCGTTCACCCGCAACACCATCGACGAACATCTGGACATGCTGATGGTGTGTCACCATCTCGATCCCTCGATCGCCGAAGACCTCGCGTTTGCCGAGAGCCGGATCCGCAAGGAGACGATTGCGGCCGAAGACATCCTGCACGATCTCGGCGCGCTCTCGATGATGTCGTCGGATTCGCAGGCGATGGGCCGGCTCGGAGAGGTCATCATCCGCACCTGGCAGACCGCCGACAAGATGAAGAAGCAGCGTGGGGCGCTGCCGCAGGACAAGGGCAACGACAACGACAATTTCCGCGTCAAGCGCTACATCGCCAAATACACCATCAACCCGGCGATCGCGCATGGTGTGTCGAAGCTGATCGGCTCGGTCGAGAAGGGCAAGCTCGCCGACCTCGTGCTGTGGTCGCCGGCGTTCTTCGGCGTCAAGCCGGATTGCATCATCAAGGGCGGCTCGATCGTGGCCGCGCCGATGGGCGATCCGAACGCCTCGATCCCGACGCCGCAGCCGGTGCACTACCGGCCGATGTTCGCGGCGTTCGGCAAGGCGCTCACGGCCTCGTCGGTGGTGTTCACGTCGAAGGCCGCCGTCACCGGCGGTCTCGCCCGCAAGCTCGGCACGGCCAAGAGGCTCTATGCGGTGCAGAACACCCGCGGAAAGATCTCCAAGAAGAGCATGATCCACAATGATGCGACCCCCGAGATCCAGGTCGATCCGGAGACCTATGAGGTACGTGCAGACGGCGAGCTCCTGACCTGCGCGCCTGCAGAGGTGCTGCCCATGGCACAGCGTTACTTTATGTTCTAAAACCCGTCCCGGTAACTGGAGCGTTTTCGAGCGAAGTGGATTTCCGGTTCGCGGAAAGAGAGCGCGTCAACATAAGACTCGAACCAGAAGAGAAAACCGGGAGGAATTTCCGTGATTTACGTCGTTGCTACGCTGACCATCAAGCCCGAGACCCGCGCCGAGTTCATCGCTGCGGCGACGGCCTGCATCAAGGAGACACGGAAGGAGCCCGGCAATATCGGTTACGATCTGCACGAGAGCGTCACCGACCAAAGCAAGATGGTGTTCGTCGAGCAGTGGGAAAATGCCGAGGCGCTGGTGCCGCATCGCACCGCCGAGCATATGAAGACGTTCGGCCGGGTCGCGGTGAAGTGCATGTCCGCGCCGCCGAGGATCGAGGTGATCACGCCCGAGAAGGTCGACGTCCGCTAGCCAAGAAGAACAAGGAGCCAATCCATGATCTACGTCATCGCCACGACGCCGATGAAGCCGGAAAACCGCGAGGACTTCATCAAGGGTCACAAGGCCTGCACTGCCGAGACCCGCAAGGAGAAGGGCTGCCTCGCCTATGACGGGCACGTCAGCGTCAACGACCCCAACCTCTATGTGGTGGTCGAGCGTTGGGAGACCCGCGACGATCTCACCGCGCATGCCAAGGCACCGCACATGAAGGTGTGGCGGGAATATTCCGCACAGATGAAGACCGGGCCGACGGTGATCGAGATCATCAGCGACGGCAAGGTCGAGAAGTTCTGAGGCTTCAATGATCCGCGCGACCAAGGTTCTGGGACTTCACCGCTGGAAGGACGCACCGGCCGACACCGTCGTGCTCGATTTCGACGATCGGCACCGGCGGCGGATGGCGATGACCGGGACGCGCGGACTCGAATTCCTGCTCGATCTCGAGAACGCCACAGCGTTGCGTGGCGGCGATGCGCTGGTGCTGGAGGACGGCCGCCTGATCGAGGTGGTCGCCGCTCCGGAGCCGCTCATCGAGATCCGCGGCAGCGATCCGCATCATCTGATCCGGGTCGCCTGGCATCTCGGCAACCGTCATCTGCCGACGCAGATCATGCCGAAGGGCCTGCGCATCCGCAGGGATCATGTGATCGAGGCGATGGTGAAGGGGCTCGGCGCCCGCGTCATCGAAATCGAAGCGCCGTTCGATCCCGAAGGCGGCGCCTATGCGGAGCATGCGCACGCCGAGGTACAGGCGCATGGCCATACCGGGCGCGATCATGTCCACAGCCATGCGCATGATCACGGCCATGATCACCATCATGATCATGACCACCATCATCACGGCGATGATCATCGCCATGGCCATGGCCATGATCATCAGCATGACGAGCATTGCGGTCACGACCACCACCATCACGACCACTCCCATGCTCACGACCACAAATGAGCCGAATCCCGCCGCAGTCAGCAGCGGGATGACGGAGGGCGAGGCGAAGGCGCTGTACCGGCTGATGACGTGGCTGTCGCCGTCCTTCCCGGTCGGCGCGTTCGCCTATTCCAGCGGCATCGAATGGGCGGTGGAGGCCGGCGATATCGCCGATGCCGGATCGCTTCGCGGCTGGCTCGCCGCAATGCTGATCGACGGCAGCGGTTTCTGCGACGGCGTGTTCCTGGCGCAGAGCCATCGTGCGGCATCGGAGCAGGATGGCGCCGCGCTGAGGGAGATCGCCGAGCTCGCCGCCGCCTTCGTGCCGTCGCGCGAACGCCAGCTCGAGACCACGACCCAGGGACGCGCTTTCATCGACATCGCGCGAGCCGCCTGGAATTCACCTGGCCTCGACGCGACCATTGCGGCCTGCGACGCCCCGATCGTGTATCCGGTCGCCGTCGGCCTCGTCAGCGCCGCGCACGGCATTCCGCTCGCGCAGTCACTGCACGCCTTTCTCCACGCCGTGGTGTCCAACTGGATTTCCGCCGGATCGCGGCTGATCCCGCTCGGACAGACCGACAGTCAGCGCGTGCTGGCCGATCTCGAGCCTGAAGTCGCCGCGACCGCGCGCCGTGCCGGAGCCGCGTCGCTCGACGATCTCGGCAGCGCGACTTTCCGCGCCGATCTCGCAAGCTTGCGGCATGAAGCGCAGTATACGAGGCTCTTTAGGTCATGACGCGTGACACCATCCACCCGTCGTCCCCGCGAAAGCGGGGACCCATAAACACCGGCCTTGGTGATTGCGTGAGGCGGTGGCCTCGGCCCG
Source organism: Bradyrhizobium macuxiense (assembly GCF_001542415.1). Taxonomy (GTDB): domain Bacteria; phylum Pseudomonadota; class Alphaproteobacteria; order Rhizobiales; family Xanthobacteraceae; genus Bradyrhizobium; species Bradyrhizobium macuxiense. The sequence goes on from NZ_LNCU01000127.1 coordinate 52,713, forward strand.
TCGTAACAACGGAATTCGGTGGTTATGGGTCCCCGCTTTCGCAGGGACGACGATAACAAAGAGAGCTGTTCACATGCCCACTTCTCACGGTCCGTTGCGTGTCGGCGTCGGTGGTCCGGTCGGCTCCGGCAAGACCGCGCTGATGGATCTGCTCTGCAAGTCGATGCGCGAGCGCTACGACATTGCCGCGATCACCAACGACATCTACACCAAATGGGACGCCGAGTTTCTGGTGCGCTCGGGCTCTCTGACGCCGGATCGCATCGCGGGTGTCGAGACCGGCGGCTGCCCGCACACGGCGATCCGCGAGGACGCTTCGATGAACCTGGCCGCGGTCGCCGACATGCGGGCCAAATTCCCTGATCTCGATCTGGTCCTGATCGAGTCCGGCGGCGATAACCTTGCCGCGACCTTCTCGCCCGAGCTGGCCGATCTCACGATCTATGTCATCGACGTTGCCGCGGGCGATAAGATCCCCTCCAAAGGCGGCCCCGGCATCACGCGATCCGACCTGCTGGTGATCAACAAGATCGACTTGGCCCCCCATGTCGGCGCATCGCTGGAGAAGATGGACACCGACGCCAGGCGGATGCGCGGCGAGCGTCCCTTCGTGATGACCAACCTGAAGAAGGGCGAGGGCCTCGACCGCATCATCAAGTTCATCGAGACCAAGGGCGGCCTTCGGTCGCAGGCTCCCGGCAAGGCGGCCAAGGCGAGCTAATAGAGGCGGGNCTAGCCAGGACGGGCTAGCCGTTAATCATTGTGGCGCTCGCGGCCGCCGATCCCATTGTCCCTGCGGCTCGCTCGTCCTCCGGGATGACCGGCGATGGTGGGCGGATCGCATCTGCTACAAAAAGTTGTGCGATCGCCGGAACAAAATCCAACTTTGTCGATTAGCAACCTCTGGCGCCGCCAAAGATTGGCCGGATGGCGTCGGCGTTAATGCTGCTGACCAGCTTCTGTTGCGTACCGATGATCGCTATTCCATATTCCGCTGCGGTTGGCTTTCATCGCACCTCGATTTGTCGCCGCCCTCGCAGACCTCAGATGCATTCCATTTCTTGTTGCCACCCCCTGATTGCCGAGTAAGCGAGTGGTTCGGCTGGGCTTCATCGTTGCCTTGATTGCGCTGATCGGAGTCCTGCTGTCCGGTCTCGCGGCCTATCGGGTGCACGACCAGGAACTCGCGCTCGACGGCATCGCGTTGGCGCGAGCGATCGACGTCCATGCCAGCCTGGTGCAGGACCGCCTGACCGAACGCGAGTTGCTGGCGCGGGTGGCTTCGGGCCTGTTCCGTTCGCCGTCGACGGTGAAGGCCAACATGCTGCAGCCGCTGCGCTCGGCGATCTACGCCTTCAAGACCGATTTCGTCGTCGCCGCCTGGATTGCGCGGCTGAAGCCGAACGAGCTGGGGGCGGCGGAGGCGGAGCTGAAAGCCGCAGGCTTCACCAACCCGTCGATCCGCGACTTCGACGACCAGCCGCTCGACCTCAAGGCGCTCGACAGGCCGATCAACGTGCTGATGGATGTCGAGCCGCGCAACCAGGAAACCCTGAGCATCCCGGGCCGCGCCTTCGACCGCCACTCGGTGGTCGGCCCGATGCTGGCCCGAGCCATGGCCGAGGCCAAGCCGGTCGCATCGGACCCGATCCCGCTGCTGCGACAGAATGGCCCGGTCGGCGTGGCGCTCGCGGCGCCGGTGTTTCAGGAGCATGCGTCGGAGCCGGCCGGCTTCATCACGTTTTCCTACGAGCTGTCATCGCTGATGCTCACCAACGACGACTCCTCGCTGTTCTCGGTGGCGCTGAAGGACCCGCGCGATTCCAACGACGAGTTCATCGCCAACGAACAGGGCGTCGTCACCTCGCGTGCGGTACGCCAGGACGGGCCGGCGCCGTCGATGGTCCGCACGGTGAGCTTCGGTGGCCGCGACTGGTCGCTGGACTACTACGCCAAGAGCAACGCCACGGTGCGCGCGCAGCAGACCGCGACCATCGTCGCGGCGATCGGACTGGCGCTGACCGGCATCGTCTGCGGCCTGTTCGGCTATGTCGCCTACAACAATTTGCGGCTCAGCCGCGAGATCGAGGTGCGGATCGGATTCGAGCGGCGGCTGACGGCTGTCATCGACGAGCTCAACCATCGCGTCAAGAACATCCTCGCGGTGATCCAGTCGATCGTGACGCGCACGCTGCGCCACGGCTCCGACGTCGAAGTCGCGCGCGAGCTTCTGATCGGCCGGATCCACGCGATGTCGAATGTCGTGACGCTGCTCAGCGAGAGCCAGTGGCAGGGCGTCAAGCTGAAGGGCCTGTTCGAGTCGCGTTCGATTCCGCATGCCGAGCGCATCGCGGTGAACGGTCCGGACATTACTGTCAGCGCCCGCGCGGCGCAGTCGCTGTCGCTGTTGTTCTTCGAGCTCGCCTCGCATTCCGACGAGGGTCTGTCGCTGGTCGGCAAGCACCCGCACATCGTCGCCAATTGGGAGGTCACGGGTGACGGCGCGGACTCGATCTTCCATTTCCGCTGGGAGGAGTTCAACACCAGCGAGGCAACGCGGCGGCCGGACAGCGACTTCGGCCTGATCCTGCTCGACCGTGTCGCGCCCGAAGCGCTCGGCGGCACGGCAAAGCGCTATTTCACCGACGTTTCCTACGTCTACGAGCTGATCGCGCCGATGGGTACCGTCGTCGACATGACGGAGCGCGACCGCACCGAGCAGTTTTCCGCGCCGGTGCGCCCGGTGAAGAAGTAGCGCCCGGAAGCGCCCGGGTGGGGCACTGACGATCAGCCGGCGGCAAAGCCGCCGGCTCGTCCGAAAGGCTCCCTTTCGGTCGTCCTGGAAGCCGTGCTACCGCGCTGCGAAGGATGTCGCTGGAACTTTCAGGCCGAGCGCCTGAACCTCTCTTGGCGACCTGCAACCCATTGTTAAACCTTCATTGAGCATGCTTGGGCGAGACCGAGCAGGATACCGTCTGAGGACCCCGATGAGGCTTTGGGTCAGCTTGACCTTGCTGACCGCGCTGTTGCCCGCGGGGCTATCGTTCGCCCTGACCACGGCAAAGGCGCCGGACGACCTCACGAAGGTCCGCGCCAGCTATCGGCGTCCCGACAGCATTCCCTTTCCGAGCAGCAATCCCTATTCCGAGGCGAAATCCGCGCTGGGAGAAATGCTGTTCTTTGATCCGCTGCTGTCGCGGTCGAAGACGCACTCATGCGCGAGTTGCCACAATCCATCCCTCTCATGGGCTGACGGACTTCCGCGTGCCATCGGCGAGGATCCCAAGGGGCTGCCGCTTCGCGCCCCGACCCTGATCGATGTCGCTTTCACCGAACCCCTGGGGTGGGACGGCAAGTTCAAGGACCTCGAATCCGTCGCGTTCGGACCCATCGAGGCTCCGGCGAACATGAATCTGCCGAGAGCGGAACTGGTTGCGCGGCTTTCGGCGATCCCCGGCTATGTCGATGCATTCTCTCACGCCTTCGGCGACAGCGCGATCACGCCGCCGAGGATCGAGGCGGCCCTGGCCACGTTCGAGCGCTCCATCGTGGCAGGCGAGGCACCGTTCGACCGGTGGATCAAGGGAGACGAGACCGCCATCAGCACGTCGGCGAAGCAGGGCTTCGAGCTCTTCAACGGCAAGGCGCGTTGCGCATCCTGTCACAACGGGCCGTCGTTCACGGACGGATCCTTTCAGGATATCGGCGTTGCCAAGGGCCATGACATCGGCCGCGGCGTCTTCTTCCCGACGTCCGTAAAACTCCGATACGCGTTCAAGACCCCGACCCTGCGCGATGTCGCGCGCCGCGGGCCCTACATGCACGACGGTTCGGTCGGAACACTGGAACAGGTTGTTGAGCTTTATAACAAGGGCGGGATCGACCGTCCGAGCCGGTCGCCCGACATCAAGCCACTGTCGCTGACCGCGAGTGAGAAGAATGATCTGATCGCCTTTCTTCACACGCTGACAGCGTCCCCCGAGACACCCAAGGTCCCAACCTTACCGCGATAAGCGAAGGCGCCTGAGCGGCCTGCCGCCTGACGCCGGTCAGGACAAATGCGGCAGCGCCGAGCCCAGCAGGCCGAGACCGACGAGCAGAAACGCGCCCGCGCAGGTCTCCAGCGTTTCGGTCCGCGACGGATACCATTTTGCTCCGTAGGCGAGCACCGAGCCCAGCCCCACAGTCACGACGCTCAACGTTCCGAACATGCCCCGGCTCCCAATGGGTCTTTGTTGGGCACCGTCACTACTACACCGCGAATTGAGCCTTCGTGCTGCAACTAGCTAAAATCCGAAACAACCAGCCAAAAGGCGGCGCAACACACGGATCCGGTACTGTTAACCACGAAGCAACCTGGAGATGTTGGCTGGCGAAAACCGCTAAAATTTGATGTAAGATGAACCAATCGTTAAGCGTCGCAGTAATCGTTAAGCGTGGGCAGTAATTGCAATGTTCAGTGGATGGGAGCGGCGTGCCGGTTCGGCACCGCTTGGGCGCTCCGTCTTCGCCAAGTGCATTTTGGGGATTTTGTTTTGTGTCGTAGCGGCAAGAGATGCCGATGCGCATGTCAAATGGTTCTGTGCCTATGACGTCGCGGGGCAGCCCCGGGGTCTCGAAAATGTCCTGTGCCAGGATTTCGAATTGCTGCTCGGCGTTGCCGTCTTCTGGCTCTTTGCCGGCTGCCTGATCGAACCCACCGTCGTGGGGGCCGCAACGATCCGCGCGCTCGACCGGATCACCGAGCCGCTGCGGCTGCGCACCGAGGAGATGATCCGCGCCGTCTGCGCCTTCTTCTTCATTTCGATCTGGGCCGTCGGCGGCATCCTGTTGACCCCCGAGTTGAAGACGACGTCGACCTTTGTGGGCGTGCTGCAGCTTGGCATCGCGGCCGGCATGCTGTCGCGGCGCACGCTGCCGCTGTCCGCGGCCGGGATGGCGATCATCTTCGGTATTGGCGTGCGCGGCTACGGCGTGTTTCACCTTGCCGACTATCCGATCTTTCTCGGCGTCGCCGCCTATCTGGCGCTCACTGGGCTCAAGAAGGACCTGTTCGGAATTTCACCGCTCGACGTGGTCCGGTATTCGGCCGGGGTGACGTTGATGTGGGCCTCCATCGAAAAATGGGCTTACCCGGAATGGAGCTTCCCGCTGCTCATCGAGCACGCCAGCATCACGCTCGGCTTCGACAACGAGTTCTACATGCGTGCTGCAGGCATGGTGGAATTCACGCTCGCCTTTGCGCTGCTATGGACGCCCCTGATCCGGCGCTGCGCAGCCGCGGTGCTGACCGGGATGTTCATCAGCGCCTGCTTTGAATTCGGAAAGATCGACCTGATCGGACATTCGGCGATCATCGCCGTCCTGCTTGCGATCGTCTGCGACAACAGGACATCAGCGCGCGATGTTCGCGCGGCGTGGCTCGCGCCGGTCAGCCTTTGCGCGGCGCTGTCGGTGACATTGTTCGTCTACTATGTCGGTCACGCCGCGCTCTTCAAGACGTCGATATTGTAGGATCGCTATTTGGCGACGTGGACGGTGAGCTTCATCTTCGGATGAATGCCGCATAACACCGTGTAGTCGCCGGTCACGGAAAACGCGACGTCGTACTTGCTGCCCGGCTGCTGATCGCCCGAGTCGAAGCTGAACTTGTCCGAACTCAGGTAAGCGTGATGCAGAAGTTCGCCGTCATCGTTAATGAATCGTAAAATCTCGCCGCGCTTGATCGAAATCTCGGCCGGGTTGAACTCCCGATCCTTCTGCGAAATGACGAAAGGGCTCGCGCCGAGGGCGCTTCCTACGAGCGCTCCCGCGATCATCGCGGCCACAATCGGCGCGCCGCCGAAGCTGCCCAGACGCAGAGCGCGCAACAAGCCTGACTGCATTTGACCCCCGCTTGAAAGTCGGACATCAGATAATCTACGGCACAAATGGTGCGTCCAGGATTACCCGTGATGACGATTATCAGTAGTTGATCTTAACGATTTCAGCATCAGTTGCAGTCACTACTAAAGCAATTTACGCATGCAGTTTTCTTTTCTTTCCGCTGCGTCAGGTGTTCTGCGTGGCTTGAGCAACACACACTGCAGCGGGACGCGGACATGGACCTTCTCTCCAGCTTGAAATCGGGAAGTGTTGCAGTGTTTCGGTTTGTTGCCGGCTGCTTTTCGCGCCTTGCCCTGACGAAAGGTTCAATTCGTACTCAAATTCTCATTTTCTGCCTCGCGATGAGCGCCATTGCGGTCGCGCTCGGAGGCTACTCCGTCCTTGGCATCCGCCATGCCGGCGATCTGGTGGCCAAGACGTTCGACGAATCCCTGATGTCGATCAACTACGCCCGCGCCGCGGGCGCGGACTTTGCCGCAATGCGTGTGGCGTCGTCGCAACGCCTGATGTCGTCCAACCCTGCGACCCGCGCCAAGCTCGACAGCCAGATCGAAGCGCTCGCGAAGACGCTGTCGGACGATCTGACGGTCGCTGCCGATCGGTCGCAATCGTCCCGGGCGGCGAAGGCTGCCGCCAAGGTTCAGGAAGCCGCCAACGCCTGGATGGCGCTGCATCGCCGCGCCGTTGAATCCTCTTCGCAGGGGACGGGCGCGTCCGAGCTGCATGCTTCGGGCATGTCGGTCGCCGACATCGACCGATACTCCGACACTGTGAGCCAGCAGGTTGAGCTGCTGGTCAATTATACGGCGGGCGACGGCTTTCTGTTTCGGCAACGCGCGCTCTCGACGATCAAGCGGGATCTGCAGCTCAACGTGGGCGGGTTGACCGTCGCGCTGTTTCTGTCGGCGCTGTTTTCGTGGCTGTTGGCGCGCCGCATCATCGGACCGGTCGCCATTGCGTCGAAGGCGGCCAGGCGCATCGCCGGCGGCGATCTGGACGCAACGATTCCCAAGGGCGGCACTGATGAGCTCGGCACCCTTCTGACCGCAATGGAAACCATGCGGGACAACATCCGGAGGATGGTCAATCAGGAAGTGTCGCAACGCCGCTCCGCGCAGGCAAGGCTCTCCGATGCGCTCGAAACGTCGCCCGAGGGTGTGGTGCTGCTGGATGCCGACGGCCAGATCGCGCTGGCAAATTCACGCGCAAGTGAGTTCATCCGTCTCTCGCCACATCTTCTGCACTCGGATCGTCTCGACGCTGCGGAGCCGGCCGAAGGGGACGTCAACGGATTCGCGAGCGAAGCGCAGTTGTCCGATGGACGATGGTTGCGCGTAAGCCGGAGCGAGACCCAGGAAGGCGGCGTCATCCTCGTCTACAGCGACATCTCCACGCTCAAGCAGCAGAAGGCGGAGCTGCACGCGACCAATCTGCAGCTCGATGCGGCGCTCACTCATATGTCGCAGGGTCTGTGCCTCTACAGCAGCGAGGGGCGGCTGCAGGTGGTCAACCGCCGCTTCTGCGAGATCTTCGATGTGTCGCCGGAGCTCATCGTGCCGGGGATGACGCTGGAAGACATCCTCGAGATGAGCATTGCCGCGGGCAATCACGGCAACCGGACCGTGGCGGACCTGCTGGCGGAGCGCGACAGGTCGATCAACCCGCACGAGGGCGGCAACTATCTCCAGCATCTCAGCGACGGGCGCATCATCTCCATCGCGCAACGGCCGACGACGGACGGCGGCTGGCTTGTCACCTGCGAGGACGTGACCGAGCAACAAAGGGCCGAGTCGCAGATCGCGTTCATGGCGCGGCACGATGCGCTGACCAAGCTGCCGAATCGAACGTTGCTGGCCGAACGGATCGAGCAGGCGGTGGCGCAGGCCGGCCGCGGCCTTCGCTTTGCGGTATTCTGCCTGGACCTCGATAATTTCAAGCAGGTCAACGACACCCTTGGACACCCGGTAGGTGACGAATTGCTGCGCGCGGTCGCCGACCGGCTGAATGCCTGTGTTCGCGAGGTCGACACCGTCGCCCGTCTGGGCGGCGACGAGTTCGCAGTCATCCAATGCGGGATCCAGAACACCGAGGACACCGAGCGTCTTGCACGGCGCATCGTCGAGTGTGTCGGAGCCCCCTACGAGCTGAACGGACATCGCGTCGTCGTCGGATGCAGCGTCGGAATGTCGGTGTCGCCGAATGACGGCACGACGGGTGAGAAGCTCCTGAAGAACGCCGACGTCGCGTTGTACCGCGCCAAGATGGAGGGACGGGGGACCTGGCGGTTCTTCGAGCCTGCGATGGACGCAAGCCTGCAGCGGCGCCGCGCGCTCGAGCTCGACCTTCGCGAAGCCATGGTCAAGGACGAGTTCTCGCTGTTCTATCAGCCGCTCTACGATCTCAATCTCGACCGCATCTGCGGCTTCGAGGCTCTGCTGCGCTGGCAGCATCCGAAGCGGGGCTTCGTGCCGCCCGACCAGTTCATCCCGATCGCCGAAGAAATCGGGCTGATCGTGCAACTCGGCGAATGGGTGCTCAATCGCGCCTGCGAACAGGCCGTCACCTGGCCGAGCGAGATGAAGCTTGCGGTCAATGTCTCTGCGGCGCAGTTCCGCGATCCGGGGCTCATCGACATCATTTCCAGCGCGCTTACGGCGTCGAGATTGTCGCCGCGCCGGCTCGAGCTCGAGATCACCGAATCCGTCTTCCTGGCAAACAGCACCGAGACGATCGCAACGTTGCACAGGCTGAAGGCGCAGGGGCTGCGCATCGCGCTGGATGATTTCGGCACCGGCTATTCGTCGCTGAGCTATCTGCGCAGCTTCCCGTTCGACAAGCTCAAGATCGACAAATCATTCGTCCGCGACGCAACGGCGACCCACGGCGCGAAATCGATCGTCAAGGCCGTCATCAGCCTCGGCCGGAGCCTCGGCATGACGACGATCGCCGAGGGCGTCGAGACGGTCGAACAGCTGGACCACATGCGGGCCGAAGGCTGCAACGAAGCCCAGGGCTTCCTGTTCAGCCCGCCGGTCCCCGTCACCGAAATCGCGGCGAAGATCCTGGAGTTGAGAAACGGCTTCAAGGCCGACGCGTTCAGGAACGCGATGGCGAGCTAGAGCATGATCCGGAAAAGTGTGACGCGGTTTTCCCTCGCGACGAACGCGAAGCGTTTGCGCGGAGATCATGCTCAAACGAAGAGCTAAAGCGCGATGACGATTCAACGAAATCTCATCGCGCTTTAGAGCGGACGCAAAGTGCCTCTCGCACAAACAAAAGGCGGCCCGATCGGGCCGCCTTTCCGTTGTCAGCATGTCCAGCGTCTAGCCGCCGTTGCCGCCGATCACGGCGCGCACGGTGTTGTCCGGACCGAAGTCCTCGGCGCTGTCGACATAGAGCAGGGCGCTCAGCTTCGATCGCGCGCGGTTGACGCGGCTTTTGATGGTGCCGACCGCGCAGCCACAGATCGCCGCTGCATCCTCATAGGAGAAGCCGGAGGCGCCGACCAGGATCAAGGCCTCGCGCTGGTCCTGCGGCAGCTTGTCGAGCGCGGCACGGAATTCCTCGAATTCCAGATGCGCAGCTTGCGACGGCTGGCTCTTCAGCGTCTTGGCATAGTTGCCCTCGGCGTCCTCCACCTCGCGCCGTCGCTTCCGGTAGTCGGAGCGAAACAGGTTGCGCAGGATGGTGAACAGCCACGCGGGCAGGTTCGATCCCGGCTGGAACGAGTCGATATTGGCGATCGCCCGAAGCAGAGTCTCCTGTACGAGATCGTCGGCGCGGTCACCATTACCGGACAGCGAGATCGCGAATGCGCGCAAGCTCGGGACCGACGCCAAGATATCGTCGCGAAGTTCATTCGTGAGAGGCATTAGTCCCCTCCATTGTTCTTGTCGGTGTCGCCCCCGGCAACGGCCGCCGCGGCCGCCTCAGGCCCGTCGAGTTTGCGGATCAGCTCCGCAAAGCGGTCGGGGACCCCCTGCCGCACCACGTCGTCGTACATGGCGCGAAGCTGGTGCCCGATTCTTGATTGAATCTCGGCGTTGAGACCGCCCTGCTTCTTTACTTCCTTCATGATCTGATCCACGTTTCCCCGGGAGTTAAGTCTCTGATTTCCAAGTCGTTTCCTCGAAAAGAGAGGCTGGCCGCGTCGCCTCGTCGGTCCCGAGCTAATGCAAAGTTGCGCAGAAAGTTCCGGAAAGCTGGAACTATTTCACGGAACTTTTTCGGCTTTCGCGCGTAGTCGGGCATGCAGGGGAACCGGGGTCGCCCTAGGAGCTTGATACGTCACTCCAGGACGTAACGTGTTTCAGGCCCGTAGGCTTAAGAACAAGGATGGAGTGGGAATGTCCCGATCGCAGATCGTTGCTGAACATCTTCCGCTGTTGCGCCGCTATGCGCGCGCGCTGACTGGAAATCAGGCGTCTGGGGACGCCTATGTCGGGGCCATGCTCGAGGCCCTGTTGCAGGATGGAGCGCTGCTGGACCAGACGCACGGCCCGCGCGCCGGGCTGTTCCGGCTGTTTACCCAGATATGGAATTCGGTGTCGGTGAACAATGACAACGCCGACGTGGCGACGCTGTCGCTGCCGCCGGAGCGCCGACTCTCAAACATCACGCCGCTGCCGCGCCAGGCCTTCCTGCTGCTCTCGCTGGAAGGCTTCTCGGAGGAGGAGGTGGGCTACATCCTCGGCACCGACATCGCCGAGACGCGCAAGCTCACCGATGCCGCCGGCCGCGAGATGGCCGCCGAGATCGCCACCGACGTGCTGATCATCGAGGACGAGACCTTCATCGCGATGGATCTCGAGAGCCTGGTGAAGAATCTCGGCCACAACGTCATCGGCGTCGCACGCACCCATTCCGATGCGGTGGCGCTTGCCAAGAACAAGAAGCCCGGCCTGATCCTCGCCGACATTCAGCTCGCCGACGGCTCGTCGGGGCTCGATGCGGTGAACGAGCTGCTGCGGACCTTCGAGGTGCCGGTGGTGTTCATCACCGCCTATCCGGAACGCTTCCTGACCGGCGAGCGGCCGGAGCCGGCGTTCCTGATCTCGAAGCCGTTCCAGCCGGCGATGGTGTCGGCGGTCGCGAGCCAGGCGCTGTTCTTCCAGCGCAACTCGCGCAACCGCACCGCGCGCGCAGCGTCGGCATGATCTCTTGAGTTCAACATAGGCTGGTAGAACCTGACACCGGCGCGCCGCAAGGTGCGCCGGTTTTTTGCGGCGCATAGCCCGGATGGAGCGCAGTGTGATCCGGGAATCGTGAGGGTTGGCACAATTGCCCCGGATTGCGCGACGCCTCATCCCGGCCACGGATTTTTCGCGACCCGACATGCGTCGCGGGCGATGGAGCCTCGTGCCTCCGTCTGCTAAGCGCTGGCCCATGGATACGACGCAGCGCGACAGATCGATCGGTTTTCTCTGCCTGATGGTGACGGCGTTCGGCTGGGCGCTGAACTGGCCGCTGATGAAGCTGCTGTTGCAGCATTGGCCGCCGCTGTTCGCGCGAGGCTTGGCCGGCACCTGCGCCGCCGTGATCCTGGGCTCGCTCGCGCTGATACGCGGCCAGTCGCTCGCCGTGCCGCGCGAGGCAATCCCGCGGCTGCTGTTCGCCTCCTTCACCAACGTCTTTGCCTGGATGGGCTTCGGCACCATCGCGATGAAATTCGTCGCCGTCGGCGAGGGCGCGCTGCTGGCCTACACCATGCCGATCTGGGCGATGCTGTTCGCCTGGCCGGTCCTGCATATCCGCCCGACGCTGCGGGACCTCGCCGCGCTGGTGCTCGGCGTTGCCGGTGTCGCACTGCTGCTCAGCGGCGGCGGCTTCGCGTTCAGCGCCGGCAAGCTCACCGGCATTGCGCTGGCGCTTGCCTGCGCGATCCTGTTTGCGCTCGGCAATGTGCTGAACCGCAAGCCGCTGCCGATGCCGCCGCTCGCCGTAGTCGCCTGGCAGGTCGGCATCGGCTGCTTGGTGATGCTGGTGCTCGGCGTGCTGTTCGAACACCCGAACTACGCCGCGATCACGCCGCTCGGCATCGGCTGCTTCGTCTACATGACGCTGATGCCGATGGGCATCTGCTACCTCACCTGGTTCGAGACGCTGCGCCGCCTGCCGCCGACATCGGCGTCGACAGGCATGCTGCTGGTGCCTGTCATCGGCGTGATCTCGGCCGCGATCATCCTCGGCGAACCGCTAGGCCTGCGCGAGATCGGTGCCATGGTGCTCACCCTCGGCGGCGTGACGTTGGCGCTGCAGCGCGCCTGATGCCGGCGGCTCGGCTCGCCGGGCCAACAAGGGAACCGACATCGGCGGCGCGCGTTCTCTGCAAGAGATAGAGGAGCCTGGCCATGCGCAAGGCGATCGACCAGCTTGATGCGGAGCAGAAGGCGCAGCTGCTTTACATTGCGGATCTCGGCACGGCGATGTTTTCGTCAGCGCTGGTGGTCTGCATCCTGAAGGGGATCGTGGACCTCTTCGGCGCGGCTTGAACCGCCGCTGTGCTGATCCACGGACCGCGCGGAGGCGCCATCAATCCCCTTGGGCGTGTCCGGACCAGGGTCTGCTTGCGTGTGCCCCTCCTCCGGTCCTCGATCTAATACACCGTACTCGCTGGATTTCACCCCGGCCTCGGCGTCAGCGGCCTGGCCCGCGAGGCCGAGCTTGAGCAGTTCGCGAACAGCCGCAGCGCGGGTCGGCATGCGGTGCTTGAAGCGGAAATCGTCGATCGCGGCCATCTCCTCGGGCAAGAGCATCACCTGGAGACGTTCGGCTCGAAGCTCGTTCATTGCAACTTGCCCCAAACTTAGCGGATTGAGCAATTGGCTAAACGAGCCAAATCGCATCGGGTTCCGTAGGTTGAGACAAAAACGTTAACTGAGTAAAATTACCAATTTAAATCAATGGCTTACATCGCGGTCGAGGGAACGATTTCCTGCCTCCATCGTTCTGCTCCGAGAGGCACGCCATGACTAACGAAGTCAAGCTGCCCCGCAAGCTTTCCGAGGAGCCGCAGGCACCGAAGCCGCAGCGACCGAGCCATGCGCGGGTCATCGAGCAATTGGACCGCTGGGTCAACAGTCCCGGTCTTCAACCGCCAAAGGTGCATGATGCAGAAGACGATTCAAAAACGGAAGCGATCTGAGCCTCACACATTCGAGCAGCGCCTGGAGGCGCACCGACTGCGCCTTGAAAGCGAACTGGTGCAGCTGCCGGATGGCGCCAAACGCAAGCAACTCGCCGCACGCATCGCGCAACTGCGGACCGCAGCCGAACTGAACGCAATGCTGTCGCGGTAGACAAAGGCGCTCGCGCCAAACCTTCCAACGAAATTGCCAAAACGTCTTGGCTGCATCCGCGCCGCCCCTACCATCGCCGCGTTGATGGAGATGGAATTCCCCCGATAACCGCCGCAAGGCTGATGACTCCCTACCGGCGCGACAGCGTCGGTAGGC
>NZ_LNCU01000127.1:66100-71125 GCF_001542415.1 Bradyrhizobium macuxiense
GTCGAAATTCGGCGGGTCTTCCTCATCTCAGTCGCATTGTCGCCGGTCGGGTCGATCTGGCTCGTCGGCGTGGTGGCCTTGCTGGCCTGACGCACCCGGCGCCGTGGCTTACAAGGATGACGGGGCGAAATAGAGCTGTGAGTCCTGAATCCGTGTCAGGCCCTAATCCGCCCGATGCCGGCCGGTGCGCGGGTTCAAGGGAGCGGTCGGCCGCCGCCGTAGCGCTTCGGGCAAGAAAGCTTCGCCGCGCTTCGGCGAGGCCTCGGCGCGCACGTCGGCGGCCCATTGTCGGCGTTCGTGCGAGGTTTGGTTGTCGTCGAATGTCCACTTCACATCGGTCCCATCAACGGGATCATTGACGCCGTGTTGGCTCACAGGATCGCCGCGGCCGCTGTGGATATCGCTAGCATCGTCCATCGCGGGCTCCGCTTGCAGCGCTTGTCGGGGCCAACGTCGCTCCTTCGCGCGTCGTTCCAAAAATGTGAAAGGCCGAAAGCGCGATCCACCGCCCGGAATCCTTGGCGTGCGCAGGGCCAGCCGGTAGTATGGAACCCGTTTTTGGGGCCAAGCGCCAGGGATTCCGGGGAATGAAGCAAGTCGACGTCGCAGTGATTGCCGCCACCTTTTGGCTGCTGGCGTCGATGGTGCTGGACATCCTGACGCCGAAATCGATCACCGCGCTCATGATCGCGACCGCGCTCGCTCCGCCGTTCCTGATCGGGATCGGCATCCATTTCGTGCGCGAATACTTCAAGGCGAAGCGGCGCAGCTTCCGGCCGCCGCCCCGCTGGGACGAGCGCTTCCGAAACTAGAGCGTTTTCGAGCGAAGTGGATACCGGTTCGCGTAAAGAAAACGCGTCAAAAGCGAAAATCCAGCAGGGCAGGCGTGCGATTGCTGCATTGAACTGCGGCGACGCGGCTTGCTATAGCCTTCCCAAGCGAAGCGGAAACCGCTCGCGCGAGGAAAACGCATCAAGGCAAAGGGTTTGCGGCATGGCCGACACGCTGTCAGATACGATCAGCCGTCTCTACACCGATCCCGGTGAGTATATCGACAGCGATCATCCCGCCGTCGTGGAGTTTGCCCGCGCTGCCGCCCCCGCCGACGCCAGTGCGCGTGACAAGGCGAGCCAGCTGTACAAGGCGGTGCGCGACGGAATCCGCTACAACCCCTATGTCAGCATGCGCACCCCGGAGAGCTACCGCGCCTCCAGCGTGCTCGCCGCCGGCAACGGCTATTGCGTCGGCAAGGCCGCGCTCTACGCCGCCGCCTGCCGCGTCCACGGCATTCCGGCCCGTGTCGGTTTCGCCGACGTCCGCAACCACCTCACCACCGAGAAGCTGCGCCAGAGCATGGGCTCTGATCTGTTCAGCTGGCACGGCTTCACCGAGGTGTTCGTCGACGGTGCCTGGCGCAAGGCGACGCCGACCTTCAACGCCACGCTGTGCGCCAAGCTCGGCGTCAAACCGCTGGATTTCGACGGTCATTCTGACGCGCTGCTGCATCCGTTCGACGGTGCCGGGCGCGCCTACATGCAGTATGTTAACGACCACGGCACCTATCACGACGTTCCCGCCAAATTCCTGATGCGCGAGATGGCGCGCGAATACGCCCACATGCATGGCGAGGATCTCTCCGGCCGCGACATGGAGCGGGAGGCCGCGGAGCAGTGAGGGGCCTCCCATGCTGGCCGCGACGGAAGTGTGCTCCCGTCGCCGGCTCCTCCAATGCTCAAACCAAATCGAAGCGCCGGATGATTGCCTGGGCATTCGTCTCGGCGGAATTCGCTTCGCTGTCCAGCACGAGGCAATTCTGCCGCGGCACGGCCGACACCGTGTGCTCGTCCAGGAACTGGCGAACGCCGGTTTCCGACATCAATTTTCGCCGCGCCGCCCGGTCGGGCGTGGCCACGCGCCGGACGATCTCCTCGGTCGAGCATTTCAGGAACACCGGCAGCAGCTCTCCGCCGTGCCGTTTCACGATCGCTTCGAACTGCTCGAAGGTCGGAAGATCGATGGGATCGGCATAGACGAACGTCATGACGAGCAGCGGCAGGCCTTGCTCGAGCGCCGCGCCCAGCACCGACATGCGTACCGTCTGCACTAGCTCCCAGAAGCCCGGCGCACCGAAATCGAACACCGTGCGCGCGATGTCGATCGCCGCATGGTTGTCGAACAGCCGTCCACCCGTTTGCGCGAGCAGCGCCTTCGCGGTCGTCAACTTTCCGGCGGCCGGCGCGCCGTGTATGAAGATCAGTTTCATGGATGAAGTCTAGCGGCCGATGTGAGACGGGTCACCGCCCGGTCGTGACACTGAGAGTGCAGCGCAGAGATGCGCTGCCTGCCAAGGGACATTGTCATGGACGCGGGACTGCCAAAAGCCCCCACTGCAAAGCCGTCCGCCGCGGGCTGGCAGGACACCATTGCGCTGGTCGGCTTCATCCTGGTTGCCTCAGGCCAGGCCTCCAACCAGATTCTCGCCCGCGGCCTTGCCGGTTCGGTGCCGCCGTTTTCGCTCGCCTTCTTCCGCTGGAGCATCATCGCAATCGGGCTCGCGCCATTCGCGATCGCGGAAATCCGCGACGGCAAGATTCCGATGGCACAGAACGCCTGGCCGATCCTCGTAGCGGGCTTCCTCGGCATGTTCCTCTGCGGCGGCCCGGTCTATGTCGCCGGGATCACCACCACGGCGATCCATATTGCGCTCATCATGGCGCTGTCGCCGATCGTCGTGCTGCTGATCTCGGCGGCGCTCGGCATCGAGCATATTGGTTCGCTGCAGTGGCTCGGGACAGGTCTCGCGCTGGCGGGAGCTCTCCTGATCGTCTCGGGCGGCCATCTCGAAACCTTCACCCGATCGGCTGCGGCGTGGGGCGACCTCTTGGTCGTGCTCGCGATGCTCGGCTGGTCCGGCTACACCCTGATGCAGTCGCGCGTGGCGCCGCGCGCCTCGCTGCTGGCGCGCGTCAGCCTGTTCGCCGCCGCGGGCGCGCTGTGCTCGCTACCTCCGGCCGTCCGCGAGATGTGGATCGAACCGGCCCAGGTCTTCAATGTCAGGGCGCTGGAAGCCTATGTCTTCGCCGGCCTCGTGCCCGGCCTGCTCGCCTACGCGGGCTTCGCCTGGCTGGGCGGCAAGTTCGGCTCGGTGCGGACGTCGCTGGTGCTCTACGTCGCCCCGATCGCCAGCGCGCTGTTGTCGTGGGTCATCCTCGGCGAGCCGCCGACCCTGCTCCATCTCCTCGGCGGCACGCTCATCCTCGGCGGCGTCTGGGCGAGCCTGCGGAAGTAGGCCGCGCGCGCGAGGGCGCGTTGCAGCGGCAAGCTCAAGGCTGTGGGGCAATTCGAAAAAAAGCAGGGCGCGACCGGCATCACCACGGTCGCGCCCTACGTCGCCGGTCAATGGGGCAGGGGGAATAACCGGCTGCCGGAATGACTCGGATGCCCCCGGACTCGTTCCAGGCAAGTGCAAATATTTTTCGTACACGGTTAAGTGATTGTCGGAGTCGAGAACTCCACAGCTTTCGTTCGCGTTGTGTCCGGGATCGCCAAGGGAAATTTCACGGGGCGAGGGACATTACCATGTCACAGATTCATAAGGGAATTTTCGGCGTCCTTGCGGTTGGCCTGACGCTTGGCGCCGTCCAGTTGGCATCCGGCCATGACCTGATCGGCGGTCAGCGCGTCACCACGACCCCGGCGCCTGAGAGCGCCGTCAATCGCGCCGACAAGGCCGACCGCGTCGCGGCGCCGATGGTCGGCGCGAAGACGAAGACCAAGACCGTTGCGATGACGTTCGACGGGCTTCCGGCTACCTCGGTCCTGATCCGCGTTCCCACGGCCAAGGAAGAGGCGCGCAACCGCCCCGTCGGGCCCGGCCCGGCCCAGCCCGGCGAAGCCCGCAAGGTCGCCTGCGAGCCCGTGGTCAGCGTGCTGACCGACGTCGCCAAGCTGCTGCAGCCCGGCCGTTGCGTGACCTGAGCCGGGCGCCTCGTTCGAATTCGCCTCATCACATTCGGCTTATAGCGTAGCCCGTCATCGGACTGCGCTTTTGCGCCAACCCGTCGCACTGTCCCGAAGACGGTGAGGTGAGCACGGTGCTCAGGCTGCCTCCCGCAAGCGAGAGGGAACCCTTCCGCCGGTGCCTTCCTTACGTGCCAATCACTGAGTTGCCCGACTTGGCAAGGTCCCGTCCGGAAGTTGGTTGGAATTGAGGGTGGCGTAGTCTCCGGGGTGATCAAACCTCGAATCAGCCGGCGTTGGAACGCCGGATCGGAGACCACGCCATGATCAGCGATATCACGAAGACGGATGTGCCGCAGGACGGCGGCGAGACGGCTCCCCAGCTTTTCGATGATTGGTTTGATCCGATCGAAGGAGCGGTACGGGAACGGGTACGAGAGTTCATCGAGGAATTGATCCGGGACGAACTGGACACGCTGCTTGCGCGACCGCGCTACGAACACAGGAAGGCTGACCAGGAGGAAGCCTCCACCGCCGTCACAGGCCACCGACACGGCAGCCGAACGCGGTCGCTGACCGGCAGCTTCGGTCCCGTCGAGATCGCGGTACCGCGTGCCCGGCTGGATAGCCCCGATGGCACGACGAGGGAGTGGAAGAGCCATCGGCTGCGGGCCTACCAGCGGCGTACGTTGGCGGCCGATGCATTAATCGCCAATGTTTACCTGTCCGGCACCAACACGCGCCGTGTCCGTCGGGCGCTGGGCGCGCTGTTCGCGGGCAGCGTCGGCAAGGACACGGTGAGCCGGGTCTGGCGCAAGGTGAAGAGCGACTGGGACGCCTGGAATGCCCGCTCGTTGGCTGAGGAGCCGATCGTGCGGCTGATCCTCGACGGCACCGTGGTTCGGGTTCGGCTCGACCGCAAGGCGACCGCGATCTCGCTGCTTGTCGTGATCGGGGTTCGCGCGGATGGCCAGAAGATACTGCTGTCGATCAAGAGTATGGGCGGCGAGAGCACCGCAGCCTGGCGGGCCGTGCTCGACGATCTCGTCCGTCGTGATCTGCGGC
>NZ_LNCU01000128.1 GCF_001542415.1 Bradyrhizobium macuxiense
CGGCGTTCCTTCACATTACCGCCACCTCGCGATTAGCCGGCATCCTGCAATGCGACTGTTACAGTGGCTTCGAACCGTTGTTCGACCCGCAGCGGAGAGAGCTGCCGATGACGCCGGCGTTTTGCTTTGCCCATGCGCGGCGGGGCTTCTTCGAGCTGGCCGACATCGCGAAAAATGCTCGGGAAGGCAAGAAGGGCAAACCGGTCTCTCCGATCGCGCTGGAGGCGGTCAGGCGCCTCGATGCGTTGTTCGAGATCGAGCGCGCCATCAACGGCCGCGGCGCCGACGAGCGGCGCGCCGTGCGCCAGGAACAGAGCAAGCCGCTTCTCGAGGACATGCACGCCTGGTTGCTGCGTGAGCGCGAAACCCTCTCGCGCTCCTCCGAGGTCCTGAAGTCGATCAACTACATGCTCAGGCGCTGGGACGACTTCGCCCGCTTCCTCGACGATGGCAGGATCTGCTTGACCAACAATTGTGCTGAGCGCGCATTGAGAGGCATCGCCTTGGGAAGGCGCAACTGGACCTTCGCCGGCAGCCAGCGTGGCGCCGACCGTGTCGCCATCATGCTGACGATGATCACGACCTGTCGCCTCAACGACGTCGATCCCAAGGCCTGGCTCGCCGACGTTCTCGCCCGTATCGCCGATCTTCCCGCGTCGCGTCTGCACGAACTGCTGCCCTGGGAATGGAAGCTCCTGCGCCAAGCCGGCAAGCCCACCGGTCAGCAGGCTGCCTGACCTTCACACAACGCCATCATAGAGCTCGCCGTGCCCGCGCGCATGCGTCGATCAGGCGGTCTTCGTCGTATGCGTACGGACGGGCTCTCGAAGCACTGTGCCGTGATGTCCTTGGGCCGAAAGAAAGCAAATCCGATGCAGCTCCAGTTGGAACCACATCAAATCGGAAAAAGTACCTCATGCTTGGAGAGGGTATCCGGCAACTGCACGAGCGAAAGATCATCGATGAACGACTTTATGAGTGGAGCCAAAGCCTTCATGCCATTCGAAATATGGTCGCTCATCCAGAGGACATCAGCGTTTCGCGTGACGACGCCGAGGATTTGCAAGTATTCGTCAATGCGATCACGGAGTACGTCTACGATTTGAGTGATCGCTACGAAGAGTTCAAAGAGCGACAGGCGGAGAAGAAGAAGCCTCGAAAGTCTATCGCGGAGATGTTTGGCGGCGTTCTGCCAACGCCAGCTGAGCAACAATTGGGTGTGCACCCGCCCGTCGCCCCCGAGTCCGGCCCCCGAGACGATAAGGACACTGTAGGGACACCGCCAATCTAAGGTATTGTTTTCTATATCATTTTAGTTGATTAACCTCTCCCACAAGGGGAGAGGCGGGAGTATGCGGCGCTGCCCCGTTCAATCCTTGAGACCTATAGCCCGACGACAGGCTCCACGAAATCCGGGGCCGTTCTGTCCGCTGATAGATGTTTTCCGGATTACGCTTCGCTTTATCCGGGCTACATCACCATCCGATCAGTTCAATCCCTGTGCGCCGCGCACCAGCCTGCCCGGGCGTGCGCCGGTGGCCTGGCCGCTGCGCCGGGTGACGACGCCCGAGATGATGGTGGCGTCGTAGCCGTCGACCTGCTGCATCAGGCGGCGGCCGCCGACGGGAAGGTCGTAATGCACCTTCGGCGGATGCAGATGCAGCCGGTCGTAATCGATCACGTTGACGTCGGCCTTGAAGCCCGGCGCGATCACGCCGCGGTCGGTGAGGCCGACCGACAATGCGGTCTTGCGCGACTGCGCCGCCACCACGAACGGGATCGAGAGCTTCTCACCGCGGGTGCGATCGCGGGTCCAGTGCGTCAGCAGATAGGTCGGGAAGCTCGCGTCGCAGATGATGCCGCAATGCGCGCCGCCGTCGGAGAGGCCGGGCACCGCGCTCGGTTCGCGCAGCATCTCATGCACGGCGTCGAGATTGCCGTCGGCATAATTCAGGAACGGCACATAGAGCATGCCGCGGCCCTCGTCGGTCAGCATCGCATCATAGGCGAGCTCTTCCGGCTGCCGGCCCTGGCGGCGGGCCTGCGGGCCGAGCGCGTTTTCCGGCGGCTGCTCATAGTTCGGGGGATTACCGAGCAGATAGATCTTGTCGTAGTTCGGCCGGAAGAACAGCGGATCGTCGGTCGCCGTCGCGGTTTCGCTCAGGATGGCCGCGCGCACCTCGGGCCGGCGCAAATGCGTGAGCCGCTCGGCCAGCGGCAGCTTTGCGATCTCGCGGTAGCTCGGGTGGGTCTGGAACGGGTTGCGCGACAATTCCAGCCCGAGCAGCAGGCCAACCGGCCGCGCGGCAATCTGGGTCGTGATCGACAGGCCGCGCGCGGCGGCTTCATTGATGGTGTCCATCGTCTGCCGCCAGCGCCGCGGCGCCTTGTCGGCCTGGGCTACGGAAAACGAGATCGGGCATTTGGTGTTTTCAGCGACCCGCAGCATCATCGGCAGGTCTTCGTGAACGGTGCTCTGGTCGAGCACGAATTGCAGCACGCTGCGGCCGACGCCGTGCATCGCGCCGGCGATCGCGGTCAGTTCATCTTCGCCCGCTTTCAGCGTCGGCGTGTAGTCGCCGGTCGAGGTGCGGTGATTGAGCGTGCGCGAGGTCGAGAAGCCGAGCGCGCCGGCGCGCACCGCGTCGCCCGCGAGCGCCGCCATCGCCTTGTTGTCCTCTTCCGTGGACGGATCGCGACGCGCGCCGCGATCGCCCATCACATAGACGCGCAGCGCCGCATGCGGCAGTTGCGCGCCGATATCCATGTCGAAATTGCGCTTCGACAGCCAGTTCATGTAGTCGGGGAAGCTTTCCCATTCCCAGGGAATGCCGGCGCTCAGCACCGGCTCCGGGATATCCTCGACGCCTTCCATCAGCTGGATCAGCCTGACGTGATCGCTCGGCCGGCACGGCGCGAAGCCGACGCCGCAATTGCCCATGATCGCCGTGGTGACGCCGTTCTGCGACGACGGGGTGATGTCCTGGCTCCAGGTCACCTGGCCGTCGTAATGGGTGTGGACGTCGACGAAGCCGGGCGTCACCAGCTTGCCCTTGGCGTCGATTTCTTCCTTGCCCTTGGCCGCGACCTTGCCGACTTCGGTGATGCGGCCGCCGGCGATGGCGACATCGGCCTCATAGAGATCGCCGCCCTTGCCGTCGGCGATGGTCCCGCCGCGGATCACGAGGTCAGGAGTCGAGGTCATGGCATTTCATCCCGTGGCTGTTCTTGGTTGTCAGGCATCATGGGAGCCCCCTTGATACTGTCAACCGCTGCCGATGAAGCTCTGGGATGCGCTGGTGGCGTTTTTCGTGCGACGAGCGAGAACGTCCACCGGACGGAAATTTGTTCCGCGGCGGGGCAGATCAGCCTCCGCCGCGGAAGCCGGCGCGGATCTATCGCGCGCCGAAGAAGGATGTCTTCTGGGTCTCCTCGGCCTGCAGCCTGGCGCGCACCCGCATCAGGTCCTTCCAGCCGATATAGCCGACGAGGCGCTGGTCCTCGCGCGAGATCACCGGCAGATGCGAGACGTTGACCTGCATGAGGCGGTCGGCGAGCCGGTCCAGATATTCATCGGGATAGGCGACGGTGATCTTGGTGCCTGTCAGCAGCTGCTTGAGCGTCGCGGTGCGATGCTTGCCGGCGCGGCGCCAGCGCAGCACGGCCGGCGGATCGATGACGCCGAGGACGTGATGGTTGGCATCGACGACGGGAAAGCTCGGATGCGTGGTCTTCGGATTGGTCAGGAAGGCGGCGGCCCCGTGCAGCGTCATCGTATCGGAGACGCTCTCGACCGCCTTGGTCATCACGTCGCGCACCCGGGTCAGCGCGAAGGGGTCGACGCGGTACTCGCGCACCAGATGGTGGCCGCGCCGCGCGACCTTCTCGGTGAGGATCGACCGCCGCATCAGAAGCACGGTGACGCCGTGCGCGGTGCCGCAGGCAGCGATCAGCGGCAGCAGCACATGGGTGTTGCCGGTGAGCTCGACGGCGAAGAAGGTTGCGGTCAGGGGTGAGCGCATCGTGCCGCCCATCGTCGCCGCCATCGCCAGCAGTGCCCAAAAGCCGGGGCTTGCCGGCGGCAGATAGCCGCCTAGCACCGTCCCCATCGCGCCGCCCATGATGAGCAACGGTGCCAGCACGCCGCCCGACGTGCCGGAGCCGAGCGCGACCGACCAGATGACGGCCTTCACCACGAGCAGCAGCAGGGCGGCCTTGATCACGACGTCGCCGCTCAGCATCGAGGCAAGGTTGTCATAGCCGACGCCGAGCGCCTGCGGTTCGATCAGCCCGCCGAGGCCCACGACCAGGCCGCCGATCAGCGGCCACCACATCCAGTGGATCGGCAGCTTCAGGAAGAAGTCCTCGCAGCCATAGACCAGCTGGGTGAGCAAACCCGACAGCAGCCCGGACAGGATTCCGATCAGCATCCAGGACCCAAGCTGGAGCAGGGAGATGTCGGCGCCGCCCGTGAAGGGGAACAGCGGAGCGGGCATGTGCAGGAAGGTGCGCCCGACCGCCGCCACCACGGCTGCGACAGTGACAGGAATGAAGCTGCGCGGCGTCCATTCGAACAGCAACAATTCGACCGCAAGCATGATCGCCGCGATCGGCGTGCCGAACACCGTGGTCATGCCGGCAGCGGCGCCCGCCACCAGCAGGGTCTTGCGCTCGTTGTCGCTGACGGGGAGCATCTGCGCGATCAGCGAACCGATCGCGCCGCCGGTCATGATGATCGGGCCCTCGGCGCCGAACGGACCGCCGGTGCCGATCGACACCGCCGACGATAGCGGCTTCAGGATCGCCACCTTGGGATCGAGCCGGGAACGGCCAAGCAAGATCGCCTCGATCGCTTCCGGAATGCCGTGGCCGCGGATCTTCTCGCTGCCGTATCGCGCCATCAGGCCGATGATGAGCGAGCCCACCACCGGCACCAGCACCGTCCAGAGGCCAAGCGGCGAATCCTGCAGCTTCAGGTCAGCCAGGCTGAACTGGCCGAAATAAGCGATGTTGGTCACTAGCCTGATCAATTGCAGAAGCGCAAAGCCGGCGATCACACCGGCGATTGCAACAAAGACGGCGATCGCGGAGATCACCACGACGCGTGGATCGGTGGTGAAGTCGCCGAGCGAGTAAGCGGGTTTGGCTGATGTATTCGATTTGGTTGAAAGCAGGCTCATGTGACGGCAAGGCGCTCGGGAAATGTTGACATTGGATGGCGTCATATCGCATTGCGATATAATTAGACAAGCGGGAGTTATTGCATGGCAGCATCGAAAAGCGCCCCGAAATCGCCTGCCCGGGCCCGGAAACGGGTTCCCAGCCAGGCCGATTACGAGGCGCTGTCGCAGTTTCGCTATCTGATCCGGTGTTTTCTGGAGTTCAGCCAGGATGCGGCGAAGGCCGAGGGCCTGACGCCGAGGCAGCATCAGGCATTGCTGGCGATCAAAGGGTATCCGGGCGGCGGACCGGTGACGATCGGCGACCTGGCCGAACGGTTAAGGCTTCGTCACCACACCACCGTCGAACTGGTCGACCGGCTCTCGGTGGCGGGGCTGGTCGAACGCGTCCTCGATCCCGCCGACCAGCGCCGGGTTCTGTTGAAACTCACCGGCCTCGCGGCCGATCATCTCGCCGAATTGTCCTCGGCTCACCTGGACGAGCTGTCGCGGATCGAGCCGCTGCTGAAGCAGGTGCTGTCGCGACGGTCGGAATGAAGGCGTTTCGCGAGCGGGCGCTTCGCCTCAGGCGCGCGGGCTTGCCGTCTCGGCGACATATCCCGAGGTCTGCGGCTTGCGCTCGGTGACCAGCGCCAGCAGCACGGTCAGCACCATGAACACCACGGAGGCGCCGAACACCCAATGCGGCATGTGCTGGTCCATCAGCCAGCCGAACAGCAGCGGGCTCACGATGCCGCCGAAGTTGAAGCCGGTGGAGACGATGCCGAAGGCGCGGCCCGCGGCGCCGGGCGGCGCGGCGTTGCGCACCATCATGTCGCGGGACGGCGCGATCACGCCGCCAAGGAAGCCGGCGAGGCCCATCGCCAGCGTCAGCACCACCGAGGGCAGGTTGACCAGCGCAATGAGCAGCACGAGGGCGGCGTTGACCGCGAAGCAGGCCGCGGCGACCTGGCTGTGGCGATGGGTCCAGTCGGCGAGATAGCCCCCTGCGAGCACGCCCACGGCGCTGGCACCGAGGAACGCGGTGAGCGCGATGTTGGCGGTCGAGTACGATGCGCCGTAGCCGCCCATCAGCGCGACCACGCCGAAATTGTTGATGCCCGACGTCGACAGGCTGAGCAGCGTAAAGAACACCGTCAGCACGATCAGTGCCGGCGTGATCACGCTGGCCTGCGATGCCTTCTCGCCCTTGGCCTTGCTTTTGTTCGCGCCCGCGTCAGGGATGCCGAGCACGATCAGGAACAGCGCCACCAGCGGACCGATCGCGCCGGCCACGATCAAAGCGCCAAGGCCGCCGATCGATGCGACCAATGCCGCCATGATCGCCGGCGCCACCGCGCCGCCGAGAAAGCCGGCAAAGGTGTGGATCGAGAAGGCGCGGCCCATCCGAGCCTCGTCCATATGCGCCGACAGGATGGCGTAGTTGGCGGGATGATAGACGCTGTTGGCGAGGCCCAGCAGCATGGCGCAGACGATCAGCGACGCATAGCTCAGGTGCAGGCCCAGCCCGATCAGCGCGCAGCCGCCGACGGTCAACCCGATCAGCAGGATCTTGCGTGCGCCGATATGGTCGGCGAGGTAGCCGATCGGGGCCTGGGTCAGCCCGGAGACCACCGCGAACACCGTCAGCGCGAAGCCGAGCTCGACATAGCCGACGCCGAGCGGCTGTTTGAGGAACGGAAACAGCATCGGCAGCACGAAGATATGGAAATGGCTGACCCAATGTGCGACCGAAATCCCCGTCAGCGTACGCAGTGCGCTGTCGGCTTTCGCTTGCTGCGGTGCGGCCAGAATGTCGACCATCTCAGAGAGAACCCATTTCCTAATGGCCCGGAGGGCAGGGCGAAAATAGAGGCTGGCTGATAATTGTCCATGAACGCCGCTGCATGGCTGCCCCCGGAGTGGGGGGCCGGATCGACACATGCGGCATTAAAGGCGGCGACAAAGTGCTGCGGTACGGCGATGATCGGCCATGATCGACGCCAAAAAGCCCCTTAGGGTGCTCGTGTCAGAGGGATCCAGCACCTCCGGCCGTGAGGCAATCACGATCCTGGGCGCGGCCGGCCATCACGTCGAGGTCTGCGACCCCTCACGCTGGTGCCTGGCGCGCTACTCCCGCTTCGTCCGCAAATTCCACCATTGTCCCGGGCTGCGCACCGATCCGGCCGGCTTCCTGCGCTTCATCGAGAATTTGTTGGCATCGCAGCATTTCGACGTGCTGCTGCCGACCCATGAGCAGGGTTTCCTGTTCGCCCGGGCCGCGTCGCGGCTGACACCGCGCACCTGCTTCGCGCTGCCGGATTTTGCCAGCTACCGCATGGTCCACAGCAAGGCAGGCTTCAGCCGGCTGCTCGATCAGCTTGGGCTGCCGCAGCCGCCGACCCGGATCGTGACCTCACTCGATCAACTGCGCGAGGCCGCGCGGTTTCCATCCGTGGTCAAGACGTCGATCGGCACCGCGAGCCGCGGCGTCTGGATCATGCGCGACGCAGGCGATCTCAATCCCGCACTCTACGATCTCGAAACGAGCGGGGATGTTGACGGTGAACTGCTGGTGCAGGACCTCGTCACCGGCACCACCGAGAAGGCGCAGTCGGTGTTCTGCCACGGCAAGCTGCTCGGCTTCCATGCCTACCGGCAGGTTGCCGCCGGCGTCGGCGGCGGCGAGGCGATCAAGGAGAGCGTGAGCCGGCCGGCGATACGCGGCTATCTCGAGGCGATCGGCGCGCATCTGAATTGGCATGGTGCGCTCTCGGTCGATGTCATCATGCCGCTCGACAGCGCAACTCCGCTCCTGATCGATTGCAATCCGCGGCTGGTCGAGCCGATGAACGCGTATTGCGCAGGGACCGACCTCGTCGATCTGCTGCTACGCGTGTCGTGCGGCGAGACGCCGGCGCCGCTTGCGGAAGGGCGCACGGGCGTGCGGACGCACCTTGCGATGCAGGCGCTGCTTGGCAGCGCCTCACGCGACGGCACGCGGCGCGACATCATCAGGGAATGCGGCCGTATCGTCGCGGGCAGCGGCGCATATCGGGGCAGCACTGAGGAGCTAACGCCGGTGCGGCGCGATTGGCTCAGTGCCGTACCGCTGGCAATGACCGCAGCGCTGCTGCTGGTATCGCCGCAGCTCGCGTCGTCGCTGGCACGCGGCGGCTTCGGCGCGCATCTGCTCGATCGCAGAAGTATCAAGGCGATCGAGAGCGAGAAATTCCTGCGCGATCTTTCAACGCGTCGTCCCGGCGAAAGCCGGGACCCATAACCACCGCAGCTGATCGTCGACGGGGCTGTGGCCCCAGCCGAAATCAGCATCACCATCAGTGGTTATGGGTCCCGGCTTTCGCCGGGACGACGCATGGATGGATGTTGCCTCATCCTACAACGGCTCATCGTCATTGCCGTAGCGGTCGAACTTCGGCGTGGCGATGTCGCCATCCTCATAATAGGGGTCGTCCTGCGACGGCGCAGGCGGCGGAGGCTTCTTCGATTTATCATCGGCCTTGGTGCCGCCCTTGACCTTCTATCCGGTCTTACCCATGCGTTTCCCCTGCGCGGGTCAAATCAATTGCGGGAATTCTACTCCAGTTCGCGGCTACTTGTAATGAAAGTGACGCGGCTGGATGGCATCCCGCCGCGTCACTCTGAAACAGCTCAGAACGTGGCGCCGGCCCGCACCATATAGGTCCGGCCCGGCAGCGGATAAGCCGAGAAACGGCCTTCGGTGAAGGTGCTGACGATCGCGTAGTCGTAGTACAAGGCGTTGAACAGGTTGTTCACGCTGAGCGACCAGAAGAAGCGGTCATATTGTCCGCTGAGCTTGATATCGGCGGTCGCGTTGCCGGGAATGCGGCTCTGGGAGTTGGCCTGGTCGTTATCCATGATGCGCGAGCTCCAGGCGCGCAGCGTGGCGTCGAACACGAGGTAGTTCTGCCAGATGTTCCAGGTGACGCCGACATTGCAGGTATAGCGGGACACCAGCGGCACCTCGTTGCCGGCCCACATGCCCTCGCGGAAGATCGCGCGGGTATAGGCCATGCCGCCGCGCAGGGTCACGGTGTCGCTGATCTTGAGCGAGGCACTGGTCTCGGAGCCGTAGCGGCGGGTCGGATCGAGGTTAACGTTGTAGAACAGCACAGGGTTGTAGTGAATCTCGTTCTCGAGATCCATCAGGTACACGCTGGTCTGCACCTGGAACAAATTGGTCTTGACGCGGAAGCCGCCTTCGATGTCTTCGGATGTCTGGGTCTTGAGCTGGAAGTTCTGCGGGATCGGCAGGAATGTCGCCGGGTCGAACGAGGGGCCCGATGCAACGCGTTCGTCGACGTCGGGCGTGCGGAATGCGCGCGCGGCGCGGCCGAACACCGAGAACGTATCCGTGAAGCGATGCTCGACGCCGACATGCAGCGCATATTGCGTCTCGTTGCTGTCGAGCGGCGCTGCCTGCGTGTCGAAGGCGAACGGCGCGTTCGGATCATAATGATCGCGCGCCGAGACGCTCGTGTTCTGAACCCGCGCGCCATAGGAGAAATCGGTCGAGGTGAGCAGTCCGATGGTTTGCTGCCAGTAGGCGGCCGCGGTCTGCTGCTCGATGCTGTAGATATGGTAGGGGTCCACGCCCTGGTAGGCACCGCGAGATTCGCGGAACGTCGATTCGTAATAGTCGATGCCGGTCAGGATCGTGGATGGCATCCCGAGGATCACGTTCTTCACGCTGAACCGCGGCGTGATCGACCACGTCTGCAGCGCGGCGTCGTTGTAGGTCGACGAGAAACTGATCGTCGGCACCGTGCCGAAGAAGCCGCTCTGCGTGTCGCGCTGCCGCCAGCCGCCGTCGACGATCAGGTCGACGCCGTTCATCAGGGTCTTGGTGAAGCCGGCGGTGACGCTGGCGGTCTGCTGATTGGCGTAGTCGTAGGGCGTGGCGGCGCCTTTGCGGTCGGTCAGCAATTCGTTGACGCCGATCGACGGATCCACGATCCGGCCGCCGGGAAGGCCGAGCTTCTGGTCGCTGCCGGTAACGGTCAGGAACGCGCTGAGGTCCGGCGTCGTGTAGTTGATGTTGCCGACGCCATTGCGCTGGTCGAGCCCATTGTTGACGCGGTAGCCGTCGGACTTGAGGCCATTGCCGTAGAACGACGTCGACCACGGCCCGGAATTCACCGCGGCGGAGACCGCGGCCATGCGCTGATTGAACGAACCGAAGCCGGCTTGGGCCTTCATGGCGACCGGCGGTCCGCCGACACCGGTCTTGGTGACGATATTGACGACACCGCCGACCGCGTTGTCACCATAGAGCACCGCGCCGCTGTTGCCGCGCGTGATCTCGATGCGTTCGATCGAATCGATCGGGATGGTGGTGAGGTCGAAGCCGGCCTTGTCGACGTCGTTGAGACGGCGGCCATTGAGCAGGAACAGCGTATTGTCGGAGGCGAAAGCGCCGAAACCGCGCAGGTCGACCGAGGTCTTGGCGCCGTTCACGCCGCCATAGAGCGATTGCAACTGCACGCCCGGCACCTGCGCGAGGATTTCTGGCAGCGTCTGCGCCGGCGAATGCGCGATGTCGTCGGCCGTGATCACGGCCGACGATGCACCGACGATGCCAGCGAACTGATGCCCGCCGCTGGCGGTTCCGCCGGTCCCGGTTCCCGCACCTGCCGATGGAGCATTCGATCCGGTCCCGGACCCGGTGTTGTTGGCCTGCTTGTTGCCCGGCGCCGGGCGGCGCCGTCCCTGGGTTTCGTCGGTATAGCTCGGCTTGGCGCGCGTGACGTTCTGGTCGCCCGGCTTGGTGACCTCGATCGGGGGAAGCACGTCGGACGGTGGCGCCTGCTGCGCCTGAGCGGCCGCGACATAGAGTGCCGGCGCTGATATTGCCGACGCGAGCAGTAATGCGCGACGCCGTCGGGCTGAAGGAAGGAACAACATAGGCGAGACCTCGGTAACGTCAGTGGCACGTCACCGCGACCAAAGTCTCACCTTTGCACTACGGCATTTCAGGTGAAGCCAATGCCTGTACTCCCCGACCGACATCGTCGCGTGTGACCACGGCTGACGGCAGGTCTCCTGGCTCGCGGGTCGTTACCCCTCGTCGCCTTCCCAGGACCGAGATTCCCAGTGGCATCTGACGAAGGATTCACCGCATACAGTTGCGGGGGCAGCCGCGGCGTTGGGGGAGTTTCCCCGTACCGCATTCCCTTTTCATCTCATTAGAGAACCGTCATGGTCACTAGGGTTCGCCCCGAGACCAAAGTCAATCCGGCGGAAGTGGGCAACGGCCGGACCGGCACGGTTTTGATCGAGTGTCGCTTGTCTGCCACGCCGATCGCTGTAAGAGCATTGATCCCATGAGCGTTCAGGATTTTGCCTTGGCGACCGAGGTCGCAGCGCGGCGCCGTTTGGGCGCGACCGTGGTGCTTGCGGCGCTCGTGGTCCTGCTCGTGCTGATCTCACTTGGCATCGGGCCGGTGCGGCTATCGCCGCTCAGGGTGATCGAGGCGCTGTTCGGCGGCGGCAGCGAGGTGGCGCAGGTGATCGTGCGCGAGATCCGCTTGCCGCGAACCATTCTGGCGGTCGCGATCGGCGGCATGCTGGGACTGTCGGGCGCGGCGCTGCAAGGGCTGTTGCGCAATCCGCTGGCTGCGCCGTCGCTGTTCGGCGCGCCACAGGCGGCGGCATTCGGCGCGGTGCTGGTGATATCGCTTGATCTCGCCGATGTGCGCTCCTACGCGCTGCCGGTCGCGGCGATCATCGCGGCGTTCGGCTCGGTATTTGCCTTGCTCGCGATCGCCGGACGCAATGCCGGGCTGTTGATCCTGATTCTGTCGGGCCTCGCGATCTCGAGTTTCGCCGGAGCCGCGACTGCTCTGGTGATGAACCTCTCGAGCAATCCATTTGTGGCGCTGGAGATCGCGTTCTGGCTGCTCGGCTCGCTGGAGGACCGCAGCTTCCAGCATGTCGCGATCGCGCTGCCCTTCATCATCGCCGGCGCGTTCATCCTGCTCAGCCAGGCCAGCAGCTTCCGCGCGCTGACGCTCGGCGAGGAAGCGGCGCAGAGCCTCGGCGTCGATGTCGGGCGGTTGCGGCTGTTGGTCATCTCCGGTGTCGCGCTCGGCGTCGGCGGTGCGGTCGCGGTCACAGGATCGATCGGCTTCATCGGCCTGGTCGCGCCGCATCTGATGCGGCCGGTGATCGGCCACGATCCGGCGCGCCTCCTGGTGCCGAGCGCGCTTGCCGGCTCGGCGCTGCTGCTGGCGGCCGATATCGCGGTGCGCATCATCCCTGCGACCTCCGATATCAAGGTCGGCGTACTGACCTCGATCATCGGCGTGCCGTTCTTCCTCTATCTGATCAAGCGTGAACGCCGCGCGCTCGGTGGAGGCGTTGCATGACGCTGCTCTCCGCAACCGGCCTCAACGCATCGCTCGGCAGCCGCCATGTGCTGCACGATATCTCGCTGTCGCTGTCATCGGGCCATCTCGTTGCGCTGGTCGGACCGAACGGCGCCGGCAAGACCACGCTGCTGCGCGCGCTGGCCGGGCTGATCCCATCCAGCGGCGACATCAGGATCGGCGGTGACGCGCTGCCGTCGCTGTCGCTGCGCGAG
Source organism: Bradyrhizobium macuxiense (assembly GCF_001542415.1). Classification (GTDB taxonomy): domain Bacteria; phylum Pseudomonadota; class Alphaproteobacteria; order Rhizobiales; family Xanthobacteraceae; genus Bradyrhizobium; species Bradyrhizobium macuxiense. The sequence continues at coordinate 12,784 of NZ_LNCU01000128.1, forward strand.
CGCGCCAGGCGCTTTGCCTATCTGCCGCAGGGGCATGTGGTGCACTGGCCGCTGCCGGCGCGCGACATCGTCGCGCTCGGCCGCTATCCGCACGGCGCGACCGATCCGGCCCGGCTGTCGTCCGGCGACGTGGAGGCCGTGCTGCGGGCGATGCAGGCGGTCGATGTCACTGATTTCAGCGATCGCCGCGTCACCGAGCTCTCCGGCGGCGAGCGCAGCCGCGTCGCGCTGGCGCGCGTGCTCGCGGTGGAGGCGCCAGTCATCCTTGCCGATGAGCCGACCGCGTCGCTCGATCCGCGCCATCAGATCGACGTGATGCAGCGGCTGCGCGGCGTCGCCGATACGGGCGTGCTCGTTGTCGTCGTCACTCACGATCTCGGCCTTGCCGCGCGCTTTGCCGATCATGTGCTGGTGCTGTCGGAGGGACACCTGGCGTCACAGGGCGCACCCGTTGAGGCGCTGTCGGAAGCTGTCATGGCCGAGGTGTTTCGGATCAGCGCCTATCGCGCCGAGTATCGAGACGAGGCGGTGATCGTACCCTGGGCGGACGTGTGATGTGTGGGCAGTATCGCCGCAATCTCACCGCCCCTCTCCCGCTTGCGGGAGAGGGGGAGCAATCCCGTCGTGGCCGGCAGCGATACTCATTTCTTCGTGCGCTGACGTTTGCCGCTCTCATGTGGCTCGTATCGACCAGCCCCTCGCTCGCCTCCGGCCCACGCATCGTCTCGATGAACGTCTGCAGCGATCAGCTGGTGCTGTCGCTGGCCGATCCGTACCAGATCCTCGGCCTTAGCCGGTTCGCGCGCGATGCGTGGCAATCCTGGGCGGCCGACGCGGCGCGGCATTACCCTGTCCTGTCCGGCGGGGCCGAGGACGTGCTGGTGCTGAAGCCGGATGTCGTCGTCGTCAGCCGGTTCGACAAGCGCGAGACGCGCGATCTGCTGCAGGCCAACGGGCTTCATCTTGTCGAATTCACGGTGCCGCGCACGCTCGACGAGGTGAAGGCGCAGATCCGCCAGATGGGCGACGTCGTGCAACATCCGGATCGCGCCAATGCCGAGATCGCGCGCCTCGATGCCGCGATCGTCCGCGCGCGGGCTACGGTCACCGCGCATCACTATCGCGTGCTGCCGCTGGAGCGGCGCGGCTGGGTGCCCGGCGAGGATAGCCTCGTCAGCTCGCTATTGACTGAAGTCGGCCTCACCAACGCTGCGGATGAACTCGGCTTCCGGGCAGGTGGCTTTGCCTCGCTGGAGGCGATCGTGAAGCTGCGGCCGGATTTCATCCTGGTGTCGGAGGCCGGCGACCGCGCCGAGGACGAAGGCCGCGCCTTCCTGCTGCATCCGGCGCTGGAGCACTTCTATCCGCCGGACAAGCGCATCGTGCTGCCCGAGCGGCTCACCGTGTGCGGCGGCGTGATGCTTGCCGACGCGCTGGACCGGCTAACCGCGGAGCTGAAGCGGGTGACGCGGTAAGCCTACCAAACCCGTCATCCTGAGGAGCCGCGAAGCGGCGTCTCGAAGGATGCACGGCCCGGATATCGCCGGGTGCGTGTGGAAGGAAAGAGCGGGGCCGTCGCCCTTCGAGACGCGCTACGCGCTCCTCAGGGTGACGGTCATATAGTTTTTCGTGGGGCTAGCGGGCTCTGCGATCATCCCGGCATCACCGGGCCGCCGGCCTTTTTCCAGGCGTCGATACCGCCTTCGATATGCGCGGTATTCACCAATCCCGCCTTCTTCGCCGCGGCCACCGCCATCGCTGAACGCTCGCCGAAGGCGCAGAAGAACACGACGCGGCGGCCGGTGGCGGCTGCGACTTCGCGCAGCATGCCGCCGGGCGCGAGACTCTCGCAGATCCCGGTGTAGGGTGCGTGCAGTGCGCCGGCGAGCGTGCCGTGCTTGGCCCGTTCGGCGCTTTCGCGCAAATCCACCAGCAGGATATCGGGACGGCCGATGCTCCGCATGGCATCACGCGCGGTGAGGGAGCGGCCTTCCTTCGCGAGTTCGTCCTGATGCAGGCCGACATGCATGTTGGCGGGCACCACGACGTCCATCAGCTTCGGGTTCGGCAGATTGAGGTTGTTCATCAGTTCGACGTAATCGTCGATCGATTTCACCTGCAGTCGCGGGTTGTGGCGCTTCTCCTCGCCGATGGTGGAGACGGTGTCGCCCTTGTAGTCATGCGCGGGGAACACCATCGTCTCCTCCGGCAGCTTGAGCAGGCGGTTGAAGATCGAATCGTATTGCGCCCGCGCGCTGCCGTTCTGGAAATCGGTGCGGCCGGTGCCGCGGATCAGCAGCGTGTCGCCGGTGAAGACGCGGTCGCCCATCAGATAGCTATAGGAATCGTCGGTGTGGCCGGGCGTGTACATGGCCTCGAGGCAAAGGCCCTCGATCGTCACTCTGTCGCCGTCGGAGACGCGCATCGAGACGACATCGGCCTTGCTCTGCTCGCCCATGATGGTGATGCACTGGGTGCGATCGCGCAGTTCGGCCAAGCCAGTGACGTGGTCGGCGTGCAGATGGGTATCGACGGCCTTGACCAGCCGCAGGTCGAGTTCCTGCAGCAGCTTGCAGTAGCGGTCGGCCTTTTCCAACACGGGATCGAGGATCAGCGCCTCGCCGCCGGCGCGGCTGGCGAGCAGATAGCTGTAGGTGCCGGACACGCTGTCGAACAGCTGGCGAAAGATCATGGCGGCTCACCTATTCTTCGGACTGAGTCTCCGGGAGGATATTATTCCATAGATAGGGTGCCTTCAAAGCAAATCCATCCCCGGAGGTAAATCCATCACCGTCACCCTGAGGTGGGAGCGAAGCGAGCCTCGAAGGGTGAGGGGCGTACTTCGAGATCAAGGGACGAAGCGGATCAGGGCTTGACGTAGCTCCAGCCCTGCTCCTGCAACTCCATCAGATGGACCGCGCCAGACGGTACGATGGTGGCGTCGGGGACCACCGAGATGGCGTGGCCTTCGGCCTTCTCCATCGCCTGCTTGGTGTGGTTGCAGGCGGAGAACTGGATCTTGCCGGGGAATACCAGGTCTTTCAGCCGTTTGATGCGGTCCTGCACCGGCGAGGTGTCGCTGCGCAGCATGTTGAGGCCGGGGCCGTAGGTGACGATGTCGATGTCAACATCCTCGTTCTTGCCGCGGTAGTACTCGATGATGTTGGTGGCGTTGTTGAGCGCGAGATTCATCACCTGAGGGTCGTTCTGGTCGACCTGCATCGCGATGCGGTGCGGCTTGTCGGCGGCGAACGCGCTCGCGATGAGCGCGAGCGAGACCGCGGCAGCGGCCGCAGGGCGATGAAACATGGCAATACTCCTTAAGGGCGAACCAGCGTGTATCCGTTCTCGGTCAAGCGCAGGATCTGCGCGACGCCGACCTGCACCGGCGTGGCGGCGGGAATGTACTCCGGCCGCTTGCCGGTTTCGCGCTCGATCGTATCGACGGTGTTGAGGCAGATATCGACCCGCACGCCCTGCGCGACCAGGCTCTCGACCCGCGTGCGGTTCGGATTGTCGGGCTTGAGCAGCTCGATGCCCGGGCCGAAGGCGACGATCTCGACCGCGATCTTGTCGGGGTCGTAGTTCTTTATCAGATTGTTGGCGACGCTGATCACGAGACCCTGCTTCTTCGGATCGTTGTCGGAGAGTTGCAGCACGATCTTGTGCTCGGCGAACGGCTTGTCCTGCAGCGGCGGCTGCTGCTGGGCATGGGCCACCGGCGCCGCGAAGGCAACCAGCGCAAGGCAAAGCATCCTGGTGATCGCGCGCCGCATCATTTTCCTTGCTTCGCAATACCCGCATTGTCATCGACGCCTTTCAGCGTCACGCCCGGTGCCTCGCGGTTCGGCGGCCGGCCGGCGCGCAAATGTTTTGCGACGATATCCCAGATCGGCTCGCCCTTCTGTTCGTTGACCGACGCCCAGCCCGCGACCTTGTAGCTCTTGCGGGCTTCGAGGTGCTTGCCGTTGGCGAGCTTCAGCTCGGAGATGCGCTTGCCGACGGTTTCCGCCGGCGCGCAGGTGTAGGTGAGGCCGCCGACGCGGACCATGTCGCCGCCCTGCTGATGATAGGGATCGGCGTTGAACAGATTGTCGCAGACGTCTTCCAGCACATCCTTGATCTGGCTGCCGGTCATGGTCGCGACGTAGGTCTCGGGATAGGTGATCGCGGTTTCCGACAGCACGTCTTCCATGGTCAGCGGCTGGCCGGCCAGCGTGGTTAGGCCCCAGCGGAAGCCCGGCGACAACGCGATCTCGGCATTGAGCTCGCTCAACATTGCGTCGCAAATCAGCTGATCGACGCTGCCGGAGAAATTGCCGCGGCGATAGAGCAGGCGGTCGGCGGAGGCGAGCTTGTCGCTCCAGTCGCCGACATGCGGATCGCGCACCCGGTCGATCAGGCCCTGCATCGCCGGATCGGGCTTCAGCAGCTCCGAGAACACCGGCAGCAGCCGGTAGCGCACATTGGCGACCTTGCCCTTGGCAAGATCGAGATCGAGCACGCCGAGGAATTTGCCGTTCGAGCCCGCATTGGTGACGAGCGTGACGCCGCCGGCATTGGTCACCGTGATCGGCAGCGGGATCGCGTCATGGGTGTGCCCGCCGAGGATGACGTCGATGCCGGTGACACGGCTTGCGAGCTTGAGGTCGACATCCATGCCGTTGTGCGACAGCAGGATCACCGCGTCGACCTTGTCGTTGGTGCGGTGGTTGTCGACGAGCTTCTGCAATTCTTCGTCGCGGATGCCGAAGGTCCAGTCGGGCGTGAAGCGCTTGGGATGCGCGATCGGCACGTAAGGGAACGCCTGGCCGATGATCGCGACGCGGTGGCTGCCGATTTCCTTGATCGTGGACGGCTTGAAGACGCGGCCCGAGGCCGGGTCGAACGCCTTGGCGTCGTTGAAGGCGGCTTCCTCGGTCAGGAACACGTTCTGCGCCAGGAACTCGCCCTTGAAGTTGGCGAGATTGTCGCGCAGCGCCTGCTCGCCATAGGTGAATTCCCAATGGCCGGTCATCGCCTCGATGCCGAGCAGGTTGGCGGCCTCGACCATGTCGGCGCCCTTCACGGCGTTTGCGAGCCCGGTGCCCTGCCAGAGGTCGCCGCCGTCGAGCAGGAGCGAGCGGCCCTGGCCGACATCGGCGCGCAGCTTGTCGACCAGCGTTTTCAGATGCGCAAAGCCGCCGAGCTTGCCGAAGCGGACGGCAGCCTTTTCGAACTCGACGCAGGTGAAGGCATAGGCATCGGCGCTCTCGGGCCGGATGCCGAAGCGATCGAGGAACGCCTTGCCGACCAGATGCGGCGGCTGGCCGGCCATCGCGCCGACGCCGATATTGACGCTGGGCTCACGGAAGAACACCGGCCTGAGCTGGGCGTGCGTATCGGTGAGATGCAGGATTCGCGCATTGCCGAAGCGCTCGAGGTCGTAGACGCTCGCAGTGTCCGCGCTGCGTGCAAGCCGCGGCAGGCCGGCCGTCAGCGTCGCGGCGGCTGTCGCTCTCAAAAAATCCCGGCGGCGGATGATCATCACTCTTCCGGCGTTTGGTTCGAAGCCACGCGGGCGGTGGAACGGGCTCTCTCCCTCGCAAGGGGGGGAGGGAACCCGTTCGCCAGCGCCTTCCTAACTCTTGTGTGTCAGTGAATTTCCATGTCCTTCCAGCGTTCCTTTTCGCTGGTGGCCTGGAAGATCGATGCCTTTGCCAGTGCTTCCGCTTCCTTGGCCTGCGCCACCGCGGTGTCGAAATCGCCGGCATCGCCGGCCTTCTTGGCGGCTGATAGCGTCGAGGCTGTCGTGGTCCACTGGTTGCGCAGGCTGCCGGCTTCCTTGTTGGCGGCTTCCGCGGCGGCATAGGCCGCCTTGTAGTCGGCCTCGGAGGCGGCCAAAGCGGCGGTTGCGTTCGCGATCAGCAGCACGGCTGCGAAGATTGTCGTCGCTCTCATGGCCGCGCTCCCGGACCCGAGATCGGCAGTCCGTTGCTGACGTAGGACAGGTAATATTCGAGATTGCGGTACTCGTCGTCCTGCGGGTTGAGCGGCACGCCGCGGATCTGGCTGTTGCAGGTGGTGAAGCGGCGGCTGGTCGTGCCCATGCCCGACCATTCCGAGCGATAGATCGGCATCGCGTTCAGGATGCCGAGCGCCGGCGCCAGCACTTCGGCGCGGATCCGCTCGCCAGGGCTTTGCACGTGGCAGGTCGCGCAGGAGAAGTTGAGCTGGCCGCGGCGGGTGTAGAAATATTCCTTGCCCTTCTGATAGGCCTCGAGTGCCCGCGGATCGTTCGGGATCTTGATGTCCATCGGCTTGCCGCGCGAGGTAAAGGCCATGTAGGCGGTGAGCGCCGCCATGTCGTCCTTCACGTAGGAGAACGGCGCCTCGCCATTGGCCTCGCGGCAGCGGTTGAGCGCGAGCTCGAGCGTGACGACCTTGCCTTCCTTCTCGTCGAAATAGGGATAGTTCTGGCGGATGCCGATGCCCCTGTTCGGGAAGCAGTCGGCGTAGCTCTTGCCGTTCTTGAACGGCTTGGTGAACATCTCCTTGCCGGCCTCGAGCGAGAACTCGTACGGCGGGAACTCTTCCTTCTCTTCCCACTGCTTGTGCAGGTCCTCATTCATCGAATAGGGACCGTTGACGAAATCCTCCAGCTTCAGCTTGGGGAATTTGTCGGTGAAGAACTTCTGGAACGCGGCCTTGTCGGCGGCAGGATCGATCTTGTCGGCCGCGTGCGCGGACGGCGCGAGCGCCAGCACGCTCAGCGCAAGCGAGACGGCGGCAGCGCGGAGTGCGAGCCGCGGTGTCATTGGATCTTCGCCGTGGTGCTGTCGGTCGCGCCCTTGTTGTCGACCCAGCTGATCTTCAGATCGTCGCCCTTCTTGCCGCCCTTGAAGGCGAACTTGACATAGGGATCCTTGGAGACGCCGCCGCCCCAATTGGCGAGGAAGATCGGCTTGCCGTCATGTTCGAAGGTCAGTTGCTGGATGAAATGCGGCGGAATGATCTCGCCCTTCGCATCCTTGACGAAGCCGGAATCCATCGGATGCTGGATCAGCGCCTGCACCTCGGTGGTCTCACCGTTTGACGTGGCGCGCACGCGAATGCTCGATGCCATCTGAATGTTTCCCTTATCGTTTGCGCATGATCTTGTCGGAAAACCGGTTTCCACTTTTCCGGATCATGCGGTTAGCCGCCGCAGCCGCCGACGGTGACCTTGACCTCTTTGGTGGCGCTGTAGAGCTTGCCGCCGGCCTCGACGATCACGATCACATTGCTGGTTTTCGCCATCTTGATGCGGTTGGAGACGCTCGGCAGCGTGCCGTCCGGAATCCTGTACGAGGCGATCAGCGCGATCGGGTTCTCGCTGACCAGAAACGTGATCGAGGTGACATCTGATAGCGTCGTGGTGGCGGAGATCGGCACCACAGCGCCGTTCTCGGCGATCTCGGGCGCGTCCATCTTCACCTTGTCGGACGGCTCGGCAGTCTTGCCATAAAGCAACTTGATCGCGTCGGCCTCGTTCTTCTGCTTGAACGCCTCTTTCGGATACGCGTCGTTGGCGGCCGCGAGCGCCGGCCGCGCGTCGAACGAAACAACGCCGAGGCCGATCAGCGCGGCGACGCCCGCGCCCTTCAGCACCATGCGGCGCGTCTCGGCAAATTCGTTAGTCGTGATGCTCATTCCAAATATCTCCTAAAGCGACCGTCGCGGCGTCACAGCGTCTGCAGGAAATCCACCACCGCGCCGATCTCCTTCTCGCTCAGGATGCGGTTTCGCCCGAACGGAGGCATCACGGTCAGCGGGTTGCGCTTGGTCTCGTCGGTGACAATCGCGACCAATTCGTCGCGGCTGTATTTCTTGTTGAGGCCGGTCAGCTCGGGGCCGATCGTGCCGGGCAGATCGCCGCCCTTGATCTGATGGCAGGTCAGGCAATTGCCCTTGCCGCGGTCGAAGGCGAGCTTCTGGCCTTCGGCGGCGGATTGGGCCTGCGCGGGTGCAGCCATTGCTGCGCCTGCCAGCAGCGCCAGAACGAGGGCCGGCTTGGAGAAGTTGGCGATCAAGGGTGTTTCCCGGGCTTCAATCTCGATGATCCCATCGCAATATAAAGAGTGGAAAGCACAAAGGCCATCGATTGGCAATGTACTGGATGAATGCGTCGCGACGGGGGTTAACGTCTGTGCGATGCAATGCGATAGCTTCCGGAACTAGTGCCGTATGGCGTGCCTTCTGCCTGTCACGTTCGTCCGGTTGAGATGCGGCTGACCCGAGGAGAATGCGGTGGCGGAGTATGCGGCGGAGTTCGGCAAGGACGGTCGGCCGGTCGAGGCGGACGGGCGGCTCGATGCGCCCGCGTTCCACCGCAACCATGAGCCGATCTGGACCATCCTGCAGCCGTTCCTGACCGGCCGATCCGGCGATGTGCTGGAGGCGGGCAGCGGCACAGGGCAGCACGTCGTGCATTTTGCGCGTCATGCGCCTGACATCACCTGGTGGCCGAGCGACCTCCATGCGGCGCATTTGCGCAGCATTGCGGCGTGGCGCGCGCATGCCGGCCTCGCCAACATTCAGGCGCCGCGGCGGATCGACCTGTCGGATCCGGCGTGGTCGCCAGCACCGCCCGAAGGCCCCGGCCCCGACAAGTTGCTGGCGATCTTCTGCGCCAACGTGATCCACATCGCGCCCTGGCGCGTTGCGGAAGGGCTGTTCGCCGGTGCTATCAGGCATTTGCGCTCCGACGGCCGGCTGTTCCTCTACGGCCCGTTCAAGCGCAACGGCAAGCACACCGCGCTCAGCAACGCCATCTTCGACACCTCCTTGCGCGATCGCGACTCCGAATGGGGCGTGCGCGATATCGCCGACCTTGAAAAGCTGGCTAGAAGCGTTGGCCTGCGGCTGACCGACACGTTCGGGATGCCGGCCAACAACATGATCCTGGCGTTCGCTCGCTCATAGCCGTGATGAGGCGGCGCGAGCGCACTCATCAATCGTACGCCAGGCACCAGCCATCTCCGCGCAGCCAGCAGCGTTCATGGGGAATTTCCTGGTCGCGATAGAGCCGCGTCACTTTCTGCAAGCCGCCGCCGGCGAAGGCCTCGGCCAGCGCTTTTTCCGATGCCGTGTCCCGGCCGCCGTAGCAGGGAATGATCGCAACGGGTGAGATCCAGGCGGCCTGATAGTGCGCTCCCTCGCGCCTGATCCGGAACACGGCGCCGGCTCGTGCCACCTGCTCCGGCGCGCCGCCCTTAAATCCCTCATCGGACGTCATCGGCAAGATCAGACGCCCACCATCGGCGAGGCTGTCGAGCCAGTGCGCGGCAGGTCGGGTGCAACCCGCATTGACATAGATGACGTCGGCCAAATCGAACGGCACGAGCGTGCCGTCTCCTTCGACGAGCTCGACATTCGTGTGGGGCGCGAGGTTGGCACGGGCACGTGCGGCAAGCTCCGGATCATATTCGATTCCCGTCACGCGGCCGGTCGGCCCGACCAGATGGCCGAGCAGCGCGGTGTAGTAGCCGGTGCCCGTCCCGATATGCACGACGTGTTCGCCGGCGGTGGGCGATGCCTGGTGCATGAGATGCGCGTGCAGCGACGGTTGCCCGTTGTTGAGACGGCGCTCGGGCATCAGCGCGACCAGATCGTTGGTGTAGAGATAGACGGGATCGGCGTCGGGCGCCGGCATGTAGTCGCGCTGAAACCATCGCAGCATCAGCCATGGCCCTGGGCCGACGAAATCCTCGCGCGGAATGGCGGCAAACGCTGCGGCGAGGCGTGGGTCGACGACGTTGGCGGCGGCCATGATCTGCTTGGCGTAGGCCGCGCGGATGATGCGGAGCTCGGCTTGCGGGTCCATGTCTGCTCCCAGCGTCATGATGTGTGATTTGACACATCTGCGTGTGTTAAATAGCATACCTAAGCGATGGAGGCCAGAATGACGAGACGGCTTTATCCGGCCGTGCTGGAGCGCGGTCCGCGGGGCACGTTCGGTGCGTGGTTTCCTGATTTTCCAGGCTGTGTCGCCGCCGGGCGATCGCAGGAAGAGGCGATCCAGCGCGCGGAAGAAGCGCTGGCCCAGGCCGTGGACGGCTGGGCCGAGCAGGGCAGGGCGCTGCCGGAGCCGACGCTGATCGAGCAAATCGTGCCGCCCAAGGGCTCCGATATCGCCGCTTATTTCATTGTCGGCGTCGATCCGCCGGATCCGTCGGAGCGGGTCAACGTCTATCTGCCGAAGAGCTTGATTGCGCGGATCGACAAGCACGCCGCCATGATCGGCATGAGCCGCTCCAGCTTCTTCGGCTTTGCCGCCACCATTGCGCTGGAATGGCGACCGCCGATGGCAACTCCAACGCCGCCGCGCTCGAAGGTCCACAAGACCGGCGCGTTGCGTGCCGAGAAACGACCGGGCAAGAAGCCGGCGAAATAGCGCAAGGCCCGCTTGCGCTGATCGCATAGCGTCGCATCGTTTGCGCCGGTTGATCGCCTTCCGCGCGCTCTCCATAGTGCCCGCAAATCAGAGGCTCCCGCCGGGGCTTACAGCATGATCCGGAAAAGTGGGCGCCGGTTTTCCGAGAAGATCATGCTCAAACAAGAGCGAGATCATGATGCGATCGCATCATGATTGAGAGTGGGAATGCCGATGATCGACGTGACAGCAGGGGACGAGACGACCGACGACGCGCGGGCGCGCGGCAATGTGCTGCGGCTCGCCGCGGCACAGGCGCTGACCGGCGCCAATTCGGCCGTGATCTTCGCCACCGGCTCGATCGTCGGCGCAACGCTAGCGCCGACCATCTCGCTCGCGACCGTGCCGCTCTCGATGTATGTGCTCGGGCTTGCCGCAGGCACGCTGCCGACCGGCGCGATCTCGCGCGCCTATGGCCGCCGTGTCGCCTTCATCATCGGCACCGGCTGCGGCACGCTCACCGGTCTGCTCGGCGCCTGGGCCATCCTGCATTCGTCGTTCTGGCTGTTCTGTGCCGCGACCTTTCTCGGCGGTCTCTACGGCTCCGTGGCGCAATCCTATCGCTTCGCCGCGGCCGATGGTACGAGCGCCGCATTCCGGCCCAAGGCGGTGTCATGGGTGATGGCCGGCGGCGTGTTTGCCGGCGTGCTCGGGCCGCAGCTCGTGCAATGGACCATGGACGTCTGGCCGCCCTATCTGTTCGCCTTCTCCTTCGTGATGCAGGCGCTGGTCGCGCTGGTGGCGATGGCGGTGCTCTCAGGCGTCGACGCGCCGAAGCCCGCGGCGGCGGATCTGCACGGCGGCCGTCCGCTGTTCGAGATCGCGAAGCAGCCGCGCTTCATCGCCGCCGCGTTGTGCGGCGTGATCGCCTATCCGATGATGAACCTCGTGATGACCTCGGCGCCGCTCGCCATGAAGATGTGCGGGCTCACGGTGAGTGATTCCAATTTCGGCATTCAATGGCACATCGTGGGGATGTACGGCCCGAGCTTCTTCACGGGCTCCCTGATCGCGCGGTTCGGTGCGCCCGCGATCGTCGCGGTCGGCCTGATCCTCGAAGCGGTGGCGGCGCTGATCGGGCTGTCCGGCATCACCGCGCCGCACTTCTGGGCGACGCTGATCGTGCTCGGGGTCGGTTGGAATTTCGCTTTCGTCGGTGCCTCGGCACTGGTGCTGGAAACGCACCGGCCGCAAGAACGCAACAAGGTGCAGGCCTTCAACGATTTCCTCATCTTCGGCATGATGGCGATCGGCTCGTTCTCCTCCGGCCAGCTGCTCGCCCATTACGGCTGGAACGCCGTCAACATGGTGGTGTTCCCGCCGGTGCTGCTCGGTCTTGCGGTGCTGTCGCTCACTTCCTTCGCCAAACGCCGCGCGAAATTGCGCGCAGTGGACGAAATTCCGGACCCGAGCATCTGACGTCCTGCTGCCAAGTGCTGACACTTCGATCCGAATCGAAGTGATCGGCTTGCCCGGCTATTTACATCGTCAGATCAGACAATTCCTGTCATGACGGTGTGAGAAGCAAGAGCAAGAAGATGGACGCATCCTCGTACACCCCGCCCGATGAAACCTCGCTTCGCTACGAGGGGTGGCGCATCGTCGTCGTCTGCTTCCTGCTTGCGACGTTCGGCTGGGGGCTCGGCTTCTACGGGCAAAGCGTCTACGTCGCCGAGCTGCAGCGGCTGCGCGGCTGGCCGGCCTCGCTGATCTCCTCGGGCACGACCTTCTTCTATCTGTTCGGTGCGGCGCTGGTCGCCTTCGTCAGCGAGGCGATCAAGGCGTTCGGCCCGCGCAAATGCATGATCGCAGGCACGCTGGCGATGGCCGCCGCGTCCGTCGCGATGGGCGCGGTGCACGAGCCCTGGCAGCTCTATCTCGCGGACGCATTGCTCGCCTTCGGCTGGGCCGGCACCAGCCTCGCCATCATCACCAACACGCTCGGCCTCTGGTTCGACAAGAAGCGCGGCATGGCGATCAGCCTGGCGCTGAACGGCGCAAGCTTTGGCGGCATCGTCGGCCTGCCCCTGCTGGTCGCCGGCATCGGCACGTTCGGCTTTTCGGGCGCGATGACCATCGCTGCCGTGCTGATGATCGTGGTGATGGTGCCCGCGATCCTGATCTTCGTCGGGCAGCCGCCGGCTCATCTCCGTGCGGTCACCTCGGCCGCCGCGGATGCGCCATCGGCGACGCAGGTCCGCGCCCAGGCGCTGCGCGATATCAGCTTCCTCTCGATCTCGGTCGCGTTTGCGCTGGTGTTGTTCGCCCAGGTCGGCTTCATCGTCCACCTGATCGCGTACCTGGATCAGGTGATCGGACGCGAGCGCGCCACGGTCGCGATGGCATTGTTGAGCGCGATGGCGGTGGTCGGCCGTGTCTTGTTCTCGTTCGTGATCGATCGGCTGAACCAGCGGCTCGCCTCGGCGCTGTCCTTTGCCAGCCAGGCCGTCGCGCTCGTCGTCATCATCAATCTGCACAATGATGTCGTGCAGATCGCGGCCTGTGCGCTGTTCGGCTTTTCCGTCGGCAATGTGATCACGCTGCCGTCACTGATCGTCCAGCGCGAGTTCGATCCCCGCGCCTTCGGGGTGCTGGTCAGCCTGATCACGGCGATCAACCAGATCACCTATGCGTTCGGTCCCGGCGTGATCGGATTGCTGCACGACCTCTCCGGCAGCTACACGCTCCCGTTCTACGGTTGCGTCGGCCTCGAGCTGATCGCGGCGGTGGCGATCATGATCCGGGGAAAAACCTAGCCCGGATGGCGCTCCGCTCATCTGAGGCGAGGCGCTACGCCACCCGCTGCTTGAGCAGGTCCTCAAGGTCGAGCCGTCTCGTGAACATCGCGAGCTTGCCGTCGTCCGTGCGCGGCCAATCCGCCTCGGGCCGGTCCCAGTAGAGCTCGACACCGTTCTCGTCGGGATCGCGCAAATACAGCGCCTGGCTGACGCCATGATCGCTGGCGCCGTCGAGCGGGATGCCGGCGGTGAGCACGCGGTGCAGCGCGTCGGCGAGCGCCGGGCGGGTCGGATAGAGGATGGCGGTATGGAACAGGCCGGTGGTGCCCGGGGGCGGCGGATGGCCGCCTTTGCTCTCCCAGGTGTTGAGGCCGATATGATGGTGATAGCCGCCGGCCGAGATGAAGGCGGCGCCGGAGCCCATGCGCTGCTGCAGCTCGAAGCCGAGCACGCCGCAATAGAAGCCGAGCGCCCGATCGAGTTCGGCGACCTTGAGATGGACATGCCCGATCCGGGTGCCCGCGATGATGGGAGGGGTTTGCGACACGTTCTGGCTCCGTTGATGTCGGGCTTTCCGGCCACGGGAAGCCCTCGCAATCTGATATAATCAGAATCCGCGGATGGAAGAGCGGTCGATCCGGAAACCCATCGTTTCCGGAAGCGCCTCAGTTGTCGGCGGCAGCGAGCCGCCTAGGCCAGTTCGGACAACTCGCCGCCCGGCACTTCGAATTCGAAGGTGTTGAGGGTCATCGACACCATCGTGTAGTAGCCGCACAGCCCGATGATCTCGACGACGCCGCGCACGCTCAGCACTTCGACCGCCTCGTCATACAGCGGTTTGGCCACGCCGTGGCCCTCGTGCAGCGACTTGGCGAGTTCGTAGATCATCTTGGCCTTGGGATCGTCGAAGGCCGGGATGCGCCGTACGCGGATGTCCTCGATGATCTTCGGATCCAGGCCGCCCTTCAGCGCCAGCCGCTTGTGCGCATACCACTCGTAATGCGCGGTCCAGTGCCGGGCGGTGACGAGGATCGCGATCTCCGACAGCTTGGGCGGAAACATCGTGTCGAAGCGCAGCATCTCGCCGAGGCGCGTGGCATGCCGTGCCATCTCCGGGCTGTTGAGCCAGGCCATCATCGGCGCCGGCGGGGCACCGCGCTTGCCGGCGATCGACTCATCATAGGTTTCTTTTTGGGCGGCGTTCATTTCGCTAGGCGAAAGCAGTTTGAGCCGCATGTCCGTTTCCTCTTGTTTTTCAATCGTTACCCCGTCCCGGGGATACACCCGGCCACGCGCAGTGACCACCGACATCAGAGCATGGCGCGGTCGCAAGACATATTGAATTCCACGATGCCGTGGCTAAGGTCGATTCCAATTCGTCGATTTTTGACCGGAAACGCACAATGGCTGACCTTGAGAAATTCCGCAGTGAAACCCGCGCCTGGCTGGAGCAGAACTGCCCGCCCGAGATGCGCAAGCCGATGACCTCGGACGGCGACACGTTCTGGGGCGGCCGCAACACGAAGTTCTCGTCCGAAGCGCAACGGGTCTGGTTCGAGCGCATGCGCGACAAGGGCTGGACCGTGCCGCATTGGCCCAGGGAATATGGCGGTGGCGGCCTCGACGGCGAGGAAGCCAAGATCGTGCGCCAGGAGATGGCTGCGATCGGCGCGCGCCAGCCTCTCACCTCGTTCGGCATCTCCATGCTCGGGCCGGCGCTGCTGAAATACGGCACCGAGGAGCAGAAAAAGGAACATCTGCCGAAAATCACCGCCGGCCTAATCCGCTGGTGCCAGGGTTATTCCGAGCCGAACGCCGGCTCCGACCTCGCTTCGCTGCAGACCCGCGCCGAGAGCGACGGAAACGACTACATCATCAACGGCCAGAAGATCTGGACGTCCTACGCCAACTATGCCGACTGGATCTTCTGCCTGGTCCGCACCGATCCCGCCGCGAAGAAGCATGACGGCATCAGCTTCATCCTGTTCGACATGACATCCAAGGGCGTCTCCACCAAGCCGATCCTGCTGATCTCCGGCTACTCGCCGTTCTGCGAGACCTTTTTCGACAATGTCCGCGTGCCGAAGTCTCATGTCGTGGGCACCGTCAATCGCGGCTGGGATGTCGCGAAGTATCTGCTGCAGCACGAGCGTGCGATGATCTCCGGCATGGGTGAGCGCGGCGTCGGCCGTCCGCTCGGCCAGATCGCCGCCGATTCCGTCGGCGCCGATGCTCAAGGCAAGCTCGACGACGCGCAGCTGCGTAGCCAGATCGCGACCTTCGAGGTCGACGAGGCGGCGCTCGCCGCCGCCGCGGAACGCGCGGTCGATCTCGCCAAGGCCGGGCAATCGCATCCGGCGTTCTCGTCGGCGATGAAATATTACGGCACCGAGCTCAACAAGCGCCGCTACGAGATCCTGATGTCGGCCGGCGGCAGCGACGCGCTGGAATGGGAAAGCGAGCGCTCGCGGGGCGGCGCCCGGCCGCGCGCCTGGCTGCGCACCAAGGCGAACTCGATCGAGGGCGGCACGAGCGAGGTGATGCTCGGCATCGTCGCCAAGCGCATCCTCGACCTGCCGGGAGCGTGAAGCTCTTCGTCGTCATGGCCGGGCTTGACCCGNCCATCCACGTCTTTGCGGCGGCAAGCTCAAGACGTGGATGCCCGGCACAAGGCCGGGCATGACGATACCTTGGAATTCAACTGAACGAACGATCAACATCAGAATTACCGGATCCACCAATGGCCCTCGTCCTCACCGAAGAACAATCCATGCTGCGCGACAGTGCGCGCGGCCTCATCAGCGACAAGGCGCCGGTGTCGCATCTGCGGCAGCTGCGCGACAGCAAGGATGCCACCGGCTTCTCGCGCGACCTCTGGAAGACCTTTGCCGAGATGGGCTTCTCGGGCCTGCTGGTGCCGGAAAAGTTCGGCGGCAGCGGGCTCGGCTGCGTCGAGGCCGGCGTCGTCATGGAGGAAATCGGCCGCACCTTGATGCCGTCGCCGTTCCTCGCGACCTCGGTGGTCGCGGCCTCGGCGCTGTCGCGTGGCGGGAGCGAGGCGCAGAAGGCGCAGCATCTGCCGAAGATCTCAGACGGCTCCCTGCTCGCCGCGCTCGCGGTCGATGAGGGCGCCAAGCATCGCCCGCTGCAAACAAGTCTGCAGGCGGCGCGTTCCGGCAACGGCTTCAAGCTTTCGGGCGACAAGGCGTTCGTGGTCGACGGCCACACCGCCGATCTCCTGATTGTCGCCGCGCGCACCGCGGGTGCTGCCGGCGACAGGAACGGGCTGACGCTGTTCCTCGTCGATCCGAAGTCGAAGGGGCTCGCGGTCGAGCGCACCGCGATGGTCGATTCGCACAACGCCGCGCGCATCGCGTTCGACAATGTCGAGGTCAACGCCGACAGCGTGCTCGGCGAGGTCGACCAGGGCTATGGGCTGCTCGAGGGCGTGCTCAATATCGGCCGCGGCGCGGTCGCCTCCGAGATGGTGGGCTTGGGCGAAGAGGTGTTCGGCCGCACCGTGACCTACCTGAAGGAGCGCAAGCAGTTCGGCAAGGCGATCGGTGAGTTTCAGGCTCTGCAACACCGTGCCGCTCAGCTCTACATCGAGATCGAGATCACGCGTGCGGCAGTCCTGAAGGCGCTGCAGGCGCTCGATGCCGATGCCGACAAGGCTGGCACCGCGGTCGCGGTTGCCAAGGCGCGCGCCGGCACCACGGCGACCCAGGCCGTGCAGGAAGGCGTGCAGATGCATGGCGGCATGGGCATGACCGACCAGTTCGACATCGGCTTCTTCATGAAGCGTGCCCGCGTCTGCCAGGAGCTGTTCGGCGACAGCAACTTCCACGCCGACCAGCTGGCGCGCGGCAAGGGGTACTGAGTCGGCGCTGGCTTCCCCTCGCGCATCACACTGTCATCGCCCGGCTCGAACCGGGCGATCCAGTACGCCGCGGCCCATCGATTCAATAACCGCTGCTTCAGGAATACTGAATCACCCGCTTTCGCATGCGCGGGTGATGACAGTTGATGATGTGGCAGAGCGCGTGCGCTAAGCCAGCAATCACCTGATCGGCGGCGCGTACTGGACGCCGCCGGCGTTCCAGAGCTGGTTCATGCCGCGCGGGATCTTCAGCTGCGACCCGCTGCCGACGTTGCGGTCGTAGACCTCGCCGTAATTGCCGACGTGGCGGATGATGCGCACGGCCCAGTCCTTGGTCAGGCCGAGGTCCTCGCCATAAGTACCCTCGGTGCCGACCAGCCGCATCACCTCGGGCTTCTTCGACTTCAGCGCCTCGTCGATGTTCTTCGAGGTGATGCCGAGCTCTTCGGCGTTGATCATGGCGTAGAGCGTCCACTTCACGATCATCATCCAGTCGTCGTCGCGCAAGCGCACGACGGGCGCGAGCGGTTCCTTCGAGATGATGTCGGCCAGAATGACCTGGTCGTTCGGCTTGGAGAGGTTGAGGCGGAGCGCATAGAGCTGCGAGGCATCCGACGTCAGCGTGTCGCACTGGCCGGAATCATACGCCTTCACGACGTCGTCCAGCTTGTCGAACTTCATCTCCGTGTACTTCATGTTGTTGGCACGGAAATAGTCGGCGAGGTTGAGTTGGGTCGTGGTGTTACTCTGCACGCAGACCTTGCTGCCGTTCAGGTCGAGCGCCGAATCGATGTTGCGCGAGCGCGGGATCATGAAGCCCTGGCCGTCATAATAGGCGACCGCCGGGAAATAGAGGTCGTAATTGGTTTCGCGTGACATGCTCCAGGTGGAGTTGCGCGAGAGAATGTCGACCTTGCGGTTCTGCAGCTCCTTGAAGCGCTCGCTGGCGTCGAGCGGGACGAACTTCGCCTTCGACGGATCGTCGAAGATCGCCGACGCCACCGCGCGGCAGAAGTCGACGTCGAAGCCGGTCCAGTTGCCCTTGTCATCGGGAATCGAGAAACCCGGCAGGCCCTTGTTGACGCCGCACAGCACCTCGCCACGGCGCTGCGTGCGCTTCAGCGTGCGGGTGTCGTAACGCTCATAGGTGATGGCGGCGGCGGCAACCAGCACGGCGACCGCGAGCCCGATCGTCAGGCCGCCTCGAAATGTACGCATGGATATCTCTCGCGAATGATGAGGAAACGGGAGCGCTATCGAAAGCGGGCGGGAGGCTAGAGCTGGGGCTTCTGCCGGACGATCACCTTGGTGCCGACCGGAACTCGGTCGTAGAGATCCATGACGTCGGCGTTGACGAGGCGAAAGCAGCCCGAGGAGATCGCGGTGCCGATCGTGTCAGGCTGGTTGGTGCCGTGGATGCGGTAGACCGTGGTGCCGAGATACATCGCGCGTGCGCCGAGCGGATTGCCGGGGCCGCCCGCCATGAAGCGCGGCAGATAGGGCTGGCGTGCGATCATCTCCGGCGGCGGCACCCAGTCCGGCCACTCCGCCTTGCGGCTGATGTTCAACAGGCCTTGCCATTGGAAGCCCTCGCGGCCGACGCCGATGCCATAGCGCAGCGCGCGGCCGTTGCCCTGCACGAGGTAGAGGTGGCGCTCGGCCGTGGAGATGATGATGGTGCCCGGTGCCTCAGTGGTGCGGTAGTAGACGACCTGCTTCTGCCATTCCGGATCGAGCTGGTAGCCCGCGTCGGGAACGCGACCGGGCTCGTCGGCGTCGGGACTCTGCGCAAAGCCTTGCGATGTCGACAGCATCAGACCGATCACGGCGGTCACCATCCAGACCAGGTGACGAAGTTTCGTCATGCAAAGCTCTCCTTGTCGGCGCAGGCCAATTGGCTGCTCCACCCAAATCGCGCGAACATCAAATCTCAGTGACAGCTTGATGGCAAGTTCAGGGCGAGCATGGCCGGTATCCCGCTGGAATGATTTCCATTTTTCGTCATTGCTTGTGGATGCCTGCGGCAGGCCTCTCGCTTTATCTCGGCGCGATCCAGAGTCGCAGGGCGAAGGAGATCAGGGCCACCGTACCGACACCGCCGAGCCAGAGCATCACGAACCACAAAAGGCGCTGCCTGAGCGGCCGAGGATTCGGTTGCGACCGCATCAGTGATAGCCGTGTCCGGGGCGCACCTTGCCGCGGAACACCCAATAGGCCCAGGCGGTATAGGCGAGGATCAGCGGGATCAGCACCGAAACCCCGACCAGCATGAAGACCTGGCTGTTCTCCGGCGCGGCCGCCTGCCAGATCGTGATGCTCTGCGGCACGATGTACGGATACATGCTGATGCCGAGCCCGGCATAGGACAGCGCGAACAGCGCCAGCGACAGGAAGAACGGCTGGTGGTCGTATTTGTTGGTCAGCGCGCGCACCAGCAGCACGGTGACGCCTGCGACCGCGATCGGCACCGGCGCGGTCAGGATGATGTTCGGCCAGGCGAACCAGCGATGGGTGTATTGCACGTGCAGGAACGGGGTTGCGATGCTGACGGCGCCGATCGCGCAGAGCATCGCAATCACGAGCACCCAGCTCAGATGATAGGCGCGGTCACGCAATTCGCCTTCGGTCTTCAGGACGAGCCAGGTCGCGCCAAGCAGCGCGTAGCCGATCACCAGCGCCGCGCCGGTCAGGATGCTGAACGGTGTGAGCCAATCCCACCAGCCGCCGGCATATTGCCGCCCCTCGACGTGAACGCCCTGCAGGACGGCGCCGAGCGCAATCCCTTGCGCCAGCGAGGCGACCAGCGAGCCGCCGGCAAAGGCGAGATCCCATTTGTTGCGCGCCTTCTGCGTCCGCCAGCGGAATTCGAAGGCGACGCCGCGGAACACGAGGCCGAGCAGCATGGCGATGACGGGCGTGTAGAGCGCCGGCATCAGCACCGCATAGGCCAGCGGAAAGGCAGCCATCATGCCGCCGCCGCCGAGCACCAGCCAGGTCTCGTTGCCGTCCCACACCGGCGCCACGGTGTTCATGATGACGTCGCGATCCGCTTTCTGCGGAAACAGCGGAAACAGGATGCCGAGGCCGAGATCGAAGCCGTCCATCACGACATAGACGAACACGGCAAAGGCGATGATGAAGGCCCAGATCGTGGCGAGGTCGGCGGCGAAGCTCATCGTGCGCCCTCCACGGCAGCGCCCGCGGCCGGCGTGATGCCGGCGGCGCGCGCCGGCAGGTCATGCGACGGGCCCTGCTCGCCCTGATGCGGCGGCTGCGCCATCAGCCGCAGGATGTAGACCACGCCCGCGATGAACACGGCAAAATAGACGATGACGAAAGCGATCAGCGAGGAGCCGACCGCGGGCGCGGCCAGCGGCGAGACGGAATCAGCCGTGCGCAACAGCCCGTAGACGGTGAAGGGCTGTCGCCCGGTCTCGGTCGTGATCCAGCCCGCGAGCACTGCGATGAAGCCGGCCGGCCCCATCGTGACCGCGAACAGATGCAGCAGCCGCGATTGATACATCTTTCCGCGCAGGCGCATCAGCAGGCTGAACAGGCCCAGCCCGAGAATCAGGAAACCAAGGCCGACCATGATGCGGAAGGACCAGAAGGTGATCGGCACCGGCGGCCAGTTTTCGCGCGGCACGGTCTCGAGCCCGGCGAGCGGCGCGTCGAGCGAGTGCTTCAGGATCAGCGACGACAGCTTCGGCACCTCGATCGCGTATTTCACCTTGGCGTCGGCCATGTCGGGCCAGCCGAACAGCACCAGCGGCGCGCCATCCGGATGGCTCTGGAAATGGCCCTCCATCGCCATCACCTTGGCCGGCTGATGCTCCAGCGTGTTGAGACCGTGCTGGTCGCCGGCAAGGATCTGGATCGGCGCCACCAGCGTCGCCATCCACATCGCCATCGAGAACATCACGCGCGGGCCGGCGAGATGCTGGTCACGCAGCAAATGCCAGGCACCGACCGCGCCGACCACGAGCGAGGTGGTAAGATACGCCGCCAGCACCATGTGCACGAGGCGATAGGGAAACGACGGATTGAAGATCACCTTGAGCCAGTCGGCGGCGACGAACTGGCCGGCGGCGTTGACGGCATAGCCGGTCGGCGTCTGCATCCAGGAATTGGCCGACAGGATCCAGAACGCCGAGATCAGCGTGCCGATCGCGACCATCAGCGTCGCAAAGAAGTGCAGCCTGTGGCCGACGCGTTCGAGCCCGAACAGCATCACGCCGAGGAAGCCCGCTTCGAGGAAGAACGCGGTCAGCACCTCATAGGCCATCAACGGGCCGATCACCGGGCCGGCCTTGTCGGAGAAGGCCGACCAATTGGTGCCGAACTGGTAGGACATCACGATGCCCGACACCACGCCCATGCCGAAGGCGACGGCGAAGATCTTCAGCCAGTAATAGAACAGGTTGATGAAGACTTCGCGCTTGGTGACGAGCCACAGCGCTTCCAGCACCGCGAGGTAGCTCGCAAGCCCGATCGAGAAGGCGGGAAACACGATGTGGAACGACATCGTGAAAGCAAATTGTGCACGCGCGAGCGCAACCGCATCCCAGCCTTCGAACATGACGCACCGTCCGTCGTCAACACCGGGCGCGATCCCGTCGATCGTGCCCATCTGACGCGAACCCTAGCACGTCGGGGATGACGACAATACAGGGCGGATTGTCCGAGGCTTACGATACAATCCATACAATTGCATCGTGATGCTATCTCATTGCCGAGCCGCGCCCTTGCGGAGGGCCGCTGTCTCTATGCGGGCGCGGCTCGCCAGGATCAGGCATTAGCTATTGGCGTTGAGCAGCCGCGCGATGGTGCGGTCGATCTGCTCGTACTGTCCTTCGCCATCATGCTGGAAGACGATCTTGCCGTTCTGGTCGATGATGTATTGCGCCGGCCAATACTGGTTGCCGTACGCGTTCCAGGTCTGTGAATTGTTGTCCTGTGCAACCGGATAGAGGATGCCGTGGCGCTTCAGCGCCGCCTGCACATTGGTGGCCGAGTGCTCGAACGGGAATTCGGGCGTATGCACTCCGATCACGACCAGGCCGCGATCCCTGTACTTTGAATAAAGTTCGGTCACGTGCGGCAGGGTGTTGACGCAGTTGACGCAGCCATAGGTCCAGAAATCCACCAGCACGACCTTGCCGCGCAGGTCGGCAAGCCTGAGCGGCCGCGAGTTGAACCAGTTGCTGATGCCGACGAAGTCGGGCGCGGTCTGGCTCTGTCCGGTGGTCATGGCGGTCGTCATCGCCACAGGTCGCGCGGGCGCGTCGGCCTCCGTGCACAGGCCGGGAATGACGGCGCCGCCAAGGCCAAGGCCGGCCACCAGAGCGGACACGGCAATCAAACGCGGGGTCATCGATATCTCCTTTCGGGGCTCACAGGCCGATCTGGCCGTTGGGATAAAACCGGGTCAGCCACGCCACGATCAGCGTGTCGTATTGCAGGTAGGAGAGCGCGGCGAAGGCTATGATCACGACGCCGAAGCCCTGCTGCAGGCGCGGCGATATCCGCGCGATGCTGCGCACGCGGGTGGTGACCGCCTGTCCGCCATAGGCGATCGCGAGCATCGGGATCGCGGCGCCGATCGCGTAGGTGACAAGCTGCAGGCTCGCCCAGGCCGTGTCCTTCGAGGTCGCGACAATGGTGAGGATCGAGCCGAGCACGGGACCCGCGCAGGGTGTCCACACCAGGCCGAGCGTGCTGCCGAGCACGAAGCCGCCGAACAGGCTTTGCGAGGGCGCGGCTTGTCCGAGATTGCCGCCGGTGAGGCCGGCAAGCTTGATGGACAGCCATTCGAACGGCGTCGGCCAGATCATCAGCAGGCCGAAACCGGCGAGCAGCACCGCAGCGCCGGTGCGCAGCACGTTCGGATCGAAGTCGAAGGCGCGCGTGATCGCGCTCAGCAGCAACGCCACAGCAGAGAATGACATCACGAAGCCGAGCGCGATCATCGCGGGCCGCGTCTTGCCTGTCTGGCCTATCGATACCCCGAGCAGGATTGGCAGCATCGGCAGGGTGCAAGGTGCGGCGACGGTGGCGACGCCGGCAAGCAGGGCAAGGGCAAGGCTGAGCATCGTCGTCCGTCCATCATGTGTCCCGGCTCATCGAAGGATCGAGCCCGGGGCACATGATGATTTTCGCGGGAATGCCGCTGCCGTTACGGCGCTTCGCTCCCGCGCACCGTCACGTCCGTGTGAGACGAGCCGCGCTCGAATTCACGACGAGCGGATCGTGCCTCGAGTGACGAACATCGCGAGCCGGGATCGCCCTTTGCTCGACGGTGCGCCAGAAATAGAGCGACCCGGCTGGGGGGCATCCCGGCCGGGTCGTTGGAGGTCACTTGGGAGGTTAACTTGGGAGGTGGAAACTGGTTGGCGTTGCGTCGTCGTTCAAAGGTTTAGCGATCGAGTTTTTCGGGCCGATGTCGTCGCGTGTTTCAATTGTTTCGTCGCCGGATCTATTTGGTTTCGCGGGCAACTGGCTAACTCATTCAATTTTCATATAAGATATTGAATTTACGTATTTTTATGCCGCGACCGTGTCGACGCCGGCGCCCCTGAGGAGATCGGCGAGCTGCTTGCGGGCATAGAACATCCGCGTCTTCACCGTGCTCTGCGGGATGCCGATGATCTGCCCGGCCTCCTCGACCGACTTCTCGTGGTAGTAGACGAGGTTGATGATCTCGCGATGGGCCGGCGACAGCTTGGCGACGCAGGCACGCAGGATCTCGCTGGTGGTGGCGCGATCGAGCGAAGCCTCCGGCGTGTCGGCGCCATCGGCGATCTCGAGCACGTCGTCCTGGTCGATGTCCTCGTGCTTGCGCTGGCGCAGCGCGGTCAGCGCCTTGAAACGGGCGATCGAGAGCAGCCAGGTCGAGACCTGCGATCGGCCCTCGAACTGGGCGGCGGTGCGCCAGACGTCCAGGAACACCTGGCTCACCAGGTCCTCGGCCGTCGTGGTGTCGCGCATCATGCGGAGCACGAAGCGGTAGACCCGGACGTTGTGACGGGAATACAGGACGTGCATGGCGGTGCGGTCGCCCCCGGAAATACTCTTGAGCAGCATTTCATCCGAGGTCGCGCGGGCAGCGAC
Organism: Bradyrhizobium macuxiense; assembly: GCF_001542415.1. GTDB lineage: Bacteria > Pseudomonadota > Alphaproteobacteria > Rhizobiales > Xanthobacteraceae > Bradyrhizobium > Bradyrhizobium macuxiense. The sequence continues at coordinate 36,965 of NZ_LNCU01000128.1, forward strand.
GATATTCTTCTTGGCTGCGGCGTTGATGGCGATGACGTTCGGCATGACAGGCTCCCAGTTCGCCGTTTGGCGGCGGTTCGTTGGGAGAATTGTTAGTTAGCGCCCGTTTCCGGATGTCTGCGCGAAAAGCGGAAAATGGTTTCATGAGCAGGAGAATTGTTTCGTCGGACGGCCGGAGAAGAAACATTCGAGGACAAAAAGCCAATCATTTCAATATGCGGAAAATTCGATGAGCCGAATTTCTCCCGATTGGAACGAATCGGGCCGTGACTTTTGGCACTGTCCGAAGGCTCATTCGGCCGCCTGCAAAGCGGGCGCAGCCTTTTTCGGGGCAATCCAGAATGCTGTGGGCCGTTCGAACAGGAAATTGGCCCGAACCGCGAGCGCCAGCCGCCAGATCAGGAGTGAACCGCCGACGCCGACTGCGGTCACGATCAGCGAGATCAGGCCGATGTCGTGGATAAGGTCAGCCCGCAGCAGGACCGTCCGGGTCGCGGCCATCGGCAGGAAGAAGGCGAGATAGATGACGATCGAGTGCTCGCCGCAGAAGCGCAGGAAAGCCAGCCAATGCGCCCGCGCCAGCAGCGTGCCGATCACGATGATGGCGCACGCACCGGACAGGCCGAGCGCCAGCGAGACGATCGGCCATTCGCTCACGTCGAGCGCGACCAGCCCGCCATTGACGAGCGCCCAGAGCCCCAGGCTGAGCAGGGCAAGCGCTGGCCGGGCCCGGGCGCGATCCGACAGTGCGAACACATAGTCGGCGACGATGTAGCCGGTGAAGAAATAGACGAAGCGCGCGCAGAATTCGTCGATCGCGGTCCAGCCCGTCGTCAGATGCGTCATTTCCAGTGCCGCTGCGATCAGCCAGATGACAAGCGGGTGAACGCTACGTGTCAGCTTGGTGACAACAAAGAAGATCGGCAGCAGATAGATGAACCACAGCGTGCCGAACGGCTCGATGAAGGATTCGAGATACAAAAGCCCAACCTGGCTCCAGCTCGATTCGGCGGCAAGCGACGGGGCCTTGAAGCCGAACTGGATCGTCACCCACAGCACATAGAAATAGGCGAAGTGCATCACCTTGCGGTCGAGATAGGTGCGCCAATCGCGATCGATCACGATCGACAGGAAAAGCCCTGAAATCAGGAAGAAATCCGGCATCCGGAACGGCTTTGCGAACATCACGACATAATGCATGAAGCCGGTCTGCTCGGCCGCCTTCTCCACGCCCAGCACCGAATGCATCATCACGACCATGACGATGCAGATGCCCTTGGCATAGTCGACCCAGTCGACGCGTCCGCCCACGGTTGCGGCGGAACGGCCAGTCCCAGCGGGTGTGCCGTTTATGGTCATCTTTGTCCTGTTCCGGCGTGATCGGGTGTATCATCGGCCCCATCGGTTGCTTTCGCCTTTATTCATACAAATGACATGCCACGGCCTCCGTGCTTTTCCGCGTTTCCCTTGGGCCGCAAATGTTCTATGAGGCGCACGAATCCCAAAGGCTGATCCACGGGTCGTTAACCATAGGAAGCGGGTTGTCTCATGCGCATCGCCATGATTGGCACGGGTTATGTGGGGCTGGTATCGGGCGCCTGTTTTGCGGATTTCGGTCACCATGTGACCTGCGTGGACAAGGATGCGAGCAAGATCGCAGCGCTCCATCGGGGCGAGATCCCGATCTTCGAGCCCGGTCTCGACGCGCTGGTCGCAGCCAATGTGAAGGCCAAGCGGCTCGAGTTCACCACCGATCTGGCGGCACCCGTCGCTGAGGCCGACGCGGTGTTCATCGCGGTCGGCACGCCGTCGCGGCGCGGCGACGGCCACGCCGACCTCACTTATGTCTACGGCGCCGCGCGCGAGATCGCTGCGGCCATCAAGGGCTTTACCGTCGTCGTCACCAAGTCGACCGTGCCGGTCGGCACCGGAGATGAGGTCGAGCGGTTGATCCGCGAGACCAATCCCGCGGTCGACGTCGTGGTCGCCTCCAATCCGGAATTCCTGCGCGAGGGCGCCGCGATCCGCGACTTCAAATTCCCCGATCGCATCGTGGTCGGCACGTCGGACGAGCGCGGACGCAAAGTGCTCGGCGATGTCTATCGGCCGTTGTCGCTGAACCAGGCGCCGGTGATGTACACGGCGCGGCGCACCGCGGAGCTGATCAAATACGCCGCCAACGCATTCCTCGCGACCAAGATCACCTTCATCAACGAGATCGCCGATCTCTCCGAGAAAGTCGGTGCCGATGTGCAGGAAGTCGCGCGCGGCATCGGGCTCGACAACCGCATCGGCTCCAAGTTCCTGCATGCGGGCCCCGGCTTCGGCGGCTCCTGCTTCCCGAAGGACACCCGCGCGCTGATCAAGATCGCGCAGGACCACGATGTGCAGCTGCGCATCGTCGAGGCGGTGCTCGGCGTCAATGACATCCGCAAGCGCGCGATGGCGCGCAAGGTCGCAAACCTCTCCGGCGGCAGCCTGCGCGGCAAGACCGTCGCGGTGCTCGGCCTCACCTTCAAGCCCGACACCGACGACATGCGCGAGGCGCCGTCGATCCCGCTCGTCACCGGCCTGCTCGACATGGGCGCCAGGGTGCGTGCGCATGACCCGGTCGGCATGGAGCAGGCCCGCAAGGAGCTGCCCGACATCGAGTATTGCGACGATGCCTATGAGTGCGCCAAGGGTGCCGACGCCATGGTCGTGGTCACCGAATGGGTGCAGTACCGCACGCTCGATCTCGAGCGCTTGAAGGCGGACATGAAGCAGCCGGTCGTGATCGACCTGCGCAACATCTATCGCCCCGAGGACATGGCCGCGCACGGCTTTGCCTATGACAGCGTCGGCCGCGCGCCGCTGCCGC
>NZ_LNCU01000129.1:0-33712 GCF_001542415.1 Bradyrhizobium macuxiense
GTCCGCGGGAAACCACGAAAGCACCACGTGCCCGATGTCTTATCGATTGCGGCAGAACAAATGCTGGCCAGCGCCAAATGGAAAACCGTGAGTTGGCGCAGCGGGACGAAAGGTCGGCTGAAAGCTCGATTTGCTGCTCTTCGTGTCCGCACCGCCGACGGCCCTCCGCAGCGGATTTGGGATAAGGGTCAGCAGCATCTCCCGGGCGACGAAGCCTGGCTCATTGGCGAGCAACGTGCCTCAGGGGAGAAGAAATACTATCTCGCCAATCTCCCTGCGGCGACGGAACTGCGCACACTGGCCGCCACCATCAAGGCACGATGGATCTGCGAGCAGGCGCATCAGCAGTTGAAAGAGGAGCTTGGACTTGATCACTTCGAAGGGCGATCATGGCAAGGCCTTCATCGTCACGCTCTAATGACCATGATCGCCTACGCCTTCCTGCAACATCGTCGCCTCGCATAGTCGACGCTGCTACAGCCAATCTTCTGCTAACAGATCGCGCAGTGATCCTCGCCGCGGTCGACAGCATCTCGTCAAGAAGCCCCGTTAGCCGGTCATCGAGCGCTCGCCCTCTAGTCATCGAGCAAAGTCCGCGTGCCTACTGATCCCCTAAACAAGTCGGGCCCTTCTGGGAATGGATGAACTCCTTGCGTAGTGGGCGCAACGGTCTAGATGGCTGCTTCTTGTCCCCTACCTAACACTAACCCTTTGATCCCTTACCGGTTTCGATGTTGTCGAATTGCGCAACACGGTCCGACATTAGATGTAAGGGAATGCTGTGAGCCGGCGTCCCCCGTCCGCCCCGGCAGGGCCGGGCAATGCGCTGTTTCAAGGCTCGGTTCCATTAAAGCTTGGGTCCATTTCGGAGATTTGCTAGACTGCCCGGCGAGCTAACCGGGCAGATCGCAGATGGATGTGCCAGGACCAGAGCGCCGGCTCGCTGCGGTGCTCGCTGCTGACATGGTCGGCTATAGTCGGCTCATGGAGGCTGACGAGACGGGAACGCTCGCGCGCCTCAAGACCCATCGGATCGAGCTGATCGATCCAGCCATCACCAAGAACCGCGGCCGCATCATCAAGACCACCGGCGACGGGATGCTGGTCGAATTCCACAGCGTCGTCGATGCGGTCCTGTGCGCCGCCGAGGTGCAGCGCCGGATGGCGAAGCGCAATACCGACGTCGCGCCGGCGCGATGGATGCAGTTTCGCATCGGCATCAATCTTGGCGATGTGATCGTTGACGGCAACGACATCTTCGGAGACGGCGTCAATGTCGCGTCCCGTCTGGAAACGCTGGCCGAGCCCGGCGGGATCTGTGTTTCGGCCGCGGTCCGAGACCAGGTCGGAGATCGTCTGGACGATTTGAGCTTCGAGGATCTCGGCGATCAGACCGTCAAGAATATCGCTCGCCCGATCCGCGTCTTTCGCATCCGTCTTGAGCCGGATTCAAAAACCGTCCCAGCATATCCACGGGATACGGCACCGCCTTCGGTCGCCAGGAAACCCTCGATCGCGGTGCTGCCGCTCGTCAACATGAGCGGCGATCCCGAGCAGGAGTTCTTCGCCGACGGCCTCACCGAAGACATCATCACCGAGCTGTCGCGCTTCCACGATCTGCTCGTGATCTCGCGCAACTCGACCTTCGTGTACAAAGGCAAGGCCGTGAAGGTCCAGGACGTCGCGAAGGAGTTCGAGGTCGACTACGTGCTCGAGGGCAGCGTGCGAAAGTCGGGCGGCCGCATCCGCGTCACGGTGCAGCTGATCGACGCCGCGGCCGATCGTCACGTCTGGGCCGAGCGCTATGACCGCGAGCTTGCTGATATCTTCGCCATCCAGGACGAGATGACGCGCGCGATCGTGGCCACCCTGCCCGGCCGCGTCGAGGCGGCCGCCCATGACCGCGTCAAGCGCACGCGGACCGACAACATGGCAGCCTACGAATGCGTGCTGGCAGCCAAGGTCCTGCACCATCGCTCGGCGCGGGAAGACAATGCGGAAGCGCAGCTTCTGCTGGAGCGGGCGATTGTGCTCGATCCCAACTATGCTCACGCGCACGCCTGGCGGGCCTGCGTGCTCGGGCAGACCTGGGTCTATAATTGGTGCGCCGATCGCGACGCGACCTTCGCCGAGGTCGCCGCGGAGCTCGAGATCGCGCTCAAGCTCGACGACAACGACAGCGATGTTCACCGCATCCTCGCCGCGCTGAACCTCAATCGCGACGACCACGACAAGGCCGCCTTCCATCAGGAGCGCGCGCTCGCGCTCAATCCGAATTACGACCTCGTCGTCGTGCAGCAGGGCGAGCTCCTGACCTGGCTCGGGCGAGCGGAGGAGGGCATCGATTGGATCAAGCGGGCGATGCGCCTCAATCCGTACCACCCCGAACGCTTCTGGAGCCATCTCGGCCGGGCCTGCTATTGCGCCGAAAAATACGCCGATGCCGCCGACGCATTCTCGCGCATCACGCGGCCCGATCAGACCCATCACGCTTTCCTTGCGGCGACATTGGCGCAGATGGGCGACACGGTGGCGGCCGGCGCGCACGCGGCCGAGGTGCTCAAGCGCGAGCCGACGTTCTCGGTCGCCGGCCATCTGGCCACCCAGCATTACAAGCGCGAACGCGACCGCGCCCGCTACGAGGCCGGTCTGCTCAAGGCGGGGCTGCCGGCGTGAACCGGCTTGCCGCTGAAAGCGGGCTATCGGGGTTGGTGTCTAGAGCATGATCCGGAAAAGTGCGAAGCGGTTTTCCGAAAAGATCATGCTCAAACAAGAAGCTAAGGCGCGATGACGCTTCAACCTGATCTCATCGCGCTTTAGCGCAGCGAGGCGGTGTGCACGAACGACTGGGTCGCGAGGACGGCCGTCGCGGTGCCCGAGAAGTGGTCGCAGGTCATCCCCATCATCGGATCGTCCGAGAAGGTCATCGCGACCGACGTCTCCGGTTTGACGAAGTGAGCGCGCATCAGGCTCATGTCGGTGTCGCCGAGCACCGTGGTCAGCATGGCGTTGCTGGCGCTCGGTGCCAACATCACGACGCGCATCCAGGTGTCGTTGCCTTTGGCGGCCGAGATGCGGGCCGAGGTCATGATCACGCCCTGGCCCTGCGCACCCTTGGCGACGACGGTGTTGATCTCGGTGGCGGCAGCGGCGGCGTTGCGGGTCGGACGCACGCTGCGCGGGAGCGGCGCGGACGCTGCGACGATATTGGCGTGGTCAACCGGCGAGGACGTGGCCGGCGCATAGGCGAGCGCCTTGTTGAAATTTTCCGTCGCGCTGGCGGTCGCCTGCGGATCAGCGCCGCCGACGGCCTCGCGGGCCTTCAGCGCCGCGATCTGCTCCGGTGACGCCTGTTTCGGCGCGGTCGCATCACCCCAGAAGCCGCGGGCATTGATGATGTCGGCGGGCGACTGCGGCTTCGACGCGCTGTCGTCGGCGGCCACGACCTGCGGCTTGTCGATCTGGGCCTGGGCCAGGACCTGCGGCTTTTCCCTCGGCGTCGGCACGAGCTGCGCGTCGGCCGCGGCGAGCTGGATCGCGGCCATGATCTGCGGCTTGGCGCGCGGCATCGGAACGGGATCGACGGACTTCGGGGCAGCTGCGGCGATCACCGTGTTGGCCGCGGGCTTCTCGTTCACTGGTGCAGCAGCGTCGTCTTCGTCGTCATTCGACTTGCCGCCGCCGAACAGCTTGGCGAACAGGCTCGGCCTAGCGACGGTCGCGGCGTCGTCGCCATTGCCACGGCGCTCAATCTCGGCCTTGGCGAGTTCATATCCCTTCAGCGGCGTGCCGTCGCTCGGGATATGCACTGTGCGGCCATCCGGGAACACCCTGACCAGCTGGTCGTGCGTCATACGCGGCCAGTGTCGGATGTTGCCGGTGTCGAGATGGACGAACGGCGAACCCGAGGTCGGATAGAAGCCGACGCCGCCGCGCTGCAGGCGGAGGCCGGCGTAGCGGATCTGCTCCAGCGGCACGCCGGGGATGTAGAAGTCCATCGCATGCCCCAGCATGTGCTGGCTGTGGCGCGCAACGCCCGAAGAGCGGCGGCGGAGCATGGCGTTGGTGGAGGGGGAGCGGTAGGCGGAAACGATCTGGATCGGCTGCTTGCCGTCGACGTCGCGATAGACTTCCCAGAGGATGTCGAACAGGTGACGGTCCATCACCGTCTCATCCTGGTTGCGCCAGTCGCGCAGATAGTGATTGAGCTGCTTCAGCGCGGCTTCGTCATAGCGGCCGTTGCGCTTGAAGGTGACGGTGAGGTCTTCGTTGGAATGGGTGTGGTGGAAGGAGAGGGTGCGGGTCTCGTTCAGCGCGGTCGCGTCGTGAACCGACCCGGCTCCGGCAAGGAGCAACAGCGATGTTAGGCCGACTTGGTACCCGGCCTTAGGCAGCGACAGCGGAATGAAGCGGCGTGCGAAAACAGCCAGCACTATGAGCCCACCCAGTCGACGAGCGTTCGGTCGGCATCCTCGCAGACCCCCTGCGGAAGACGGTGAACGCTTTCTTAAAGCGGGAGGGTTAACCGAGGTTTACCGACCCGCCCCCAAGTTAGGCTTAACTAACTGATTGAGTGTGGCGAAAAATAGCCCGTTACCGCGTTTGAGGGCGGTAATGGTTAACATAAACGATCTCGTCTTTTCGACGAGATCGTTGATTTCACTTCAAAATTTACCCAAATCGACGCCAGCTGGGAATTAACGGGTATATACCCGGCGCTGCTGCTGGGCCTGGCCGCGGCGGACCGGCGGCGGCTCCGGCTGGCCGAATCCTCCGAACAGGCGCTCGAAGAAGTTCGGTCCGGAATTATTCCAGCCGCCGTTGGCACCCGCGACATTGACGCCGGCGGGCAGGCTGCTGCTCGGCGGCCGCGAGTAGCTCGGCTGCGCGTGCGCCACCACAGTCTCGAGATCCTTGCCGCGGTTGTTCTTGAGCAACGACAGCATGGTGGCGTCGCGCCCGTAGATGTCCTTGCGGAACTCCAGCTTGCCGGCGTCGTCCACGAACGCGGTCTGGTAGGTGATGTTCACCGGAATCGGCGTCGGGAATTTCAGGTCGACTTCACTCGAGCCGTACATGCTGCGGATCCGCTCCGGCGTGTAGTGCGCGTTCGGCTCAGTGATGTTGAGCAGGACGGACGCATACTGGTCCGGGTTCTGCACCCGCATGCAGCCGTGGCTGTAGGCGCGCTCCTGCTTGGCGAACAGGTACTTGTCCGGTGTGTCGTGCTGATAGACCAGGAACTTGTTCGGGAAGTTGAAGCGGATGCGGCCGAGCGCGTTGGCTTCACCGGGCGGCTGCGAGATGTGGATCGTGCCGTCGCGGTTGCGCTCGAGCTTGAGGCCCATGCGGTCGAGAACCGTCGGATCCTGCTGCAGGGCCGGCAGATACTCGTTGTAGATGATCGAGGGCGGCACATTCCAGGTCGGGTTGACCGTGATGTACTTCATCGTCTCGGTCAAAAGCGGCGTGGCATGCTGGCCGGGCTTGCCGGTCACGACGCGCGTGGACCAGACCTGCGCGCCGTTCTGCATCACCTTCAGCGTGTAGTCGGGGATGTTGAGGATGACATAGGCATTGCCGACATTGGCAGCGCCGAGCTGCCGCGGCAGCCAGCGCCAGCGCTCCATGTTGACGATCACGGTGTCGATCTGCCTGTCGCGCTTCGGGCTGTTCAGCGCCTTGACGGTGCGGTCGTCGAGAACGCCTGACGGCTTGAGGTCGACACTGCTCTGGAACTTTTGCACGGCCCTTGCGACCGTCGCATCATAGGTCGTGCTCTCGGGATTCTCTGAGATGCCGAGTTTGGTGCGCAGATCCGGCACGCGCGGATCGTCCATCTCCTCCGCCGCCTGCTTCTTGCCACGGGCGGCGACGTAACGCAGCGCCGGTCCCTCGGCGATCCGGACGACGGGGCCGTCGCCCTCGCCGCGCAACTCCGCGAGCTTCTTCTTCAGCTCCTTGTAGAGCTTGTGCTGCGGGTTGTAGCCGTCGAGCGCTGCGGACGCGTCCTTGGCCGAGGTCACATTCGAAAACACTTCCGCCGGATCGATCGGATGTTCGGGATAGAGGATATCCGCCGAAACCTGCGACCAGTGCATGCGGCCGCTCTGCGCCTGGCGCGCATAGTCCAGCATGCTGCCGGCGAGCTTCAGCTCGGCATCGGCCAGCGCGTCAGGCGAGGTCGCGGCGGCGAAATCCGGCACCGGATAGTCTTCCGGGTTGAGGCCGTCGGCGGCGGCATTCTTCAGGCGCGCGATGACCCCCTTGCCGGTCTCGGTCAGCTTGCCGGCCTGAGTGAAGACCGGGGCGTAGTCGCGGGCCGAATAGAACTTCTCGGCCGCCGCGTGTTCATTCTTGCGATCGAAGCTGCGCAGCGTCTTGCTGGCGAGCAGTTCGCGCAGCTTGTCGGCCACCGGTTGATCCTCGGCCGGGACGTTGCTCGCCGCCTTGGCGGGCTCGGTCGCCGGAGCGGCCGCAGTGGCGGGAGTCGGAGCTGCCGTCGGCGCAGTTGCCGTCGCGGGAGCCGGAGTGGCCGCAGGCGCCGTTGCGGTTTCGGTGGCCGGCGCAGCCGCCGGCGGCGCGACCGCAGTGTCTGTCTTCGGCGCATCGGCAGGCTTGCTGTCGGTTGCCGGCGTGGTGGCGACATCCGCGGGCTTCGACTCGGTGCTCGTCGCAGTTGCGCTCGGCTCGGCCGGCTTCACATCGACCGGTTTCGCGTCGACCGCCTTTGTATCGGTGGGCTTGGCGTCCGGCGCCTTGGTATCCGTCGCCTTGGTGTCCGTTACCTTGGCGTCGGCCGCCTTGGCATCGGTTGGCTGTGTATCGGTCGCCTTCGCGGCATCGGGCAGTGCGGCGGTCGTGTCCGTCTTGAAATCGCTGGCGGTCGGCGGCGGCACATTGGCCGGTTCGGGGCGCGGGATCGCAGCGTCGATCGCGAGTTCTGCGGGGCTGGAGCGTGACGTGTCCTGCGCGAAGGCCGAGGTCGCGGACACCGTGAGGAAGGTTGCCGCGACGGTCATCAGTACGCGGTCAAATCCCCGACGGTTGTTCGAACAGTCACGCATTGTCGCACCCCCCTGGGCGGAACTGCCGCCCGTAACGGACAGTTCAAGTCAGTGTTTGGTTTCACAGCTTGCGCGAAAGCGCCGGCCTTCTTGATCGACTCGCAACGCCTGCACGCAACTCAACGCAGACGATACATAGGCCCCTCTCATGCAGCCAGCGCCATGCGGGGCAACTCACGACAAACTGACCTCGAACAACCCTAGTTCGCTCGGGGCCCGGCATTGTTGCCACGCGGCCGGGTGTTTGTCTGTCACCGCGAGGCCACGGTTCAAAAGGTTCCCTTGATGCGGCCGATTCGCCGCGTCACATCACATCACACAACTCAATTGGCCTCGCCGGCGCGCGCGCCGGCCGCAGCCTCATCGAGCTTGCGATAGAGGGTCGACCGGCCGATTTTGAGGCGGCGTGCGACCTCCGACATCTGTCCGCGATAGTGCGAGATCGCGAAGCGAATGATCTCGTTTTCGAGGTCTTCCAAGGGGCGGACCTCGCCGGAGGCGTTGAGCATCGCAAGACCGCCCGCGACGGGAAGGGATGCGAGATGAGGTATTTCATTACCAGAATTCATTGCAGGCGCCGTTGACGGCGACACGATCAGCGGCTCGCCCTGCAAGGACTTGCCCTCCGGAACGGCATGCGCCGTCGCTTGCGGGAAGTCGGCGAGCCCAAGCTGGTCGCCGTCACTCATCACCACGGCGCGATACACCGTATTCTCGAGCTGGCGGATATTGCCGGGCCAGTCGAGCTGCGACAGATGCGCCATCGCCTCGCCGCTGATGCCGGTGATGTTGCGGTTCTCCTCGGCGCAGAAGCGCGCCAGGAAATGCCGCAGCAGGTGTGGAATGTCCTCACGCCGCTGCCGCAGCGCAGGAATCGTCAGCGGCAGCACATGCAGGCGATAGAACAGGTCTTCGCGGAATTGGCCGCCCTTCACGAGATCGAGCAGTCTGCGGTTGGTCGCCGAGATGATGCGGACGTCGACCTTGACCGGCTTGCGCCCGCCGACCGCCTCGACGGTGCCTTCCTGCAGCGCGCGCAGTAGCTTCACCTGCGTGGCCAGCGGCAGTTCGCCGACCTCGTCGAGAAACAGCGTGCCGCCATGGGCCTCGACGAACTTGCCCTGATGGCGTTCGGTGGCGCCGGTGAAGGCGCCCTTCTCGTGGCCGAACAGGATCGATTCGACGAGATTGTCCGGGATCGCGCCGCAGTTCACCGCGACGAACGGCTTCGACTTGCGCTCGCTGCTGCCGTGAATGGCGCGGGCGAACAATTCCTTGCCGACGCCGGATTCACCCTCGATCAGCACGGGAATGGTCGACGAGGCGGCCTTCTGCGCGGTGCGCAGCACGCCGGTCATGGCCTCGCTGCGGGTGATGATGTCGGAAAAGGTCAGCCGGCCCTCGCGGCTATGCCGGATGCGCTGCAATTCGCCTTTGAGCGCCGAGGCATTGAGCGCGTTGCGCAGCGAGACCTGCAGCCGTTCGAAGCCGACCGGCTTGACGACGAAATCCTGGGCACCGGCGCGCATGGCGGACACCACATTGTCGATGCCGCCATGCGCAGTCTGCACGATGACGGGGACGTTCAAACCAGCTTCACGAATCTTTGCGAGGACACCAAGGCCGTCCAGGCCGGGCATGACGAGGTCGAGCACCACGGCGTCGATCGGCCGCGTCTCGGATGCGGACAGTGCCGCTATCGCCGCGTCGCCGCTGTCGACGACGAGGGGCTCATAGCCGCACCTCTGCACCATGTTTTCAACCAAACGGCGCTGTACTGCGTCGTCATCGGCGATCAAAATGGTGGCAGCCATGGTTTTCCCCGCACGCTACGATTATCTGTCTCGAATCGGGGCACTGTCGCCGATGCCGATTAACGCACTCTTAAACGTTGCAATTCCGCTTTCATTCCCCTGCCGCCGCCGTCTTACCGACTGAAGTAAGGTTTCGAACAAGATGACCTCGCGCTCCAAATCTGCACCGAACAAGTCTGCTCCGAACAAGGCAGCACTCCGCAAAGAAGCCGCACTCCGCAAGACAACCACGCAACGCAGATCGGCCGCCACCGGGGCGGCGAAAAAGGCTGCAGGCAAACCGGCCAAGCTGCCGGAATGGAATCTGGCAGATCTCTACTCCGGTATCGACGCGCCGGAAGTCGCGCGCGACCTGGCGAAAATGGATGCAGATTGCGTCACGTTTGAGACCGACTACAAGGGCAAGCTTGCCGAAAATACCGCTCGCGAGGGCGGCGGCAAATGGCTGGCCGAGGCTGTCAGGCGCTACGAGGCGATCGACGATCTCGCCGGCCGGCTCGGCTCCTATGCCGGCCTTGTTCATGCCGGCGACAGCGTCGATCCCGCGATCTCGAAATTCTACGGCGACGTGTCCGAGCGGCTGACCGCTGCGTCGGTGCATCTCCTGTTCTTCTCGCTCGAGCTCAATCGCGTTGACGATGACGTGATCGAGCGCGCGATGGCCGAGCCCGAGCTCGGCCACTATCGGCCGTGGATCGAGGATCTGCGCAAGGACAAGCNAAGCCGTATCAGCTCGAGGATCGCGTCGAGCAGCTCTTTCACGAGAAGGCACAGAGCGGCTACGCAGCCTGGAACCGGCTGTTCGACCAGACCATCTCCAGCCTGCGCTTCAAGGTCGCGGGCAAGGAGATCGCGATCGAGCCGACGCTGAACCTGTTACAGGACAAGGCGGGTGACAAGCGCAAGGCAGCGGCGCAGGCGCTGGCAAAGACCTTCAAGGACAATGAGCGGACCTTCGCGCTGGTCACCAACACGCTGGCCAAGGACAAGGAGATCTCCGATCGCTGGCGCGGCTTCCCGGACGTCGCGGATTCCCGCCACCTCAACAACCGCGTTGAGCGCGAGGTGGTCGACGCGCTGGTCGCGTCCGTGCGTGCGGCCTATCCGAAGCTGTCGCACCGCTATTATGCGTTGAAGGCGGGCTGGTTCGGCAAGAAGAAGCTGCCACACTGGGACCGCAACGCGCCGCTGCCGTTCGCAGCCACTGGCACGATCGGCTGGCCCGAGGCGCGCAACATGGTGCTGTCGGCCTATCGCGGCTTCTCGCCCAGGATGGCCGAGATCGCAGAGCGCTTCTTCACCGATCGCTGGATCGATGCGCCGGTGCGGCCGGGCAAGGCGCCCGGCGCGTTCTCGCATCCGACCACGCCGTCGGCGCACCCTTACGTGCTGATGAACTATCAGGGCAAGCCGCGCGACGTGATGACGCTCGCGCACGAGCTCGGTCACGGCGTCCACCAGGTGCTGGCGGCGAAGAACGGTGCGCTGATGGCGCCGACGCCTCTGACGCTGGCCGAGACCGCAAGCGTGTTCGGCGAGATGCTGACCTTCAAGCGGCTGTTGTCCCAGACCAAGAACGCCAAGCAGCGCCAGGCGCTGCTTGCCGGCAAGGTCGAGGACATGATCAACACCGTGGTACGGCAGATCGCGTTCTATTCCTTCGAGCGCGCGGTGCACACCGAGCGCAAGAACGGCGAGCTCACCGCCGAGCGGATCGGCCAGCTCTGGCTCAGCGTGCAGGGAGAGAGCCTCGGGCCCGCGATCGAGATCAAGCCGGGCTATGATACGTTCTGGATGTACATCCCGCACTTCATCCATTCGCCGTTCTACGTCTATGCCTATGCGTTCGGTGATTGCCTCGTGAACTCGCTCTATGCGGTCTATGAGCACGCCTCCGAAGGCTTCGCCGAGCGTTATCTCGACATGCTCGCCGCCGGCGGCACCAAGCACTATTCCGAACTGCTCAAACCGTTCGGTCTGGACGCCAAGGATCCGAAATTCTGGGATGGCGGCCTGTCGGTGATTGCCGGGATGATCGACGAGCTCGAGGCGATGCGCTGAGGCCGATCTGCCCGATCGCCGCGCCGGGGGCCGGATCGCTGTCCGGCCCCGGGAAGGGCTATGTCAGCAGTTTAGCGCGGCGGACGGCAGGATTTTTCTGTCGCGCTTGCGATCGGGAGATAAATCCTGCCCGGTGGCGGTGAATTGCCGCTGGATCGGTTGCGCGCCGGCCTGGATTCGGGACAATCGGGCGTGCGCCGTTGCCCTGTCACCCCGATTGCGGTAATGGCTCGCGAGAAACAAATTTCTGACTGGGGACAAGGATGGCAGACCATAGCGAAGTGGCTTACACGACCGCTGACGGCAACGATTACGTCGCGCATGAGCAGACCTATGAGGGTTTCCTTATGCTGGTCAAATACGGCAGCATCACCGTTGCCATCATCCTCATCCTGATGGCCTATTTCCTGGTCTGATTCCCGATCGGCTGCGGCGCTGCCGGCCTCGGCGGCGCAGCATATTTCCTGTCCAACCCGGTGGCAAAAACCGGGTATCCAATCTGGCGAAAATAACGCTAGTTTGAAGACGCGCGCGCCGCTTGCGCGGCCGGAGGGCCCATGAAGATTGCCGTTGCCAAGGAAATTGATCCGTCCGAGCCGCGGGTTGCGGTTTCGCCCGATACCATCAAGAAATTCAAGGCGCTCGGCGCCGAGATCGCGATCGAGCCGGGCGCGGGTATCAAGTCGGGCCTGCCCGATTCGGAATTCACCGCGGCCGGCGCCACCGTCAGCGCCGATGCGGTCAAGGACGCGGATATCGTCATCAAGGTGAAGCGCCCCGAGGCCTCCGAACTGCCCAAATACAAGCGCGGCGCGCTCGTCATCGCGATCATGGACCCCTACGGCAACGAGGCCGCGCTGAAGACGATCGCCGACGCCGGCGTTGCGGCCTTCGCGATGGAACTGATGCCGCGCATCACCCGCGCGCAGGTGATGGACGTGCTGTCCTCCCAGGCCAACCTCGCGGGCTACCGCGCGGTGATCGAGGGCGCCGAAGCCTTCGGCCGCGCCTTCCCGATGATGATGACGGCGGCCGGCACGGTTCCGGCGGCAAAGGTGTTCGTGATGGGTGTCGGCGTCGCCGGTCTGCAGGCGATTGCGACCGCGCGCCGGCTCGGTGCCATCGTCACCGCGACCGACGTGCGGCCCGCCACCAAGGAGCAGGTGGAATCGCTGGGTGCGAAATTCCTCGCGGTCGAGGACGAGGAGTTCAAGAACGCGCAGACCGCGGGCGGCTACGCCAAGGAAATGTCCAAGGAGTACCAGGCCAAGCAGGCCGCGCTGACCGCCGAGCACATCAAGAAGCAGGACGTCGTCATCACGACCGCGCTGATTCCCGGCCGCCCCGCACCGAAACTGATCTCCAGCGAGATGGTGAAGTCGATGAAGCCGGGTTCGGTGCTGGTCGATCTCGCGGTCGAACGCGGCGGCAATGTCGAGGGCGCCAAGGCCGGCGAGGTCGTCGACGTCGATGGCATCAAGATCGTCGGCTACACCAATGTTGCCGGCCGCGTCGCGGCCTCGGCGTCCGGGCTCTACGCGCGCAATCTGTTCTCGTTCATCGAGACGATGGTTGACAAGGCCAACAAGACGCTCGCGGTCAATTGGGACGACGAACTGGTGAAGGCCACCGCGCTGACGAAAGACGGCGCCGTCATCCATCCCAACTTCCAGCCGAAATAAGGAGACCAGCCATGGAGCATATCGCGCAGGCCGTCGACCCCTTCGTGTTCCGGCTGTCGATTTTCGTCCTCGCCGTGTTCGTCGGCTACTTCGTCGTGTGGTCGGTGACCCCGGCACTGCATACGCCGCTGATGAGCGTGACCAATGCGATCTCGTCGGTGATCGTGGTCGGAGCGCTGCTCGCGGTCGGCGTCGGCATGATCTCGAGCGGCTCGGGCTGGGCCCGCGGCTTCGGTTTCGTAGCGCTGATATTTGCCTGCATCAATATTTTCGGGGGCTTCCTCGTCACCCAGCGCATGCTGGCGATGTACAAGAAGAAGTCGAAGTAAGCGCAAACACCTCGGGATGATGAGGACATTGGGGGACCTGAGATGAGCGCCAATCTCTCTGCACTATTGTATCTTGTGGCAGGCGTGCTGTTCATCCTGTCGCTGCGCGGCCTGTCGAGCCCGGCCAGCTCGCGACGGGGCAATCTGCTCGGCATGATCGGCATGGCGATTGCGGTCGGCATCACGCTCGCGAGCCACCCGCCGGCCGACGGCGTCGCCTGGCTGCTCGTCATCCTCGCGGTCGCGATCGGCGGCAGCATCGGCGCGGTGATCGCGCGCCGGGTGCCGATGACCTCTATGCCCGAGCTCGTCGCCGCCTTCCACTCGCTGGTCGGCATGGCCGCGGTGCTGGTCGCCGCGGGCGCGTTCTATGCGCCGGAGGCCTTCGACATCGGCTCGCCCGGCAACATCCATCCGCAGAGCCTCGTCGAGATGTCGCTCGGCGTCGCGATCGGCGCGCTGACTTTCACCGGTTCGGTGATCGCGTTCCTGAAGCTCTCGGCCCGGATGAGCGGCGCACCGATCATCCTGCCGTTCCGGCATGTCATCAACATCGTGCTCGCTCTGGCGCTGGTGTTCTTCATCGTCGGGCTCGTGATGTCGGGCAGCGCGTTCGACTTCTGGTTGATTGTTATCCTTGCGCTGGCGCTCGGCGTGCTGATGATCATCCCGATCGGCGGCGCCGACATGCCGGTCGTGATCTCGATGCTGAACTCGTACTCGGGCTGGGCGGCCGCCGGCATCGGCTTCACGCTCGGCAACTCCGCGCTGATCATCACCGGTGCACTGGTCGGCTCTTCCGGTGCGATCCTGTCCTACATCATGTGCCACGCGATGAACCGCTCGTTCATTTCGGTCATCCTCGGCGGCTTCGGCGGCGAGACGGCAGCGGCCGGCGGCGGCAGCGGCGAGCAGAAGCCGGCCAAGCTCGGCTCGGCCGACGATGCAGCCTTCATCATGAAGAACGCCTCCAAGGTCATCATCGTGCCCGGCTACGGCATGGCGGTGGCGCAGGCCCAGCACGCGCTGCGTGAAATGGCCGACCTCCTGAAGAAGGAAGGCGTCGAGGTGAAATACGCCATTCACCCGGTCGCCGGCCGCATGCCCGGCCATATGAATGTGCTGCTCGCCGAAGCCAACGTGCCCTATGACGAGGTGTTCGAACTCGAGGACATCAACTCGGAATTCGCCCAGGCCGATGTCGCCTTCGTGATCGGCGCCAACGACGTCACCAACCCGGCCGCGGAAGAGGACAAGACCTCGCCGATCTACGGCATGCCGGTGCTGCAGGTCTGGAAGGCGGGCACCGTGATGTTCATCAAGCGCTCGCTCGCCTCGGGCTATGCCGGCATCGACAACCCGCTGTTCTACCGCGACAACACCATGATGTTGCTCGGCGACGCCAAGAAGGTCACCGAGAGCATCGTCAAGGCGATGTAGGCCGCCTGCCGATGGCCCTGAACAGGGAGTGGCATCGACAAAATCGCATGCCGCCCCGGGCCACGCGCGAGCAGCGGATCAAATGGCACGCGGCGCATGCGATCGCTTGCGCGTGCCGAGCCATTCCCGACAGCATCAGGCCTGACGTCGAGAAGCTGCTCAAGCTCCGGCGCAGGACGTCGTAGTGGCCATCGGGATGGCGCTGGTCATCACAATCGTCAAATGGCTGCTGATCGCCGCTGTTGTCGCCTATCTCGGCGGGCTCGGCGTGCTGTTCGTCAAGCAGCGCGACATGCTATTTCCGATTCCGCCGGTAGGGCGGACCGCACCGGCTGCTGCGGGACTTCCTGAAGCCGAGGAACATGTCCTGACCACCGCCGACGGCGAGAAGGTCATCATCTGGCACGTGCCGGCGAAGCCGGGCCGGCCCGTCGTCCTGTTCTTTCCCGGCAACGGGGACTTCCTGGCCGGCCGCGTGGCGCGCTTCAAGGGCATCACGGCGGACGGCACCGGGCTGATCGCGCTCTCCTACCGGGGCTACGCCGGCTCGAGCGGAGCGCCGAGCGAGCGCGGATTGCTGCTGGATGCGGAGGCCGCCTATGCATTCGCCACCGCACGCTACAGCCCGGAGCAGGTCGTGGCCTGGGGCTTCTCGCTCGGGACCGGCGTGGCGGTCGCGGTCGCCGCCGAGCATCCCATCGGCAAGTTGATCCTCGAGGCGCCCTATACCTCGACGGCGGATATCGCCGGCGCGATGTTCCGCTTCGTGCCGATCAGCCTGTTGATGCGGGATCAGTTCCATTCCGACCGGCGCATCGTCAACGTCACCGTGCCGCTCCTGATCATGCATGGCACCGATGATCCGGTGATCCCGATCCGCTTCGGCGAGCGGCTGTTCGGCCTTGCGCATGAGCCCAAGCAGTTCGTGCGCTTCCCGGGCGGCGGCCACGACAATCTCGATGATTTCGGTGCGATCGGGACCGCGCGGCACTTTATCAACGGCGCAAGAGGCTGACGGCGGCGATTGTCTGTCGCATAATCGGGCCAGTCGAATTGAGGGGGCTGACGACATGAGCGCACACGGACCGATGCCGCGGTCGGCCTGGCTGTTTCCCGTTCTGGCGGTGCTGCTGTTTGCCGCGGTCACGGCCTCGGGCTACGTCTTCGCACCGTCAGCCGGGGGATGGCTGTTCGCGGCCGTGCTGCTCGTCATTCTGTTCGGCACGGTGTTCGCGGCGGTCCATCATGCCGAGATGATCGCCGAGCGGATCGGCGAGCCATATGGCACGCTGCTCCTGACGCTTGCCGTGACCGTGATCGAGGTGGCGCTGATCTCGACCATCATGCTGGGCGACACGCCGGCTCCGACGCTGGCGCGCGACACCGTCTTCGCCGTGGTGATGATCGTCTGCAACGGCCTGGTCGGGCTGTGCATCTTTATCGGCGGTATCAGGTATCGCGAACAGGATTTCCAGATCACCGGCGCGAACCTTTATCTCAGCGTGCTGTTCGTGCTCGCGACCATCACGCTCGATATGCCGAACTTCACGCTGACCGCGCCCGGGCCGGTCTATTCCACAGCCCAACTCGCCGTCGTGAGCATCGTCACGGTGCTGCTCTATGCGGTGTTCCTCTATACCCAGATGATCCGCCATCGCGACTATTTCGTCAGCGGCGCCAACGACGCTGCCGCGCATGGCGAGATGATCTCGGACCGCATGCTGGCGATCAGCATCGCGCTTCTGCTGGTGGCGCTGCTGGCGGTGGTGCTGTTGGCCAAGAAATTCTCCATCGTGGTCGACGTCGTCACCGCGAAGATCGGCGCGCCGCCGGCCTTTGCCGGTGTCGTGGTCGCGCTGCTGATCCTGCTGCCGGAGAGCGTCGCCGCGGTATCGGCGGCACGTAAGAACGACCTGCAGAAAAGCATCAATCTCGCGCTCGGCTCGTCGATTGCGACGATCGGCCTCACCGTTCCCGCTGTTGCTGTCGCGGCCTATATGCTTGACAAAGAGCTCGTGCTCGGGCTCAGCAACCAGCATATGCTGATCCTGTTGCTCACGTTCATGGTCAGCATGCTCACCTTCGGCACCGGGCGCACCAACATCCTGTTCGGGCTCGTGCACATGGTGGTGTTCGCCGTGTTCGTGTTCATGGTCTTCGTGCCGTAACGCCCGCCTGACGAAAATGAGATATCTGCCGGCTGCGGCCCTGCTGATCGTGCTGTTTCCGCAAGCCGCCGATGCCGCCACGCTCGACGGCGCGGCGATGCGATGGCCGTTTGCGCTGCCCTTCGTCGGTCTGTTGCTCTCGATCGCGGTGGGACCGCTGCTGTTCCCGAAGGTCTGGCATCACCATTACGGAAAGATAGCGGCCGGATGGGCATTCGTGACGCTGGCATCGGTCTGGTGGTTTGCAGGCGGCGCAGTGACGCTGGCTGCCGTCGTTCACGCCCTGCTTGGCGAGTATCTGAGCTTCATTCTGCTGCTGTTTTCGCTCTACACCGTTGCGGGCGGTATCGTCGTGAGCGGCGATATCAGGGGAACGCCGCTGAGCAATACAATCATCCTGGCGCTGGGCACGGTGATGGCGAGCGTCGTCGGCACGACGGGCGCAAGCATGATCCTGGTCCGGCCCTTGATCCGTGCAAACCTTGCGCGGCCTCACAACTGGCACGTGGTGATTTTCTTCATCATTCTCGTGGCCAATGTTGGCGGTGCCTTGAGCCCGTTGGGTGATCCGCCGCTGTTCGTGGGCTTTCTCAACGGCGTCGATTTCTTCTGGCCCGCCCAGAATCTCTGGCTGCAGACGCTGATCGTGGCCGGCTCATTGCTCGCGATCTTCGTCGTTGTCGACATTTGGCTCTTTCGCGGCGAACCAGCCGCTCCGGTCCAATTCGCCGCTCCTATCGGACTTCGCGGACTGCTCAATGTCCCGCTGATCGCCGCGATCGTGGGCTGCATCCTGCTGTCAGCGAGCTGGAGGCCGGGAATCGCCGTGGACATCATGGGGACCCACCTGGAACTGCAGAATCTGGTGCGCGACGCCATGCTGATCGTGATCGCGCTGCTGTCGCTGTGGCTCACGCACGAGGAGCACCGCGAGGCCAACGGATTCACCTGGGACCCCATCCGCGAGGTCGCGAAATTGTTTGCTGCGATTTTCGTCGCCATCATCCCGGTGGTGGCCATGCTTAAGGCCGGCAGGGATGGCTCGTTTGCGTGGCTGCTATCGGCGGTGACCGATCCGAACGGCGATCCCAAGGAGGTGGCCTATTTCTGGTACACCGGCCTGATGTCGGCATTCCTCGACAATGCGCCGACCTATCTGCTGTTTTTCAAGCTGGCCGGAGGGAATCCGGATGTGCTGATGAACGCGCTATCCGGCACGCTGGCATCGATTTCGATGGGGGCCGTGTACATGGGAGCCCTGACCTATATCGGGAACGCGCCGAACTTCATGATTGCCGCAATCGCTGAGGAACGCGGGATCAAGATGCCGAGCTTCTTCGGCTATCTCTTAATCGCCTCCGGCATTCTCGTTCCGCTGTTTCTGCTCTTGACCTTCCTTCCGATAGCCCCTGTTCTCCGTTGACGCCGGATCCCGTATCCGCGCGCCAGACATCGAGCCAAGTTGGAGAAAAGATCATGCTCAGTGCTGCATCGGACGTTCAGGTCGACACGCCGGAGGTGCGGGTCACCGAATGGCGGCTGGCGCCGGGCAGCGCCACCGGTCCCCACACCCACGAGATGGACTATGTCATCGTGCCGATCACCGCTGGCGAGATGACGATCGTGGCTCCGAATGGAGATCGTTCAAAGGCCCAGCTCGGTGTCGGCAAGTCCTACTTCCGCAAGGCCGGTGTCCAGCACGATGTGCTCAACGAGACGGCCAGTGAGATCGTGTTTCTCGAGGTTGAATTGAAGCCCTGACGCCGACGCAGCGGGAGATGGCGGAACTGCAAGAAATGAATGAGAGATTCTGCGCGCCGGGTGTGGAAATTCATCTTCTGTTAAGGGCCGCACGATGATCTGAAGGCCGGTTGCGGCCCGCGATTTTGTGAGCGGAGTCGCCTCCAGCTGAAACCGACGTGACACTAAAGGTGACGGCGGAACGGGCGTTTGCCACCGATCCGTCGCAGTTGATCCCTCAATGTGCCTCAAAGTTCCAGCATGAAATCCGGGGCGGGGAGTGGCAGGCCATGCTGAGTTACTTGAAGAAATTTGCGATGGACATCTTTCCCTCGGTGGCGGCGACCATCATCGGGGCGTACATCGTTAACCACTACATCGTCGCCAAGCCGCAAGCGCCCGTAACCGCAGCCGTGACGGCCACCACCGCTCCTGCCACTGTGACCCCCGCTGCAGTCAAGCCCGCCGAGAAGCCTGCCGTCGCCAGCAGCCTCCCCGAACCTGGCGTGAAGGCCAAGGGCATCTCCGAGAAGGGGATCGCTTCCGATAAGCCTGCCGCAGAGAAATCCGCTGATCTGAAGGCGGCTGATTCGCCGGCCGATACCGCAAGCATTCCCGCCGAGACGCGCCATCACCCCGCGGCACCGAAGGCCGTGGCGAAGCTCGCGCCGGCAGCCCCTGCGGTTGAAGCTGCGGTCGCGCCCGAAGAGGGCCGCGACGCCAACGATCTCGCCCGTGCGGCGATCGAGCGGTTGCGCAAGGAGAGCCCGCAGCGTTCGCAGGATGCCGTTCGCCAGGAGACGCGTCCGACCGATGTCGCCCGGCTGCCGGAGGCGCAGCGTCCCGTGGCGGGGCCATCGATCCGGCCCCTGCCGCCGCCGATCATGGTGTCCAACCCGACCGATCAGAGCGTCGATCAGTCGTCGCAGCCGCGGGCGCCTTATGCGGCCGATAATCCCGATCCGGATCGCCTGACGCCGCCGGCCGACATTCCGGTCATGCGTCCGCCGCTCGATCTGCGCGCCGAGGCGTCCGGACCGCCCCCGAAGGATCCGAACGATCACAAGTCGATGGCCGACGACATGCTGTCCGCCACCAAGTCGGTGTTTCACGCCTTCCTGCCGAAGTAAGCCGACTCTCCGGACTGTTGTCGCGACGCCTCTTCTTCCCGCGAACGGGCGTTCACCCCGCCCGAAAACGCTCTAGCCGCCGGTACGCGCCAGGCCGCTGCGCGCGGTCTCGTCCTTGGGGCGCAGCGCGAGCGCGTGGTTGTAGGACGCCGCCGCCTTGGCCTTCTCTCCAAGCCGCTCATAGACCTGTCCGCGGACACTCCATGCCGCCGGATTGTTCGGATCGGCCTGGACGGCCTCGTCGACGTCCGCGGCCGCCTGCTTGGCCTTGTCGAGCGCGAGGTAGCTCATGGCACGGCCGAGCAGGGGAGCAGCCTTCTGCGGTGACAGGCCGCTGGCCGCCGTGAAATCCTCGATCGCCTGCTGATGCTGGCTCTGCCCTTGATAGATCAGGCCGCGGCCATAGAGGGCCTGAACGTTGTAGGGATCGGCTGCCAGCGCCTGCTCGAACTCCGCGAGCGCTTCATCGGTCTTGCCGGATTGCGCCAGCGCCTGACCGCGCGTCGCATGATCCTTGGCGTCGCTGATATTCTGCGCCGTGATCGTGTCGGCCGGCTTCTCGGCGGTGGCCGACGGCTTTGATTTGTCGTCCGAGCCCCATGATCCGAGGTCGAAGGAGCAGCCCCCGAGCGGGAGGCCGACAACGACGACAAGGGCGATGAATTGCGACGCGCGAGGGCGGCGCGCAGGTCCGGAACAGGGGCGGGGCGCCGGAACAACCATTATGCAAAATGCTCTCGCAGGTGATTTTGCATTGGTACCCCGGAATACCGCCTGCTTCAAAACAACAACGCGGGCTCGAGGCCCGCGCTGCTAGACTTCCAGATCGGTAAAACGGTTCAGCGGGGTCCGCGACCCGCGCCTGCGCCGCTACGGCCACCAGCGCCGCGGTCGCCGCCGGGACCGGCACCGAACACCGGCTTCGGCTTCATCGGCAGCAGGCCCTCACGCTGCAGCTTCTTGCGCGCCAGCTTGCGAGCGCGGCGGACGGCTTCGGCCTTTTCGCGGGCCTTCTTCTCGGACGGCTTTTCGTAGTGACCGCGGAGCTTCATCTCGCGGAAAATGCCCTCGCGCTGCATCTTCTTCTTCAGCGCCTTGAGAGCCTGGTCAACATTGTTATCGCGGACGAGAACCTGCACGCGGCATCCTCTTTTGAATTGATCGGTTCGGAATTCTGGCAAGATCGAAGGGGCGGCAAAAGGCCTGCCTCTTAACCCTAGGCGGGCGCATGTATCAGACAAATGCGCTGATGTCCACCGGTCCAGTGACTTTCGGGCCTAGTAAAGCCACGAAATACGGCGAAAATGCCTTTGTGCGGCCCTGATTTGGGTGATTTGGCGCCAGGATCGGGGCCGTTCCCGGCGTTTTCGGTAAACCCGGACATTGGAAATCAGGGGAGATGCGACATGGATATGAAGAAATATGCGGCCGAGGCTATCGGCACGTTCTGGTTGACCTTCGCCGGCTGTGGCAGCGCGGTGATTGCGGCCGGATTTCCACAGGTCGGTATCGGCCTGGTCGGTGTGTCGCTGGCGTTCGGCCTGAGCGTTGTCACCATGGCCTACGCGATCGGGCATATCTCCGGTTGCCATCTCAATCCGGCCGTCACGGTCGGGCTTGCCGCGGGCGGACGTTTCCCGGCCGGCCAGATCCTGCCCTACATCATTGCCCAGGTTGTCGGTGCGATCGTTGCCGCTGCAGTGCTCTACGCGATCGCCAGCGGCGCGCCGGGATTCGATCTGGCCAAGGGCTTTGCATCGAATGGCTATGATGCGCACTCGCCCGGCCAGTACAGCATGGTGGCGTGCTTCATCACCGAAGTCGTGATGACCATGATGTTCCTGTTCATCATCATGGGCGCGACCCATGGCAAGGCGCCGGCCGGCTTCGCACCGCTCGCGATCGGCCTCACGCTGGTGATGATCCATCTCGTCAGCATTCCCGTCACCAACACATCGGTGAATCCAGCGCGCAGCACCGGACCGGCGCTGTTCGTCGGTGGCTGGGCGCTGGCACAACTCTGGATGTTCTGGGTAGCGCCTTTGATCGGCGGCGTGCTGGGCGGCACCGTCTATCGCTGGCTCAGCGATGAGCCGACGGGTGTCGTCGCCGGTGTGAAGACTGCGTGATCAATCAGCGATGGGATCGTGATCTTCACGATCCCATTTCCATTGATCCGTCGCGCGTGCCGCTGCGGCGTCGCGCGACCCGGCGTCTATTTCGGTCGGAAACGCTCTAAGGCTTGCGGGCCGGAAACACCTGGGTGACATGGCCCATCTTGCGGCCGGGGCGCGGTGCGCCCTTGCCGTAGAGATGCACGGTCGCGCCGGGAACGGTGAGCCATTCCTCATAGCTCAGGATATCGTCGCCGATCAGGTTGGTCATGATGACCTCGCCGTGGCGTACCGGCTTGCCCAGCGGCCAACCGGCGATCGCGCGGATATGCTGCTCGAACTGCGAGATCGAGGCGCCGTCGAGCGTCCAGTGGCCGGAGTTGTGCACGCGCGGTGCGATTTCGTTGACCAGCACCGTCGGCGCGCCGTTGCCGGGCACGACGAACATCTCGACCGCGAGCACGCCGACATAGTCGAGGGCGGTGGCGATTTTCTCGGCGATGGCGCGAGCCTGCGCGGCGAGCTCGTCTGGAATCGCCGCCGGCGCGCGGGATATCTTCAGAATGTGGTCGCGATGCTCGTTCTCGGTGACGTCGAAACTCTCGACCTCGCCGGAGGCCGAGCGCGCCGCGATCACCGAAATCTCGCGCTCGAACGGCACGAAGGCTTCGAGGATCGCCGATTTGGTGCCGAGGTCTTCCCAGATCTGATCGAGGTCGTCGCCGGCGCGGACGATCGCCTGGCCCTTGCCGTCATAGCCGAAGCGGCGGGTCTTGATGACCGCGGGCAGGCCAATGCGTTCGATCGCTGCGCGCAAGTCGGCGGTCGAGGAGACATCGGCATAGCCCGCAGTGCCGATGCCGAGCCTGCTGACGAAGTCCTTTTCGATCAGCCGGTCCTGCGTGGTCTCGAGGATCTTCTGCGCAGGCAGCACCGGCCGTCGCGCGGCGAGCACCATGGCCGTTGCCGCCGGCACGTTCTCGAACTCATAGGTGACGACGTTGACGTCGTTGGCGAACAGCTCCAGCGCCTCGACGTCGGCATATTCTGCACAGGTCGCGTTCTGCACCACGTCGAACGCCGGCGAATCCGGATCGGGCGAGAACACCTGGCATCGGAGTCCGAGACGCGCCGCCGCCATGGCCAGCATCCGGCCCAATTGTCCGCCGCCGAGGATTCCGACGGTGTCGCCCGGCTTCAGCTTCACTGCAGTCGAAGCCGTCACGCCGAGCCCTCCGGATGTTCCTTGACCGTATCGGTCTGCTGCTGGCGCCATGCCGCCAGTCGGGCTGCCAATGCGGGATCGTTGAGTGCGAGCACGCTTGCCGCGAGCAGCGCGGCATTGATCGCGCCGGCCTTGCCGATCGCAAGCGTCCCGACCGGAATCCCGGCCGGCATCTGCACGATCGAATAGAGCGAATCGACACCGGACAGTGCCTTCGACTCGACGGGAACCCCGAACACCGGCAGCTCCGTCAGCGCGGCGGTCATGCCGGGCAGATGGGCCGCGCCGCCGGCACCGGCGATGATCACCTTGTGGCCGGCAGCTTTGGCACCCTTGGCAAAGGCATAGAGCCTGTCCGGGGTGCGGTGGGCGGAAACGATCCGCGTCTCGCAGGCAACACCGAGGTCTGCCAGCGTTTCGGCGGCGTGGCGCATGGTCCCCCAATCGGATTGGCTTCCCATGATGATGGCGATCGGGGCGGTCATCTCGTCAATTCTGTGCAGGAATCCAAAAACATAGGCCGATTATAGGGGCGGCCCGGGCGTCATCCAAGGCGTGGCAAGGGAGTCAGAATGGACTATCCTGTCTTGGTGAATCCCGGCAAGCCTTCATAAGCAGGCCTCAACAAGGATGCGCATGAACAAGAAGACCCCCGCGGCCGCTTCCGGGGCCGCAAAACGGCGGAAACGCGTGCCTGTGGCGCGCAAACCCGGGCCGGGCCGGGCTGGAACCGTACCTCCGGCGCGGGGGGCGGCCGCCCTCGACGACAAATCGACGATTCGCCGGCTGAAGGCGCAGCTCGCGCGCGCCCAGGCCCGGATCGAGGAACTGCAGGCCTCCGCCGAGACCGATTTCCTGCTCGATGTCCTGAACCGGCGCGGCTTCGAGCGTGAACTCACCCGCGCGATCGCCTTCATCAAACGCTACCACGCCACGGCAGCGCTGGTCGCGCTCGATGTCGATCGTCTCAAGCCGATCAACGACGCATTCGGACACGCGGCGGGCGACGAGGTGCTGAAGGCGATCGTGGCCGCGCTGTCGGGCCAGGTGCGTGCCTCCGACGTGATCGGCCGCCTCGGCGGCGACGAGTTTGCCGTGCTGCTGTGGAATCTCAGCGAGACCGATGCCAGGGCCAAGGCCGCAGCGCTGGAAGAGATGATCGACCGCCTGACGTTCGTCTTCCGTGGCAGCCGGGTCACTGCAGGCGTATCGGCGGGCGTTGCGATCCTCGGCCCGCATTCGGATGTCGAGCGCGCTCTCGAGGAAGCCGACCGTGCGATGTATGTGCGCAAGGCGCAGCGGCGGCATGAGTCGCAAAGCTGAAGCGTTTTTGAGCGAAGCGGACCCCGGCTTCGCGTGAAGAAAACGCGCCAGAACCGAAGCCCTAAAGCGTGCCTAAATCTTCCGGCACCTTGCCGAAGGCCCGCAACAATTTGGCGTCGCCGAATTCGCCGATCGCGGGATCGCCGGTGCGGCTGAATGCGACCGCGCCGATGCTGCCGGGCATGCGCGACATCGTCTCGGCCCGCCGCAACGCGACGGCAGAACTCTGGCATTCCTCGGCATTGCCAGCGACTGGCGTGCCGTCGTCGTCCTGCACGAACGGCAGCGCCACGTAATAGGTGACATCGGCCATCGATTTGCTCCTTGGTGATCAGGCGGCGTCGCTCGCCGAATGCGCCGGCGCCGGCACACAGCCCGCGGTGATTGCGGCCTGCAATTCCTCGAGCTCGGTTTCCAGGTATTCATTGGCCATGATCAGCGCCTTGATGGTGCTGCGCAGGTTGCCGTCGCACATCGCGATCGCCTGATCGCAGGCCTGCTCGTAGCGGCTGTTGTCGGGCAGGGAAGGTGGAGCGGACATGACGAAACTCCCTTTCTGTGTCTGGCGGCTGGATCGATATGTTCTCTATTTGTTCCAAGGGAGTCAAGGGCGAGAATCGCCGCCGCGCGCGCGTTGCCGCGAACGTGAAGCAGGCGGCCGCTGTGGATGACGGGGAAAAGCATCTGCGTGCGACGAGCCGGGCAGCCGAACCGGCGAGGCGCCGCGCGATCCGCGCGTCACGCGATGATGTCGGGCGTGATCTGGTCTTCGATGAAGGCGATGCGATCGCGCAATTGCAGCTTCCGCTTCTTCAGGCGCTGCAACATCAGCAGATCCGGCGCGGGCGACTGATGCAACGCGTCGATCGCGGCGTCGAGGTCGCGGTGCTCTTGTTGCAAACGCGCAAGCTCGGCGTGGAGTTCGCGCTCATCTTGATCGTTCATGGTGTACGTTGACTGATAAGCACGATAAGGTTGTAGTGGACGAAGCAGCCGTCGCTTGTCGAAATATCGTCCCTGCGCGCGCGCCGCGCAAGCTGGACTGGTTCCATAGTCACGATTGGTTACAGATAAGCCTAATTGTCTGACTGCGGCATTTCGCGTCCCCCATCGACAGTGCCGCCCACTTGTGTACACTCGTCGGTCCGGATCGAACCTGAGGTTTAACCCACCGAGGAGAGTTCGCAATGGCAATACAGGCCCATCTCGTTGAGCTGGAGCGTAAGCACAAAATACTCGAGAACGAATTGCACGAAGCGCTCGTGCACCCTTCCGTAGACGACCTGCATATCTGCGAACTGAAACGCCGTAAGTTGATGGTTAAGGACGAGATCGAGCGGTTGAGGCAGACCGCGAACGACACGGTCCACTAAGCAGTCCCCCGCAAATCAGCTAGCCTTTCCGCCGCCGGATGGACGCCCAAGCGCCCATCCAACGGCAGGTCATGCTGAATTTTGCTCAGAGCCCGGCAAGTTCACCGACGTGATCGGCGATCGCGAGCGATGACGTCAGGCCGGGCGACTCGATCCCGAACAGATTGATCAAGCCGCTGACGCCGTGATCGGCGGGCCCTTGGATCAGGAAATCCTGGGTCGCAACCGCGGGCGGCACGATCTTGGGCCGGATTCCCGAATAGCTCGGCATCAGTGCGCCATCGGGCAGAGACGGCCAATATTTCCGGATCGCCGGGTAGAACCGCTCGGCCCGCGCCGGGTCGACGGCATAATCGACATGGTCGATCCATTCGACGTCGGGACCGAACCTGGCCTGCCCCGCCATGTCGAGGGTGAGGTGAACGCCAAGCCCGCCGGGCTCCGGGACCGGGTAGATCAGCCGCGAAAACGGCGCTCGCGCGCTGCAGCTGAAATAATTGCCTTTGGCGAGATAGGCCGTCGGAATCGTGTGGATCGGCATGCCCTCGATGCTGCGGGCGACCGCCGATGCACCGAGGCCGGCGGCGTTGATCAGGAGGTCGCATGCGAGCGTCATCGGCGCCTCGCCGCCGGCCTCGATCTCGAGCTTGCCCGCCGCCGCTTTGGCGCGCAGCAGCGGTGTGTAGAATGCGAAGGCCGCTCCGGCTTCCTCGGCGTCGCCACGCAGCGCCAGCATATAGGCATGGCTGTCGATGATTCCGGTCGAAGGCGATAGCAGGGCCGCATCGCAGTTCAACGCAGGCTCCAGCGCGCGCGCCGCGTCACCCGACAGCAGCTGCATGTCGTCGACGCCATTGGCCTCGGCATGCGCCCGGATCGACTGCAGCTTCTCGGTTTCTTTTGCCGTGGTGGCGACGATCAGCTTGCCGCAATTCTTGTGCGGGATACCGTGCTCGGCGCAGTAGCGATAGAGCGCGTGCCTGCCGCTGACGCACATCCGCGCCATCAGGCTGCCGGCCCGGTAGTAGATGCCGGCATGGATCACCTCGCTGTTCCGCGACGAGGTCACCGTGCCGATCCCTTCCGCTTCCTCGATGACCACCACTTCGCGGCCGGCCTGGGCCAGCCGGCGTGCCACTGCGAGGCCGACCACCCCCGCACCCACGATCACGCAATCAACCCTGTCCATGTCGTCCTTCAGATCCGCAAATTCCGGCGCGACGACGGACTGCCGTCGCGCGCAATCAGCATCGTTTGGCCCCGCCGGCTCGTTCGGCAAGTGCTTGGGCTGTCACGATAGTTTCAGCGCCGCGTCCAGTTAGTGGACTATTAATCATGTCAGGGCAATTGCCATGAGTTAAGGCACATTTTCCAGTTGCATCGGAACGCGTTTACCCGATCCAAACCGCCGAAACCGGACACTCCGTCGGGAAATCCGCGGGTGACTGATGGCTGGCAAGAATTGGCAGGCGGGCGGGAAGAATACGATTCCGGCAAAGGTAGCGCTTGGCCTGATCGCCGTCGTCACGCCATGCGGCATAGCCTGGTCCGCATCCCGCGCGTTCACGCCGTCGATCTACCTCGGTGACCTCGATCCCAACGTGATCTGGGAGCTGCTAATCAGTAGCGTCGTCGTCGCATCGTTCCTCGGCGCGATCGGGCTCTGGGTCCTTTCGGCCCTGCGCCGCGCCAAGCGGGCGCAGCTGCGGCGCAACGTCTTCATCTCGTCGGCCCTCAACCACCTCAATCAGGGCGTGGTAATGACTGACGCGCGCGAGCGCATCGTCTTCTGCAACGACCGCTATCTCGACATTTACGGCCTGTCGCGCGCCGACATTACGCGCAACATGACCGGTACCGAGCTGCTGGAGTTGCGCCGGAGCCGCGGCGTGCTCGACGTCAGCGCCGACGATTTCTTTGCCAGGGCTGCGACGCCGGAGGGCCTGGTCACTGAACTGTCGAACGGCAAATCGGTGCTGGTGAAGTATTTCCCGTTGCCGAACGGCGGCTCGGTCGCAACCCATCTCGATTGCACCGACCAGCGCCGGCTGTCGCGCAAGCTCGCCTCGACCACGCAATTCCTGGAATCGGTGCTCGACAACGTCCCGGTCTGCGTTGCCGCCAAGAACATCGAGGACGGCCGCTACATCTTCGCCAACCGCGCGTTCGAGCGCTTCTCTCGCTTCTCGCGCGACCACATCGTGGGCAAGCGGGCAGACGAGATCTTCCGTTCCGAGACCGCCGCCAGCATCGAGGCCGCGGACCGCGCGGCACTTGACGCGCCGCAAGGCTACCATCGCAGCGAACTCCTCGTCGAACGCGGTTCCGAGAAGCGCATCCTCGCATCCAATCGGGTCATCGCGCGCAACGAGGCCGGCGAGCCGGAATTCCTGATCGCCCTGTTCGAGGACGTCACCGACCGCCGTTCGCTGTCGCGCGAGCTCGAGAACAACAAGAAGTTCCTCGAGCTGGTGGTCGACAACATCCCGGTCTCGCTGATCGTCGAACGGGTCAGCGACGGCCGCTACCTGCTGGCCAACCGCAGCGCCGAGACGATTTTGAACCGCCGCCGCGAGGACGCCACGGGTCTTACCGCAGCCGACATCTTCAATCCGCGCGAAGCCAAGCTGATCATCGCCCGCGACGAGGCGGCGATCCGGAAGCGCAGCATGATCGCGGAGGAGCATCCGATCTCGACCAAGGATGGCCTCCGGTTGTTCCTGACCCGCCGCATGACCGTGCTCGACGACAATGGTGAGCCGCAATATCTGATCAAGACCCATGAAGACGTCACCGACCGGCGCCAGACCGAGTCGCGCATGGCGCACATGGCCTATCACGACGGCCTGACCGATCTGCCGAATCGCGCCGCGTTCCTGCAGGCGCTCACGCAGATGATCGAGGCCTGTGCCGGCACCGACGAGGAATTCGCGGTGCTCTGCGTCGATCTCGACGGGCTGAAGGAGATCAACGATGTCTTCGGCCATGCGATGGGCGACAAGGTGCTGATCGAGGTCGCACAGCGCTTGCAGGCGGTGGCACGCGGCGGCGTGGTCGCGCGCCTGTCCGGTGACGAATTCGGCCTCATCATCGACGGCAAGCAGCCGGCGGCCGGCATTGCGCTCGCCGAACAGGCCGCCGATGCGCTCGGGCAGGACTTTGCGATCGACGGCAAGTCGGTACGTACCGGCCTCACCACCGGCATCGCGGTGTTCCCGCACAACGGCTCGGACGCGGCCTCGCTGCTCGCCAATTCCGGCGCCGCGCTGTTTCGCGCCAAGGCGAAGTCGCGCGGCACGATCTCGGTGTTCGAGCCGGAGATGGACCAGCAGATCCGCGATCGTCGCGTGCTGCACCAGGAGCTCTCGGTTGCGATCAAGAACGGCGAATTGTCGCTCTACTACCAGCCGCAGGCCACGGCGGGCGCCACTGTTGCGGCGAGCGAGGCCATCGGCTTCGAGGCGCTGGCGCGTTGGCACCACCCGGTGCGCGGCTTCGTGCCGCCCAGCGACTTCATTCCGCTCGCCGAAGAAAGCGGCCTGATCGTCGAGATGGGCGAATGGATCCTGCGCGAGGCCTGCCGGGAGGCCGCGTCGTGGGCGGTGCCGCTGCAGGTCGCCGTCAACCTGTCGCCGGCGCAATTCACCCATGGCGACCTCGTCAGCCTCGTGCATTCGATCCTGCTCGAGACCGGGCTGACACCCGACCGGCTCGAGCTCGAGATCACCGAAGGCGTCCTCATTGAGGATCTCGACCGCGGCCTGTCGCTGCTGCGGCGGCTCAAGGCGCTCGGTGTGCGGATCTCGATGGACGATTTCGGCAGCGGCTATTCCTCGTTGAGCTATCTGCAGGCGTTTCCGTTCGACAAGATCAAGATCGACCGCGCCTTCGTCATCAATCTCGGCCGCAATCCGCAATCGGCCGCAATCGTGCGCGCCGTCATCGATCTCGGCCATGGCCTCGAAATGTCGATCGTCGCCGAGGGCGTCGAGACCGAGGCACAGCTCAGCTTCCTCTCGGAGGAGGGCTGCGACGCCGTGCAGGGCTATCTGATCGGCAGGCCCGCGCCGATCGGCCATTTTGCGGCCCTGATCGGCGGCAATGTCGACGTCATGGAGCCCGTGCGCAAGACCGGGTAGCGTCGTTGCGACGCGGACATCGGTTGCTTGCCTTCTCCTGCGCGTCCGACTACTGTCGAAACGTCACATCGTTCAACCGAGAAAGGAGGGCTGCGTCGTGGCGACATTTGTTGATCACCACTTCAGGCGTGGCCCCGTCAACGCCCTGCAAATGCGTTTGCAGGGCTGACCGGAAACTCGCGTAAAATCTCTTCCTGGTCTGCCCTTCGTGGCCGTGCGGCGTCGAACGCTTGAGCGTTCGTGCCTGCATTTGAATCCCTCGCCGCGCTTCGATCCGCGCATCCGTTGATGGCTATAGGCCCCGGATGCCGTGATTGCCGGCAAGACCAGAGAATGATCGTGACCCTCATCAATGTACGCAATCTCGGCGTGACGCTGAACGCGCCGCTGTTCTCCGAACTCAATCTCGTCGTCAATGCCGGTGACCGGATCGGGCTCGTCGCCGCCAACGGCCGCGGCAAATCCACACTGCTGCGCTGTATCGCCGGCGCCATGGAGGCCAATGAAGGCGAGATCACCAGATCGCGCGGGCTGACCGTCGGCCATGTCGAGCAGGATGCGCCGCCGGCGCTGCTGAACACGCCGGTTCACGTCGCGGTGCTTGAGGCCCTTTCCAGGGAGCGACGGGCCGATGAAGGCTGGCGGGTCGATGTCGCCTTGCAGTCGCTCGAGGTGTCCGAAGATCTGTGGGAGCGGCCATTGAAGCAGCTCAGCGGCGGCTGGCTGCGGTTTGCCATGCTCGCCCGCGTGCTGGTGACCGAGCCCGATATGTTGTTGCTCGATGAGCCGACCAACCATCTCGACCTTGCCAAGATCGGCCGGCTCGAAGTCTGGTTGAACGCATTGCCGCGCGAGATGCCGGTCGTGATCGCCAGCCATGATCGCGCCTTTCTCGATGCGACCACGAACCGGACGCTGTTCCTGCGCCCGGAGCGGTCGCAGCTGTTCGCGCTGCCCTATGCGCGGGCGCGAGCGGCGCTCGACGATCTCGACGCCTCGGACGAGCGGCGCTATCAAAACGATATGAAGGCCGTCCGGCAGCTTCGCCAGCAGGCCGCGAAGCTCAAAAATCTCGGTATCAATTCGGGCAGCGACCTGTTGCTGTCGAAGACCAAGCAACTGAAGGCGCGCGCCGAGATGCTGGAGGAGACAGCGAAGCCAGCGCATCTCGAGCGATCGGCGGGAACCATCCGGCTCGCCAATCGCGATACCCATGCCAAAGTCCTGATCAGGCTGAACGACGCAGTGGTGGCCACGCCCGACGGACGGCCGCTGCTTCGGACTGGCAAGCAGTTCATCTGCAGGGGCGACCGGATTGCATTGCTCGGACCCAATGGCGTGGGCAAAACCCGGTTCGTCGCGGCACTGCGTCAGGCGATCGAGAGTCCGGAGATGGCCGCGGTCGAGATCAAGGCCACGGAATCGTTGGTGCTTGGCTATTGCGACCAGGCGCTTGTCGATCTCGCGGATACGGACTCACCGATGCGACTGGTCACCCGGCGCTTCGAGCTCGGCGATCAGCGGGCGTGCGGCCTGCTCGCCGGGGCCGGCCTGTCGATCGAGATGCAAAGCCGTCCGATCGGGCTTCTATCCGGCGGACAGAAGGCCCGTCTCGGTATGCTTGTGCTGCGGCTCACCCAGCCGAACTTCTACCTGCTCGATGAGCCGACCAACCACCTCGATATCGAGGGGCAGGAGGCGCTCGAGGAGGAATTGATGGAGCGTCAGGCCAGCTGCCTCCTGGTCTCGCACGACCGCCAGTTCGTGCGCACGGTGGCAAACCGGTTCTGGGTGATCGAAGGAAAGAGACTGACCGAGGTCAACGGACCGGAGCATTTCTTTGCCTCGGTCGGCGCGGGCTAGCATATGACGCTGGGAAGCTTGGCGCAGACACTGCCACAATCGTCATGGCCGGGCTTGTCCCGGCCATCCACGTCTTTCTCTCGCGGAAAGCAAGACGTGGATGCCGGCCCAAGGCCGAGCATGACGCGTGTGTGGAGCGATCGAGCCCATATGCGATAGCCCTGCCTGCAAGCGGGAGAGGTGCAGCCAGTTCGTCGCGAGACCGATTTCGGCCTTGCTTCATCTTGCTCCAGCCCCGCGCGGACGCACTTTTTTTGTGAACACACATCCTGTTCGCACTGAAATGCGATAGGCGTTGCGCATGGCGGACTATGATCTCGCGATCATCGGCGGCGGCCTGAACGGCACAAGCGTTGCTCGTGACGCGGCCGGCCGCGGCCTGCGCGTGATCCTGCTGGAGCAGGGCGATCTCGGCGCTGGCGCGTCGCAGGCCTCGCCCCGCCTGATCCATGGCGATCTGGCGGGGCTGGAGCGGCGGGAGTTCTTTCGCGTCCGAGCTGCGTTGAAGGAGCGCGACGTATGGCTGCGCATCGCGCCGCATCTGGTGCGGCCGATCCGCTTTGCGATCCCGGCGCATGCCGAGGAACGGCCGCCCTGGCAGCTGCGCTCCTGGCTGCTGCTCTACGATCGGCTGGCCTCGCGCGACGGCCTGCCGTGCTCGGCGACCGTCGACGTCACCCACCATCCGATCGGCAATGCGCTGAAGCGGCCGTTCGGAACCGCGTTCGAGTATTCCGATTGCATCGTCGACGATACCAGGCTCGTCGTGCTCAACGCCGTCGATGCCGCCGCGCACGGCGCCGATATCCGCACCGGCGCCCGCGTGACCCGGGCCGATCGCGGCGAGACCTGGCGGCTGGTCATGATCGATCGCGGCTACCGCAAGGTGGTCACGGCGCGATCTCTGGTCAACGCGACCGGCGCGTGGATCGCCTCCGTCGCCGACACCGTGCTGCGCGTTCCCCCTTCGGCGCTCGACATCGTGCAGATCAACCAGATCGTGGTGCGCCGTCTCTTCGACAACGACAATGTCTATGTGTTTCAGAACCGCGACGGGCGGCTGATCTTCGCGAGCCCCTATGCGCGCGATTTCACCCTGATCGGCACCGTCGGCCACGCCTTCAAGGGTGATCCTGCCATCGTCGCGGCGGGCGTGCACGATGTCGCCTATCTCTGCGATGCGGCCAATCGGTATTTTCGCGAGCAGATCGCCCCGTTTGACGTGGTGCGGACGGTCTCCGGCGCCAACTCCGTCGCTGCCCGCGCGCGCCTGCGCATGCGCGACGGAGGCATGACCTTCGATGTCAGGCGCGGCAAGGCGCCGTTGCTCACGATCTTCGGCGGCGACGTCACGACATCGCGGCGTCGCGCCGAGCGCGCCGTCTCGGAATTCACGCGGTTCTACCCGATGACGCCGCGCTGGACCGCGACCGCGCCGCTGCCGGGCGGCGAGTTCGCGTGGCATCGTTTCGAGACCGAGATCGATATCGCGCGCGACCGCTGGCGCTTTCTGACCGAGGAACAGGCGCGGCGGCTGGTGGCTGCCTATGGGTTGAACGTCAGGGATATCCTGGGAGATGCCAGGCAGAGGGCCGATCTCGGTCCGGCCTTCGGTCCTGAGCTGACGGGCGCGGAGGTGCGCTATCTGATGCAAAGGGAATGGGCGCGCTTTCCGGATGACGTGCTGTGGCGGCGCTCGAAGCTCGGTCTGACCATGTTGCAAGCCGATCGCGATGCGCTCACGGCGTTCATGGCCACGGTCGGCTGAGCCCGCTACTGCCGAGCGGCTTCCTGCGACCATGCCAGGTCGCGGCGGGACGGGCGGCGATGCAGCCGATTCGAGATGAGCTCTGCCGCCTGCCGGCCTTGACCCGCGCGCACGCAGGCCACGATGAACGTGTCCTCCCACAACTCGCGCTGCGCATGGCTGCCGCCGATCCGCACCAACTCGGGCATCAACGGCGCGAGGATGCGGACCGCTTCCGTGTGGTCGCCGGCGGCGAAGGCGGCGATCCCCCGGCAGAGACCGATGGCGGAGGCGCCCGGCGCCAGCTTGCCGTCGGCCTGCCGCGCTTCCATCTCGGTCAGGCGCCGATCGAGCGCGCCGTCCTTCGTCGTGGCTGCGACCAGCGCGTGGTGCACGTCGGCGAAATGCGCGCCCGCCTTCGGGAAATGGCCATCGCCATAGGCGGCGACGTCCTTCCAGTGCGACTCGAGCCCCGTCTTGCCGGCGAGCGACAGCCG
>NZ_LNCU01000129.1:33769-49221 GCF_001542415.1 Bradyrhizobium macuxiense
AGGGCCGGCCCGCCGGCTTGATGTGACGTTCGTAGATGTCGAGGGCAGCGTCGGCGTCGCCATCCTCGAGATCGATCAAGGCAAGGTGCCACGCGAGGTGCCCCTGCAGGAAGCTGGTCCGATCATTCGCCGGCAACCAGGCCGACAGGAAGGCGCGGCCTTCCCTCCCGTCGCCCTGCTCGAACAGCGCATGCGCGACGGCGTGGGCGGCGCCGGCATTCTCCGGCTTCAGCGCGTAGCCGCGCTCGGTGATGGCGCGGCCGGAGACGACCTGGCCCGCCTCGGTCTGTGACCAGCCGTGATAGGTCAGGAACCACCAGTCCTCGCCGTAATCGCGCGCGTAGCGCTCACAGAGCGCAAGCCGCGCCGCGTCGTGGTCGGCCCGGCCCGAGAAGGCATAGAGGCCGAAGGCGCCGAGTAACAGCGACAGCACCTGCGCATCGCGCGGGTACTCCGTGAGGTGCTGTTCGGCGGCCGCAACGGCTTTCTTGGGCTGGCCCTCGATCACGGATGCCATGATCTCGATATGCTGGCGTTCGCGCGGGCTCGCGGCCGCTGCCAGTTGCCTCGCCGTGGCTGCCTTGGCGCGGGCCTCGCCACCTTCCATGTTCAGCTGATGCACGCGGGCGCGCCCGATATGGGCCATTGCGAAGTCAGGGTCTTCGGCGATCGCCGCATCGAATGCGGCGTCGGCTCCGTGCAGGGCCGCCAGCATGCGATCGACGCCGTCGACATAGGACGCCGCGGCGCGGTCGGAGGCGGTCGTCAGCGGCAGGCCGTAGCGGTCGTGGTTCATCGGTTGTCCTCCCGAATTGGACGCGAAGTCTAGCAGAGGCGCGAGGCGCGACAATATTGCGGGAGTTGTTGCGCGATGCGGTTGAGCCGCTGACGATCCGCCGCTAGCTTGCGGCCTTTGTCGGACCGGCGGGGATCGGGGTTGAGGGACGTGACACTTGGCGAAGCGAGCGCGGAGACGGTGAGGCCATTGTCGGAAGCGGCCGCGCTGGACATGCCCTTGCTGCGGATCGAAGGCGTGGCCAAGTCGTTCGGCAATTTCCGCGCCGTCGACCGGCTCTCGCTCGATATCCGTGCCGGCGAGTTCTTCGCGCTGCTCGGCCCCAGCGGCTGCGGCAAGACGACGCTGCTGCGCATGCTGGCCGGCTTCGAGACGCCGGACGAGGGCCGCATCCTGCTCGGCGGCAAGGACATCGCCCCGGTGCTGCCGCATGAGCGGCCCGTCAACATGATGTTCCAGAACTATGCGTTGTTCCCGCATTTGTCGGTGCGCGACAACATCGCCTTCGGACTGAAGCGCGCCGGCATGGCGCGCGCCGAGATCGCGACCCGCGTCGCGGAATTGGTCGCCCTCGTCAAGCTCGAGGGGATGGAGAAGCGCAAGCCCGACCAGCTCTCCGGTGGCCAGCGGCAGCGGGTGGCGCTCGCGCGCTCGCTGGCGCGCCGCCCGCAGGTGCTGCTGCTCGATGAGCCGCTGGCGGCGCTCGACAAGAAGCTGCGCGAGAGCACGCAAGCCGAGTTGATGGAGCTGCAGCGTCGCCTCGGCATGACCTTCATCATCGTCACCCACGACCAGGAAGAGGCGATGACGATGGCCGATCGGATCGGCGTGATGGATGCCGGCCGCCTGGTCCAGGTCGCCGCCCCGCGCAATCTCTATGAGGCGCCGGCATCGCGCTGGATCGCAGGGTTCGTCGGCGACATCAATTTGTTCGACGGTCAGGTCGTCTCGCGCGAGCACGGCCGCCTGACGGTTTCGACATCTGAGGCAGGCCCGCTTG
Organism: Bradyrhizobium macuxiense; assembly: GCF_001542415.1. Lineage (GTDB taxonomy): Bacteria > Pseudomonadota > Alphaproteobacteria > Rhizobiales > Xanthobacteraceae > Bradyrhizobium > Bradyrhizobium macuxiense. The sequence goes on from NZ_LNCU01000129.1 coordinate 35,566, forward strand.
CGGTCAGCGAATTGTGGTCGCCGGTGACCAAGGAGATCGTCAGCGTTGCGATCCGCCCCGAGAAGGTGAAGTTGTCGCGCCGCGGCCCAGCATCGGACGAGGGCGGCTCGCAGGCGATCAACCGGCTGGACGGCGTCGTCATCGATGTCAACTATCTCGGCGGCGTCACGACCTACAAGGTGAAGCTGGAATCGGGCGCGGTGGTGCGCTCGTCGATGGCCAACACCGCGCGGCTCAACGTCGATGCCTATCTGGCCGGCCAGCGCGTGGTGGCGTGGTTCACGGCCGACGACTGCCTGGTGCTGGAGCAATGAGTGCGCGCCGCATCTTCGCTCGCCCGGCGCGGTTTGCCGCGATCGCGCCCTATCTCTGGATGGTGCTGTTCTTCCTGGTGCCGTTCGGCTTCGTGCTGAAGATCAGCCTGTCACAGACTGCGATCGCGCAACCGCCCTATACGCCGGTCTTTGACTTCGCCGAAGGGCGCGCGGCGCTGGCTGCTGCCTTTGCGCAATTGTCGTTCGACGATTTCAGGCTCTTGATCTCTGACGACCTCTACATCCTGTCCTATGTGCGCAGCCTCGTCGTCGCTGTGACCTCGACGCTGATCCTGCTGCTGATCGGCTACCCGATCGCCTATGGCATGGCCCGGCTGCCGCAGCGCTGGCAGGGCGTGGCGATGATGCTGGTCATCGTGCCGTTCTGGACCTCGTTTCTGATCCGGATCTATGCCTGGATCAACATCCTCCAGCACGACGGCTTGCTGAACAAGATTCTGCTGGCGTTGCATATCGTCTCGACGCCGGTGGTCTGGCTGTCGACCGACAGCGCGATGTATCTCGGCATCGTCTATTCCTATCTGCCGTTCATGATCCTGCCGCTCTATGCGACGCTCTCCAGGATGGACGCCTCGCTGCTTGAGGCTGCCAGCGACCTCGGCGCCTCGCCGCGTCAGGCGTTCTGGCTGGTGACGTTCCCGCTGTCGCTGCCCGGCGTCGCCGCCGGCGCGCTGCTCTGCTTCATCCCGATCGTCGGCGAATTCGTGATCCCCGACCTGCTGGCCGGCTCCAATTCACTGATGATCGGGCAGACGTTGTGGCTTGAGTTCTTTACCAACAGGGACTGGCCGGTGGCGTCGGCTACCGCCGTCGCGCTGCTCCTGCTGCTGGTGCCGCCGCTCGTGCTCTATGACCGCCTGCAACGGCGCCAGCTCGAAGGCAATGGCTGATGGCGCGTACCGTCACCAGGATCACCCGCTTCAACATGACGTCGCTGGCGTTGGGGCTCGCGTTCCTCTATCTGCCGATCGTCATCCTCGTGATCTATTCGTTCAACGCCTCGCGGCTGGTCACGGTGTGGGGTGGCTGGTCGCTGCGCTGGTACCACGAGTTCTTCAACGACGCCGCGATGCTGGAAGCCGCGTGGATGAGCCTCTCCGTTGGCACGGTGTCGGCGACGCTTGCCACTCTGCTCGGCACGCTGGCGGCGATCGGTCTTGCGCGTGGCGAGCGGTTCCGCGGAAGGGCGTTGTTCTCCGGCATGCTGTATTCGCCGCTGGTGATGCCGGAGGTGATCTCCGGCTTGTCGCTGCTGCTGCTGTTCGTGGCGCTGAACGCCGAGCGCGGCTTCTGGACCGTGACCATCGCCCACACCACGCTGACGATGTGCTTCGTCACCGTGGTGGTGCAGTCGCGTCTGACCTCGCTCGACCGCAGCCTGGAGGAGGCGGCGATGGATCTCGGCTGCGATCCGGTGCGGGCGTTCCTCTTCGTGACGCTGCCGCAGATCGTGCCCGCCATCGTGGCCGGCTGGATGCTGGCCTTTATCCTCTCCCTCGACGACGTCGTGATCGCGAGCTTCACCACCGGCCCCGGTTCGGCGACGCTGCCGATCCGGATCTATTCGGAGGTCCGGCTCGGTGTGAAGCCTGAGATCAACGCGATCTGCACGCTGGTGATAGCGCTGATAGCGGTCATCATCGTGGTGGCCTCGTTCGCCTCGAAACTGTCGGGCGCGCGGGGCGAGAGCGCCGCACCGCTGTAAGCGCCGGTCCAGATCACGGCTGCTTCCTTCGCCTCGTGGCCTTGAGGCCGGCGGCACGCGGTCGCGGCGCTACGGTCGCCGTTCGAGGTCCGGCGATGCCGCGAACGCCGTCGCCCATGGCGGCGCCGAGTTGCCGCAGCGCCAGGCTGTTGAGCGGAAACTCCAGCAGGATATGGGTCAGGCTGAGTGCAAGCAGGAAGGTGAAGCCGAACGCGTAGTCGTAGAAATACAGCGCGGTCGAACCGGCGCTCGCCGCGATCACCATGGCGAGCCGCGAGCGCGGAATGTCGGCCCAGCGGATCACGTCGGCTTTGATGAACCAGTTCAGGTAGTGGTAGGTATAGACAAAGGCGAGCAGGCTGGTCAGCCTCGTGTCGAGCTTCAGGCCGGGAATTCCGAACAGCCGGCTGAGCGCCGGGCCGACATTGCCGAAATAGTCCTTCGCCGCCTGGGCAAAGCTCGGAATCCGCACGTCGGCCGTCGGCGGCATCAGCAGGATCACCGCGACGGCGAGCAGATAGGCGGCCACCAGCATGGCCTGCGCCGGGCTGCCGGAGCGATAGGCGCCGAGCGTCATGAAGACCAGCGTAAACAGCGAGACGTGGACTAGTGTCGGGACCAGGATGCCGACCACGGCGAACGAGGCGTCGCTGGCGCACATGGCGGCACCGAGCCCGATCGCGACCATGAACAGCAGCATGCTCTCGACGGCGGATTTGGTCGCCGCCAGCATCGCGCAGACGATCAGCGCGCCCCACATCGCAAAGCCGAACCACGCGGCGTTTTCGATCAGGGCGGCGGCAATTGCGAGCACGACCAGCGCGATCGCGATGCCGCGATGGGGCAGGAAGTAGCTGCGGTCGTGCAACCACGAAATCTCGGTGAAATAATGCGCCGGGCCGAGTACGACGTAGGCCAGAAGGAGCAGTTCGAACGGCACGAGATAGGCGGCGGCGAAGGCGAGCGCCATCAGGCCGAGATGGATTGCGTCATTGGCCCGCATGCCCGGACCTTTCCGCTGGTTTGACGAGCTCAATCTCTGTGCTCGTCATCCCCGGCCTCACGACTTGACGGCGCCGGCGGTCAGTCCGCCCACCATGTAGCGCTTGAAGGCATAGTAGATCGCGGCCGGCGGCAGCGCATAGATGAAGCCGGTCGTCATCAACAGCTCCCACGGCGAGTCGTCGGCGGCGAGGAAGTTGCCCAGCGCGACCGGCAGCGTGATATCGGTGTCGTTGGAGAGCAGCAGGAACGCATAGAGATATTCGTTCCAGGCGAGCAGGATCGCGTAGGTGCCGATCGCCACCAGCGAGGGCATCATCAGCGGCAGATAGACCAGGCGAAACAGCTGCAGCGTGCTGGCGCCGTCCATCGTCGCTGCTTCATCCAACTCGACCGGCAGCTTGTCAGAGGCCTGCTTCAGCACCCAGATGGCGTAGGGCGAGGCGATCGTCACCATCGCCAGGATCAGCGACCACTGATTGTTGAGCAGGCCGTAATTGCCCATGGTGCGGTACATTGGCACGGCGAGGAACGCGGCCGGAATGAAATAGGTGAACAGCGCGAGGTTCATCACGGCGCGGCCGCCGGGCACGCGCAGACGCGAGATCGAGAATGCCGCGGCGGTCGCGACGAACAGCGTCAGCGCGCCGGCGGCGAGCGCGATCACGGTCGAATTCCAGAACTGGATCCAGAAGTCGCGCAGGAAGTAGTGCTGCTGGTGGAATACGATCGAGAAATTGTGCAGCGTCGGATGGTCCGGCCACAGCTTGCCGGAGAACGCATCCTCCTTCGGCGAGATCGCGAACACGAACATGTGGTAGATCGGCACCATGGTCCAGATGAAGACCGGGATGCCGATCAGCAGCAGCTTGGCTTCGGTGCCGGCTTCGCGGAGGGTGGGCAGCTTCATCGCGACAACCGTTTCATCATGAAGTAGACCAGCGGCAGCACGAACGGCATCGCGCAAACGATCGAGGCCATCGCAAGCGGCAGCTGATCGAGCCTGAGATAGCGGATGCCCAGCGTCGACAGCACATGGGTGAGGTCGGCCGGCCCGCCGCCGGTGAGCAGATAGACGCTGTTGAAGTCGCCGAGCGTCCAGATCATCGAGAGCAGCGTGCAGGTGATGTACAGCGTCTGCATCGACGGCCAGGTGATGAAGCGGAATTTCTGCCACCAGCTCGCGCCGTCGACGTCGGCGGCCTCGAACAGATCGTTGGAGATGGCGAGCCGGCCGGTCAACAGGATCAGCGTCCAGAACGGCAGCGATTTCCAGATGTGCACACCGATCGCCATGGTCAGCGCCACCGTCGGGTCGTTCAACCAGTTCGGGCCGTCGTCGCCGGTGAACTTGAAGATCAGCTGGTTGACCATGCCCCATTCGGGATTGAGCATGAAGCGCACCGACAGGATGGTCGGGATCGACGGCACGGCCCAGGGCAGGATGAAGATGACCGACAGCCATCTGATCCAGGGGCGCTGCTGGGCAAAGAAGCCGGACAGGAACAGCGCGATCAGCATCTTGATGTTGATGCCGATGACCAGGAAGATCAGCGTGTTGACCGCGGCGCGCGCGAAGATCGGGTCGTTGTAGAGCGCGACATAGCTCGCCGGATGCCGCGCCAGCCACAGGCCGTAGCAGACCGGATAGAGCACGAAGGCGAAGAACACCAGCAGATAGGGCGTGAGCAGCACGATTCCCCAGACCTGCGGCGGCGACAGTCTTGCCGACAGGGGCGGCGAGGGGGCATCGGATGCAGAGAGCGTGATCGCCATTCGATTACTCTTTGAGCAAGCTATCGCCTGCGCCGTCGTCCCTGCGAAAGCAGGGACCCATAACCACAGGCTTCCGTTGTTGTGCGAAAGCCGTCAACCAGTATCTTCAAATCGACCGCCGCGGCGTATGAGTCCCTGCTTTCGCAGGGACGACCAGGGAAATGTGCTGCGGCGGTCGGTCTCGCAACGTCTACCCCGCGACCTGCTTGATGCGGGCGATCAGTTCGTCGACGGCCTTGTCCACCGGCACCTTCTCACTCACCACGCGGTTCATGGCCTTGGCCCAGACGTTCTCGTTGTTGAGGATGGTGAACTTCCAGTTCTTGGTGAAGTCGAACGGCGCGGTGCCGCCGGTGAACTGGTTGTAGACCGCCTTGCGATGCCGGTCGGCCTGCCAGAACGGGCTCGCCTGGCTGGCCTTGGTCACCGGGAACCAGCGGCCGAGCGCGCCCTCGATATAGGGACGGACGTTCTCTTCCTGCAGCAGGAACTTGATGAACTCCTTGCCCTCGGCCTTGTTCTTGGCGTTGGCGAAGATCAGTCCGGTCTTGACGTCGGAGCGGTACTTGATCGTCGAGCCGTCCGGCGCCTTCGGGAACGACGCGGTGATGATGTCGTGCTCATAGGCCTGCTTGCCGGCAGCGCGCTGCGCGTCGGTCAGCGCCGGATTGGTGGAGTCCTCGTACCACTTCGCCGCGATCGAGATCGTGAAGTTGTGCGTCATCACGATCGTCTTGTTGTGGAAGGCGACGTTGTTGTCCGGGTCCTTCCAGGTCGTGGAGGAGGGTGGCGTGCAGCCCTTGATGTAGGTGTCGGTGTAATCCTTCAGCGCGTGAATCAGGCCTTCGCGCACCTTGGGATCGTCGACCAGGAGCTTGCCGTCGTCGTCGACCAGCTTGACGTGGTACGCGTCCATGAAGGTGTAGAACGACTGGAACGAGTCGGTGGATTCCACGCCCATCGGCTGGCCGATGCCGTAGATGCGCTGGCCGGTCGCCTTGCGGATCGCCGGCTGCACCTTGTCGCACCAGAACGACCAGTAGTCTTCCCACTTGGTCGGGATGTCGGCCTGCTTGAAGCCGGCCTTCTCCAGCATGTCGCCCCATATCTGGACGTGCATGCTCTGCTGCTTCAGCGGGAAGCCGTAATAGGCCTTCTTCTTGGCGACGTCGTTGTAGAGCAGCGCCGTCTCCAGCGTGTTCGGCGCGAAGGCGTCCTTCATCGGCAGCAGGATGTCGGAGAGATCCTCGAGCTTGCCCTCATAGGCCCACTTGCCCTGAGCCTGCACGTCGTAAGAGTCGGAATAGGCGACATCGGGCACGGTGCCGGAATCGAGCGCGGCGACCGTCTTCGGAATCATGTCCTGGATCGCATATTGCGACAATTCGACCTTGATGCCGGTCTTGGCTTCGAACTTCTTGATGGTGTCGAGCAGTGCGTCGTCTTCGGACTTGTAGAATCCCTTGCCCCACCAGACGGTAATCGTCTTGCTCTGGGCAAAAGCGGGTGCAGTGACGGCGAATAGGCCGACCGCAGCAACCGCGAGCGAAAGCGCACCAATAAACCTGAACCTCACGTTGTTCTCCCTTTTCACACCGGATTTTTTAACCGGTTGGGTAAAACACTAGCGCATGCGTGTGACGTGATCCAGATGGCGACGACGACAACTTGTGTAGGGGGCGTCGCGGCGTGCAGGTCGGGGAGCATGGTCGCACCCATGCGCTGAGCGGGGCGCCTGCCGGTCAGTTCGACTTTGTTGCATTCTCGGCCGAGGTCGGCGCGCTGGTCGACGCCGGTGCCGCGGCGTCAGGCGTGGCGGATTTTCCGCCGCCGGTGAAGTGCTCGATCACGGAGCGCACCGCATCGCGGGTCTTGCGATCCTTCACCGCGTCGAGCAGCGGCGCGGATGCCGGCGAACGGCGGATCAGGCTTTCCGGATCGGGGAAGATCAACGGATCGTCCCACGGTCCCTGCACCACGAAGGGCAGGTCGAAACCGTTGCCGCCCGCAGACGCGGCCTTCAGGCTGGCGACGCCCTTCAGGTCATATTCACGCGACGGCACCGAAGCAGTGCCGGTCAGCGTGATCCGCGCCGCCGGGCTATCGACGCGAATGTCGTCGGCGGTCGCGACGCCGTCGGCGAATTTCACCGAGATGTTGAGATTATCGTAAGGCGTCGTACCGGAGCGGAAACTGCCGCCGCCCGACAGCGGCCGCCGCTCCAGCCGCTTCAACAGCTGCTCGACATTGAAGCCCGCGATCGCGCCGTCATGTCCGGTCAGCGTCGCGGTGCCGTCGAGCGATTGCGCGAGGCCGAACGGGCTCGAGCCGGACGCCGTCAGCGAGACGTTGAGGTTGCCGTGGCCGGACAGTTTGGTGATCCCGAACAGTTCGCTGGCGCAGGCCTGCAGATCGACATCGTTGAACTGGAATTGCGCCCTGACATCGGCGACCGCATCCGAGCGCGCAACCGCGAACGAGCCCTTGGCGATGCCGCCATACATCTGCGCCTCGCCGACGCTGAGCGCGAGCGCGCCGCCGCGCAGGTTCGCACCGAAGGCGGTGCGGCCGAGCTTGGACGGGCCGACCGTCACCTTCGCCGCCGACAGGCGCATGTCGAGGTCGATGCTCGACAGCGAGGACAGGTCGAACAGCTGCCTGTTCCAGTCGCGCTGGCCGCTGGCGAGCAGGCGGAACGTCGAGATGTAAGGCGTGAAGTCGAGGTTGCCGGCGGCGAGCGTCGCCTGCAGCGTCTGCCGACCGTTATTGGCGTAGGTCATCACGCCTTCGGCGACATTGCCGTCGAGCTCGACATTGACATTGGTGAGCGCGACCGAGCCGCCGACCACATTGGTGCGCGCCTTCAGCGCGAAGCGGCCGAAGCCGCCACCGCCGCCGGGCGGCGCCTGACCCATCCAGCGTAGCGCATTGCGCAGCGACGGGCTGTCCATGGTGGTGACGCCTTCCATCATCAGGCTGGTGCGGTTGGCGACGGTTCCGTCGAATGCAACTTTCAGCGGCACGCTGGCAAGCCGCGCCTTCAGGCCCGAGCGGTCGCCCGACAGCAGCGCGAGGAAATCGCTGGCGCTGATCGAGCCGTCGACGCGCTCGCCGCGCCAGTCGAACTGGCCGGTTGCGGCAAAGGAGCGCGAGATCGACGGCCAGGCCAGCGACAGGTCGATGTCGCCGAGTTCCTCGGAGACGCGATTGGTCGCGTCCTCGTAATTCAGCTCGCCGTCCTGGATGCGGATCTCGGAAAACGACACCTGGTTCTCGGCCCCCGGCGTCATCGCCTTCGCGATGGTCTCGACGAACGGTGTCCAGTTGCTCTCGCCGGCGGCGTCGCGCACCACATGGATATGCGGGCGGAGCATCATGACGTCGGCAATTTCGAACCGGCGCAGCAGCAGGGGCAGCAGGCGCAGATTCGCGGTCAGCACGTCGACCTGCAAGGCGGGATCGATGGTGGTTGCGCCCTTGAAGCCGACGTTGTGGAACGAGACGTAGCTGCCCGGAAACACCGAGACATCAATCGGGCCATTGACGACCAGTTCGAGCCCGGTGACGGCGCGGATTTGCGCCTCCACCGCGCGCTGCAACGCGTCCCGGTTGAGGAACCACGTTGTTCCGATCAGGCCGATCAGCACCAAAGCGAGCAACGCCGCAATTGGCATCCCCAGGCGCTTTATTCCTTGGGCCATCGTCAATGACATGTCCGGGTCGGGTTGAGGTCGTCGGGTTGTCGTCGAGCATTGCGGGCCGTGCAAGGAGCCCCGTGCCAACCCACGCAACTTGAAGGGTTTTCTTGTCGCTTTCAAGGCCATACGAATGTCGCAGGCCGCCGCCCGCTGCCGCACGGGGGCCGTGATTGACGCATTGCGAAGATTTCGCCTAATAATCCCCGTTGTCACAGCCGTTAGCCCTCCATCAGGTATTGATTGCATGAACAAGGTCTATCCCGACGCCAAATCTGCCCTCGATGGTCTCCTCAAGGACGGCATGATGATCATGTCGGGAGGCTTCGGCCTCTGCGGCATCGCCGAGACCCTGTCGGACGCGATCCGTGATTCCGGCGTGAAGGGTCTGACGGTCATCTCCAACAATGCCGGCGTCGACGGCATCGGCTTGAGCCGGCTGCTCGAAACGCACCAGATCAAGAAGATGATCTCGTCCTATGTCGGCGAGAACAAGCTGTTCGCCCAGCAATATCTCGCCGGCGAGCTCGAGCTCGAATTCAACCCGCAGGGCACGCTCGCCGAGCGCATCCGCGCCGGCGGCGCCGGAATTCCGGCCTTCTACACCAAGACCGGCGTCGGCACGCTGATCGCCGAAGGCAAGGAAGTGAAGGAATTCGACGGCCAGAAGTACATCATGGAGCGCGGCCTGTTCGCCGACCTCGCCATCGTCCACGCCTGGAAGGGCGACACGGCCGGCAACCTCGTCTACCGCAAGACCGCGCGCAACTTTAATCCGATGATGGCGACCGCCGCGAAGTACACCGTCGCCGAGGTCGAGCATCTGGTGCCGGCCGGCGAGATCGATCCGGACCACATCCATACGCCCGGCATTTTCGTCAAACGCATCATCGAGGTCGGGACGGCCAAGAAGCGGATCGAATTCCGCAACACCCGCCCGCGGCCCGCAGCTTAAACCGTAACTCTTTAGGAGAGCCTCATGGCCTGGACCCGTGAACAGATGGCCGCGCGTGCTGCCAAGGAGTTGCGCGACGGTTTCTACGTCAATCTCGGCATCGGCATTCCAACGCTGGTCTCGAACTTCATCCCTGACGGCGTCGACGTCAGCCTGCAGAGCGAGAACGGCATGCTCGGCATGGGCCCGTTCCCCTATGAGGACGAGGTCGACGCCGATCTCATCAACGCCGGCAAGCAGACTGTGAGCGAGCTGTCCTCGACCAGCTATTTCTCCTCGGCCGATTCCTTCGGCATGGTGCGCGGCGGTCATATCGATCTCTCGATCCTCGGCGCCATGCAGGTCGCGCAGAACGGCGACCTCGCCAACTGGATGATCCCCGGCAAGATGGTGAAGGGCATGGGCGGCGCCATGGACCTCGTCGCCGGCGTCAAGCGCGTTGTGGTCGTGATGGAGCATTCCGCCAAGGACGGTCCGAAGCTGCTCAAGACGTGCAGCCTGCCGCTGACCGGCGAGCGTGTCGTCGACATGGTCGTCACGGATCTTGCCGTGTTCACCATCGACAAGCACGGCAATGACGGCATGGCGCTGATCGAGCTCGCGGACGGCGTGACGCTCGAGGAGGTCAAGTCCAAGACCGAAGCCGACTTCCGCGTCGCGCTGAAGAACACCTGAGATGATCGAAGCGGGACGGTCGACGATCCGTCCCGCACAATCAGGTGACGCGACGTTCATTGCCCTCTCCGCACATGCATCCGCCGTCCCTGCGAAAGCAGGGACCCACACTCCGCAGCGGACGCTATAGGCGGGACTCGTCGTTCCAGCATCGATCACCAATGACCATTCGTGGTTATGGGTCCCTGCTTTCGCAGGGACGACTTTGGAGTTGGTTTTGCAGTCCGCAGCCAAAGAGCGCGGTGTCATCACCCGCGCACGCAGGTGATCCAGTATTCCAGAGCAGTTGTGATTGAACCGATGAGCCGCGGCGTACTGGATCGCCCGGTCCCGTCTACGCCAAGGCTTCGACGAGGCCCTGAACCCCTGGCGCGCCGAAGCTTTAGCGAAGGCGGCGAGCCGCGCGATGACAGAAGCAGGTGGGGATACAGTTTCGCATTCTCGCGACATGATTGTCCGAGTTTTGCATCCTCGTTCCGCCCTCGCTCTTCGCAGAGGGCGCAGGGAAAGCCGGGTGCCGATCGCACCCATGGGTCCCGTGCAGAATAGAAAGCACGGGAGGTAGGACCACAGGTGAAACCGGAGCAATCCCGGCTTTCCCTGCGCGATGGGTTACGGCTTATACGTGCTCGCCCCGGTGAGACTGGGCTTTCTTGTCACTGTCTTCGCCAAGGTGCTTTCGGCACGCTTGGCGAGGAGACACCTGCCGCTAGGGCGTCAGGTCTGCACGACTTCGCCGTCCGCGTCAGTCACGCTCGTCAGCCGTGACGTGGCGTCCACCGCATCTCACCGCAACACTCGTGACGATCGCGACGCGCCCCTCAATCGGGTGAGACGGGAGATTCATACACCAAGTCTCAATTCTGAAAAACAGAAATATTTTTCGCGCCAGGGCTGGACAAGACCCCCAACTCAGTGCTGCTGAAGCCGGATTCAGCGCGTGCGGTCAAAGTCCACCGCGGCGGTGTTGCCGCCGCTGATCACGATCGCCACGCGTTCGCCGGTGTCCGGCGCATAGGCGCCGGACACCAATGCTGAAAATGCCGCAGCGCCGCCTGGCTCGGCGACGATGCGCAGCGCGCGCCACAGCGTCTCCTGTGCCGCTGCGATCGCCTCGTCGGATACGAGCACGGTGCCGCGCACATATTTCGCCGCGATCGGATAGACGCGCTCGCCGATCCGTCGCGGTGCCAGCGAATCCGCTGCGATTCCACCGGCCTCGGCATCGACCGGGTGACCCGCTGCGAGGGCGCGTGTCAGCGTCGGCGCCGCCTGCGGTTCGACACCGATCACCTTGATGCGGCCGGCATACCATGCGGCGATACCCGCGATCAGTCCGCCACCGCCGACCGAGACCAGCAACGTGTCGATGTCGGGCGCCTGCTGATCGAGCTCGAGGCCGAGCGTAGCCTGACCCAGGATGGTCTCGCGCTGGTCGAAGGCCGGTACCGGCATCGCGCCGCTTTGCCGTGCCCATACTTCGCTGGCGGCGAGCGCGTCGGCGTAACGGTCGCCCTCGATGACGAGGTCGGCGCCGTAGTCGCGGATGCGTTGCACCTTGGCCGGCGACGATACGCTGGGAACGAAGATCCGCGCCGGCTTGCCAAGCTTCATCGCGGCATAGGCAGTGGCCGCGCCATGATTGCCGCCCGAGGCCGCGACGACGCCGGCGGCCGGCACGTCGCGCGCGAGCAGGTTGGCGAAGGCGCCGCGGGTCTTGAACGAGCCCGCATGTTGCAGCAGCTCGAGCTTGAGCGTCACCGGATTGGCGGCGAGGCCGAACTCGCTGCCGTCGACCTCGACGATCGGCGTCTGCCTGACATGCCGACGGATCAGCGCCGCGCATTGCGCGATGTCTTGCGACGTTATCTCGGTCACGGGGAACTCCTCACGGCAGGCGATACGATTGACAAGTAATTAGTCACTTAGCTAATTAGCAATATGACTTCACGAAGTGAAAACGTCGAGTCGGTTTTGCGTGCGCTGGCGAGCGATCGCAGACTCTTGATCCTGGAATGGCTGAAGCGCCCAAGAGCGCATTTCCGCGCCCAGGTCGACGGCGACCTCGTTAGGGACGGCGTCTGCGGCGTGCTGATCGCCGAGAAGCTCGGTGTCAGCCAGCCCACCGTGAGCGAGCATCTGAAGATCCTGACTCGGGCCGGGCTGCTGACCACCAAGCGCGTCAAGCAGTGGACATTCTACAAGCGCGACGAGACCCGGATCGCGCGGATGAAGGCGGCGATCGTCGAGAAGATCTGATGGTTGGAGACGGGATGAGCGGACTTGCGCGCAGGTGTCGGCTTTTCCGGACCGCTGCTATATTGCGAGCTACCCGCGTGAGGTGAGCACGTCAGTCCGGCTCCCTCCCCCCCTTGTGGGCAGGGCTATCGCATATGACCGAGCATGCCGAGGAAAAAGGCATGATCCCATCCGGCGCGCTTGATTTTGCGCCGGATGGAGGCGCGGTCGGGGTGAGCTCGCAGGATATTGAGTGCGAGCCTGCGCAGGGTAGCGAGGTTCTCGGGAGCATGGTCCTTTCGCGCGCGATTGCCGTCCTCGGCGAAATGGACGTCGAGCACCCAATGGAGCTGGTTCTCGATGCCCCAATGACTGCGGGTGATGTGCAGCAGCCGCTTGGGGGAGATGTATTTGGACAAGAGATAGTGGCGTACAACCGGTGCATCGGCCCGGTGGCCTCGCAGACGCCTGCGCGAGGTGATGCGCCCCACCGCTGCGACGCCGGGGAAGTCGTGGTGCGCAGCCAGGCTGGTGTTGCGCATGATGGTGGCGCGCCGCGCCTCGTGCCGATCGTGGCTGGAGGGGTCGATCTGCTCGGCACTGCTGCGCCTGCCCGATCGCGCAAATTGTTGCGTAACCGCCTTGAACAGGGGGCCGCGGTTGGCTTTGATCGCCAGAGTGTAATTGCCACCTCGCTCCAGCACGGCGCTGGCAAAGGCGCGGCTGCAATGCAGGGCATCGGCGGTAACGATGCAGCCCTCCAGACTGAGAAGGTCCAACACTTCCAAGGCGCCTGCCGTCTCGTTGCGACCAGGCGCTTTCTGCTGAGCCAAAGCCATGCGGGCATCCACCGCAAAGACGTTGACCAGATGCAGCGGCGTGGCTTTGCCGCCGCGCTCGTAGGCGCCGCGCAACGCCTTGCCGTCGACGGCCACCACTCCGGTGAGCTTGAGCCCGTTGGCTTTGGCAAAAGCCGCCATGAAACGACGGAAAACCTTCTCGAAGGCTTGTGGCTTGAGCAGGCGGAAAACCCGGCTGAATGTGTCGTGGCTCGGGATGCCATGCTCCAACCGAAGGAAGAGCCGCAACAGCTCCTCCTTCGCTGCTCCGAAGTCCGCCATGTCCGAGCACGATTCCGCTCCGCACAGCGTTGCTGCCAGCGCGATGACCAGCACCTCCAAAAGATCGTGCCTCGCATTGGCCGCCCGCGGGTCCGGCAATCGACCAAAAACCTTCTTGAATTGGCGCATCCGACCCCCTTCTTGACCCAGGAGT
>NZ_LNCU01000130.1 GCF_001542415.1 Bradyrhizobium macuxiense
GTCGATCTCGATGGCGCAATCGTTGCCGACGACCCGGGTTAGTTCGCGCAATGATCCGAACGAGGGCTGCCCGCCGAGCGGTTTCAACCGGTGTGCCTCGTCGCGTACGAAGCGAACCATCGGCGCCTCGCCGGTCGTGCCGTGGATACGCACGTTCGCCACCTCACGCTCCCACTTGGCGAGATGCGCCTCGAATGCCTCCCAACTTACGAAGGAATGCCCCGCGATCGCGTTCTTCTTCACGTAACCGACGCCATTCTCCGTCTTGCCCTTCGTGCGTGCCCGATATGGCGCGCAGGCGCGTGGACGGAAGCCCCAATGCTTCGCAAACGCGATGAGTTTGTCGTTGAACTGAACCGACCGGCTGCCGACGTCGTGGCGCACCACAAGTGCGCGTGGGTTGTCCATCAGCACTTCCTCCGGGACACCGCTGAAGGTCGTGAATGTGCTCTCGAGCCCAGCGAACCAGTGCTCCTGCTTCTCGGCCCGGAACGCACGCACATGTACCCGCCGCGAATGCCCGAGCGTCGCCACGAACACGAATGCTTTGATCTTCGCGCCGCCGATCTCGACCAGGCGCTCTCCGAAGTCGATCTGCAGCTGCCGGCCAGGGGGCGTCTCGAACCGCGTCGTCGCCAGCGCCTCCGCCTTCAGCGCCTGACGATAGGGCTGCACCGCGCGTTGCAGCGTTCGCCGGCTGACTGTCACGCCTTTCTCGGCCAACAGATCCTGGCGAACCACATCAGCATTACCGCGATGGCGAATGAACCTCTCGCGCAGCCAACCTTCAAGGCCGTCGAGCCGCTTCGGCCGCTCAGGCGACTTGAACGGCTTCACCCCACCCGCCGCCACGTAGTCCTTCACCGTGTGATGGCTGCAGCCCAGCTGGCGCGCAATGCGCTTCAGCCCCCATCCGCACGCTCTCAGGCGCAACATCTCCGCCACGTCATCCGGCGTCTTCATCACCTGCCCCCGTGGATCACTCCACGGCGAGCCTCTAGTGATTCGTTCCTCGTTCATTCGCTCTCTCCTCAGCTATCCGAGGAGGGGGCAATTCCTCATGACGCCGAGGGGGCAGTTTTCCATGGCGCGCGACAGCTCGGTAATGAACCACAAGCCAAGAAGTCCCCGGTCCAGACGGGGACCTTCATCTCGTTGGCTGGCATGGGCTATTCTAGGCGGCAGCAAAGATTACTGGCGTCCAGAGAGCCGGCGTCGAAAGACCCCCGGCCTTACGGAGGTTGGCGAGAACCTCACTCGAAATCGCAAGGTAACCCGCCACGGCCACGGTGTTGCCAATTGGTGCCGGATTGCCAATTCGACGTAGCGGCCAACCGGCCCGTCGTAGGATTCGCTCCATTCGGACATCTGTAACGGTAACGATATCAGTGAGCTTTCGCGAAAGCCCGAACTCGACCATTCCAGCGAACAGCTCGTATGCGGCACGAGTTATGCCGCGATCTCCTTTTGGAGCATCGGATGCAACGTCGATAGCGAATCTGCTGCTTTCCCAAACAAGTGGCGTTGAGGGGGCAGCGTGGCCGTCAAGAAGCACGGAGAAAGTATCGCGAAGCATGATCGGGCCAAGAGAAGGCAGGAGACGAACGGAGCCTTGAACCAGGCCGCTCTCCGAAACCTGTGTCAGGTAGATGGGATGCAGTGCGTCGAAATCGTCCATCTCCATGTCGCCGCTGGTTTGAACGTCCCACGCCATGCGGAGCTTAAAAACGCGGTGCCTCATCCGGTACATTTCAACGAGAGTGCTGGAAAACTCCCCGTACGATGGTGGTGTGATCAGCTGAATCATAATCCCTCCAAAAGGTGTCCATCACATCCTTTGAAGCAAGATTATTAATTTGAGTCATTACCTGTAGTTGTGGGGAGCGCGTGTCCTAATTCTGCTTGATTTTGTTGGCAGCGGCCAGTCGCGTTACCGCCTGCACGACCGTTCGAACACCCAGCTTTCTCTTTGCGTTGTGTAGATAGGATGAAACTGTGTTGCGCGAGATGCCGAGGATGCATCCGGTCTCCCAAGCGCTTTTCCCTTGCGCTGCCCATTCCAGGCATTCGAACTCACGGGGAGACAGGCGTATTCCGTCGATGCGAAGATCGATTACGAGTTTACGACGGACGTGCGCGTGAAAATACATCGCCATTAGCTGAAGAACGCGTTCATGCGAATCGACGAATCTCTCAAACCGTGGCCGTCGCTTGTCAGTTGCAAAGGTCAGCGCGGCGACGGGACCGTGCCCATCGTGGATGGGGACTGTAAAGCCAAATCGAATTCCGAATTGGGCAGCTTCGTCGAGAAGTTCCCGCTCTGCCATCGAAGAGAATCCTGCTGGCAAATCAAGTCCCCATCGAAATGGTTCAGGGGCCTGAAGCACCTGTCCGATAACGGGATCGATTGTTTGATAATTGTTGCGAAGATAGTGCGTCGTCCAGCGCGAAGGATACGTAGAAATTAAGCGTGGCGTGTCGCCCCTTGCGTCTTCAAGCGCGAGGTAGGCGAAGCAGAATAAATCCAAGGCGGTCGCCGTGTCCGCCATGGTTTCAGAAAAGTCCTCGGGAGTGTCAGCCGCCGACAGGCGATCAATAAAATGTTGAAAGACGCGATGCATTTGCGGAGACCATTGTCGAGCCGTGAAGCGGCATCGTTGATTGGGAGCAATGTTTTCGTCCGGGCTCAGGACAGCTGCCGCGCTGCCTCCAATTCCATCTACGACTTCACGAGGGGATGCTGAATGCCCTGGTTCTTGCCGATGGACCCGACCGAACACTTCCGTTTGTTGGCATAGCCCGCCGGTCGTCTGAGCGCGGCACGCCCAAGTCCGACGGCCTCACTGGCGATAAGAATCCGCTTTCTTAGTTGGAACATAGGGAAAGTAGGGTGGCGCTTCGCCTACGGCGTGCATGTCAACTTCCAATATGCAAATGCCGGGCATCTGAAGCTGTTCGCGCACTGTGAGGCCGAACGCATCCGCCGACTTCACGCACGCATAACGCGCCGATGCGGCCGCAGCCAGCTTGGCAAAGTCCGGCGGCATGAGGTCGCCGTAAACGCGTCGCCCTCCGAATGACGCATCTTGCATATGCCGAATTACCCCATACCCGGCGTCATTCATGACGATGAAGAGTATGTCCAGCTGCTCCTGAACCGCTGTCCACAACTCTGAGATGTTCATCATGAAGCCGGCATCTCCATGCAGCACCACCGTTTTCCGGCCACCAGCCGCGATTGCCGCCCCTACTGCCAGAGGCAACCCCTGGCCAATGCCCGCGCCGACCGGGTGCACTGCGTCTCGAGCACCGTAGACCTCGAACAGTCGGTTTCCCCAGGTCGAGTTTGCTACGGTGATGTCACGCACCCACAGTGCATCGCGCGGCACCACCGGTCTCAACTGCTCGGCAAAGCTCGCGTACGGACCTAGAGTAGACTTGAACTCCTCGCGCGCACGAAGCCTGAGGGCTTTGAAATCCTTCGCAAAGGCAGGGTCGAGCTGCAAGCGATCTTTCAAACGTTCGACCAGGCGACCAATCACTAGGCGCGAATCGCCCAGCACGAACATCGCGCTGCTGTAAGTGCGGCCGTTGGCGGCCGGGTCGACGTCGATCTGGATTCGTTTGTCCGGTAAAATAGTACTATTGTCGACTGTCTCCTGGCCGCGTAGTCGGGAACCGACGACTAGCATTAGGTCAACCGTTCGATAGAAGTCCTGCACGCTTCGCACGCCCGTTCCGTTCAAGCCTCCTAGATTCATCGGGTGGTCTTCGGGCACGATGCCCCGGGCTGCATGGCTCGAGACCATGCCAAAACCGAGGCTCATCAGTCCTTGGATCTCGGCGTAGGCGTGCCGCGCCCCGTTGCCGACCCAAAGCATGGGCCGCTTGGCGCTCAGCACCTGTTCGACCAGCGCGTCCATCTGTGCATCAGTCGGCACCAGAGGTGCCGGAATCGGCAAACGAAAGTCTTTCCCGAATTGTTGAGGCAACGGAGCTGCCATTTTCTGCACGTCAATCGGGATTTCGACGCTGACAGGGCCTCTGGGCGCGGTTAGCGCATCGGTCGCGGCGCGCGTCAGTACTCCCCATGCTTCGGCGGGCGTGCGTATACGATATGCAGATTTGCAGGCTGCGCGCATCAGCCCCAACTGGTCCGGCATGTCGTGCGTGGTGCCGGTGTTGCGATCGATCAGCTTACTAGGCACCTGTCCGGTGAGGTGCAGAACTGCGGTGCCGGCAAACCGCGCTTCCACCAGGCCGCTTATCGCATTGGCCACGCCAGGTCCGGTGCTCGACACGAGAAGGCCGAGAGAGCCCGTCACCCTGGCGAAGGCATCGGCCATGTGCGAAGCGCCAGCCTCGCCCCGCGTCATCACCATGCGAATGCGATCGCGTCGTGCGACTGCGTCGAACATCGGGATGTTATGAACGGAAATGATGCCGAAGCCGGTCTTGATCCCGACTTGTTCTAGGAAGCAGGCGATGACATCGCCGACATTGGTGGTCACGTAATTCCTCTCGAACTAGCTTTTAGATGTGGAGCAAGCACTCGTTGATTTTCGTCTATTGAGACAGGTTGTTTTTTGTCTGCGGTCACGTTGCTTGACCCGTCGGCGTTGTGAGAACACGCGTCACACTTGAAAAGCATAGATTTTAGAGGCTAATCATCTAAAATGGGCATGGACCATGGACTGCTCGAACCGGGGGATCGATGGACTTACGCCAACTTCGCTACTTCGTCAGCGTCGCGGACAGCGGCAGTATCAGCGCAGCGGCCGTCATTCTGCACGTCGCACAGTCAGCGGTGAGCCGCCAGATCCTTCGTTTGGAGGATGAGGTGGGCGGTGTGCTGTTTCAGCGTAGCATTACCGGCGTAGAGCTAACTGAGAGCGGCCACGTGCTGTTGGAGCGGGCGCGCTTCATCCTGAGAGAAATCGAGAGTGCTACGAACGATGTTTCGACCTTCAGCCGCGGAATGCGTGGGACTGTTCGCATGGCCGCGCCTGCGAGCGCGGGACGCGTGCTTTATGTGCCCTTGGTGCAGCGGTTCCACGCCCAGTTTCCGCAGGTTCAACTTGAGCTCTCGGAAGGTACAACAGACGAAATGCTGCGTAGCCTTGCCGCAGGTACGCTGGATCTAGGTCTCGTCACGGAAGTTGACCCGCGCGAAGACGTCATGTTGAAACCGATTTTGCGCGAAGAAGCTGTCCTTCTGGCTCCTGTGGGTAATCCGCTCTCCAAGCGAAAGAGCATTGTCGCGCGCGACTTACCGAAGATGCCAATCATCATCGCGCCAGGCCTACGGCGCATCTTCGAAGAACGCTACGGCGCACTGCGTCCTGTCGTCCAAATCCATAGCAGCAATCCCGCTGCCGAGCTAACCCGCTCTGGCGTGGGTTATGCGGTCGTTCCCAGGTCTGCATTGAGTACGCCCGACGTGTGGCGTGGCTTGCAAGGTGTCCCCGTGCGTGGGCTCAATACAACCAGAATGATAGCTTGGGGAAAGGGGCGCCCCGCCAGTCTGGCAGCGCGCGCGCTTCGCGTCGCCGTCGAGCAGCTTGTGTGCCAACGCATTGAGGAAAAGATATTCTTGCCTGTATCGGTCAAAGCCTGAGTCAGATCCCGAGTTCAACGTAGTCGTCATGCGCAGCTTCACTTCGCCAAGGCGGGTGTGCCGACGAGTGCGCCACAAGATTTGGCTCGCTGGGTACCACAGATAGCGGACGCTCCAGAGCTGATGGCGCGCCTGTGCCAACGGCGGCGAAACCCCGTGCTCGCATCGAACCTGAGGGCTTGGAGGCCTCGGTGACGGCTTGCGCGCGCGAGTTCGCCGTCTTTGCTCCGATCGTCCTCCCGAGAGGACGCCAATTGTCAGATCGGGGAATCTCGGCAGCACTTCGCGCTGATCTTCTCGCTGGTGCGCCCCACAAGACACCAAGTTGCAGGACTATGTCTCCCGCGTGGTGAGGGCGGGCCGCCCACCGAAGCGGCTGCGATGAAGTGTCTCCGGGGGATACGATGAGCCTGGTATCCGATCAATGATCAATGTGGTGCGTGTGCTGGAAGACCGCCGCTGTATGCCACGCTGATGATGTAGCGAAAGGTGCGCAAGTAGATCCGCCAGCTCCACGGTTTCTAGCGGTCCATGCCAATTTTCGATGAAGAGCCCCTAAAATATATGCTTTTCAAGTGTGGAGCCTGTTCCTCACAGTTGCTCTCCCAAGGAGACAACAAATGAATGAGCCTATTGGCTGGCCAAGCGCGTACAGCGGCGAGCTGCAACGTGCATCGCACTCGAGCCATCAGCGACTCGTGCCTAGAGCCTTGACGCTAAAGAGCGAGCCGCGTGGCCGTGCGTGCCTGCGTCTGAAGCTTTGGGTGCATCTTCAACGCGACGGCTCGATACTTGCCGCTTAAATCGGCTTGTCGTAGCGGCCATTGCCGATGAGTAGCAGCCCTCCACGAAGGAGCGTTCCCGGTGCGGAGCACCATGCGCAACGCAGTGGTCTCCTCCGCGAAGATGACCACCACCGTCATCGCAACTCCTCGCGGGACGGCAACCAGATGTCGTTGGCCCAGGTGAACGGCCCGGCGCTCGGCGGCTTTGCCGGCGGCAAGGTGGTCTCAGACGGCCATGTCGGAGTACCGCACGAGCCGGGCATCGGCCTCGAAAGCCACAATCCGCCGTATCCGCCGACGCAAACCGTGGGTGCTCGAACATCCCACGTCAAATCCAACTATTGATAGCAACTGGAGATCAAAAAAGATGGCGACAGAATCCCGCGCTCACGAAGAAGCTATGGCGGTACACGCGGACGGCATGCGTATCCTCTGGGACGCGCCGATTACCATGAGCGACGGGGTCGTGCTGCGCGCCGATATATTCCTGCCCGAGGCGACCGGCCGCTATGGCGCCATCATGTCCTATGGACCGTACGGCAAGGGGCTGCCGCTCCAGGTCGGCTACAAGAGCCAGTGGTCACGCATGGTCGCGGCCGCACCGGACATCGTGGAGGGCTCGTCTGGCAAGTACCAAAGCTGGGAGGTGGTGGACCCTGAGAAGTGGGTGCCTGATGGCTTCGTCTGCGTCAGAGTAGACAGCCGCGGGGCGGGGCGATCTCATGGTGTGCTCGACACGCTATCGTCGCGGGAAATACAGGATTTCTACGAATGCATCGAGTGGGCTGCGGCCCAGCCCTGGAGCAATGGAAAGATCGGGCTCAATGGCATCTCCTACTATGCGACTACCCAATGGCGCGTAGCCACCTTGCGGCCTCCGCACCTTGCTGCCATCTGCGTGTGGGAAGGGGCTATGGATCGCTACCGCGACTCGACCCGGCAGGGCGGCATCTACATGGAGTTCAGCGCGGACTGGTATCGCCGGCAAGTGGCGCCGCTGCAGCACGGATATGGCGAGCGCGGCCACCGCAACCCGAACACAGGTGAGCTCGTTGCGGGCCCGGAAACGCTGAGCGACGAGGAGCTTGCAAAGAACCGCTTGACCCTTGCCTCCAATGAGGTACTCGACCGCCCCTTGATCGACGACTATTACCGGGAACGGACTCCCGACGTCAGCCGTATAGAGGTGCCTCTGCTGTCGGCCTCAAACTGGGGCGGCATGGGTCTGCACACGCGGGGTAACTTCGAGGGCTATCTCGGCGCAGGTTCCGCCCAGAAATGGCTCGAAGTCCACGGTGATTCCCATTTCACCCCTTTCTACCGTAAGTCGGGCGTCGAACTGCAAAAGCGGTTTTTGGCGCATTTCCTCCAAGGCAAAGACACGGGTTGGGATCGCCAGCCGCCGGTGCAGTTGCACATCCGACGCCCGGGGGAGCACTTCACAATTCGTGATGAGCAGGAGTGGCCGCTCGCCCGAACAAGATGGACTAAGTACTACCTTGATCCCGCCAACCGCTCCCTGAGCGCCACGCCAAGCACCGGCGCCAGCATCTCCTACAGTGCCACGGACGACGGGATCATGTTCACCCTGCCACCGGCTTCGGAAGAGCTGGAGATCACCGGCCCAGTCGCGGCCCGACTAATGGTGTCCTCTCGCACGACGGATGCCGACATCTTCCTAGCGCTGCGCCTGTTCGATCCGGATGGCAAGGAGGTCCTGTTCGTCGGCTCCAATGACCCCCGCGTTCCGATTGGGTTGGGCTGGCTTCGCGCCTCGCACCGCAAGATCGACCCAGCCAAGTCGCTCCCGTACCGCCCCTATCACACGCACGACGAGCTCCAGCCGTTGGTCCCGGGCGAACCGGTGCTGCTCGACATCGAGATCGTACCGACCTGCATCGTGGTGCCGCCCGGCTACAGGCTGGCACTGAACATTCGCGGCTGTGACTATGACCACGATCTGGGCGATCCGGGTCTCAAGGATGCCCCCTACCGCATGACCGGCGTTGGACCCTTCACCCATAGGGATCCGCAGGACAGGCCGCCAGCGGTGTTCAACGGCGAAAACACCCTTCACTTCGAGGAAGGTCGGGAACCCTTCCTCCTACTGCCCATCATCCCCGGCCAGGTCTGAAGAGCCTGCCCTGATCCATGCATTGAACCGAAGAAGTGCACCCCTGCGTGGCAGTGCCCTTGCACTGCTGGCGGGACAAATGTTGCACGCGTCATGCAACCACCGCTGCGGACGCCGTGGATGCTGTGTCGCTTTGCAGGAGTAACGGTCGCATTGCCACAGCTAACCGCGATCCATTCGAAGAAGGGGACAAAGATTCCACCATGGCCGACCTCGACAAACTTCGCAGCCAGCGCTGGCTCGCTCGCCGGGACTTCCGCAGCCATATGCACGGCAGCCGGATTATGCAGATGGGCTACGACCGCAAGGACTGGGAAGGCAAGCCGGTCATCGCCATCCTCAATAGCTGGTCGGAGTTCAACCCCTGCCACATGCATTTTCGGCAGCGAGTCGACGACGTGAAGCGCGGCGTGTTGCAGACCGGCGGCTTCCCGCTAGAGATGCCCACGATCTCGCTCAATGATTCCCTCGTTAAGCCATCGGCCTTGCTCTATCGCAACATGCTGGCCATGGAGGTGGAGGAGATGATCCGCTGCTACCCGGTGGACGGCGTGGTGCTCATGGGCGGCTGCGACAAGACCGGCCCGGCCATGCTTTTGGGTGCCACCAGCGCTGGCGTGCCGGCCATCTTCCTGCCGGCCGGCCCCATGCTGCGCGGCAACTCCCGCGGTAAGACGCTAGGGTCTGGCTCTGACGGCTTCAAGTACTGGGACGACCGGCGCGCCGGCCTTATCACCGAGGAGCAATGGGGCGGCATCATGAGTGGCATCGCGCGCGGCCCTGGTACCTGCATGACCATGGGTACAGCCAGCACCATGGCGGCCATCGCCGAGGCGCTGGGAATGGCGCTGCCGGGCGCGTCCTCCATACCGGCAGTGGATGCTAGTCACCAGCGCATGTCCGCCGAGGCCGGGCGCCGCATCGTGGAGATGGTGCACGGCGATGTGCGGCCGGCTACGATCCAAACCCGGCAGGCCTTTCTCAACGCCATCACTGTGGCCATGGCCATGGGATGTTCGACCAACGCTATCGTGCACGTCATTGCCCAAGCCCGCCGGGCCGGCCACGCGATCGGGCTGGAAGAATTCGACCGCATCAGCCGGGAAGTGCCGGTCATCGCCAACATCCGACCCAACGGCACCAGTGCCTACCTGATGGAGGACCTCTACTACGCTGGCGGTCTGCCTGCGCTGATGAAGCGCCTGGAGCACCACCTGCACCTGGACCAGATGACCGTCTCCGGCAAGACTCTGGCCGAAAATATCGCCGGCGCAGAGGTCTACAACGACGACGTGATCCGCGCCCTCGACAACCCGGTCTACGCCGAGGGCTCGCTTGCCGTGCTGCGTGGCAATTTGGCCCCCGATGGGTGTGTTATCAAACCTAGCGCTATGGACTCCAAATTCCTGCAATACCGCGGGCCCGCCGTTGTGTTCGATGACTATCCCAGCCTTAAGAAGGAGCTGGACAACGAGGAAACAACGCTGACGGCGGATCACGTCATCGTCCTGCGCAATGTCGGTCCCAAGGGAGCCCCGGGTATGCCCGAGTGGGGCATGATTCCCATCCCCACCAAACTTCTCAAGCAGGGGGTGCGTGACATGCTGCGGATCAGCGATGCGCGTATGAGCGGCACCAGTTACGGCGCCTGCGTGCTGCATGTGGCCCCGGAATCGCACGTGGGGGGAAACCTGGCCTTGTTGCGCACGGGCGACATAGTGTCGGTGGACGTGGCCCGCCGCAGCATCGCCGTGGAGGTCAGCGACGAAGAACTCGCGCGGCGCCGCGCGCGGTGGGTCTCGCCCCCGCAGCGATTCGAACGGGGCTATGGGCGCATGTTCGTCGAGCACATCCTGCAGGCCGACCAAGGATGCGACCTGGACTTCCTGCTGACCGCTGAGGGTAGTCCGGCGGGCGAGCCAGATATCTTCTGAGCCTTACCGGCGACCCAGAAAAGCCCGCGGCTCAATGAGCACCAACGGGCTCTCGACTTCGACGCACGTTGAAGTCATTCAAGTGCGGTAAGTGCCCTTGAGATCGACAGGTCGATCCCTGATGCGACGGGGAGCGGGGTGATGCTTAGCGTGGGGCGCATGATTCTAGCCGGTCCATTGATGCACCAAACGTGACGATGGCGGCCGGCACGAATTTCCGCGAACGCCGGTCGGCGAGATCTGCGACGCGGTGATCACGACATTGAAGCAACACAAGGAAGCGACGCCATGAGCGAGACCCGTCCTGAAGTGGGATCGAAAGCGTGGCTGGCGCTGGCCGACGAATCGCCGATCGATCCCGACCGCCCGATCATCGATCCCCACCACCACCTGTGGCCGTCGACTGCCCTCCGGCCGCGCTACCTGCTGGCCGATCTGTGGGGTGACACGCAATCAGGCCACAACATCGAGAAGACGGTGTTCGTCGAAACCCGAGCCTCCTATCGCGACAACGGTCCAGAGGCAATGCGGCCGGTCGGCGAGACCGAATTCGTGGCTCGCATCGCGCGAGCCAGCCGCGAGGGCGGCGGCGCCGTCATCTCGGCAATCGTCAGTTACGTAGACCTACGCGCGCCGAAGAACGAGCTCAGGTCCGTGCTGAAAGCGCATGAGGAGGCCGGCGGCGGTCTGTTCCGCGGCATCCGGCAAGCCGGCGCGTTTGAAGCGAACGCCGACTTCCTCATCATCCGGCCGCGTGCGCCTGCCGGGCTATATGCCGATGACGCCTTCCGGTCGGGTGTGGCGATACTCGGTGAACTTGGGCTGAGCTACGACACCTGGCACTACCACCACCAAAACCCGGACTTCGCCGAACTGGCGCGCGCCGTGCCTGGCACGACGATGGTGCTCGACCACTTCGGCACCCCGCTCGGCGTTGGCCCCTACGCGACACAGCGCGAAGCGATCTTCGAACAGTGGAAGCGTGACATCGCCGAGATCGCCAAGCTTCCGAACGTCGTCGCCAAGATCGGCGGTCTCGCGATGCCGGACAACGGGTTCGGCTGGGACAAGCGCGAGGTGCCGGCCAGCTCCGATGAACTCGTCAAGGAGCAGGCGCGCTACTACCACCATGCAATCGAGTGCTTTGGCCCGTCGCGCTGCATGTTCGAGAGCAACTTCCCGGTTGATCGCCGGTCGTTGCCGTACTCGGTGTACTGGAACGCGATGAAGAAGATAGCGAAGCGCTACGCTGCAGATGAGCAGCACGCGATGTTCTACGGTACTGCGCAGTGCGTCTACCGGCTATAGCGCTCTCGACATCAGTTCTTGTTGCCGGTCACGCCTTCATTAGTGTTGTGGCCGGTGCGCGCTTGAGCGTGCCTGACGCTTCGCCCGCCATCGCGCGAGGCGGGAAGACGCGTGCCCCGGCGCAAGCTGCCCTCGCAAGACCAACTCGCGAAAAGGCTGGTAGGGAGGAGCCACGGCGTCCATCCCAGCGTGAAGACCGTTCATGCTTGATGATCTACGGCCTAGCGCGGACTGGGTGAGAACATGTGCCTAGCCCGCTTTCTCTCCCTCTGCGGCCTTCGCCTCGGTCTCGTAGTTGCCGGCGGTCAGGTGATGCGTTTGGTAACTGCGGCCAAGAGCAACGTTTCAACGGGTTCGTTCCTGCTGCTACGCCGCTGTCTGCGACGAAGACGAAGTAGAGCAGCCAACGGTTCACCAGTTTGCAGTGGTCCATGCCCCCATGCCTGATTTAGATGAATAGCATCTGAAATATATGCTTTTCAGATGTAGCGCGTGTTCTCACAATCACTCTCACAACCTGAGATTTGATATCAGACATGCGTATCGCCCGGTTTCTCTCTCCTCTCGGCCCTCGCCTTGGTCTCGTCGTTGCCGATGGAAAGGTGATTGATCTGGTAGCTGCGGCACAAGAACAGCGTCTCGACTGGTTCGTTCCTGCGGCTACGGATTTGCGCCTTTTCCTCGCGGGTGGGGTCGCACTCCGTGACGTGACTTCTACCATCGCTCGCCGAAGCCAGTTACCAGCGCTGGAAATGGCATCGTTGCGACTGCTCGCACCGTTCGAAGCCGGGTCCAAGATCTTAGCGCATGTCGTCAACTATTACGGTCACGACAAGGAAGCGAAGGTCAAGGTTCCGGCCAAACCGTTTTTCTTCCAGAAGCCGTCCAGCAGCGTGGCCAATCCGGGCGACACGATCGTCGCGCACCGCGCGTCGAACAAGCTCGATCACGAGGTGGAGATCGGCATCATGATCGGTCGCGTTGGCCGGAGCATTGACGCCGAAAACGCGTTCGACCATGTGGCGGGCTACATGGTGCTGAACGACGTCAGCTATCGGGACTTCCAAATGAATGACGGATATCCCGACCTCAATACTTCGTACGGAAAGAACTGGACTCAGGCCAAAGGTCTCGATGCCGCCTGCCCAATGGGTCCCGTGCTGGTGCTCACCGATGAATTGCCGGCGCCGTATCCGTTGCGCAAACAGTGTCGCGTCAACGGCAAGGTCCGTCAGGATGCGAACTCGTCGGACATGATCCACAAAGTGCCGGCGCTCATTGCGGAAGTGTCGAAGGGCATGACCCTATGGCCCGGCGATGTGATTGCGACCGGAACGCCTGCAGGCGGCGGTCTCGGCGACGGAGTCTGGCTGAAGCCGGGAGATGTCGTCGAGTGCGAGGTCGAGCGCCTCGGCGTCCTGCGGAACGTGGTTGCGGCGGACTTGTCGGACTGAACTGGGGTTTATCCCCGCGCCGCCATCGACACAAGAATATGCGCGGCTCAACACCGCACTGGAGGAAACGGATGATTTGCGTAGCCACGGGCACGCTTACGCTCATCGTACATTGGCTGGACATGGCCTTCACCCAGATCAGCGGTGCTGAAGCAATGGCCGCGCGATTCGAAGCCGCCGGAGTACTGGTTGGCGAAACGATGAGCCCGAGACAAATCGCCAACTCTTGGTAGCTGAATGAGTTCGAAGCCTCCTAGAGCCGTGAAAAACCATTGGAGATGATCTAGACATGCGCGTCCTGGACGTACGGGAGGCGGCGCTGCCAATGCGCAGTGACCTACGAAATTCGGTCTTCTCTTTCGCAGAGATGACAGTCTCGGTTGTCGCTGTGCTGACCGATCGGACCGTCGAGGGTGCGCCAGTCATCGGGTACGCCTTCAACTCCATCGGCCGCTACGCATGTGGTGAGCCGATGCGGACCCGGTTCATCCCAAGGCTGATGCAATCGTCCCCGGAAGCTTTGCTGAATCGAGACGGCTTTCTCTGTCCGGCCAAGGCAGTGCAATGCATGCTCGTCGGCGAGAAGCCGGGCGGCGACGCCGCGCGGTCGGTGCCGGTCGGTACGATCGAGACCGCCTTATGGGACGCCGTGGCTAAGGCTCGGCGTCTTCCCCTGGCTGAGCTTGTATCGCAATCGTGGCGGCAACGCCCGATGGAAGCAAGGGTGCCCTGTTACGTCGGTGGTGGGTGGTATCGACCAGACAGCAAGCCTGGTGACGTTACCGATGAACTTCAGCGCCATCTGGACGCCGGCTACACGCACATGAAGATCAAAGTCGGCGGCCTATCCTTGGCGGAAGACGTTGGCCGTATCGAGGAGGCATTAAAGCTCCTCGGCGATCCACGGCAACTCTCTGTCGATGCCAACGGACGTTTCTCCACCAAAGAGGCGTTGGACTATGCCCGCGCACTCGCTCCTTTCAAACTGCGTTGGTTCGAGGAGCCGTGCCATCCGAACGACTTCGAAGCTTCGGCCGCGGTTGCCGAGGCTTACTCGGAAGCACTCGCCACCGGCGAAAACCTTTTCAGCTCCCAGGACGTTTGGAACCAGGTGCGATTTGGTGGGTGGCGCAAGGGCCGCGACTATCTGCAGATGGATCCGCCGCAGATATATGGCATCGGCACCTATGCGGACCTCGTCAAAGAGCTTGCAGCGGACGGCTGGGACTACAGCAGGCACTTTCCGCACGGCGGCAATCAAATGTCTCTCGCCCTCGTGGCCGGTCTGGGGCTCGGCGGTTGTGAAGCCTATCCCGGATTTTTCGGCGCATTCGGCGGCTACGCGGATGATTGTAACGTATCCGGTGGATGGATGCCCGCTCCCCAGCGGCCCGGCATTGGCTTCGAGGGACAGAGCCGGCTCCATGCCCTGATGCGTGAAGTGGCCGCTGATTGGACCTGAGTGTCGTAACCCCAGTAGGACGTGCCGCCGCTAGCAATCCAGGCAAGTTAACTATTCGAAGGAACGATGGAAATGAATCGCGTGAAGTCGAACCACGTCGCCGCCAACACCGCGCTGTCTGGCGACACTCCGGGGGCCGTATACACTGATGGCATGCGCATCCTGTGGGACGCGCCGATTCCGATGAGCGACGGCGTCGTCCTACGAGCGGACGTCTTTCTCCCGCAGGCGCCGGGCCGCTATGCTGCCCTGATTTCCTATGGGGCATATGGCAAGGGCGTGCCAATGCAAGTGGGCTACAAAAGTGCGTATGACCGCATGGTTCGGGCCTATCCTGACATCGCGGAAGGCTCGTCGAACAAATACATGAACTGGGAAGTCGTCGACCCTGAGAAGTGGGTGCCGGACGATTTTGTCTGCATCCGCGTCGACAGTCGCGGTGCAGGCCGCTCGCCTGGCGTGCTCGACCCGACTTCGGAGCAGGAAACGCGGGACTTGTATGAATGTATTGAATGGGCGGCGGCACAGCCCTGGAGCAACGGCAAGATCGGGATGAACGGCATCTCGTACTACGCGACCAATCAATGGTACGTCGCCGCCCTGCGGCCTCCGCACTTGGCAGCCATCTGCGTCTGGGAAGGTTTCGTGGACCGCTACCGGGACGCCGCGCGGCACGGGGGGATCTATTCGCAGTTCGGCGCCGGCTGGTTCGGTCGCCAGGTGCTGCGGATTCAGCACGGGTACGGCGAGCGTGGAACGCGCAATCCGAATAACGGCGAACTGGTCAGCGGGCCGGAAACGCTATCGGACGAGGAACTCGCGGCGAATCGTGCCGAACCAATGTCGAACGTGGCTCTGGACCATCCGCTGGACGACGAATTCTATGCCAGGCGCAGGCCCGACGTCAGCCGCATCCAGGTGCCGTTGCTGTCAGCCGCGAATTGGGGCGGCATGGGTGTTCACCCGCGCGGAAACTTCGAAGGCTATCTCGCGGCCGGCTCGAGCCAGAAGTGGCTCGAAGTGCATGGCGACAGTCATTTCAGCCCTTTCTACCGCGCCGAAGGCGTTGCGCTGCAGAAGCGCTTCCTCGGGCACTTCCTGCAGGGCAAGGACACTGGCTGGGATCGGCAGCCGCCGGTGCAGTTGCAGATTCGTCGGCCAGGGGAGCATTTCACGATCCGCGACGAGCAGGAATGGCCGCTCGCGCGCACGCAATGGACCAAGTACTATCTGAATCCCTCCACGCGTACCCTCAGCACCACGTCGAGCACCGGCGCCAACATCTCCTACAGCACCATGGGTGACGGAATCACGTTCACCATGCCGCCGGCCGCCGAGGAGATGGAGATCACTGGCCCCGTGGCTGCTAGGCTGGTGGTGTCGTCTCGTACTGTCGATGCTGACATCTTTCTGGCGTTGAGGCTGTTTGCGCCAGACGGCAAAGAGGTCTTGTTCATCGGCTCCAACGATCCGCGCGTCCCGATCGCGTTGGGCTGGCTGCGTGCCTCGCATCGCAAGTTGGACGAGGCCAAGTCACTTCCGTACCGTCCGTACCACACGCACGACGAGCTGCAGCCGCTCGTGCCGGGTGAGCCCGTCGTGTTGGACATCGAGATCTTGCCGACCTGCATCGTGGTGCCTCCCGGCTATACGCTGGCACTGAACATTCGCGGCTGTGACTACGATCACGGTCTGGGCGACGCGGGTTTCACTGATCAACCTTACCCGATGACGGGGGTCGGCCCGTTCCGCCATGCAGAGCCGCGAGATCGACCGCCGGAAATTTTTGGTGGGGAGAACACACTACATTTCGACGAGGGGACTGAACCCTTCATCCTCCTTCCCATCATTCCTTCCGAGAATGCTTGAGTTGTCACCGTGCTGGAAGTCCCCGTGCGGCGAAGAAGGTAACAACGAAGAACAGATCCGCAATAAGACTTCTGCCTTTGGGTCAGCGAGTGGATAAACGGGTCAAAACGAGGGAGGACGCTGAGTGAGGCTCGCGATGAACGAACAAGTGACCGATGCGTGCGCGCCTTCCGCAGCGGGCACGCCGGCAGTGGCCGCCCCCGCTGCCGCGAATCCGGACGGGGGCACGGGCAGCGACAAGATCGACCTCGGTGCGCTGCTCGACATATCCCCGGTGCGGCGCGGCCACGTCATCACAGTAGCGTCGCTGTTTCTCGTAATGCTGATCGACGGCTACGACCTTGCGGTGACCGGGCAGATTTTGCCCGCGATCGCTTCCGCGCTCGGCGTGGCCACCGCCAGCCTCACCGGAGCCTTCGCGGCGCAACCTATCGGTCAGGCGATCGGCGGGCTGCTGCTGTCGCCGCTGGCCGATCACTTCGGTCGCAAGCGAATGCTGATCGTGCTGCTGGCGCTGTTCTCGGTCGCCACGTTGCAAAGCGTGTTCGCCACCTCGGTGACAGGCTTCGCGGTGACCCGGTTCATCGCCGGGGCGGTGGCCGGCGGCCTGCTGCCGACGACCGCCAGTTTGATAGCCGACATTTCGTCCATCAAGCACCGCTCGACGATGGTCGGCGTCGTCTACGCCGGCATCGGCGTGGGCGCGGTGGCCGCCAGTGCTCTCGTGGCAGTTTCGCTCAATCGCATCGGTTGGCAAGGTATGTATGTGGTCGGCGCACTGGCACCGCTCCTGATGATCGTGCCGATCCTGCTCCTGATACCCGAATCACCGCTGCACTTGGCCCGCACCTCCGCCCCTTCGGCTGACATCCTAGATGCGCTGCGCAAGCTGGGCATCGTGCTGGCGTCCAACTCCCGATTCAACGAACCGGTCCATCGGCTCCGCACCGGTATCTCGATCATCGAGATCTTCGGCAGCCACCGCGCCGCCTTCACGCTGGTGCTCTGGTTCACCTGCATCTGCGGCCAGATCAGCGTGAACCTGTTCGGCCTCAGTGTGACCTTCTTCCATGAGTTCGAAGGCATCCCGGTGGCGAGCTACGCGGCCTACGCCGCGGTCGCTGGCGTGACTTCCATCGTCGCCGGTCTGTCGACCGGCTTAATTATGGATCGCTTCGGGCGCTACCGGGTGATAGTCATGTATGCGCTGCTGGACACGCTGTCGCTGGTCGGGCTTGCGTTCTTTCCCTTCGGCAGCGCGGGCTTCGTGGGCGCAATCGTTTGTGCCGGCTTCTTCACTCTTGGCACCTACCAGTCGCTCAATATCCTGACTCCGATCGTCTATCCGGCCGCGCTGCGCAGCGCCGCGGTCGGCTGGAAGGGCGCCGTCTCGCGCCTCGGCAGCAGCGCGGCACCACTTATTGGAGCGGCGCTGCTGGCGCATCAGATGGGCCTGAAGGTCGCCATGTGCGCCGCAGCGGCGCCGATGCTGCTGGTGCTGCTGCTGGCGCCGGTGCTGGCCGTGCTAGAGCGACGCATGCGCTCGCTCGGCGGTGCGGCAGCCCCTTGATCCGCTTGGCGGAGCGCTCTACCGGGGCTATGGCACGGCGACGAGTGATGCGTGGTGCGCGACTACGAGCAGAAGCAGCGCATGCCTGCAACGCTCGTGGCTACCGGCATTGCGAAGTCTGAGCGAGGTCCGTGTCGACCAACCGAGCGGCACGCTCCGCGCGCGATCAGCGGCGCAACATGAGTCGGCTTGGTGGAGGGACCTCGCCGGCCTGAGTGCGTCGCATTCGAGGCCGAGGCGAACGGTTCCTGAATGCATGGCGCTTTGCTGATGTTCGGTTCCGATTATTCCCGCCGATTCGCTTTGGGTCCGAACCGGATAGTGTCATTCGGCATGTAAGATTTTGAACGCAGATCCCCCGGCTTAGGGGGCAGTAACATTGCAGTTTGAATGACAGCCAGGAGTGCGATATTCGCGCTGCTTGACGAATTGCCCAACCAGGAGACCTTTGATTAGTCGATGCCCCTGTGCGGCGGCCTTGCCAATCTACGGCCGCTGCGGCTGCAAATGTTAGCCTATCAAATAACCGTTCCGAGTGATTCAATGGGGCTCGCTAACATTTACAAGCGGCATATCGTCGTCAACCGAAAGCGCGTCTGTTCAGGGAGCAGCCGCCCTCCGTCAGCCTTACACTGATGACGCTGCGCTGAAACAGCACACCCCTCCTCCTCCAAACGGAGCACCTGGCGGCTAACCGCTGACTGTGCGACGTGCCAAAGGCAGCGGCCGCTGTACTGATACTGACGAAGTAGCGAAACCGACCTGAGCCGATCAGTTTCCCGCTGTGGCAGCCCATGCCGATTTTAGATGATAAACAGCTAAAATATATGCTTTTCAGATGGGTTGCGTCTTCCCCACAATTGCTCTGCGGCGGAGGGGGCTCCCGAGGTCGTCCCGTAAAAGTGGCTCGCTTATGTGCCTCGCGCTTCAGGCGCGTGTGCCCGAAGGCGCGAAAGACCAAGCGGGTTTAGGGACAAGGGAACCAACCTGAGGGCGCTTCGTACCCGGCGGATCCGGAACCCTCCCAGCGTTTCAGCAACTTGGAGGTTCAACATGAAGATGACTAAGAGCCTTATACTCGGCTCGGCGGCGACACTTCTCGCGGCCAGCGGAGCTCAGGCAGCCGATCTCCCCGTCAAGGCCAAAGCGGTCGAGTACGTGAAGGTGTGCTCCTTGTATGGTCCAGGATTCTATTACATCCCGGGCACGGACACGTGTATCAAGCTGAGCGGCTACCTGCGCGTCGACGTGCTGGCAAACACCAACGCGGATGCTACCGGAAATACTGCGGGCGCTGGCGGCGCGAACAACCGTTTCACCAACGGCTACACCTGGCGCTCCCGTGAGGGCCTGAACATCGATACGCGCACCGCGACCGAGTACGGCGTGGTCCGCACCTACCTTAATTCAACTTTCTCCTGGACGACGGACAGCTACGCCGGGCAGGGCAACGGCACGACCGTCTACTCGCCGATCGGCACCGCTTCGGCTCCGAACAACGCCAGCGGCGGTGCGGTGGCTGCTGGTACGCTGGGCGTGTACTACGCCTTCATCCAGTTCGCTGGCTTCACCATCGGTAAAGCCATTTCGCAGTTCAGCGCTCCCTGGACCGGCTATCCCGGCAACAACTTCGACGGTCTCGTCGGCGGCGGCGGCACGAGCACCGGTGTGAACCAGTTCACCTACACCGCGCAGTTCGGCAATGGCGTGTCGGTGTCTCTGTCGGCTCAGGATCAGACTGCTTACAATCAGGCTGGCGTCGTCAACCTCGGCGCTCCCGTCAACTTCGGCGTTCCCGGCAACACCAACGTGTTCGGCATTAGCGACTACGCCGGCACGATTGCTCCGGACCTCGTCGTGATGCTGCGTCTCGACCAGGCCTGGGGTCTGTTCCAGGCGTCGTTCGCGGCGCATGACAACCACGCAGCCTATTACGGCGGCACCGAGTTGACCGGTCATCCGGACGATAAATGGGGCTGGGCCGGTCAGTTAGCCTTGTCGATCAAGAACATCCCGACTGGACCCGGCGACACCATCAACTTGCAGGGTGTCTACACTAATGGTGCGACCCGTTACAACATCCAGGAGCTGGCGGCTCAAGCCGGAGCAAACACCATTTTCGGTAGCACCAACGTTCCGGGTGCCTACCAGAGCATCGGCTTCGGCATTGCGCCGGACACCGTGTTCATCACTGGTGGGCAGCAGCAGACGATCAAGACCTGGGGCGTCCGCGGTGCGTACGTCCACAACTGGAGCCCGAACTGGAACACCAGTATCTACGGTGCCTGGGCTCAGGTTAACTACAACAGCACGGCAAAGGGCTTCCTCTGCGGCCCGGCCGGCAACGGTGTCGGTGGTTCGCTCAGCAACTTCTTTGGCCCCGGTTCCAGCCTGACCTCCTGCAACCCCGACTACAACATCGCGCAGCTCGGAACGCAGACCCAGTGGACCCCGGTGAAGAACCTGACCTTCTCGGCGGACTTCACCTACACCCACCTGGACCAGAATTTCGCTGGCACGGTGACCTTCCCCGGCAGCTCCACGATCGGCAAGCCGGCTGCCGTCTACGAGCTGAAGGACCAGAACACCTACACCATGCTCCTCCGCGCTCAGCGCAACTGGTAATCCGCATCAAAGCTTCTAGAAGCAGGAGGCAAAGAGGCAACTCGCGACAACTATGAACCTCCGAGAAAGCCCCTGGCATGCCCGCCGGGGGCTTTCTCGTTGGCGCACGTTAAGACAGCGACCACAAGACTCCACGCATAGACACACAGTGTAGGTCGGCGAGTATTCCGCATCTCTCGAATCACGGAGAGTCATCGTCAGGGCCGGCGAACCATCCAGATCGCCTACTTACGACTCGAGCGAATTCGGTACGTCTCGGGCATACGGGACAGCAGGTCAATCATCGCGTCCTTCCGCCGTTTGGCCGGAAGAGTGACGGCGCGCATATTTGCTCCGTCATTCGATCAGGGTGATGTGGACGATGCGGAAATCCGGATTGTAGGCCGAAAATCGGTCTCTCGAACGGTCGGTGATGGGCACGGCGCACTCCGTCCGGAATGCCAAGGCTTGTTCGCAAGTGGCGCACCCGACACGATTCGAACGTGTGACCTTGCCTTCGGAGGGTAACGGTCGCGCTATGCCGCCAGTCCAGAAATCGCTCTTTCAACCAACGGAAGGGAGCGAGCGGTGCCCGCCCCCGCAACCACCGGGACGACGTCCCCGACCCGCAAGGATCGGGTGTTGCGCCTTCGGCATTTGAATCTAATCCGCGATAGGCGTCGTCGGCGACGGATCGCGCACGAACGGAGGCTCGGGCGAACTATCGAGGCGCCACGTCCGCAGTTAAGACTGTCTGTCGATCAGAAGCCGAGATTCTAGAAAATAGTAAGTTTAGGGATGTCACCGACCAGAGGCTCGAACCTCCGATATGGTTACAACGCTTCCAATCAGCGCCGCTTTCAACCTGAGTACCGCTGCCAAAAACTAATCTTAGGAACGCGCGGGCGCGGCTGACTTTAGCCCGCATTCGCCTTCAGCCCGGCGGCTTCGATACCCGCGACCGCGCAGATCTCATCATTGTCTGACGTGTCGCCGCTGACGCCGGCGGCGCCGAGCAGGGTATTACCGTCAAGGATCAGCACGCCGCCGGGGACCGGCACCAGCCGGCCCTGCGCCAGCGTGTTCACGGAATCGATGAAATACGCCTGCTCCTGCGCGCGCTGAAACAGCGCCCGCGATCCCATTCCCATCGCCAGTGCACCATAGGCCTTGCCGTGAGCGATCTCGGCCCGCATCAGGCTGGTGCCATCCTGCGCGGCGGTCACCTTCACGGCGCCGCGGGCGTCGAGGATGGTGACGACAAGAGGCTTGAGTTTCTTCTCGATGCCCTGGGCCAGGGCGGCATCCAGAATCTTGCGGGCGACGTCGAGGGTGAGCTCAGCCATGGGCCTGTTCCTTTGTCGGCGATAATTTGTTGGGGGTGGACTTCGCACAATTGAGGCTCATCGCCAAGACTCTGGCGACGTGAATCGCAGTGCGTCCGTTGCCGTCCTTGATCTGGTGCCGGCACGAGGTTCCGTCTGCCACGATCAATGTGCCCTGATCAGCCCTCCGTACCGCAGGCAGCAGCGATAGTTCGGCAATCTCCATCGAGGCCTGATAGGTGTCCGCGCCATAGCCGAACGCGCCGGCCATGCCGCAGCAGCTCGACTCGATGGTTTCGACGTGCAGGCCGGGCACGAGGCGCAGCACCTTCTCCACCGGCTTGAACGCGCCGAAGGACTTCTGGTGGCAATGACCGTGGACGACGGCCTTTTCGGCGACCGGTGCGAGCCGCAGCGCGAGGCGCCCTGCCTCGGCTTCGCGCACCAGGAATTCCTCGAACAGCAGGGCGTGGGCGCTGATTGTCTTCGCGGCCTCGTCCGAGCGCAGCGATAGCAGCTCGTCGCGCAACGTCAGAAGGCAGCTCGGCTCGAGCCCGACAATCGGCACGCCACGAGCCGCGAACGGTGCGTAGGTCGCAACCAACCGGTCCAGCTCCGCGCGAGCCTGCTCGACCAGGCCTGCAGAGAGGAAGGTCCGGCCGCAGCAGAGCGGTCGGGCGCGATCCGTCGGCTTCGGCAGATGCACACGGTATCCGCCGGCGACCAGCACCTCGACTGCGGCGTCGAGATTTTCGCGCTCATAGCTGCGGTTGAAGGTGTCGGCGAACAGGACGACCTCGCGGCCGTCAGCCGGACCGAACACTTCGGCGTCAGGCTGGAACGTGTCACGGCGAAACGCAGGCAGGCTGCGCTTGGCGCTGATGCCGGCAAATCGTTCGAACAGCGAGCGCAGCAGCGCGCTGTGGTTTCGCAAGTTCGCCAGCGGAGCAAAGCGCGATGCAAGATCCGCGTAGCGGGGCAGGTAGCCGACCAGCCGGTCGCGCAGCGACAGGCCGTGCTTGCTCGCGCGCGCCGCCAGCACCTCGATCTTCATCTTGGCCATGTCGACGCCGGTCGGGCATTCGTGGCGGCAGGCCTTGCAGGACACGCAGAGTTTCAACGTCTCCATCATCTCGTCGGAGGCGAGCGCATCGGGACCGAGTTGGCCGGAGATCGCGAGCCGCAGCGTGTTGGCGCGGCCGCGGGTGACGTCCTTCTCGTTGCGGGTGGCGCGATAGGACGGGCACATCACGCCGCCTTCGAGCTTGCGGCAGGCGCCGTTGTTGTTGCACATCTCGACCGCGCCCTGGAAGCCGCCGCCGGCGCCGGGATAGGCCGACCAGTCGAGCACCGTCTTCAAGTCGCCGACGTGATAATCCGGCGAGAAGCGAAACAGCGAGCGGTCGTCCATCTTCGGCGGATCGACGATCTTGCCCGGGTTGAGCGTATTGCCGGGATCGAAGCGCTGCTTGACCTCGCGGAAGTCGGCCACGATGCGCGCGCCGAACATCGCCTCGTGGAATTCCGACCGCACCAGGCCGTCGCCATGCTCGCCGGAATGCGAGCCCTTGTATTCGCGCACCATCGCGAAGGTTTCCTCGGCAATGGCGCGCATTGCCCTGACGTCCTTCTCGAGCTTGAGATTGAGCACCGGGCGCACATGCAGGCAGCCTTCGGAGGCGTGCGCATACATCGTGCCGCGCGTGCCGTGCCTGGCGAAGATGGCGTTGAGCCGCTCGGTGTAGTCGGCGAGATGCGGCAGCGGCACCGCGCAGTCCTCGACGAAGGAGACCGGCTTGCCCTCCTGCTTCATCGACATCATGACGTTGAGGCCGGCCGCGCGGAAATCGGCGATGCCGGCCTGCAGCGCAGGCTCGACGATCTCGACCACACCGCCCCATTTGCGCTGCGGCCTGTCCCATCCGAAGCCGAGGTCGCCCATCAGCTCGCCGAGTTGCTTGAGGCGGGCGAGATTGTCGGCCTGGTCTTCTTCGGCGAACTCGACCACCAGGATCGCGTCCGGATCGCCGCGTACCGCCGCGGAGATGATCGGCTGGAACATCACGATCTCGCGGCCGAGCGCGATCATGGTGCGGTCGACCAGCTCCACGGCAATGGGACGCAGCTTGACCAGATGCTGGGCCGCGTCCATCGCCTCGTAGAAACTGCCGAAATGGCAGACGCCGAGTGCCTTGTTGCGGATCACCGGCCACAGCTTGAGTTCGACCTGCGTCGTGAAGGCGAGCGTCCCCTCGGAGCCGACGAGCAGATGCGCCAGGTTGTTCGGCGCATTGCGCGGCACCAGCGCATCGAGATTGTAGCCGCCGACGCGGCGCTGCACCTTGGGGAATTTGTCCGCGATCTCCGCCGCCTCGCGCTCGCCGAGATCTAGCATCTCGCGGAACAGCTTCAATCCGCCGCCGGGCTCGCTCACATTGGCAAGGTCCCTCGGCACCTCGCCGAAATGCAGCAGCGTGCCGTCGGCAAGCGCTGCGTCCATCGCCAGCGTGTTGTCGCGCATGGTGCCGTAGCGCAGCGAACGCCCGCCGCAGGAATTGTTGCCGGCCATGCCGCCGATGGTGGCGCGCGACGCCGTGGAGACGTCGACCGGAAACCACAGCCCGTGCTTCCTGAGCCGGCGATTGAGATCGTCGAGCACGATGCCGGGCTCGACCACGCAGGAGCGGTTCTCGACGTCGAGCGAGAGGATCCGGTTCAGGTGCTTCGACAGGTCGACCACGATGCCGTCATTGACGGTCTGGCCGCACTGCGAGGTGCCGCCGCCTCTGGGGGTGACGATGCGTCCGTCGTCACGTGCGATCGCGAGCGTCCGCAGGGCCTCGTCGACGGTGCGGGGCACCACCACGCCTGCCGGCACGATCTGGTAGAATGAGGCGTCAGTCGCATAGCGGCCGCGGTTGAAGGCATCGAAAAAGACGTCGCCGGTCGTGTCCGACCGCAGGCGCTGTTCGAGCGATGAGGCGTTCTTCATCCCGGATCCAATGTGATCGACAGGGCGTGGCACGCTGCCGTCGATTATGCATTCCTGCAACTAGAGCGTTACATTATGCATTCATAATGAGCAAGGCTAACCGCCCTGAGAGGTCGTCTCCGGCCTGGTGTCCTGTCCTTCGGCCAGATGTTCGATCGCAGCGCTTCGCTTGTTGCGCAGGTGCTGGAACAGGATGTCGCTGAGCTCGCTTGCCGCACGCCGGCGCAGCGCGTCGAGGATCGCCTCGTGCTCGCGCATCGCCTCGGCCCAGCGCTGCCGCTTGCGGGCGAAATTGGCGGAGTAGCGGACGCGGCGGATCCGGCCTGCGAAGTTGGCGTAGGTCGTCTTCAGCGTCTCGTTGCGGGCTGCCGCGACGATGCTCTCGTGGATCTGCTGATTGATCTGGAAATAGCTCGGCATGTCGCGATGCAGGTAGTGGCCGTACATCTCGTAGTGTAGCCGCTCGATCGCGCTGATTTCCTCGTCGGTGATGGCCTCGCAGGCCAGCCGTCCGGCAAGGCTCTCCAGTCCGGCCATCACGTCGAACAGTTCCTCGAGGTCGCGCTGGCTGAGCTGGCGCACCCGCGCACCGCGATTGGGGAGCAGCTCGATCAGGCCTTCGGCGGCCAGCACCTTGAGCGCCTCCCGCAGCGGCGTCCTGGAAATTCCGAGCATCTCGCAGAGCTGCCGTTCGGGAACGCGC
Source organism: Bradyrhizobium macuxiense (assembly GCF_001542415.1). Classification (GTDB taxonomy): domain Bacteria; phylum Pseudomonadota; class Alphaproteobacteria; order Rhizobiales; family Xanthobacteraceae; genus Bradyrhizobium; species Bradyrhizobium macuxiense. The sequence continues at coordinate 25,758 of NZ_LNCU01000130.1, forward strand.
CCGCCCTCGGGGATGTTGCCTTCCGCCACATAGTCGCGAAGCCGCAGCAGGATCTCGCCGTGCAGTGAGGCCTCCTGGCGGTCACCGCCATTGCCGGCGGCGGGTGGGGTGATTGGAACCCCGGCTTCGGGAATCGTGGATTTCATATGCAGGACAATAATTTGCCGATTCAGTCGCGTCGACGATTTCAATCGAATACCAAAATTGGATTGAAAAGACAAAAAATGAATGCAAAATGGTTCTCCAGCAGGCCGAAATGCCGCGATTGGGAGGTTCTCATGCATCAGGGACGCCATTTTCTACAGATTCCAGGGCCGAGCCCGGTCCCGAATCGCGTTCTCCGCGCGATGGACATGCCGGTTATCGACCACCGCAGCGCGGAGTTCGGTGAACTCGGCCGCGCCGTGCTCGAGGGCAGCCAGAAGATCTTCCAGACCGCAGGGCCGGTGGTGATCTTCCCGTCGTCGGGGACCGGCGCCTGGGAAGCGGCGATCGTCAACACGCTGTCGCCGGGCGACAAGGTCCTGATGGTCGAGACCGGTCACTTCGCCACCCTGTGGCGCCAGATGGCCGGCCGCTTCGGCATCGAGGTCGATTTCGTCCCCGGCGACTGGCGGCGCGGCGCCGATCCGGCCGTGATCGAGGCGAAGCTTGCGGACGACACTGCGCACGCCATCAAGGCGGTGATGGTCGTGCACAACGAGACCTCCACCGGCACGACAAGCCGCATCGCGGACATCCGCGCCGCCATCGACCGCACCGGCCATCCGGCGCTGCTGATGGTCGACACCATCTCCTCGCTGGGCTCGGTCGATTACAGACACGACGAGTGGAAGGTCGATGTCAGCGTCAGCTGCTCGCAGAAGGGTTTTATGCTGCCGCCTGGTCTCGGCTTCAACGCAATCTCGGACAAGGCGCGCGCTGCGTCCCGGACCAACCGGATGCCGCGCTCCTATTTCGATTGGGAGGAGATGCTGAAGCCAAACGCGAAGGGCTTCTTCCCGTATACCCCGGCGACGAACCTGCTCTATGGGCTGCGCGAGGCGATTGCGATGCTGCTTGAAGAGGGCCTCGACAATGTGTTCGCTCGCCATCGGCGGCTGGCCGCCGCCACGCGTGCCGCGGTCAATCAGTGGGGGCTCGAGGTGCTGTGCCAGGAGCCGTCGGAGTTCTCGTCGGTGCTGACCGCGGTGTTGATGCCGCCCGGCCACGATGCCGATCAGTTCCGCAAGGTGGTGCTCGACAATTTCAACATGTCGCTCGGGTCCGGCCTGTCGAAGGTCGCGGGCAAGGTGTTCCGTATCGGTCACCTCGGCGAATGCAACGAACTGACGCTACTCGGCGCACTCACCGGCGTGGAGATGGGGCTGTCGGTTGCCGGTGTCCCGCATCGCTCCGGCGGCGTCGAGACCGCGCGGAGGGGAGGATATGAAGTTTCGATTCAAGGCCACGCATGTCGTGCTGGCCATGCTCTGCGTGATGTATTTCATCACCTATGTCGATCGGGTGAACATCGGCACCGCGGCCGGCGAGATCCAGAAGGAGCTCGGCCTGTCCAACACCGAGCTCGGGCTGGTGTTCTCGGCCTTCGCCTATCCGTACCTGTTGTTCCAGGTGATCGGCGGCTGGGTCGGCGATCATTTCGGTCCGCGCAAGACCTTGTTCTGGTGCGGCATGATCTGGGCCGCGGCCACCATCATGACCGGCTTCGTCGGCAGCCTCTTCGCGCTGTTCATCGCGCGTTTTGCGCTGGGGTTCGGCGAAGGCGCGACCTTTCCGACCGCAACGCGCGCCATGCAGTACTGGACGCCGGCGAACCGGCGAGGCTTCGCGCAGGGGCTAACGCATTCGTTCGCGCGGCTCGGTAACGCGATAACCCCACCAGCGGTCGCGCTGCTGATCCTCTGGCTGAGCTGGCGCGGCGCTTTCGTCGTGCTCGGCATCGTCAGCCTGCTGTGGGGCATCGTCTGGGTCTGGTACTTCCGCAACGAGCCGAAGGACCATCGCTCGATCACCGCAGCCGAGTTCGCGACGCTACCGGCGCGCCCGCAGGGCGAGCGGCCGAAGGTACCGTGGGGGCCGCTGCTGCAGCGCATGTGGCCGGTGACGTTGACCTATTTCTGCTACGGCTGGAGCCTGTGGCTCTATCTCAACTGGCTGCCGCTGTTCTTCAAGAACAACTACAGCCTCGATCTCAAGAACTCGGCGCTGTTCGCATCGGGCGTCTTCCTTGCCGGCGTTGTCGGCGACAGCATCGGCGGCGTCATCTCCGATCGCATCCTGGAACGATCAGGCAATGTCCGTCTGGCGCGGCTCAGCGTGACGATCGTGGGATTCGCCGGCGCGTTCCTCTCGCTGATGCCGATCCTGTTCGTCCACGACATCACCGTGGTCGCGCTGTGCCTGTCGGCCGGCTTCTTCTGTGCGGAGTTGGTGATCGGCCCGATGTGGTCGATCCCGATGGACATCGCGGCGAAGCATTCCGGCACCGCCGCGGGGATCATGAATACCGGCTCGGGCGCTCGCGGCCATCGTCTCGGCGCTGGTCGCCGGCTTCGTCATCGACGCCACCGGAAACTGGTATCTGCCATTCCTGATGTCGATGGGGCTGCTGCTGCTCGGCGGTTTCTCGGCATTTCTGATGCATCCCGAACGACCGTTCGAGGAGGCCGACCGACTGGTCTTACCGGGGAAGGCGGTCGCCGCCGAGTGAGGGTTTGAGGCCCGGCCGGAGCGCCGCCGGATATGCATGACGGACCCTCGCCGGGCGGAGGACAAACCCGGCGAATAGTGATATGCGAGCGGCTCACCAAGACCTAGGCAAGACCGGGAAGGACGCCATGACCGTGCACACTGGAAGGCATTTTCTGCAGATCCCGGGACCGACCAACGTGCCGGATCGGGTGCTGCGGGCGATGGACATGCCGACCATGGACCACCGCGGTGCCGAGTTTGCCGAGATCGGCTTTGCCGTGATTTCCGCGATGCAGCGGGTGTTCCGCACCAAGCAGCCCGTGATCATCTATCCCTCGTCCGGGACCGGCGCCTGGGAAGCTGCGATCGTCAACACGCTGCAGCCGGGCGACAAGGTCCTGATGTGCGAGACCGGTCAATTCGCCGTGTTGTGGCGCGGCATTGCCGACAAGTTCAAGCTCGACGTCGATTTCATCCCGGGCGACTGGCGTCACGGCGCCGATCTCGAGCAGATCGAGGCCAGGCTCTCCGCCGACAAGGCGCACAAGATCAAGGCGGTCTGCATGGTCCATAACGAGACCTCGACCGCCTGCGTCACCTATCCGCGCGACGTGCGCAAGATCATGGACGCCGTCAAGCATCCGGCGCTGTTGATGGTCGACACCATCTCCGGCCTCGGCTCGCTCGAATATGAGCACGACGCCTGGGGCATCGACGTCTCCATCGCAGGTTCTCAGAAGGGCCTGATGCTGCCGCCGGGACTCGGCTTCAATGCCGTGTCGGAAAAGGCGCTGGCGGTGGCCAAGGCCAATCCGGGGATGCGCTCCTATTGGGATTGGCAAGAGGTCATCAACATCAACAAGGCCGGCACCTGGCCCTATACGCCCGCGACCAATTTGCTGTTCGGTCTGCGCGAGGCGGTGAAGATGCTCGAGGAAGAGGGGCTCGAGAACGTCTTCGCCCGCCACAAGCGCCATAGCGAAGCGACCCGCGCCGCCATCAAGGTCTGGGGCCTCGAGACGCAGTGCCAGGAGCAGGGCGCGCATTCGCCGGCGCTGACTGCGGTCCGCGTGCCTGACGGCCATGACGCCGACCATTTCCGCAAGGTCGTGCTGGACAATTTCGACATGTCGCTCGGCACCGGCCTGAACAAGGTGAAGGGCAAGGTGTTCCGCATCGGCCATATCGGCCACTTCAACGACCTGATGCTGATGGGCACGCTGTCGGGCGTCGAGATGGGTCTCGATCTCGCCAAGGTGCCGCATCGCGGCGGCGGTGTGCTGGCGGCGATGGACGTTCTGAAGGGACGCAACGCCGCGCCGACCTCGAAGGCCGTTGCCTGAAATTGAACTGCAACAACAGAAAGAGCGAGACATGAACGCGCCCGCCACTCCGTCTGAAGACCTGATCTACTCCGTCGAGGACGGGATCGCGCGGATCACGTTCAATCGGCCGCAGGCCCGTAACGCGCTGACCTTTGCGATGTACGAGCAGATGGCGGCGATCTGCGAGAGCATCAACCAGGATCATTCGATCAAGGCGCTGATCATGACCGGCGCCGGCGACAAGGCGTTCGCCTCCGGTACCGACATCTCGCAGTTCCGGGCGTTCAAGACCGCCCAGGACGCGCTGGATTACGAGGCGCGGATCGACCGCGTGCTGGGGACGCTTGAGCAGTGCCGCGTGCCTGTGATCGCCGCGATCGCCGGTGCGTGCACCGGCGGCGGCGCCGGCATTGCCGCGTGCTGCGACATCCGCATCGGTACTGAGGCGACGCGGATCGGCTTCCCGATCGCGCGGACGCTCGGCAACTGCCTCTCAATGTCCAACATCTCGCGGCTGGTCTCGCTGATCGGTCCGGCGCGGACCAAGGACCTGATCTTCAAGGCGCGTCTCGTCGAGGCACCGGAAGCCCTGGCGCTTGGCCTGCTGAATGAGGTCGTGCCCGATGTCGAGACGCTGCAGCGCCGCGCCAGTGAGACCGCCAAGCTCGTCGCCGGCCACGCGCCGATCACGCTCGAAGTCACAAAGGAGGCGGTGCGTCGCATCCGCCGCACGCTGTCGCGTGAGGAAGGCGAAGACCTGATCCTGCGCGCCTATATGAGCAAGGATTTCCGCGAAGGCATGGACGCCTTCCTCAACAAGCGCGCGCCCAACTTCAAGGGCAAGTAGCGGCTGCGAGATTCGGTTGGCCCTGGGCGCGCGCTGGAATGGCGCGCGCGGATTAAGGGGCGCCGTTCGGCACTGATTTGTCCGATGTCGCAAGTCCGCTCGTGCAGAACGTTTCTGCTATTCAGAAATAAAAACCGATCCGATATTCCCTCCGTCTCACCCGATGGAGTGGCGTTTGCGATGGTCACGAGTTTGGGGCGAGATGCGATGCACGCGGATTGCGCAACTGAGGCTGCGCCCCTGCCGAAATAGCATCAGATCGGTCAACCGCGACCCCGCACGTCGCAAGACGATACGGACCGCGGTGAACTCGCCCAGGCCACGCGCGATCAGACGATATGAAAATCATTCAGATCCGCCTGCGATTGTGCGGTTGTGACGTGCTGGAGGGCGATTGTGTCGTGCGCGGCGCTGGCGATGAAGGCGTTCCCAGACGCGTCGTCATGGGTTGCAGCAGGGACAGTGGCGACGTCCGCCGATACAGTCTTGCTGTAATGCAGCGTGTCGGTCGCTGGTGCGGAATTGCTGGGGGTGACCTGACCGAGATCCGGCGCGAACACGAAGGAGCCGTGGGCCGTCGGATTGGAAGCCTGGTTTCCGGTTTGGCTTGAGGATGTCGCGGCGGCAATCAGCGTTCCATCATTGCCATCGTCTGCGAAATGAAAACCGTCCTGCGCATCCTGACCAAGCAAGTGATTCGCTGCCGTGGTCGTATGGTCGCTCGAGAACAGCGTTCCGGACGACGATACAAAGTTGGAATGGCGAGAGTTGAGGTCAAGGCCATGCAGGTCGGTTTGATCCGAGCCTCGATCTCCGTTGCCCGTGAAGCCGATTATCTGCGCCCTCAAGCTTGTGAGCTGTTCCACGGTCAGCGTTGTGGCATCGAGGGTCGATTGGGACAACGAAGCAACAGCCGGTGATGTAGTCAAAGGGTGCGTTGCGGATGGAATGCCGATCACACCGTCACCGTTCAGATCCTGATGGAAGCTGGGCTCCAGCGATTCCAGAGCGATGCTGTTTCCCGACACAACGCCGACGGCATCGGATACGTAATTGCCGTTGTTGTCGGTATTCCATACAGAGTATTGGTCGGTGCCGGGAACCTTCCAGGCAACCTCGTATCCGCTAGCGGTGATCTGTGCACCGATTGGCGCAAAGCCGCCAAACTCACCCTCGTAGACCGCAGCACCGCCATATTTGAGCTCCGGTCCAGGGCCGCCGCCGACCGGCTCGAGAAAATAATTGGCTCCGATTTGCGCTAGGCTGGTCGAGCCAAACGCCGAGATCACAATGGGCGTGTTGGACGTCAGATGGAAGCCGAGCGCGTCCATCTGCTGCAGGTCGACAGTGGTGAGCTGCTGCAGTGTGCTGCTGGTGTAGTACTCGTTGAAGGGATCGTCGGGCCCCTGTACGCCACTGTTGAGGAAATCGCTGGTGTCGGAGTTTTGGCCATAGTCCGCGAGTTTTGTGGTGCCGCCGTCCAGTGAAAAATAGGCTGCTGGCGCAGGAATGTTGTTGGAGAAGAGCAGCGTGCCAGAGCTCGTGAAGCGGTAGAAGTCGAAGATATCTGGCTGTGGCCCGTAAGGCACGCGGCCCATCGCGTGGGTAAGCTCATGCAGGGCGACACCGACCAGCAGGCTGCTATTGATGTCTGTGGCAAAGGTGAGGCTGCCGTCATCGGTCGTGGTGTCGTTGGCGCCGATCACTCCCCAAAGCTTGAGCTGGGCGTTCCATACTGCGACAGAGGACTGACTCTGGATCGACGATCCGCCGGGTAAGCCGTTGAACGTCGAATCGCCCTGTGTGGCGTTGTTTACGAGGTCAGCTCTGACGTCGGAATAACTGAGCCACTGTCCATCGTCAGGGCCCGCCGCGGCGCCCCCGCCGGTGCCGCTGTAATCGACGTTGAAGTTGAGAGTTATTTTGTCGGAGATGGCCGCACTCAGAAGCGCGGCTGCCTGCTCGATGCCTGCCCGGAAGCTTGCAGGCGCCACCATCGCAGCGGCATCGAAAATGAGATTGATAGTGAGGCCGCCAGAGGTCTCCGCGACCACGGAACCTGCGCCGCCGACGCCGGAATTGCTTACCGCCGCCTGGGCTTCGGCGGATTCGGCAGGAAGGACCACGGGAATGGGCTGCGGCGCGCTCTGTGATAGAGCATTGTTCAAGGCGGATGTGTGTAGGCCTTGCGCGCCCGAACGGCCCAAAGGGAATTCGGTGCTGCTGTTCCAAGAACCGCCCGACGCGTCCCAAAGGTCCTGCGGTTTGTGCAAGGCAAGTCCCAATGTCATTGCTCTTCCGTCAGCGAGTTGGATCTCGAACTGTCCGCCGGTGCGCACTCTCGCCAATCCGAGGCTGCGTCGGACCGACTTGGCCGAATGTGCGGCTCGACATTAGCTGAGACTAGTGACGGCATTTTGATGAGAACCGTTTGATGGCGCTTCTCGGTGTTGCGCGGTTCCAACCAGCTTCACACTCTCGCCCTATTTTGAGAGCGCCGAATCCGGCGCGCCGCCGTTACCATGTCACGCTGCTGTCTCTTCACAGGACGCAGAAAGCGACCTGATTAGGTCGGATTGGCCGGAAGTTGCAATTTCTCAAAGGACTCGCCGGGTGACGCAATGGGCGGGGGGGGGCGTGCGGCTTTGGCACCCTGACCGGCGCGGCGCGATCGACGCCTGCCGGGCAATGTGCTCCAAGACGCATCACGGCGTGCGCTTGCTGTTAGTCGTGACGAAGTCGGCAATCCTGTCGACGGCCTCCGTTTCGATGCCGTAGTAGCCGTGTGCCGCATAGGCCTCGCACGGGACGGATTTCGGTGGATCGCCACCGTTGAGCAGAGCGATTTCAACTTTAGCGGCGTGCGTCAGGCGCCTTGCGAGCGCCTCCGCGTCGACGGCTGGGGTAAGCTCGCAGGCATCCTCGCTATGCGACACAATGAGCGTGGGCATCGTGATCTCGGACAGCGCCATGCTGATCACGCCGCTTGGGAAATCCCTGGCAATTTCCGGGAAAACCGTTGCGAAAGTCGAGCGTGGCGCAATGCGCGTCACAGTGGACGTCAGCACCAAGCCATCGATCGAGCCACTCGCAATGCCGTCGCGGCTGGCGCCGATGGCTGCGCGAGCCGCCGACCAAGTGCCTGCGCTGGTGCCGACCAGCCACACGGGGACATCGGCCTGCCTTTTCAGGTAATGGGCAACTGCACCTATGTCGATCGCATGGTCGTTGCTGACTCGGAAAGACGGGCTCATCCCCTTCGGCTGATCGGACGGGACATCGATAGCCGCTACCATGAAGCCATGCCCTGCGAATTTTTCGCGGCTGCGCACAAGGAAATTCCCGGATACGAAATCGTTGGCTCCCACCGGCGGAGGCGGCACTCGATTTAACTTGAGAACACCGTTACCGCCGGCAAGCAGGATAACAGATGCGATTGCGTGGTCGGGTTTGATCAGAATGAAGGGTTGCTGGACGCCGCGCGGAGTCGGGATCGATACGATCGAGGTGCTTTCCCCGGAGGCCGCGTTCCAGTTCGCGAGCGACAGTGTTCCGAGCAGGACAATCAAACGAAGCACGCAATTCACGTTGCGCTCCAGCGATCCTTCGCCCTTCTGATCGAGCGACGTCTGAGAGATCGATGGAGCGTAACAAAAATATCCGCTCCGGATCAAAGGTGGATGGTCCGAGCTGGGTTCAACGTGACTAGGCTAGTCCGAATGCGCCCGAGACTATTCCGCTGTCATGGCAGCGATCGGCTGTTCTGCAGGCTCGACCTCGGCGGTTCCGGCGCTGTGACGGCACGCGCTCGGCCTGGCCGGGGTGTCATTCGAAGTTGTGCGTTGTCGTTTCGTTCGTGCGCACTACAACCGCAATCACTTTTTTAAACTGAATTTGCCCGACGGTGCAGGACCCCGTGAAACGAAGCAATCCTTCGGTCCGCACCTGGGACACGATGGACTACGCAACTCGCAGGACGTGAAGCGAGCACGGACGGGCAATGGTATCTGCTACGCGGGGCTCGCGGCTCGTAGCGATGCACCAGCCTCATTCCAAAGTCATAGATCGTGCGGCAGTTCGCGGCTTGAACTCACCGGCATTCTCGGCACAATGACAGCGGATCTCAGGTTACAAGTTTTCATCAAGCCAAACAAATAGATAGGGAAGAAACACGTGGGACAGTTTGCGAAAATCACGGCTGCCATCGCCGCCATTCTGTTCAGCACACCGGCCTTCGCCTGGGAGCCGACCAAGCCCGTCGAGATCGTGGTTGCGGCCGGTGCGGGTGGGGCGTCCGACCAGATGGCGCGCATGATGCAGGCGGCGATCCAGAAGAACAATCTGATGAAGCAGCCGATGGTGGTCTCGCTGAAGGGCGGCGCGTCGGGTGCCGAAGCGCTGATGTACATGAAGTCCAGCCAGGGCGACCCGAATAAGGTGCTGATCGCCTATTCGCTGATCTACATGTTGCCCCTATCGGCCAAGATTCCCTTCAACTGGCGTGATCTCACCCCGGTATCGGTGATTGCGCTCGACCAGTTCGTGTTGTGGGACAATGCGTCCGGTCCCAAGACCGTCAAAGACTTCATCGCTGCTGCGAAGGCGGCGAGCGCGCCGTTCAAGATGGGCGGCACCGGTTCCAAGCGCGAAGACAACGTGCTGACCGTCTTCATGGAGCAGAAGACCGGCGCAAAGTTCTCCTACCTGCCGTACAAGTCCGGCGGTGAGGCCGCAACTCAACTGGTCGGTGGGCACATTGAGTCCAATGTCAACAATCCGTCCGAGAACCTCGAGGTCTGGCGGGCCGGGCAGGTGCGTGCGCTCTGTGTGTTCGACAAGGAACGCATCTCCTACAAGACCAAGGTCACTGACACGCAGTCCTGGAACGATATCCCGACCTGCAAGGAGGAAGGGCTCGACGTGCAATATCTGATGCTGCGCGCGATGTTCTTACCCGGCAAGGTCACGCATGAGGAGCAGGCGTTTTATGTCGACCTATTTCAGAAGGTGACGCAGACGCCCGAATACAAGGACTACATGGAAAGGCAGGCGTTGAAGCCGATCTTCCTCACCGGCAAGGACATGATCCAATTCCTCGAGGATGACGACAAGCAGAACGCTACACTGATGAACGAGGCGGGGTTCGTCGCAAAATAGCGAGCTGCGGTGCAGTACCTCGTCCTTCCGGGTCACGCTTCGCGTGCCCCGGAATGACCGCGCCATCGCTTCAACTTCCGTACGAAATTGACTTGCAAGGATCGGACGCGCGGTGATTACTGCGCCGCAGTCAGGTCGAACGTCCGGCGTGCCCTCGGGTCTGGGTCAAACCTCCGTCGCCGTTGCAGGACCGTGAGGAGCGATCATGAGTAAAGCCGTTCTCGGGATCATCGGCGGATCCGGCATCTACGACCTGCCTGGCCTGGAAAACGTCCGTGAGGAGGCAATTGAGAGCCCGTGGGGAGAGCCCTCGGCGACGCTACGACGCGGCGAGATGGCGGGACTACCGATCGTGTTCCTGCCGCGGCACGGACCGGGCCATGTGCTGTCGCCCTCCGATATCAACTACCGCGCCAATATCGACGTCCTGAAGCGGGCAGGCGTCACTGATCTGGTCGCGTTGTCCGCATGCGGATCGTTCAAGGAAGATCTGCCGCCCGGCACCTTCGTTCTGGTCGATCAATTTGTCGACCGCACGTACAAGCGCGAGAGCTCGTTCTTCGGCAAGGGCTGCGTCGCACATGTGTCGATGGCACACCCGGTCTCGCCGCTTCTCGCGGCGCATCTTGCGGGCGCAGCCGAAGCCGAGGGCATCGCGTTTGCGCGCGGCGGTACCTATCTTTGCATGGAGGGGCCGCAGTTTTCTTCGCTCGCGGAAAGCCTGACCTACAAAGCGCAGGGCTATTCGGTGATCGGCATGACCAATATGCCGGAAGCCAAGCTCGCCCGCGAGGCCGAAATCTGCTACGCTAGCGTTGCGATGGTGACCGATTTTGATTGCTGGCATCCAGGCCATGATGCGGTGACGGTGCAGGATATCATCCGCGTGCTGAATTCGAACGCGGAGAAAGCCAAGGCGTTGGTCGCGCGTCTGGCGCGCGATTTCCCGAGGGAGCACGAGCCGTGTCCCATCGGCTCGGACCGCGCGCTGGACTCCGCGCTGATCACGGCGCCCGCAGCGCGCGATCCCGCGCTGCTCGCCAAGCTTGATGCCATTGCCGGACGGGTATTGCGGTCGTGAAGAAGTTCTTCAAGAAGCGCGCGACGCGAAGGGCGTAGGGCATGAAGGTGGACGGACAACATTTCCGCAGCATCTGGCTCGAGCCCGACGGCTGGTCGGTCGGCGCCATCGACCAGCGGCGGCTGCCGCATGAGTTCATCGTCGCTAGGATCACGACGGCGGTGGAGGCAGGCGAGGCGATCCGCTCGATGCTGGTCCGCGGCGCGCCGCTGATCGGCGCCACCGCGGCCTACGGCGTGGCGCTGGCGATGCGCGCCGATGCGTCGGATGCCGCGCTTGATCGTGTGGGCAAGATGCTGGCTGCGACCCGGCCGACCGCGATCAATCTGAAATGGGCGATCGACGAGATGCAGCGTGCGCTGGCGCCGCTGCCAGCCTCGGCACGCGCGGAGGCGGCCTATGCCCGCGCCCGGGCGATCGCCGACGAGGACGTCGCGATCAACCGCGATATCGGCCGCCATGGGCTTGGCTTGATCGAGGCGATTGCCGCGACCAAGAAGGCCGGGGAGCCGGTGAACGTTCTCACGCATTGCAATGCCGGCTGGCTTGCAACCGTGGATTGGGGGACGGCGACCTCGCCGATCTACCAGGCGCATGATCGCGGCGTTCCGGTGCATGTCTGGGTCGACGAGACGCGCCCGCGCAATCAGGGTGCCTCGCTTACCGCATGGGAACTCGGCCATCACGGCGTGCCCCACACCGTCATCCCTGACAATACCGGCGGTCATCTGATGCAGCGCCAGATGGTTGATCTCGCGATCGTCGGAACCGATCGCGTCGCCGCCAATGGCGATGTCTGCAACAAGATCGGGACTTATCTGAAAGCGCTCGCCGCGCACGACAATGGCGTCCCGTTCTTCGTTGCGCTGCCGTCGCCGACCATCGACTTTAGTATCGACGATGGTGTGAGGCAGATTCCGATCGAGCAGCGCGCCGCGAGGGAAGTCACGCACCTGACCGGACGTACGTCGGACGGACGGATCGAGACCGTGCGCGTGGTTCCGGAAGGTTCGCCGACGGCCAATTTCGGTTTCGACGTGACACCAGCGCGGCTGGTGACGGGGTTAATCACCGAGCGCGGCGTGCTCAAACCGGATCGTGCTGCACTTGCGAGCGCATTCCCCGAACGCTCCAGCAGTTAGCTGAAGGCTGCATTGACGGTGATTGAATCAGCACGCTATCCCAATCGTTGCCCTCGCAACCCAGACCGTCTCATCCATGTCCAATCCCGAACTTGATATCGTCGTCGACGATCCGACCGCGCCCGAGGCGGGCTCGCCCGCGGTCGTCGGCAGCGGTGCCGTTGACGTCATCATCTCGCTGCTGCTGCTCGCGCTTGCCGTGATACTCGGCTGGGACAATTGGCGCACCGGCGCGTCATGGGACTCGACCGGCCCGCAACCCGGCTATTTTCCATTCTATCTCTCGGTGATCCTCGGCGCCGCCAGCCTCTATGGCATCGGGGCCGCCTTGATCTCGCGCCGCGAGGCTGCCGAGACCTTCGTCACCCGCGCGCAGTTGCGCCGGGTGATGGCGGTGTTCGTGCCGACATTCCTGTTCTGCCTCGCCACGCAATATCTCGGGCTCTATGTCGCGAGCTTCCTCCTGATCGCGGGCTTCATGCGCCTGGTCGGCAAGATCGCGCTGTGGAAGTCGCTGCTCACCGCCTTCGTCTTCACCGCCGCGATGTTCGTGACCTTCGACATCGCATTCGACGTCATCATGCCGAAGGGGCCGCTCGAAGCGGCCTTCGGCTACTAGTGCATGATCCGGAAAAGTATGAAGCGGTTTTCCGAAAGATCATGCTCAAACAAACAAGGAGCTAATGCGCGATGACGGTTCAACCCAATCTCATCGCGCTTAGCTGATCGACAGGATCTCGAGACATGGAAGCTTTCGGTCTCCTGCTGCACGGTTTCGCCGTCCTGCTGACGTGGAAGACGCTACTCTTGATGATGGTCGGGTTGGTGCTCGGCATCTTCGTCGGCGTGCTGCCCGGGCTCGGCGGCCCCAACGGCGTTGCGATCCTGCTGCCGCTCACCTTCACGATGGACCCGACGTCGGCCATCGTGATGCTGTCCTGCATCTATTGGGGCGCGCTGTTCGGCGGCGCCATCACCTCGATCCTGTTCAACATCCCGGGCGAGGCCTGGTCGGTCGCGACCACGTTCGACGGCTATCCGATGGCGCAGCAGGGCAGGGCGGCGGAAGCGCTCACCGCGGCTTTCACCTCCTCCTTCATCGGATCGCTGGTCGCCGTGCTGCTGATCACTTTCCTGGCGCCGATGATCTCGTCGTTTGCGCTGAAGTTCGGCCCGCCGGAATTCTTCGCCGTCTATCTGCTGACGTTCTGCTCCTTCGTCGGGCTCGGCCGCGAGGCCAAGCACAAGACGGTCATCTCGATGTCGCTCGGGCTGCTGCTCGCCGGTGTCGGCATGGACACGGTGTCGGGGCAGTTGCGCATGACGTTCGGTTCCGCCGAACTGTTGCGCGGCATCAACTTCCTCGTCGCGGTCATCGGCCTGTTCGGCATCAGCGAGATCCTGCTCACGATGGAGGAGCGCCTGGCGCTTCGTGGGCATGCCGCCGGCATCAGCCTGCGCGTGGTGCTGTCGGTGTGGAAGGACCTGCCGAAATACTGGATGACGCTGCTACGCTCGTCCTTCATCGGCTGCTGGCTCGGCATCACGCCGGGTGGGGCGATCGCGGCCTCGTTCATGGGCTACAATCTCGCCAAGCGCTTCTCCAAGGACCCGGAGAGTTTCGGCAAGGGCCGCATCGAGGGCGTGTTCGCGCCGGAAACCGCGGCGCACGCATCGGGCACCTCGGCGTTGCTGCCGATGCTCGCGCTCGGCATTCCCGGCTCGGGCACCGCGGCGATCCTGCTCGGCGGCCTGATGGTGTGGGGCCTCAACCCCGGGCCGCTGCTGTTCGTCGAGCACAAGGATTTCGTCTGGGGCCTGATCGCGTCCATGTATCTCGGCAATGTCGTCGGCCTCGTGCTGGTGCTGACCACCGTGCCGATCTTCGCCTCGATCCTGCGGGTGCCGTTCGCGGCGGTGGCGCCGATGATCGTGGTGTCCTGCGCGATCGGCGCCTACGCGATCCAGAACGCGATGTTCGACATCTGGCTGATGCTGGGCTTCGGTGTCGTCGGCTATGTCTTCAAGAAGATCAGCATCCCGCTCGCGCCGTTCACGTTGGCGCTGGTGCTCGGCAATCGGGCCGAGGACGCGTTCCGCCTGTCGATGATCGGATCGGGCGGCGACATGACGGTGTTCTGGTCGAACGGTCTCGTCGGCACGATCACGACGCTGGCGATCGTGCTGCTGTTCTGGCCGCTGATCGACCGCGCCTTTGCCGGCCTCACGCGACTGGTGCGGCCGGCGAGAGCGTGAAGTTTCAGACCACCTTGCGCTGGCGGAGCTCGGTGATCTCGTCCTTGCCGAAGCCGAACTCGGCCAGCACTTCGTCGGTCTGTTCGCCGAATTCCGGCGGCCGCGCCGCCATCCGGCTCGGCGTCCGCGACAGCGTCACGGGCTGGCCGACCAGCTGAATGTGCCGGTTTTCGTCGTTCGGCACGTGCTGGGCGATGCCGAGATGCTTGACCTGGGCATCCTCGAACATCTGGTCGATCGAGTAGATCGGTCCGCACGGCACGCCGGCCTCGTTGAGTTCGCGAACCCAGGTCTCGGTCGACTTCTTCTCGGTCAGCGTGTTGATCCTGGCGTTCAGCGCATCGCGGTTCTTCGAGCGCGCGGGCGCGGTGGCGTAGTCCGGATCGGTGACCAGCTCGGGCGCGCCGATCGCCTGAGCGCAGCGCTCCCAGATCCGTCCTCCCGTGGTGGCGATGTTGATGTAGCCGTCGGAGGTCTTGAACACGCCGGTCGGGATCGAGGTCGGATGGTTGTTGCCGGCCTGCTTGGCCACCTCCTTCTCCATCAGCCAGCGCGCGGCCTGGAAGTCCAGCATGAAGATCTGGGCCTGCAGCAGCGAGGTCTGCACCCACTGGCCTTCGCCGGACACGTCACGCTCCAGCAGCGCGGTCAGGATGCCGATCGCGCAGAACAGCCCGCCGGTCAGATCTGCCACCGGGATGCCGACCCGCATCGGGCCGCCGCCGGGGGCGCCGGTCACCGACATCAGCCCGCCCATGCCCTGGGCGATCTGATCGAAACCCGGGCGCTTGTGATAGGGGCCGTCCTGGCCGAACCCGGAGATGCTGCCATAGACGATGCGCGGATTGATCTTCCGCATGCTCTCATAGTCGATGCCGAGCTTGAATTTGACGTCGGGGCGGAAGTTCTCGACGATGACGTCGGCCTGCTCGGCCAGCCGCTTGAACACCTCGAGGCCCTTCGGGTCCTTGAGATTGAGGGTCATGGCGCGCTTGTTGCGGTGCAGGTTCTGGAAGTCGGATCCGCCGCGTGGACCGCCCGGCTGCTCGCCGCCGCTGTCTTCCAGCAACGCATCGATCTTGATGACATTGGCGCCCCAGTCGGCGAGCTGTCGCACGCAGGTCGGCCCCGAACGGACGCGGGTCAGATCCAGCACGGTGAAACGGGACAGGGCTTGGGACGCTTGGGGAAAGGGCATTGAGAACACCTCTTGTTTGCCGGGCCGTTCCGGAATCTGGCCTGTCTGGCTTAGACAATTCGGCGAGCCTTTCCAACTGGTACCCCGATGGGACAAGGTCGGAAACAAATGCCCGTCGGAACAGCGGTTCCGCCCCGGAATACGGCTCGGTTCGGGTACGATATCCGCAAATCTACGGGCCAGTCGACCCCCGAGGCGTGGACGCTGCTCGTACCCGGATATTCATCGAAGCCTTAGCGGGCCTTGTCACGGACGCCTTAATGATTTGCCAATCGCGCATCCGCAAGATCGTGACAAACTGCCTGCGGCTGGGCCGTGTTATCCTGCGCCCGTCGTCAGGCGACTCATTCAAGGCAGTAAGCTTCCAGGCGCGGTTGGTATAATGCGAAAAGGCCATTCGTTCTCCGATGATCTTCCCTGGTTTGATGGTTGGGATGGCACGGCGTTCACAACCGGATTGCCAACGTCCACTGTCATCACAGGAAACCCGGCTCTTCTGGGCGACCCCGGTGATCAATATCCGCTCGCAGCAAGTACTGTCGGCGCTACGACCAATGACAGCACCGCCAAACCGGTGGCGACCGTCGCCCAGCTCGCCGACTATCTCGTCAACGGGTTCTGGGCCTACAGCAGCACGATTGCCCATCATTGGGCCTCCAATACGATCAGCTTCAACATCAGCGCATTAAGTGCTGCCGAGCAGGCGCTCGCGCTGTCTGCGTTGGAGGCCTGGCACGAGGTTGCCAACGTGACCTTCGTCCAGACCAGTGCCAGTGCCAACGTCACGTTCGTCGACACGGGCTCGATGACGGCCATGACCGGTGCGAACTGGAACGGCTCGGGCATCATGAGCTCGGCGACGGTCGACATCAGCGCGGACTGGATCACGACCGACGGCGGCGCCTACGACGGCAAGACCGGGATCGACAGCTACGGATACCAGACCTACATCCACGAGATCGGTCACGCACTCGGCCTCGGCCACCAGGGCCCCTATAACGGCGATGCGAACTATGCCGCCAACGCGATCTACGCTGACGACACCTGGCAGTATTCGATCATGTCGTACTTCGCGCAGGATAATTACAATGGAGGTTCTTACCGCTACGTCGTCACGCCGCAGATGGCTGATATCTACGCCGTGGATTCGATCTACGGCGCGGCGACCACGACGCGGACAGGCAACACCGTCTACGGCTTCAACAGCAACGCAGGCGCGATCTTCAATTTCGCCAACTACAGCCTGCCGCCCGCCTTCACGATCTATGACAGCGGCGGCAGCAACACGCTCGACTGCTCCGGATATTCCGTCGCGCAGGACATCGACCTGCATCCCGGCGCTTTCTCCTCGATCGGCGGCCTGGTTCACAATATCGGGATCGCGGCCAACACGATCATCCAGACGGCGATCGCCGGCAGCGGCAACGACTGGCTGATCGCGAACGACTACGGCTGCACGCTGGTGGGCGGCGCGGGCAACGATACCCTGGTCGGCGGAGCCGGTGCCGACCGGCTGGTCGCGGGCTCCGGCGTCGACACCATGATCGGTGGCGGCAGCGCCGATACGTTCGTGTTTGCGGCCGGAGATGTCACACCAGCGAGCGGGACGCACGATCTGATCACGGATTTCGTCTCGGGCCTGGATCACATCGATCTCAGCGGCATCGGCACGTTCGACTTCATCGGCCTGTCGCCCTTCGACCATAAGGCCGACGAACTCGACTACAGCTACAACAGCGCGCTCGGCGTAACGGTGCTGCAAGGCGACACCAATGGTGACGGAACGCCGGATTTCGCGATCGACTTGACGGGAAATATAACATTGACCGCGTCAGATTTGATAGGAGCTCATGCACAAAGCGATGCCGTCGCTACACATGCTCCCGATTTCAATGGGGACGGTAACACGGATCTGCTGTTCGTTAATAGTTCCACGTCCGGCGTAGCTGAATGGGAGCTCAACGGGACGCAGGTTCTTGCAAGCCCACAGGTCGGGACGCTGGCGTCAGGGTTTCACTTTGCCTACGCCGGCGACTTCAACGGTGACGGCAAGAGCGACTTGCTGATGCTCAATGATGCCACTCACGTCCTGAACGTCTGGCAAATGAGCGGCACGCAGGTTGTGGCCAATGTGAATATCGGCGCGATCAACGCGGCGGCGGGTTGGAGCCTTGCCGGTACTGGCGACTTTAATGGCGATGGCAAAACTGATCTGTTGTTCCTCAACAGCAATACGGCTGGTGTTGCGATATGGCAAATGAACGGCACTACGGTCACTGCTAATCCGCAGGTGGGCATCATCGCGTCCGGCTTTCAGTTCGCCGCGACGGGGGATTTTAACGGAGACGGCAAGACGGACTTGCTCATGATCAATGACACGACGCATGACGTGTCGATGTGGCAGATGAACGGAACACAAGTCAGTTCGGTTGCGACCGTCGGTACGATCAATTCTGCCGCCGGTTGGCAGTTTCAGGGCGTTGGGGATTTCAATGGCGACGGGAAGTCAGATCTCCTATTTCTCAGCAGCACGACGCATGACGTGGCAGTCTGGCTGATGAATGGCTACCAGGTCCTGGCGAGCTCCCAGATCGGCACTATCAACGCTGCCGACGGCTGGAGGTTTGCCGATATCGGCGACTTCAATGGAGATGGGAAATCGGACCTTCTGTTCTTGAATAGCACCACGCACGGTGTCGCGGTTTGGGAGCTAAATGGCACGCAGGTCCTTGCCAATCCGCAAATCGGGGTTGCGGCCGCGGGGGACACCTATGTCGGCCTGGAGGATGTCAACGGGGACCATAAGTCGGACATTCTCTTCGAAAACCCGACCACTCATGTTTTGACGGCTTGGGAGATGAATGGGCCGCAGGTTGCGCTCAATCAGCAAATCGGCACGATCAACGCAGCCACCGGCTGGCATCTTGTGTCTTGATGCAGTGCGCTGCCTGCTGCCGCAAATACACCACTTCCACACACCGCGATTTCGCCTGGCTACGCTTGATTCGTGAAGGTTAGATCGCCTAAACTCTTCCGGCAGTCGCTAAACGCGAGGTGCGTCGTCGCTTGGCGCGATGAATTCGCTGGGAGACGATACCGATTTTCCGTGCACAGCTGCAGGACGTTGTGTCAACGCAGTGCGGTTTTCGCGAATCTGAGGGGATACCAAGGTGAGATTGTCCATTGTGACGACTCTCTATCGGTCAGCGCCGACCATCAACGAGTTCTATTGTCGTGCGTTGCGCGCAGCCGAGTCGATTAGCCAGAACATCGAACTGATCTTCGTGAACGACGGTTCTTCCGACGATAGCCTTGCGCTTGCTCTAGCTTTGCATAGAACAGATCCCCGTGTCGTCGTGGTTGATTTGTCACGGAATTTTGGACATCACCGAGCGCTCATGACCGGCCTTGGGCACGCGACCGGCGATTTTGTATTTCTGATAGATAGCGACCTCGAGGAGGAGCCAGAACTGCTGCGCCGCTTCCATGATCGCCTCTCACAAGGGGAATGCGACGTGGTCTATGGTGTGCAGGAGGTTCGACGAGGCCGCTGGTTTGAACGTGCTACAGGTGAAGCCTTTTTTTGGCTCGTCAACGCTGTAAGCGACCAGTCCTTCCCGCGGAACGTCGTGATTGCACGCCTAATGACTCGCGACTATGTACGTGCATTGCTTCAGCATCAGGAACGCGAGTTCCTAATCGCTAACCTGTTTCAGTTGGCCGGATTTCGACAGGTCGCGCTTCCCGTTCAGAAGCTGTCGCTTTCACCAACGACTTATTCGCTTGGCATGCGGATAGCGATGGCTGTCAAATATTTGACGACTACATCGACAAAGCTTCTTTACGCTACCTTTTATTTGGGTATCGCGATCTTTGCCTTTTCGCTGACCGCTATCTTGTTCTATGTATTCCGTTACTTTCGTTCCGGCATCGGCGTTGATGGCTTTACCTCGTTGATCATCTCGATCTGGTTTTTCGGCGGGCTGACAACTCTCGTCCTTGGCATAATCGGCATCTATGTGGCCAATATATTCTCCGAGACAAAGCGTCGACCCTATACGGTTGTGCGGCAAGTGTACCGCGCGCAAGCATCATTCGTATCGAAAGCTGAGGTCGCATCGGAAGCGAACGCAATCGACATGCGTGCGTCGGAGTCGAAGTTCGATGTCGGCGCACCAGGTTAGTGGTGAGGGATTGGCGTCGTGAACCTTGATGACAACTCGTTAATCATCAGAAATATCGCAGCTTACTATAATTCGAAGTTCGCCTTACATGGAGCCACCCCACAAGGTGTCGATTGGAACGGGCAATTTTCGCATGAGTTGCGCCATCGGCAGTTTCTTCGCTTGTTAGGTGACGATCGGGACGCTTCGGTTCTTGACTTGGGTTGTGGATTTGGCGATTTCCTACGGTTTTTACGTGCTGACGGCCATCGTGGGGCGTTCATCGGCTATGATATTGTGCCCGATATGATTGCCGAAGCCGTACGGCTGCATGGCGAGGGAGCTGATCGGCGTTGGCGCGTAGGGGCCATACCTGATGAAACTGCAGACTTCGCAGTTGCAAGCGGAATATTTAACGTCAAGGGCCTGCTGCCGACCGAAACCTGGGCCCATTATGTTCACGAGACGATCGATTTCCTTGCGCGCGCCGGGCGACGAGGTTTTGCATTCAACGTCTTAAGCTTGTCGAGCGATCCCGAACGCCGTCGTGCAGATCTGTACTATGCGGATCCCAGCGAAACCCTATCGTGGTGCATACAGCACTATGGTCGGTCCGTGGCGCTATTGCAGGACTATAGCTTATACGAGTTTACGATGATCGTGCGTCGCGTCTAGAAGCCGGCGCGTTAGGCCTGATCCAGAACGGCAATTCCAAAACCGGCCTCCCCGTATCGTCCGCTGTTGTACAGCATCATGCGTCCCATCTCGGTATCGAAAACGTAGGGGTAGCAGATCATTGAGCGTTCCCAACTATCTGGGTCAAGCTCGATCCCAGCTTGATCGTCGCGACGCGTCCAGCGCTCGCCGTCGGTTGATGTGGCGAAGCCGATGCAGTACCCCCAATCGTTGCCTCGATAGGAGTACCATGCCTGGTAGTATCCATCGCGTTCTTGGAGTGGACAAAATCGGGCGATGGCGACTTCACCTGGATGCTCAAAGCTCAGGGACTTGATGCCGGTCAGATTCCAATGTCGTCCGTTGGAAGAATCGGCGTAACGGATGTCGTAGGATGGTAGGAGCTGATCTCCGACGCGCATCCAAGGTCGTCCCGACTGATACCACATTCGCCATTTTCCGTTGTGGATCAGCACCGCGGGGTCCGAGATAAAAACCGGCTCTTCCATACAGCGATCAAGAATCGGCCCACTGCCGATGCGCTCGAAAGGCCGGTCTGGATCGCCTGCTGGACGAACGGCGATGCCGACGGAAACATAGAAGCTCACGGTCACTCCGCGGTTCCAGCCTTGGTAGTACAGATGTTCGATGCCATCATGTTCGACGATCCAGCAGCCGATGGCGCCGCAGTCGTCGAAATAGCCTAACGCACCTGGCGTCAATAATGGGGACTTCGATAGGCGCAAAACCTTGGTGGGTTCTCGTATGTCAATGTCAAGCCAACTAATATTGGATCGCGCTTGGCGATCACGAGGTGTGAAATAAATACGATATCGAAATTCACCCAACGCGCGCGGAATTGGAAGAATACCGTGACTATGGATCCATTCTGAATTCGAATCTGCCACGAAGATCCGCCCAAGCTTCCTCCACCGCATCAGAGTCATCTTTCAGATACGCCGGAGGCGGGTGCTTGGAACAGGCGAGCGCTCCGTGCCACGCGGCGCGACCACGGAAAAATCAGGCTGATCCTCGAGCACGAGCGCGCCGGCGCCGATGACACATCTTTTCCCGAGTTTGACGTGATCGCGCAGAGTGGCGTTGACGCCGATGAAGCTGCCTTGGCCGATTCTGACGCCACCAGAGACCACGACGTGAGAGGCGATGAATACATCATCCTCAATAACGGAATGGTGTCCGATATGGTTTCCGCTCCAAAGCGTCACGTTGGCTCCGATTTTCGCAAATGGCTGGATGGTATTGTCCTCAAGAACAAAGCAGTTTTCATTGATTTGCAACCCCGCAAATGTGGTGGCTCGACTGCTTACATAAGAAGCCAGCTGGTAGCCGTGGGTGCGCGCTACCGCGACTTTTTTTGCTCGTAGATCGTTGACTCCGGAGTAGCTAACCGCCACGAATAAACTGCAGTTTTGAGGCGGGAACGTCTCTGTCAGACGTTCAAAGGGCACTACAGGTCGGCCGAGAAAGCGAGTTTGCTTAATGTAAGCCTCGTCGATCGTGAAGCCGATAACCTCACAATCACTATCATGGGTAAAATAGAAATCGGCGAGCTCAGCAATCTCGCCGGTGCCGAAGATGACGACTTTCTGCATCGCGATCAGCCCCTACAGCTTAGCGAGTATTGATACGAACAAGAGTGGCTTCGGGGGAGCGGTGAAACGCGGCATTGGAATAGCACGTTCGCACCGTTGCTCGACAACAAGTCATTCGATTTGAACCACCTTAAGGACGCGCATCTATGGCTTGGCTCTACAGAGTGATTTCCGCTGATTGTACTATTTCTCGCTGATCGCTGCGCGAAGCGTCTTCTCGAGCCAAGCCGAGACTGAGGAGCCTTCTGCTGCTGCCTGCTTGACCACGTTGTCACGAAGCTGGGGTGAAACGCCCTCGAGCCGGCCGAAATAACGCTTACGGTGCGATCCTCCACGCCAGCCAGGAAATTCCACGTCCAAATCTAGCCCGGGCTCTCCAGAGCTGACGTCGAACGAGATCAGATAGAAAGAGCCATTGAGAACCCACCGACAATCAACGTTGCGAGCACTAATCGGGACGTGCTGGATCGGCGCTGAATGTTCGAACAGTGGGTTTGAATTCTTCAGGATCTTTGCAAAGTTTGTCGAAGACAGCCAGGGTCCAACGCCTTCATCGCCGGCCACGACTCGACCGCCGTGCCGGACTACGCGGGTCATTTCCGCAAGAGAAGCCGCGATGTCCGGAAAGAGGTTAAGGCCGCCAAAATGATAGGCTGCGTCGAAAAAGCCGTCGGCAAAAGGCAGTCGCATAACGTCGGCCCGGAATAGCCGGACACGATCGAAATCAGCAGCCGCATCCTGCAGCCGCTGCTGTCCGATGGCGAGCATTTCGTGCGACAAATCCCCCGCATACACAGTAATATTTCGATTTAGCAGATGGATCGTGTCGCGGCACGTTCCGCAGCCGATCTCAAGGACACGTGCCCCGCTGTGCAGTTTCAGTGTATCGATCAGATCTTCACGGACCGTCGCCTGTTCCGACAGCAACATCTTGAACATGACATCGTTGCCGCGATCATATTCACTGGCTCGATTCCGGTAGAATTCCTGGTTTCCTATCGGAGACGTAGGATGTTCGGCTTCAGTCACGAAATCTGGAATTCCGCGGTGCAACGGATAGCGAGCGCCCGTCGCGCTAACGAGGACGGTTCCGTCTCCAGTTAACGTCAGAGGCTGACGATCTGTCGGACAAACAAAACCCAGCACTTGATTATCCGCTTGTTGAGCTGCAGTTCTCGATCTCTTATAGCGGGAGTGCATTCGTGTCACGCGGCATTCAGCGACTTCGGACTTGACTAGGATTAATTGTGCCGTGCCGTGTGATCAACTTGAGCGGGATTTATTCCTTGTGACGACTGAGGTCATTGTTCGTCAATCAAGAATATCCGAACTGGGTATGAACCTTCCTAAGGTCATTGGAGACCCACCGGTGGGCGGTTCGGTCTGCCGGGAGGCCGAGCAATCTAGCCTGTTCCCGTTGCTTTTTTGAACGTCCAACACAGGGCCTTGGATCGTAGCCAAGGAACCTGCTAAAGAAAAATGCTGACGTCCTGTTGGGGGATCAGCCGAATTTTTCAATTTGGATACCTGGGCCATTGGTACCGGGTGCCCGCGGGAAGTGTTTTGGTGAGTGATTTCACATTGAATTAGAGGAAATAGGTTATGCGCCTTTTTGCCTTAGTGGCTATGACACTTGGACTGCTTCTACCCCTGACGGCACCAGCCCACGCCCAAGCTACCCGCACCTGGGTTTCCGGCGTGGGAGACGATGCCAACCCATGCAGCCGTACCGCGCCATGCAAGACGTTTGCCGGCGCCATCTCCAAGACCGCCGCAACGGGCGAGATCAACTGCCTTGACCCAGGCGGCTTCGGCGCTCTGACGGTTACCAAGTCGATTACGATCTCCTGCGAGACGGGAACGGCCGGCGTCCTCGTTTCTGGGACGAATGGGATCGTGTTTGCGGGGGCCGCAACTGACTACCTCGTCCTCAAAGGTCTTGATTTCGAAGGCTTGGGCACCGGCATCAATGGCATTTTGGTCAATTCGGGTGGCTTCCTTCATGTTGAGGATTGCAATATCCGTCGTTTCACCGGATCAGGCATTTTGATTCAGCCGTCTGCTACTATTTGGTTCGAAGTTGTTCGCACGACCGTGTTCAGCAACGGCAGTGGTGCGACCGGTGGTGGAATCCGCGTTGCACCCGCCAGTGGAGCAACCGCGAGAGGCAGCTTGGATAGAGTGGTCGCTGATCGCAATGTGTTCGGCATTGCTGCCGATGCAAGCAGTGGCCCAGTCAACCTCAGCATTCTTAATACCGTGGCTAATAATAGCGGATCGGCTGGAATCGTCGCGACAGCCAGTGGCGGCAACGTCGCCAATGTTATGGTTTTGCAGAGTGATGTTTCGAACAATGCCACCGGCATCTTGAACGCTGGAGGCTCGGCTTTCGTTAGGGTCGGACAGTCGTCGATTACGGGCAACGGGACTGGTGTAGCTGGCACTGTGAGTTCATACGCGACCAATCAACTCGACGGTAACACTACAAACGGAACGATGTCTGGCATTGCGTTGCACTAACATATCAACCGCGCGAGGTTCCGAACAATGAGGGCGTCCTGAACCTCGCGCGATGCGCGGGCCACCTAGTGCAGAGCTTTGATAAAGCTGCAGATTGCAGCATTCAAGTCCAACGCTTTAGGTAGTGTACCACATCGGGACCGGTATTAAAGAGGAGATCGAGCGCAGTGACCGTGTGCTCGAAGGGGCCGTGAAGTTGCCCATATTCAGGATATCCTTCGTAGTTCATCCACTCCGGCGTTATCCCGGCCGATAAGAACAAGTCCTCGTCGAAATAGGCGCGAGCCGAGGGTCCGCTAAGATACCGATCTGCGCCGGCCGCGCGGGCGATTCTCAATAGTCGCTGCGTCTTCGTGCCGTCTGCGGGATAGGCCGTATCCATTCGGAATCTGGTCTTGAGCCCAAGGACGTCGGCGATCCCGCGGAGGAAAATCACATTGACGTCGGTCAGCCGCGTCAGCCTGTCGGCCTGTTCGTACCAGTTCCTCACAACGGGTGCGAAATGGCCGAAGAACGCGGCGCGCCGATAGGCGAACTCGATCGTGCGCCAATGCTTTTCGGCCCACGGCTTTTCAATCTCGACCTCATTGATCGGCTGCTCGAAGCGGCCTTTTACGATCACGGGGATAGTGAGCCAAACTATTCCATTTGCCGTCTTGATGCGGTTGCGGTTGTGCCAGTGGCGCTTCACGTACTGGGCACTGTCGAAAATGACATATTCGTCGCATTGCCCGATCAGGTCGAAGAAGCCTTTCCACGGGATGTAGCAGGACTGGACAATACAGATTCGCACAGGACGACCCTTGGCCGGAATTATTACGGGAGTATCGCATGACACCGCGGCTCTCCGGAAGATTGCCGGCCGGACGAATGGCTGGCCAGCTTTCCTACTAATGATTATAGTCGGCAGATGCTTGAAGCACGAGTTATTGCTGAGCGATCCGTAGCGGGCGAGTTTGGTATTCATCTGACATGACCTTCGCGGACACGCCAGGGCGGCGGTGCTTGGCTTGCAGCGCAGTTCAACCGGTGGCCGCCGGCGAGCCGTTATGGCCGCCCGGATGGCAATGCCCATTCTGCGGTGCCCGCGTGGCACAGGGTAACGGCATCCCGATGTTCGCACCGGGCCTTGCCGACACCGTGAGCGGCGTAGATCCGAAGGGCTTTGACGCGCTCGCCAAGGTGGAGGTCGGGCATTTCTGGTTCGTTCCGCGCGGCCAGCTGATCGTGGGCCTTTCCGACAAATACTTCCCGCAGGCCCGCAATTTCCTTGAGGTTGGCTGCGGCACGGGGACTGTGCTGCGCGCAATGGCTGGCTCGCGCAGCTGGGAGCGCCTTGTCGGGTCGGAGCTGCATCCGTCGGGGCTTGCCTACGCTCGGAAGCGCCTGCCTGCCGGCGTCGAGTTCGTCCAGATGGATGCGCGGGATATCCCTGCCGTCCGTCTGTTCGATCTCACCGGCGCCTTCGATGTGATCGAGCACATCCCCGATGATGAGGCGGTCCTACGCGGGCTCCGTGCGGCGACCAGGCCAGGCGGCGGGATTATCGTCACGGTCCCCCAGCATCCCTCGCTGTGGAGCCCGGCCGACGATTTCGCCCACCATCAGCGCCGCTACCGGCGCGGCGAACTGGAGGACAAATTGTGCCGCAGTGGCTTCGAGGTCCTGTTCTCGTCCTCGTATACAGCTTTGCTGCTGCCGCTGATGGCGATAAGTCGCCTGAGCCAACGAGGCAAGGCGGCAAGCTTAGAGGCCTACGAATTCACACCCAGCCGGCTTGTAAATTGCGCACTCACCGCAATCCTCCGTGCGGAGGTCGGGATGACGCTCGCCGGATGGCGCTGGCCAGCGGGCGGCAGCCGCGTTGTCGTCGCGCGGGCCGTGTAGTGCGGAAGCGACAATCGCTCAGCAATTTATCCTTCATGATTCGCGCAAACCTCGCGATGCGGTGTCCGAGGCCCCCTGCGATTTTTCGTCACTTTGCGAGCCAAAGGCTCGTGGCACACATGCTGCCGATCGCAATAAAGGCGGCTCAACGCTAAAGGGGGCTCAAAGCTTCCTTGCGGCGTCCTAAGTACATGACTTCGCTGTCGCCGCCATGGATTCTCCGCGGACGGCAGAATAGTGTAGCATCGCATGGCAACGGCAGAGCAGCATGATGAACAGCGACGGCGGTGATCGCGAATTTGAAGATGGGGTTCCGAGCGCTCCAGCGTGTGGTTACCGATGGCGCGGCCCGTTTGCCGTTGCTGCCGCCGCGTTGGTAATGTCGATGTTCGCGCCCGGATTCGCGCAATCACTTCGTCAGGGTGTCGTCGCCGTGCACCGCCAGGACTACCAGCGCGCCTCGCGGATACTCATTCCGCTGGCCGAGCGGGGCAACCCTTCCGCGCAATCCTATCTCGGTTTCCTGTTCGAGACTGGCCGCGGCGTGCCGCAGAACTATACGGAAGCGGCGATGTGGTATCGCCGCGCCGCTGAGCAGGGGGACAGCCTTGCGCAATATTCGCTCGGGCTGCTCTACGACCGCGGGCAGGGCGTGCCGCGCGACATCGTCGAGGCCAGCAAATGGCTCAATCTGTCGACGGCGGCCGCACCTCCCCAGGCGCGCGAGGCGCGGCAGCGCATCCGCGATGCCATTACCACCAAGATGTCGCGCGGCGAGATCGCACAGGCACGGCTGCGGGCGCTGGAATGGGTCCCCATTCGGGAGCATTGAGCAGACGGTGATGCGCTTGCGCCCATGGCAGCGGTCGTCCTAGCTCAACAGCGCCTCGGCCAGCCAACCGAGCCAGATCCCTGACGCGAGGAACAGGCCGAACGGTAGGAATGCGGTCGATCGCAGCGGCCGCCGCCGCAACGCGCCGTTGACGACATACGCGCCGAGCGCAGCCAGGGTTGCGGCCTCGACGACGGCAAACACAGTGATCAGCCCGAGCCAGGCTCCGGCAACGGCGGCGAGCTTGATATCGCCCATCCCGAGGCCGTCACGGCCTCGGCAGGCCCGATAGCCCGCCATCAGCGCAAGAAACGGCAGCGCGATCGCGAGCGCCCGTCCGGCCGCCCATAGCAGGCCATACCAGCCCGCATCCGGTCCCACGGTTGCGGCCCGAAACAGCCCCACGGCTGCTGCCGCACCCGTCAGTTCGTTTGGAATGATGTAGCGCTCTGCGTCGGTCGTGGCGATTGCCAGCATCAGTGCGCCCAGGATTGCGCCCAGCACCCCATCGGCGCCCGGGGCGGCAAGTAGGCTGGCCGCTACCAGCGCCAGCAGGACGATGCTGAGGCTCAGTTGCCGCAATGGATCGTGCGCTGTCACCGGATCACGCGAGCCGGGCGCGTGGTCGTTCGTCGAGACCGAGTCCGCATCTTGCCGTAGAGCCTAGCGCGGCGGAACCCCGGGCGGGGTCACCACGACAACGGGGTTGCTGGTCCCGACCAGGCGGCTGTTCATCTTGCTGCGCATCTCTTCGGCAATGACATGGGCATCGACCGGAGTCCGCACTAACGTCGGCCTGATGAACAGGATCAATTCGGTCCGTGCCCGCGCGGTCGTCTGATGCGAGAACGCATCTCCCATGCCAGGAATCGAATCCAGGATCGGAATACCTTGGCGCTGCTTGTTCTCGGTCTCGCTGATCAGGCCGGCAAGTAGCACGGTCTGGCCTGAGTTGACCGCGATCGAACTCTTGACACGACGCTGCGTGATCGTTGGTGTCAGGCCGGTCTGACCGGCAGAGGCGACGTTGCTGATCTCCTGCTCTATGTCGAGAACGATGTTGCCGTTGGAGTTGGCGCGTGGTTGCACTCGTAGAATGATGCCGGTGTTCTTATAATCGATGGTGTTGACGACGGTGTTGTTGGCGGTCAGCACGGTCGCCGTGCCGGTCGAGTAAGGCACTTGGTCGCCAACCTGCAAAGTGGCCGTCTGGTTATCGAGGACGACCAGCGAGGGGTTTGACAGCACCTTGACGTCGGTCACACCATGCAGCGCATCGAGGATCACGCGGGGCGAGTTCTCCGAGCCGATGAGGAAATTGAAGCCGGGCAGCACACGACTCATTAGTGCACTGGCTGCGGCGTTGACGGCGTTACTGGCAGTACCGCTCGAGGAGCTGGTGCCGGTCGCGATCGTGTTACTGATCGATCCTTTCTGGCTGGCCAAGAAGAACTGTACGCCGTAATTCAGCTGATCGTTCAGCGTCACTTCGGCAATCGTCGCCTCGATGGCGATCTGGCGCTGTGGCCGGTCGATCTGGCGAATAGTCTGCTCCACGATGCGCTGCGATTCTGCATCCGCATAAACTAGGACCGCATTGTTGGTCACGTCGGCGGTAATACGGACATTGGGCAGGAACGAATTGCCGCCAACCGATCGCGAACTCGAATTTGAAGTCGAGCCCGGTAGCTGATCCTGTCCGCCGGATGATGCGGGCCGCCCGGCGGGCGCTCCGCCACCGATCCCGGTCACAGGCGTGGCGGCACCCGACGCTGCGGTTGGCATTGCGCTCAAGGATGCTACAGCGCTGTTGCCTGATGAAGAGAGTGAAACTCCTGAGTTTGGCGATATCTGAGTCAATGAACTATCGAGGCTAGTGGTTGCTGTGCCACCAAGCAGCATTTCGCGCAGGAGTGCCACGATTGCCTTAGCGCTGCCATAACGTAGCGGGTAGGACTTCATGTTCACAGCTTCCGTGTCCGATTTATCAAGTCGGGTGATCCAGGTGCCGGCGCGCTTAAGGTATTCAGGTTTCTGGCTAACGACGAGAATGGCGTTAAGACGGTTGATCGCCTGGAACTTAACGACGTTGGCGCTGAGGCCACCCTCGCCGGAATCCATGATCTTTTCGAGTTCGGAAATGAGCGGTTCAGGTGACGAGTTGTGCACCGGGAAGATGCCAACCGATTGTCCCCTCATCCAGTCGGCGTCGAAACTCAGAATGGTGTCGATCGCCGACGCCCGGTCAGGGCCGCTGCCGGTTACGATCAGTGTATTGCGTCCGTTGTCGGGCCGCAGTGTCGTGGCCTTGATGCCGAAGCCGTCGAGCAGCTTGAATATTGTCTGGGCGGAAACATAGTGTAGCGGAACGACGCTGATGCCTTGGCCTGCTTCCGCAGCGTCGCTACGATCGATACTGCCCGGCCCTGCCTCCGCGGCCGGTAGCAGTCGGTAACTGCCGCCGCGGTCACGCACCAAAGCGACACCCGACATCCGCAGCGCATTTTCCAGTACATAGATGGCGTCAGCCTTCGGCACTGGACGGACCGAGGCCAGCGTTACAGTTCCCTGCACGCGCGGGTCGATCGTGTAACCGACATTCAGTACGTCACCAAGGATGACCTTTGCAACGTTCGCAACGGGAGCGTTTTCGAAGTTGAGATCGTAACCGTTGCCGGCGCTATCGCGTTCGGCGAGTGCGCCGCCGGCGGGCGTTGCGCCGTCACTAAGGAAAATGGTCGGTCGTGACGCAGTTTGTTGCTTCAGGCCGCTGACGCCAGGATCCGTAGTTTCACGGGGCTGTAGGTCGATCGAGTTGACCTTGTCGGCGATGTCCTGAACGCGCGGATCCTTCGGATTGGTCTCGATCGATTGGTCAGCGGTGACGATACAAGCGCTCAATGCAAATGCGGACAAAAACAGAACGAGCGTCCCAGCCAACCCTGAACGCAGGCGCGAAAGCGGATGCACCACTTTGAACAATAGACGCCTACCAACGCTAAAGCCGATATTAAAAATACATCCGATCCCTCGCGGCTCGGACGGCTGCAAATTTGCGCAACGATTATGTTTTTGCTACTAGAAGAGTCAAGCTTTAAGGTCCTGTTGTTGCACGCATTAGCTGTTGTATTCCGGTAACAAGGTTAGCGGTGGGAATTCGATGCGCAGCCTGTCCGCAGAGACCTTCCGACAGCATCTCCTCGAGAAATATTCCTTGCCGCCCCGTGGGCGTGCCCGTGTCGAGCGTCCGGCGAATTCGACACTGACGCGTCCGCTGCGCGAATTGTGGGAGGCGACCGATCTGTCCGCCGCCGAATTCGCCGACGAGGTCTCCGACTATTTCGGCGTCGTGCGCCTAAGTCTCCCGCAATTGCTCGCCGTAGCGCCGTGTCTCGATGGCTTTTCGCGCCGCTTCCTGCGTGAGTCCACGATCTTTCCATTCCGTGTCTCGAACGGCGGCTATCGCATTGCGGTCGCCGATCCCTCCGATACGGCCGCCATCCGTGCTGCTGAGATCGTGTTCGGTGAACCGGTCGAAGTCGCCGTGGCATCCTTCGAGGACATCACCACCGTGCTCGATCAGCGCGTCGATGCTGACGGCGCCGGTGCGGATGAAAGTGCGAGAGCGTCGAGCCAACAATCCGACGACGATATCGAAAGCTTGCGCGATCTTGCCAGCGGCGCGCCGGTGGTGCGCGCGCTCAACGATCTGCTCGAGCGCGCCGTCGAGCTGCGCGCAAGCGATATCCACATTGAGCCGTTCCGAACTGGTCTCGTTGTCCGCATGCGAGTCGATGGGCTGCTGCGCGCAATTCCTTCGCCATCGGGGATTCCGCCGCAGGCACTGATCTCGCGCGTGAAGATCCTCGCAGGGCTGAACATTGCCGAGCGGCGCCTGCCGCAGGACGGCGCCGCGCGTGTCCGCGTCAGCCGCGCCGAGCTTGACGTTCGCGTCGCGACTATGCCGACGCAGGCGAGCGAAAGCGCCGTGATCCGCCTGTTGCCACGCGACCGTGGCCTGCTCGAGATGAGCAAGCTCGGGCTCGCGGCCCGTGACAAGGGGATCATGTCGCGGTTATTGGCACTGCCGCACGGCATGATCGTGGTGACCGGCCCGACCGGCAGCGGCAAGACCACCACGCTTGCCACCATGCTCTCGATCCTCAATGAGCCGACGCGGAAGATCCTGACCATCGAGGACCCCGTGGAGTACGAAATCCCTGGTGTCAACCAGTCGCAGGTCAGGCCAGCAATCGGACTGACCTTTGCGTCCGCTATGCGCTCCTTCGTCCGTCAGGACCCCGATGTGATCATGGTCGGCGAGGTCCGTGACGCTGAGACCGCTCATATCGCGATTCATGCGGCGCTTACCGGCCACCTCGTGCTGACCACGCTTCACACGGAAACAGCGGCGGCAGCGGTGCCACGGCTCATCGATCTCGGAATCGAGAGCTTCCTGCTCAAATCGACGCTACGCGCGGTCGTAGCGCAACGCTTGGTGCGCGTGCTCTGCGACCGCTGCAAGATGCCGCACGAGCTCTCGACCTCGGACATCGACAATGATCCGCGCTTTGCCGCGATCGGGTTTTCGACGGGTGAGGTGGTCCACGAGGCGAGCGGATGCGAGCGCTGCGGCGGCACAGGTTATCGCGGTCGTAACGGCGTGTTCGAAATCCTCGAAATGACTGACAAAGTGCGCAAGCTTATTGGCCCGGAGACAGATTCGCACGAGATCGACCAAGCAGCTATGGCTGGCGGTATGACCACGATGCTGGTGGATGCGGTGGAGAAATGCCGCGCCGGCATGACCACTGTGCCCGAGGTGTTCCGCGTCACGACGATCCGGTGATGTGATGCCAAATTACCGCTACCGCGCAATGAACTCGGAAGGGGAGCTGGTATCCGGGGCTATCGCCGCGCGCGCGCCGGGAGATGTCGCCGGCCGGCTCGAGCGACTTGGTCTCGTGCTGGTCGATAATGTCGCGCTGGACGAGGGCAAATCGTCGCGGCGCGCCTTCAGCCTGTTCAAAGCGCCCAAGCCTGAGGACGTCACGATTTTCACCCGTGACCTTGCGCTGCTGTTGCGCGCGGGCGCTCGGATAAACGATGGGCTAGAGCTGCTCGCGGCCGATCCCGATTTCGGGCGTCTGCGGCCGGTGGTCGCCGATATCCGGTCCCGTGTTGTTGCCGGCGAGAGCTTTGCCGAAGCGCTAGCGCGGCATCAAGGATTGTTTCCATCGATGTATGTCGCGCTGATCCGAGTCGGCGAAGCGTCCGGCTCGCTCGATCACGTGCTCGAGGTGCTGGCCGACGAGCGAAGCCGCACCGAGGCGTTGAAGCGCCGGCTTGGCGACGCTGTACGCTATCCTCTGTTCGTGCTCGGCGCCGCCGCATCCGTGTTGCTCTTCTTCTTGACATTCGTGCTCCCGCAATTCGCCAACGTCCTGCAGGATTTCGGGGCGAAGGTCGACCCGTTCATCCTCGGCTTCCTCAATCTCTCGACCTTTCTGCGCTCCAATTCGGACGCGGTGCTAGCGATTCTTGCCGCTGTGATTGCAGTCGGCTGGCTCTCGCTTCGGCAGGAGAGCGTGCGCCGTGCTCTGATGTCCGCGTTGACGCGGTTGCCTGCGATCCGCGAGGTGATGAAATATTACCGAACCGCGCTGTTCTGCCGGAATCTGGGGCTCTTGCTCGGCAGCGGCGTCAACCTGACCACCGCGATGCGTATCCTCATCGATATGATGGCGTCGATCGGATCATCGACAACTTGGGCTGAAGCTGCCGACCAAATCCGGCATGGCGTGAAACTGTCCGATGCGCTGGCCGAGACTGAGGCGCTACCCGCGATGGCAGTGCGCATGCTGCGGCTGGGCGACGAAACTGGGCAGCTTCCGATGCTTGCGGGACGGGTCGCGGAATTTTACGAGGCGAAGCTTCAACGGACGCTTGACCGCGTCGTCGGCATAGCCGGCCCTGCGGCGATCATTGTGATAAGCATTGTAGTTGGTGGACTGATTGTATCTGTCATGACGGCGCTAATGTCGGTCAGTCAGATTGTTAATTGAGGTTGTTTGAGATGACATTATTTAGGCCATATCCGGCAAGATCCGTGCGACGCCGGCGCGAGGCCGGCTTCACCCTGGTCGAGATGCTTGTCGTTATTACGATCATCGGCCTGATCATGGCTTTGGTCGGCCCTAGGGTGCTGAACTATCTCAGCGAATCCAAGGCCAAGGCGGCGAAGATCCAGATCGAGAGCTTCTCCAGCGCCCTCGATCTTTATTATTTAGATCTCGGGCGCTACCCCAATAGCAACGAAGGGCTTGCGGCATTGACCCGAAGCAACAACGCTTCCGGCTGGAATGGCCCTTACCTGCGGGGCGGGGTGGTGCCCAACGACCCCTGGGGTCACAGTTACGTCTATCGCTCGCCCGGTGAGCGAGCGCCGTATGACATCATCTCGCTCGGTTCCGACGGCCAGGAAGGCGGCAGTGGTACGGCAGCTGATATTACGAGTGGCACGCGCTGATCGGGAGCAGGACGAGGCGGGTTTCGCGCTAATCGAAATCCTCTGCGTGCTCGCAATCATCGGGATGCTTGCGGCCATCATCCTGCCGTCGATCGCGCACGTCACCACGCGTGCGCGGCTCGAAAGCTATGCAGTCGAGACCGCGGCGCTGCTGAACGCCGATCGTAGCGCGGCGCTCCGCCGTCAAGTCCACGTGACGACGCTGGTGGATGCCGAAGCACGCACGATCCGATCCGGCTCTACCGGCCGCGTCCTTCGCTTTCCCGATGATGTTGCCGTCGACGCGGCATTGGCAACGCGATGTGCGGACCGTAGCGCCGGCCGTTCAATCGATTTCTTTCCGTCCGGTATGTCCTGCGGCGGCACTATAGCACTCGCGCGGCCGGGCAACGGATACGAGGTCCGCGTCAACTGGTTGACTGGGGGGGTCGAAATTGTCGTGCGCTAAGCACTCTGCCGGTGAGCGGGGATTCACGCTGATAGAGGCGTTGGTGGCGCTGGCGATCATCGCAACGGTGCTTTCCTCAATCGGCGCGGTGATCGGTACCACGGTGCAAGGTACTCGCACGATCAACCAACGGCTGATGCTGGACGGCGCTGCCGAGACGTTGCTGGCGGCACTTCCCGGGCGCAATGCACTCAGGCCGGGACGTCAGACAGGTGAACTCGCAGGGCATCGCTGGCGTATCGACGTCGCACCGATCAGTGGCGCCTCTGGAGACACCCGGCCAAGCCGCTTCGTGCCGCTTGCGGTCAACATGTGGATGCAGGGGCCGAGCGGGGCGCAGATCCTGTTTACAACAGTGCGGCTGGTGCCGAAGGCCACAGAATGAGGGCGCGGTGTTCATGGTGCGATGAGGCGGGCTTCACGCTGCTCGAAGTGTTGCTGGCCACGCTGTTGATGACCGTAATCCTTGCTGCGCTTGCGACGGTCACAGCTCAATGGATGCCCAACTGGAACCGCGGCATCGCCCGCATGCAACGAGAAGAGCGGCTGGCGATCGGGCTTGAACGAGCGCTCGCCGATCTCTCGGTGGCCGAAATGATGCCGGTGGGCGGGGATGGCAAGCGTCCGCTGTTCGAGGGCAGCGAACTGGCTGTCACTTTCGTGCGCACGGCAGTCGGCCCCAGCACGCGTCCCGGCCTCGAGATCATTCGTTTGATCGAGAAGGCTGATAGTCAGGGGCTAGCACTGGTGCGCGAGCGCGCGCCGTTCGGCCCAATGCCTCCCGACGCCCAGATTCACTTCACCGATCAGGTGGTGCTGATCCGCGCGCCGTTTCGCGTGACCTTCGCTTATGCCGGGCCCGACCAGGTTTGGCAGCCGATCTGGCGCGGTCAGATGCAATTGCCGAGCATGGTCCGCGTTTTGGTGCGTGACAGTAGCACAGGGCAGGTGTTGGCAGTCTCCAGCGCTGCGGTCGTGCACATCAACGCGCCGGCGGAATGCGCGCGAGCGAAGAGCATTACCGCCTGTCTCGCGGCGCGCCTCAAACCGGTCGTGAAGCAAGAGGAGCAGCTCTGATGGCTGCGTCTTGTGCAACAGCGCGGGGGGCGGAATCGCAGCGCGGCTTCATCGTGATCGCCGTGCTGTGGATTCTTGCAGCGGTGACAGCGCTCGTGCTCATCTATCTGACTTACGTCATCAATACGGCCATCGTCGTTGCTAGCAGTACCGACCGCATTCAGGCCGAGGCCATGGTCAGCGCGGGGCTTGAACTCGCAGCGCTTCAGCTGTCGGGCTATAGCGAGGCTGCCCGCCCAAGCAGTGGCACATTCAATGCTCGCGTCGGTGCCGGCCGGGTGTTTGTGAGCTTCCGTTCCGAGGCGGCGCGGATTGACCTCAATGCGGCATCGAAGCAACTGCTGTCGGGCCTGATGGCCGGGCTTGGCGCCAGTCCGTTCGATGCGGCCGTATATGCCGATCGGATCCTGGCGTGGCGTACCCCGACCGGACTCGGCGACAGTGATCCGGAGACCTCTTTCTACAAGACTTCAGGTCTTGCATATGCACCGCGCCACGCGCCGTTCCCGGCCGCTGAAGAACTAGGGTTAGTCTATGGAATTCCGTCCGCATTGGTAGAACGTATGCTGCCGTTCGTAACCGTGTTCAGCAATATGGCGCAGGTCAATATCCTCGATGCCGAACCACAGGTACTGGCGGCGCTACCTGGTATGACGCCGATCATGCTTCAGGCGGTCGTTTCCCAACGCAGCGATCCGGCGCTGGATCCGCACGCTCTCATCGGGATGGTCGGGGGGGAGGGCGCGACCATCGCTTCGTCCAAGGCCTATCGAGTCGTGGTCGACACCGAGCTCCCAGATGGGCGGCGGCGCAGCAGCGAGATCGTGATTCTGCTTCTGGAAGCCGGTGATGAACCCTATTGTGTATTGTCGTGGCGCAATAATTCGGACGGCAGCACTGTGTCGCAAAGGGCCGCTTTGAGATGAAATGGGTGTCGACGATCGGCGCGATCTGCGGAGCCTGGACCGGAAGCGTTGCCGGCGCTATTGTCGCTAGCGTCAATCGAATCGTCTCCCCGCGCGTCGTTCGTCTGGTTGAGACTGACGACGACGGGTTTGAGGTCGAGACAACTGGTAAGGTTGAAAACGTTCCCTCCCGGATCGGCTATTCGGGTGGTGCCCTCTCGGCACCCAATCTTACCGCTTTATTCAGGGGCAAGCGGGTCGAGATCGTCCTGCGGCCAAAGCGCTTCCTTTTTCGGCCGCTCGAACTTCCGGCCCGGGCGACGGATTTTGTCGAAGGTATCGTGCGCGCACAAATCGATCGGCTAACGCCGTGGACCGCAAGCGAGGCGGTGTTCGGCTGTACCGCGCCGATCGCCGAAAGCAACGACACGATCACAACCATGATCGCCGCGACCACTCGCAAGGTAGCTACGGGCTATGTCCAAGCCGTCACGGGGTTCCATCCATCGGCAGTCGCGGTCTGCACCAACGTCGAGGGGCATGCGGGCCACATCAAAGTGTTCGAGCAAAGTGCGCGAGGACACCTCGACGCGGCACGAATGAGCCGCGCACTGCAACTTGCGCTTGGCATTGCGGCCGTGGTCGCAACTTTTTCGGTCAGCGTGTCCGCCTATGTCGCCAATAATTTGGATGCGCAGGGGGATGAACTGGCTAGGCAAATTTCCGCACGTCGCGCGGCAATCCGCGCTGGCGGCGGCGATCGCTCGCCAATTGCCGCGCTGGAACGGCGCAAATTCGAGACGCCGGCGAGTGTGATCGTGCTCGAGATGCTGAGCCGGGTGCTGCCCGACCATACCTATGTCACTGAGTTGCATCTTGCCGGCAGTAAGTTGCAGATTTCCGGCGTCACGGCCGATGCGTCTTCGTTGATCCCGCTGATCGAGCGGTCGCAGCACTTCACTCGCGCCACCTTCTACGCGCCGACGACGCGCGCGCCGTCCGACCCTGGCGAGCGCTTCCATATCGAGGCGCGTATCGTAGCGAAGAACAGCATCACGGTGGCGCCATGAGCGATGTAGGTAATGTTGCTGTGCGCTCGCTCACGCGGTCTCCGCTGTTTGCGACAGTGCTCTATCTCGCAGTGCTCGCTGGGCTCGTAACCATGAGCCTCGTTGCGCTTGCCAACATCTTTGACCACAAGCGCGCGCTGGCGCGGACCTCAGACCTGCTGAACCAGTTGCGTGACCGCAAGACGCCCGGCACCGCTGTGCTATTGGCGGAGCATCCGGGCACGCCGTTTCTGGAAGGGCCGACAGTGACGGTTGCGGGCGCAGCGCTGTTGCAACGCGTTGCGATGGCGGTCGGTAACGTCGGCGGCACCATCCAGTCCTCGCAAGTCGACGTGCTCGGCACCCAGGTTAAGGACGGCTTCGTCGGCCTCGTCGTAAGCTGCGAGATGGAGCAGCCAGCTCTGCAGAAGTTGCTGTACGACCTCGAAGTCGGCATGCCCTTCCTATTCGTCGACCAGCTCGACGTGCAGGTACCACAGATGACGGCGATCGGCGAAGGCGCTGCCGGCAAGATCCGCGTTGTGCTTGGCGTGTCTGCACAGTGGAACGGAAGCAAATGAACGTGCAGCTCCACTACGGAGGGGGATAGCCCGCCAAATTGTTAGGCGGGCTATCTGCCTTGGATCAAAAGTCTACTTCAGGGGAATAGTGGACGTCGGAGTTCCGTTGGTTCCGTTGCCGTCAATGCTGTTATTACCGTAGGACAAGATGGATCCGCCGCTTACACCGGCAACGCCAGTTCCATTGCCAACGATGTTAGCCTGATTAAGGCGTACATTCACCCCAGTTCCGATTGCACGAACCCCAAATCCTGCGTTGCCCAGGAGCAGCGCATTGTCGTCGATTAGCAGCCCAATTGGAGCACCGCCAACCGCTACAATGCCGTCCTGTCTGTTGTATTGCATGGTGCCGCCGTGGATAACCGAATTAACACCGTTGGTGCTCCCCGTCGTATCCATCGCTAGTCCAAATGCGTTGTTATAAGCAGTAATTTCCCTCAAATTGACGTATGCGGCACCACCTGATTGCGGGTTGACTTGGACAGCCGCTCCCGTTGAGGCTGTCCCGTTGCCGCTAATATTTGCCCCAGAAACGAGCAATCTGCTGAAGGCTGACGGCGCAAACTTAACGCCGAATCCGTTGGGCGCCGCACCACCGAAACAGCAATAGGAACCGCCATAAACCTGTAGCAATGCCCCCGTGTTGAATAAAACGCCGTTGTCCGCAGTGCCCTGTCCCCTCAACTCCAAGTTGACGAGGGTCACAGTGGCATTAGCGGGCGCATTGACCGTGATTGCGCTGCCGGATGCGACAGAGATGGAGGCGCGGGTTGCCCCCGAATCTTGAGGCGAGAAGATGGCGATTCCCCGATTGATTACTAAGGCGCCATAATCCGCAGCATTATCCAGCGCATAGAGTTCCCCGCCAGTGTTCGTCTGATCGTGGCCGTGTTGGAATGTTCTGCAGGGCAAAGCGAATGTGCACGGATTAGAGTCGCTACCGGTAGAGGAGACGTAACTTTTCGCATTTTGAGCTGAAGCCGCTCCAGCGCCGATATAGGTTGATCCAATCAAAACTCCTAGAAAAAGGTATAACCCCTTGCGCATGTTCAACATCCTTTCCCAAGTAAATTTTGCAGCGCAATTGCGCCGTATTTAAAACAGACTTTAAACACATTGACGATAACGGCACTCGAACACCGGCGTCAAGGTAGCGAACGCGAAGGTTCTACTTTAACTACAAGCCAGGCACTCTTCCGGACGCGCTGGGTACTTGTCCGGATTCGAAAATCGGTGCCACTGAAATCGTTGGCGGCCGCGATGGGCTGCGCTCGCGGAATCGTAAATCTTCCAATCCGGGTAAAACTCCCGTGCCTCCATTTAAGATTGCAGGCTGCGCGGGCGCCTTGATCGACATCTCGCTAGGCAATGGAAGCCTGACGACAATCGTTTCGTGATTTTTCTCAAGCGTCGTTTCTCGCCCTCGCACCAAGCGCAAAATCCAGCCAAAATGGTCATCGCCGACTTTCAGGCGAAATGTCTTTCCACTGGATTGGTCCAAGAATATCGCGATTCCCTGCTGGCCGTGCGCCACCGAACCGACAAGCGTTAGCCGTGGAGTTTCTGGTGGCGGCGGTGGTGGCGCTCTGACAGGTTCAGGAGGCGGCGGGGTCGCGACAAGATGCGTTGGGGGGCGGCGTGATGCGGTGAAAATAGGACGCTCGCGCGTAACGGATAACGTCGAAAGAGGAATTGCCCAGAGGGGGTTGCCATGTGGCGCGGCGTCGTCTGGTCCTTTAGTGACCGTTCGTCGGGGCTGAGAATTGTCGAGATCTGACCTACGCGCGTCGATCGATTGAACCGAATCCCTGCTCCAGCTGACCGGCGGCAGCTCAAGATCCTGTTCGGGTAGGTCCCCGGTCGGACGTGCTTGTGCTTCGGCCATCCAAGCTGCCAAGACAATGTTCAGTATTGAAATGACGTGGCACGTACTAATATTGCAACGGCTCATCAAATGGCACCGTCATACGTGTATAGAATGGCCCGATCCTATACTAATTTTTCGTTGGGACCACCAATTTTGGGCTGGACCCGGACAAACCGTGGCTCCCTCCTGAGCGCTGCACGTGCGCGGACGCGCTTCTAGCCCTGAAGCAAATCTGATCTATTTTTACTAATCAGCACATCTAAATCGAGTGCTAGCGGCAGCCGTTACCAGCTGTACTTCGCGACGCCCTTGCCGGCGTAGCTCGTGACGTTGCTGGAGAACTCGCCTTCGAAGGTGGCGGCAAGCGAGAAGCCGCTCAGCCACTTCACCTCGGCGCCGGCGCTGACCAGCGCCGAGTCCGGCTTCGCAGCGGCGCCGTTGACCACGAAGCTCGCCCCCGGCAGCGACTGGAAGATCGCGCTCACCGAGCGGTCGTTGTTGTAGTCATGCGCCCAGGCGACGCGGCCGCGCAGGGTCAGCATCGCGTCCTGCAGCGCGTAGGACTTGTCGGTGCGCAGGCCGAGTTCGGTACGGCCCACCGTCGCGCTCTGGCTCGCATAGTTCAGCGCAAACAGCGGGCTGCCGATGATGGCGGTTTCGGCGTAGGAGGGGAGATTGAAGGTGACCACCTGGGCGGCAAGGTAAGGCGTGAGACCGACCCAGGGCGTCGCGTAGCGGTAGCCGCCCTCGAAGCGGGCCGAGAAGGATTCGGCCTGGAAACGGCCCTGCAGCTGGTCGAAGCCGGCCAGTGTCACGGTACGCGTGGTGGTGACATCGTGCCAGCCATAGGCCAGTGCTGCGGACAGATAGCCGGCGGCGCCGAAGTTATGGCGGCCGAACACACCGGCCTGGAACAGGTCGGCCGAGCCATTGCCGAGACTGTTCGCCAGCGAGTAATTGGTGCCGCCGCCACCGAGCGCGAAGCCGATCAGCGTGTTCGGCGAGACCTTGTAGTCGGCGCCCGCGGCGACGCCCCAGACCTGCGAGGTGGTGTCCTGCGAGCCGAGCGCCGGACTTCCGTCGGTCTTCGCCGAGCCGCCATAGCCTGCGGCCCAGACGCTCCAGCGGTTGACCGGCTGCGGGGTGAACATCGGAGCCTTGGTCGCCATGGCATAGGCGGCGCGCTCGCTGGCCGTTGCCGGGCGCATATCGCCGGCGTAGGCGGACGCGTTGGCGCCCTCGGCGGCATAGGGCGAGGCGCTGCCGGCCGGTGCAAAGCCCGCGCCGCGGCCGGCGATCGTGGGATCGAGCAGCAGGTTCAGGAACTGGCTGTCGGCATTGATCGAGGATTGGATCACGCCGGTGCCGAGCTGGCCCGAGGCGACCGTCAGCCCGGCTGCATTCAGCGAAGCGAACGCCGTCGGAACTGAACCGCCGGCGTTGAAGAAACTCGTGATCGCGTTGGCGACGTTCTGCTGGTTGACGTTCAGCCCGCCGGGCGGGTTGAACAGCAGCTTGATGTTGAGATAGGCGTTGTTGGTGTCGTAGCTCAGCGACGTCTGCAGGTTCGAATTGTTGGAGCCGACCGTTGGGTTGAAGGTCGTACCGCCGAGCCCGCCGGTGGCGTTGAGGATGGTGTACTGCTTGTTGACGTAGCTGCCGGGCAGGAACACCGCGCTCACCTTCGCGCCGCCAAGGTTGGCGGTGCCGGTGACGTTGGTGCGGCCGGCATTGGCCGGCGACACCTGGATCATGTAGGCCGAGGCTGCGGTAAAGGACAGATTACCCGCCACCGTGAGCGTGCCGAGCAGGCTGCTTCCGCCCGGCGCCAGCGTACCGCCGGCGATCGCCGTGGTGCCGACCGTGCCGGTGCCGGCGAGGGCGGCGCCGGCGTTGACGGTGGTCAGCGACGAGGTGGCGGTCGAGCCGTCGACCACCAGCGTGCCGCCATTGACCGTGGTGGTTCCGGTGTAGGTGTTCGTGCCGGACAGCACTTGCATGCCATTCGTCAGGACGAGACTGCCGCCGAGACCACCGTCCGCAATCACGCCGGCGTAGTTGCCATTCGCGTTGGTGATCGTGAGCGTGTCGGCGCCGAGATTGACTGAGCCGGTTGATGCACCCGAGAGCGACTTGATCGAGGTGCCGCTGGTAAGGCCCGAAACATCGAAGATGCCATTGCTGATGACGCCGCTCGACGTCGCAATGCTGCCATTGACGGTGCCGGAATTGATAAGGTCGAGCTCGCCGCCGGCGGCGATCGTCGTCGTGCCGGTGTAGGTGTTGATGCCGCCGAGTTGCTGCACTGCGCCGTTGGCGATGACGAGACTGCCGCCCGCGCCGCCGCCGATACCGCCGTCCTGAATGACGCCGTTGAAGAAGCTGCCGTTGGTGATTGTGAGCGTCTTCGAGCCCAATGCCACGACGCCGACACCGGCAATGTCGAACAGGCCGCCGGCCGACGTGCCCGTATTGGTCTGCGAGATGTCGAAGGTGCCGATCTGGCCGGGACCGCCGGGCGAGAAGCCGACATAGGCCGAACTCGCGATGGAGCCGTTGCCCTTCAGCGCCAGGGTCGCGGTTGGACCGATCATGGTAGCGTTGGTGTAGGTGTTGACACCGGACAATGTTTCCGTTCCGGCAGCAACTCCAAACCCGCCGGTGCCCTGGATCGAGCCTACGAACTCGGTCGAGGCGTTGGTGAGCAACAGGTTCTTGCTGCCCAGCTGCACCACGCCGCTCGAACTTCCCGCGAGCGTGGTCAGCGAGAGGAAGGGAATGGTCACGGCCGAGACATCGAGCGTCGCGTTCACCGTAACGACGCTGGAGCCGGAAATGTTGCCATTCCCCGACAAGGCCAGCGTGCCGCCATTGATCGTGGTGGCGCCGCCGTAGGACTCCGCGGCGGTCAGTGTCATCGTGCCGATGCCGACCTTGGTCAGGCCGCCGCCGGTACCCGAGATCACGCCGTCCACCTGCGTAGAGAGATTGTTGCTGCCGGTCGTCAGCGTGTTCGCGCCGAGCGCATAGTTGCCCGCGCCTTCGATCGAGCCGGAGGTCATGCCGCCGGATGTCAGGCCGGACATGTCGAAGGTGCCGCCCGCATTGGTGATGAATCGCGCGCTGCCGCCGGTGCTTGAACCGACAAATTTGGTCGTTGCGGCGTTGTTGGTCGTAATCGTCGCGCTTCCGGCGGTCGCCGAGTTGCTGAACGTCAACGTATTGTCGTTGGTGATGGAGGCGGTGCCGGCAGTGGAGGTTCCGCTAAAGGTCAGCGCTGCAAGCGCTGCATTGGTAATGGTTGCACTGCCGGCCGATGCCGAGTTGTTGAACTGCAGTATACCCTGGTTTGTGATGGTGGCCGAGCCCGCAGTGGATGAAACGTTGAAGCTCAGCGCGTCGGTGTTGGTGATGTTCGCGTTGAGTGCAGACGCGGAATCGTTGAAGTTCATCATCAGGTTATTGACGATGATCGCCGTACCGGCGATGCTATTGGCGTTGAACTCGACGTCCCCAAGCGTGTTGTTGATGGTTGCCGCGCCCGTGGTGCTGGTCCCGTTGAAGCTCACCGCACCGCCGCTACTGACATTGTACGTTACGGCTCCGGTGCCCGCGCTGGCGCTGCTTGCATTGGAAAAGACCATCGACGCGCCGACGTTGAAGGTCTGCGCATTAGCCGAATTGTTGGATATGCCGGCACCGCCTACTACGAAGATATCGTTGGTGTTGACGGTATAGGCCTGAGCATTGGGCGCGCCCGCGAACACCACGCTGCCGATATTGACCAGACCGCTGGTGTTGACGTTGACTGGACCAGTGTTGGTGAAAGTCGCAGTGCCGTCCGGCACGCTGGGGTTGGA
Source organism: Bradyrhizobium macuxiense (assembly GCF_001542415.1). GTDB lineage: Bacteria > Pseudomonadota > Alphaproteobacteria > Rhizobiales > Xanthobacteraceae > Bradyrhizobium > Bradyrhizobium macuxiense. Next base: position 69,464 of record NZ_LNCU01000130.1, read on the forward strand.
TGTCCAGTTGGTCGGGTCCGTCCATTCGCTGCTCGTGGCGCCGGTCCACGTACCGTCGGCGGCATGCGCGGAAACGACGCCGAGCGCGGTGCTGGCGAGGAGAACCGCAATGGAGTGGCGCATCGCGGGCCGCAATCCGTTCTTCGCGTCCCGTTCGTGCGATTTCAAATCGGCCATAGCGCTGTTTCAAAAATTCTTAGGGGCAATGCATCGAATAATCTGCAAATCGGCGACGCGAACTGCGCCGATTTTCGTCATTTTCTCACGGCGTTACGACCACAGGCAACGCGCGGGGGCGGCCAATGCCTGCGTTTCGGGCTCGCTAGCTCGCGTATTTTGGACGGCGTGACTGTTTGGCAACATTTACTACCTGGGGTAGCCGGTCTAGCTCCCGCCCGTGGGCAGGAGGTGCCTTTGGCACCCGGGCTGGGGTTGGCGACGAATCATCCTGCTTGGTTGATGGAATGGGCTCCGGCGAGTACACTCCATCAATTGGTTGCGGCGCAAACGCATTGCGCGCGGCGGGTTCAGAATGGTTAAGCGGTCCAAAATTTGGTTTGTCGCGCTGCTGTCGGGCGCGACCCTGTCGGTTTGCGTGTTCCCGCAGCCCAGGGCCGCGACCTCGTCGTCCCTTGATGTCCTTCCGGTCGACCGGATCGTGGACGGCTCCGACTCCGTCGATGTGGGCGGTCTGAAACCGCTCGCGCGGCCGAATCGCGAGCCGGCCAAAGCGATGCAGAGCGGCAATTCGCTGTGGTCGGTGCCGTTGTCGATGCTGACGGCAACCGTTGCCCGGCCGATCTTCTCGGCCTCGCGGCGGCCGCCGCAGCCTGCGGTCGTCGCGCCGCCGACGGAGTCTGCGATCAAGCCGCTGCCGGCCCCGGCCGTACCGGACCGTCCCGCACTGGCGCTGATCGGGGCGGTCGTCGGTGACGATGATGCCATTGCCGTTTTCCTTGACCAGACGACCCAAAAGATCGTTCGCCTGCGTCAGGGCGACACGCAAGCGGGCTGGCAGCTCAGCGCCGTGCAGGGCCGGGAAGTCACCTTCAAGAAGGCCGGCCGCAGCGAGGTTCTCACGTTGCAACGGCAGGATGGGACGGCTGCGGCGCCCGCGCGCAGCCCGACAATGCCGGCGCCGCAACCGGTCGCCGGCGCGCTCGACGGGTCCTACGCGCCGTTTACGCCACGGTCGACGCCGAAGAACGGCGAGCCGGACGGGCTTTGAAGCCTGTCCGGGGACGTCGGTCACGCCTCGAGGATGGTGCCGAGCAGGTCGCAAACGCGCTGCTGCTGGCCTTCGGTCAGCCCGACCCACATCGGCAGCCTGATCAGCCGTTCCGATAGGGAGGTCGTCAACGACAGATCGCCGTGGGCACGGCCGAACCGTTGCCCGGCCGGCGACGAATGCAGTGGCACATAGTGGAAAACGGAGCTGACGCCGTTGTCCTTGAGCTTCCGCAGAACCATCTGGCGGTCCACGCCATGCGCCAGAAGCACGTAGTACAGATGACCATTGTGCCGGCAGTCTGCCGGCACGATCGGCCGGCGGANNNCCCCCGCCGCTCCAGCTCTTCCAGCCCTGCATGATAGCGCTGCCACAGCGTGAGCCGCTCGCGTGTGATGCGTTCGACCTCTTCGAGTTGTGCCGACAGGAATGCGGCGTTGATTTCGCTCGGCAAGTAGGACGAGCCGACGTCCTGCCAAGTGTATTTGTCGATCTCGCCCCGGTAAAAGCGGGCGCGATCGGTGCCTTTCTCGCGCATGATCTCGGCGCGCTGCACCAGCGCTGGGTCGTTGACCAGCAGCGCTCCGCCTTCGCCGGAAATCACGTTCTTGGTCTCATGGAAGCTGAACGTGCCGAGATCGCCGATCGCTCCCAGCGCACGGCCCTTGTAGGAAGCCGCGAGACCTTGTGCCGCGTCCTCGACGACGGCGAGCCCGTGCCGTCTTGCGATCGTCATGATCGCGTCCATCTCGCAGCCGACCCCGGCATAGTGAACCGGCGCGATCACGCGGGTGCGCGGCGTGACCGCGGCCTCGATCAGGCGCTCATCGAGATTGAGCGTATCCTCGCGGATGTCGACGAAAACAGGCACGCCGCCGCGCAGCACGAACGCATTCGCGGTCGACACGAAGGTGAAGGACGGCATGATGATCTCATCGCCGTCGGCGATATCGAGCAGCAGCGCCGTCATGTCGAGCGCGGACGAACATGAATGGGTCAGGAGAGCCTTGGCGCAGCCGGTCTGCTGCTCGATCCAGTGGTGGCAACGCTTGGTGAAGCTGCCGTCGCCGGACAGGTGCCGGGCGCGCTGCACCTCGGCCATATTGTCGAGCTCCTTTCCGGTCATGTAGGGCCGGTTGAACGGAATGGGGTCAGTGGCCACGGTGCTGCTTTCAGCCTTGCGATGTCAGTCGAATTGCGTGCGGACGATGCCAGATAGGCGGTTTCGGCGCGCGGAATCAACGGCCAATTCGCGCCAGCGGCGGCCGGGCCGGGGCGCCGTCCACCCGCCCTCGACAATCACGGCGCCGGCTGCTAGCCCGGTCCCGATGCTGAAGGGGTTTTGCCTTGATGGACGAGGCACTTGAGGCGCATCGAAGCGATGGCCCGAAAGCTGGCATGGCGTTGAAAAAAGGTCCGTCGGATCTGCTCGGAAACTCGGCATGGAATGCGATCGCCTTCGCGGTCGCGGTGCTGCTCAACCTCGCCATCCTGCCCTTCGTGATCTACCGTCTCGGCCTCGTTGCGTTCGGCGTTGCGGGTCTGGTCACGGCCTGCGTTGCGCCGGCATTGATGTTCAGCAATGCGCTCGGCCTGTCGACGGCGCGCGAACTTGCGCAAAGATTGGCGCCGTCGGATCGCGACGAAGCGCGGCGTTACTTTGCGACCGCGCTGGCGCTTGCCCTCGTCGCGGGCTGCCTGATCGCGGCACTGCTTGCTCTTGCCGGAGCGCCGCTTGCGCGACTGGGATTTCATCTGGACGGACCGGCCGCCGCCGACCTTGGGCTTGCTTTCGCGCTGGCCGGCGCCGGCTGGCTATTCCAATGCCTGTTCGCGGTTTTCCTCTCCCTGTTCACGGCGCGGCAGGATTATCGGCGGATCGCGTCGATCAGCATCACGGGCACCTTCGTGACGACGATGTCGATGCTGCTGCTGATCCCGCTGGCGCCGCGCGCCTCGACCTTCCTCGGTTGCCAGGCGTTGGGCTTTGCGACGAATTTTCTGATGGCGGCCGGATGGTCGCGGCGCGCGATCGGCGGCTGGTTGGCGCGGCCTGCGCTCGATCGTAATGCGCTCCACGCGCTGGTGAGGCTCGGAGGCTGGCAACTGGCGGCGCAAAGCGGCGCGCTGTTTGCAGGCCAGGCGGATCGCTACCTGCTCGGCGCGCTGCTGCAGCCGCAATTCGTCGGATTCTACAGTGTCGCGCAGCGGCTGGAGGAGGCGGTCTATATCGGCGTGCTGAAGATTGGCGAGATCCTGTTCCCGTTCTTCAGCACGCTGCAGAAGGAGGCGGAGGATCGCAAGGTCGACCTGCTGTTGCGGTCGTCCTGGATTCTCAACGTGCTCGCCGCAAGCGCGCTCGGCGGCCTCATCCCCGTCGCCGGAGCGCTGCTCTATCGCTGGACCGGATCCGAGGTGGCCGCTGAAGCCCAACTGGTGCTGGTGGTGCTCTCGATCAGCGGAATACTGGGATCGAGCGCCAATGTGTTTGCCTTCTACCTGCTGTCGCAGGGGCGGTCCGGTTCCAACGCGTTGATCTCGTTGCTGACGGGCATCTTTACGCTGGCGACCAGTGCAATCGCGTTGCCGTATTTCGGCTGGCAGGCCGCCGGTTGGAGCACCTGTGTCGGCATGATCGCGCAGATGGCGACCACGGTCTTCCTGTTGCGCAGGACTTTCAGGCTTGCCGATATCTGGTCGCGCGTCGTCCATTTCGTCCTGATACCGCTCGGCTGCGGGATTGTGACCTCACTGGTCCTGCGTGCCCAGTTCGGACACGCATCATTCGACCGCGCGCCGTCATGGTGGTATGTGGTGTCGCTCTACGCGGTGTCGGCGGCGGCCATCTTTGTTGTCGCGGTCGCCGTATCGCAACTTGGCCCCTATCGTGCCGTCTGCTGGCGGGATCTCCGTGCCATCGTGACTCGCTTCCTGCCCTTCAAGGCCATCTAGACATGTGCGGTATCGCAGGCATCGTAAATCTGCACGGCGCCCCTGTGGAGCTGGACGAGATTTCGCGGCTCACCAATCTGATCGCGCATCGCGGTCCGTTGGGCCACGGTGCCTGGTTCAATGCGAAGCGCAACCTGGCTTTCGGCCACCGTCGGCTCGCGATCATCGATCCGGGTGAGGGCGGTTATCAGCCGATGGTGTCGGGCGATGGTCGCCATGTGATCGTCTACAACGGCGAGATCTACAACTTCCTCGAGTTGCGGCGCGAGCTCGAGGCGAAAGGCGCGGTGTTCCGCAGCCAGTCCGACACCGAAGTGATTCTTGCCGCCTGGCAGGCATGGGGCGAGGACATGCTGCCGCACTTCAACGGCGAGTGGGCGCTCGCGATCTACGATACGACCACGGACGAATTGTTCCTTGCGCGCGACCGCTTCGGTATCAAGCCGCTGCTCTATGCGCTGTCGTCCGAGCGCTTCGTGTTCGCCTCGGAACAGCGGGCTCTGGCGCGGAGCGGGCTCGTTGACGCGTCGATCGATACCGATGTGGCGCGGCGTCTGCTGCTCGATCCGTTCGGGATCGAAGGCAGCGAGCGGACCTTGTTCCGCGAGTTGCGCCGCCTGCAGGGCGGCCACTGCATGTGGTTGCGGCAGGGGCGCATCGAGGTGCGCCGCTGGTGGCGAACCGTGGATCATCTGCCTGATGTCCCGAGCACGGAAGCCGAACGTGTGGCGCGCTTTCGCGAGTTGTTTCAGGATTCCGTGGCCTTGCGCATGCGCAGCGACGTTCCGATCGGCACATGCCTGTCCGGCGGTTTCGATTCGTCCGCGGTGATCTGCGCGATGGCGGAACACGAGAAGGCCGGGATGGGGCCGCGTGACAGCACCGCGTGGCGCCACGCTTTCGTTGCGACATTTCCGGGCGCGATCAACGACGAGCGGCCGATGGCCGAGGAGGCGGCCACCTGGGCCGAGGTTCAGCCGACCTTCCTTGAGATCGGGCGATGCGATGCTCTCACCGACATCGACCGGATCCTCGACGACAATGACGACGTCTATATCAGCCTGCCGAGCGCGGCGTGGCTGATCTATCGCGAAGTGCGGCGCCAGAACGTCACGGTCTCGCTCGACGGCCACGGGGCGGATGAATTGATGGGCGCCTATCTGCAGGAAGGGCAATCAGCGGCGTTCCGGATCAGGAACGCAGCGGCCTCGCTCACTTCGCGATTGCCGATGGCGCAACGCGGGGTCGATCTCCTGCGGGCGCAGATGATCAGGCGCAAGGGGCACTATTTCCTGCGCGGCGGTCTGTCGAACATTCCCGCACCACTTCGGCTGGTGGCTGAAGATGATGAGTTGCCGCGCGAGTGGGGTGCGTTGAACCGGCGGCTCTATCGCATGTTCCATTCGACCACGCTGCCCACCATCCTGCGCAATTTCGACCGGCTCTCGATGGCGCACGGGATCGAGGTCCGGATGCCGTTCACAGACTGGCGGCTGGTGACCTACACGATGGCGCTGCCGGAAACGAGCAAATCGGCGGATGGCTCCACCAAAATGGTGGCGCGCCGGGCGATGGCGGGCCTGATGCCCGAAAGCATCCGCACCGGGCGCCGCAAGGTCGGATTCAACTCGCCGATGCCGGAATGGCTCAACGGACCATTGTCCGATTGGACTGCGGATCTGCTCGATCGGAAAGTTCCGGTCTTTGCCGCAATCGTCGACGAGGCGCCGCTTCGCCAGATAGTCGGTCGCTTGACCGCGTCGCAGAGTTGGGATTGGGAGACGGTCGGCCGGGTCTGGCCGTATCTGAACATGAAATGGATGTTGGCTAGGTACGCATAAGCGATGCGCCTGTTTCAAAATAGCGGCCTCTATCCATCCTATCTGCCGCGTCTCAACGAGCTCGCGCAGAACGCGTCTCGCTTCGAAGCGCGGCGCGACGTATTCCTGCAGGATCGCTTCGGCGCCCCGCACATCCTGAAGCCGGTGCTGGATGGCTCGCTTGACGCCTTCTTCACCAATGGCGACGACGAGGTGCTGCAGCGCCAGTGGGCGCGTGCGCAGGGCATGCCGGGGACACCGACGCTGGAGGCCATCCTGCTCGCGCAGATCGAGCACCACGGGACCGAGGTGTTTTATAACCTCGATCCGGTGCGCTACCCAAGCGCGTTCGTGGCCAAGCTTCCCGGCTGCGTGAAGACCACGCTCTGTTGGCGCGCGGCGCCGTCGGGTAACGCCGATCTGACGGCCTATGGCGCGGTGCTTGGGAACTTCCCCTCGATCCTCGAGTCCTGGCGCAGCAAGGGATGCCGGGCGGAACTGTTCTTCCCGGCGATCGATCCTGTGATGGAGGAATACGACCATGGCGAGCGGCCGATCGACGTGGCGTTCGTAGGCGGCTATTCGCGGCACCACAGCGCGCGAGGGCGGACCCTCGAACAGGTGGCGGGCCTTGCTTCCGGTCATGAGATCGTGTTCTGCCTCGACGCCTCACGGCTGACACGGCTTGCCGAAAGCGCGATCGGCCGATTGTTGCCGTTGGGCAAGCACAGGCGCCCCGACGCCATCGCCCACATCGCGCGGCCGCCGGTGTTCGGCCGGGATTTGTATGCGCTGTTCGGATCGGCGAAAATCGTGCTCAACGGCGCGATCGACATGGCCGGCAGCGATCGCGGCAACATGCGCTGCTTCGAGGCGATGGGGTGCGGGGCGCTGCTCCTGTCGGACGCCGGCCGATACCCTGAGGGGATGGACCCCGAACGGACGATCGCGATCTACGAGACCGGCAACGACTGCCTCGTCCAGGTCGAAAAGTGCTTGCGCGACTGGGACGAAATGAAGGCGAGAGCCGAGAGAGGACGGCAAGCGGTGAGAGATTTGTATGGCAAAGAGCGCCAGTGGGCCCTATTTGAACGGCTTTTGGAGCGCCTCTAGGAGCAGGCATGCACGTTGACGGTCTGGTTTTCAGAATCAAGGAGATCGCTGACGCGGTTGCGCTGCCTGTCTACGTCCTGAGAGGGCGTCAGCCCTGGTCGTTCGGCTACTACACGCGCAAGAAGTCGAGCATTCAGACTGCGATCGATACCGCCGCCGTCCAACCGGGGCGCCCGTTGCCTGACGCGTTCGGCATCGGAGTCGATGAGCGGGTCGTCGAATATCCGTGGTTGTTCGACCGGTTGCGGCGCGACGGCGTGCAGCTCGGTCGAATGCTCGATGCCGGCTCGACGCTCAATCACGAATACATTCTTGGCCGTCATCCTCTCAGCAAGGCGGATTTGACGATTATGACGTTGGCGCCGGAAAAGCGGTGCTATTGGTATCAAGGCTACTCCTATGTCTTCGGAGATTTTCGCAAGACGAAGTTCGAAGACGGTGCGTTCGATACCATCATCAGCATATCGACCCTGGAGCATGTCGGGCTGGACAATACGATGCTCTACACCAACGATCCGGCGAAATCGGAAACCAACAAGCATGGCTTCGTCGATGCGATGCGCGAGTTTCGACGGATCATCGCTCCCGGCGGACGTTGCCTGATCACCGTACCATATGGGCGCTACGACAATTTCAACTGGTTTCAGCTCTTTGACCGCAAGATGATCCAGACCTTGATCGATGCGTTTGCGCCGTCATCCTTCGAACTGGAGTTCTTTGCCTACGACAAGAACGGCTGGCGTCGGGCATCGCAAGCCGACGTCGCCGATGCGACTGCGTTTGACCCGCATAGCGGACGCGGACGGCTTGACGACAGGGCCGGCTGCGCGCGCGCCATTGCCTGCATCGAGTTGATCAGATGAACCTCGACTACTGGCTGCAGCGGATGCTGGGGCGTGCGACCTGCCGTCTGGGGGAGCGCGCAAGGTTGATGCCGACGGCACGCATCCGCAACATTCGCGGCGACAGCGACTGCATCGTCATCGGCGCGAACAGCATTGTCCGGGGCGAGCTTTTGACGTTCGCCCATGGCGGACGGATCGAGATCGGATCGTGGTGTTATGTCGGGGAGAATTCGCGGATCTGGTCCGCTGGATCGATCCACATCGGAGACAGGGTTCTGATCGCCCACGATGTCAACGTCTTCGACAATCTGACCCATCCCGTGGACCATGTGGTGCGCCACAAGCAAATTCAGGAGATGTTTACCAAGGGCCATCCGCGCCAATTGGACCTTGATGAGCGTCCTGTCATGATCAACGACGATGCCTGGATCGGCGCCGGCGCTTTCCTGATGCGCGGCGTTCAGATCGGAGCTCGCGCGATCGTGGCTGCCGGCTCGGTCGTCATCAGGGATGTCGCTGACGACACGGTGGTCGCCGGGAACCCCGCGCGGCTGGTAAGGTCGATCCTTGATGCATAGTCTGGCTGGACCAACCGCATGATCATCTGGGTCACTGGTGCAAACGGGTTCATCGGCCGCCATCTCGTCCGCGAGCTGGCGGGGGCGGGCCATGCGGTCCATGGCGTCGGCCATGGGGCGCTCGACGCAGCCGAAGCCGGCCGCCTCGGCCTGCTGACCTGGATCAACGGCGAGATCGATGCCGCCAATCTGAACGCGCTTGCCGCGCACGGGCGGCCGACGCAGATCTTTCATCTAGCCGGCGGATCATCGGTTGGCGTGTCGATCGAACACCCCTTCGAGGATTTCTCCCGAACCGTTACCAGCACGGCGCGATTGCTCGAATGGCTGCGCGGGTCCGCGCCGGACTGCGCGCTGATCGCGGCGTCGAGCGCGGCTGTCTATGGGGCCGACCATGTCGGTCCGATCCCCGAAATCGCCGTCCCGACTCCGATGTCGCCCTATGGCCAGCACAAGCTGATGATGGAGCAATTGTGCCAGAGCTACGCACGGACGTTCGGTCTTTCCTGCACCATCGTGCGGCTGTTCTCGGTCTATGGGCCCAATCTGCGCAAGCAACTGTTGTGGGACATCTGCTCGCGGCTGAAGGCGCAGTCGGAGGCGTTGCATCTTGGCGGAACGGGCGGCGAAATCCGTGACTGGACGGACGTTCGTGATGTCGCTAGGCTGATGACCGGCTTCACAGCGACCTCGCCAGAGCATGCGTTCCGCATCGTGAACGGTGGCTCCGGTCGCGGGACGAGCGTCGCCGATATCGCAGACGGTCTCGTCCGGCACTGGGGCAGTAACACGGTCGTGCACTACTCCGGGGTTGGTCGGCCTGGCGATCCCGCGAGCCTGTTGGCGGACGACAACCGGCTGCGCCATTCTGGTTTCGATTGGCGAATTCCGCTCGATCGCGGCCTTGCCGATTATGTGGCATGGTTCAAGGGGCAGGCGCGTGGCTAAGCGAGAGCCACTGCGGGTCGCATTCACTCATATTCCCCGACGCGCGTGGGCGGGAGGATACAACTATCAACGTAATCTTTTCGAGGCGTTGCACCGGTACCGCCCCGGCGAGGTCCGGCCCGTGCTTTTTGCCGGGAAGAACGATGACGCCGCTGAAATAGCGGCACTCGGCCAAATTCCAGGCGTTGAGATCTTTCAGTCGCGAGCGTTTGATCGCGCTGGTCATGGCCTCGTTAGTGCACTCGCGTTCGGAATAGATCGTCCTGCCGTCGCGGAGTTCCGTGCCCACCAGATCGACATCGTGTTTGAATCGGCCCGCTTCTTTGGGTGGCGTCTGCCATTTCCAGCGATTGCGTGGTTTCCCGATTTCCAGCATCGCCTGCTACCGAATCTTTTTTCCAGGCAGGCCTATTGGCGACGCGATCTCGGATTCCGGGCCCAGATTGCCTCGGGGCGCCACATCATGCTGAGCAGTGTAAGCGCGCTCGGCGACCTCACACGGTTCTATCCCGGCGTAACGAACGGTGTTTCCGTCGTGCGCTTCGCGACCGAACCTCCATCGGACAGCCTTACAACAGATGCGTTTGACATCGTCGCGCGATATGGCCTGCCGCAACGCTTTCTTTACCTGCCAAACCAGTTCTGGCGGCACAAGAACCATCAGTTGGTCATCGATGCGCTTGGTCTACTCAAGCAGCGTGGAGTCGATGCCGTCGTTGCCGCCTCGGGCAGCACTCATGATCCGCGCGAGCCTGAATATTTCCACAACGCGATGAGAGACGTCGCTGCGCGCGGGCTTGGTACGAACTTTCGTCATCTCGGAATGATCCCGCTGGATCATGTCTATGCCTTGCTTCGAACGTCGGTGGCACTCATCAATCCGTCTCAATGCGAAGGGTGGAGTACGACTGTGGAGGAGGCTAAGTCATTCGGCTCGCCTATGATCCTGTCCAACATCCCCGTCCATCGCGAGCAGACTGAGGAAGCTGCGAGATATTTTGCGGCGAACGATGCCGAAGCTTTGGCCAATCATATGTCCGAGGTATTGGAGCAGGCGGGACCCGTGGTCGTCCGTGATCTTCAGGCGCGTGTCGGGGAGCGCGTAAGAGCTTTTGCGATCCATTTCATAGACACAATTCAGCTGGCGATTCTGTCGCAAGCAGCAGCCGTTTCTACTGGGCGATGAGCGTTTTTTTGCCTGGTCGGACTTATCGATCATGCTGGAGGGCGACGATCGTAGGCATACGTTGCCTGCTGTCGTTGCAAATTGGCTAACGGAGGACATATTGAACGGAGGTGGGCTTGTGAGCGCGTCGATGAAGTAATCTATCTTCAATCAGAGTTGTACGATTCATGATGGGTGCGAGTCCGCACGACAGTATCTGAAAACAAGAAGTCCTCGCGCCAGCGATGCTGTACCCGAACGACATAGCTCAAAGATCAATCAACGAGCTACCGCAACGCATATTAGTACGGATGAGGCTGTTCCCTTATACGTAAAACCATACTAGAAGACGGATGCTTAGATGGGAGACTGTTGCTCATGCGCATCGCCATGATTGGCACGGGTTATGTGGGGCTGGTATCGGGCGCCTGTTTTGCGGATTTCGGTCACCATGTGACCTGCGTGGACAAGGATGCGAGCAAGATCGCAGCGCTCCATCGGGGCGAGATCCCGATCTTCGAGCCCGGTCTCGACGCGCTGGTCGCAGCCAATGTGAAGGCCAAGCGGCTCGAGTTCACCACCGATCTGGCGGCACCCGTCGCTGAGGCCGACGCGGTGTTCATCGCGGTCGGCACGCCGTCGCGGCGCGGCGACGGCCACGCCGACCTCACTTATGTCTACGGCGCCGCGCGCGAGATCGCTGCGGCCATCAAGGGCTTTACCGTCGTCGTCACCAAGTCGACCGTGCCGGTCGGCACCGGAGATGAGGTCGAGCGGTTGATCCGCGAGACCAATCCCGCGGTCGACGTCGTGGTCGCCTCCAATCCGGAATTCCTGCGCGAGGGCGCCGCGATCCGCGACTTCAAATTCCCCGATCGCATCGTGGTCGGCACGTCGGACGAGCGCGGACGCAAAGTGCTCGGCGATGTCTATCGGCCGTTGTCGCTGAACCAGGCGCCGGTGATGTACACGGCGCGGCGCACCGCGGAGCTGATCAAATACGCCGCCAACGCATTCCTCGCGACCAAGATCACCTTCATCAACGAGATCGCCGATCTCTCCGAGAAAGTCGGTGCCGATGTGCAGGAAGTCGCGCGCGGCATCGGGCTCGACAACCGCATCGGCTCCAAGTTCCTGCATGCGGGCCCCGGCTTCGGCGGCTCCTGCTTCCCGAAGGACACCCGCGCGCTGATCAAGATCGCGCAGGACCACGATGTGCAGCTGCGCATCGTCGAGGCGGTGCTCGGCGTCAATGACATCCGCAAGCGCGCGATGGCGCGCAAGGTCGCAAACCTCTCCGGCGGCAGCCTGCGCGGCAAGACCGTCGCGGTGCTCGGCCTCACCTTCAAGCCCGACACCGACGACATGCGCGAGGCGCCGTCGATCCCGCTCGTCACCGGCCTGCTCGACATGGGCGCCAGGGTGCGTGCGCATGACCCGGTCGGCATGGAGCAGGCCCGCAAGGAGCTGCCCGACATCGAGTATTGCGACGATGCCTATGAGTGCGCCAAGGGTGCCGACGCCATGGTCGTGGTCACCGAATGGGTGCAGTACCGCACGCTCGATCTCGAGCGCTTGAAGGCGGACATGAAGCAGCCGGTCGTGATCGACCTGCGCAACATCTATCGCCCCGAGGACATGGCCGCGCACGGCTTTGCCTATGACAGCGTCGGCCGCGCGCCGCTGCCGC
>NZ_LNCU01000131.1 GCF_001542415.1 Bradyrhizobium macuxiense
AGAGTCTGACTCAAAAAGCGTGTTGGGGCCTGGCGAGGCGTCTGATCAGGAGCCTGAGATGGGCGACGAGAAGCCAAGCGACTTCGGTTGCCGCGGAGCCCTCGAAGTCCTTGGCGAGACGACGGCACCTGCCGAACCAGGCAAAGGTACGCTCGACGACCCAGCGTCGGGGTAAGAGCTGGAAGCCTTTGACGCCGGGTGGCCGCTGGACAATATCGATGGTCCATTGGCCGCAATGGGACAGTGCGTCGAGCAGCTGTTTGCCGCGATAGACTCGGTCAGCAAAGACATGCTGAAGCCTGGGGAAGTGTTCTCTCAGATGTTCCAGCAGAGGGACAGCACCGTGGACATCCTGAACGTTGGCGGGATGCACGTGGACTGCCAGCAGCAGACCATTGGTGTCAGTGACGATGTGCCGCTTACGTCCATGAAGGCGCTTGCCGGGGTCGAAGCCGCGTGGCCCGCCGGCCTGCGTCGTCGGAGCCGTCTGGCTATCGATGACGGCAGCCGTCGGTCCCGGCTTGCGCCCGAGTTTCCGCCGCGCTTGCCGGACCAAGGCTCCGACGATCCGGTGCCACCGGCCACTGTCGCGCCAGGCATAAAAATAGCCTTGGACCGTCGAGTATGGCGGGAACTCGCTCGGCAGGGCTCGCCATTGGCAGCCCGTCGACAAAATGTAGAAGATCGCCTGCACGACCTCGCGCAAATCGACTTCCCGCGGGCGTCCTCGTCGCTGTCGCGCCGGCATCTTCCGGGATATCAGCGCCCACTCCGCATCGGTCAGATCGCTTGTGTAGCGCAGCCCTTTGCGTTGATACTCGACACGAGTGATTTCGGTCCACGGCATCGTACCCTCCCTCGAATCTTCGCAAATCCGAAGGAATCACAGCCAACCGAAATCACTCACTCCTTTTTCAGTCAGGCTCTGAGGAGCCGCGAAGCGGCGTCTCGAAGGATGCACGGCCGCCGACCGGGCCGTTCATCCTTCGAGGCTCGCAAGCGCTCGCGCCTCAGGATGACGGGATCGGCGATGTCGCGATTCAGAAGAGTGGACCTCAGCGCGCGGCTGACGCCACCGCTTTCAGCAAGTGCAGGGCCGCACCGGCACGCGCGACCGGCGTGGTGTTCGGCTGATAGAGCCCGCGCCGGTCCGGATAGGGCTTGAAGACGTTGGTGATGCCGACCACGGATTCCGCGGCCCCCAGCGCCAGCACGCCGTCGGGCTCGAGCATTCGCACCAGCTTGGCGAAGATGCCGGCCTTGGTGTCCTGGTCGAAATAGATCAGCACGTTGCGGCAGAAGATCACGTCGAACGTGCCGAGATGAGAGATGTCCTGCAGCAGATTGAGCTGCCGGTGCTGCACCATGCCGCGGATCTCGGCGTTGAGTTGCCAGAGTTCGCCCTGCTGCGTGAAATACTTCACCAGCAGATGGATCGGCAGGCCGCGCTGCACCTCGAACTGGCTGAACAGCCCGGCCCTGGCCTTTTCCAGCACCGCCCGCGACAGATCGGTGGCGACGATCTCGATGCGCCAGCCGGCGAACAACGCGCTCGCCTCCTTCAGGCACATCGCGATCGAATAAGGCTCCTGCCCGGTCGACGAGGCCGCGCACCAGATGCGCAGACTGCGGCGGGACGCGCGTGCCTGCGCGAGCGCAGGCAGCACCGCTTCCTTCAGATGATCGAACGGGATCTTGTCGCGAAAGAAGAAGGTCTCGTTGGTGGTCATCGCCTCGACCACCTCGGTGGTCAACGCTTCGACGCCGTTCTTCATCCTCTGCACAAGCTCGGGGATGCCGGCGAGATTCCATCGGCGCGCCAGCGGCACGAGGCGGCTCTCGACCAGGTATTGCTTGTCGGCCGAGAGGTCGAGCCCGGAGCGCTCCTTCAGGAGCTTACGCAGATACTCATAGTCCAGAGGCGTCACGAACGGTCTCCCGAAAACACACGAACAAGTTTCGGTGCGATCTGATTGAGCGGCAGCACGGCAGCACAGATCCCGGCATTGGCCGCCGCGCCGGGCATGCCCCACACCACGCTGGACGCCTCGTCCTGTGCGATCACGCTGCCGCCGGCGGCGACGATCTCCTTGCCGCCGCGCATGCCGTCAGAGCCCATGCCGGTGAGGATCACCGACATGATGCTGCCCTGCCAGACCTCGATCGCGGAGGTGAACATCGGATCGACCGCAGGCTTGCAGAAATTGACCGGCGGCCCGTCGTCGAGCGTGATCACGGCATCGATGCCATGACGGGCGACGCGCATGTGCCGGCCGCCCGGCGCAAGATGGATCTGGCCCGCCTTAACGACCTCGCCATCAACGGCCTCATGCGCCGGCCGCTTGCTGGTGCGTGCCAGGTGCTCGGCGAGAATGGTGGTGAAGGTCGGCGGCATGTGCTGGGTGATCAGCACCGGGAAGCGGTCGATCACCGGACCGATCTCGGCGACCAGCGTCATCAGTGCCTGCGGACCGCCGGTCGACGAGCCGATCAGCAGCACCTTCGGCGGCAGCAGGCCGAGCGGACGGCGGACGAACTGCACCGGCGCGGCGGCAGGCGCAGGCGCGGTGCCCGCGGCCACTGCACGCTGCCTGTCGTGACCGGGTGCCAGCGTCGGGTTTGCGGTCGTGTGGATCGCGCTGCGGCGCGCCTTGGCGCCGAGATGACGGATCTTCTGGATCAGGTCGTGGCGGAAGGTTTCCGCCGCGGTCGCTTCGCGCGTGCTTTCCGGCTTCGGAATGTAGTCGGACGCGCCGAGCGACAGCGCCTTCAGGCTGATCTCCGCGTTGCGGCGGGTCAGCGTGGACGCCATGATGATGACGAGGTCGCGCTTCTTCGCCAGCAGTTGCGGCAGCGCCGATATCCCGTCGAGGTCGGGCATCTCGATGTCCAGCACGGCAACATCGGGATTGATGCGCTCGAGCTGATTGACGGCGTCGAGGCCGGTGCGCAGGGACGCCACGACTTCCATGTCGGGTTCGGCGCCGATCCAGCGCGAGATCATTCCGCGGATGACGACGGAGTCGTCGACCACCATCACCCGCACCTTGTCGGTACGGGTCGATGTCGGGGTCGCAGCACTTGTCAACGCAACACTCATGAACTCACCAGCGACGCAACAGCACGCATGACAACGGTTGAGCCGAAGGCTTCCGCCGCCGGATCGAATGCAGACTCTAAATAAGCCCGACTTCCTGGAACTTCGCGGTGACGATGTCCCGGTCGAACGGCTTCATGATGTATTCGTTGGCGCCGGCATGCAGCGCACGCGCGATATGCGCGACGTCGTTCTCGGTGGTGCAGAACACGACCTTGGGCTGATCGCCGCCGGGCATGCGACGAAGATTGCCGAGGAACTCGTAGCCGTCCATGACCGGCATGTTCCAGTCGAGCAGCACGGCGTCCGGCATTCCACGTTTGCAAACCTCGAGCGCCTTCTCGCCGTCCTCGGCCTCCATGATCTGGAAATCGAGACCTTCGAGGATGCGGCGGGCGACCTTGCGAATGACGCTTGAGTCATCGACAACAAGACACGTTCTCATCTACGACCTCTGCTTCCTCATCCTCTCGGGGATGCTTCAGTTCAGTTCTTCAGTTCCGCCGGCTCTGATCACGCAGCCTTGGCGTCGGGCATCAATTCGAGCACGCGATCGACATCGAGGACGACCATGAGTTGGCCGTCGAGGCGGTGGACGCCGCCGGCGAGCTTGGCCATGCGGGGATCGAGGTTGACCGGGTTGTCCTCGCGGCCGGCATCGGGCAGCCGCAGCACCTCGCCGATCTGGTCGATCAGCAGACCGTAGGATTCGCCGCGCTGGTCGACACCGACCGCCATCATCGGCTTGCCGTCGCAGGCCGCGGGCAGCCCGAGCCGGGCGCGCATGTCGACCACGGTGACGATGCGGCCGCGCAGATTGAGCACGCCGGCGATCTCGCT
>NZ_LNCU01000132.1:0-4890 GCF_001542415.1 Bradyrhizobium macuxiense
AGAGCCTGACTGAAAAAGGAGTGAGTGATTTCGGTTGGCTGTGATTCCTTCGGATTTGCGAAGATTCGAGGGAGGGTACGATGCCGTGGACCGAAATCACTCGTGT
Source organism: Bradyrhizobium macuxiense (assembly GCF_001542415.1). GTDB lineage: Bacteria > Pseudomonadota > Alphaproteobacteria > Rhizobiales > Xanthobacteraceae > Bradyrhizobium > Bradyrhizobium macuxiense. Next base: position 107 of record NZ_LNCU01000132.1, read on the forward strand.
CGAGTATCAACGCAAAGGGCTGCGCTACACAAGCGATCTGACCGATGCGGAGTGGGCGCTGATATCCCGGAAGATGCCGGCGCGACAGCGACGAGGACGCCCGCGGGAAGTCGATTTGCGCGAGGTCGTGCAGGCGATCTTCTACATTTTGTCGACGGGCTGCCAATGGCGAGCCCTGCCGAGCGAGTTCCCGCCATACTCGACGGTCCAAGGCTATTTTTATGCCTGGCGCGACAGTGGCCGGTGGCACCGGATCGTCGGAGCCTTGGTCCGGCAAGCGCGGCGGAAACTCGGGCGCAAGCCGGGACCGACGGCTGCCGTCATCGATAGCCAGACGGCTCCGACGACGCAGGCCGGCGGGCCACGCGGCTTCGACCCCGGCAAGCGCCTTCATGGACGTAAGCGGCACATCGTCACTGACACCAATGGTCTGCTGCTGGCAGTCCACGTGCATCCCGCCAACGTTCAGGATGTCCACGGTGCTGTCCCTCTGCTGGAACATCTGAGAGAACACTTCCCCAGGCTTCAGCATGTCTTTGCTGACCGAGTCTATCGCGGCAAACAGCTGCTCGACGCACTGTCCCATTGCGGCCAATGGACCATCGATATTGTCCAGCGGCCACCCGGCGTCAAAGGCTTCCAGCTCTTACCCCGACGCTGGGTCGTCGAGCGTACCTTTGCCTGGTTCGGCAGGTGCCGTCGTCTCGCCAAGGACTTCGAGGGCTCCGCGGCAACCGAAGTCGCTTGGCTTCTCGTCGCCCATCTCAGGCTCCTGATCAGACGCCTCGCCAGGCCCCAACACGCTTTTTGAGTCAGACTCTCAGGGTGACGGTCTATCCTTCGTCATTGCGAGCGAAGCGAAGCAATCCATCGCGCTACGTATGCGGACGAATGGATTGCTTCGTCGCTATCGCTCCTCGCAATGACGAGGTGAATAGATTTACAGCCTCTCAGGATGAGGGCGAGAGTTGAGTGCGACTACCGCAGCGCCGCCAGCAGTTCGTCGGGCTGCTCGACCATCATCATGTGGCCGGCGCCCGGCAGTACCACGGTGCGCGCGTTCGGCGTCGCGGCGGCGAGCGCCTTGCCGGCCTTCGCCGGTGTCATCATGTCGCGCTCGCCGAGCACGAAGGTCGTGGGCACCTTGACGGCGGCTGCTGCGGTCAGCGCGTTCTGGTAGGCGTTGCAGGCGTTGAGGTCGTTGTACAGCACGCCGGGCTTCGTCTCCTGCAGCACCCGCTGCGCGCCCTGGTGCATCCACAGTCCCGGCGCGAGGCTGCCGCCGAGCTCGGCCTTGAAGCCGAGGCCCCAGATCGAGACCATGTCGATCGCGGCGGGATCGTTGGCCTCGGCGGCCTTCAATAGATCAGGGCCGACGGTCATCGTCGCGGCGGTGCCGATCAGCGCGAGGCCGGAGACCTTGTCGGGATGGCGTGCGGACGTCTCGATCGCGATCAGCGAGCCCATGGAGTGGCCGATCAGCCGGGCCTTCGATGCGCCGGCGGCCGTGATCAGCGCCGCGATCCAGTCGGCCATCTCGGCAATCGTCGTGAGCGGCTTGCCGGACGAGCGGCCGTGGCCGGGCAGGTCAGGCGCCAGCACGGCAAAGCCGTGATGGGCGAACCAGCGGCTGTGCAGCGCCCAGGTAGAGGAATCGAAGCCGGCGCCGTGGATCATCACCACGGCCGGCAGCGAGGCGTCGAACGGCTTGCCGCCGGTCGCGATGAAGGTGTCCGAACCGTTGACGGAAAGCTGCATGGCTCAGGTCCTTTGCGAGGCGCGCAGCGCCTGGCCGAGATCGTCGATGATGTCCTGTGCAGTCTCGATGCCGACCGACAGCCGCACCAGCTCCTCGCCGATGCCGGCGGCCTTGAGCTGCTCGGCGTCCATCTGCTGATGCGTGGTGCTGGCGGGGTGGATCACCAGCGTCTTGGCGTCGCCGACATTGGCGAGATGGCTGATCAGCTTCAGGGACTCGATGAACTTCTTGCCGGCGGCGCGGCCGCCCTTGATGCCGAAGCTTATGATCGAGCCGGCGCCGCGCGGCAGCAGCTTCTTCGCCAGCGCATGATCCGGATGGCTCTCCAGCGCGGGGTGCAGCACCCAGTCGACCGCCTTGTTCGCGGCGAGGGCCTCGAGCACGGCATGGGTGTTGCTCATGTGGCGGTCCATGCGGACGCCGAGCGTCTCGATGCCCTGCAGCAGCTGGAAGGCGTTGGTCGGCGACAGGCAGGCGCCGAAGTCGCGCAGGCCCTCGGTGCGGGCGCGCATGATGAAGGCGGCCTTGCCGAACTGCTCGTCGAAGACGATGCCGTGATAGCCGGCATAGGGCTCGGTGAGCTGCGGGAATTTGCCGGAAGCGCGCCAGTCGAACCGGCCGCCGTCGACGATGACGCCGCCGATCGCGATGCCGTGGCCGCCCATCCATTTGGTCGCCGAGTTCATCGTGATGTCGGCGCCGAGCTCGATCGGCTGGCTGAGATAGGGCGTCGCGAAGGTGTTGTCGATCAAGAGCGGAATCTTCGCGTCATGCGCGATCTGCGCGACCGCCGGGATATCGAGCACTTCGAGGCCGGGATTGCCGATGGTCTCGCCGATGACGAGCCGCGTGTTCGGCTTGATGGCGGCGCGGAAATCGTCGAGCGCGCACGGCTTCACGAAGGTCGTCGTGATGCCGAAACGCGGCAGCGTGTGCGCGAGCAGGTTGATGGTGCCGCCATAGAGCGAGGCGGAGGCGACGATGTGGTCGCCGGCGTTGAGCAGCGTCGCGATCGCAAGATGCATCGCCGCCATGCCGCTCGCGGTGCAGATCGCCCCGACGCCGCATTCGAGCGCGGCGATGCGCTCCTCCAGCACTGATGTCGTCGGATTGGAGATGCGCGTATAAATGTGGCCGGCGCGCTCCAGATTGAACAACGCGGCGGCGTGGTCGGCATCCTGGAATACATAGGACGTGGTCTGATAGATCGGAACCGCGCGTGCGCCGGTTAAGGGATCGGGACGCTGGCCGGCATGCAGGCTCAGGGTTTCGAAGGCAGGCGGCTTGGGTGCGGGCATGCGAAGCTCGTCGGGTCAGTCGGTGAAGGAAGCGTCCGCGGTGATTTACACGTGAACTGCGGTGCGAACGCGGCCGGCATTGCCGAACACGCGCAAATATCGCTCGACCTCGGCCGGGATGCCGGTCGCCTTCTCCGGATTGTCGGAGAGTTTCACGGCCGGCCGGCCGTCGACCGACGTCACCTTGCAGACGATCGAGATCGGGTCGAGGTCGGCGGAGCCGTCGGGCGCACAGCCGACGAAATCGTTGGTGAGGTTGGTGCCCCAGCCGAAGCTGATGCGGACGCGCCCGCTGAAATGCCTGAACGTCTCCTCGATCGAGCCGACATCCATGGCGTCGGAGAACACCAGCAGCTTCTCCTTGGGATCGCGGCCCTTCTGCTTCCACCACTTGATGATCTCCTCGCCCGCCGTGATCGCCGGCGCGCTGTCGGGACGAAAGCCGGTCCAGTCCGCAACCCATTCGGGCGCATCGCGAAGGAACGACTTGGTACCGAACGCGTCGGGCAGGGCGATCAGCAGGTTGCCGCCGTAGGTGTGACGCCACTGGTCGAGGATGCGATAGGGTGCCCAGCGCAGCTCCTCGTCGGAGTTGGCCAGCGCCGCGGCGACCATCGGCAATTCATGCGCGTTGGTGCCGATGGCCTCGAGATCGTTGTCCATCGCCAGCAGCACGTTCGAGGTGCCGGTAAAGCACGGACCGAGGCCCTCCTTCACCGCCTCGACGCACCAGCGCTGCCAGAGGAAACCGTGGCGACGGCGTGTGCCGAAATCGGACAGGCGCAGGCCGTCCAGCTTGCGCAGCCGCTCGACCTTGGCCCACAGCTTGGCCTTGGCACGGGCATAGAGCACGTCGAGCGCGAAGCGGCCATATTCCTTGGTCGCCGCGCGCGAGCGCAGCTCGTTGAGGATCGCAAGCGCCGGGATCTCCCACATCGTGGTGTGGGTCCACGGCCCGTGGAAATGCAGCTCATACTGGCCGTCGACCTTCCTCAGCTCGTATTCGGGCAGGCGGAAGGTCGAGAGCCAGTTGATGAAATCGGGCGAGAACATCTGGGTCTTGCCGTAGAACGTGTTGCCGGCGAGCCAGATCAGCTCCTTCTTGGAGAAACGGATGGTGCGGGCATGGTCGAGCTGGGCACGCAGCTCGCCCTCGTCGATGACATCGGCCAGCCTGATATGCGTCGAGCGGTTGATTACCGAAAAGGTCGTGTGCGTGTCCGGGTAGCATTCCCGGATCATTCGCTGCATCAACAGCTTATAGAAATCGGTGTCGAGCAGGCTGCGGACGATCGGGTCGAGCCGCCAGCCGTGATTGTAGGTTCGGGTTGCAATATCTGTGACCGTCATGCGGGAACTTTAGCCTGCCGGACGCCGCCCGCCCAGTGGGTTTCGGCCGGAACATGGCAGGTCAGCGCGCTATGTTCTGCCGGATACGGCCAACCGTTGCGGCGACATCGTTCCAGACCGGCTTGTCGGGGGCGAATTGCCCCCTGAGGAAGGCGACGAGCTCGGCGACCTGGCCGTCGGTCATGCTGTCCTTGAAGGCCGGCATGTAGCCGAGATCGGTCGCGGCCGGCTTCGCAATGCCGTGCAGGATCACCTGGATCAGATTATCCGGCGCGTCGCTGTGCAGATTGCTGTTCAATGCCAGCGACGGCCGGCTGCCGAACAGCGGCGGCCCGCCGACCTCGTGGCAGACCGCGCAGGCGCCCTGATAGATCCGG
>NZ_LNCU01000132.1:4908-19670 GCF_001542415.1 Bradyrhizobium macuxiense
CGATGCGGCGGTGGTCACGGCGGTGGTGGCTTCGAGCGTCGTGGCGAGGGCATCGAGGGTCGGCCGATCGGTTACGGTCTCGTTGAACGAGGCGAGGTAGACCGCCATGGCGCGGATGTCCTGGTCAGGCAGCGCGGCGAGCTCCTTCACGACCGGCGCCATCGGCCCGGCGGCGACGCCGTGGAAACGAGACTCGCCGGTGCGCAAATAGGCGTAGAGCTCGTTCTCGCTCCAGGGGATCGGTGCCTTCGACAGCGAGGTCAGCGCGGGCGCCTGCCAGCCTTCCGCGAAGCCGCCGGCGAGATAGGCGTCCTGCCGTTCCGCGCCGAGCGCATTGCGCGGCGAGTGGCACGCGCTGCAATGGCCGAGACCCTCGATCAGATAGGCGCCGCGATTCCACGTCTCGGATTTTGCGGGATCTGGCTGGAATGTGCTCGGCTGGTGGAACAGCGCATTCCAGCCGGCAAGCAGCGGGCGCAGGTTGAATGGAAACGCGAGCGCATTCTTCGGCGTCTCGGCACGGACGGGTGCCTGCGCCATCAGATAGGCGTAGAGCGCCTGCAGGTCGGCGTCGCTTGTTCGCGCAAAATGCGTGTAGGGAAATGCGGGATAGAGATGCCGTCCGTCGCGATGGATGCCCTCGCGCATCGCGCGCTCGAAGGCAGGGTAGGACCAGGCGCCGATGCCGGTGTCGACATCGGGTGTGATGTTGGTGGTGGTGATCGTGCCGAACGGCGTTTCGAGCGGCCGGCCGCCGGCGTTCAGGACGCCCTGTTCGGTCGTGTGGCATACGGCGCAGGCACCGAGTGCCGCGAGCTCCTTGCCACGAGCGATCGTCGCGACGGAATAGACCGATGCATCGGGGCGGGCGATCGGCGCGATCGCGCGCCATGGCAGCACGGCTGCGCCGATGCCGATCGCGGCCGCGCAAACCGCTGCAATGCCAGCGAGGATGCCGCCGCGCTTCACGAAGGGATTCTGCCAACCGCCGATCGGCGTTGTCGGCGCAGGCGGCGGAAGCGGAGCGGGCGCGGCTGGTTGCTCGCCGCGCAATCCCTTCAGGATGCGTTCCGGCGTGAACGGCAATTCGCGGAAGCGCACGCCGGTCGCGNGCGTCATAGATCGCGTTCGCGATGGCGGCGGCGCTCGGCACGGATGCGGACTCGCCGACGCCGAGCGGCGGCTGGTCCTGCCGCGGCAGCATCAGCACATCGATCTTGGGCACGTCGGGGAACTTGATGATGGGGTAGGCGCCCCATTCCCGCGCGGTCACCGCGCCGCGCTCGAAGGAGACCTCCTCCATCAGCGCGCGGCTGGTCGACTGGATGACGTTGCCCTGGATCTGGTGCCGCACGCCGTCCGGATTGATCATCAATCCGGAGTCCTGGCCGGCGACCACGCGGGTCACGCTGACGTCGCCCGTCGCCTTGTTGACGGCGACATCGGCGATCCACGCCGACCACGCCGCGCCATAGCCGGGAAACTTGCTGTGCACGTAGAGCGCATAGGCAAAGCCGCGGCCACGGACGATGTCGCCGTCGGCCTCCGGCTCCTGTCGCACCGGACGCGGCGTCCAGCCGGCACGCTCGGCGACCGCATTGACGAGATCGATCGCGCGCTTGTCCTTCAGATAGCGCAGGCGGTACTCGATCGGATCGACTTCGGCCTCGGCCGCGAGCTCGTCGATATAGGATTCATGGGCAAAGGTGTTCGGCAGCGCCGAGACGCCGCGCAGCCAGGACGCGCGCACGATCGGCGGCATGTCGTTGGCGACCACCCGCAGATTCTCGTAGTCGTAGGGCGGGATCGCGGTGCGGTCGCCCATCTCGAACACGGCCGCTTCAGGCGGAATTCGCCCGGTGAGCAGCAGCGCCAGCGTCGGCGCGCCGTTCGACGGGTAGCGCGTGGCAAAGTCGTAGCCGGCGACGCTGCCGTCGGCGTTGAGCCCGCCATTGACGTCCATCAGCTGAGCGGTGCCTTTCGGCTCCCAGGCGTGCTCCTGCTCGCGCGTGAGCTGCACGCGCACGGGGCGGCCGACCGCGCGCGACAGCAGCAGCGCATCGGCGGAAACGTCGTCGGCGCAGTTGCGGCCGTAGCAACCGGCGGCCTCCATCCTGATGACGTCGATCTCGCTCTCGGGCCGTTCGATCAGCAGCGCAAGATCGCCACGCAGGACGTGCGGGTTCTGAGTGCCGGACCAGACACGGATCGCAGCATCCGTGTAGTCGGCGACCGCGCAGGACGAGCCGATCGAGCCGTGCATCTGATACGGCCAGGTATAGGTCCGCTGCATCGGCGTGGCGGCAGCCTTGATCGCTGCGTCGACGTCACCCTTGTCGATCAGTGTGCGCGGCGTCGATGGATTGGCGCGCAGGGCCTTCTCGACATCGCTGAGATCAGTCAGCGCCGGTCCCGGCTTCCAGGTCACCTCGAGCTGCGCCGCGGCCTTGATCGCATTCTCCTCGCGTTCCGCGACCACGCCGACGAAATCGCCGATCCGCACCACCGCGACGACGCCCGGAATGTCGCGCACCGAGCTCTCATCGACCGCGATCAGGCTGGTGCCGACGAACGGGCCGGCGTCGACGCCGGCATAGGGCGGACGGACGACGCGTCCATGCAGCATGCCCGGCACACGAACATCGTGCACGTAGACCAACTCGCCGGTGGCTTTCGCAGGCAGGTCGACGCGCGGCACGGACTTGCCGACGATGGAGTAGGCGCTCACAGCCTTGAGCGGAACGTCATCGGCGAGCTCGAGCCGGATGGTCTCGTCCGCAATCAGTTCGCCATAGCTGACGCTGCGATTGTCCTTGCCGCGGATCAGGCCGTCCTCGATCGAAAGATCATCGGCCGACAACTCCAGCCGCTCGGCTGCGCGCGAGACCAGGAACTGCCGCGCTTGCGCTGCGGCCTTGCGCAGGGGAATGGCTGATATCTGGATCGTTTCGCTCGCGATCGTCGCGCCCTGGTTCGGCACCACGGCGGTGTCGCCGAGGATCACGACGACGCGGGCAAACGACACGTCGAGCTCTTCGGCGACGATCTGTCCCAGCGCGGTGCGGATGCCGGTACCGAGATCGACATGGCCGTTATAGGCATTCACCGTCCCGTCGGCGGTGATGGTGATGAAGGTCTCGAACGCGCCCTCCGCGCCGAGTATCGCGGGGCGAACGACCGACAGCGAGCCGCGTGGGCGCTGCTCTGATGATCCAAACTCCGTCATCAATCGCGCGCCTCGAACGGATGTCCGGCGGCGCGCATCGCCGCTCTGACTATCTCGACATGCGCGCCGCAGCGGCACAGATTGTAGCGCAGCGCTTCAAGCACCTCGTGCTCGGAGGGATTCGGATTACGGGTGAGCAGTGCCTTGGTGGTGATGATCATGCCGTTGAGGCAGTAGCCGCATTGCGCGGCCTGTTCGTGGATGAAAGCATCCTGCACGGGATCGGGATGCTCGCGGCTGCCGAGACCTTCGAGCGTCACGATGTCGCGTCCTGCGCAGCCTTCGATCGGAATCACACAGGCGCGCGCGGCGATGCCATCGATCAGCACGGCGCAGGCGCCGCATTCGCCGAGCCCGCAGCCGTATTTCGGTCCGTTCAATTCGAGATCGTTGCGCAGCACGTAGAGCAATGCGGTGTCGGGAGCGGCGTCGACGTCATGGTTCCTGCCGTTCACGGTCAGGCGCATCGCCCTGGTTCTCCCCTCGTGTTTGCGCTGCAACGTCAGCGTCTGATCCCAAAAGAGGATAACGTTTGTATACAAACGTGCAAGCGGCGGCATGCCGCGCTGCAGCGTGTGCTCGCTTTATGAACAGGGTGCGCAAGCGAAGGGCAGCTTTTGATTGCAAAGGCCGCTTGACAGGCCGAGGCCTCACGCGCAGGATCATTCGTATACGAACGATATGAACAGGTGGGCGGAAGCGCAGTATGATCGACCGCCGCCACAAGTCCAGGCTTGGTCACGATGGCTGACACAATGACTGTCGCTGCCGGCGACAAGATTCGCTGCGATGCCTGTCCGGTGATGTGCTACATCAAGCCGGGCGCGGCCGGCGCTTGCGACCGCTATGCCAATCAGGACGGAACGCTGGTTCGCGTCGATCCGCACGTCGTGCTGGAGCGCACCGTGTCGCATGGCGGCAAGCTGGTGCCGTTCCAGGTGAGCGGCGACTGGGACGGCAAGATCGTCCGCCAGCCCGATATCTTCGTCACCGCGATCGGCGCGGGAACCACCTATCCGGACTACAAGCCGGCGCCGTTCATCGTGTCGTCGGAGGTCGACGGCATCGACATGGTCACCGTCGTGACCGAAGGCATCTTCTCGTATTGCGGCGTCAAGGTGAAGATCGACACCGACCGCTATCTCGGCCCGGAAACGGCGGCGGTGCGGGCGGACGGCGAGGCGGTCGGCCACGTCACGACCAGCGAATACGGCTCGCAGATGCTTTCGCTCGGCGGCGTGCATCATCTGACCGGCGGCTCGAAGAAGGAAGGCCGCGTCACCTGCGACACGCTGATGGATCTCTCCAACTGCAAGGCCGTGGAGCTGACGATCGACGGCGGTGCCACCGTTGTGGTGCAGGCCGGCAAGGCGCCGATCGTCAACGGCATGGCGGAAGAACGCATGCGGGTCGGCTGCGGTTCGGCGACCATCGGCATGTTCGCCAAGCAGTGGCAGGGCAAGGTCGACGAGGTCGTGGTGGTCGATGACCACATCACCGGCGTGCTCAGCGAGCATCAGGCCGGCAAGCTGCTCGACATCGCCGACACCGGCATCAAGATGAAGGGCCGGCGCTCGACGCCCGGCCGCTATTTCCAGGTCGCCGATCCCGGCACCGGGTGGGGCGGCACCAATATCTCCGATCCGCTGTCGATCCTGGGGCCCTTCAATCCGAAGGAGGCGCGGCCGGGGCTGACGATGCTGATGGTCTCGACCACGGGCGAGCACGCCTCCTACTACGTGCTCGATCACGCTCTAAGGCCGGTCGAGACCGAGATGCCTGCCGACTTGAAATTTTCGGTCGAGCGCATCCAGGAGAATTGCGAGCCGGCGCTGTGCACCGTGCTGTTCATGGGCGGCGCGGGCGGGTCGCTGCGCGCCGGCGTCACCGATAATCCGGTGCGGCTGACGCGCTCGGTGAAGGACGCGTTGACGCGGGTGACCAGCGGCGGCGCGGCTGTTTATGTCTGGCCCGGCGGCGGCATCACCTTCATGGTCGACGTGACGCAGATGCCGGCCGGTGCCTTCGGCTATGTGCCGACGCCGGCGCTGGTGGCGCCGATCGAGTTCACGATGAAACTGTCCGACTATGCGGCGCTCGGCGGTCATATGGATTATGTCCGGCCGTTGTCGTCGCTGCGGGACAGCGCCGAGGTTCGCCCGATGCCCTTTATCCCCGGGCGGCGCGCATGACCCGGCTCCCGCAAATCGCGCTTCTTCCTGACGGCAAGCGGCTGCATTTGCAGGACGGTCCCATTGATCTGATCATCGAGGCGAATGGCGGCGCGGCTGATGTTCGTGCCGCGTATGAGGCGGCAGCGCGGCGCTTCGCGGGTCTGCTTGATGAACTCTGCGCGGAACTCACCGAACTGCGCAGTGCAACCGATCCTCGGCACTGCGCTCTGACGGGCGTCGTCGCGCGGCGCATGTATGCGGCGGTCGCACCGTTTGCCGCCGACTGTTTCATCACGCCGATGGCGGCGGTCGCGGGTTCGGTCGCGGAGGAAATCCTCCATGCGATGCTGGAGGCAGCGTCACTCGACCGCGCCTACGTCAACAATGGTGGCGACATCGCGCTTCATCTCGCCGGCGAAGAGCAATTCACAGTGGGCCTGATGGATCGGCCGGACCGGCATGGCGTGATGCGCACTGCGACCGTCGATGCCGACATGCCTGTCCGCGGTATCGCGACGAGCGGGCGCCACGGCCGCAGCTTCTCGCTTGGTATCGCTGATGCCGTCACGGTGCTCGCAGCAACCGCCTCGCAGGCCGATGCGGCCGCAACCATTGTCGCCAACGCCGTGGATCTGCCCGGCCATCCCACTATCGTGCGTCTTCCTGCCAATGAACTGCAGCCGGATAGCGATCTCGGTGCACGACTGGTGACGCGCGATGTCGGACCATTGTCGCAGGCCGAGGTCGAGCAGGCGCTGGAGGCGGGTGTCAATTGGGCGCAAGACCTCCTGACGTCGGGATTGATCGAGGGCGCGGCATTGCGTCTACTGGGCGAAACGCGGGTCGTTGGTGCAATTGGAGGCGAGACGCCGGCACCGCACGCGTTTCAAGGAACAACGATCAAAAACATGCTGCAGGCATGACCGGGAGCGAGGCTGACAAGATGAGTGCCGTCATTCGCAAGATCGTCACCGTGGTCGAGGAAACCCATCTGGAGATGGGCAAGACCATCGCGCCGCCGACCCGAAGAGCCGCCGCGATCGCGGTGATCGAGAATCCCTTCGCCGGCCGCTATGTCGAGGATCTGTCGCCGCTGATCGCGATCGGCGAGGAACTCGGCGAGTTGCTCTCGAAGCGGGCGGTCGCCGCGCTCGGCATCGACGGCGCCAAGGCGCACAGCTACGGCAAGGCCGCCGCCGTCGGCGAAAATGGCGAGCTGGAGCATGCGGCCGCAATCTTGCATCCGAAGATGGGCGCGCCGGTGCGCAAGGTGCTCTCCAAGGGAGCGGCGCTGATCCCGTCGTCGAAGAAGCGCTCCGGTCCGGGCACTACGCTGGACATTCCGCTCGGCCACAAGGATGCAGCCTTCGTGCGCAGCCATTTCGACGGCATGGAGGTGCAGATCAACGACGCGCCGCGCGCCAACGAGATCATGGTCGCGGTTGCCGTAACCGACAGCGGACGGCCGCTGCCCCGCGTCGGCGGGCTGACGGTTGACGAGATCAAGGGCGAAGACGGATTGCGATAATCTCTTTGAAGAAAAACCTGGAGGATGGGATGCGTGGTTATTTCGTAGGGGCGGGACTGGCGATCGCGGTCGCGACCGTGGCTGGCAGCGCCGTGACAACACAGGCCTTGGCGCAAAGCGAAATCAAGATCGGCGAGATCAACAGCTATTCGCTGCTGCCGGCGTTCACCGAGCCTTACCGCAAGGGCTGGCAGCTCGCGGTGGAGGAGGTCAACGCCGCCGGCGGCATCAACGGCAAGAAGCTTGTGGTCATTTCCAAGGATGACAATGGCAAGCCGGCCGACGCACAGACTGCCGCCAACGAGCTGGTCTCGAGCGAGAATGTCGCGATGCTCACGGGCACATTCCTGTCCAACATCGGGCTTGCGGTCAGCGACTTCGCCAAGCAGAAGAAGGTGTTCTTCCTCGCCGCCGAGCCACTGACCGACGCCATCACCTGGTCGAAGGGCAACCGCTACACCTTCCGCCTGCGTCCCTCCAACTACATGCAGGCCGCGATGCTGGTGGAGGAGGCGGTGAAGCTGCCCGCCAAGCGCTGGGCCACGATCGCGCCGAACTATGAATATGGTCAGTCGGCCGTCGCGGTGTTCAAGAAGCTGATGTCGGAGAAGCGCCCTGATATCCAGTGGGTCGACGAGCAGTGGCCGCCGCAGGGCAAGATCGACGCCGGCCCTGTGGTGCAGGCGGTCGCCGCCGCGAATCCGGAAGCGATCCTCAACGTCACCTTCGGCGCCGACCTCGTGAAGCTCGTGCGCGAGGGCAACACCCGCGGCCTGTTCAAGGACCGCAAGGTGGTGAGCTTCCTGACCGGCGAGCCGGAATATCTCGATCCGCTGAAGGACGAGACGCCGGAAGGCTGGATCGTCACCGGCTACCCCTGGTACTCGATCAAGACGCCGGAGCATGAGACGTTCCTGAAGGCCTACCAGGCCAAGTACAACGATTATCCGCGACTCGGCTCGATCGTCGGCTACGAGACCATCAAGTCGGCGGCGGCGATCCTCGCCAAGGCCAACTCGACCGATCCGGAGAAGCTGATCGCGGCGGCCGAGGGCATCTCGCTCTCGTCGCCGTTCGGCGAGATCACTTTCCGCAAGATCGATCACCAGTCGACGCTTGGCGCCTTCGTCGGCAAGACCGCGCTGAAGGATGGCAAGGGCATCATGGTGGACACGTCTTACCGCAAGGGATCTGACTATCTGCCCGGCGATGCCGAGATCGAGAAGATGCGGCCGAAGGATTGAGGCTCCTTCTCCCTCGCCCCGCTCTTGCGGGGAGAGGCAGTAAATCTCTCCCTCTCCCCGTTCTTACGGGGTCGAGACGAGCGAAGCTCGCTCTTAGAGGGTTGGGGTGAGGGGCTCTCTCCATGAGTTGCGCGACTCGATAGACCTGTACCCCCTCACCCGGATCGCAAGCGCGATCTGACCTCTCCCCGCAAGCGGGGCGAGGTAAGTAAGAAACCAACGCGGACCGCCCATGGCCTTTTACGTCGTCCAGTTCCTGACCGGTCTTGCCAGCGCGGCGTCGCTGTTCCTGGTGGCCTCGGGCCTGTCGATCATCTTCGGCGTGACCCGGATCGTGAATTTCGCGCACGGCGCGTTCTACATGCTCGGCGCCTACGCCGCCTTCACACTGACCGAACGCCTCGGCGGAGCGCTCGGCTTCTGGGGCGGCGTCGTCGTTGCGGCGCTGATCGTCGCCGCGATCGGCGTGCTGGTCGAGATGCTGCTGCTGCGCCGGATCTACCATGCGCCCGAGCTGTTCCAGCTGCTCGCGACCTTCGGGCTGACGCTGATGGTCGAGGACCTCGTAGTCCTGATCTGGGGCCCAGATGATCTGGTCGGTCGCCGCGCGCCGGGGTTCAGGGGGGCGATCGATTTCTTCGGCCAGAACATCCCGAGCTACGATCTGTTCTTGATCGTCATGGGGCCGTTGGTGCTCGGCATCCTCTGGCTCTTGTTCCAGCGCACGCGCTGGGGCGTCCTGGTGCGCGCGGCGACGCAGGACCGCGATATGGTCGCGGCGCTCGGCGTCAATCAGAAATGGCTGTTCACCAGCGTGTTCGCCCTCGGCGTCTTCCTTGCCGCCCTTGGCGGTGCGCTGCAGATTCCGCGCGATGCCGTGAACCATGCGATGGACCTGCGCGTCATCGTCGAGGTCTTCGTCGTGGTCGTGATCGGTGGCCTCGGCAGCATCACCGGCGCCTTCGTGGCGGCCGTGCTGGTGTCGGAGCTCAATGCGTTCGGCATCCTGATCTTTCCGAAGATCTCCATCATCCTGGTGTTCCTGGTGATGGCGGTGGTGCTGATCGTCAGGCCGTGGGGGCTGTTCGGCAAGCCGGAAGCGCCGGCGCGACGCACGCCCGGCCTCACTGTCAATCCCTGGCGACCGCTGACGGCCAACGAACGGTTCGCCGCGATTGCAGCGCTCGTGATTGCCGCCGCGCTGCCGCTCTTTGCCGGCAACTACGCGCTCACCGTCGGCTCGGAGATCGCGATCTTCGTGATCTTCGCGGTGAGCCTGCATTTCCTGATGTCGGTCGGCGGGCTCGCATCGTTTGGTCACGCCGCCTATTTCGGCCTCGGCGCCTATGGCGTGGCGTTGCTTGCCAAGATGGCGGGGCTGCCGATGATCGCGTGCCTGCTGCTCGGGCCGTTGTTGGGTCTGCTCGGGGCGGCCGTGTTCGGCTTCTTCGCCGTCCAGCTCTCCGGCGTCTATTTCGCGATGCTGACGCTGGCCTTCGCGCAGATCGTCTGGTCGATCGCGTTCCAGTGGGTGTCGGTCACCGGCGGCGACAACGGCATCCTCGGGGTCTGGCCCGAGAAATGGGCGGCGAGCCCGTCGCATTTCTACTGGCTGTCGCTCGGCATCGCGGCGCTTGCGGTTGTCATCCTCCGCATCATGGTGTTCTCGCCGTTCGGCTTCGCGCTGCGTGCCACCCGCGACTCTCCGCTGCGTAGCGAGGCGATCGGCATCAACGGCAAGCGCGTCCAGTGGACCGCCTTCGTGATCGCGGGCACCGTCGCCGGTCTCGCCGGCGCGCTGTTCGCCTATCTCAAGGGCAGTGTCTTTCCGGATAACATGGGCATCTCGCTCTCGGTCGATGCGCTCGTCATGGTGCTGCTCGGCGGCGTCGAGACGGTATCGGGCGCCGTGATTGGCGCTGTTGTCTACAAGGCGCTCAACATCTGGTTGGTCAGCCAGACCGAGCTCTCCAAGCTCGTGCTCGGCGCCTTCGTCGTGCTGATCGTCGTTGCCTTCCCGAAAGGCATCGTCGGCACGCTCGAGGCCTTCATGCATCGCCGGCGCAAATCCTCATCGTCGACGTCGTCACTTGTCACCTCCCGCATCGAGACTGCCGAATGAGCATGGTCCCCACATTGCTGTCGGTCGAGGGCCTGACCAAATCCTACGGCGGCGTGCATGCCGTGCGCGGCGTCTCGTTCGAGTTGCGATCAGGCGAGATTCTTGCGCTGATCGGGCCGAACGGCGCGGGCAAGAGCACGTGCTTCAACGTGCTCAATGGCCAGATCATCCCGGACGCCGGCCGCGTCCGTCTGCTGGGCGAGGACATCACCGGCAAGAAGCCGCGCGCGATCTGGCGCATGGGCGTCGGCCGGACCTTCCAGATCACCGCGACGTTCCCGACCATGACGGTGCGCGAGAACGTGCAGGTCGCGCTGGTGTCGTACGGCCAGCATTTGTTCAACCTGTGTGCCTCGACCGCGAACCATGCGCGCGACGAGGCCGGGCGGCTGCTCGACCTGGTCGGCATGGGCGCCTATGCCGAGCGTCCCTGCGGCGAACTCGCCTATGGCGATCTCAAGCGGCTCGAGCTTGCGATCGCGCTCGCCAACCGGCCGAAGCTGCTGCTGATGGACGAGCCGACCGCCGGCATGGCGCCGCGCGAGCGCATCGAGTTGATGCGGCTCACCGCGCGGATCGCGCGCGAGCAGTCGATCGGTGTGCTCTTCACCGAGCACGACATGGACGTGGTGTTCGAGCATTCCGACCGCATCCTGGTGCTCAATCGTGGCACGCTGATCGCCGAAGGTTCGCCGGAAGAGGTCCGCGGCAATGCCCAGGTCCGCTCCGTCTATCTCGGCGAAGGCCTGGTCTACGACGCGCGTCATCGCGAGGGAGCATCGGCATGAAGCTCGCGGTGACGGATCTCAACAGCTTCTACGGCCCGGCGCACATCCTGTTCGACATCGCGCTCGAGGTCGGCGAGGGCGAGGTGGTCGCGCTGCTCGGGCGCAACGGTGCCGGCAAATCCACGACCTTCCGCTCCATCGTCGGCCTGGTCGAGAACCGCTCCGGCCGCATCATGTTCGAGGGCAAGGACGTCTCGCGCGAGCCGACACATGCGATCGTGCGCAGCGGCCTCGGCTATGTGCCGGAGGAGCGACGTATATTCACCGATCTGACGGTGGAAGAAAATCTCGAGGTCGGCCGCCAGCCGAAGCGTCCCAATGCGCCGCAGTGGGATCGCGACAAGTTGTTCCAGCTGTTCCCGAACCTCGGCGAGATGCGCGGACGGCCCGGCGGCCGCATGAGCGGCGGCGAGCAGCAGATGCTGACGATTGCGCGCACGCTGATGGGCAATCCGTCGCTGGTGCTGCTCGATGAACCCTCGGAAGGGCTGTCGCCGAAGATCGTCGAGCAGATGGTCGAGGCGATCCTGGCGATGAAGAAAGAGGGCGTCAGCATCGTCGTATCCGAGCAGAATTTGCACTTCGCGCGGCTGATCTCGGATCGCGCCTACATCATCGAGCGCGGCCGGATCTGCTTCGGCGGGACCATGGCTGAACTCGACGCGCGTCCGGATGTCCGCGACGCGCATTTGTCATTGTGAGACGGGACGAGACGATGGCCAGGACCAGTGCCCAGAAGCGAGGCGTGAAGGCAGCCAAGCCGGCCTACGTGCTGGACGACCAGATCGGCTTCATCCTGCGCCAGGTGTCGCAGCGTCACGCCATGATCTTCGCCCGCGACATCGGCATCAGCCTAACGCCGACGCAGTGGGCGGCGTTATCGAAGCTGTCAGAGGTCGGGGCGTGCTCGCAGAACCAGCTCGGGCGGCTGACGTCGATGGACGTTGCGACCATCAAGGGCGTGATCGATCGGCTGACCGCGCGTGGCCTGACCGAGACCTCGCCCGATCCGAACGACGGCCGACGCCTGCTCGTCAGTCTCACGCGTGTGGGTCAGCAGATGGCGGAAAAGGGCGCTCCGAACGCGCTTGCGATCTCGAAGGAGACGCTGGCGCCGCTCGACGCCAAGGAGCGGGACACGCTGATGACGCTGCTTGGCAAGTTGCGGTGATTCAAGTCCATCACCGTCACCCTGAGGAGGTCGCAAAGCGACCGTCTCGAAGGGCGACGGCCCGGCTCTCTGCCGCGGGCCGTTCACCCTTCGAGGCACGCTAGCGCGTGCACCTCAGGGTGACGGGTCTACGCTCGTCATTGCGAGCGAAGCGAAGCAATCCATCGTGCGGCATACGCAGAAGCTTGGATTGCGTCGTCGCTTCAGCGCAAAATTGCTTTGCAATTTTGTCGCGAGCTCCTCGCAATGACGGCGGAGAGGTTACTTCGCCACGATCTCCGGCACTTTGCCCGCTGGCGGCGTGTTGCGGCTGCGCTGGGTGCGGACGATGCCGTCGATGATGGTCATGCCGATGCCCGGGAGATCGCCGAGCTGAACGCTCTCCAGGATGTTCTTGCCGGGGGAGTGCTGCGCCTTGTCCATCAGCACGAAATCGGCGGAGCGGCCGACCTCGATCAGGCCACAATCGAGCTCGCGCATCCGTGCGGTGTTGCCGGTCGCGAGGCAGAAGGCGAGCTCTGCCGGCAACTCGCCGAGCGAGGACAATAGCGAGACCATGCGCAAAATGCCGAGCGGCTGCACGCCGGAGCCGGCCGGCGCGTCGGTGCCGAGGATGACGCGATGCAGATCGCCCATTTCGCGCGCGGTGCGGAGCGTAAACAGCGCGGAGCGCTCATTGCCGTTGTGAACCAGCTCGAGCCCGCGCTTGCAGCCCTCGCAGATGCAGCGGATCTGGTCGTCGGGCAGCGCGGTGTGGCCGCCATTGATGTGGCCGACCACGTCGGTATCAGCCTCCAGCACCACGTCCTTGTCGATCAGGCCGGAACCGGGGATCGAGGGGCCGCCGGTGTGGATCGTGCTCTGGATGCCGTATTTGCGCGCCCAGCCGACCATCTTGCGCGCGGTCGGGCCGTCCTTGACGCCGCCGAGCCCGACCTCGCCGAGCAGCTTGACGCCGGCGGCGGCCATTTCCTTGAAATCGTCCTCCACCATCTCGCATTCGATGACGGGCGCGCCGGCATGCACCTTTACGCCGCCGGGCCGCAGCGTCCAGAACGCGCGCTGCGCGAAGATCGCCATCGCCTTCAGCCCGACCACGTCGCGCGGGCGCCCGGGCATATGCACCTCGCCGGCCGAGATCATGGTGGTGACGCCGCCGTGCAGATAGCTGTCGATCCAGTTGATCTGGTTCTGCCGTGGCGTCCAGTCGCCGGCGACCGGGTGGACGTGGCTGTCGATCAGGCCGGGAGCGACCGTCGTTCCGTTGGCATCGACGATGGTGGTGGCGCCTTCGGTGTCGACGTCCTTGAGGCGGCCGATGGCCGTGATTTTTCCGTTCTCGGCGACGATGGTGTCGGCATCGAGGATCGGCCTTTCCAGGGCCCCCGACAGCAGAAGCCCGATATTGCGGATCACCAGCTTGCTGGGGCCGGTGGCCTGGGGCGCGTCGTGAGCCATGGGTGGTTTCCTTCTGTTGTTGAAATTGCTTGCGAATTTGAGCCCGGCTTGACTTCCGGATCAAGCTGGATTATTCGTTTGTATACGAATGATCGTATACAAACGATCCGGCCGGTCAACGGGGTTCAAGTCCTTACCCGCCGCAGCACAAATCAGGGATTGGTGCGATGAGCAATTTCAATCAGGAAAGCGTCCTCAGCGTTCATCACTGGACCGACACGCTGTTCTCCTTCACCACCACGCGCAATCCGTCGTTCCGTTTCCGCAACGGCGAGTTCACCATGATCGGGCTCAAGATCGGCGAGAAGCCGCTGCTGCGCGCCTACAGCGTCGCCAGCGCGAATTACGAGGACACGCTCGAATTCTTCTCGATCAAGGTTCCGGACGGCCCGTTGACCTCGCGCCTCCAGCATCTGAAGGAAGGCGACGAGCTCATCGTCAGCCGCAAGGCGACCGGTACGCTGGTGATCGACAATCTCGAGGACGGCCGCAACCTCTATCTGGTCGGCACCGGCACGGGCCTCGCGCCCTTCCTCAGCGTGATCAAGGATCCCGAGACCTACGATCGTTTCGAGAAGGTCGTGCTGCTGCACGGCTGCCGCCGCGTCAAGGAACTCGCTTACGGCGAGATGATCACCGAGCGGCTGCCGAATGACGAATTGATCGGCGAGCTCGTGCGCGACCAGCTGATCTACTATCCGACCGTGACGCGCGATCCTTTCCGCAATCGCGGCCGCATCACGGACCTCATCACCTCGGGCAAGCTGTTCACCGATATCGGCCTACCCGCACTCGATGCCGCGCATGACCGCGTCATGATCTGCGGCTCGCCGGCGCTGGTCGCCGACACCCGCGCGCTGCTCAACGGCCGCGGCCTCGTCGAAGGCAATCACGGCGAGCCCGCGCAGTTCGTGGTCGAGAAGGCATTCGCCGAGCGCTGAAGCGTGATGAGATGGGTTGAGCTGGATCGGCAGCGGAGGTTCACCTCTCCCCATTGGGGAGAGGTCGGCGCGTAGCGCCGGGTGAGGGGTTCCGGTCCCTCGTTGGAGCT
>NZ_LNCU01000132.1:19681-94858 GCF_001542415.1 Bradyrhizobium macuxiense
CCCTCACCCGATTTGCTTCGCAAATCGACCTCTCCCCATTGGGGAGAGGTGAAGCGAGTGCGTGGCTAAGGCCTGACCGCCGGCGTCTCCATCGTCATCCCCCGCGCCCGCGTCATCAGATAGAGCTCGAGCTCCACCAGCTCGGGCGATCCGTAGTCGTAGGCCTGCGCGCGGATGCCGGTGATGCAGGCGCGCAGCCGCCGCTGCAATGACCCGAGCGACTGCCATTCCAGCCGGTAGAGCGGATAGCCGGTCGGCTGCCCTTGCGTGATCGGGGAGCCGGCAAGCTTCCTGTCCCAGTTATCGTTGTGGCAATTGGCGCAGCCGAGATTGAGTTGGCCTTGCCGCTGCATGAACAGCGCGTGTCCCCGTTCGATGAACGGCGCGAGCTCCGGGTCATCGCCGGTTGCGATCGGCATGCCGCGTGATTGCTCCGCGACAAATGCCGTGAGCGCGAGCAGCTCGTGGCTTTCATAGGCGAACGGCGTCGCCTGCTGATGATTGCTGCGGCAGAGATTGATCCGTTGTTCCAGGTCGATCGGTTTGCCGAGCGCCCTCGCGAAGGCCGGATAGCGGGCCGCAACGCCTTTCATGCTGGTGCGCGCATCGTCGTGGCAGTCGGCGCAGGCCTTGTCCGCGGTGCCCGCCTTGCGCTTCCACAACGCTTCACCATCCAGCACCCAGAGCATGCCGGGATTGGCGGTGTCGTCGTCCTGCATCGCCTTGCTGTCCGGGCCCATGAAGCTGGTGCCGGAGCGGCGGTCGGACTGCGGGATGTCGGCAGCAAGCGCCGCGCCGGTGATCACGACCAGGATCGCAATGCAGCCCGCAATCCTCATTCGACCGTGATCGAAGCCGATGCGGTCTCCGAAAATCCCTTGTCGCCGATCCACTCGAAGTCAAGCTTTCCGCTCTCGGTCGCCGTCGTGAAGAAGGTGATGAACGGATTGGCGGCAATCGCCGGAAAGAAGTCGGCGCGGAAGATCTCCGCGCCGTTGTAGCGGCAGGCGAAGCTCGTGATGATGTCGCGCGGCACCACGCTGCCGGAGGCGGTGTGGCGATAGCCGGTCTCCATGATATGCGACATCAGCGTCTTGATCTCGATGACGTCGCCGCGCTTGGCCCTCTTCGGCACATTGATCAGCGCTGACGGCATCAGATCGCCTCCTCGGTGCAGGCGGCGAGCGTCACCACGACATCTGATGTCGCCGACCAGAAGGTGTCGTCGGAAAGTCGTGCGATCGCCGTGACCTTCTGGCTGTCGGCGAGGCGAATGCGCGTCGACACCTGGGCGCGTCCGGCGCGTGGCCCGAGATAGAAATTGCCGATATTCGGCTGCGGGTTCTTCTCGTTGAAGACGTGGATGCTTTTCACGTATTCGTTCGCGGTCATCGGGCTCGTCACGCTGACCGTCATCGGCACCGTGTTGCCGTTCTCGACCAGCGGTGGAATGTCGAGCTTGACCTTGCCGATCCGCACGTTGGCTTCGCCGACCACGTTGCGGATCGCCGTCGCCAGCATCGCGGGCGTCGCGTCGGCTGGCCGCACGGTCACGATCGGGATCAAGCCCGCGGCGGCGGCGCTGCCGGCGAGGCCCAGAAATGTGCGGCGTGTGGCGTGGTCGGAATTCGGCATCATCCTTCCCTAGTTCCGCAGCGTCGCCAGATAGGCGACGATATCCTCGATCTGTTCCGCCGACAGGATCGGCTTGCCGCGCCACGAGGCGCCAACGCGCGCGAGGCCGTCGACGCGATAATACGACGGCATGATCGTCGACGCATTGAGGCGCGAGGCGTCCACCAGCCGGAGCCGCAACTGTCCCTCGGACCAGCGGCTGCCGCTGCCGGAGAGGTTCGGCGCGAGGTCGCCCTGGAACGCCTGCTCCGGAAATGGGCCGCTATGACAGAGGATACAAGTGCTCGTGCGTTCAACAATCAAGGCGCGGCCGCGCGTTGCATCACCCCTGGTTCCCGTCAATGACTGCGGCAAGGCATCGCCGGCAACCGTGTAGGGACGCAGGGCCTGCGCCGCGGCCGGACCCAGCACCGTGAGCAGCACCGGCGCGCACAACGCTATGAACGCTGCCCTAGCCAAAGGTGTCCACCGTGAGGGTCTTGAACCAGTCCGCCGCCTGCTCGGCCTCGAGCTGGCGCACGTCAGGCGGCGCGTCAAGCGGGCTCGTCGTCACGTCCGTCTCGGCATATTGGTCGTCCTTCGGTTGATAAATGCCCTTCAACGAAAACCCGTAGCCCGGCGCAACGATGTTGTAGCAAGCGCCATCGAGACGCGGCGGGTCGAGGGGCCTGCCGGCCAACGTGTTTACGATCGCCGCCGCACAGGCTTTACCCTGCGCGCTCGCGGCCGAGGCCGATTTCGGAATCCCGCCCGCGATGCAGGCATCGCCGATGACATGGACATTGGGCACGAGTTTCGAGGCAAAGGTGACGGGATCGATCGGGCACCAGCCGGTGCGGTCAGCGGCACCCGCGATCTCGGCGATGCGGCCGGCCCGCTGCGGCGGGATCACGTTGGCGACGGCAGCCGTGTAGTTGCCGAAGTCGGTGACGATCTCATTCGTTGCCGGATTGACCGATGTCACCCGCCCGCCTTGCGACAGCCCGATCCGTTCGATCATGCCGGGATAGAGCTCTTTCCAGGCATTCTCAAACAGCTTCTGCTGCGAGTAATTGTCCTTGGCATCGAGGACCAGGATTTTCGAACGCGGCTTCTTCGTCTTCAGGTAATGTGCGATGAGGCTGGCGCGCTCGTAAGGCGCCGGCGGGCAGCGCAGCGGTGCCGCTGGAACGGCAATCACAATGAGGCCGCCGTCGTCCACCGCCTCGATCTGCCGGCGCAGCAGCAGCGTCTGTTCACCGGCCTTCCAGGCATGCGGCATCCTCTCCGCCGCCGCTTCGTCATAGCCGGGCAGGGCGTCGAAGCGCATGTCAATGCCGGGGGCCAGCACAAGCCGATCATAGGACAGCGTCGTGCCGTCCGCGAAGCCGATGGTGCGGGCCAGTACGTCGATCTTCGCGGCGGCCTGTGCGGCAATCGTAATGCCTTCGGCCGCAATCTTGTCGTAGGTGAATTGCTGCAGGGAGAGTTCGCGCAAGCCAGCAATCACCTCGTTGCTGAACGGGCAGGCGGTGAAGGTCTTGCTCGGCTCGATCAGCGTGACCTGAAGCCCGACGTCGAGCCGCCGCAGCGCCCGTGCGCAGGCCGCGCCGCCAAAGCCGCCGCCGATCACCGCGACGCGCGGCGCGGCTTGCGCGAATGCCGGGCACGCCAGCGCTGCCGCCGCTGCGACAGCGGCGGCGCGGACGAGATCCCTGCGCGTCTGATGACGCGTGACGGCCATACACGATAATCCGGAAAGGGAGCGGCGGCCGCTTCAAGCCGCCGCTCGTCGTTTCATCAGGCGAAGGTGATGTTCTGGCCGCGCAGCGGGAAGGTACGAACCCGTTTTCCCGTCGCCGCGAAATAGGCGTTCAGCACCGCCGGCGCCGCAACGCCGATGGTCGGCTCGCCGACGCCACCCCAGAACCCGCCGCTCGGCACCATCACCGCCTCCACCTTGGGCATTTCGTTGATGCGCATCGAGTTGTAGTTGTCGAAATTGGACTGTTCGATGCGGCCATCCTTCACGGTGCAGCCGCCATAGAACAGCGCGCTCAGGCCGTAGACGAAGGAGCCCGCGATCTGCCGTTCGACTTGCGCGGGGTTGACGATGTAGCCGGGATCGGTGGAGGCGACGATGCGATGCACCTTGATCTTGCTGCTGTCGGTCACCGAAATCTCGGCAGCGCCGGCGACGTAGCTGCCATAGCCCATCACCTGCGCGATGCCGCGATAGACACCCTGCGGCGCCGGCGTGCCCCAGCCGATCTTCTCGGCCACGGCGTTGAGCACAGCAAGGTGCTTGGGGTGCTTGCCCATCAGCTTGCGGCGGAATTCGAGCGGGTCCTGGCCTGCGGCCTGGGCCAGCTCGTCCATGAAGCATTCCAGGTAGATCGCGTTGTGATTGACGTTGACGCCGCGCCAGAAGCCCGGCGGGACGTGCGGATTGCGCATCGCATGCTCGATCAGCAGGTTCGGTACCGAATAGCCGATCGCGGCCTCGCCCGATTGCGCGACGCCCTGGAATGCAGCCGGGTCCATGCCGTTCTGCAGCGCTTCGGGGCGCACCGAGAACAGGATCGATTGACCCGACAGCCGGTAGTGCAGCGCGACCAGGTTGTTGTCGGCATCGAACGCGCCGGTCAGCTTGCACTGCGTGATCGGGTGGTACTTGCCGTGCTGCATGTCCTCTTCGCGCGACCACAGCAGCTTGACCGGCGTGCCGGGCATCTGCTTGGCGATCGCGACCGCCTGGCGGACATAGTCGGTCATGCCGCGCCGGCCGAAGCCGCCGCCGAGCATCAGCTTGTGCACGTCGCATTTCTCGGCCGGCAGGCCGGAGACCTCCAGCACCGCCGCGAAGGCGGCCTCGCCGTTCTGCGTCCCGCACCACACCTCGCACTTGTCTGATGTGTAGAGCGCGGTGGCGTTCATCGGCTCCATCGTGGCGTGGTTTTGATATGGATAGCTGTAAACGGCCTCGATCTTCTTGGCGGCGCCTGCGATTGCCGCTTTGGCGTCGCCGTTCTTGTTGCCGACATAGGCGGGCTGGGCATCATCCAGCCCTTCGGCAAGCCACTTGGCGATCGATTCGCTGGAGACTTTCGCGTTGTCGCCCTCGTCCCAGACGATCGGCAGCGCGTCGAGCGCGGTCTTGGCGTGCCACCACGTGTCGGCAACGACGGCGATCGCGCTATCGCCGACCTGCACCACCTTCTTGACGCCCTTCATACTGGCGATCTTGGCTTGGTCGAAGCTCTTCACCTTGCCGCCGAACACCGGGCAATCCTTGATCGCGGCGTTCAGCATGCCCGGCAGCTTGACATCAATGCCGTAGACCATCGCGCCGGTGGTCTTGTCGACGGTGTCGAGCCGCTTCAGGCCCTTACCCGCGATGGTCCAATCCTTCGGGTCCTTCAGCTTGACGTCGGTGGGCGGCTCGAGCTTGGCGGCCGCTTCCGCGACCTTGCCGTAGGTGGTGGTCTTGCCCGACGCCGTGTGCGTGATGATGCTGTTGGACGCCTTGCATTCCGAGGCCGGCACTTCCACTCGTTGGCCGCGGCCTGGATCAGCATCATGCGCGCCGTGGCGCCGCCTTTGCGGACATAGTCCTGAGAGGAGCGGATGCCGCGGCTGCCGCCGGTGGAGAAATCGCCCCAGGCGCGCTTGCGGGCGACGCTCTGGCCGGGGGTCGGATATTCGGTCGTGACCTTCGACCAGTCGCAGTCGAGTTCTTCGGCAACGAGCTGGGCGAGGCCGGTGAGCGTGCCCTGGCCCATCTCGGAGCGGGCAATGCGGATCACCACCGTGTCGTCGGGCCGGATCACGACCCAGGCGTTCACTTCAGGCGCGCCGTCGGCTGCGCGCACCACGGACGGTCCACCGAACTGAAGATCGAGGCCGAGCGCGAGGCCGGCGCCAGCGGTTGCGGTGCCGATGACGAAGGCGCGTCGATTGAGCTTTGGCATGACATGCTGGTTCATGGCTGCCTCACGCGCTCGCGGCAGCATGGATCGCCTCGCGCACCTGCTGGAAGGTGCCGCACCGGCAGATATTCGTGATGGCCCCGTCGATGTCTTCATCGGTCGGCTTCGGGTTCTCCTTCAACAAAGCTGCTACAGCCATGATCATGCCGCTCTGGCAATAGCCGCATTGCGGGACGTCGTTGGCGACCCAGGCCTGCTGCACCTTGTGCAGCGCGCCGTTGGCGCCGAGGCCTTCGATGGTGATGATGTCCTTGCCCGCGGCTTCACTGACCGTCACGCCGCAGGAGCGCATCGCGACGCCGTCGATATGCACGGTGCAGGCACCGCATTGTGCAATGCCGCAGCCGTATTTGGTCCCCGTCAGTCCGACATTCTCCCTGATCGCCCAGAGCAGCGGTGTGTCGTCCTCGACGTCCACATTGATCGTCTTGCCGTTGATTTTGAGGTTTGCCATCGCGTTCCCCTGATTGGTCCAATCCACCGATTGAACTTCGCGGCGATGGTGGCTGTGATCCTGGAACGGTTCAAATCAAGAAAATGCGTTTTCAGCACGGGAAGATAGTTGATGGCGCGGTGTTGAGCCGCACCCTCCGATTCACATGGCTGTCATGCCTTTTTCGGTGAAGCGACGGCCAGCCGCAGGAAGCTCATGACGCTGCCGACCGCCGCAAATGCGGCGCCGAGCGCAAGCGCGAGCGTTGCGCCTTCGCGATCGGCTATCGCGAAGCACAGGGCTGCCAACGCGGCGCCCGTGGTCTGCCCGATCAGCCGAGCAGTTGCGACGATGCCGCTGGCGCTGCCGCTGCGGTGCGTCGGGGCGCTGGACATGATCGCCTTCATGTTCGGCGTCTGGAAGAAACCGAAGCCGAGGCCGCAGACCATCGTGCGCCAGACGATGTTGGCGATGCTGGGCTCGGCCGGCAGCGTCGCCAGCAGCACCATGCCAATGCCGAGCAACACCATGCCGATGCCGCCGAGAATGCCGGCCGGATAGCGGTCCGACAGCCGTCCACCGATCGGTGCCATGAAGGCGACCACCAGCGGCCAAGGCGTCATGAAGAAGCCGGTCTCGACCTGGGATCGGTGCAGTATGTCCTCGAAGTAGAACGGCAAGGATACGAAGGCGAGGCCCTGCACAGCAAATGAGCAGATCGCGGTGGCGGCGGAGAGGGCAAAGACCGGTCGCCGGAACAGGTCGATCGGCAGCATCGGCGCGGGGTGATCGACGTGGCGCCGGGTGAGGATCCAGCCGAACGCCAATGCGCCGACAAGCTCGACGATGACAAGCGCGGGCGTCGCCTTGTGCGCAGCGCTGCCGATGCCGATGATGAAGAGGCCAAGGCAGGCGCTGGCGAGCGCCGCACCGAGAAAATCAAAAGCATGGGTGGCGCGCGGCGTCGACGGCAGCGTCTTCAGGCCGATCAACAGGGCGATCACGCCGAACGGAATGTTGACGGCGAACAGCCAGGGCCATTGTCCGAATGCGAGGATACCCGATGCGATCGTCGGTCCGAGCGTAAAGGCGGTGGCGACGACGAGCGCGTTGTGGCCGAAGCCCCGGCCGTGCATCCGGCTCGGATAGACGAAGCGCACCAGCGCGGTGTTCACGCTCATCAAGCCGCTGGCGCCGAGGCCCTGCAGCGTTCGCGCGACGAGAAGGCTCGGCAGCGACCAGGCCAAGGCGCAGCCGAGTGACGCCACGGTGAACAGCAGCAGGCCGCAGAGATAGATGCGCTGGTGGCCGACGATTTCGCCGAGTGCGCCGAGCGGCAGCAGCGTTGCCACCAATGCAATCTGGTAAACGTTGACGACCCAGACCACCTCGGCGGGGCTGACATGCAGATCAGTGGCGATCGCCGGCAGCGCGATGTTGGCGATCGCCGTATCGAGCGAGGCCATCGCCAGTGCCGTGAAGATCGCGGCCACCGCCCAGCGCCGGCGTTCCCAGGGCAATCCATCGGTCGTGGGCGCCGAGGGGGCGCCGGCGGTCGGGGTCTTTTCAAGCATGTCCTGGATGTCTCCGAGGTTGCCATGTACTACGCCGGCATCCCGTTCCCCAGCCGTACCGCTGCATGATGCGTATGCGATGCAGCCTTGCCGGCAGTGCTCATGCGTCCCGCCGCGGCCCGTGCAGATATCCCTCGATCGTACGCAGGACCCGGCAGCTGGCCGCGGGACGCGACAGGTCCTTCTGGAGCGCATGATCCATCGTCGCGCGAGCGATCGCGATCAGGTCTTCGATCGTGTCGTTCTGGACGGGCGCGCTGTTCGCTGATTCGAGCCGGAAGCCTTCTCGACGAAGGCCGCCGACGTGATGATCTGCGAAACCCGTGACCTCTCGGCCTGGGCATGGTTTTGCGATCACCTTCGCGACACCCGGTTCTGGGACCACTACTTCGAAGTGCTCGACATCCTGCCGGCACTCGAAGGCAACTATCTGGCCTAGCATGACGCAAGCCGGCCCGGACGGTTCCGGGCCGGTGCGTCGCTGGGTCTGCCGCGATCGCGCTTCATCCTGTTTCCGCCGGTGCGTCATTGAATCGCGCGGAGGCGACTTTCGGATAGCTTGCGTCATCTGAGCGATCGACTACCCTTGGCATACAAGCTCGCCGCGCCAACCAAATGCGGCTGCAGAGGGGAAGCGCATTGCACGGACAGGCGGACCGGCGCAGCGAAATCACGCGTGGCGCCGGCGAGGGAGCCGGTCGCCGTGTGTTCCCCCGGCTCTGGGTCGCGGCGTTGCTCGCGCTGCTGACCTTCCTGGTCATCTATCCCGTCTTCATGCTGCTGCTTGGCGCGCTCACCGACACCAATCCGGTGGTGGACGGCATCCGTCTCAGCCTCAGCCATCTGTCGATCGCCAACTTCCTCACCGTGCTCGCCAATCCGAATGTCGGCGAAGCGCTGCTCAATACGCTGATCGCCTGCGGCGGCGGCACGGCGGTCGCCGTCGCGATCGGGTTGCTGTTTTCCTGGATCGTCGTTCGCACCAATACGCCGTTCAAGGGCTTCATCGCCGCGGCCAGCATTCTACCGCTGTTCGCCCCACCTCTGGTGGCGGGTGTCGCCTGGGCCATTCTCGGCTCGCCGAAGACCGGGCTGATCAACACGATGTTCAAGTGGATCGGATGGGATCTCCACGTCGACCTCTATTCGATGTGGGGCCTCGTCTTCGTGTTCGGCATCTACTACGCGCCCTACGTCTACATGTTCACATCGTCTGCGCTGCGCAACATGGACCCCAGTCTGGAGGAGGCCGCGGAGATTTCCGGCGCCAGTGCGTTCGCAACCCTGTTCACCGTGACGTTCCCGCTGATCATGCCGGCGATCGTGTCGGGCATGCTGCTGTCCTTCATCGTGATGCTCGGCATCTACGGCATCCCCGCGGTGCTGGGCGCGCCGAGCAATCTCAACGTGCTCACGACCTACATCTTCAAGCTGACCAACTGGTCGCCGCCGCTCTACAACACCGCGGCGGCGGTTGCGATCCTGCTGATGGTGGTGACGGGGCTGCTGGTCTATCTGCAGCAGAAGGTGCTGAGCGGTCGCAGCTATACGACCGTGGCGGGGAAGGCGTTCCGGCCGCGCAGCCTCAACCTCGGTCCGTGGCGCTGGCTCACTTTCGCGCTCGGGGTCATCTATCTCCTCGTCGTCGTGGTGCTGCCGCTGCTGGCGCTGATCGTCGCGGCCTTCCGCAAGTTCATGTTCATCCGCGACGTCGCCAGCCTGTTCGATATGCGGCAGTACTCGCTGATGCACTTCCGGAGCATCTTCGACAATCCGCTCACGCTGAAGTCGATCTACAATGCCATAGAGGTTGGCATCATCACGGCGGTCGTCGGCGGCGCGCTGGCGTTTGCGATCGGCTACACCATCCATCGCACGCAGGTGACTGGGCGCCGCGCGATCGACCTGATCTCGACGCTGCCGGTCGCGATCCCGGGCCTCGTCGTCGGCGTCGCCTACCTCTGGGCCTGGATCGGGGTTCCCGGCGGGCTCTACGGCACGATCTGGATTCTCGCGCTCGCCTTCATCGCGCGCTTCATGCCCGACACCGTGAAGGCGCTTTCGACATCGTTCATGCAGATCCATCGCGAGCTCGAGGAGGCCGCCTGGGTCTGCGGCAGGGGCATGCTCAGCACGATCGGGACGATCGTGCTGCCGCTGGCGCGGCCGGGCGTGCTGGCGGCGATGACGCTGCTGTTCGTGCTGGCGATCCGCGAACTCGGCTCGTCGCTGTTCCTTTACACCAGCAACACCATGGTGATGTCGGTGCTGCTGCTCGACTATTACGAGGGCGGCAATGTCGGCAAGACCGCGGCCTTCAGCCTGGTGCAGATGGTGCTGCTCGGCGTCCTGATCGGCGGCGCCAACTGGCTGTCGCGGGGAGCTGCGCAGCGCAACGTGACGCGGACCTGATAGTAACGAACGAGGGGAGGACTGGCGATGGATAGACGAACCTTCACCACTATGGCCTTGGCGAGTGCGGCAGCGCTCGCGCTGCCACCGGTGGCGCGAGCCGAGGAGTTCGGCTCGCCCGACCTGATCAAGGCCGCCAAGGCCGAGGGCAAGCTCGTCTATTACACCGCGAACTTCGCCGAGATCGAGCAGCAGGTGATCAACGTGTTCAACAAGCGCTTCCCCGAGATCCAGATCGAGATGGTCCGCGCGCCGGGCGGCCAGCTCATCACCCGCGTGAAGACGGAGGCTGCCGCGGGCAAGCTGATCGCCGACGTGGTCGATCATTCCGACCGCGCGCTGATGCAGCCGCTGGAGGATCTGTTCCAGGATTACGCGCCGCCGAACGCGGCCGACTACAGCAAGGACGCACTGATCTCGCCGAAATTCTGGCCGCGCGCGACCATCGCCTGGTCGATCGCCTACAACACCGAGCTGGTGAAGGATCCGCCGAAATCCTGGATGGACCTGACCAAGCCGCAATATGACAAGATGATCGGACAGGTGTTCGCGCAGTCCGGCGGCACCACCTGGACGCGGATCATGTTCGAGCGCCAGGTGCTCGGCGAGGACTACTGGGCGAAGCAGGCCGCCACGCATCCGGTGCTGTATCCCTCCGGCGCGCCGACGGCGGATGCACTGGTGCGCGGCGAGATCGCGATAGCGCCGCTGCTCTACAATGTGATCTACCAGAAGAAGAAGGACGGCGCGCCGATCGAGATCTTCTTCCCGCCCGAGGGCGCGCCGGTCAATCCCTATGCGACCGGCATTCCGAAGACGGCGGCGCATCCGAATGCGGCGAAGCTGTTTCTGAACTGGTGCCTGTCGAAGGAAGGACAGACCTTCATGATCAAGGAGCTCGGCAACCTCACCTCGCTGAAGGAGCCGCCGGCGTTCCCTGAAGGGTTCGATCCCAAGGTGGTCAAGCTCTGGTATCCGAACTTCGAGCAGTATGTGAAGCTGCATGCGGCGTGGGTGGCGGACTGGGACAAGACGTTCGGCTATCGGCAATAGGCGACAGGTGCAGCGATGACGGCGACGCTCGAGGTCACCGAACTCAGGAAGCAGTTCGCGATCGGCCGCCCGGCCATCGACGGCGTGAGCTTCATGGTGCCGGCCGGCGAGATCGTGGTGCTGCTCGGCCCGTCCGGCTGCGGCAAAACCACGACCTTGCGCTGCGTCGCCGGGCTCGAGCATCCGACCGGCGGCGAGATCAGCATCTCCGGTCGTGTGGTGTCGTCGCCGGGGCGTGGCATCCTGGTGCCGCCGCGATCGCGCGACCTCGGCATGGTGTTCCAGTCTTATGCGGTGTGGCCGCATATGACCGTGCGGCAGAACGTGGTCTATCCGTTGAAGCATCGGCCCATCGGCCGTGCCGAGGCGAACCGCATGGTCGAGGAGGCGCTCGCGCTGGTCGGCCTGTCCGAATATGCCGATCGCCCGGTGGTCGCGCTCTCGGGCGGGCAGATGCAGCGGGTGGCGCTGGCGCGCAGCATCGTCTACCGGCCGCAACTGCTGCTGCTCGACGAGCCTTTGTCGAATCTCGACGCCAAGCTGCGCCTGCGGCTGCGTGATGATCTGCGCGTCATCCTCAAGCAGACCGGCATGACCGCGCTCTACGTCACCCACGATCAGGCCGAGGCGGTCGTGCTCGGCGACCGCATCGGTGTGATGCGCGACGGCAGGCTGCTGCAGATGGATAAGCCGGACACCATCTACAATCGTCCGGCCGATCTGTTCGTCGCCAACTTCACCGGCGCCACCAACGAGCTCGCGGGCACGCTGGTCGCATGCAACGGCGGCTACGGCGTGGTCGATTTCGGCGACGGCCGGCAGGGCGAGGTGGCGCTGCTTCATGCGCTTGGACCGGACGACAAGGTGCGTGTGGCACTGCGGCCGGAGAACATCGCCATCGGCCGCCCGGACGGCGCCAACACGTTCGCGGCCAAGGTGCTCGACCGCCGCTATCAGGGCACCCAGACCGCCTACAGCATCGAGCTGTTCGGCAAGCGGCTGGAGGCGATCGAGCTCGGAACCGCCGCGCGGCATCAGGTCGGCGTCGAGGCGCCGGTCTCGCTGCCGCGCGAATGCCTGTGGGCCTATCGCGACCGCGGGCCGTTGTCGCATGATTAGCGCTGGCCTGGCGATTTCCGACAGTCGACCATCCTAGTTGTGCGCACCTAACCCCAGGCTCGCATAGATCCGCCGCGCATAGGCGCCGAAGGCATCCGTCGTCTTGATCGGCAAGTCGCGCGGCAGCGGCAGCTCGATCGGAAAATACTCGGACATGCGGGCCGGACCCGCCGTCAGCACGGCGCAGTGCGAGGCCAGGAACACGGCTTCCTGGATGCTGTGGGTGACGAAGATGATGGTCTTGCCGCTCTCGCGCCAGATCCGGAGCATCTCCAGATTCATCTGCTCGCGGGTCAGCGCGTCCAGCGCGCCGAACGGTTCATCCATCAGGATCAGCTTCGGATCGTGGACGAAGGCGCGTGCGATCGCGGTGCGTTGCTGCATGCCGCCGGAAAGTTGCTGTGGATATTTGCTCTCATAGCCGGCGAGGCCGACCATGTTGAGCAGGTCGCGGGCGCGCTCGCGCGCCGCCTTCATCGGGAGACCTACGATCTCCGCCGGCAGCAGCACATTGTCGAGGATGGTGCGCCACTTCAGCAGCAGCGCCTGCTGGAACACCATGCCGATATCGCGCGCCGGATCGAACGGTGTCTTGGCATTGCCGATTCTGATGGTGCCGCCGTCGGCGGCGTGCAGGCCGGCCAGGATCTTCAGCACGGTGGTCTTGCCGCAGCCGGACGGCCCGACCAGCGACACCAGCTCGCCTTCCTGCACGTCCATGGTGACGTCGGACACCGCGAGGAATTCGGTGCCCTTCGACCGGTAGACCTTCCGGACGTTGCGCAGGCTGATGAAGGGCTCCGCCGTCATGCCAGCCATTTCTGCAGGTTCTCGGCGACGAAAGCGTCGTCGGAGAGGTCGGCATGCTCGCGGCAGACGCGGTCGATCTCGGCCATCTGGCCGGGGCTCAGGCCTTCGTTCGGATCGAGACACCAGATGTCCTGCATCAGCCCCTGGCGCCGCAGGATTTCGTGGCAGCCGGCGATGCAGCCGTGGAAATTGTTGGCGACGTCGAAGAAGGCGCTGTTGCAATCGGTGACGCGGGCGTCGAGCGCCAGCAGGTCCGCCGGAACGGTCTCTTTGTGGCGCGCCGCCTTGCAGGCGTCGAACTGCCTGATCGCGCTCGCGGTCCACACCGACCAATGGCCGAGCAGCCCGCCCTTGAAATAAGTCCGCGTGGTGACGCCCCCGTCGCGCAGGTCGAACGGCAGCGTGAGGTCGAGCAGGATGTGGTCGTCATTGCCGGTGTAGAGCGCGACGCGATCGAACGCGCCGGCGGCCGCGACGCCGCGCAGCACGTCGAGGGTGCGATAGCGGTTGAACGGCGCGATCTTGATCGCGATCACGTTGTCGATCGTCGCGAAGCGCCGCCAGAAATCCGCACTGAGGATGACGCCGCCGACCGCCGGCTGCAAATAGAAGCCGACCAGCGGGATCTCCTGCGCGACCGTCTCGCAATGGGCGATGATCTCGTCCTCGGAAGCCGACTTCATCGCGGCGAGGCTGAGCAGGCCGGCGTGATACCCGATGCCGCGCGCGACCTTCGCTTCCGCAACCGCCTGGCTGGCCGGGCCGGCGAGGCCGGCGACCATCGCGAGCGGCCGCTTGCTCCAGGCCGCGGCGGTCTGGGCGGCGAGCTCCAGCACCGGCTTGTAGAGGCCGACATCGCGGATCGCGAATTGAGTGGTGTGAACGCCGACCGCGAGCCCGCCCGCGCCGGCGTCGATATAGTAACGCGTCAATGCGCGCTGATGCCTGACGTCGAGCTTCCGGTTCGCATCGAGCGCGAGCGGATGTGCGGGGATCACCGTGCCGTCGGCGATCAGCTTGCGGATCTCTGGCTTGATGTCGCTATGGTGCATGGCGCGTCCTATCCAAATTCCGGCCCGGCGACGGCAAAGGGCAGCTCCGTGCCCGCGTTGGTCCGAGGGCCGAACCGCATCCGCTGGAACGGCCGTTCGATGCTCCAGCCCGAGGCGGTCAGGCCCCGAATGAAGTCAAGCTGCGAGTGCACGGCGTCGATGATCAGCGGCCGTGTCTCGGATTGCGCGATGGCTGCGACCAGTGCCACGGCGCCCGCGGCGTCATCGGCAAACAGCGGTCCGATGTGGCGCGCGACGCGGCCATCGCGGACGAGTGCGCTTGCGTTGCTATCGGACACGAGGCGCGATCCGGCGCGCTCGGCGAACGTGCGTAAGAGCGCTTCGCGTTTGAAGCCGTATGCGCTGCGGTCGCGCCGCATCAGATCGTCAGCCCGTCCGGTCGGCGAAGCCTGTGTGGCGTCGCCTGTTTCGGTTGCGCTGGTCAGGCGCAACCGGCGCAGTTCGAGCGTCGGCGTGAAGCCGAGCGGGCCGTAGACCGCCGCACCCGCCGGCGTCGCATCGAGCCATGTCGTCAGGTTCCGCTTTCGCGCCGCCTCGAGGCAGGCATCCACCAGCCGTGTCGCGATGCCGCGGCGCTGCCGGCTTGCGGTGACCAGCACCATGCTGATCCAGGCGTTGCCGTCTGTGTAGGGCAACAGCGCCGCGGTCGCGATCAGACGACTTCCGTCGCGCACGCCGAACACGATGCCGTGCTCCAGGAAAAACCGCCAATCGGCCTCGTTCTGGTTCCAGTGCGCTTCCGTCGACAGCGCAAGGCCGGCCGCGGCGTCATCGACGCCGAGCTCGACGATGGCGAGGTCGTCAGTACCGGCCATCGCGCACCTCATATTTGGTTGGCTTGCCGAGGCTCGGCATCGACCGCGCCACCCAGTCGGCAGTCCACGCCACGAGCTGGTCTGTATCGACGATCGGTTCGCCGAATAGTTTCACGGCGAGCGAGGTATTGGTGAGCCAGGCGGTCGGCTCCTCCTTGCCCACGATCACGGGGGCGCGGTCGAAATGCCGGCCGAACTTGGCGGCGAGGTCGCGTACGGCAAGGATCTCGTGGCCGCTGACATTGATCGGCGATGTCGGCGTGTCGCAATGCGCGAGGCAGCGCAGCGCCTGCGACGCCGCATCGCCCTGCCAGATGAAATTGACGTGGCCGAGGCTGACGTCGATCGGTTTGCCCAGATAGACCTTGCTCGCGATGTCGTGCAATACGCCGTAGCGCATGTCGATCGCGTAATTGAGGCGGAACAGCCGGCCCGGCGTCGAGAGCTTGCGGGAGAAATATTCGAACATGCGCTCGCGCCCGACGCAGGATTGCGCATACTCGCCGGGCGGGTTCGGCGCCATGTCCTCAGGCGAACCCTTGCTGTCGACCGGAACGAAGGGATAGACGCAGCCGGTCGAGAACGCCACGATGCGCGAGCCCGCGAAGGCCTGCGCGATCAGCGCCGGCACATGCGTGTTCATCGCCCAGGTCAGCGACAGATCGCCCTCGGCGCCGAACTTGCGGCCGGCCATGAAGATGACGTTCGGGCTCTTCGGCAGCGCCTTGATCGCAGCTTCGTCGAGCAGGTCGCAATTGATGGTCTCGACGCCGCGGGCCTGCAGCCAGTTTTTCACTTCCGGATCGCTGAAGCGCGCGACGCCGATCACACGGCGGTCGGGCAGGGCGGATTTTGCGAGCCCCGCCAGCGTCGGGCCCATCTTGCCGGCGACGCCGAGGATCATGATGTCGCCCTCGACCGTGCGGAGATCGTCGATCAGCGCCTGGCTCGGCCGACACAGCAACTCGTCGAGCGCGGCGGTGTCGGGGATCGTCTCGGGCAGGGTGTCGCGGGTGAGCAGCATGGTTCGTTCCTGTTGTTATTGCAGCCTGACGTCGCGGACCACGAACAGCCGTTCGAGGCCGAGCACGAGGCCGTAAAGGGCGACGCCGAGCAGAGTGAGCAACGCCACGGCCATCACCATCGCGGGCGTATCGAGCGAAGACTGCACCTGGATCATCAGGTAGCCGAGCCCGCGCTCGGAGGCGATGAACTCGCCGACGATCGCGCCGGCGACCGCGAGGATGGCGCCGACCTTCATGCCGGAGAATACGTAAGGCAGCGAGCCCGGCAGCTGGATCTTGCGGAAGATCGTCCAGCGCGAGCCGCGCAACGATTTCACGAGATCGAGCAGGTCAGGCTCGACCTCGCTCAGGCCGCGCGCGGTGGTCAACAGGATCGGGAA
Source organism: Bradyrhizobium macuxiense (assembly GCF_001542415.1). Taxonomy (GTDB): domain Bacteria; phylum Pseudomonadota; class Alphaproteobacteria; order Rhizobiales; family Xanthobacteraceae; genus Bradyrhizobium; species Bradyrhizobium macuxiense. The sequence continues at coordinate 35,979 of NZ_LNCU01000132.1, forward strand.
GAAGCAGATCGAGAACGCGATCAGCATGTTCGGGACGATGCCGTAGCTGAACCACACGATGACTAGCGGCCCCAGCGCGACCTTCGGGATCATGTTCAGGGTCACGAACAGCGGCAGCAGCACCAGGCTGACCAGCGGTGACCATGTGAACAGCACGGCAAGCGCGACGCCGACCACGGCGCCGAGGCAGAAGCCGCCGAGGATTTCGGCCGCGGTGACCAGGAGATTCGGCAGCCAGGCATATTTGGCGGCGCCAAGCGTCGCCACGGTTTCCAGCGGCGAGGGCAGGATGAATTTCGGGACGTGGAAGGCGTCGACCGCGACCTGCCAGAGCACGATCACGGCGAGGTGCACGATCAGGATGATCGCGATCGACCATGCGGACCGTCCTCCGTCGTTGAACACCTGGTACCTCCCTGTCGTTGCCCATGCTTCCCGGGCGCCCGGGCAACCTATCTCGGGTTTCGGCAAGCTTCAACCATTTGGTTGATTAGCTCTGGGCCGCCGCAAATAGTTACTGGAGGCAAACGCGTGCCACATCCACCGCGGTCGTCCCTGCGAAAGCAGGGACCCATACTCCGCGGCGGGTGTTGTGACCGGGATTCGTGATTCCAGCGCCGTGTTAACAACTCGCATTTGTGGTTATGGGTCCCCGCGTTCGCGGGGACGACATCGAATACGTGGTGCTGTCTGGCACACACCCGCGTTTCCCGCGATACGATGTGCCCGTAGCTTAGCCCGCTACGGCCGCAGCGACTGCATCACGAGATCGACTACGTGCTTGCGCCGGGCGCGTTTCTCGGCGGGGCTGGAGAGATCCTTGCCGAAGATCGCCGACAGCGTCGGGGTGTTGGAGAAGAAGAAGTAGCTCAAGCCCGCGATCGAGATGTAGAGGTGCACCGGGTTAACGCCCTTGCGGAAAGTGCCGGCGCGGACGCCTTCGGCGAGGATCTTCGAGACCATGCTGACCAGCGGCGAATGCATCGCCTCGAGCTTGCGCGAGCCGCGCACATGGCGGGCGCCGCCGCGGTTCTCGTCGTTCAGCAGCACGATGAAGTCCGGATGGGCGGCGAGATGGTCGAACGAGGCCTCAATCAGCGTCTTGATTGCCTGCTCGGGCGGCAGGCCCTCGAGATTGAGCTTGCGTTCCTGAGCGCGGATCTCCTCATAGACCCATTCCAGAACGGCGAGGTACAGCGCGTCCTTGTCGCCGAAATAGTGATAGACGAGCTGCTTGTTGACGCCGGCGCGCGCCGCGATCTCGTCGACCCGGGCGCCCGCGAGCCCATTCTCCGCGAATTCGCGCCGCGCGGCGGTCAAGAGCTTCATCCTTGTGGCGACGGGGTCGCGGCGCTGCGGCTTCGTGTCGTCCGATCGTCTCTTGAGCATTTCCAACCAAACAGTTGACAACTCGTCTCGTCCTCTGTTGCATTGGTAGCGTCACGGACGTGCGACGACAAGGCCAGCCTTGTCGCTTGAGGAGAGGACGATGAAGGTTTGGAGAGCGGCGGCTTTGGCGATCGCGCTTGCGATGCCGGCGGCACCGTCCGTCGCGGGCGAGGCCGTCAACCTGATCCTGAACTGGACGCCGACCGCCGACCATTCGCCGATCTATTATGCCAAATCGCAAGGCTGGTACGAGAAGGCCGGCATCGATCTCACCATCGAGGTCGGTAAGGGCTCCGGCGTTTCGGCACTGAAGGTCGGCTCGGGCGGCTCGGCGTTCGGCATCGCCGACCTCGCGACCATGCTGGTGGCCAAAGGCAAGGGCGCCGATGTGGTGGCTCTGATGAGCATTTATGCCAACACCGCACAGACCTTCTACTGGCTGAAGAGCTACGGCGTGAACGGGCCGAAGGATTTTCCCGGCCACAAGATCGGCAACCCGCCCGGCGACGCCTCGCGCGTGATGTGGCCGGCCTTCGCCAAGGCCGCCGGCGTCGCGCCTGATTCCGTGACCTTCGTGAATGTCGGCCCGACCGCGAAGATCGCAGCGCTGAAGAGCCACACCGTCGATATCATCAGCGACTTCTACAACGAGCATGATTTGAAGGTGATCGAGTTCGGCAGCGACCTCGGCTTCATCAACTGGAAGGACATCGGGCTCAACCCCTACGGCAACTCGCTCGTCGTCAACGGCGCCTATCTGGCGAAGAACCCGAAACTGGTGCAGGACTTCGTGCGCATCACCCAGAAGGCCTATGCCGCCTGCGTTGCCGACGTCGCACCGTGTCTCAAGGCGCTGCTCGACCAGGCCTCCGGTCTCGACAAGGAGAACCAGGAGAGGCAGTGGGAGCGCATCAAACATCTGATGACCGACGAGTTCACCACGACCAAGGCGCTCGGCTGGATCGACGGCGAGCGGATGAAGAAGGACTACGAGCTGGTCCAGACCTATCTCGGCATGGAGAAGCCGTTCGACGTCAACACCGCGTTCACGACCAAAATGCTGGACGAGAGCATCAAGATGGATGCGAGCAAGGTCAAGAAGTGAGTCCTGTCAGGTCGGTTGCGTCCTGGCAGCCCATGCGGGCTCTTCGTCCGAGCGCGTCACCAGCTTGTGCCGCATCGGCTTGAGGACAAGGATGGCCATCAGCGCGGCGATGATGTTGAAGAGCGAGGCGATAATAAAGGCGCCCTTCCATCCGCCGGTCTCCACCACCAACACGTTGGCGAGCGGCACAAGCAGTGACGCGGTTCCCTTCGCGGTGTACAGCAGGCCCGCATTGGTCGTGGCGTATTTGACGCCAAAGCAATCCGTGCAGGCGGCGGGAAATAGACTGTAGATCTCACCCCAGGCGAAAAAGACGATCCCGCTCAGAAGCACAAATCCCACTGGGTTTTGCCCATACACGTACAGGGCCCATATGCCGATGCCCTCCAACAGGAAGGCGATGAACATGGTGTTCTCCCGACCGATAAAATCGGAGACCCAGCCGAAGAACGGCCGCGTGAGTCCATTGAGGACCCGATCGATCGTCAATGCAAACGTCAGCGCCGGCAGGGTGATCCCGATCAACGTGACGGGCGTCGTGTCGAGATGAAAATCCTTGGCGATGGGCTTGAGCTGCGCCGTTGCCATCAATCCTCCCGCCGCCATCAGCATAAACATCAGATACATGACCCAGAAGGTCGGCTCTCTGAGCACCTGCAACGGCTGATATTGAAGGCGACCTTGCTGCACGAGCGTCGATGCTTCCGGTGCTTGTCCGCGCTGCGGCGCAAACAGCAACAAAGACAGTACAACCACGATGGCGCCCTGGCCGATGCCGAAGGTCAAGAACGTACTTTGGTAGCCGTGCGTTGAAATCATCCTTTGAATCGGAATGATGGTCAGCGCCGAGCCGATGCCGAACCCGGCGGCGGTCAGTCCGGCTGCGAGCCCGCGGCGGTCCGGAAACCATTTGAGCGCGTTGCCGATGCAGGTGCCGTAGACGGCTCCTGCCCCGAGACCGCCGATGATCTGGGCTATGTAGAACATCGAAAGCGAGGTTGCGAAGGAGTTGAGAACCCAGGCGAGCCCGGTGAGCCATCCGCCCGCGAGGACGACGATCCGCGGCCCGAAGCGATCGACGAGGTAACCCTCGGCGGGTACCAGCCAGGTTTCAAAGAGCACGAACAGCGTGAACGCCACCTGGATCGACGCCAGGCTCCAGCCGAATTTCTGGCTGATGGGAATCGTGAACAGTGTCCAGCCATATTGGAGGTTGGCGATCATCACCATGCAGATGATGCCGATTACGAGCTGGCTCAGGCGGGTTGCTTCGGAAGCTCGCTCCGCGGGCTGATCGGTTTGCGAGGTTACGGTCATCGGGGTCACTCCTCGCCCCGCGGATTAACGCCCGGAATGTTGCTCAAGTTCCGCCGGTGCGCGGTCTACCCTTCCTCCACCAGCGCGCGGATGCTGCGGGCGAGGCCGAGGATGCGCGGGCCGCATTCGCGCTCGATCTGCTCGGCACTGAAGCGGAATGAGGGCATGCCGCAATTGACCGACAGGCACTCGCCGGTCGGCGTGCGATAGAGCGGCGCGGCGACGCCGAAGATCTCGCGCCGCCATTCGCCGAGCGAGACGGCGAAGCCGCGCTCCCGGCACAGTTCGATGTCGGGCAACGTCCGCGTCTGGACGTAGTCGAGCTCCTCGGGGCGCTCGGCCTTCACCCGCGCCACATAGCCGTCGAGCTCGTCGGCGGTGAACAACGACAGCAGCGCGCGTCCGACCGCGGTCGGCGCCAGCGAAGAGACAAAGCCGACATCGGGGACATGCGGCGCGGCATCCGTGGTGCGCAGCGTCTCGACATAAATGAAGTCGAGCCCGAACGGCATCGCGATCGAGACCGTGCCGCCGGCATAGGTCGCGAAATCGCGCATCAGCGGGCGCGCGAGCTGGCGCACTTTCAGGGACGCGAGGACCGGATAGGCGGCGGCGAGCATCCCGAGCCCGAGCACGAAGCGTCCCTTGGCGTCGCGCCTGAGATAGCCGAGCTGCTCCAGTGTGTAGGTCAGCCGCGACACCGTCGGCCGCGACAGGCCGGTGTGCACGGCAAGTTCGGCGTTCGACAGCGGGCTGCTGTGACGGCGGAAGGCGGCCAGCACGTCGAGCCCATGCGCCAGGGTGGTCGCAAAGGAGGGATCCGTCTGAATTTCGGCCGGGAAGGGCACTGTCATGCAAAATAATGGTCTCGGATGCTGTGTTTTGTCAATATATCGAAATGAATTTGCCAATCGTGTCGATATGAGGTTATCTGCCGCCGACCGGCCATAAGAAGCCACCGATTTCCCGAGCGAGGCGCCCTCTGATGACGATGACGGATCAACCCCAGGACCTGAAGCCTTACGGCGTCGACAAGGAGCGGCTGCGCCGGAAATATCGGGAGGAGCGCAACAAGCGGCTGCGCGCCGACGGCAACGATCAGTATCTGCAGATCAAGGGGCAGCTCGCGCACTATCTCGACGACCCCTACACGCCCGTTAAAGAGCGCGCGCCGAAGACCGACCACGTCACCTTCGCCTTCATCGGCGGTGGCTTTGCCGGGCTCGCCACCGCGGCGCGGCTGACCGAGGCCGGTGTGAGGGATGTCGGTATCGTCGAAAAGGGCGGCGATTTCGGCGGGACCTGGTACTGGAACCGCTATCCCGGTGCGCAATGTGACACCGCATCGATGGTCTACATGCCGCTGCTCGAAGAGACCGGCCATATGCCGTCGGAGAAATATGCGCATGCTCCGGAAATTCTCGCGCATTGCCAGCGGATCGGAAAACATTTCGGCCTCTACGACAACGCGCTGTTTCACACCGAGGTCGTGAGCCTCGACTGGGACGAGGCAAACTCGCGCTGGATGATCCGCACCACGAGGGGCGATGCCTTCACCGCGCAATATGTCGGCATCGGCACCGGGCCGCTGCATGTGCCGAAGCTTCCCGGCATTCCCGGCATCGAGAATTTCAACGGACACTCGTTCCACACCAGTCGCTGGGACTACGACTACACCGGCGGCAGCCCTTCGGGCGCGCCGATGGTGAAGCTGGCCGACAAACGCGTCGGCATCATCGGCACCGGTGCGACCTCCGTGCAGTGCGTGCCGCACCTCGCGCGCGCCTGCAAGGAGCTCTACGTGTTCCAGCGCACGCCGTCGTCGGTCGACGTGCGCGGCAATGCGCCGATCGATCCCGAGTGGTTCGCCGGGATTGCCACACCCGGTTGGCAGCAGCGCTGGCTCGAGAACTTCACCGCCAACCAGGCCGGCGGCTCGGCGGAAGAGGATCTGGTGCAGGATGGCTGGACCGATCTGTCGAAGCGGATCCGCGCCAAGATCGTGATGCTGCCGCGCGAGCAACGCACCGTGGAGAATATGCGGGCCGCGTTCGAGGACTCCGACTTCGAGAAGATGGAGGAGATCCGCAACCGGGTCGACAGCATCGTCCGCGATCGCGACACCGCCAAGAACCTCAAGGCGTGGTACGGCCAGCTCTGCAAGCGGCCGTGCTTCCATGATTCCTTTCTTCAGGCGTTCAACACGCCGGGCACGCATCTGGTCGATACCGACGGCAAGGGCGTCGAACGCATTACCGAGAAGGGCATCGTCGTCGCGGGCAGGGAATATGAGCTCGACTGCATCATCTATGCCTCCGGTTTCGAGGTCGGCACCGAGTACAAGCGCCGTGCCGGCTTCGACCTGACCGGCCGCGACGGCGTCAAGCTGTCGGACTATTGGGGCCAGGGCATGCGTACCAAGCATGGCATCCACGTCCACGGCTTCCCCAATGTATTCTTCGTGCAGCCGACGCAGGGCGCCAACCTCATCTCCAACGTGCCGCATAACCTGACGGACACGGCGCGGACCATCGCGTTGATGGTCGGTCACGCGCAGGAGAAGGGCTTCAAGACCATCGAGGTCCGCAAGGATGCCGAGGATCGCTGGGTCGAGCTGCTGCTCACCGGCGTTGGCCGGATGATCGGTGGACCCGATTGCACGCCCGGCTACTACAACAATGAGGGACACGAGCCCGGTCCGGCCGCCAAGCTCAATGTCGGCCATCCGGCCGGCGCGTCGGTCTACTTCAAATATATCGACGAATGGCGCCGCAGCGGCCAGTTCGAAGGTCTGCAGTTTCGTTGAGCGAAGCGCGACCGCAATCTGATCTCCAGTTACGAGGGAGTGTATGAGTATGACCCAGGCAACCGACGCAACCCCGCAAAGCCCCAAAGCCGCATCCCCATCCGTGATCGCGCAGCACGCGGCGACGCTGAAGGCGTTGCCGTTCTCCGACACGCGCGATTTCGACGATGCCGCGCGCGGCTTCCTCGGCACCATCGAGAACGCGAAGGTCACCAACGCGCAAGGCCGCGTGGTCTGGAGCCTCGAGCCCTACGGCTTCCTCTCCGCGGAGGCCGCGCCGCCGACCGTCGATCCCAGCCTGTGGCGGCAGTCGCGGCTCAACATGCATCACGGCCTGTTCGAGGTGGTGCCTGGCGTCTACCAGGTGCGCGGGCTCGACATCGCCAACATGACGCTGATCGAGGGCGACAAGGGCGTGATCGTGGTCGACACGCTCACCTCGATCGAGGGCGCGCGCGCCGCGATGGAGCTCTACTTCCAGCACCGCGGCAAGCGGCCGGTCGCGGCCATGATCTTTACCCACACCCATACCGACCATTGGGGCGGGGCGCGCGGCGTGGTCGATGACGACATGCTGGCGGCCGGTGTGCCGATCATCGCGCCGAACCTGTTCATGGAGCACGCGGTCTCCGAGAACATCATCGCGGGGCCGGCGATGCTGCGCCGCGCACAATATCAGTTCGGGCCGTTCCTCGCCAAGGGCGTGCACGGCCACGTCGATTGCGGCCTCGGAAAGACCATGGCCGCCGGCGGAGTGGCGCTGTTGCGCCCGACCGACCTGATCATCACAACCGGCGAGAAGCGGATCATCGACGGCGTCGAGTTCGAATTCCAGATGGCGCCGAACAGCGAGGCGCCGGCGGAGATGCATTTCTTCATCCCGCGCTACAAGCTTCTCAACCTCGCGGAGAACTGCACGCATAATTTCCACAATCTGCTGCCGTTCCGCGGCGCCGATGTCCGCGATGCGCTGGCCTGGTCGAAATATCTCGGCGAGGCGCTGCAGATGTGGGGCGGCAAGGCCCAGGCGATGTGCGGCCAGCATCACTGGCCGGTGTGGGGGCGGGATCGGATCGACACCATGATCCGCCAGCAGCGCGACCTCTACAAATACGCGCACGACCAGACCATCCGCCTGATGAACCACGGGCTCAACGCCGCCGAGATCGCCGAGACGATCCGCCTGCCGCAGAGCCTCGGGGGCGCCTGGCACGGCCGCGGCTATTACGGCCACATCAGGCACAATGTGAAGGCGATCTATCAGAAATATCTCGGCTGGTACGACGCCAATCCGGTCAACCTCGATGCGCTGCCGCCCGTCGAGTCGGGCAAGAAATACGTCGAGTATATGGGCGGCGCGGACGCGATCCTGAAACGCGCTGCGGCAGACTTCGCCAAGGGCGAATTCCGCTTCGTCGCGCAGGCGGTCAGCCACCTCGTGTTTGCCGAGCCGGACAATCAGGCGGCGCGCGCGATGCTCGCCGATACGTTCGAGCAGCTCGGCTATGCCGCGGAAAGCTCGACATGGCGCAACGCCTATCTGTTCGGCGCCCAGGAGTTGCGGCAGGGCATGCCGAAAACGCCGCCGCGCTCGCCGATGCCGCGCGAGACGCTGGCTGCGCTGCGCACCGAGCAGCTGTTCGACGTGCTCGGCGTCCGTCTCAACGGCCCGAAGGCCGACGGCAAGCGCATCGTGCTGAACTGGAGCTTCACCGACACCGGCGAGACCTTCGTCCTCAATTTGGAGAATTCGGCGCTCACTTACATCAAGGGCATGCAGACGCCTGACGCCCACGCCGGCTTCACGCTGGCGCGCGGCACGCTCGACGAGGTCATCGCCAAGCTGACCACGTTCCCGGAGGCGGTCGGCGCCGGCAAGGTCAAGGTTGCCGGCGATCCGAAGCAACTCGGTGAGCTGATGGCGCTGATGGACGAGTTCCCGCGGATGTTCGAGATCGTCGAGCCGAAGCGATCAGTGGTGGCGTGACAATCGAACGACCCGGCGGACCGGCGTGGACGTGCCGGCCGGCTCGCCGGATCATTCGATCGGCCGCTGCAACTGCTATTCGGCGCTCGACACCAGCTTGAAGCGCGGCTTGGCTTCCATCAGGCTACGATAGGTGGCGAGATAGTCCAGCGCCATGCGACGTGCCGTGAAGCGGGTCTCGAACCGCTTGCGGATCGCATTGCGGTCGAGCGTGGCAAGACGGTTGACGGAGGAGATGGCGCTGATTTCGTCCTCGACGATGAAGCCGGTGACGCCGTCTTCGATGATCTCGGGCACCGAGCCGCGATTATAGGCGATCACGGGCGCGCCGCAGGCCATCGCCTCGATCATCACGAGACCGAACGGCTCCGGCCAGTCGATCGGAACCAGAAGCCCGATCGCGCCGCTCAGGAATTCCGGCTTCTCGCGATCGCTGATCTCGCCGATGAAATCCACCAATGGATTCTCCTTGATCAGCGGCTTGATCAGCTCGTCGTAATATTCCTGGTCGGCGCGGTCGACCTTTGCCGCGATCTTCAGCGGAATGCCGCAGCGGGTCGCGATCTTGATCGCGCGATCGACGCCCTTCTCCGGCGCGATGCGCCCGAGCACGGCGAGATAGGATGGCTTGACCGGCTGCGGCGTCAGCAGGTTCTCCGGCAGTCCGTGATGAATCGTGCGGACCCAATGCGCCTGCGGCACCGGCCGCCGTTGCGCATTCGAGATTGAGATCACCGGGATCTTCGGGAACGTATTGAAGACCGGCTGGTGCTCGGGAAGGTCGAGCCGCCCGTGCAACGTGGTGACGACCGGCGTCGGCTGCCGTGCGAACAGCGACCACGGGTAATAGTCGAGATGGAAGTGAAGGAAGTCGAACTCGTCCTCGTCGGCCTTCTGCCGGACGCGTTCGAGCATCACCATGTGCAGCGCATTGGGATCGCGGACGGAGCCGTCGAGGCGCAACGCCCGGGGCCAGGTCGCATCGAGCTTCGCCGACGTCTTGGAGTCTCCGCTGGCGAACAGGGTGACGTCATGGCCGAGAGCCACAAGTTCTTCGGTCAACCAATGCACGACCCGTTCGGTCCCGCCGTACAGTCTGGGGGGAACTGCCTCCGTCAGCGGGGCCACCTGCGCGATGCGCATTTCTCCATCTCCTGTTTGTAATGTGGATGAACAAGACCCTCAGCCCTCTTTGATGGCACTGGCATGCCGAAGACGGGAACGTTCTCGCACGTGCGAGGTTCCTTAGATGTGGGAGATCTGCCGCTTCTTTCTTCCATCACACTGTGGTCTTGCTGATGCCATCACGCTCCAACACGTTTTTGCCGATGCCAACGTTGCAAAATTGTTGCGCAGTGATGGCTGCAACGAGGAATCCACCCGCCGCACTTCACGTCACCGTGCACGAGAGTTTCGATTAAAAATTTCTCGTTCACCCTCAACAGGTTTTGCAGGACGTCATGGACCATCTTTCAGGATATGCGCACCGCCCCTTTCCGTTCGTGTTGCGCTATCTGCGCCAGCGGCTCGCTTCGCATGTTGTAATTTTGTCGGCGGTCGTTGCGGCGGTTGCCTGTTCGGTGGGCACGCAATACGGCGTGAAGAGTCTCGTCGATGCATTGTCGGCAGGACCTTCCTACGCAGGAGGCGTATGGCTGGCATTCGCTCTGCTCATGTCGCTGATCGCCGCCGACAATTTCCTGTGGCGAATTGCAAGTTGGACAGCAAGCTTCACCTTTGTCGGCGTCACCGGCGATCTTCGTCGAGACATGTTCCGCCATCTCACCGGTCACGCGCCGAGCTACTTCTCGGACCGCCTGCCGGGCATGCTGACCAGCCGGATCACTGCCACGTCGAACGCGGTGTTCACCGTCGAGAACATGTTCGTATGGAACGTGTTGCCGCCATGCATCGCGACCTTCTCGGCGATCGCGCTGATTGGAACCGTCAGCACGACGATGTCCGCCGTCCTGGTCGTGATATCAGGAACCATGGTGGTGGCAATGTTCCGGATGGCCGCCGCCGGCAGGCCGCTTCATGACGATTACGCCAACAAGGCCGCCGCGGTTGACGGCGAGATGGTCGACGTCATCAACAACCTGCCGCTCGTGCGGGCGTTCTGCGGCCTCGGCTACGAGCACGATCGCTTTGACGCGACCGTGAGCCGGGAACTCGTCGCACGCGGCCGGTCCTTGCGCTACCTCGAAAAGCTGCGCCTCACTCACGCGGCCGTGACCGTCGTGCTGACGATCGCGATGCTGGCCTGGGCCATCAATCTCTGGCAGCAGGGCGCGGCGACGACCGGCGATGTCGTGCTGGTCTGCACGCTCGGCATCTCGATCCTCAGCGCCACCCGCGATCTCGCGGTCGCGCTGGTCGACGCCACACAGCATCTTGCCCGGCTGACCGAGGCGCTTGCGACGCTGCTGCAGCCGCACGAGCTGAAGGACCACCCGGAGGCCGAGCCGCTGGTGAAGAGCGGGGCGGCGATCGCGTTCAACAACGTCTCGTTCGGTTATCCCGGCGGCCTTCAGGTTTTCGAGCGTTTCAGCCTGCGCATCCAGCCCGGACAACGGGTCGGCCTGGTCGGCCAGTCCGGCGGCGGCAAGTCGACCCTGTTCACGCTGCTGCAACGCTTCTACGACGTGGACCGCGGCAGCATCACTGTCGACGGCCAGGATATTTCCCGCGTGACCCAGTTGAGCCTGCGCGAGGCGATCTCGGTGGTGCCGCAGGACATCTCGCTGTTCCATCGCTCGATCCTGGAAAATATCCGCTACGGCCGGCCTAACGCCACCGACGACGAGGTATTGCGAGCAGCGATCGCGGCGCGTTGCGACTTCATCGAAACCTTGCCGGAGGGCATGAACACCATTGTCGGCGATCGCGGTGTCAAGGTCTCCGGCGGCCAGCGGCAGCGGATCGCGATCGCGCGCGCTTTCCTGAAGGATGCGCCGATTCTTCTGCTCGACGAGGCCACCGCCGCGCTCGACGCGGATTCCGAGGAAGCGGTGCGCGAGGCATTGTCGCGGCTGATGCGCGGGCGTACGGTCGTGGCGATTGCGCATCGCCTCGCGACGCTGCGCAATTTCGACCGGGTGGTCGTGCTGCAGGGAGGCCGCATCATCGAGGACGGTCCGCCCGACATCCTCGTCAAGGGAAGGGGCCCCTATCGCGACCTGGTCGCGCGGGAGATGGGTCGTCTCTCCACCAGCGCGGCCTGACCCCGCGTCATCACCCGTTCTTGCGTTCCGGTGCGTTTGTCGCAGCAATAAAGGTCGCCCGAGGTTCAGATGGCCGCCGACATGGTTACGCAAATCATCACCGCCCGCATCGTCGAGCAGGTTGCGGAATCGCCGTTCTACATTCCGATGACCGGGCCCGCGGCGCGGCCGCGGCGCTCGCTCAAGCACGACGACACCTTCATCGTGCTCGACAGCCATGGTGATATCGGTGCCTCGGCCGGCGGGCCGGACGGGCTGTTCAACGCCGACACCCGCTATCTCGCGCGGCTGGAAATGGTGCTGGAAGACGTGCAGCCGCTGCTGCTCGGCTCCAACATGCGCGACGACAATTCGGCGCTGACGGTCGACCTCACCAATTCCGACGTCTATCGTAACGGCCGCATCTCGCTGCAGAAGGACACGCTGCACATCGTGCGCTCGATCTTCCTGTGGCGCGGCACCGCCTACCAGCGCATCGGCCTGCAGAACCACGGCGACCGTCCCGCGAGCTTCGATCTCACCTTGCTGTTCGATAATGATTTCGCCGACCTGTTCGAGGTGCGCGGCGAGCGACGGGCACGGCGCGGAACCGGCTCGAGCAAGCTATTGGGGCCGACCGACGTCGTGCTGGAATATTGCGGTCTCGACGAGCAGTCGCGGATCACGGCGCTGCATTTCGATCCGCGGCCGACGCGGCTGTCGGTGAACGCAGCGACCTATCATTTCGACCTCGCGCCGGCCCAGGTCACGTCGTTGTTCGTTGCCGTCTCCTGCAACAAGCCGATCATGCACAAGCCGGTGCCGTTCTTCCGCGGGCTCCTGGCGCACCGCCGCGAGATGCGGAAAGTGTCCGCCGGCGCGGCCTGCGTCGAGACCTCGAACAACATCTTCAACGAGGTGCTGTGCCAGGCGATGGCCGACCTCAACATGCTGATGACCGAGACGCCGCAGGGCCGTTATCCCTACGCCGGCATCCCCTGGTATTCGACGACGTTCGGCCGCGACGGGCTGGTCACCGCGTTGCAGATGCTGTGGATCGATCCGCGCATCGCGCAGGGCGTCCTGAAGCGGCTCGCCTTCTTTCAGGCGAAGGCGGTCGATCCGCTGGCCGATGCGGCACCGGGCAAGATCCTGCACGAGATGCGCGGCGGCGAGATGGCGGCGCTGCGCGAGGTGCCGTTCGCGCAATATTACGGCAGCGTCGATTCGACGCCGCTGTTCGTGCTGCTCGCCGGGCTCTATCTCGAGCGCACCGGCGACGTGGAGACGCTGCGCGAATTGTGGCCGGCGGTCGAGGCCGGATTGCAATGGATCGACGGCCCGGGCGACCCCGACCAGGACGGCTTCATCGAATACCAGCGCGCTACCGAGCAGGGCCTGCAAAATCAAGGCTGGAAGGATTCGTTCGACGCCATCTTCCACGCCGATGGAAGGCTCGCCGAGGGAAACATCGCGCTGTCGGAGGTGCAGGGCTATGTGTTTGCCGGCAAGCGCCTCGCCGCGCTTGCCGCGCGCCGGCTCGGCCTGCCGGAGAAGGCGGCGAAGCTCGAGGCCGAGGCCGAACGGCTGCGCGCGCGCTTCGAGGACGCCTTCTGGTGCGAGGAACTCGGCACCTATGCGCTCGCGCTCGATGGCGCCAAGCAGCAGTGCAAGGTGCGCACGTCCAATGCCGGGCAGCTGCTGTTTTCCGGCATCGTGCAGGAGGACCGCGCCCGATTGGTAGCAGCCGACCTGATGAGCCAGAAATTCTTCTCGGGCTGGGGCATCCGCACCGTCGCGGTCGGCGAAGCGCGCTACAATCCGATGTCCTATCATGACGGCTCGATCTGGCCGCACGACAACGCGCTGATCGCGCTCGGCTTTGCGCGCTACGGCCTGAAGCATTCGCTGGCGCATCTGTTCCACGGCCTGTTCGACGCGGCGAGCTACATGGAACTGCGGCGGCTGCCGGAACTGTTCTGCGGGTTCCGCCGCGAGCGCCGGCGCGGCCCGGTGCTCTATCCGGTCGCCTGCGCGCCGCAGGCCTGGGCCAGCGCGACGCCCTTCACCCTGCTGGAGGCGGCGCTCGGACTTGAATTTGACACGGCGCGCGGCGAGATTCGTCTGCGCGATCCGTGCCTGCCGGAATTCCTCAATGAGGTGGTGCTGCGCGACCTCCGGCTCGGCGCCTCCAGCGTCGATTTGAGGCTGCGCCGCCATGACGACGAAGTGTCGCTGGAAGTGTTGCGCACGCGCGGGCAGATCCAGGTGTCGATCGTGCTGACGCATTGAGCGTCATAATGTGGCCGTCTCGCGTGCGACCAAAGCGCGATGAGATCGGGTTGAATTGCCATCGCGCTTTGGTTCTGTATTTGAGCATGGTCTCTTCGGAAAACCGCTTCGCACTTTTCCGGATCATGCTCTAAGAAAATCGTGGGAGAGTATCATGCGTTCGAGGGTCATCATTTCGCTTGTCGCGGTGGCATTGGTCACCTGCGCCAGCGTCCGCGCCGCCGACGATTCGCCGTCGCCGTCGCCGACACCATCACCGCCGGCGGCGGCCCAGGCCGCGCCAAAGGAGCAGGCCAAGGAACCGTCGCCGCCGCCATCGGTCACTGTGATTGGCGCCCGCGATGCACACGGCATTCTCGGTCGCGATGTCCGCAGCGCGGCCAATGAGGACATGGGCCGCATCGTCGACGTCATTGTCGACCGCGACGGCAAGGTTCGTGCAGCCGTGATCGATTTTGGCGGATTTCTCGGCGTCGGCAGCCGCAAGATCGTGGTCGACTGGAAGGCGCTGCGTTTTGCCGGCGTCAACAACAAGAGCGATAGTATCGTGCTGGATCTGAACAAGCAGCAGGTGAGCGCAGCGCCCGAATACAAGGAAGATACGCCGGTGATCGTGCTCGGCGCGGCCGGAAGCCTCCAACCGTGGGACTACGAGCATTAGGGGTCTGGATCTGGTCACACGTCCGAACACTTCATTCGAGACGGTTGACGACGATCGTGACAAGCGATCAGCCGGCAGCACCAGCGTTGTGCCTCCGATTCCGGATCCGCCGAAGCGCGAGGAGCCGCACACCCCTTCACGCGAAAGCCAGCGCGGCCTCGACTGGTTCATCTTCTTTCTGGCCGACGTGCAGACCGGCTTCGGTCCGTTCATTGCGGTCTATCTGACGACGCAGAAATGGACCCAGGTCGAGATCGGCTTCGTGCTCTCGATCGGCGGCATCATCGGCCTTCTTGGCCAGATGCCGGGCGGTGCGATCGTCGATGCGGCGCGATCGGAGCGGATCGTCGCGGGGTTCGCGGTTGCCACCATCGGCATGAGCGCGCTGGCCTATGCGCTCTGGCCGATCTTTCCCGTGGTCACGGTGGCCGCGACGTTCCATGCGTTGGCAAGCTGCGTGCTTGGCCCTGCGATCGCCGCCATCAGCCTTGGCCTGGTCGGACCGCGCGCGATCGGCGAGCGGCTCGGACGCAACGCGCGTTTCGCGTCCCTCGGCAACGGTTCGGCCGCGGCGCTGATGGGCATCTGCGGTTATCTGCTGTCGAGCCGCTCGGTATTCCTTGTCACCTTCATCCTCGCGATTCCGACGCTGTTGTCCTTGTCGCGAATTCGGGAGCGCGAGATCGACATCGCCCAGGCCCATGGCGCGGTGAAGCGCGAGGTCCCCGACAAGAAGGCGACCAGCGTCTGGAGCCTGGTGCGGCAGCGGCCGCTGCTGATATTCGCCGGCGGCATGATGCTGTTCCAGCTCGCCAACGCCGCGATGCTGCCGCTGATGGCGGGTGTGGTCACGGCGCGGTCGAGCCAGTGGGCGACGATGCTGATCGCTGCCTGCATCATCGTGCCTCAGGCGATTGTGGCATTGTCTTCACCGTCGGTCGGACGCAAGGCGCAGACCTGGGGCCGGCGCCCGCTGCTGCTGATCGCGTTCGGCGCGCTTGCGGTCCGCGGCCTGCTGTTCGCCACGGTGCACGATCCCTATCTGCTGGTGGTGGTCCAGGTTCTTGACGGCATCACCGCGGCCGTCTTCAGCGTGATGGTGCCGCTGGTGGTGGCCGACGTCGCCTTTGGCAGCGGCCACTTCAACCTGGCACAGGGCATCGTCGGCACGGCCGTCGGGATCGGCGCCTCGCTCAGCACGGTGCTGGCCGGCTATGTCAGCGACAAGCTCGGCAGCAGCGTTGCCTTCATGGGCCTTGCCGGCGTCGCCGCGCTCGGACTGCTCCTGATCTGGCTGATCATGCCGGAGACGCGGCGGAGCGAGTGAGCGGCAGGGCGTTTGCGCACACCCTGATGATCACGAGCGCTCGCATCGGCGATGCTGGGTAACGTCACACGAGATCAGAATCCGACGGTCTCGTTCATGTAGAACGTGTTGAGGATGGATATCCGCGCCCGGTCGGTCTTGATCGGGGGACGGCCATGCCAGCTCATTCCCGTGAGCGTATGATAGGCCTTCAGCACCACGAAGGCGTAGCCGAGGTTGGGCAGGAAGGGAATCGTCTTCACCGGCTCGAGGCAGTAGGAGTTGACGTGGAACAGCCCCTTGAGGGAGGCCTGATACAGCGTCGTGCCGAGCGGCTCCATGCTGGAATCGGTCGGACAATAAAGCTGCATCGTCACGACCTTCTTGCGCGTGTCCGGATGCGGCTTGATCTGGTAGCCGTCCCTGTCGACGTAGAGCACCGGCTTAGCGACAAGCTTGACGTCTGCGACGCTCGGAACCTTGTCGCCGCGCGCCCGGATTTCCAGTCCATCATGCAGCTTGGTGCGGATCGCCTGTTCGACCGCCTTCGAGGCTAACATGGTCGATGCGGCAGCCCACAGCGGGCGCAATCCCTCGTCGATCTTGTCGACGTTGTCACCATAAAGACGCAGCGCCATGCGGGTGCCCGTGCCCGTGATCGGATCATAGCCCTCGGTGGGAATGCTCTTGGTCAGATCCCGATAAAAGTCCGCGGGAAAGAAATTGCGAAACACGATGTGGGGGAAGGGCGCCGCAAAATAGTCGGCAGCCTCGATGCTCGCCACCGCATGCGCGGTCAGCTCATCCGCAAGGGTCACGGGCGAGGTTTTGACAAGGACGTTCATCGGGAGCCCCCTTCGGATCGCAGAACAAGGAAAACGGACAATTCCCCAAGACGGGGCAGTATCATAAGTCCAGCGGGCGCCTGATACAATTGGGCGTGTAGTTTGTGACAGGCCTCGGTTTCAGAGTGTTGCAGCGCCGTGGCTGGGCCTGGAATCTGCCGGAAGCAGGCAAGATTAAGGCAGCGCCGCCGTGCGACGACGCGAAGGCAGATCAACGCGGATTGCAAGCGCGAGCAGGACGAGCATGTTCACGGGGCGGGCCTTCTTGCCAATCGCTCTCAGGCCGCGGCCCGCGGCATCACGAGCTTCCTGTAAAGCGCGCCGTAGCAGGCGGCCGACAGGGTCCAGCTATAGGATTTTGCCATCGCGCTGTGGCGCATGGTGTTGAGACGATCCTTGGCGCGGAAGGCGTCAAAGGCGCGTCTGACGCCGCCGAGGAAGGATTCGGCCGAGGGCCGCGGAAACAGGAATCCGGTCTCGCCGTCGGTGATGGTCTCGGCGAGGCCGCCGGTCTGGTGACCGATCGGCAACGAGCCGAAGCGCTGCGCATACATCTGGCTCAGTCCGCAGGGCTCGAAGCGCGACGGCATCAGGGTGAAATCGCTGCCGGCGAAGATCCGGCGTGCCTGCGCGTCGTTGAAGCCGATCACGACGCCGATCGCATCCGGCCGGCGCCGGTGCGCGGCCACCAGCGCATCCTCAAGCGCCGGCTCGCCGCTGCCGGTGACGACGATCTGCCCGCCGTCGGCGACGATCTCGTCGGCGGCCGACAGCACGAGGTCGACGCCCTTCTGGTGCACGAGGCGGGCAACGAGACCGAAGATCGGCCCGCGCGACAGCGCAAGGCCGAACTGCCTGCGGACGTAATCGGCGTTGGCCTGCTTGCCCTTCCAGTCGCCGGCGCCGAAAGGTTTTGCGAGTTGCGCGCAGAACCGCGGATCCCAGCTCTCGTCGATGCCGTTCAGGATGCCGGTGAGCTCGTCGGCATCGGAGCGGATGCGCAGCAGACCTTCGAGGCCGCAGCCGAGTTCTTCAGTCGTGATCTCCTTCGCATAGGTCGCGCTGACCGTCGTCAGATGCGAGGCGTAGACGAGGCCGCCCTTGAGGAAGGACAGCTTGTCGTAGAATTCCAGCCCGTCGATGTGGAAGGAGCTTTCCGGTGCGCCGATGCGCCGCAGCGAGTCCTTCGGGAATAAGCCCTGATAGGCGAGGTTGTGGATCGTCAGGATCGACGGAATTCGCGCGTCGCGCCAGGCGAGGTAAGCCGGTGTGAGCGCCGCCTGCCAGTCATTGGCGTGCACGAGGTCGGCTGCCCAATTCCTGTCCAGCGTGCCTCTCGCAAGTTCGGCAGCGGCGGAGGCGAAGCGGCCGAAGCGGATGTCGTTGTCGGGCCAGTCGCGGCCGGCTTCGTCGCCGTAAGGATTGCCAGGCCGGTCGTAGAGCTGCGGGCACAACAGCACGTAGACCGGCAGCCCGTCCTTGGTCGACGCGCGGCCCAGCGTGCACGCCGGCATCTCCGCAACAGCGGGGCATTGGCCAACGATTTCAATGTGCGCGAATTGCTCGACCACGTCCCGGTAACCGGGAAGCATGATCCTGACGTCGCTCCATGGACGGAGCGCCCGGGGAAGCGCCGCGGACACGGCGGCGAGGCCACCCACACGGACGAAATCGTCCATCTCCGTCGTGACGAACAAGACCTTCAACAAGCGCCCTCGTTCCAGCCCTTACGGGGCTATGCAAGATTGGGTCCAGTTTGCCGTTGAGTAAAATGCAATACGATCCGCGGCCTGATCTGGACGAGACGCTTTCCTGTTGGCACGGCTCACGTGAGATCCTGACGTGCTTCCACGGAAGCGCATCAAGATCTCCTCTCCTTGTTAGGCGTGATCTCCCCGGAAAACCGGTTTCCACTTTTCCGGATCATGCCTTAGGGTCACGCGGCGCCAAACAATGAAGCACGCGCGGTGGAGGAAGTCTTGGACACGACAATAGCCGGCAACGATGAGGGGAATTTGACACGCAGCTTCGACGGCCTTCGCGTGCTCGATTTTTCGACCACGATCGCCGGACCTCATTGCACGCGGATGCTCGCCGACACAGGCGCGGAGGTGATCAAGATCGAGCCCGCCGAAGGCGAGACGATGCGCACCCGCCCGCCGGTGCGGAACAACTGCTCGACCGCGTTCGGCCAGCTCAATGTCGGTAAGAGGAGCCTGGTGCTCGACCTGAAGTCGCCTGAAGGCGTCGAGGCCGTGCGCCGGCTGATTGCAACCGCCGACGTGCTCGTCGAGAACTTCCGCCCCGGCGTGATGCGGCGCTTGAGGCTCGACTACGCCTCCGTGCACCACATCAATCCGAAGCTGATCTTCTGCTCGATCTCCGGCTACGGTCAGACCGGCCCCTCGGCGGAGTTGCCGGCCTATGCGCCGGTGATCCATGCCGCCTCGGGCTATGAGATGGCGCATGTCGCGCATCAGCCGGGCCGCAGCCGGCCGGACTACTGTGGCATCTACCACGCCGACGTGCTGACCGGCGTCTACGCCTTCGGCGCGATCTCGGCGGCGCTCTATCAGCGCAGCGCAAGCGGCAAGGGACAGCACATCGACGTCTCGATGATGGAATCGATGCTGACCCTGACCTTGAACGAAGTGCAGGCGGCGCAATTCGACGTGAAGCCGCCGCAGCGGCCGATGTTCGGCCCGATCGAGACCACCGACGGCTACGTCATGGTGGCGATCGCCAGCGAAAAGACGTTCCAGAACCTGATGCAGGTGATCGGCCGCCCCGAATGGGTGTCCGATCCGCGCTTTGCTAGATATTCCGATCGCCGGGACAACTGGGCGAGCCTGATGGACGGCGTCGAGGCGTGGTCACGCGCGATCGGCACGCAAGCCTGTCTCGCCGCGCTCAACGAGTACGGTGTGCCGTCGTCGGCCTATCGCACCGTGCGCGAAGCGCTGGCCGATCCGCAACTCGCGCATCGCGGCGGGCTTGCCGAGGTCGAGGACGGCGGCGGCACCTTCAGGGTGCTCAACCTGCCGTTCCGCATGTCAGGCGCCAAGGTCGCCGCCGCCAGGCGGATGTCGACGCTCGGCGAGCACACGCTGTCCTACCTGAAGGAGATAGGCCTCTCCGAGGAGCAGATCGCAGATTTCGTTGGTCAACGACCGAAAACCGCGCAAGGTTAACCTGCGGCTTTTCATCCTTGTTACGGACTTGCCGCGCGCGGCGATTCCGGACAATCTGCCGCCCGTCACACGACGATCCGGAACACCGGACGTCGCGCACCTCGGGAGGGAGCTGAGATGAGGCCGGTCAACCGCGCGTACGCGCTTGCGCGTTTATTTCTTGTGGCGGGAATAGCTTCGGCTGCGTTCGCTGCGCCCGCCAGCGCGCAGAAGCAGGGCGGCACGCTCACGGTTGGCCAGGAGCTCGACATTCCAGGCTTCGACCCGCTCAAGGTCGGCGTCTACGACACGTCGGCCAATACCGCTGCGGCCGCGATCTTCGATACACTCATGACGCTCGATGACAAGGGCCAGCCGAAGCCGAAGCTTGCCGTGTCGTGGGTGCATTCCGACGATTTCAAGACCTGGACCATCAAGCTGCGGCCCGGCGTCAAATTCCACGACGGTACGCCGTTCAATGCGCAGGCGGTGAAGGAGAACTTCGATCGCCAGAAGGATCCGGCCAACAAGTGCCGCTGCGCCTTCTACATTACCAGCATCAATAGCGTGGACGTGATCGATGACCTCACGGTGCGCTACAATTTCAGCGATCCGGCGGTGAATTTCCCGGCGACGCAGTCGATCCAGAGCTCCAACAACGTGATGCAGTCGCCGACCGCGTGGAAGACCAAGGGCGACGACTACAATCGCAACCCGGTCGGCACCGGCCCTTACATCCTGAAATCCTGGACCGCGGGCGACCGCATGGTGCTGGAGAAGAACCCGGACTATTGGGACAAGGGCAAGCCCTATCTCGACCGCATCATCCTGAAGCCGCTGCCGGATGCGCAGTCGCGCTTTGCCTCGCTGCAATCGGGCGAGGCCGACATAATCTGGGATGACGAATACGACGCCGACAACATCGTCAAGGCGCAGAAGGATTCGAGCCTGGCCGTGCACTCCTATGCCGGTTCCGGCGCGCAGGTCTACGCCTTCAATACCAAGGCGGCGCCGTTCGACGACGTGCGCGTGCGGCAGGCGCTGGTGATGGCGCTCGACCGCAAGAAGATATCGCAGGCGATCGCCAACGGTCTGGCGCGGCCGGCCACCAACCCTTACGGCGACGGCTCATGGGTCAAGTGCAAGGACGACGGCGCGCTGCCTGAAGACGCGGCGAAGGCCAAGGCATTGATCAAGGACTACGGCAAGCCGGTCGACTTCAAGATGATCGTGACCGCGACGCCGCGCGGCCGCACCATCGGCCAGGTGCTGCAGCAGATCTGGAAGCGGGTCGGCGCCAACATGGAGATCGAGCAAGTCGATCAGGCCACCATCGTGCCGCGCGCCTTCATGCGCCAGTTCCAGCTCACGCCGTGGCGTATCGTCGATCTCGCCGATCCCGATCCGCAGATGTACGCCAATTTCCACACCGGCAGCCCGGTGGCGTTGGCGAACTACTCCGATCCGGAGCTGGACCGGCTGCTGGAGCATGCGCGAACCACAGCCGATGTCGCCAAGCGCACCGAGGATTATTGCGCGATCAGCCGTCTGATCAACAAGGAGGCGATCTGGTTCTGGACCTTCCAGAACACCTACTACGCCATATCGAGCGCGAAAGTGAAAGGCGTGCCAAAGATGTTCAATGGAGTGCTCGACGTTTCCGACGCCTGGAAGGAATAGCGCTTCATGCTGTTCTTCGTCGCGCGGAGGCTCCTGTACCTGGTACCGGTGCTGATCGCGGTCTCGATCCTGACCTTCGTGATCGCGTCGCTGCTGCCGGGTGACCTCGCTTACGTGATCCTCGGCGACCAGGCGACACCCGAGAACATCGCGGCGCTACGTCACGACATGGGGCTCGATCAGCCGATCTGGCTGCGCTATGTCGGCTGGCTCTGGCACATCCTGCAGGGTGATTTCGGACGCTCCTTCCGCACCGGGCAGACCGTGCTGCAGGCGGTCAGCGAGCGCGTCCCGGTCTCGTTCGAGCTGATGATCCTCGCCGAGCTGATCGGGCTTGCGATCGGCGTGCCGCTCGCGATCGCCTGCGCCGCGAAGGCCGGCAGCGCGTTCGACCGCTTCATAACCGGAACGGCCTTCGGCATGCTGTCGGTGCCGACCTTCCTATCGGCGATCCTCCTGATCTACCTGTTCGCGGTCGAGCTGCGGTTGTTGCCGGCGACCGGCTATGTGCCGTTCACCGAGGATCCGGTCGCCAATCTGCGCTTCATGGTGCTGCCGGCGCTGACGCTTGGGCTTGCGGAATGGCCGGGCATCATGCGCGTGCTGCGCTCGGACATGATCGCGGCGCTGCAGGAGGATTACATCGCGCTCGCCAAGGCAAAGGGCCTGAAGCCGTCGCGCATCCTGTTCGTGCATGCGCTGAAGCCGTCGTCGCTGACGCTTGTCACCATCACCGGCATCAATATCGGCCGGCTGATCGGCGGTGCCGTCATCGTCGAATCGATCTTCGCGTTGCCGGGGATCGGCCGTCTGCTGGTTGGCGCGATCTATACCCGCGATCTCATCATCCTGCAGGGCGTGGTGCTGCTGGTCGCCGCTGGCTTCGTGATCATGAACTTCATCGTCGACCTGCTCTACGCCATTCTCGATCCGAGGATCCGCCATGGCCACGCTTGAGCTCGCCCTCGAAGACGAGGCCGGCGCGACGCCTGCGGGTCGCCGACGACGGCTCGGCACCCTGTTCTGGATCGCGATCGGCTGGATGGCGCTGGTGTTCGCGGTCGCGATCTTCGCCGATCTGCTGCCGCTGCCGAGCCCGACCGACATGGATATGCTGGAGCGGCGGGCGCCCATTTCGGCGGAGCATTGGCTCGGCACCGACGGCCTCGGCCGGGACGAACTGTCGCGGCTGATCTATGGCGCGCGGATCTCGCTGATCGTCGGCCTCTGTGCGCCTGTCATCGGGGTCACCATCGGCGGTGCGCTCGGCATGCTCGCGGGCTATTTCCGCGGCCGGTTCGAATCCTTCGTGGTCGGCAGCATGGACGTGCTGCTGGCGTTCCCCCCGCTGATCCTGGCGCTGGCCGTGACCGCCTATCTCGGCCAGTCGATCTTCAACCTGACCTGTATCCTCGGCGTGCTCGGCATCCCCGCGTTCATGCGGGTGGCGCGGGCCGCGACGCTGTCGCTGGCGCGTCGCGAATTCGTCATCGCAGCGCAGGCACTCGGTGCGACGCATACGCGTATCCTGTTGCGCGAATTGCTGCCGAACGTGCTGCTGCCGCTGCTCGCCTTCTTCCTGCTTGGCGTCGCCGTCACCATCGTGGTCGAAGGGTCGCTGTCCTTCCTCGGCCTCGGGGTGCCGCCGCCGATATCGAGCTGGGGCAGCATGATCGGGGAGGGCCGTGAAAGCCTCGATGTGGCGCCACAGCTCGCCTTCATTCCGGCAATTGCGATGTTCCTGACCGTGCTCTCGTTCAACCTGATCGGCGACACCATCCGCGCGCTGACCGACCCCAGGCAGGGTGCGCTGTGAGCGGCGTGTTGCTCTCGGTCGAGGATGCGGTGGTCGACCTGCCGACGCCGCGCGGCAATCTGCGCGCGGTCGACCATGTCGATCTCGCCGTCGATGCCGGCAAGACGCTCGGCATCGTCGGCGAATCCGGCTGCGGCAAGACGATGCTCTCGCGCACCATCCTGCAGCTTCTGCCGAAGAAGGCGAAGCTGTCGGGACGGGTGATGTTCGACGGGCAGGATCTCCTGAAGCTGTCGCCGGAGAAGTTGCGCAAGCTGCGCGGCCGCTCGCTCGCGGTCGTGTTCCAGGACCCGATGACCTCGCTCAATCCGGTGCTGACCATCGGCACCCAGCTGATCGAGACCATCCAGGAACATCTCGAACTGGGGCTGGCGCAGGCGAGGCAGCGCAGCATCGAGCTGCTGGCGGCCGTCGGCATTCCGGCGCCCGAGCAGCGCCTGGCGCAATATCCGCACCAGCTCTCCGGGGGCATGCGCCAGCGCGTCGCCATTGCGGTCGCGCTGTCCTGCGAGCCGCAGCTCCTGATCGCCGACGAGCCGACCACCGCGCTCGACGTCACGATCCAGGCGCAGATCCTGGATCTCCTGGCACGCGAGCAGCAGCGCCGCCACATGGCGATGATCATCATCACCCACGATCTCGGCGTGGTTGCCGGTCGCACCGACGAGGTCGCGGTGATGTATGCGGGACGCGTGGTCGAGCGCGCGCCGACGCCGTTGTTGTTCAAGCAGATGCGGATGCCCTACACCGAGGCGCTGCTCGCCGCGCTGCCGAAGCTCGACGCCGCGCCGCATACGCCGCTGCCGGCAATCTCGGGACGACCGCCGGACCAGACCCGTCCGCTCAAGGGCTGCTCGTTCTCGCCGCGCTGCCGCTATGCCGCCGGCCGCTGCAACACGGAGAAACCGTCGCTCAGGGCCGAGGCACCGCAGCATTTCTACGCCTGCTTCCACCCGATCGCAGCGGGTGTCGACGCATGATGCAACAGGTCTCATCCGATCCGCTGCTCAAGGTTGAAAACCTCGTCGTCGAGTATTCGGTCGGCGGCAAGACCATCCATGCGGTGTCCGACGTCAGCCTGGAGATCGCCCGTGGCGAGACGCTGGGCCTAGTCGGCGAATCCGGCTGCGGCAAATCCACGCTCGGCCGCGCCGTGCTGCAATTGCGCCAGGCGGTCTCCGGCACGGTGCTGTTCGACGGCCACGACCTCGCCGCCATGCAGGGCGACAGCTTGCGCAAGATGCGCCGCCGCGTGCAATTGATCTTCCAGGACCCGATCGCCTCGCTCAATCCGCGGCGGCGTATCGGCGATATCGTGGCCGAGCCGCTGGTGATCTCCGGCGTCAAGGATCCGAACAAGCGCAAGCAGATCGTGTCCGATGTGCTGTCGGCGGTCGGCCTCGATCCGGCGCTGGTGAGCGGACGCCTGCCGCATGAATTCTCCGGGGGACAATGCCAGCGCATCTGCATCGCGCGTGCGCTTGTGCTCAACCCGGAATTCATCATCTGCGACGAGCCGGTCTCGGCGCTCGACGTCTCGATCCGCGCGCAGATACTCAACCTGCTGGAGGAGATGAAGACGCGCTATGGCCTGACGCTGTTGTTCATCGCCCACGATCTCGCCGTCGTGAAGGCGGTCAGCGACCGCGTCGCCGTGATGTATCTCGGCCGGCTGTGCGAGGTCGGTCCGTCCGAGCAGCTGTTCGCAACACCCGCGCATCCCTATACCGCGCTCTTGATCGAGGCGATCCCGGTGCCCGATCCGGATATCCGGCCCACCCAGAGCATCCCGGTTGGCGAGCCGCCGTCGCCGATCGCTCCGCCGTCGGGCTGCCGCTTCCGCACCCGCTGCCCGCGCGCGGATGCGCGCTGTGCCAGCGAGGTGCCGGAACTGCGCATGGTTGCGCCTCGCCAGTTTGCGGCGTGCCATCACCCACTGATCTAGGGTGACGTCCCTTCGGCAACGCGCATACCGGTTCGTTCGAAATCGCGGGCTTGAGCGTTTGTCCTGAGCGCGCGGGCGTGGCAAGGTCGGCCGCAACAACGAGTTTCCGGGAGAAAAGCGATGAAGAGTTTTCAGGTTGTCGATTTCCACGCGCCTTTGCAGGAGGTTGACCGTCCGACGCCGCAGCCGGAAGGCACGCAGGTGCTGATCAAGGTCAAGGCGGCAGGCGTCTGCCACAGCGACCTGCACATCTGGGAGGGCGGCTACGATCTCGGTCACGGCCGCAAGCCGCTGTCGCTGAAGGATCGTGGCGTCTCGCTGCCGCGCACGATGGGCCACGAGACGGTCGGCGAGATCGTGGCGTTCGGGCCCGACGTCAAGGACGCCGACAAGGGCGGCCTCAAGATCGGCGACGTCGCGCTGGCCTATCCGTGGCTCGGTTGCGGCAAATGTCCGACCTGCCTCGGCGGCGACGAGAACATGTGCGCGATCAAGCCGAATGCACTCGGCGTCTATTGCGACGGCGGCTATGCCGACCATATGACGGTGCCGCATCCGAAATATCTGCTCAACCTCAAGGGGCTCGATCCGGTCACGGCGGCGCCCTATGCCTGCTCCGGCGTTACGACCTACAGCGCGCTGAAGAAGGTCGAGAAGGATTTCGACACCCCGATCGTGATCTTCGGCGCGGGCGGCCTCGGCCTGATGGCGTTGTCGCTGTTGAAGGCGATGGGCGGCAAGGGCGCCATCGTGGTCGACATTGATGCCAGGAAGCGCGAGGCGGCCGAGGCTGCCGGCGCGCTCGCGACCGTCGACGGCAAGGCGCCCGACGCGCTCGAGCAGCTGATGAAGAAGGCGGGGCAGCCGATTCGCGCCGCGATCGATCTGGTCGGCAACGCCCAGACCACGCAGCTCGGCTTCGACTGCCTGACCAAGGGCGGCAAGCTCGTGATCGTCGGCCTGTTCGGCGGCGGCGCGACCTGGGCGCTGCCGCTGATCCCGATCAAGGCCGTCACTATCCAGGGCAGCTATGTCGGAAATCTGCGCGAGACGCAGGAGCTGCTCGATCTGGTGCGCGCGAAGAAGATCCCGGCGATCCCGGTCACGCCGATGCCGCTCGCCAAGGCCAATGATGCGCTGGTCAACCTGCAGAAGGGCCAGCTCGTCGGTCGCGCGGTGCTGACGCCGTAACTTTCTGTCATTACGAGGAGCGAAGCGACGAAGCAATCCGTATCTCCGCAAGCGGCGGCATGGATTGCTTCGCTTCGCTCGCAATGACGACAGACACCGTCTCGTCTCAGGCTCCCGGAGACTCCCCATGTCCGCCAACAACGCACTCCACATCGCCGTCCTCGGCGGCGACGGCATCGGTCCGGAGGTGATGGCTCCGGCGCTCGAGATCCTGCGCAGGATCGAGGCGACGACCGATCTGAAATTCCGCTTCACCGAGGCGCCGGCCGGCGCGAGCCATTACAAGGAAACCGGCAAGTCGATGCCGGACAGCACGATCAGACTGTGCGAGGAGGCCGACGCGATCCTGCTCGGCGCCTGCGGGCTGCCGTCGGTGCGCTATCCTGATAATACCGAGATCGCGCCGCAGATCGAACTGCGCATGATCTTCGATCTCTATGCCGGCGTGCGCCCGGCGCGGCTGATCCCGGGTGTGCGGAGCACGATCGTCGGCGCCGACGAGAAGGGCGTCGACCTCGTCGTGATCAGGGAATCCACTGAGGGCCTGTTCGCCTCGATGGGCAAGGGCGTCGTCACCGACAGCGAGGCGCGCGAGACCATGGTGATCACGCGCCGGACCTCGGAACGGCTGTTCGACTTCTCGTTCCGGCTCGCCGAACGCCGCAAGGCGCGCGGCAAGGCCAATGGCGGGCTGACCTGCGTCGACAAGGCGAACGTGTTCAAGGCGTTCGCATTCTTCCGCGAGATCTTCGACGAGTCCGCGAAGCGCCACCCCAACGTCAAGGCCGACCACCTCTATATCGACGCAGCCGCGGCCATGCTGGTGAAACGTCCGTGGGATTTCGACGTGATGGTCACGGAAAACATGTTCGGCGACATCCTGTCCGATCTCACCGCCGGCCTGATCGGCGGCATGGGCATGGCGCCGTCGGCCGATATCGGCGATCGCTACGCCGTGTTCCAGCCGTGCCACGGCACCGCGCCCGACATCATGGGGCAGGGCAAGGCCAATCCGACCGCGATGATCCTCTCGGTTGCGATGATGCTGGACTGGCTCGCCGACAAGCATGGTCTCGAGAGTGCTGCGGAAGCCGGCGAGCGCATCGAACGTGCGGTCGACAAGGTCTATGCCGAGGGCATCAAGCCGTTCGAGTTCGGCGGCAGCAATGGCACCGCCGATGTCGCGAAGGCAGTGCTGGCGGCGCTATAGAAGGAAGAGGGGGCCGAAGCCCCCTCGTCGACGGCTAGCGGCGATGCCCGCCGTGGTGTCCGCCGCCGTGATGTCCACCATGATGCCCGCCGTGGCGATGTCCGCCGTGATAGCGCGGACCGGGATGATGGGGGCGGTGGTAATGCGGACGATGATGCCAGCCGTGATGACGCGGTCCGTAATAGCCGTATCCCGGGCGCCAGTGGCAGCGGCCGTAGGGATCGCAAGCATAACGCACCTGGTCGATATGAGATGATTCGCCTGCGATGCGGTTGGCCTGCGGCAGCCCGTTCGGCAACGCGGAGGCGGAGCCGGACACCAGGGCGGCGCTTCCCAAAGCGGCCAATCCAAAAATGGCAAGCTTGATATTCATTGAGTTCTCCTTCGTTGAAGCTTTGAAAACGTCCATGCGGCTGCTCGGTTGCTGCGACAAAAAGACGAGCCTGTGCATTTGGTTTACGAGGGCAGGTTCAACGCGGAGATTGCGGAGTTCTGAGGTCGCGCTGCATTGCGGGCGACAATTGGCCGCGCGACAGAATGGCGACACGCGAACGGCTCGACGCGTGTTCGGTTCTGAATAGATCAGAACCGAAGCTCCAGACTCTTATCTTGAGCCGTTATCTTCGCGCGAACGCTTACTGCGCGAGATGCGCGGTCAGCGGATGGTCTGCGGCCTTGTTGAAGAAGGCGGCTTCCTCGGCGGTGGCTTCGAGGAGCTGCTGATCCTGGTCGTAGACGTCGTTGCGGAATTGGATGGTGCGGTCCTTCGTCATCCACGCCGTGAGGTAGATCCAGGCCACCGGGACCTTCTTCAGCATGCGGATCTCCTGGCGCTGTCCGGCGGCGATCGCCGCATCGATGGCGGGGCGGGTCCATTGCGGCTGGTCCTTGAGCAGCCATGCTGCGAGGTCGCGGACATTGTCGACACGCGAGCAGCCATGCGAGTTGAAGCGGTAGTCGTCGCTGAACAGGCTGCGCTGGTTGGTGTCGTGCATGTACACCGAATAGGAGTTAGGCATGTCTATCTTGACCGCGCCGAGCGCGTTCCAGGTGCCGCTCTGCTGGCGCACGGTGACGTTCGGCTCATGGCCGGCCGACCAATCCACCGAATGCGGATCGATCAGGTTGTCATGGGCGTCGAGCACGTCCATGTGCATGCGTGACAGATAGGTCGGATCCTTGCGCATATGCGCCGCGATCTCCGTCCTGACGATCGATGACGGCACCGTCCAGGTCGGGTTGACGATCACGCTCGTGATTTCGGACGTCAGCGTCGGCGAAGGCTTCTCGGTCTTGCCGACGATCACGCGATAGCGCCGCACCACCTTGTCGTCCTCGACGGCCTCGGCGAAGGTGGCCGGAATGTTGACGACGACGTAGCGCTGCCCGAACTGGAAATCCATCTGGGCAAGCCGCTCCTGCGACGCCTCGAGCTGCTTAATCCGCTTCTGGACGGGAACGTTGAGCGCAGCGAGCGTCCGTGGCGTCACCGAGCCCGTCGCCGCGAGACCGTGGCGGCCCTGGAAGTGCTTCACCGCTTCGGCGAGCGCCTCGTCATAGGCGCCGGTCGCCTTGTCGGCGGCGAGGTCGCCGGTGACTATCAGGCGCTTGCGCAAAAGATCGTCGTTGGCGCCCTTGACCCCCAACGCAAATTTCGCATCCGCTGAGATCGTCGGCCATCCGCCGCGGGCGGCGAGTTCGGAATAGCTCTGCACCGCCTCGCGAAGGCGTTGCGCGCTGCCCTGGTCGTAGGTCGGCTCGCGAGAGACCGCTAGCGCGGCAGCCGACCGCGCCTCCGCTGTCGGGGCCGATGCGGCCGGCTTGGCCTGGCTTGGCTGCGCGGTGGTCGGCACGGGCGCAGCATGATGAGTCGGCACCGCGGTCGAGCCCGGCGGGCCGGCAGTTTGGGCGAACGCCGGCAGAGTCGTCAGCATCGTGGCGATCGTGACGAAAGTCACTCTCAGCATATCGCGTGTCTCCGGAATGCGGCGCCAGCGTCGAAATGAGGAAGCACGGCCCCGGCCGGATGAACGGGGCGGCGCGTTCGTACGGATGCGATGGTCTATCGCAAGACCGTTGCGTCTTGATTAAGTTTTGGTTGCCGCTGCGTCCTGCGCAGGGAGAAGGCGATGCCGATCACCCTCAACCGGATCGGACCGGTCGCGCCGGCCGTCCGGGATGTCGATCGAGCCGAAGCGTTCTATCGGGACGTGCTGCGCGATAGCGATATCGCCGAAGGCACAAGAGCGGGCACAAGAAAAAAGCGCTGCCCGTCGCATGGCAGCGCTTCGATGGTCTCCCAGCCCAGCCTGCGGATCACCTGTTGCGGCGGCCGTTGCCGGCCGAACCGCTCAGGCTGGTCGATCGCGTCCGCGGCGCCGCGATCCGACGTGGAGTGCCGCTCAGTCTTCGTTGGCGGCGATCGATTCCATCAGCGACACCAGCTGACGCTGAACGGTCTGGTCCTTGATCTTGCTGTAGGCGCGCAGCAACCGGAGGCTGAACGCGCTGTCGAGGAACAGCAGGCTCTCGACTTCGCGGGCCTTGTTGTCACCGTCGTAGAAGAAGGTGACCGGCACATCGAGCGCGCTCGCGATCTGTTGAAGGCGGGCAGCGCCGACGCGGTTGACGCCCTTTTCGTACTTCTGGACCTGCTGAAAGCTGACGCCGAGCTTGTCGCCGAGTTCGGCTTGCGAAATCTTTTGCTCCACACGGCGCAGGCGAATCCGCTTGCCCAACTCGATGTCGGGTTTGCCGGCACTGCGCTGCTTCATCTTCTTTGCTGCTGATCTGTTCATTCTGGTGACCCGTCCTTCAATCGGGAAGCCCTGGCCCGGAGTAGGTCAGGGATTCGTCCATGATGTACCGCGTTAAGTTCGTGTGGATCGTCAGTTCGTCGTAAGAACTACGAAAATCCAAGAAGACCGCGGGATGGTATCCAAACGCATTCGCGCGTTGGAAGCACCCTATTACCGACGCGGCCGACTACCTGAAGTCGATCGCGCCAAGGTGTCTGTCGACACCCCGCCCTCTACATTTGGCAAAATATTGACCGAACCACAACTAGCGCGAGTTTGATCGACACAGATTTTGCGCGCATGCTTACTGAGGGCACAGACCACGTTGCCCGTATTTCTACGGGCGCAACTATTGTACGGGCATCGAAGACAGGATGCAACCCCTGCTGGTACAGCCGGAGGTTACAGATCCTGCTGTGATTGCTCGGACCGTGCGGGGTTCCAGCAAAAAGTTTGACGTAAGTGTAAGTCAGGCTTTCGGAATGTTGCTGGACAATTGCCCAAAAGTTCTTGATCATCTGGAACAGATGAACGCCTACCACAAGCCGGCGAATTCTTGCGGAAAGGCAATGAAGCGAAAGAGGCAGCGTCTCAACGCAACCTCATGGCTTCGGGAGTGGACGATATGCCGGTGGCAAATACGGAAGAACGGTTGCTAGCGCTGCTTGGGACCCTGGAAGAGTGCCAGGCGTTTCTGGTCGACAGGGCGAACGCGGAAACCGCGCGCTTGTTGTCGCTGGCCATCCTTGAGCTTCGGATGGAACTGCACAAGGTCACCGATTCCGAGCTGAAAGCCCTCTGCGACATGATGGCGTCGGAGGAACTGTTGCAGGAGCCGACGTCGGCTAGGCGGTTTCCGCCGTACCTGAAGCTCGTCAAGTAGACCTTCCAGACCTTCCTCCGATCGTCGGCGCGCAAGATCGCCATCTGCGCGCCTTGGTTATGCGCCCCGGAGGGGCGCCGATATGCAGGCCGCGTGCCTCAGCCCGCCGTCACATCCACCGTCTCGGTGCCGTCGAGCACGCGGCGGGCCTTGTCACGGTCAAGGTCGCCTTCCCAGGCCGCAACCACGACGGTCGCCACACAATTGCCGATCAGGTTGCCGACCGCGCGCGCCATACCGATGAACCAGTCGACGGAAAGTACCAGCACGAGGCCGATCGCGGGAATGCTCGGCACCGCGTTGAGCGTTGCCGACAGGATGACGATCGCCGAGCCCGGCACGCCATGTGCGCCTTTCGAAGTGATCAGCGATACGCCGAGCACCAGCAGGAGATCGCCGAATGACAGCGGCGTGTTGGTCGCCTGCGCGATGAACACGACAGCCAGCGTAAGGTAGATCGAGAAGGCGTCAAGGTTGAAGGAATAGCCGGTCGGGATCACGAGGCCGACCACGGAATCCTTGACGCCGAGCCGTTCCAGCTTGCGCATGGCCTGCGGCAGCACCGCGTCGGAGGATGCGGTCGCAAGCACGATCATCAATTCCTCGCGCAGGTAGGAGAGGAATTTGAGTATGTTTACGCCGACGAGCGCCATCACCGCGCCGAGCACGCCGAGCACGAAGATCGCGACCGCGACATAGAACAGCGCGACCAGCGACAGCAGCTGCTTCAGCGAGCCGACGCCGTATTTGCCGACGGTGTAGGCGACCGCGCCGAGCACGCCGATCGGCGCAAACCGCACGATCAGGCCCATGGCGCGGAACAGCACCGTCGAGACCGCATCGATGAAGGAGGAGATCCTCTCGCCCTTTTCGCCGCCGACCAGAGCCAGGCTGACGCCGAAGATGATGGCGAAGAACAGCACCTGCAGCACGTCGTTGCGCGACAGCGCATCGAAGGAGGTGGTCGGAATGATGTTGAGCAGGAAGCTGCCGATGCCTTCGCCCTTCAGCTTCTGCGCATTGCCGGCATAGCCGCCGAGTGCCTTGGGATCCAGCGTTGACGTGTCGATGTTCATGCCGTGGCCGGGCCCAAACAGATAGGCCAGCAGCAGGCCGACCACGAGCGCGATCGTCGTCATCGCCTCGAAATAGACCAGCGCCTTGACGCCGACGCGCCCGACCTTCTTCAGGTCGCCGGCGCCCGCGATTCCGTGCACCACCACGCAGAACACGATCGGCGCCACGATCATCGAGATCAGCTTCAGGAAGGCGTCGCTGAAGATCTTCAGCCCGATCGCGAAATCGGGAGCGGCCATGCCGATGATGATGCCGAGCACGAGCGCGGCCAGCACCTGAACGAACAACGATGAGTAAAGCGGCTTGCGCGTCTCGGCGACTGCGGCTGCGATGGTCGACATGACTTCCCCCCTTGATCTCGGCCGGCCCGAACCCGCTCCATCTTAGCAACTTGCGTGCCAGAATGTCGCATGATCTGGCCGCGGCCGACCTCTCAGGCGCGGCGGCGGGCCGGATCGCAGGTGCGGACCCTGAGCGGCGGCTGACGCCGCAGGTCAGCCGCCGCGGGATTCGAGCGCGGCGGTCACGGGGGCACGCGCCGCGGAAGAGCGTGGTCTTAGAGATTGCTTTCGGTGATCGCCGCGTAGACCATCGTGCGCACCTCGCGCCGCAGCGGGTAGGCGCTCGACGGCAGCACCTGCGTCATGAAGATGGTGATCAGCTCTTCGGCCGGATCGATGAAGAACGAGGTGGTCGCTGCGCCGCCCCAGTTGATTTCGCCGGGGCTTCCGGCAATCATTGTCTGGGCCGGGTTCATCGTGACGGCAAAACCGAGACCGAAGCCAATGCCGTTATAGGCCGCCTCGCTGAACATCGAGCGTGACATCGCCGGCAGGTCGACGCCGCCGGGCAGGTGGTTCGAGGCCATCAGCTTCAGCGTCTTCGGGCCGAGCAGGCGGACGCCGCCGAGCTCGCCGCCATTGATCACGGCCCGGCAGAAGGTGAGGTAGTCGGCCGAAGTCGAGCACAGCCCGCCGCCGCCGGAGATCAGCGATGGCGGCGACAGGAACGAACTCGTGGCGGGGTCGTCCTGCAGCGTCAGCGTGCCCTTGCGCTCGGCGGCGAGCGGGTTGAAGCCGCCCTGCGGGTCGGCCGAATAGCAGGCGGCCAGGCGATGCGCCTTCTCGGCCGGCACGAAGAAGTCGGTGTCGTTCATGCCGAGCGGCTTGAAGATGCGCTCCTTGAGGAATTGCTCGAACGGCATCCCTGAAATCTTGCCGATAAGATAGCCGAGCACGTCGGTGGAGACGGAGTAATTCCAGGCCTCGCCCGGCGAGAACTCCAGCGGGATCTTCGCCAGGTCCGCGATCATGCCGTCGAGCGTGCCGGCCTTGATGACCTCGCCGATCTTCTTCTCGCGATAGGCCGCATCCACATTGGAGCGCTGCTGGAAGCCGTAAGTCAGGCCCGAGGTGTGGCGCAGCAGGTCGACGATCAGCATCGGCCGCGACGGCGGGCGGGTGAGGAAAGCCGGTGCCGTGCCGGCGACGAAGACGCCGAGGTTCTTCCATTCCGGAATATATTTGGCGACCGGCTCGTCGATCGCAACGCGGCCTTCCTCGACCAGCATCATGAAAGCGACCGAGGTGATCGGCTTGGTCATCGAATAGATGCGGAAGATGGTATCGTCCTTGACCGGCACCTTGCGCTCGAGATCGGCAAAACCCTGGACCGTGGAATGGACGACCTTGCCGCGGCGGTAGATCAGGAGCTGCGTGCCGGGAAAGCGGCCGGACTCGATGTAGCGGGTCTTCAGATGCGCTTCGAGGCGGTTGAGCGCGGCGGTCGACATTCCTGCGGATTCGGGGGAGGCGAGGGTAGGGACTGACATCAGGCTCTTCTCCGGCTGGCGAGGCAGCCTTGATAGCCGAAAAGTGTCCCCGGCACCAATCGGCCGCCGCTTACCCGCGCACGCCCGGTGGTGTACGCTTGCGCCTGCAATCGCGCCCTCGAGGGGACCAAAGGGAAACGCCGAGATGACCCAGTTCAACGACACCGAGCTCACTGCCGCCGTCATCCGCAGCTTCGACGAGACGCCCAATCCGCGGGTCAAGTTCCTGCTGCAGGAACTGGTCAAGTCGCTGCACGACTATGTGCGCAAGACCGATCTCACCTTCGAGGAGTGGGACTACGCGATCGATTTCCTCACCCGCACCGGTCACAAGTGCACCGACATCCGTCAGGAGTTCATCCTGCTGTCCGACGTGCTCGGCGTATCGATGCTGGTCGATGCGGTCAACCACCGCGATCGCGACGGCGCCACCGAGACCACGGTGCTCGGCCCGTTCTATGTCGGCGAGCACAGGGAGACGCCGCATGGCACCGACATCTCCGCGAGCCTGCCCGGCGAGCGGATGTTCGTGAAAAGCCGTGTCACCGACCTCAAGGGCAAGCCGCTGGCCAACGTACCGGTCGATGTCTGGCACGCGGATGACGACGGCTATTATGATTCACAGAAGCCAAGCTACGCCACCGAAGGCCCGTCGTCGCGTGCGCGCTTCATCACCGATGCCGACGGCCGTTTCCATTTCCGCACCATCCTGCCGTGCAGCTATCCGATCCCGACCGACGGCCCGGTCGGGCAGATGATCACGCAGACCAACCGTCACCCGATGCGGCCCGCGCATGTGCACTTCCTGGTCAACGCGAAGGGCTACGAGCCGCTGATCACGCATGTCTTCATCGAAGGCGACAAGTACATCGACTCCGACGTCGTGTTCGGCGTGAAGGACGAGCTGATCGCCAAGGTCGAGAAGCGCACCGACGCGGTGATGCCGGACGGCAAACCGTCGGATGGTCCGTGGCACCTGATGACCTACGAATTCCACGTCAAGCCGGGCGGTGGCCTCGCGCCCGCGCCGCTCGGCACCAAGGTCACAGAAGACGCCTGATCGATCGGTTGCATGCTTAATTCTTGTGCGTCGCATAAGGGATTGAGCGAATCGCAAAATTTGAAAGCGGGCCGCGCGCGGTGGCGGCCTGCGACATAGTTCGTATCTCATTCTCCGTCCCGGCGTTTCTGCACTGCAGCGATTTGGCACGCGGCTTGAATAGTTAGCTGTCGACGCCATCGACGCCGTCCCTTGAGACCACTCATCCGAATTGTGCCGCCGTAACCGGGCCACCCCGGAACGCGCCCGCACGCGTGAGCGCGGCAGCACCAGACGGACGGCCATCCTCAGCACAGACGCAGAGGGACGAGACTGCCCATGACCAAGCGCAACGACCGAAGTTCAGGCCGCGCCGGCGCGTTTGCGCAAGGGGCAGGTTTGGAAGTGAAGGGCGCCAAGCTCGGCTTGATCGCGTTGACTGATGCACCGCCGCTGCTTGCTTGCAGCTATCTCAAGTGCCGGCAGCGCGTGCTCGAATTCCTTTACGAGCGCCACCGCTTCGTTGAAGCCGCGTAACCCCTTCACCCCACCGCAATGGCGCGGCGCGGGAAGCAGCGTGCATGGAGGCACACATGACACCCGACCAGGTCAAGCTCGTCCAGGAGTCTTTTGCGAAGGTGGCACCGATCTCGGAGCAGGCCGCGATGATCTTCTATGAGCGGCTGTTCGAGGTTGCCCCGGCGGTGAAGGCGATGTTTCCGGCTGACATGACCGAGCAGCGCAAGAAGCTGATGGCGACGCTCGCCGTCGTCGTCAACGGCTTGAGCAATATGTCGTCCGTGCTT
Source organism: Bradyrhizobium macuxiense (assembly GCF_001542415.1). Classification (GTDB taxonomy): domain Bacteria; phylum Pseudomonadota; class Alphaproteobacteria; order Rhizobiales; family Xanthobacteraceae; genus Bradyrhizobium; species Bradyrhizobium macuxiense. The sequence continues at coordinate 72,336 of NZ_LNCU01000132.1, forward strand.
CCCGCCGCGAGCGCGCTCGCCAAGCGCCATGTCGGCTATGGGGCGAAGCCCGAGCACTATCCCGTGGTCGGCGGCGCGCTGCTGTGGACGTTGGAGAAGGGGCTGGGCGAAGCCTGGAGGCCCGACGTCGCCGCCGCCTACGGCACGCTGTCTGGCTACATGATCTCGGAGGCGTACGGCGGCGCGCAGGCGGCGGAATAGGGTTTTGCTTTGAGCTCCGCTAGTGATCAGCGGAGCACCAAGATCCGTCCGCGTCATTGCGAGCCAACGGGTCGCGCGAATGCGCGCCCGATGACAGGCTCCGCGAAGCAATCCATACCTCCACATGCTGAGAGGTGGATTGCTTCGTCGCTATCGCTCCTCGCAATGACGCCTGGAACGCTCTATGGTCCACCCCGTTCTGCCAACGGGTGAACCAAGAAAATGATGTATCTGGAAACACCGCCAAAACTGATCCCGACCGAGATCTTCTCTGCCGTCCCATCCGAGTTCCGTCGCAAGGTGTCGACCGAATGGGCCGATGCGAACCGGCCGGGCGCAATGACCGACTGTTTCATCGAGGGACCGTCGTTCGACGCATCGGGCAATCTCTACATCGTCGACATCCCGTTCGGGCGCATCTTCCGGATCGCGCCGGACAAGACCTGGTCGCAGGTCGCGGAATATGACGGCTGGCCCAACGGGCTGAAGATCGACTCCAAGGGCCGCATCCTGATCGCCGATTACCGCCATGGCCTGATGGAGCTCGACGCCAAAGCGGGCAAGGTCGCGCCGCTGCTGCGCTCGCGCAATTCGGAATCGTTCCGCGGCTGCAACGACCTGCACATCGCGTCGAACGGCGATATCTATTTCACCGACCAGGGCCAGACCGGCCTGCACGATCCGACCGGCCGCGTCTATCGCTTGCGGACCGATGGGCAGCTCGATTGCCTGATCGACACCGGCATCAGCCCGAACGGCCTGGTGCTCGACCCGCACGAGGCGGTGCTGTTCGTCGCGATGACGCGCGACAACGCGGTCTGGCGCGCGCCGTTCATGAAGGACGGCAGCGTCTCCAAGGTCGGGCGCTTCTGCTCGCTGTTCGGCCCGAGCGGACCCGACGGCATGACGATGGATCGCGCAGGACGGCTGTTCGTCGCGCATGCCTCGCTCGGCCACGTCTTCGTGTTCGCGCCCAACGGCGAATGCATCGCGCGGATCAAGTCCTGCGCCGGACCAAGCTGCACCAATGTCGCGATCGGCGGCACGAAGGGCGACCGGCTCTACATCACGGAGTCGGTGACGGGATCGGTGCTGGTGGCCGACATTAGCGGGCTCGGCTGATGATCATGCACCCGCGCCGGAACGAAGCACGCTGTCGGCCGGCGCGATGGTGAGAAGCCAGTCGCTGAACACCTGCTCGGCTTGCGCCGCGACGGGCCTGGCAAGCGCCTGCGTTGCCGCGCGCAGTTCGGGGATCGAGACCTTCGCTGCCGCCAGCTCGACGGCGTGGCCGACATACCATTCCTCGAGCTGCCGTGGATCGGCCTCGAGATGGAATTGCAGCGCCAGTGCGCTGCGGCCCCAGGCGAAGGCCTGGTTCTCGTAATTGGCGTTCGAGGCCAGCCGCACGGCATCGCCGTCAGCTCGATCGGTCCCCAGCCGATCTCCTTGACGCCCCCGGGGAACACGCGGCCGCCGAGGGCCTGTGCCATCAACTGCGCTCCGAGGCAGATGCCGAGCGTCGGCTTTTCGCGGCGCAGCCGGTGCTCCAGCAGCGCGATCTCGGTGGTGAGGAACGGATATTTGTCCGTCTCATACACCCCGATCGGGCCGCCCAGCACGATCAGGAGATCGGCATCCCTGATCGCGCGATCAGTGAGGTCGCCGACCGGTGCATCGCAGAACGACACGCTCCAGCCCGCGCGTTCCATGATCGGGGCGAGCAGCCCCAGATCCTCGAACGCCACATGGCGAATGGCAATGGCGGAGCGGCGTGATCGCATTTGATACGTCCAGTCTTTTCGTTATATAGTATGGAATATAGCGCCGGATCCGGACGAGTCCAGCCGCCGGGATCGTACCGGATCAGTGACCGGAATGCATCTTCTCGAGAAACTCCTTCACGCCGCTGACGGCGCCGGTCTTCGATGCCACATAGCCGGGCAGGGCGCCTACGGCCTTGTGAAACCCGCCGCTCTTCATGATGTCGAGCACGCGCCGCATCGGCTCGGTCTCCAGGAAGGCACGTTTGCAGACGAAGAAATAATCCTCCGTGAGCAGCCGGATGAAATCGAGGCCGAACTGCCGCGCCGCCGCCTCGACGCCGAAGCTCGCATCCGCCATGCCGCTCGCGACATAGGCGGCAACCGCGGCATGGGTGAATTCCATGTGCTGCGCGCCGTTGATCCTGCCTTGCGGGATCCGGTGCAGCGCCAGCAACTGGTCGAACAGCAGCCGCGTGCCGGAATCGTGATCGCGGTTGACGAAGCGGGCCTTGCGGTCGACCAGATCCTTCAGCGTGGTGATCTTCAGCGGGTTGCCGCGCTTGACCATCAAGCCCATCTCTCGCGTGACGAAATTGATCACGCGGTCCTCGCGCGGATCGAGCCATTCCCGGCAGGCCTTGATGCCCTGCGCGCGCAGTTCACCGCGCGGCAGGTGGACGCCGGAGAGATCGCAGGCGCCCTGCGCCAGCGAGACCAGCGAATTCTGGTTGGAGACATAGCGCAGATCGACGCCCATGCCGCTCTCGCGATCGAGGAATTCGCGCAGCTTGGAGACCGCGAAACCGTGGCTGGCATGGACGCGGATCACCGACGGCCGCTGCTGCAGGAACGGCTTGATCTCGGTGACCAGTTCCTGCGCGAGGTTCTCGAGCTGCAGGCCGAGCCGCGCCTGCATGCGTTCGCCGGCCCACACCAGTTTCTCGCCGAATGGCGTCAGCTTCGAGCCCCTGCCGCGCTGCGTCTCCACCAGCGGCACGCCGAAGAATTCGGACCATTGCTCGATCAGGTTCCAGACATGGCGATACGACAGATGCGCGTCGCTCGCCGCGCTGGTGATCTTCCCGGTCTTCCTGATCTCGTTGAGGATGCCGAGCATGACGACCACGGTCTGCGGGCTGTTCTCTTTCCGAAATCGCCAGACGGTCTCGATCTCAATCTGCAGCATCTTGGTTTCCATTTATGAAGTTAACTTCATATATTGGCATGCCAATAGGTACAAGATATCATATTTACTGCCGACCGCAGCTTCTTACGTTCAAGGATAACGTCAGGAGGCAATATGATGTCAGTTGCATATGAATATGGATACGATGCGCGCCGGGCCCCGACTGTCCGGGACGAGCTGCTGCTGATCGACGGCGCCCGCGTCCGCTCGCTGTCCGGCCGTTCCTTCAAGTCTCTCAACCCGGCGACCGAGCAGGTGATCGCGACGATCGCTGAAGGCAATGAGGCGGACGTCGATCGCGCGGTCGCCGCCGCCCGCCGCGCCTTCGAAGGGCCGTGGCGCTCCATGCGCGCCGCCGAGCGCGGTCACATTCTCCTGAAGTGGGCTGAGCTGCTGAAGCGGCACGCCGACGAGATCACGGCGCTCGAGAGCCTCGATGCCGGCAAGCCGATGTCGGCGGTGCGGCGGCAGGATTTTCCGGCGGCGATCGATACGCTGATCTATTACGCCGGATGGGCCGACAAGATCGGCGGCGAGGTGGTGTCCGCGCGCGACGACGCGCTGACCTACACGGTGCGCGAGCCGGTCGGCGTGGTTGCGGCGATCGTGCCGTGGAATTTCCCGCTGATGATCGGGATGTGGAAGCTCGCGCCCGCGCTTGCCTGCGGTTGCACGGTGGTGATGAAGCCCGCCGAGCTGACGTCGCTGTCGGCGCTGCGGATCGGCGAGCTTGCGCTTGAGGCGGGCCTGCCGAAGGGCGTGCTCAACATCGTGACCGGCCCCGGCCGCACTGTCGGTGAAGCGCTGGTCAATCATCCCGACGTCGACAAGGTGACGTTCACCGGCTCGCCCGGCGTCGGCCGCGGCATCGTGAAGGGCGCCGCGAGCAACTTCAAACGCGTCTCGCTCGAGCTCGGCGGCAAGTCCGCCAACGTGATCTTCGACGATGCCGATCTCGAAGCCGCAGCCAAGGCCGCGGCCGCCGGCATCTTCTTCAATGCCGGGCAGGTCTGCTCGGCCGGCTCGCGCGTGCTGGTGCAGGAGAAGGCCTATGACGAGGTGGTGGAACGCCTCGTCGCCCGCGCCGAGGCCCTTCGCATCGGCGATCCGGCGGACCGCGCGACGGCGCTGGGGCCGGTGATCTCGGAGAAGCAGATGCGCTCGATCCTCGACTATGTCGACATCGGCAGACAAGAGGGCGCGCGGCTTGCGACAGGGGGACAGCGCGTCGGCGACCGTGGCTATTTCATCAGCCCGGCCGTGTTCGCAGATGTCGAGCACGAGATGCGTATCTCGCAGGAGGAGATCTTCGGTCCCGTCGTGAGCGTGATCAAGTTCAAGGACGAGGCCGATGCGCTGCGGATCGCCAACGGCACCGCCTACAGCCTCGCCGCCGGCGTCTGGAGCGCCGACATCGGCCGCGTGCAGCGTTTTGCCAGGAAGGCGCGCGCCGGCACGGTGTGGATCAACACCTATGGCTACACCGATGTGCGGCTGCCATGGGGCGGCGAGCGCGACTCCGGCCTCGGCCGCGAGCACGGCACCGCGGCGATCGACAATTTCACCGAGCCCAAGGCGGTGTGGATGAATCTGAACGTGTGACAGTTGTCGATTTTGCACTAGCGCTGCAACACACTCCGCCGTCGTCCCGGGCTTGACCCGGGACCCATAACCACAGCCGTTAGCTGTTGTGCGACGCTATGGCCTCAGCCGAACGCAACAATGTAGTCCGGTGGTTATGGGTCCCTGCTCCCGTGCGCAATTGCGCACTAGGCAGGGACGACATCGTGAGAGGACATCGTCTCACGCTTCCTCTATGGTCGACGCCGAGTTCCAAAGACAAACGAGGCGATCGTGCAGACAAAAGCATTCGGCAGAGGCGGCCCGCAGGTCTCGGTGATCGGGCAGGGCACCTGGTATCTCGATCGCGGTGACCGCAAGGCGGCCGTCGCCGCGCTCACGCGCGGCATCGATGCCGGCATGACGCATATCGACACAGCGGAGATGTATGGTGACGCCGAACTCGTGATTGCGGATGCGATTGCCGGCCGGCGCGACGAGCTGTTCCTGGTCTCGAAGGTGCTGCCGAGCAACGCCTCGCGGCGCGGCACCATCACCGCCTGCGAGCGTTCGCTGAAGCGGCTGAAGACCGACCGGCTCGACTGCTATCTGCTGCATTGGCGCGGATCCTATCCGCTGGCCGACACCGTCGCGGCCTTCGACGATCTGATCGCCGCCGGCAAGATCCGCTCCTGGGGCGTCAGCAATTTTGACGCCGACGATCTCGACGAACTGCTCGATGTCACGGGTGAGGGCAAGATCGCCTGCAACCAGGTGCTCTACCATCTGCAGGAGCGAGCGATCGAACACGCCGTGATTCCGTGGTGCGAGCAGCATGGCGTTGCCGTGGTCGCCTACTCGCCGTTTGGTCATAACGATTTTCCCTCTCCATCGAGCAAAGGCGGTGCGGTGCTGCATTCGATCGCGCAGGCGCACAAGGCAACGCCGCGCCAGGTCGCGCTGAGCTTCCTCACCCGCAATCCATCCGTGCTCGCGATTCCGAAGGCGTCGAGCGCGGACCACGCGGCGGAGAATGCCGCGGCAGGAAACCTGAAGCTCAGCGACGGTGAGATCGCCGCGCTCGACAAGGCGTTTCCGCGCGGGCCGAAGCCGCGCGGCCTNCTGCCGATGCTCTGAGCATTAGCTTCGGCTCACCTCTCCCTTGGGTGAGGTCGACGCGTGGCGTCGGGTGAGGGGGTACGGTCACTCGTTGGAGCTGCGGCCCCTCACCCGATTTGCTGCGCAAATCGACCTCTCCCAAGGGAGAGGTGAGCCGAAGCTGTAGTCTACCTAAATCACTTCGCGATGCTCATCTCCGCCGCACACAGTCCTTAACAAACTGTTGTAGTCGCGACCGCTCGTGGCCTGTGGCAGGCCGCCGCGCGCGTTGGCGCATAACGGCGTCCCGTTTTCAGGCATTGTCCTTGTCGCGGAATTGGCGTTTTGTGGCACTCAGCAGATTCGCTTTATTTTGCCTCCGAGATTGCCGTGACGCCGCCCCCCGCCGCAGCCGCCAGGCTGGACAGCGCCTTATTGCCATTGCCCGAAAAGAAGCTGGTCGCGAAGACGCCCGCGCGCACCGATCGGCCATTCAAAGGCATCGCGCTGATCCTGCTGTCGACGGTGTTTCTGGGCACCTCCGACGTCACTGCGAAATATCTCTCATCGACGCTGCCTTCGATCGAGATCGCCTGGATCCGCTTTCTGGTGTTCGCGCTGATCATGACGCCGGCGATGTTGCCGGGCACGCCGCTGTTTGCGCTGCAGACCCGTCGCCCCGGGCTGCATGTGCTGCGCGGGGCCGCGCTGCTCGGCTCCTCGCTGATCTTCATCACCGGCTTAGGTTTCCTGCCGATCGCGGAAGCCTCGGCCACCAGCTTCGTGTCGCCGCTGTTCGTCACGGCGCTGTCGATCGCTTTCCTTGGCGAGAAGGTCGGCATGCGCCGCTGGATCGCGACCGCGGTCGGTCTGGTCGGTGTGTTCATCATCCTGCGGCCGGGCACCAGCGCGTTCCATCCCGCTGCGATCTTTCCGATCGTCTCGGCACTGGCCTGGGCGATCACGCTGATCCTGACGCGGATGATGAGTGGCGGCGAGCGACCGGTCACCGTGATGACCTATTCGTCGATTGTCGGCGTCGCGATCGTCAGCGCGCTGGTGCCGTTCGTCTGGGTCGCGCCGACCTGGCACGACATCATGTTCGGCATCCTGATCGGCGTTGCGTCCACCGCCGGACAGTGGATCGTGGTGCTCGCGTTCCGTTATGGCGACGCCTCGGTGCTCGCGCCGTTCTCCTACACGCAACTGCTGTGGGTCAGCATCCTCGGCTTCCTGATCTTCGGTGAAGTACCTGATACCTGGACCATCGTCGGCGCCGCCTTCATCGTCGCCTCCGGTCTCTACACCGCACATCGCGAGCGCATCCGCCGCTCGCAATTGCTCGCCGTGACCGGCGAGCCGTCACCGAACGCCTGATTGCGGGGTCAGCCGCGTGGGAATCGCGACAATTGGCACTGAAGGACTCATAGGCGCGTGATCAGCGCGGTGCGCGCCCCTGCGACAATCTTACACAGATTGCGAAGCCTGCTTCCGCTAACGTTGCGCGGGCGCAACAGCCGCCCCGAAAAGACTCCGTTTTCCGCGTTCGCGCAAGAAATCACAGCGCGACTCCCAAGCCCCCTGGGACGCACATGCTAGGTTGCGCACTTTAGCGCCGCAGAGCGCGTAGGGGCATTGGGGCTGGAAAGTGCGTTTTCATTTGTCGTTTCGAGGCCGGTCGCGCCGAGGCGTCACGGTATTGCCGTTCTGTGTTTTCGTCGCCGCAAGCCTGCTTCCAGCGTGCTCAGCACAAGCTCAGTTCTACACCTGGGGTGGCTCCGGCAGCACGACCGCGACGTCTGACTACAACATTGGGAGCAACTGGTCCAATCCGCCAGCCGGCGCGCCGCCGGTGACGAATGGTCAGGGAGCAATCTTCGATGCGACGGGATCGGCTACGATCAACGTCGCCAGCCCGGTTACGCCCTATTCCTGGACGTTCACCGCGAACTCGCAATCCTACACAGTGAGCGGAGCGGACATCAACTTCGGCTCGGCGGCGTGGGGCATCTTCAACCAGGCCAATGCGCTGCAGACGATTTCGATCGCCAACAACATCGGCCAAACGGCTCCCGTCGCCCAGGTGAGGCAACTCGGTGCGAGCACGCTCATCCTGTCCGGCAACAACTCCTACAGCGGCGGCACGCTGATCTCGGCCGGCACGGTGCAGGTCACGAACAACAATTCGGTCGGTTCGGGTGTCGTGACCCTTGATGGCGGCGCCTTTCAGGCCAATGGCGCCAGCAACCTGACCTTCACCAACGGATTCGATGTCAACGCACCGGGCGGCGTCGTCGACAACAGGGGCACGGTGCTGACTCTCTCGGGCGTCATTGGCAACGGCAACGCCACCACCGGCGTGCTCCAATTGACGGACACCGTCGGTGGCGGCCACACGGCGCTGTCCGGCGTCAACACCTTCACCGGCGGCACGCTGGTCGCCGGTACGACCGTCGTCGTCAGCAACAATAGCTCAGTCGGCACAGGCACCGTCACGCTCGACAATGCCTCGTTCCAGGCCGACGGCCTCGGCAACCTCGCCTTCAGCAACAATTTCAGGATCAACACGTCGCTGATCGGCAGTGCGATCGACGCCAATGGCGTGACGCTCACGATCGCCGGCACCATCGCCGACGGCAACGGTGCAGGTAAGCTGACGGTGCTGGATAATTCAGGTGGCCTCGGCCGCGTGGTGTTGCTCGGCACGAACACTTACACCGGCGGCACCACGATCTGTGATTGCGCGATCTTGCAACTCGGCGACGCTACCCACGCTGCTTCGATCGTCGGCGAGATCAACGTCGACGGCAAGTTCGACATCGTCAATGCCAACACGTCCGGCATCACCAAGATCGTCAACGATGGCTTCAACGGGATCGCCACCACGACGTTTCACAATGCGACGACGGCGTCGACGGCGACGATCGTCAACCAGAATTTCGGCATCACCGAGTTTCGCGACAGCAGCACCGCGGGCAATGCGCTCGTCAGCACCATCAATGGTGCTCTGACGATCTTCCGCGACACCAGTTCAGCCGGCAGCGCCACCTTCAACATCAGCAATGGCGGCACCTTGGTGTTTGGCGATGCGCTTGGCCCTCCTGGCGGCTCGGACACCAGCACGGCCGGCCAGGCCGTGATCCACAATCATGATGGCGCCGGCACAGTGTTCCTGGGGCACACCAACGCGGGCCGGGCCAACATCACCAACGGCGACAATGGCGGCGGGACGCTGTTCTTCGAGTTCTCATCGGCCGCGTCCGCAATGATCACGACGACGGCCACCGGCTTTACCAACTTCTACCAGAACAGCACCGCGGCGAACGCGACGATCGACAACAGCGGCCTTACCTATTTCGGCACGTCCGGCCTTAGCCCGATGGAGGCGCCGACCGCAGGTAACGCGACGATCACCAACCGCTCCGGCGGCACGCTGGTCTTTGATTCCCACGCGACGGCCGGCAACGCCACGATCACCACCGAGAGCGGGGCAGGCGTCACGTTCCTCAGCAATTCGACCGGCGGCACCGCGCAGTTCATCACCCTGGGCACCGGCTATGTGGACTTCGGCGGCAGCCTCGGGCCCAACGGTGATGGCCGCATCACCGCAGGCTCGATCGCGGGCTCGGGCACCTACTACATCGGTGCCGGCAATACGCTCAGCGTCGGCGGCAACAATCTCTCGACCAATGTCAGTGGCGTGATCGCCGATTTCGATCCCTGTGGTTGCGGATCGACCGGGCCAGGAAGTCTGGAGAAGACCGGCAGCGGCACGCTTACCTTGTCCGGTGCGAACAGCTATACCGGTACCACCACGGTCAATGGCGGCATTCTGCAGGTCGACGGCTCGATCGCTTCGTCGAGACTCACCACGGTGCATGCCGGTGGCGCGCTCTCCGGCACTGGCACCGTCGGCAACACGACGATTGCAGGCGGTGGTATCCTGCTGCCGGGCGGTACGACGCCTGGCACGTTCCTGAACGTGGCGGGCAATCTCGCCTTCCAGTCCGGCGCGCTGTATCTCGTCGGACTGAATTCGACCGCGTCGACATCAGCCAAGGTGGCCGGCAGCGCGGCGCTGGCGGGATCGGTTGGCGTCGGCGTCGCCGACGGCAGCTCGATCGCCAAGCAATACACCATCCTGTCGGCGGCCGGTGGCCGCAGCGGCACGTTTGCGGGCGTCGATTCAACCGGGATGCCGTCGAACCTCGTCGCAACGCTCGGCTATGACGCCAACAACGCCTATTTGAATTTTGCGCTCGATTACGGTGCGAGATCGCAACTCAACGTCAACCAGCAGAACGTCGCCACCACGCTGCAGAACTTCTTCAACGCCAATGGCAGCATCAGCGCGATCTTCGCGGGCCTCTCGCCGAACGGCCTGACGCAGGCCTCGGGCGAGAGCGCAACCGGATCGCAGCAGGCGACGTTCAACGCGATGGGCCTGTTCCTCGGCCTGCTGACTGATCCGTTCGTCGCCGGGCGCGACGGCGGCCTTGGCGGCAATGCCGGGGCGACACCTTTTGCGGACGAGGCTGGCGCGATGTCCTATGCCGCGGCGAGCAAGGGCCCGCGCGATGCGTTGGCCGCGATCTACGCCAAAGCACCGGCACCGCAACTCGACTTCGACCAGCGCTGGAGCGTCTGGGCGGCCGGCTATGGCGGCTCGCAGACCACCAGCGGGAACGCCGCGCTGGGCTCGAACAACACGACGAGCAGCGTCTACGGCACCGCGGTCGGCGCCGACTACCGGGTCTCACCGAATACGCTTGCCGGCTTTGCGCTCGCTGGTGGCGGCACCAGTTTCAGTGTCAACGGTCTCGGCTATGGCCGCTCCGATCTGTTCCAGGCCGGCGCGTTCGTCCGCCATAATGTGGGCCCGGCCTATCTGAGCGCCGCACTGGCCTATGGCTGGCAGGACGTCACCACTGATCGCATCGTCACCGCTGCTGGTGTCGATCACCTGCGCGCCGCGTTCAACGCTAATGCCTGGTCGGGCCGGTTCGAAGGCGGCTATCGCTACGCGATGCCGTGGATCGGGATCACGCCCTATGCCGCCGCGCAGTTCACGACATTCGAGCTGCCGAACTATGCCGAGGCTGTGGTTTCGGGCGCGAGCACGTTCGCACTGAATTATGCGGCCAAGAGCGTGACCGACACGCGCAGCGAGTTCGGCCTGCGCACCGACAAATCGTTCGCGATCGACGGCGGCATCGTGACGCTGCGCGGCCGCGTCGCCTGGGCGCACGATTTCAATCCGGATCGCAGCGCCGCGGCCGTGTTCCAGACGCTGCCGGGCGCCGCCTTCGTGGTCAACGGCGCGGTGCAGGCGCGCGATTCGGCGCTGACCACGGCGTCCGCAGAGGTCAAATGGCGCAACGGCTGGTCGGCGGCAGCCACCTTCGAAGGCGAATTTTCCAACGTGACGCAATCCTACGCCGGCAAGGGTGTTATGCGCTATTCGTGGTGATCCTCCGTGCTATAGCGTCTTCAAGCGACGGCCCATCCCGGAGTTGATCCGCGGCGGGATCGGTTCGCGTTAAGAAAACGTATCAAGACTGGGACAATCCAGTCGGGAGGAACCATGCGCGCAGCCATTTTCAGGAACGGCGAGATTGTCGTCGACACCTTGCCTGAGCCCAAGCCCGGCGCCGGCCAGGTGCTTGTCAAGACACTCGCCTGCGGCATCTGCGGTTCCGATCTGCACGCGCGCAAGCACGCCCACCGCATGGTGGAGCTGTCCAAATTCTTCCCCGGCCGCCAGCCCATGGACCTCACCCGCGACGTCGTGTTCGGCCACGAATTCTGTTGCGAGATTCTGGATTACGGAGCCGAGACCGCGCGCAAGCTGAAGCCGGGCACACGCGTGTGCTCTGTGCCGGCGCTGGTGACGCCGCAGGGACCGAAGGGCGTCGGTTATTCCAACGACTATGTCGGCGGCTATGCCGAGCAGATGCTGCTCAGCGAGGCGCTGCTGCTTGAAGTGCCCAATGGCCTCGCCGCCGAGCATGCCGCGCTCACCGAGCCGCTCGCGGTCGGCGTGCATGCGGTGGCGAAGGCCGACATTCGCGGCGGCGAGGTGCCGCTGGTGATCGGCTGCGGCCCGGTGGGGCTCGCGGTGATCGCGGCGCTGAAGATCAAGGGCCTCGGTCCGATCGTCGCCGCCGATTACTCGCCGGCGCGGCGCCGGCTTGCTGAGAAGATGGGCGCCGATGTCGTGATCGATCCCGCCAAGACGCAGCCCTATGCAAGCTGGGCCGAGCATGCCCAGATGTCGCCGGAGGAGAAGGCCGCCCGGCCGCCGTTGCAGGCGCATCTGCCGGCGCTGAAGCCGGCCTTGATCTTCGAATGCGTCGGTGTACCCGGTGTGTTGCAGCAGGTGTTCGAGGGCGCGCCGCGCGATGCCCGCATCGTCGTGGTCGGTGTTTGCATGGAGACCGATCGCTCCGAACCGATGCTCGGCATCCTGAAGGAGCTCAACGTCCAGTACGTGCTCGGCTACACGCCGGAAGAGTTTGCCTGGTCGCTGCGGCTGATCGCGGAAGGGCAAGTCGATGCCGCCTCACTCGTGACCGGCCGCGTCGGTATCGACGGTGTGGCGCAGGCCTTCGCCGATCTCGCCAACCCCGAGGCACACACCAAGATCCTCGTCGAGCCCTGGCGATAAAATCCTGCCCGGTAGGGCGGGCAAAGCGCAAGCGTGCCCACCGTCGCGAGCACGACGCAAGTTGGTGGGCACGGCGCTTCGCGCCTTTGCTCACCCGACGGATCGGCAGTTGTTGCATGCCGGTTTGCATTTCATGACACCGAACCTATAGTTCACGCTCCTCGAAAGCGCGGCGGTTCATGCGGGTTTCAATCATCACGGGCGGTGGCTCCGGCATTGGTGCCGCAATTGCGCGGCGTCTTGCCGGTCGCGATCAATACCTGATGCTGCACGGGCAGGGTGCCGAAGCGGCCGGGCGCGAGCGGCTGAATTTGGTCGCGGAGACGTGCCGGCGCGCAGGGGCAAAGGTCGCGGTTCGCAGCGGTGATCTCGCCAGGGCCGGAACGGGCGCCGAGCTGGTCAACGCGGTGCGCGCGGAATTCGGACCGGTCGATTCCATCGTGCACGCCGCCGGCTTTGCCGACCGGCGCGATTTTGCCAACCTGCCGCGCGAATCCCTCGAGCGCGCCTTCGCGGTGATGGCAGCGGCGTTCCATGAAATGGCGGCCACAGCGCTCACGGATCTCACGCGCAGCGCGCGCGGGCGCGTCGTCGCCGTCTCCAGCTTCGGGGCGCATCGTTTCGTGCCCGGCGGCACCTTTCCCGGATCGGCCGCGGCCAAGGCCGCGCTCGAGGTGCTGGTGAAGTCGCTGGCGATCGAGCTCGCCGCCTCGGGTGCCACCGCCAACGCCGTGCTGCCCGGCTACACGCAGAAGGATCCTGGCATGGTCGGTGCGCTCGATCCCGCAGCTTGGGAGCGCGTAGCGAAAGCCAATCCGATGCAGCGGCTGGGCCGACCCGACGAGGTCGCCGCAGTGGTCGCGTTCCTGCTGTCGCCGGAGGCGGGGCATGTCACCGGCGCGATGCTGCCGGTCGATGGCGGCCTGACCCTGATGTGATGCCATGACGGAGGGCTCACCGGGACAGCAGGCTGATGTCGTCGTGCTCGGCGCCGGCATGGTCGGCGTCTCCGCCGGCTTCGCGGCGCGGCAGCGCGGGCTATCGGTCATCGTCGTCGACCGCCGCGAGCCCGGCAGCGAAACCTCTTACGGCAACGCCGGCATCCTCTCGTCCGGTTCGATCTTCCCGCTGAACACGCCCGCACTCTGGAAGAACCTGCCGAAATATCTGACCAACCAGCATGCGGCGCTGCGCTGGAATATGCCCTGGGCGGTTGCCAATGCCGGCTGGGTGATCCGCTTCCTCGCCAGTGCCGCGCCGTCGCAGACCAAGCCACGCGCGGTTGCACTGAACGGGCTGATCTCGACGTCGCTGAAGCTGCATCGCGACTGGATCGCGCAGGCCGGCGCAAGCAATCGCATCCGCGAAACCGGGTGGCTCAAAGCCTGGCGTGGCGATGGGCTCGCCAATGCCAAGGCCGAGCAGGCGGCGCTTGCCGAATACGGCATCAAGAGCGAGGTGCTGGATCGCCAGGCGATCTCCGCGCTCGAGCCCAACGTCATCCCTGCCTACAGCGTCGGCCTCCTGCACACGCAGACCGCATCGGTCGATTCGCCGGGTGCGGTGGTCAAGGACTATGCGCGGATGCTTGCGGCCGGCGGCGGCGCAATCAGGCGGTCCGAGATCAGCCAGATCGTGCCGCAAGGCGACGGCTGGCGCGTGCAGCTTGCCGACGGCGAGATCGCGGCGCGTCACGTCGTGGTCGCGCTCGGGCCGTGGTCGGCGGAGTTGTTGCAGCCGCTCGGCTATCGCGTGCCGCTGGCGTTCGAGCGCGGCTATCACCAGCACTTCGTGCCGAACCCGGCGCGCAAACTGCTGCGGCCGATCCATGATGCGGACGGCAGCTTCGTGATGACGCCGATGGAGCAGGGCATTCGCGTCACCTGCGGAGTCGAGCTGACGGCGCGCGATGCGCCATCGAATTTCTCCCAGCTCGAGACGGTGGTGCCGTTGGCGCGCAGCGTGACCGAGTTCGGCGAGCCGGTCGGCGAGCGCTGGCGCGGCGCGCGGCCGACGCTGCCCGACAGCCTGCCGATGATCGGGCCGGCGCCGCGGCATCGCGGTCTCTGGCTCGCCTTCGGCAACCAGCACATCGGCTTCACCACGGGCCCCGGAACGGGGGCTGCGATCGCGGCGATGATCGCAGGGAGCGCATCGCCGTTCGATACACAGGCCTTCGCGCCGAGCCGCTATATCGCGTGACACTCGCTCGCTCGCCTGCAATGCTGGCGCATTGGATCGGCGGGCGCGTGACCCCCGGCATTCGAGGGGCAGGATGAACTACGTTTGGGATTTTGGAATCCTCTCCAAATACAGCCATCTGTTCTGGCTCGGGCTCGGATGGACCATCGCCTACACGATCGGCACCGTCATCCTGGGAACGCTGATCGGCCTGATCGTCGGCATGCTGCGCCTGCGGCGCATCCCGGTGATCGACTGGCTGCTGATCGCCTATATCGAAGCGTTCCGCTGCACGCCGCTGCTGGTGCAGATCATCTGGTTCTATTACGCGTTCCCGGTCGTGATCGGCGTCAACATCCCGGCGCATATTGCGGCAATGAGCGTGCTCTCGCTCTATGGCGGCGCGTTCTATGCCGAGATCGTGCGCGGCAGCATCGAGAGCGTGCCGGTGGGGCAGTGGGATGCCGCGAAAGCGCTCGGCTTTCGCGGCTGGNNCACTGATGCGGCTCGTCATCCTGCCGCAGGCGCTGAAGCCGATGATGGCGCCCTATGTCAACCAGTCGGTCACGCAGCTCAAGAACACGTCGCTGGTTTCGATCATCGCGGTGCCCGATCTCGTCTACAACGCGACCCTGATCAACGCGGACACCTATCGGCCGCTCGAGGTCTATACGGTCGTGGCGGTGATCTATTTCGCGATCCTGTTCCCTTCGACGCTGCTGGCGCGGCATCTCGAGCGCGGGCTGACCTACGACAAAGTGTGAGCGATCCACACTGTCATGGCCGGGCTTGACCCGGCGTCTCCGCTTGCTTCGACGACAAGCCGTGGATGCCCGGCTCAAGGCCGGGCATGACGAGCTTGCTCAAGCGGAGGGTGCCTCACGCCTCAAATATCCAATTCCACCGGCACGTCCTCCGGTTTGACACCGGCAAGGCCGAGGCCCTTGACGAACCATTCGCGCATCTGACCGATGCCGCGGTTATAGTCGATCCAGACCGACAGGAAATCGCGCCAGCGCTTGTCGGTCTCGCGGCGCACGGCGGTGCCGCTCGCGATCGTCACCGAGGGCGATTTCAGGACCTTGTAGGTGCCGAGGTTCGGGTTCTTGGCGATTGCGGTGAGGCCGAGCACCAGCGCGTTGACGACGCAATCGACGCGGCCCGACGACATTTCCAGCATCACCTCGTCGCGCGACTTCAGCGACTTGATGGTGGCGTCGGGCGCAAAGCGCCGGGCGACCGCCTCGTTGGCCGAGCCGACGTCGACCGCGATCTTGACCTCGGGCTTGTTGATGTCGGCCCAGGTGTTGGCCTCCAGCCCCTTCTTCAGCATCGCGCCGAACGGATGCGGAAACACGAGATGCGTGAAATCGACCACCAGCGCGCGCTGCGGGGTCGGATTCAGCGCGAAGCCGAGGTCGATCTTGTTGGCCTGCAAATCGAGGATCGAGTTGCCGTAGGTCGACTCGACATATTCCAGCTTGACGTCGAGCAGCTTGGCCAGGTCGTTTGCCATCTCGATCGAGAAGCCGGACCATGTGCCGGTGGCGAGATCCTTGTTGAAATAGGGCAGCTCGCCCGGCAGCACGGCGATGCGCAGCACCTTGTTGGCGCGGACACGGTCGAGCGTGTTGTCGGCCTGGGTGTCAGCCGAAGCCGGGGTTGCCATCGCGGCGACGAGCGCGGCGCCGCTGCCGATTCCGAGCGCGTAGCGCAGCGCGTCGCGGCGGTCTTCGGAAATCTTCTGATCGTCGGATTGTGTCACGTGGGCCTCCCTGCACCAAATCGGGGAAGCCTAGCGTCGGCATATGGTTGCAGCAATAGCGCCAGCCTGCGCCATTAGTAGGCGAGGTGATCACTTCAAGGGCGAAGTGCTGGTCCCTTACCTCGCCCCGCTTGCGGGGAGAGGTCGGATCGCATCGGAGAGCGATCCGGGTGAGGGGGAGTCTCCGCGAGTCCAACGTTTACCGTATTTGCGGACGCAGCCCCTCACCCTGACCCTCTCCCCGCAAGAGCGGGGAGAGAGGAAAACTAAGTGGCTCAGAACCGCTCGGGCACGTACATCTCCGGCGGGATCGGGCCGCGGTGATAGTCGGGGTTGCGGACCCGCGACGGCAGCACGACCGGCTCGTGCGCGACCTGCTTGTAGGGGACCTGGCTCAACAGGTGCGCGATGCAGTTGAGCCGGGCGCGCTTCTTGTCGACGGCATCGACGATCCACCACGGCGAGTCGGGCAGATGCGTGTGCTCCAGCATCGTCTCCTTGGCCTTGGTGTACAGTTCCCAACGGCTGCGCGCCTCGACGTCCATCGGGCTCAGCTTCCACTGCTTCAGCGGATCCCGGATCCGCATCGTGAAGCGGAATTGCTGTTCTTCGTCGGTGATCGAGAACCAGTATTTCAGCAGGATGGTGCCGGAGCGGATCAGCATCCGCTCGAACTCCGGCACCGACTTGAAGAACTCCTGATACTGCTCCTCGGTGCAGAACCCCATCACCTTCTCGACGCCGGCGCGGTTGTACCAGCTGCGGTCGAACAGCACGATCTCGCCGCCGGCCGGCAAATGTGCGACGTAGCGCTGGAAGTACCATTGCGTGCGCTCGCGCTCGCTCGGCGCCGGCAGCGCCGCGATGCGGCAGACGCGCGGGTTGAGCCGCTGGGTGATGCGCTTGATGACGCCGCCCTTGCCGGCGGAATCGCGTCCCTCGAACAGGATGACGATCTTCTTCTTCTCGTGGTGCACCCAGTCCTGCAACTTCACGAGCTCGCCCTGCAGCCGCAGCAATTCGCGGAAATAGAGCTTGCGGTCGAGCGCCGCTTCGCCGGATTTCGTCTCGTGATCGAGGTCGTCGAGCCTGGCATCGTCGAGCTCCAGCTCGAGTTCCTCGTCGAGATTGTCGGCCATCTCCTGATGGATGCGGGCGCGCAAGACTTCGTCGTGCAAAGCTTCATCGTTCAAGGCTTGTTCGTGCGAGGCTTGGTCGCTAAGGGCGGAGGCAGTCATGACATCCGTCTTTCCATGGGTGGTGGATCGCGCGGGAGCATTGACGGGGCGTGTTACCTTCGTGTGACATCGCGATGACGGCCACCTCACATCGAGGACGGCATTGTGCTAGGAAGCGTTTTCGAGCGAAGTGGATACCGGTTCGCGTCAAGAAAACGCGTCAAAACATGAGTCTGGAGCCGCGTTCCGATTTCATCGGAACGCAAAAGGCTCTAGGAAGCGCCAGCAAGACAAAAAAGGGAGAGTCCGATGATTTCGCTTACGCCAAAAGATGTCCTGCCGGACGACGCGACCGCTGGCACGCTGGTCGGCCGGGTCTGGCTGCCGCAGGCTGGCGGTCCGACCGTGGTCGCGGTCCGCAATGATGGCGTGTTCGACGTCACCGCGCGGTTTCCGACCGTCAGCGCGCTGTGCGAGGAACGGGACCCGGCGGCTGCGCTGCGCGCGACCAAAGGCGAGCGGATCGGCGACCTCGACGCGATCCTGGCCAACACGCCGCCAGACGCCCGCGACACGACAAAGCCTCACTTGCTCGCGCCGGTCGATCTGCAGGTCTTGAAGGCGGCCGGCGTCACCTTCGCGATCTCGATGCTGGAGCGCGTGATCGAGGAGCGGGCGCGCGGCAATCCGTCGTCGGCGGAGGCGATCCGCAAGGAGGTGGTGCGCCTGGTCGGCGACGATCTCTCCAAACTGAGGCCGGGCTCGGCGGAGGCAGCGAAGCTGAAGCAGGTGCTGATCGAGCAGAACGCCTGGAGCCAGTATCTGGAAGTCGGCATCGGCCCCGACGCCGAAGTCTTCACCAAGGCGCCGACGCTGTCGTCGGTCGGCACCGGCATGGATGCCGGGCTGCATCCGAAGTCGACCTGGAATAATCCCGAGCCGGAGGTCGTGCTCGTCGTCTCCAGCACGGGCCGGATCGCCGGTGCGGCGCTCGGCAACGACGTCAACCTGCGCGACTTCGAGGGCCGCTCGGCGCTGCTGCTGTCGAAGGCCAAGGACAACAACGCCTCCTGCGCGATCGGCCCGCTGCTCCGGCTATTCGACCAGACCTTTTCGCTGGATGACGTGCGCAAGATGGATGTCGGCCTGACCGTGAAAGGCACCGACGGCTTCGTGCTCGAGGGCCATTCCTCGATCAGCAAGATCAGCCGCGACCCGACCGATCTGGTCGCGCAGACCGTCGGTCCCGTGCATCAATATCCCGACGGCTTTGCGCTGTTCCTCGGCACGATGTTCGCGCCGGTGAAGGACCGCGATGCGAAGGGTGAGGGCTTCACCCACAAGCGCGACGACATCGTCACCATCGCAGCTCCGGAGCTCGGCAAGCTCGTCAACCGCATGCGCAACAGCGACGAATGCGAGCATTGGACATTCGGCCTCAGTGCGCTGATGAAGAACCTGGCGCAGCGCAAGGTGATCTAAGGCGCTATTCGTAGGGTGTGCAAAAGGCGCGCTTGCGCACGGTGCCGCCGGGCCGACCGCAGCGCCGTCAACGCGGCCGCTTTTCGAGCACGTCCTTGACGACCGGCAGTGCCGAGAATGCATTCGGCCATCCCGCGTAGAAGGCGAGCTGGGTGAGCAACTCACCGGCCTCGGGCTTCGTCAGACCGTTATCCATCGCGCGGTTGAGGTGATAGGTGATCTGCGCTACCTGTCCGGTCGCAACCAGCGCGCTGACCGTGACGAGGCTGCGGTCGCGCGGCGCGAGGCCGGGCCGTAGCCAGAGATCGCGGAACAGGACGTCGGCGGTGTATTGCACGAGGCCGGGCGCCGCGCCGCCGGACTGCTCGGCGACGCGCGTCGCGCGCTGCGCCTCGGCCGCCTCATCGAGCGCGAGCTGCGGGCCGGCGGCCGGAGGAAGCTGGTCGGTGCCGATCTTTCGCGCCGCGAACACGTCCTTTGCAATGGTCACCGCCGACATCGCATTGGCCCATCCGGTATAGAAGGCGAGATGGGTGACGGTCTCGGAGACCTCGGCCGGCGTCGCGCCGTTGTCGAGCGCGCGGCCGAGATAGAAAGCGAGCTCGATGGTCTGGTTGCGCGCAATCAGCGCGGCGAGTGTAACGAGGCTGCGGTCGCGCGGCGACAGGCCGGGACGGTTCCAGAGATCGCCGAGCACGACGTCCTGGCGATATTTTTCCAGCGCGGGCGCAACCGCCCGGACATCATCCATGAAGGGCATCGATCTTGATCCTTGTGGCGGCAGCCGCTCCCCGAGCGCTCGCTGTGAGGCGATCAGGCAGAACGCGCCGATCGCTGCGATGATCGGATGCAAGATCCCGGCGACCGGCAATGCGGCGGCGCGCGTGTCCGGCGTCGTGACTGGCGTGAGCAGGGCAGCTGAATTCTCCGATGCCGCGAAGCTAGCGCTTTCGCGGCTCGCGGATTAGATGATGAAAACTGCATGCATTCATGAGGCCTGCTAATCAATGGACCGGGACAATGCGAGCGACCTGCTGGTCTTCCTCGCGGTGGCGCGGGAGCGGAGTTTCACGCGCGCCGCGGCGAAGCTCGGCCTGTCGCAGTCGGCGCTGAGCCAGATCGTGCGCGCGCTGGAGGAGCGGCTCGGGGTGCGACTGTTGAGCCGCACCACGCGCAGCGTCGCGCCGACGCTGGCCGGCGAGCGGCTGCTGCGCAGCATCGGGCCGAAATTCGACGAGATGGATGGCGAACTCGCCGCGCTCAGCGCGCTGCGCGAGAAGCCGGCGGGCACCATCCGCGTGACGGCGACCGATTACGCCGCCGAGGCGATCCTGATGCCGGCCCTGCGCACGATCCTTCCGCAATACCCTGATATCAAGGTGGAGGTCGTGATCGACTACGGCCTCAGCAACATCGTCGCCGAGCAGTATGACGCCGGCATCCGCCCGGGCGAGCTGGTCGCGAAAGACATGATCGCGGTGCGCGTCAGCCCGGACCTGCGCATGGCGGTGGTCGGTTCGCCCGACTACTTCGCGACGCGCAAGAAGCCGCGCACGCCGCAAGAGCTGACCGAGCACAATTGTCTCAATCTGCGCCTGCCGACCCATGGCGGCCGGCTCTATGCCTGGGAGTTCGAGAAGAATGGACGCGAGCTCAACGTGCGCGTCGAGGGCCAGTTGGTGTTCAACGGCTCCGCCGCGCTGCTGAGCGCGGCGCTGCACGGGCTCGGCCTCGCCTATATGACCGAAGGCCAGGCGAAGCCGGATCTCGTAAGCGGCAAGCTGGTGCGCGTGCTGGCCGACTGGTGTCCGCCGTTCTCGGGCTATCACCTCTATTATCCTAGCCGACGGCAAGCCTCACCCGCGTTCTCGCTGCTGGTCGACGCGCTGCGCTATCGCGGGAAGGTGTAAGACGTCTCGGCCGGGCCATCCACGTCTTGCTTTCACGTGGAGACCAAAGACGTGGATGCCCGGGAACGAGCCCGGGCAAGACGAGTTAGCTGCAGACCGACCGGCAAGCCTCACAAGCCGATCATCCGGAAGATCATGCCGCCGACATTGAGCCCGTGGCGGTGGTGGCGATGGTGATGGCCATGCGCGGGCTCGCCGGCATCAGCGGCCATCGCCGTCCTGCTGCCATCGCGCTCGGGACCGATGGCGTCGAACGCGGCCTTCTGCTCGTCGCTGAGCGAGTTGTAGAACGTGTCGAGCGCCGGACGCACCGTGCCGATCGCCTGCAGGATCGTGTCCAGCCTTGCTTCGACGGCCGCGAGACGCGCCGGTGGCGTGCGTGCGTCGGTGGGCGGGCAGGACGCTTTCAGGGTGTCCTGGGCCTTCGTCGCCGCATCGCGTAGCGCGTCGAGGCTCGCCCGTTGCGCGTCGGTCGGTTTCACGTTGCGTTCGATCAGGTCAGCCGGCCATTCAAGGGCGGCGGGCTGCGCAGTGTTGCAGGTCGCGTTGTCGGTGGTCTCAGCGGTGTTTTGGCGCGGTGAACGTTCGCGCCGCGCGCGCTGCTGATCCGCGACCAGCGCGGTCACCTTGGCCTTCTGATCGTCGGTCAATAGCCCATAGAACTTGTCGAGCGGCGGCCGCAGCGTCTCGACCGCGGTGCGCATGGCCTCGAGACGCGCCTGCATCACGGCAAGCCGGCTCGGCGCGGTCAGCGGCACGTCCTTGGGACACGAATTGAGTATGATCTCGGACGCCTTCTCGGAAGCGGCGGCGAGGTCATCGAGCGCTGCGCTCTGCTCGGGATTGGGATCGATCGCGCTGCGGAACTGGTCGATCGGGAAGCCCGCGATGTCGCGGCTGTCGCTGCCGCACATGTCGGCGAGCGTCGCGGTCGTCTGAGCCGGAGCGTTGGACGTGGTCGCCTGGCGTGTGCCGCCGCGGCTCGGCAGATAGTCGGCATAGCCGCTCAAGGCATCGTAATCATAGAGGCCGAACAGGCCGGCGTAGAGATCGCCATAACCGTAGTCCCAGAAGTAAGGATCGTAGCCCCAGCCCCACCAGGTATAGTCGTAGAGGTCGTAATAGGCGTAGGGCCAGAACACGGGGCCGACCCAGCCGTAGCCGCCATGCGGATGGCGCCACCACCAGCCTCCATTATAATTATGATAACCCCACGCGGCGCCCGCAGCGGCGGTCGTGATCGCGGCGCGCGCCAGCGGGTTGCTTAAGCCGCCCGGCCTGTGTAGGGCGGTTGTGATTGGACGCGAGGACAGGTTGCGGCCGACAGCGCTGGCGTTGCGCCGCATCACGGCGGCAGAGGGCGCATTGCGGCTGGCCGCTATGCCGTGCGAGACGGCCGGATTCCTGGTAACGCCGGGATTGCGCGTGATGGCCGGATTGTGGGCGGCGTGAAATTGCCGTGCACCGGCGCCGCGCCCGATCCTTGTTGGAGCGGTGCGGGGAGCAGCATGAATGGTGTGAAAACCGCC
>NZ_LNCU01000133.1 GCF_001542415.1 Bradyrhizobium macuxiense
AGAGCCTGACTGAAAAAGGAGTGAGTGATTTCGGTTGGCTGTGATTCCTTCGGATTTGCGAAGATTCGAGGGAGGGTACGATGCCGTGGACCGAAATCACTCGTGTCGAGTATCAACGCAAAGGGCTGCGCTACACAAGCGATCTGACCGATGCGGAGTGGGCGCTGATATCCCGGAAGATGCCGGCGCGACAGCGACGAGGACGCCCGCGGGAAGTCGATTTGCGCGAGGTCGTGCAGGCGATCTTCTACATTTTGTCGACGGGCTGCCAATGGCGAGCCCTGCCGAGCGAGTTCCCGCCATACTCGACGGTCCAAGGCTATTTTTATGCCTGGCGCGACAGTGGCCGGTGGCACCGGATCGTCGGAGCCTTGGTCCGGCAAGCGCGGCGGAAACTCGGGCGCAAGCCGGGACCGACGGCTGCCGTCATCGATAGCCAGACGGCTCCGACGACGCAGGCCGGCGGGCCACGCGGCTTCGACCCCGGCAAGCGCCTTCATGGACGTAAGCGGCACATCGTCACTGACACCAATGGTCTGCTGCTGGCAGTCCACGTGCATCCCGCCAACGTTCAGGATGTCCACGGTGCTGTCCCTCTGCTGGAACATCTGAGAGAACACTTCCCCAGGCTTCAGCATGTCTTTGCTGACCGAGTCTATCGCGGCAAACAGCTGCTCGACGCACTGTCCCATTGCGGCCAATGGACCATCGATATTGTCCAGCGGCCACCCGGCGTCAAAGGCTTCCAGCTCTTACCCCGACGCTGGGTCGTCGAGCGTACCTTTGCCTGGTTCGGCAGGTGCCGTCGTCTCGCCAAGGACTTCGAGGGCTCCGCGGCAACCGAAGTCGCTTGGCTTCTCGTCGCCCATCTCAGGCTCCTGATCAGACGCCTCGCCAGGCCCCAACACGCTTTTTGAGTCAGACTCTCAGGATGAGGGGATATGGAGTTTACGATATAGCCACGACAAGGGAGGCTCGCGATGATCGATCATATCGGCTTTTCGGTTTCCGACTACGAGCGCGCGAAGGCGTTCTATCAGACGGCGCTGGCGCCGCTCGGCTATAGCCTGATCATGGAAGTGACGGCGGAGCAGACCGGTCACGACGCCGCGGCCGGTTTCGGCGCCGATGGCAAGCCGGATTTCTGGATCGGCGGCGAAACCGCGATGAACAAGCCGGTGCACATCGCGATCACGGCGAAGGATCGCGCCACGGTCGATGCCTTCTACAAGGCCGCGATAGCGGCCGGCGGCAGCGACAATGGCCCGCCCGGCATTCGCGCGCACTATCATCCCAACTACTACGGCGCGTTCGTGCGCGATCCCGACGGTCACAACATCGAGGCGGTCTGTCACGCGCCGGAGTGAGTTCCAGTCACCTGTCAGGAACGCCGCTGCACGCGGTCCGTTGTCGCTTCGACATGCGATGGAGCGATTGATGACCACGAGGCGACACGGTGGCCCCGATCCCCGCAAGCTCGCAACCTCGACGCCGGTCGAGCCGCCCGGCATCCCGCCGACGACGCCGGGCACACCGAGCGAACCCCCGCCGGGAATCCCACCGGGCACCCCTCGCCCGGAAGTCCCGGAGCCAGTGCACGAGCCCGGCGAGCCCTCGCGGCCGAACGAGCTTCCCGGTGACCTGCCTGAGGAATTGCCGGTTCCTCCGCCACCTGGCCCGACCAGTCCACCGCCCTCGGCTGATCGATCTGTAGCGCCGGGAAGCATCTTTCCGACAAGGTTCCGCTGCGGATATTCATATGTCTGAGCGTTTCTTCTGAATGTGCCCTGAACAAACGCCCCTGCAACCCGTTATGACGTCGAAATAAAGTTCGGCCGCGATTCGTGGCCCGCCACAATCCGGCCTAACGGCTGGCAGTTCATCGTCCCGCCGAATGTTCGGATTTTACATTTCCTTCCTGCCCAGACCTTCCTCCGGGGACCCCACTACATGACAAAGCTTCGTCTCGTGCTGCTTGCCACGACCGCGCTGACGGTGATGCAGTTCGCCACCTCAGCATCGCACGCACAAACCTCGCCGCTCATCGTTGCGCAGGCGCAGAAGGAAGAACTCGGCCCGGACGGAAAGCCAAAGCCGCGCCCCGCGCCGGGCGGCCCCGCACATCCGGCACCGCCGGCG
>NZ_LNCU01000134.1 GCF_001542415.1 Bradyrhizobium macuxiense
GACGTTCATGGCCAAGCACAACGTTCCGCCAGACCAGAAACGCAAATGGCTGGAGTTTCTGGGTTTACCTGCCGAGTTCGCAACACGCAGTCTCAAAGACCTTAATGAAGCGATGAAGGAAGGCTTCAATTTCGAGAAAAACCATCCGACTAATATGAAGGTTCTGCACGATCTTGATGACGCGTTCACCAAGCTGGATATGAACCTCAAAGGTTTCGGCATCGACCTTACCAATGAATTTGGTGAGCCTGCCGCTCACATGATCTCTAACTTCGCGGCATCAATCGATAAGATCGGCGAGTCGCTTCGCAAGTATCACGAGGCTGGCACCAGCGGATTTGCCAAGGACTCTATCTTTGGTCGCCTCTTCGAGAAAATGACCGGCGTTCCCGGCAGCAAGATGACGCCTCAAGGTCGCATCGATGAAGGGTTTTCCGCCTTCGATCACAAGGCCGACGAAGATGCCGTTGCGCGAGGCACAACGAAAGGTCTCTTGGATGCATTCAGGCAGTTGATGGGGTTTGGCTTTACGCCCATGTCGTACAACGGCGCTGGCGTAGGTAGCGGCAGGATGGTGAATGCCGCTTATCACCCCAGCGAAGTCGGAAACGCCAACGGCGGCGGTGGTGGCTCTTCTCCCAAGTTTGGAAATGACGACTTTCCGCTGAAATCTATCAGTCAAGGTCAGGTACCGAAGTCCGTGAAAGGCACCGTTGCCAAGATCGGAGCTGCGCGGGACTTCTCGATGAAGGCTTACGGCAAGAAGCCGAACCTTGGCAGCGCCGAGACGGAAGCTGCGATCGCGGATGCAGCAAAGAAGTACGGCCTCGATGCCAACATGCTGCGCGGCATCGCAAGCATCGAGTCCAACATGCATCCGCAGAGCAATTGGAATAGGGCAACCCAATACAAGGGTTTGTTCCAGATGGGCCGCGATGAATGGGCGAAATACGGTAGCGGCTCGATCTACAACGCTCATGATAATGCGATGGCAGCGGCTCACATGCTGTCTGATCATGCGAAAGAGTTCAAGCGTCGCTTCGGTCGCGATCCTACGCCGTCCGAACTCTACATGATCCATCAGCAGGGAATGGGTTTCTTCACTCGCGGTGCAATGACCAACATCGGCGGCAATCCATATCCCGGCATGCGCGGTCCTCAAAGCCACGACTCGTTCATGAACGGATGGGGCAAGGAGCTTGCGCGTCGTACTGCTCAATTCGACACGTATTTTCCCGAAGTGCTGACCGCGCACGGCAACACCGGTGCTCATCTCGCCGACCGCATTGTTCGCAAACATCTGCGCGATAACAATGGTGGTGCCGTTAAGGTCGATGGCAGCGCGAACGTAAATGTGAATTTCAGCAACATGCCGAAAGGCACGCGAACGAGCGCGAATGTCAACGGT
>NZ_LNCU01000135.1 GCF_001542415.1 Bradyrhizobium macuxiense
GACGTTCATGGCCAAGCACAACGTTCCGCCAGACCAGAAACGCAAATGGCTGGAGTTTCTGGGTTTACCTGCCGAGTTCGCAACACGCAGTCTCAAAGACCTTAATGAAGCGATGAAGGAAGGCTTCAATTTCGAGAAAAACCATCCGACTAATATGAAGGTTCTGCACGATCTTGATGACGCGTTCACCAAGCTGGATATGAACCTCAAAGGTTTCGGCATCGACCTTACCAATGAATTTGGTGAGCCTGCCGCTCACATGATCTCTAACTTCGCGGCATCAATCGATAAGATCGGCGAGTCGCTTCGCAAGTATCACGAGGCTGGCACCAGCGGATTTGCCAAGGACTCTATCTTTGGTCGCCTCTTCGAGAAAATGACCGGCGTTCCCGGCAGCAAGATGACGCCTCAAGGTCGCATCGATGAAGGGTTTTCCGCCTTCGATCACAAGGCCGACGAAGATGCTGTTGCGAGAGGGACAACGAAAGGTCTCTTTGATGCATTCAGGCAGTTGATGGGGTTTGGCTTTGCGCCCATGTCGTACAACGGCGGTGGCGTAGGTGGCGGCAGGATGGTGAATGCCGCTTATCATCCCAGCGAAGTCGGCGGCGCTAACAGCAGCGCAGGCTCCTCTCCCAAGTTTGGAAACGACGACTTCCCGCTGAAAGCGATCAGCCAAGGTCAGGTACCCAAGTCCGTGAAAGGCACTGTGGCTAAAATCGGTGCAGCGCGCGACTTCTCGATGAAGGCATACGGCAAGAAGCCTAACCTTGGCAGCGCCGATACCGAAGCCGCCATAGCGGATGCAGCAAAGAAGTACGGCCTCGATGCCAACATGCTTCGCGGCATCGCAAGCATAGAGTCCAATATGCATCCGCAGAGCAATTGGAATAGAGCCACTCAATACAAGGGTTTGTTCCAGATGGGCCGCGATGAATGGGCGAAATACGGTAGCGGCTCGATCTACAACGCTCGTGATAACGCGATGGCAGCGGCTCATATGCTGTCTGACCATGCAAAGGAGTTCAAGCGTCGCTTTGGTCGCGATCCTACGCCGTCAGAGCTTTACATGATCCATCAGCAGGGAATTGGCTTCTTCACCCGCGGTGCAATGACCAACATCGGCGGCAATCCGTATCCGGGAATGCGCGGACCTCAGAGCCACGACTCGTTTATGAGCGGATGGGGCAAGGAGCTTGCACGTCGTACTGCTCAGTTTGATACGTTCTTTCCTGAGCAGACTGCCCACGGTGAGACCGGTGCTCATCTCGCCGACCGCATCATCCGCAAGCATCTGCACGATAACAATGGTGCTGTTAAGGTCGATGGCAGCGCGAACGTAAATGTGAATTTCAGCAACATGCCGAAAGGCACGCGAACGAGCGCGAATGTCAACGGTTTGTTCAAAGAAGCCCGGCTCAATCGCGGTCGCCCGATGGCGATGGCATCGCAGGACGCCTAGTAGTCCAAAGACTTATACATCGTGACAACCCGGATGCGGTAGTCGTGATGATTACCGCAAACGGAGGCGCATCAATGATTGTTGTAATTCCGAACTACCTGCTCGTCGTCATTCTGGTGACGCTTGCAGCCATCGTTGTGGTTCTCAGGCTTGCCAGTCTATCGCGCTATGAATGGATCATGTTCACATCGTTCATGGCGTTAGCAGTTGCATTGATCCTGTAGCTAACCATGAACTAATCATCACAAAACACGGCCAGCCGATTTGCTGGCCGTTTTCGTTTCTACGCAGGATCACGCAAATCATGTTT
>NZ_LNCU01000136.1 GCF_001542415.1 Bradyrhizobium macuxiense
GCATCTTCGTCGGCCTTGTGATCGAAGGCGGAAAACCCTTCATCGATGCGACCTTGAGGCGTCATCTTGCTGCCGGGAACGCCGGTCATTTTCTCGAAGAGGCGACCAAAGATAGAGTCCTTGGCAAATCCGCTGGTGCCAGCCTCGTGATACTTGCGAAGCGACTCGCCGATCTTATCGATTGATGCCGCGAAGTTAGAGATCATGTGAGCGGCAGGCTCACCAAATTCATTGGTAAGGTCGATGCCGAAACCTTTGAGGTTCATATCCAGCTTGGTGAACGCGTCATCAAGATCGTGCAGAACCTTCATATT
This sequence comes from Bradyrhizobium macuxiense, assembly GCF_001542415.1. Lineage (GTDB taxonomy): Bacteria > Pseudomonadota > Alphaproteobacteria > Rhizobiales > Xanthobacteraceae > Bradyrhizobium > Bradyrhizobium macuxiense. Next base: position 315 of record NZ_LNCU01000136.1, read on the forward strand.
AGTCGGATGGTTTTTCTCGAAATTGAAGCCTTCCTTCATCGCTTCATTAAGGTCTTTGAGACTGCGTGTTGCGAACTCGGCAGGTAAACCCAGAAACTCCAGCCATTTGCGTTTCTGGTCTGGCGGAACGTTGTGCTTGGCCATGAACGTCATCACGGCCTGAAACTGTTCAGCGCGAGTGCGAGCGCCAGCCAGCGCTTGAGCGATACTCTCGCCCATGTTGCTGAACTGGTGATTGATATCGTTCAGCTCTTCGGGATCATGACGGGCGATCTTGTCCATGTGCGATCCGAAAGCTGCAATTGCAGCGTTCGCGCGCTCTGGCGCGATGCCGAGACTTTGAAATGCAGCGCCCATTGCGCCAACGAAGCGCGCAGATACTCCACCACGGATCGCAGCGTCGTTGAATACCTTCCAACTTTCGCCAGCTCCGCGAAGATGCTCCACAAACTTTGCGAGGGTTTCGCCAACGGAGGCAAAGCTGATGCCGAGAGCGGCAAAGGTCGGCAGAACAGAGTCTGCAGCGAAGTCCTTGAGCTTGTTCATCCGCTCATGAAGCTCTCGGATTTCCTTGCTGTGCGCTCTCGCTGACTTGCTTGCCCTCTCATGTGTGTGTTCGGCATCGTGACCAAACTTTTTGAAGGACTCGCGGATTTTCTTTAACGTGTCGGAGGATTTGTCCTCCACCTCCGCTACTAGCTTCATTACTTCCTGTTCAACACCCAACGTATCATTCCTTTTGTTGCATCAATTTTAGCTGCTCTGCAGTTTGTCGATACAGCTCTGCAATCTCATCTTCCGGTTTATTTAGGAAGATGTACGGGTCGCACTTGTAGATAAGCGCGAGCTGCAAGCATGAGCTGACCAATGCCTCTACAGAGCTGGAACGAAAAAAGGCGTGATCGTCCATGCCAGAGTGATCAAGTCCTCTGGATCAAGCTTCGTGAGCGACGATGACGGCACATTCGCGAGACGTGCAGCCATTTCGACGATCTTGGGGTAATCGTGTTCTACGGTCGGCGGACTGGTGAACGGTGAGAACTTCACCGGATTGCCAACGGCGACGAGATCAGCGCCCATAGGCTTCCTGATCTTGAGAACGCTAATCTCCTCGCCGTATGCGAGGATAGGAGTGCGCAAAGCAAACTCGATATCGGACTTAACTTCGGTTTTAACTTCTTCTGACATTGGATGATCCTCAAAAGGTGGGGATGATGATTGTGATTGAAAAAAATGCGGAGGCGACCGGGAAAGGCTAACCGATCGCCTCCGCGCTCAGGCTAGAATGAGGACGACTCCTGCATGCGCCCCAAGAAAAACGCTGCAGGCAACACTCTAACCAAACTGAATTGAAGGGAAGCGCAATGCGGAGACGGCGCGGTAAACCGCCGCCTCCGCTGCGCATCACCGGTCGTGAGCCGCCCGACCGGGAGCAAACGAAACGCGATGTACACCCACGGATCAAGGGAGACGACCCCATGGTCCGACGTATTGGGGACGAATTACACCGCGTTCGTTATTGGTTTGCTTCGATGATCTCGGTGACCTGTCTGCCGGTCAAAACGGATCGAGCAAGCAAGGCATCGACGAGCGCGCGGAATGCTTGCTCGTGTTTGCGTAGCAGATGTTCTGCTTCGATCTCCGCAGCGCGAATGATCAATGATCGAGCATTGACGTTATCGGTTAGAGATGCGGCGTAGTCATTGACCTTGCGCTGATCGCTACCTCGAAGCCCTCGACCTTCGCCGAGATGGATAACCTCGCCAGCGTTGCCGCCGACTAGTTCAACGATACGAGAGTAGTAATCGTGATCGCTTTCGAGATCGCCGATATCGCCAGAGCATCGACCATTTATAGTGCGACCGTCTTGGCGAATAGCCACAACAGATACGCGATCGATTGTGCGACCGTGGCACCATCGAAGTATGGCGTGCGCGGCTTCGTGGCAGGCAACTCTGTGTGCTTCACGAACATCGGCAACCCTGCTGTGTAATGGCATCATTTCATAAGGCGACCGACCATGCGACCGACCATGCGCTGACGGGCACGCATGCGGATGCGAGCTTCCGCACGAGCGAGCGCATCGCGATTGTACTCCGGATCAACATGACCGCTTGCAGCTCGAAAGACCGCTGAACTGTCGGCGGGAACGGAAACGAGCGAAAGCTCCATCAATTCGAAGCGGGTCGCCCATGCAGTCACTGAACCATCGCTCGGAATGCGATCGTGAGCGGGATCAAGTTCGCGACCTTCTTCATCTTCGAAGCGCCAACGGGAAACGACATAGCCGATGGATGTTCCGGGGACCATTCCGTTTGCGACTAATTCCATCGCATCATTGCCGCGCTGGGTCTTGGCGAACTCGATAACGCCGATCATTTCGCCGTTCTGAAAGCGAACAGATTGGACACGTCCTAAGATGTTGCTCAAACCAGATTGCTGATGCGAGTCGAGCAGTGCGACGCCTCCGCGCTGCATGCGACCGAGATCAACGGAGCTGGGAGAAATTTTCAATCGCTCGACGTACAGACCGCGATCAACTGGCGATCCGGTACTCATTACGACTTCCGCCGTGCGTTCGGATGGATTGAACGATTTGGGCGAAGCTGCCGTCTTAGCGAAACGCTTCTCAGCGCTACGCCGTGCGGTCCAAGGTGTGTTGGTCATTTGCTGTTTATCCCGATCAGAAGCCTGCGAAGGTTTGCGTGATCACGCCGTTGACCCGCTCAACCATCTGAGCATCCTGACGATGCTGATCGAAACCGAATGCGACTTTCATCTGCTGCAGGTTCTCGTCGTCGAGATCAACAATCCCGGTCACAGTGGGATGAAGCGAGACGATGCCACGACCGACGTTATGTTTCTTCCATCCGGGAGAACCAACAGCACACGCATAGCCAAGACGTTCGGCCTTGTCGGCGGTAGCGGTCGGCATATCAGCCGTGGACTGTTTCGCTGCGGCCTTCACTTCGGTGCCGTGCCGCCATTTCACGTCGGCGAGCACCAGCATGCGGCGGGTCTCGATCGCGGGTTTCGCGACGACTTCGACGGGAGCGGGAGCATGCTCAACCTGCATCGGAGGCGCGATGCTGCCATTCCTGAGACCGTCGATCAGGGAATTGACTTCGGCTTCGGCATGATCGAGAGCGCCCTGCAGGTCGGTCGGAAGCATGGTGACCAAATCACTGACCTGCCTGACGAGAAACGAGTCCGAAACCAGCGGTTCGCACGCCTTGCGGAGATCAGCCAGCGCCTTGGATGTCGCAGCGGTGGCGCTGGCGAGCTTCTTCAATGCGGCTCCCTTATCCGTAGCGGTCTGATCGGCAAGCTGCATCCTGTCGGCTTCGGCATGCTCTGCAGTTGCCTTGACGATCTCGGCATCGATCAGGCTGAGCGCGGTCTCGCGGCTCTTGATGCGGTCCTTTAGTGCAGCGCTCTTTTTGAGGCTCGTCGCCTCACCCGCTTCGTCACCGCCTGCGAACAAGCGCTGTGATTGCTCGTCGAGAGCGATCAACGCACCGCGATCATCAGTGATCGATGATGCCATTGCAGCGCGCCGGGCCTTCATGGCGTCGAGCTGATCGGCGAGTTGCTTAATGGTGCGCACGGAGCTGTCGCCCGTGCTCAAGAAGATGTTGGTAAAAATTCCCATTTACGATGTTCCTTCGAATTGGCTGGCGTTTGAATGAGGTCTCTACCTATGGGGGGCGGCAGGAAATCACCCTTCGTAAGCCATTGAGTTCATTGAAGTTCGGTATTGTGGTACGGTCAAATCCGCCTTCGTCCGGCCTTCCGATTTCTCGAAATGGCATCCTTGAGCTGGTCAACGAACCGGGCCATCGCGGCGGCGATCTCGGCTCGCGGGATCATGTCTTCAAGTAGAAAGCGTGCAGCCGGTACGAACTCCCGCTTGATGCGCTCGTCCATTGCATCCGCCCGATACATGACCAGTCGCGAGGCGTGATCGCTGATCAATTTTGCCATCATGCGGCTAGTGCGCAGACGTTTGGCGGCATCAAGAGATGGCAACCGACGACTGGTTTCCGCCATCCGGTCGCGTTCCATGGCATCGCCGCTATCGGGTTGCCGTCCCTCATGGTGCGGATATCGCGGGCTTGGCCCATGATCAACCGTGATGCGCGGGCAGTGATCGTATGATCTTGCGCCGGGATCATCCTCTGCGGAGAATGCGTCTGGCTCGGATGTTGTGTAGCGAGTGGTATCGGTCACTGCGACGCCTCATGGGCGGCCTTCTCAGCCTCAGTAACCGGCCCTCCAGCTTCAACGGCACGGGCAATGTGACCATCGGCGATCGAGTTCAGAACAGCGCGCATATGCCGATCGAGTTCGCGGTGTATCGAGGCGCGGTCCAGACCGACGAGCCTGTGAGCGAGCTGTCCGGGAGTGGAGAGCAGAAGCTCGCGTAATGCCGTCATCGATCGCGCCAAGGCGACCTTGAGGGTTGAGATCGGCGCGTAGCCGGAGTTAGCCCGCTTGGCTTCGCCTTCCGCCTGCTCTGCCTTGGCCGTAAGCAGGCGAGCACGGGCTGATGCGATCGGGTCTGCTGCTTCTGACCGGCCAGCAGCAGTCTCCCGAAGATGCCTGATATAGGAGAGGCGAACATCGGCCAGCACGTAGCCACGCTCAGGCTGGCGGCCGACTACCCCACGATCAATCAAATCGTGAAAGTTACGCCGGTTCAGGTCCAGATGTTGCGCACACTCTGCAGCGGATGCTTTTTCGCCGCGCAAATGCTTGACGTACTCGCGAACCACGTCGGACAAGCGATACTTGACAGGGCTTGTCGTCACAGGCGTGACGATCTTCATCCGCCGCAGCTTCGTGAGTTCCGTGGTCTCGACGCACAGCAAGCGCGCCGCTAATTCCTCGCTGATCATGCCAGCGTCTTGCGTTGTTTCAGTCATAGGTT
>NZ_LNCU01000137.1:0-899 GCF_001542415.1 Bradyrhizobium macuxiense
GGTCCCGTCCGGAAGTTGGTTGGAATTGAGGGTGGCGTAGTCTCCGGGGTGATCAAACCTCGAATCAGCCGGCGTTGGAACGCCGGATCGGAGACCACGCCATGATCAGCGATATCACGAAGACGGATGTGCCGCAGGACGGCGGCGAGACGGCTCCCCAGCTTTTCGATGATTGGTTTGATCCGATCGAAGGAGCGGTACGGGAACGGGTACGAGAGTTCATCGAGGAATTGATCCGGGACGAACTGGACACGCTGCTTGCGCGACCGCGCTACGAACACAGGAAGGCTGACCAGGAGGAAGCCTCCACCGCCGTCACAGGCCACCGACACGGCAGCCGAACGCGGTCGCTGACCGGCAGCTTCGGTCCCGTCGAGATCGCGGTACCGCGTGCCCGGCTGGATAGCCCCGATGGCACGACGAGGGAGTGGAAGAGCCATCGGCTGCGGGCCTACCAGCGGCGTACGTTGGCGGCCGATGCATTAATCGCCAATGTTTACCTGTCCGGCACCAACACGCGCCGTGTCCGTCGGGCGCTGGGCGCGCTGTTCGCGGGCAGCGTCGGCAAGGACACGGTGAGCCGGGTCTGGCGCAAGGTGAAGAGCGACTGGGACGCCTGGAATGCCCGCTCGTTGGCTGAGGAGCCGATCGTGCGGCTGATCCTCGACGGCACCGTGGTTCGGGTTCGGCTCGACCGCAAGGCGACCGCGATCTCGCTGCTTGTCGTGATCGGGGTTCGCGCGGATGGCCAGAAGATACTGCTGTCGATCAAGAGTATGGGCGGCGAGAGCACCGCAGCCTGGCGGGCCGTGCTCGACGATCTCGTCCGTCGTGATCTGCGGCGGCCCGAGTTCCTCATCGTCGATGGCGCGGTGGGGCTTGAGGCCGCGATCGCGGCC
>NZ_LNCU01000137.1:954-1180 GCF_001542415.1 Bradyrhizobium macuxiense
TGGCGCACGCACCCGAGCGCCTGCATGAGGAGATCACCGCCGATTACAACGGCATGATCTATGCCACGACCCCCGAGCAGATCGCCACCCGGCGCAGGGCCTTCATCCGCAAATGGCGGCTCAAACATCGCGCCGTGGCCGACAGCCTGGAGGAGGCTGGCGAGCGGCTGTTCACCTTCGCACGTTTGCCGCCGAGCCAGTGGAAGAGCGTGCGCACCACCAATGC